>NZ_BMQA01000084.1 GCF_014647875.1 Streptomyces brasiliensis | reverse complement strand
CGCGGCCGACGGCTTCACCGCCCTGAACACGGTCTCGACGATCAGCTCGTTCCTGCTCGGTCTGTCGATACTGCCGTTCCTCTACAACGTGTGGAAGACCGCGAAGTACGGCAAGAAGATCGAGGTAGACGACCCGTGGGGCTACGGTCGTTCGCTCGAGTGGGCGACGTCCTGCCCGCCGCCGCGGCACAACTTCCTCACCCTGCCGCGGATCCGCAGCGAATCCCCGGCGTTCGACCTGCATCACCCTGAGATCGCGGCCCTCGAGCAGCTGGAGCACGCCGGCGCCATCGCGGGCAGCAAGGAGGCCGGCAAGTGAAGATCCAGGGCAGGATGTTCATCTGGCTGAGCGTCTTCATGCTCGTCATGGCGATCGTCTATGGCGTGTGGTCGAAGGAGCCGGCCGGAACCACGGCGCTCTTCCTGGCCTTCGCCCTGAGCATCATGATCGGCTTCTACCTGGGCTTCACCGCCCGGCGCGTCGACGCGGGTGCCCAGGACGACAAGGAGGCCGACGTCGCGGACGACGCGGGTGAGCTGGGCTTCTTCGCCCCGCACAGCTGGCAGCCGCTCGCCCTCGGCATCGGTGGCGCGCTGGCCTTCCTCGGCATCGCGGTCGGCTGGTGGCTGCTGTACTTCTCGGCTCCGATCATCATGATCGGCCTGTTCGGCTGGGTCTTCGAGTACTACCACGGTGAGAACCGCACCCAGTAGCAGCCGCTGAGCGCTCCCAGGAGCCCGGACACTCCCTCAGGAGGTCCGGGCTCCTGCTTTTCTGCCCACGGCGCCTTTTTCCGTACGGCCATTCCCTCGAAAGGGTCACTCAACGCGCCGGGATTGACGAACCTCCTTAACGTGGGGCGCATGAGCAAGCTTCCGCGCACCCGCACCGTCGTCGGCTGCACTCTGCTGGTCACCGCCCTCGGCGCGGGCGTCACCGCCTGTGGCTCGGACGGCAACCCCCTGTCGGCCGAGCCGTACGACGCGGCGGATCAGATCTCGTTCAACGCCCCCACCGGTGCCGGGAAGAGGGCCGACCCCGACAAGCCCCTCGAGGTCACCTCCAACGGCGACGGGCGCATCACGGACGTCACGGCCGTGGACAGCACGGGACGCTACGTGGCGGGCGAACTCGCCGCCGACGGCAGCCGCTGGCACAGCACCTCCCCGCTCGCCGCGAACGCCCACTACACGGTGCGGATCAGCACGGAGGACGAGGACGGCGCCCCGGGCCGCAAGGAGCTCACCTTCGACACCAGCAAGTCCACCGACAAGAAGACCCTGGACGTCACCTTCGGGCCGAAGGCGGGCGCGTACGGGGTCGGACAGCCGGTCACGGCCGACCTCAACCAGCCGGTGAAGGACAAGGCCCAGCGCGCCGTCGTCGAGCGCGCCCTCAGGGTCGACTCCGTCCCCGCCGTTCAGGGCTCCTGGTACTGGGTGGACGACAAGCAGCTCCACTTCCGCCCCAAGGAGTACTGGCCGGCCCACGCGACCATCACCGCGCACAGCAACCTGGAGGGCGTGAAGGTCGGCGACCGGCTGCGCGGCGGCAAGGCCAAGGATCTGAAGCTCACCATCGGCGACCGGATCGAGGCCATCACGGACGCCGCCACACACCAGCTGACGGTCTACAAGAACGGCGCCGAGATCAAGAAGCTGCCGGTCACCACCGGCAAGCCCGGCTTCGAGACCCGCAACGGCGTCAAGGTGGTCCTGGAGAAGCAGTACCTCGTACGTATGCGCAGTGAGACCATCGGCATCTCCGCAGGCACCTCGGACTCGTACGACCTGCCGGTCTACTACGCGACCCGTGTCACCTGGTCCGGCGAGTACGTCCACGCCGCGCCCTGGTCCGTCGGCTCCCAGGGCTACGCCAACGTCAGCCACGGCTGCACCGGCATGAGTACCAGCAACGCCGAGTGGTTCTACGACTACGTCCACCCCGGCGACATCGTCAAGGTCGTCAACTCCAACGGCAACACGATGGAGCCCTTCGGCAACGGCTTCGGCGACTGGAACGTCGACTGGACGAAGTGGCACACAGGAAGCGCCCTGACCGGCACAGGAACCCCGGACGCAGCGGCACAGCAGGCAGCGGCAAGGTTGCAGCCAACGGCGGTGTAACGCCCTTGAGCGGGGGCGCGGGGTTTCCCGCGCCCCCGCTCACTAGGCGCTCTGCAACTTCTTCTGCCGCAGAAGAGAGGCCAGAGCAGCCGCGAACTCCACCGGCTCCACGGGCAACGTCACCGCAGCCTCGGCCCGGCTCCACGTCGCGAGCCACGCATCCTGCGGCCGCCCGATGAGCAGCAACACCGGCGGGGCGTCGAACACTTCGTCCTTGATCTGCCGGCACAGCCCCATGCCCCCCATGGGCACGGCCTCCCCGTCCAGGACGCACACGTCGATGCCGCCCTTGTCCAACTCGCGCACGACCGCCGCCGGCGTCGCGCACTCCACGAACTCGACCAACGGGACGTCAGGGGCGGGCCTTCGGCCGGTGGCCATCCGTACCTGCTCGCGGGTGTTGGAGTCGTCGCTGTAGACCAGCACCGTGGCGGTCGGCTGCATTGTTCCTCCGGGACGTCGGCGTCGTACGGACGGGACGGACAGGGCCGTTCGAGGCGGATGTTACTCCCCTGAACACCACGTCAACACCGGTATGGCGGGCAGAGACACTCCGAACGGCACCCCCCGGAGTGAGGGCGAGATAAGCGACCGACATAATGTCGGTCGTGGCGACAGCAACGACAGTAGAAACCGGGCACGCGCACCCGTCGGTCAACCGGCCGAACCTCACCAGCGTCGGAACCATCATCTGGTTGAGTTCCGAGCTGATGTTCTTCGCGGCCCTCTTCGCGATGTACTTCACCCTTCGATCGGTGACCGGACCGGATCACTGGAAGGCGATGGCGCACGCCCTGAACGTGCCCTTCTCCGCGACGAACACCACGATCCTGGTGCTCTCCTCCCTCACCTGCCAGCTCGGCGTGTTCGCCGCCGAGCGCGGTGACGTGAAGAAGCTCCGCGGCTGGTTCATCGTCACCTTCATCATGGGTGCGATCTTCATCGGCGGTCAGATCTACGAGTACACCGAGCTGGTCAAGAAGGACGGCATCTCGCTGTCCTCCGACCCGTACGGCTCGGTGTTCTACCTGACCACCGGCTTCCACGGCCTGCACGTGACGGGCGGTCTCATCGCCTTCCTGCTGGTCCTCGGCCGCACCTACGCGGCGAAGAGGTTCACACACGAGCAGGCGACCGCCGCCATCGTCGTGTCCTACTACTGGCACTTCGTCGATGTCGTCTGGATCGGCCTTTTCGCCACGATCTACTTGATCAAGTGATCGGCGCGCCGGACGACGGCGACCGATCCATCCCAGAAGCATCGACGCAGAAGATCCTGACACCGGGGTAATCCGTGAAAAAGCTCTCCGCACGACGACGCCATCCGCTGGCGGCGGTCGTCGTCCTACTCCTTGCGCTGGCGGCCACTGGGGGGCTGTACGCCGCGTTCGCGCCCGCGAGCAAGGCGCAGGCCGATGAAACCTCCCAGTCCCTGACCATCGAGGAGGGCAAGAAGCTCTACTCGGTCGGCTGCGCCAGCTGCCACGGCACCGGTGGCCAGGGCTCCTCCGACGGCCCCAGCCTGGTGGGCGTGGGCGCCGCGGCGGTCGACTTCCAGGTGGGCACCGGCCGCATGCCGGCCGCCACCTCCCAGGGCCCGCAGGTCCCGAGCAAGAAGAACATCTACACGCAGGGCCAGATCGACCAGCTCGCGGCGTACATCGCCTCGCTGGGCGCCGGTCCCGAGACGCCGACCTCCGCGCAGTACGGCCCTGAGGGCGCGGACATCGCCAAGGGCGGTGAGCTGTTCCGCACCAACTGCGCGCAGTGCCACAACTTCACCGGCAAGGGCGGTGCCCTCACCAAGGGGAAGTACGCGCCGAACCTCGAGGGCGTCGCCCCGAAGCACCTCTACGAGGCCATGCTCACCGGCCCGCAGAACATGCCGTCCTTCCCCGACACCACGCTGTCGGAGAAGAACAAGAAGGACATCATCGCGTACCTGAACGCGGTCAACAGCGACCAGACGAACAACCCCGGCGGCCTCAGCCTGGGCGGCCTCGGGCCGGTCAGTGAGGGTCTGTTCGCGTGGATCTTCGGACTGGGCGTACTGATCGCGGTCGCCGTCTGGGTCGCCGCTCGGACCGCAAAGGCCAAGAAGTCATGAGTAGCCAAGACATTCCAGAAGAGAACCTGCCCGCTGAGCAGGAGGCCGCGCACGTCGCGGTGAGCATCGCGGACGAGAAGGACCCGTTCGCCGACCCGGGGCTGCCGCCCCACGAGCACCGGATCCAGGACATCGACGAGCGGGCCGCCAGGCGGTCCGAGCGCATGGTGGCCCTGCTGTTCACGGTGTCGATGCTGGCCACCGTCGGCTTCATCGCCGCGTACGTGGGGATCCCGCGCGACAAGTCGATCTTCGTCTTCCCGATCGGTCACCTCAGCGCGCTGAACTTCACGCTGGGCCTGACCCTCGGCGTGGCGCTGTTCTGCATCGGTGCGGGCGCGGTCCACTGGGCCCGCACCCTGATGTCCGACGTGGAGATCGCCGACGAGCGCCACCCGATCGAGGCCGAGCCGGAGGTCCGCGCGAAGGTCCACGCGGACTTCAAGCAGGGCGCCAAGGAGTCGGCGATCGGCCGCCGCAAGCTGATCCGCAACACGATGTTCGGCGCGCTCACCCTGGTGCCGCTGTCCGGCGTCATCCTGCTGCGCGACCTCGGCCCGCTGCCCGGCACCTCGCTGCGCCACACGCTGTGGTCGAAGGGCAAGCTGCTCGTCAACATGAACACCAACCAGCCGCTGCGTCCCTCGGACGTCCAGGTCGGCTCGTTGACCTTCGCCAAGCCCGAGGGCCTGGAGGACACCGACGAGGAGTTCCAGACCGAGATCGCCAAGGCGGCCCTGATGATCGTCCGGCTGCAGCCGGACAACATCAAGGACAAGCGTGAGCTCGAGTGGTCGCACGAGGGCATCGTGGCGTACTCGAAGATCTGCACCCACGTGGGCTGCCCGATCTCGCTGTACGAGCAGCAGACGCACCACGTGCTGTGCCCGTGCCACCAGTCCACCTTCGACCTCTCCGACGGTGCCCGAGTGATCTTCGGCCCCGCCGGTCACGCCCTGCCGCAGCTCCGCATCGGCGTGAACGACGAGGGTTACCTCCAGGCGCTCGGCGACTTCGAGGAGCCCGTCGGTCCTGCATTCTGGGAGCGCGGATGAGCACTACGACCAACGACGAGTCCCGCACCCGCGGGAAGGCGCCGGCCGGCGAGCGAGTCGCCGACTGGGCCGACGGCCGGCTCGGGATCTACTCCCTGGCCAAGGCCAACATGCGCAAGATCTTCCCCGACCACTGGTCGTTCATGTTGGGTGAGGTCTCCCTCTACAGCTTCATCATCATCATCCTCACGGGTGTGTACCTGACGCTGTTCTTCCACCCGTCGATGAACGAGGTGGCGTACCACGGCAGCTACGTCCCGCTGCAGGGCCAGCTGATGTCCGAGGCGTTCAACTCGACCGTGCACATCTCGTTCGACGTGCGCGGTGGTCTGCTCGTGCGGCAGATCCACCACTGGGCCGCGCTGATCTTCCTCGCCGGCATGTTCGTGCACATGATGCGCGTGTTCTTCACCGGCGCGTTCCGCAAGCCGCGTGAGATCAACTGGCTGTTCGGCTTCCTGCTGTTCGTCCTGGGCATGTTCACCGGCTTCACCGGTTACTCGCTCCCGGACGACCTGCTCTCCGGCACCGGTGTCCGCTTCATGGAGGGCGCGGTCCTGTCCGTGCCGATCGTCGGCACGTACCTGTCGTACTTCCTCTTCGGCGGACAGTTCCCCGGCCACGACTTCGTCGCCCGGTTCTACTCGGTCCACATCCTGCTGCTGCCGGGCATCATGCTCGGCCTGGTGGTCGGCCACCTGATCCTGGTCTTCTACCACAAGCACACGCAGTTCGCGGGCCCCGGAAAGTCCGAGAAGAACGTCGTGGGCATGCCGCTGCTGCCGGTCTACATGGCCAAGGCCGGAGGTTTCTTCTTCCTGGTCTTCGGTGCCATCGCGGCCATCGCGGCGGTCGCGCAGATCAACCCGATCTGGGCCATCGGCCCCTACCGTCCGGACCAGGTGTCCACCGGTGCCCAGCCCGACTGGTACATGGGCTTCTCCGAGGGGCTGATCCGCTTCATGCCGGGCTGGGAGGTCAACTTCTGGGGTCACACGCTCGTCCTGGGCGTGTTCATCCCGCTGGTGATCTTCCCGCTGGTCCTGGTCGCGATCGCGGTCTACCCGTTCATCGAGTCCTGGGTCACCGGCGACAAGAGCGAGCACCACATCCTGGACCGCCCGCGCAACGCCCCGACCCGCACCGGCCTCGGTGTCGCCTGGATGACGGTGTACCTGATCCTGCTGGTCGGCGGTGGCAACGACCTGTGGGCCACGCACCTCCATCTGTCGATCAACGCGGTCACCTGGTTCGTCCGGATCTTCGTCTTCGTCGGCCCGGTCATCGCGTTCCTCCTCACCAAGCGGATCTGCCTGGGTCTGCAGCGCCGCGACCGCGAGAAGGTGCTGCACGGTCGTGAGACCGGCATCATCAAGCGCCTGCCGCACGGTGAGTTCATCGAGGTGCACGAGCCGCTCAGCCAGGAGCAGCTGCACACGCTCACGGCTCACCACCAGTACGAGCCGGCCGAGATCGGTCCGACGGTCGACGAGAACGGCGTCGAGCGGAAGGTGAAGGGCTCGCAGAAGCTCCGCGCCAAGCTCAGCGACGCTCTGTACGGCGAGGAATCCCAGATCTCGAAGCCGACCGTCGACGAGTACAAGGAGATCACGAGCGGCCACGGCCACCACTGATCGTCCGCGTCGCCACGCCACGCAGAAGGGCCTCGTCCGGTGTTCGGACGGGGCCCTTCGCCATGTCCCGCGGTCGATAGGGTGGAGGCAGCCTGTACGTGTCTACGAACCAGGAGCGGCTGATGAGCGCTGTGACCCCCGCCGGAGGCGACACCGCGGCGGCCCGTTCCTGGCCCGCCGTCCTGAACGCCCTGCTCGCCGGGCAGGACCTGAGCGCCGACGACACGGCGTGGGCCATGGACCGCATCATGAGCGGCGAGGCCCAGGACGCCCAGATGGCAGGCTTCCTGGTGGCACTGCGGGCCAAGGGCGAGACGGTCGAGGAGATCACCGGTCTCGTCGAGGCGATGTACGCCCACGCGAAGCCGCTGCACATCCCGGGACCGGCCGTCGACATCGTCGGCACCGGCGGCGACATGGCCAAGACGGTCAACATCTCCACGATGTCGTCCATCGTGATCGCGGGGACCGGCGCGAAGGTCGTCAAGCACGGCAACCGGGCCTCGTCCTCGGCGAGCGGCTCCTCCGACGTCCTCGAGCAGCTCGGCATCAACCTGGACCTGTCGCCGGAGCGGGTGGCCGAGGTGGTCGAGGCGGCCGGCATCACCTTCTGCTTCGCGGCCAAGTTCCACCCGTCGATGCGGTTCGTCGGTGCGGTCCGGCGGGACCTTGGGATTCCGACCTCGTTCAATCTGCTGGGCCCGCTGACCAACCCGGCCCGGGTCACCGCCTCGGCCATCGGCTGCTTCGACACCCGGATGGCCGGGCTCATGGCGGGCGTGCTGGCCGAGCGCGGCTCGTCCGCGCTGGTGTTCCGCGGGGACGACGGCCTCGACGAGCTGACGACCACCGCCACCTCCCGGGTGTGGGTCGTACGGGACGGCAAGGTCACCGAGGAGGCCTTCGACCCGCGCGACGTCGGCATCGAGCTGGTGCCGGTCGAGGCGCTGCGCGGCGCCGACCCGGCCTACAACGCCGGCGTCGCCCGCCGCCTCCTGGACGGCGAGACGGGCCCTGTCCGGGACGCCGTACTGCTGAACTCGGCCGCGGCGCTCGTCGCCCTGGAGCCGGGGGACGGTCCGCTGACGGACCAGATCCGGGCCGGGATCGCGAAGGCCGTGGAGTCGATCGACTCGGGCGCGGCGAAGCGCACGCTGGAGCGCTGGGCCGCCGCCAGCAACGCGTAGGACGACGCTGATCGATGTCCCGCGATCCGGACATGGGTTGCGGGACATCGATCACGTCACGTAGGTTCCCGTACCAGGTCATGAGTGACAGTCATGAGGCCCCGGCCGACTGTCCGGCAACCCTCCGTCCGTGGCGGGGTGCCCCGGGTGAAGACCAGGCCGCAGGCAGCGAGGTCTGCGGCAAGCGCGGACCCCTCGAGAAACCAGGGGTCCTGGTCGTCGAGGAGCCTTCCGTGAGCAAGCGAATGCGATAGGGCCGCAGAGCCCCGCCTCCGCATCCCCCTTTTTCACCCCACCGTCGCTGAGCCCTGTCCGCTCGCGCGTCGGCTGTGCCTTTTCTTGGGGTCCCCCCAACTTCTTGGGGTCCCCCCAACCCCCTCACCTGCTCTCACGGGAGTTCGTCATGTCCGTCAGCACCGCTGCCGTCGACCAGTCCGTCTGCGCCCCGCTGTCCGTCCTGGGCCGGGACGTCACCGTCCCGCTCGTCACCGGCGGCGACGTCACGCACGCCGCGCTCGACTACGCCGCCAGCGCCCCCGCGCTCCAGCGCGTCTGGGACGACGTGGCCGCCTACGCGCCCTACTACGGCAGCGTCCACCGCGGGGCCGGCTACCTCTCGCAGCTGTCCACCGACCTGTTCGAGAACGCCCGCGCGACCGTCGCCGAGTTCCTCGACTGCCGCACGTCCGACCAGGTGGTCTTCACCCGCTCGACCACCGACTCCCTGAACCTCCTGGCCGCCGTGCTCCCGGCCGACTGCCAGGTCTTCGTCTTCGAGACCGAGCACCACGCGTCGCTGCTGCCCTGGAGGGGTGCCCGGGTCACCTGCCTCGATGCCCCGCGCACCCCGCACGAGGCCGTCGAGACCCTGGAGCGGGCCCTCGCCGGCCGCGACCCCCACGGCCCGGCCCTCGTCTGTGTCACCGGCGCCTCGAACGTCACCGGCGAGCTGTGGCCCGTACGCGACCTGGCCACGGCGGCCCACGCGCACGGCGCGCGCATCGTGCTCGACGCCGCCCAGCTGGCCCCCCACCACCCGGTGTCCGTGCGGGACCTCGACGTCGACTGGGTCGCCTTCTCCGGCCACAAGCTGTACGCCCCCTTCGGCTCCGGTGTCCTGGCCGGCCGTGCCGACTGGCTCCAGCAGGCCGAGCCCTACCTCGCGGGCGGCGGCGCGAGCCGCAAGGTCACGCGGCGCGAGGACGGGGGAGTGTCCGTGGAGTGGCACGAGAGCGCCGCCCGCCACGAGGCCGGCTCCCCGAACGTCATCGGCGCCTACGCGATCGCGTCGGCCTGCAAGGCCCTCACGGAGGCGGGCTTCGACACCCTGGTCGCCCGCGAGCAACACCTGATCGAGAAGGTCCGTGCAGGCCTGGCCGAGGTGCCCGAGGTGCGCGTCCTCTCCCTCTTCGGCGAGGACGCTCCCCGGGTGGGCGTGCTCTCCTTCGTGGTCGAGGGCTGGAACAGCTCCCACTTCGCCGCGGCGCTCTCGGCCGAGTACGGCATCGGCGTCCGCGACGGCCTCTTCTGCGCCCACCCCCTGCTCCGCACCCTGCTCGGCACCGACCCCCAGACCCAGGGCGAATGTGGTGCCCCTGAGGCGGCCCCGGGCGAGAAGTCCCTGAACGCCATCCGAGTCAGCTTCGGCGCGGGAACGCCGGACGAGCACGTCGAGCGCTTCGTGACGGCGGTACGCGAACTGATCACGAACGGCGCGAAGTGGACGTACAGGACGGAGGGCGGCCGCTGCGTCCCGGCGGTGTGAGGTTCTGCCGCTGCCGTGAGGCGGTGTTCAGGGGATCAGGAGTCGAGTCCGATCGCGAACGCCGCCTCCAGGTCGTGCTGTGAGTACGTCCGGAACGCCACATGCGTGTCCGTACCCTCCACCCCCGGAATCTTGCTGATCCGCCCCGGAATGACCTCGGCCAGGTCCTCGTGCTGCCGGACCCGGACCATCGCGATCAAGTCGTACGTGCCGGTGACGGAGAAGACCTCGCTCACCGAGTCCAGCGAAGCGATCTGCTCCGCGATCTCGGGGATCCGGTCCACGCTGGTCTTGATGAGGACGATCGCGGTGATCACGGCTGGTTCTCTCCCTCGGGAGCCGGAGCTGGGGCGGCCTTCACTTTAGCCCGCCCGTCTCCCACCACCGCCTTTCGAAGGCCGCCCTTCGGGCCTCCCTTCTTTCCGAACCGCACCCACGCGAAGGCGAAGCCCAGCGAGAAGCCCACCAGGTGGGCCAGATAGGCGACCCCGGGCCCGGACGACGCCTGCCCCGCCGCCAGCCACTGCAACGCCGCCCAGAACGGCAGCACGACCCACGCGGGGAATCGCAGCGGGAGGAAGAACAGGAACGGGAGGAGACTGGTGACACGCGCCCCGGGGAACAGGAACAGGAACGCGCCGAGGACCGCCGAGATCGCCCCGGACGCACCCACCAGGGACTGCTGGGAGGAGCTGTTGGCGGCCGCGTAGCCGAGCAGCGCCAGATAGCCGCAGCCGACGTAGAAGAGGAAGAACTGCACGCGGCCCATCCGCTCCTCGGTCATCGCTCCGAAGACGTAGAGGAAGAGCATGTTGCCGAGCAGATGCACCCAGCTGCCGTGCACGAACAGCGCCGTCGCCGGGGTGAGGGCCTCCCGCGCGGGCCCGTCGAACAGGTTCGCGGGGACCACGCCCCAGCGGTGGAAGTACGCCCGCTGCGCGGCGAGCAGGGCGTCGCCGGTGCCGTACGACGGATTGAGCCCTGAGGCGGGGGAGATCATGAAGATCAGGCAGCACAGGACGATCAGGGTGTACGTCATCGGTGCCGCCGGCCCCCGTGGGGTTCGGAAGGTCCTGTCGGCCGCCCTGTTCCAGTTACTGATCACGAATACAGAGCATGACGTACCCGGACGCACTCGCACAGACCGCCTCGCCGCCGTGGACGGACGGGCGTCGAGGAGCCACCAGGCCGTAGGGTTACGACCCACACGCGTCGGGGAGACGACGTGTCACGGACACTAGAAGGAAGCGAACAGTCACGATGCCCGTTCCCCTGCCGACCGCCACGACGCGGTGGCGCTGCACCCTCTGCGGCAACCTCACGCGCTTCGACGTGACCCGCGCCTCGAAGGTCGTGGAGTACGTCCACCTCGATCTGGCCGGTGAGCCGAAGGTCGAGGAGCGCGAGGTGCTCAGTGAGACCATCGAGTCGGTGCGCTGCCGTTGGTGCAACGCGGTGGACCAGGTGGAACTGGTGGACAGGCCGGGCGCCGACTCCTGACCGAAGGAGGCGGCCCCGCACAGGTGATGGGGTGTGACGGATGGTGGAGACCACAGGCGGGGGGCCGGGCGACGGCACCGCTGAGGTGCTTGACCGTCCGCTGCCCGACGGGGTGCGTCGGCGTGTCGTGCAGATCGTGTCGGACGGCTTCGGCGGGCTGACGGTCGGCGAACTGCCCGCCCAATTGCGGCAGTATGCGCGCTTCGCCCCGAATCGCCGGGCCAAGTTCGCGGGCAACGCGATGGCCGCGGCCCTGGAGACCGACACGCTGTTCCGCCAGCGCATCGGCGAGAAGCTGAGAGAGGCCCAGCCGGAACTCGCCGGCGCCCTCGACTCCGGCTCGCCGCCCCCGGCCGCGGATCCGCTCGACGTGGCGGCCGCGGCCTATGTGCTGCGTCCCACCGGCTGGGTGAAGCTCGTCACCGCGGCCGGCGAGGAGGCCCAGCGTGCGGACGCGGAGCGGGCCGACGAGGAGAGCCGGGCCGAACTCGAGCGGCTGCGTGAGGAGTTGGAGAAGGCTCGCGAGCAGACCCGCACGGAGACCGAACGGCTGCGCACGGAGCTGGAGTCGGCGAAGAAGGAAGCCGAATCGCTTCACCGCAAGTTGCGCGCCGCCCTCAGTGACGTCAAGCGGGGCGAGGCCGCGCTGCGCAAGGTACAGGGCGAGATCGAGGCCGTACGCGCCGACGGGCAGGCGCAGTTGTCCGCCGCCGTGAGCGAGACCCGGCGGCTCAAGGCCCGGCTGGGGGAGGCGGAAGCCGCGCTCGAGGCCACCCGGCGAGCGGCTCGCGAGGGACGCAGCGTCGAGGACATGCGGGTACGGCTGCTGCTCGACACCGTGCACGAGGCGGCCCAGGGGCTGCGCAGGGAGCTGGCGTTGCCGCCCGTCTCGGTGCGTCCCGCCGAGACCGTGGACGCGGTCGAACCGGGACGAATGACCCCGAAGGACATCGCGGCGCGGGCGCTGTCCGAGCACGACCCCGCGATCCTGGACCAGTTGCTGGCCCTCCCGCAGGCGCATCTCGTCGTCGACGGCTACAACGTCACCAAGACCGGCTATCCCCAGATGCCGCTCGAGAAGCAGCGCCTCAGGCTCCTCGGTCAGCTCTCGCAGCTCGCCGCGCAGACCGGCGCGGAGGTCACGTGCGTCTTCGACGGCGCCGAACTGGCCGCGCCCGTCCTGCTCGCGCCGCCGCGCGGCGTCCGGGTGCTGTTCTCCAAGCCCGGCGTCACGGCCGACGAGCTGATCCGCCAACTGGTGCGCGCCGAACCGCCGGGCCGTCCGGTCATCGTCGCCTCGACCGACCGCGAGGTGGCCGACGGAGTCGCGAAGGCGGGTGCCCGACCTGTCGCCTCTGCGGTGCTTCTCAAGCGACTGTCGTGAAGGTCGACGTACGGGCTCAATGCCCGAATTGACCCGTCTCGTGCGCCACCTAGTGTCAAGTCGGCATCACAGCATGTGAGTTGTGTGCAAAGAATGCATGCTGTGACGAGATTTTTCGCGTGAGGATTTGAACTGATCACAGCAAGGTCACTAGGGTCGGGCCTCGAACCTCCGCACGGGTGATCACTCAAAAGAAGGAGCCCGTCTCCGTGGCGTCCCACCGTCGACCCAAGCAGCCCAGTCGCACGCGCGTGACCGTGCTGACCACCGCAGCCGCCGCTGCCGTCGCGCTGAGCGCTCAGGCCGCCAATGCGGCGCCCAGTGAGAAGCCCAGCAAGAGCGAGGTCAAGGCGAAGGTCGACAAGCTCTACGAGGAGGCCGAGCAGGCCACCGAGAAGCTCGACGGCGCCAAGGAGAAGCAGGAGAAGCTCCAGAAGGAGATCTCCACCATCCAGGACACCGTCGCGCGCGGCCAGGAGGAGCTCAACAAGCTGCGTGACGGCCTGGGTTCGATGGCCACCGCGCAGTACCGCTCGGGCGGTATCGACCCGTCGGTCCAGCTCTTCCTCTCGGCGGACCCGGACAGCTTCCTCGACAAGGCTTCCACGCTCGACCAGTTGAGCGCCCAGCAGGTCGAGGCCCTGAAGAAGATTCAGGACAAACAGCGTGAACTCGCCCAGGAGCGGACCGAGGCCACCGAGAAGCTCAAGGACCTCGCCGCCACCCGCACCGAGCTGAGCAACAAGAAGAAGGAAGTCCAGGCCAAGCTTGCCGACGCGCAGAAGCTGCTCAACACCCTGACGGCGCAGGAGAAGGCGGCGCTCGCGGCCGAGGAGGCCCGCGCCAGCCGGTCCTCCGCCGCCCGCGTCGATCTCGGCAACGTCGGCTCCGCCTCCGGGATCGCGGCCGCCGCCTTCTCCGCCGCCCAGAAGGCCATCGGCTCGCCCTATGTCTACGGCGCCACCGGCCCGTCCTCCTTCGACTGCTCGGGCCTGACCTCCTGGGCCTACGCCCAGGCCGGCGTCGGCATACCCCGCACCTCGCAGGCGCAGGCCGGCGCCGGTACGCGCATCTACAGCCAGAGCGACCTCAGGGTCGGCGACCTGGTCCTGTTCTACGGCGACCTGCACCATGTCGGTATCTACGCCGGCAACGGCCAGGTGCTGCACGCCCCGCACACCGGTGCCACCGTGCGCTACGAGTCGATCAACAACATGCCCTTCCAGTTCGGCGTCCGGATCTGATCCGCACCGGAGACCCGGTGTCGGTGGCGCCCGAACGAGCGAATCACGCGAACCGGAACTGACCCCGCGCCCCGCCGTTGACCTGCGTCAGCGGCGGGGCGTCACGTTGTGTGGCCGTCGGCGCCTTTGGCCGCCGCGTGTCCGCGCGGTTACTGTCTGCCGCGTTTCCCTCACCGCCGGGGCCCCGCGCCCCGGCACCGGGAAGCGGCAACTGTCAGCCAGCGGAAGGAAGTGCGGCATCTCGTGGTGTCCCATCGCCGCTTTGCACCGTCCGGGTTCGACCGGGGCGCCGGCGCGGCCCTGAGCGTGTTGTCCGCGACGGCCGTCGTTCTCGGCGCCGTACCGGCGGGCGCCACGCCGCACGCCGACACCCGCGCGGAGGTGGACCGCCTCTACGAGGAGGCCGAGAAGGCGACCGAGGCCTACAACAAGGCCGACGAGCACGCCGGAACGCTGCGCAGGCAGCTCGGAGACGCGCAGGACCACATCGCCCGGCAGCAGCAGCGCGTCAACAGCCTGCGGGAGAAGGTCGGTTCGCTGGCCGGGGCGCAGTACCGCTCCGGTGGCATCGACCCCGCCGTCGCCCTGCTCCTGTCCGCCGATCCCGCGGACTACCTCGACAAGGCCTCCCTCGTCGACCGGATCGGCGCGTACCAGGCGGGCGAGCTGAGACAACTCCAATGCGCCCTGCGCGAGTTGGCCCAGGAACGCGCCGAGGCGGCACGGAAGCTCGCCGACCTGGAGAAGAGCCGCACGTCGGTCGCCACGCAGAAGCGGACCGTCGAGCAGAAACTCGCCAGGGCCCGGGAACTGCTCGACTCCTTGCCGTACGCGGAACGCGCCGCCTACGAGCGGGCCTCCCGCGGCGGCCGCTTCGACTTCCCCGGCTTCGGGGACGCCACGCCCCCCGACGCCCGTGCCGCCGCCGCGGTCGCCGCCGCCCGCTCCGCCCTCGGCCGTCCCTATGTGTGGGGCGCGAGCGGCCCGTTCGGCTTCGACTGCTCGGGCCTGATGCAGTGGTCGTACGCCCAGGCCGGAGTCCATCTGCCGCGCACCTCGCAGGAGCAGCGGTACGCGGGCCGGCACGTCCTGCTCTCCCAGGCGCGCCCCGGCGACCTGGTCGTCTACCGCTCCGACGCGAGCCATGTGGCGATGTACGTGGGCAACGGCCAGGTGATCCACGCCCCCCACCCGGGCGCGCCGGTGCGCTACGACCCGGTCGGGATGCTGCCCGTCTCCTCGGTCACCCGGGTCTGACCTCGCGCCGCGCCGTACGATCGGGAAATGGCTGGTCGCGGACGGGCGTGGCGCTCGGGAGTCGTGGGGCTCGCTCTGGTACTCATCTCCCTGACGGGATGCGGCGGGCGGCCCACGACCGACTCGGCGACGGCCGAGGTGCAGCACGTGCTCGACCGGCGGGCCGCCGCGCTCCTCCGCCACGACGCGGCGGCGTACGGCGAGACGGGCACCCGCACCGCCTACGACCACCTCCGCGCGGTGCCGCTGGCGTCCTGGTCGTACCGCCTGACCGGCCTGCACCGCAGCGGCTCCACCGCCACCGCCGACGCCCGCCTCAGCTACCGCGTCCGGGGCTACGACAACGCACCCGTCGTCAGCGGACGCCTGCTCACCCTGAAGGTCACGGCCGACGGCGGCTGGTACGTCGCCTCGGACCGGCCCGCGAAGAAGGCGGGCGAGCAGTTGTGGGACCAGGGCACGGTGAACACCGTGCAGGGCGAGCACAGCCTCGTCATGGGCGTCGGGCAGTCCGGCACGGCGCTGCACGCGTACGCGCGGCTCGCGGACCGTGCCGTCCCGGCGGTCTCGCGGGCGTGGGGGACGGACTGGACCCGGCACGTCGTCGTGCTCGTACCGGGGTCCCTGGAGGGGATGGCGGGCCTCCTCGGCTCGCCCGCCTCCTCCTACCGCGGGATCGCCGCCGTGACCACCGGTGAGGCGGGAGGCTCCGGCGCGGCGCCCGCGGACCGGGTCGTCGTGAATCCGGAGGCGTACGCCCTCCTCGGTGACGTCGGCAAGCAGGTCGTGCTCACGCACGAGACGACCCATGTGGCCACCCGCGCTCACACGAACCCGGCCACCCCGCTGTGGCTGTCCGAGGGCTACGCGGACTGGATCGGCTATCTCGGCACGGGCCGTACGCCCGCACAGGCCTCCCCGGAACTGGCCCGCGCCGTCCGGGACGGTGAGGTGCCGGACGCCCTGCCCACCGACGAGGACTTCGGCTTCACCGGTGACCCCGGAAGGCTCGCCCGCGCCTACGAGGGCGGCTGGCTGGCCTGCCGGATGATCGCCGACCGGTGGGGCGAGGTCCGGCTCGGTCAGTTCTACCGGGCCGTCGGCACCCATCCGAAGCGGGCGGGCGCGGTCGAGGACGCGATGAAGCGGGTGCTCGGAACGACGCTGGAGGCGTTCACCGCGCAGTGGCGGGACTATCTCCGGGATCGGCTCGGCTGAGCAGCTCGATCGCCTCGCGCAGCCACGCCCGCTCGGCCTCCCCGGTGGCGCGCGCGATCCGCAGCATGCCCTGCCGGAACAGACCGCCGGCCTCCTCCGCCCGCACGGGCTGCCCGTCCCGGTAGAAGAAGCTCGCCGGGGTCTCCAGGAACACGAGGCGGCGGCGCAGCACGGCGGCCTGCTCCCGCCGGTCCGGCAGTCGGTGCAGGAAGGCGAGGACCGTGTTGAAGCGCACGTGGTCGGTGACGTCCTGCTGCCGGGGGTGCCGCAGCCGCTCCAGGAGGTCCTCGCGGCCCTTCTCGGTCAGCGACAGCACCCGGCGCGGGGCGGCGCTCACGCCGTCCTCGGTGCGCTGCTCGAGGCTGCCCGCGGCGACGAGCCGGTTGATGGCCGGGTAGAGGGCACCGTCGCTGACCGGGCGGACGTGGCCGCTCAGCGCCTTGATGCGTTCCTTCAGCTCGTATCCGTGCAGCGGTTCCTCGGCCAGGAAGCCGAGGATCGACAGCTCCAGCACGCCGGATCCTCCTTGCGGACGTCGTGTCGCCATGATACCTCTTTTCGAGCTACCTCGAATCGAGGTAGCTCGAAGCCAGGGGGTCCCGCATCGTGAACGCCCACCGCAAGCAGCTCATCGCGCTCGCCCACCCCGTCTACCTCTCGCTCCTCGCCTCGGTCGCCAGCGGGATCATCAACACCGTCTGGGTCTCCCGGCTCGGCTCCGCCGCCGTGGCCGCCGTCGCCGTGGCGACCAACGCCGAGAACGTGCTGCTCGGCATGGCCCTGGTCTTCGCCTCGGGTACGACCGTGCTGGTCGCGCACGCCCGGGGCGCCCGGGACCCTGCCGCCGTACGGGCCGCGGTGCGCGGCGGCTGGGCTCTGTTCGGGCTGGTCACACCCCTCGTCGTGGTGGGCGGTCTGCTGCTGCGCGAGCCGCTGGCCCGGCTGGTGCTCGGCGGCGGCGAGGGCGCCGCCCTGCCGCTCGCGACCGCCTACTTCGCCGTCTCCCTGCCTGGCATCGCCGTCTTCTTCGCCCAGCAGCTCGTCGACGGCATCCTCAAGGGGACCGGTGACACCCGCACCCCGATGCGGCTCGCGCTGCTGGCCAACGGGCTGATCCTGGTCTGCGACCCGCTCCTCATCCACCTCTACGGCGTCCCGGGCGCCGCCGTCTCCACCGTGCTGTGCCGGTGCGCCGCCCTGGCCGTCGGACTGCGCGCCCTGCGCCGCAACGCACTGCTCAGGACAGCCGCACAGGTGCCGCCAGCCGAGCCGGTGCCCACGGCCCTGCGCCGGACCCTGACCACCGGGCTGCCCATGTCCGCCGACTTCACCGTGCGACAGGGCGGTGCGCTCGTGCTGGTGGCGATCGTGGCGCGGCTCGGGGTGACGGCCGTGGCCGCCTACTCCATCGCGTACAAGGTCATGTACGTAGCCACCATGGCCTTCTACTCCGTACGCCAGGCCGCATCCATCCACACCGCGCACACCCGGGGCGAGGGCAACGACTCGCGCCGGGACATCGGGCGGCAGGCGGTGCTCGTCTCCGGCACGCTCGGTCTCGCGGCGGCGGTGCTGTTCGCGGCCGGTGCTCCGTGGATCATGGCCGCCTTCGGTGCGGGACCCGGCGTCGCCCACCAGGGCGTGCTGTTCCTGCGCTGCGTCGGCCCCTACCTGCTGCTGATGGCCTGCTTCATCGCGCTCGGCGGGGTCTTCGAGGGCAGCGGGGGAGCCCCGGTGCTGCTGCGTGTCACCCTGCTCGGTACGGCCGTCCAACTGCCGCTGGCGTACGGCCTGTCGGGGCTCGGCCTGCCGGGCGTGTGCCTGGCGCTCGCGCTCGCGATGGCCGTGCAGTGCGCGGCGGTCGCCGTACGGGCGCGGCGCGCCCGGCGTCAGGAGGAGACCGGGGTCTGTCTGGTGCGCGCCGCCTGAGCCGGCAGCGGGGTCGAGGCCGGTGCGGAGACCGTGGAGCGCCACAGCGCGCGGGCCGCGGTGACGGTGGCCGCGACCAGCAGGCCGTTGCGCAGCAGGAGCAGACCGATGCCGTACCCGTCGCTGACCACGACGTGCGAGAAGCCCAGCGGGAACTCCAGGACCGTCACGAAGCATGCCGCCAGCAGCAGAAGCGCGGGCACACCCATCCGGCCGGCGCGGAAGCACAGGCAGACGGCGGCCAGGCCCAGCAGCCACACCAGGTACTGGGGGCTGATCACCCGGCTGGTGACCGTGAACATCAGCACCGCCGTGAACACCGCGTCCGCGATCGTGTGCGGCGCCCGGTGCACCGCCCGCAGCCGCCACAGCAGCAGCCAGCCGAAGGCGACGCCGGTCAGCGCCAGGGCCGCGGCGCTGACCACGTCGACGTACGGGCCGAGGAATTCCACCGATCCGTAGTTCAGCAGCACCTCGCCCCGCCAGCCGAAGTGCCGGGCCACATGGAAGACCAGCGCCCCCAGCGACTCCACCTCGGTGCCCCGGTCCCGCTGGAAGGTGACGAAGGCGAAGGCGCCGGGCATGGCGAGCGCGAACAGGGCCGCCACCCCGGCTGCGGTCACCGCCGCCGCGCCCCACGCCCGCCGTCGCACGGCACCGAGCAGCAGCAGCACCGGCCACACCTTGACCATGGCCGCGAAGCCCGCCAGCGCCCCCATCAGCCGGGGGTGCCGGGCGCCGGCGAGCAGCGCGGCCACCGCCACCGCGGTCACCATCACGTCGTAGCGGGCGTAGGCCGTCGTGCCGAGCAGCGGAAGGCCGGCCACCCACACCCAGGCGCCGCGCAGTGACCGGCCGGGGCGCGGTCCGGTACGGCACAGCAGCGCCAGGACGACCAGGTCGGCGAGGCAGGCCAGGACGAAGAAGGCGCTCGTGTAGCCGAGGAAGGGCAGGACGGCGGGGGAGAGGATCGCGAGGGCGGCGGCGGGCGGGTACTGCCAGGTCACGTCGTCCAGCGGGAACGTCCCGTGGCGCAGGACCTCGTACCAGCCCCGGTAGATGACGGACACGTCGGACGTGACGTCGGCGCCCGGGAAGACGAACACCCGGAACACGAGGAGCAGCAGCACCAGCCGGGTGAGACCCCAGACCCCGAGCAGTCCCGTCAGGGTCCCGCGCGCGCCCGCGATGTCCACCATGAGCTCCTGTCCGTCGCCGTCCCTCGAGGGGCCATGATGACCTGTGGACCTGTACGCGGTGTCTCGACGCACCCGTATGGCACACACCCGTCCGGCAACGTCCCCCTCCGAGCGGGAAGGCCTCGCCGGTCAGGTACGGGCCGGCGGTGACCGGTAGGGTCGGCGGCGATGCACAAGACCCTGATCGTGACCAACGACTTCCCGCCCCGGCCCGGCGGGATCCAGGCGTTCCTGCACAACATGGCGCTGCGGCTGGATCCCGAGCGGCTGGTCGTCCATGCCTCCACATGGAAGCGCGGCCGGGAGGGCGCCGAGGCCACCGCGGCGTTCGACGCCGAGCAGCCCTTCACGGTCGTACGGGACCGTACGACGATGCTGCTGCCGACGCCCGCGACGACCCGGCGGGCCGTCGGGCTCCTGCGCGAGCACGGGTGCACGTCGGTGTGGTTCGGGGCGACGGCGCCGCTCGGGCTGATGGCGCCCGCGCTCCGGAAGGCGGGCGCCGAGCGGCTGGTGGCCACCACGCACGGGCACGAGGCCGGATGGGCCCAGTTGCCCGCCGCGCGGCAACTGCTGCGGCGGATCGGGGACGCCACGGACACGATCACCTACCTCGGGGAGTACACGCGCTCGCGGATCGCGGACGCGCTCTCCCCGGCGGCGGCCGCGCGGATGGCGCAGCTGCCGCCCGGGGTCGACGAGAAGACCTTCCACCCGGACTCCGGCGGCGACGAGGTGCGGGCGCGGCTCGGGCTGACCGACCGGCCCGTGGTGGTGTGCGTGTCGCGGCTGGTGCCCCGGAAGGGCCAGGACACGCTGATCCGGGCCATGCCACGCATCCTCGCCGCACAGCCGGACGCGGTGCTGCTGATCGTCGGCGGCGGGCCGTACGAGACGGACCTGCGCCGCCTCGCCGACGAGACCGGCGTCGCCGCCTCGGTGCGTTTCACGGGTGCCGTGCCCTGGTCGGAACTGCCCGCGCACTACGGCGCCGGGGACGTCTTCGCCATGCCGTGCCGGACCCGGCGGGGCGGCCTCGACGTCGAGGGACTCGGCATCGTCTACCTGGAGGCCTCCGCGACCGGCCTGCCGGTCGTCGCCGGCGACTCCGGCGGGGCGCCGGACGCGGTGCTCGACGGCGAAACGGGCTGGGTCGTCCGGGGCGGCTCCCCCGACGAGGCCGCCGAACGCGTCACCGCCCTGCTCGCGGACCCCGAACTGTGCCACCGCATGGGCGAGCGGGGCAGACAGTGGGTCGAGGAGAAGTGGCGCTGGGACCTCCTGGCGGAGAAGTTGAAGACGCTGCTGTAGAGCCCCGTCAGGGGCGGGGGCGAACCCGGCACCCCGGATGGCGCCCCGAATCGGGCGGAGTCCCGCGCGGCCGAGCCCGGCGCCGTCGAATCCGCTCCCGCCGTAGTCGTCGGCTCCGCTACGGCGGTGCCGTCGCCGCGCTCCGCCTCGGCGAGGCCGGCGTCCGCACCCTTGTCCAGTACGTCCGCCGGGGCGCCGGCGGCGGCTCGCTCGTGCCCGGTTCGATCGGCGTGAAACCCTTCGTGACCATCAGCGCGCTCGCCGAACGCACCATGGCGCGGGTCCTCGCCGAGGACACCGCGCCACGATGTGACGTCCCGTCAGAGGGCCGCTACTTCTGGTAGATCGCCTCGATCTCGTCCGTGTAGTCCTTCGCCACCACGCTCCGCTTGAGCTTCAGGGACGGCGTGAGGTGGCCCGACTCCTCCGTGAACTGGGAGGGCAGAATGCGGAACTTCCGCACCGACTCCGCCTTCGACACCGCGGCGTTGCCGTCGTCGACAGCGGCCTGGATCGCCGCGAGCAGATCCGGGTCCTCGCGCAGCGACGCCGCGGTGGAGCCCGCCGGCTTGCCGTGCTCGGCGGCCCAGCGGCCCAGGAACTCCTCGTCGATGGTGACCAGCGCGCCCACGAAGGGCCGCCCGTCGCCCACCACCATGCACTCCGCGACCAGCGCGTGTGCCCGGATACGGTCCTCGATCACGGCCGGAGCGACGTTCTTGCCGCCCGCGGTGACGATGATCTCCTTCTTGCGGCCGGTGATCCGGAGGTAGCCGTCCTCGTCGAGGGTGCCGATGTCACCGGTGTGGAACCAGCCGTCGGCCAGCGCCTCGGCGGTCGCGGCCTCGTTGTTCCAGTAGCCCGTGAACAGGTGCTCGCCGTGCAGCAGCACCTCGCCGTCGTCGGCGATGCGGATGACCGAACCCGGCAGCGGCTGCCCGACCGTGCCGATCTTCTGCCGGTCCCAGGGGTTGAACGCGGTGGCCGCGCACGACTCGGTCAGGCCGTAGCCCTCCAGGACCGTGAAGCCGATGCCGCGGAAGAAATGGCCGAGCCGCTCGCCCAGCGGGGCGCCGCCGGAGATGGCGTACTCGCCCCGGCCGCCGAGCACCGCGCGCAGCTTGCTGTAGACCAGTTTGTCGAACGTCTTGTGCTTGATCTTCAGACCGAGCGACGGGCCCGAGGGTGTGTCCAGCGCCTTGCTGTACGCGATCGCGGTGTCGGCCGCCTTGTCGAAGATCTTGCCCTTGCCGTCGGCCTGCGCCTTGGCGCGCGCCGAGTTGTAGACCTTCTCGAAGACCCGCGGAACACCCAGGATCAGCGTCGGGCGGAACGCGGCCAGCTCGTCCGTGAGGTTCTTGATGTCCGGGACGTTGCCCAGCTTGATCGGCGCGATCATCGGCGCGATCTGCACCAGCCGGCCGAAGACGTGGGCCAGCGGCAGGAAGAGCAGCACCGAGCACTCGCCCGTGCGGAACAGCGGGCGCAGCCGCTCCACGATGTTGCCGCACTCGGCGAAGAAGCTGCGGTGGGTGAGCACACAGCCCTTCGGGCGGCCGGTGGTGCCGGAGGTGTAGACGATGGTCGCCGGGTCGTCGGCCTTGGCGAGCGAGCTGCGCTCCTCGACGGTCGCGTCGGTGATGTCGCTGCCCAGCCGGCCCAGCTCCGCGACACCCCCGCCCTCGATCTGCCAGACCTGCGTCAGCCGGGGCAGCCGGTCGCGCACCGAGTCGACGGCGGCGGCGTGGCTGCCCAGCTCCACGATGCAGGCGGTGGCGCCCGAGTCGGAGAGGATCCACTGCACCTGCTCCGGCGAACTGGTCTCGTACACCGGCACGGTGACAGCGCCCGCGCTCCAGATCGCGAAGTCGAGGAGCGTCCACTCGTACCGCGTGCGGGACATCAGGCCGACGCGGTCGCCGGGTCGCACCCCGGAGGCGATGAGCCCCTTGGCGGCAGCGCGCACCTCGGCCAGGAAGTCCTGGGCCGTCACGTCCTGCCAGACACCGCCGACCTTCCGGGCGATGACGGCGACGTCCGGATGCTGCGCGGCGTTTCTGCGGACGATGTCGGTCAGATTGCCGTCCGCGGGGACCTCGTACAAAGCGGGTCTTCATAGTTGAGCGGTGCGGAGGTGCCCGCGGGCTCGGCGGGTGGTGACGCAGCG
>NZ_BMQA01000083.1 GCF_014647875.1 Streptomyces brasiliensis | reverse complement strand
GTCCTCGGACTCAACTGACCTGCACCAACGCACCATCAACGAACTTTGCAATCGCCCTGGCCGCCGACCGGTGGGCATCGACCGGTGTCGAGCAATCGTCAAGATCTGTGGATCATGTCGTGGCCTTTTGGAGCCCAACACAATGAGGCTGGCGCTCCCGGTCGTTGGCCCGGGCTCAGTCTTCGGTCATCATGGGCCACGTCTCCCAGACCAGGTCAAGGCGTCGATATGCGTCGTCGAACCAAGCATCGACCAATGGGATGGTGACCGTCACCGTCGTCAGGGACATTGAGTGGTCCTTGATCGTGGCCTGGCACCGGTCGTTGTCCTCGTCGAGTTCGATGAACAGCCAGGGGATGCGTTTCCCCTCGCACCAGGCGATGTCCTGTCCCGCGTCGAGCGAGTCCAGGGCCTGCTGCCACTGTCGCAGGTCCTCGGGGAAGAGCCAGGTCTTGAGGGCGCCACGGACGAAGGGCGTTTCGACCAAGAACTCTCCGACCAGGGCATTGGCCTGGGCCGGACGCTTCCGCTCCTGTTTCCCCGCGATCCGGAGAATGACGCTGTTGCCATCCCCCTCCAAGCGGATCAGGTCGATCGGATCCTCAGCCAAGACTGCCCCTCCCGATTCGCGCATGGTGCCGAACATAATCGTCGGCACGGACAATTGACGGCCCGCCACTGCTGCTGGGCGGACTCGACGAGCTTGAAGACCATGGCGAGGGCGGCGGCCGCGCTGCCGGCGCCCTTGGTCGCCTTCGTGCGGAGCCGGACCGTGGCAAAGGTCGACTCGAAGATCTCTTGTCAATCTGCGCTGTATGCGGGCGGTTGAGCGATTCGACGCTGTGCGTCCTTCCACATGCGCCGGATGATCACGTTGGCGAGTTGGCGTTTATGGGCTCGCCGCGCGGACCGTTTGGGCATGTTCTCGTCGGTCTTTCGGGCCATGAAAGAGCGAGCGGGTTCGTGGCAGCGGAACTGGGTGACGTGCACGATGTGCAGCACAGGGTTGACCTTGCGGTTGCCGCCGACGTCAAGTCGATGGCGGCGGGCCCGGCCGTGGCCCTCCCCCTAGGAGACGGCCAGCGGGGCGGCACCGCACCAGCGGGCGATGTTTCGAGGCCGTCGCGATGATGGCTGGCGAGGGCATGTCCGTACACCGTCCGCGTCCATCCCGACTGCCGGGACAAGCCCAAAGGCAAGGGAGTTGTGGGAGCGCTCCCAACAGGTGCAGGATCCCTGTATGACCCTGACTCCCGCCATACGGCCGTACCGTCCCCGCGACGCCGAGGCCCTCGCCGATATTTGTGTCCGCACCGCCCACAACGGGCAGGACTCTCGGCAAATCTACCCTGACCTGCAGCTCATGCCGTCGATCTTCGCCAGCCCTTACGCCTGGCTGGAGCCGGAGATGACGTTCGTCCTTGACGACGGCGAGGGCCGGGCGGTCGGGTACGTCCTCGGCACTGCGGACACCTCTCGCTTCGTCCAGGACTTCCGTACGCAGTGGCTGCCGAAGGTGGCCGACCGCTTCCCGGAGCCGAGTGGCCCGCCCGGCACCCCGAGCGAGGAGATGATTTGGCTGCTGCACCACCCCGAGCGGATGATCCTGCCACAACTGACCGACTACCCGGCTCACTTGCACATCGATCTGCTGCCGGACTGGCAGCGCCGCGGGTACGGCCGGGCCTTGATGTGGGCGTTCCTTGACGCCCTGCGCGCTCGAGGTGTCGAGGCTGTCCATCTGTGCATGGTCAACGCCAATGTGCGGGCCAGGGCCTTCTACGACAGGCTCGGCTTCCACGAGATCCCGGTACCCGACCCGGCCCCCGTCACCTATCTCGGGCGTTCGGCATCCCGCTGATCACACCTCGACTGTTCAAGCGCCGCGGATGACGACCTCGGCGACGGCTGCTGCGGCCGGCTGGGTACTCACGTGCGCTGCCACCTCAGGCTGACGGCGTGTCCGTGAAGACGTCGTGGGGCCGGGGGAGCGGCGCCTCGCGAGCGCGGGGACGCGGCCCCCTCCCGCTGCCCGTACCCGCCGAATGGGCCATCGGCGACACCGAGTCTGTGGACGGTACTGGCGCCCCGACACGCGCTCAGCAGTCAAACACCGACCAGCAGATGTCGTTCCGCAATCGCTGGTCGTCAAGTACGAGTTCGCGGATCGCCTCCGGGAGCTGGTCACGCTGCCACAGGCACTCAAGTCGCCCTGCGGCCTCGCTCTCGCCTTCCGGCGCGGCAGCACGTGCGGCCTTGATCGCATAGGCGGCCGCACCGAGCTCGTGCGCGGCGACGTGTGCGACGGCCCCGGCCTGGCCGGCGGCATACGCGGCGTGCCGTGCTGCCCCACGCAGGTCTCTGACCGCACCCATTGCATGGCCGCCCGCCGCGCGTGCCTGCATCATCTTGACCTCGCCACGCACCCAGGCGCGTGCATGCTCGATCGCCTGACGCGGCCGTGGGTCCTCAGGCTGAGCCGACTCGAAGAGGCCAAGGACGTGCTCCGCGCAAGATGCCGCCCAAAGAGCGAGGAGGTGGTGATCCGAATCAGTGAGGGTCCCACCGCGGCGGATCGTCACGAAACGAAGGTCTCGGACCTTCGGGAGGATCATGGTTGGCGCTCCTTTGTTCGCATCAGCCCAACGCCTCAGGGCGCGCACGCGGGCCAGGCACGCCCACAATTAAAGCCTGCAAACCCAGTAGAGGGTGGTTCCTCTCCGGGGAAGGGCGAGTGAGCTGGCGGAACGGCTGTTCGGGGCCACCGGACAGCAGCCGATCGACGTGCTGCGCGCCGACTCGGCCGCCTGGACGCTGCCACCGCGCGACGACTACCGGATCAGTCATGTCACGGGCCAGTGGTCGGCCGAGGGCCTGCTGCACCGGGAGCCGGTGCCGCACGGCGAGACCGTGCTCACCAGCCGACGCGGCATCACGAGCCACCACGCGAACCCCTGGCTGATGTTGGACGCCGGCGATGCCACCGAGGACCGGGGCGAGATATGGAGTGCTGCCCTTGCCTGGAGCGGGAGCTGGCACCTGACCGTGCAGCGCATGCCCGACGGACGTACGGCCTTCACGGGCGGAGCGGGGCACGACGGAACCCAACTGCCGCTCGGCCCCGGGAAGGAGTATGAGACCCCGTGCTTCGCAGCCCTGTACACCGACGGTGGCTTCGGTGCGGCCAGCCGCGCCTGGCACGGGTACGTCCGGGACCATGTGCTCCCGCACCCGGACGAGACCCGCCCGGTGCTGTTCAACTCCTGGGAGGCCACCGGCTTCGATGTCGACGAGACCGGCCAGAAGGAGCTTGCCGCCCGGGCGGCGCAACTGGGCGTGGAGCTCTATGTCGTCGACGACGGCTGGTTCCGGGGCCGCCGCGACGACACCGCCGGGCTCGGTGACTGGACGCCGGCGCCGGAGCGTTTCCCCCAGGGGCTGCGGCCGCTGGTCGAGGAGGTCCACCGGCTCGGGATGCGGCTGGGCCTGTGGGTGGAGCCCGAGATGGTCAACCCGGACAGCGACCTCTACCGCGCGCACCCCGACTGGGTGTTGCACTTTCCGCACCGTACCCGCAGCGAACTGCGCAACCAACTGGTGCTCAACTTCGCGCGTGACGACGTCGCCGAGTGGGCGTACGGATGGCTGACCCGGTTGGTCGCGGACAACGGAATCGACTTCCTCAAGTGGGACATGAACCGCGCCTTCAGCGAGGCCGGCTGGCCCGCCCGCGGGGACGGTCAGGACCTGCTGTGGACGCGGTACGTGCACAACCTGTACGACGTCATCGACCGGTTGCGTGCGGACCACCCCGGACTGCGGATCGAGACGTGCAGCGGCGGTGGCGGCCGTGTCGACCTCGGCATCCTCTCCCGTACGGACCAGGCGTGGCCGTCCGACAACACCGATGCGGCGGACCGGGTCTCCATCCAGCACGGCTTCAGCAAGATCTACCCGGCGCGGGTGATGGCGGCCTGGGTGACGGATGTGCCCAATCAACTCACCGGGCGCTCGGTGCCGTTGCGTTACCGCTTCCACGTCGCGATGGCGGGCGTCCTGGCGGTGGGCGGTGACCTCGCCCGATGGACACCCGAGGAACTCGCCCAGGGCGCCGATCTGGTGGCGGAATACAAGAAGGTCCGTCACATCGTGCAGCACGGCACCCAGCACCGGCTGCGCGGTCCCCTCGACGACGGGCCGACCGCCGTGCAGTACACCACCAGGGACCGACGGGAGGTCTTCGTGCTGGTGTGGCAGCGCGCACCCCGCCACGGCACGCCGCGCCCCGCCCTCAGGCTCGCCGGCCTGGACCCCGCCGCGCACTACCGGGACGCCGCCACCGGCGCCGTGCACCACGCGTCCGTACTGACCGGGTACGGGATCACGCCCGAGCTGCCGACCGGTGACTGGTCCAGCACAGCCCTGCACCTGATCAGAGTGGACGACGAAGCGGCGGCCGACGGCGCCGGCCCGTCATCGTGACCCTTCGACACGGCCGCGGGTGTTCGGCCAAGCGTCGTCGCGATTGCGCGGCGACGCTTGGGTCCTCCCCTGGCTTCCCAGCTCTGAAGCTGTGCAGGAAGCAGTGAACCGCCGTGAGCAGCAGAGGGAGTTGGGGCAGTCGCCGGTCCCTCCCCCATCTGCGCGCCGTGCGGGAACTGTTCGTGGACGTCCTCACGCCCGACCAGCTCGCAGTGGCCGGGGAGATCGCGGCGGCGCTACGCACCCGCGTGAAGGTACCGCGCGCCCTGTGAGGGAAGTCGACGCGAAGGTGGTTCATCACCGCGTCGGCCTCGTGCGGGGCTGGTCGAGTTCCTTGGCGAAACACACGCTGGCGGACTTGAGGATCTCGTTCGCCCGCCGCAACTCAGCGTTCTCCTTGCGAAGTTGCCTGAGTTCCGTGCGTTCGTCGGTGGTCAGCAGGTCGGGCCGAGTGCCTTGGCCGGGCTCGGCCTGGCCGCCCCAGCCCCTTGCTTCAGGGCCGCTGCAAAATCCGGTACCGCTCACCCGAATCAGCCGAACGCGACCGGCACGCGCTCGACGGGGTGCGGCGCCGGCTGACCACGGCCTCCCGGCAGTTCAAGCGCCGGGTCGCAGCCAAGCATCATCAGGCTCATGCGCGCCCCACAGTGGCAGTGCCGTCGGCGGGTTGGGGGGTGCAGGAAGAGTGAAGTGACATGATTCGGGACGTTCAGGCCACATGGTGAGGTCCTGATCCGCCTCTGACCGGTTCGACGTTGAAGGCCTGCTGCCGAACCGCACGGGGGCTACCCGCCGGATATGGCACACGGGCCGGCCCCGAGGGACCGGCCCGTGCTGTCTTCACGCGAACAGGAGCACTAGCTCTTCTTCAGCGTGAAGTTGCCGATCGTCGTCTCTCCCTTCTTGAGCTTCACCGTGGTGGTCACCGGCTTGTAGCCGTCCTTGGACACGATCACGGTGACCGGGTTGAGGCGGGTGTCGAACCACAGGGCGTAGGTGCCGTCCTTGGCCGTCCGCAGGGTGTAGCTCGTCGTCGCGGCGTTGATCTGGATGGTCGCTCCGGCCAGCGGAGCGGTGCCGCCCTTGCCGTCCTCGCCGAGCACGGTGCCGGCGTACTTGCCCCAGTCCTTCGGCGGGTTGACGTGCATCTTCACGTTGACGTTGCCGCCGGAGTACGGGGTGTCGGTCTGAACGGCCAGTGCCGCGGTGTAGTCGCCGGGCTGGGTGACCTCGTCGACCGTGGCGTCCAGGCTGACGGTGATCGTGGTGCTCTGCCCGGGCTCGAGCGTCACCTTCTGCTCGGAGGTGGACAGCCAGGTGACGTCCGAGGAGCCGGTCTGGTCATAGCCAGGCAGCACCTCGACAGTGGCCACCGGCGTGGCGCTGCCGCCGGGCCTGCCGCCGACCTTGTAGAAGCCGGCGCCGCCGCCGCTGCGGTAGACGGAGGTGTTGGCGTTGGGCAGGGCGGTCCAGCTGCCGGTGCCCGGGTCGAAGGCGTAGCCCTGGTTGGTGATGGTGGTGCTGTTGCCGGTGACACCGGCCGAGACCAGCAGCTGGCCGTTGGCCGCGGTGTACGCCGAGCCCCACAGGTCGACGGGCAGGTCGGCCACGGCCGACCACTCGTCGGCTGCCGGGTCGTAGACGTAGGCGTGCTTCACCGTGCCCGAGGCGTTGGTGCCGCCGGCGCAGTAGAGCTTGCCGTCGATGCCGCCGCAGGACTCCCAGGAGATCGACTCCGGGTAGGAGGCGAGCTGCGACCAGCTGTCGGACGACGGGTCGTAGACGGTGACGTCCGTGGCCCCGCAGGTGCTGGCGGTGCAGCCGCCGACGACGTACAGCTTGCCGTCGAGGACCGCGCTGCCCGAACCGGCGTACGGCTTGGGCGAGGACGCCTTGGTGGACCAGCTGTTCGAGGCCGGGTCGTAGACCTCCAGCTTGGCGTCCGGGCTGCCGCTGGCACCCCAGCCGCCGACCGCGTACAGCTTGCCGCCGATGAAGCCGTGAGCCGGGTTGCCCTCACGGGTGTCGGCCGCGGAGGCCAGCTTGGACCAGGTGCCGCTGTCGGGGTCGTAGGCGTACAGGGCGTTGGTGTCCCCGCTGCCGGTGTAGCCGAAGGCCGAGTAGACCTTGCCACCGTCGACGGCGACCGCGTTGTCCTGCAGGGGGGTCGGCAGGTTGGCCACCGGCTGCCAGGCGTCACCGGCCGCGTTGTCCACGGCGGCGGGCTCCTTCTTGCCGCCGTCCTTCTGGGCCATGGAGAGCGGGGAGTAGGTGCCCTTCACCAGGTTGAGCGGCGCGCCGCCCTTGGACTGCATCGTGAAGCCGCCCGGCTGCTCACCCAGGGTGAGGCTGGCGGGCGCCCCGCCGGTGTTCTTCACCGTCAGGTCCTGGGTGGCCTTCGTGCCCCACTCGAGCGTCTTGTCGACCGAGCTGGGGGTGAACGCCAGCTTGCCGGCCTTCAGGCTGAAGGTCGCCTTGTTGGTGCTGTCCGCTGCCACGTCCACCGTCTTGGCCTGGTCGCCGTAGTGCGACTTGGAGGCGGTGTAGGTGTGGCTGCCGGTCTTGGTGGTGAACATCCAGTAGAAGCCGCCGCCGAGCGCCGGGTCGTCCGGGGTGGCGGTCGTAGTGGCCTTGTCCTGCGAGGCGTCGGCGTTGACGACGGTGGCGCCGACGACGCCCTCACCGGTGTTGGCGTCGGTCACGGTACCGGCGACGAGCCCACCGTTGACGGGCTCATAGGTACGCTTGCCGACGAACACGTTGTCGAGCTCCCACCAGTAGCCCCACGTTGCCGTGAAGTGGAACCGCAGCTGCACGTTGGACTTCCCGGCGTAGGCCGTCAGCGGAACCTCGACGTGGGCCGGGCCGGTGAGCGTGGTGGTGCGGTTCCAGATGTTCGTCCAGGTGGCGCCGCCGTCGGTGGTGACGTCGATGTTGCCGGCCTGGCCGCTGTAGCTCTTGTAGTCGGTGTCGAACGAGAGCTGGGGGCTGGTGTTGCCGCTCAGGTCGAACACGGGGCTGATCAGCGAGCTGTCCTGCTTCTTGCCGCTGCCGATGTGGTCACTGTCGACCATGGCGAAGCCGCCGGAGCCGCCCGTGTGGTTGCCCCGGTTGCCGGAGTCGTCGAAGGCCCAGCCGCCGGTGGTGCCGTCGGCGTTGACAATGGACCAGCCCTCGGGGGCGTTGGCAGTGGAGTCGAAGGGCTCGGTCGGGCCGGCCAGCTTGACCTCGTAACCGGCGGCCGTGGCCGCCTGGACGTCCACCTCGGCCGAGACGTTCACCGTCTGTGCCGCATCGCCCACGGTCACCTGCTTGGTGACGGCCTTGTAGCCGGGGTACACGGCGGTGAAGTTCAGGGTGTAGTCCTCACCCTCAGGCAGGTCGAGGCTGTAGTCGCCGGTGTAGGGGTCGGTGAAGACCGGGGCACCGGGCATGCCGTCGACGGAGACCTTCGCGTAGAGCGGCCAGCCGTGGCCGGAGCCGTCGGTCACCTTGCCCTCGACGGTCTGGCGAGGCACTGCGGCCAGCTCGAAGTCGGCCTTGACGGTGCCGTCCTCGACGACGGTGACGCCCTGGGTCGTCTTGGACTTGTACCCATAGGCGGACGCGGTCACGTCGTAGGTGCCGGGCGGCACGGTCAGGCTGTAGTGGCCCTGAGCGTCGGTGGTCGCCCGGAAGTCACCGGCCTTGATGGAGGCGCCGGCGAGCGCCTTCCCGGAGCTGTCGGTGACAGCGCCGGAGACCTCACCGTGCGGGCCGCTGCGGAAGGCAGCGGTGCCGTTGGGCGTTCCCAGACCGGTCGGCCCGTCGTAGCCGGGCCCGGCATTGCACAGGTACGCCGGGGTGCAGCTGCCGTTGGTGCCCTGTGTCACGTCGTTGAGCGCGGACGTGTTCGCGTACGGGTAGGCGTTCGGGTAGCTGCCCGCGGCAGGGGTGCCGGCCACGGCGTACACGCCCGCGATGATCGGCGACGAGGCGCTGGTGCCGCCGTACACGGCCCAGCCGGAGCCGCCGTAGGTCTGGTACACCGAGACGCCGGTGACCGGGTCGGCGACCGCGGAGACGTCGGCGACGGACCGCATGTTACAGCCGGTGTCGGTCTGGAAGGCCGGCTTGGGCTCGTACAGCGAACAGCCCGAGCCCGGACCGCCGTAGCTGTTGTGCCACACCGACTCGGACCAGCCGCGGCTGTTGGTGGTGTCCCGCGTCAGAGCGGTACCGCCGACCGAGGTCACGTACTGCGAGGCGGCCGGGTAGGACACGCCGTAGTCGCTGTCGCCCGAGGAGACGACCATGGCCACGCCCGGGTGGTTGTAGTGGGCGTCGAAGTCCGTGGTCTCGGACGGGTCCTCACCACTGCCCGGCGAGGCGTCGTAGCCGGTGCCGTAGGAGTTGGACACGTACTTGGCACCCTGCGCGACGGCCTGGTCGACCGAAGCGCCCAGGTCCTCGAAGCTGTTGCTGTCGGCCTCGACCAGCAGGATGTTGGCGTTCGGCGCGGCCGCGGAGACCATGTCGAGGTCGAGCGAGATCTCGCCTGCCCAACCGGCGTTGGGAGACGGGTAGTTGGTGCCACCGCGCTGGTCGATCTTCTTGAAGCAACCGTTGTCGGTGGTACAGGCCGGCAGGCCGTACTGCTGGCGGTAGACGGCCAGGTCGGCCTCGGCGGTCGGGTCGTCGTAGGCGTCGACGATGGCGATCGTCTGGCCCGCTCCGCCGTTCGCCGGCAGGTTGTATGCACTCTGCAGGTCAGACGCACCGAAGCCGTTCGGCGTAGTTGCGTGCGGCTGGACCCCCTTGACGCCCTTGATGTCCGTGCGGCGCAGCGCCAGGCAACTGACCTCGCCCTTCTTGGGCGTGCTGCAGACCTGCTCCACCCCGGGATGCGTCGCGGTGGCGGCGCGCGGAGCGGTTGCCGTAGCGCCGGGGGAGGCCTGGGCGGCGGGTAGGCCCACCACCGTGGCGGCGACGGCAGCCGCGGTTAAAGCGGCCAGGCGCGCGAAGGTTTTCCGCGCGTCTGGTCTGAAGTGCCTCGAAGTGCGCATTCCTTGACTCCATGCTGTTGAGCTGGGGCCGACCTGCGCTGGTTCAAGGTCGACAGCGGACAGAGTTTGTCCGCTGAGACAGCAAAGGACTATTAGCATGCTCTCGACAAGAAGACATTGATGGCGAGAGCGTGACATGTCGTAAACTCGCCACGGGGCGGCGCGTGATCGTCTACGAGATCCCGATCAACCGTCACTGGCCCAGTCGAATGCGTGTCGAAGTGCGGCCGATGAACGTCGTGCCGATCGGTTCCATCGACTCGCCAAGGTCGGGCCAGCGCAACCTGAAGCAGAATCCCGACGACGATCGCGGCCAGCACCTGCACATACAACTGCCGGTACCAGGCCTTGGGCTTCACCACGACGACGCCGTCTGCGGCTTCGTCTGGGGTATGCGTCATTGCAACCTTCATCCAGGCACGGCGGAGCCCACCGACGTCCCAGCAGGGAATTCCGGCACTGACAGCCGCGGCGGTGCAGCCCCTGCGGCACCGGGCCCGACCGGTACCGCTCAACTACCGGCTCAGTGAAGCGGCTCACCGCGACGAGGTCCACGACCCAAAATCGATGCCCCGTATAGGCAGAACCGATGGGACCGCAGGTCGCAAACCGCACTTGCGTGCCGGTCCAGCCCGTCAGGGTGGACGAGTAAATGCTTCGACCGCACACCGAGATCCGAATGAGTCCCGCCGTCGGCAAAGCCCCGGCCGCGCAGTGAACCTCATTCGAGGAACGGGGAGTTATGCCTTGCTCTCCGCGTGCTCAGCCGGTGCCGGAAGGGTGGCGGTGCGGCGGGCGGGTTTGGCCTCGCGCCTGATCTCGGAGCGGTCGATGACGGCGGCGGCCAGTGAGTTGCCGACGACGTTGACGGCGGTGCGGGCCATGTCGACGATGAAGTCGACGCCGACGAGGATGGCGATTCCCTCGGCCGGCAGGCCGATGGTGTTCCCGGCGGCGATGAGGACGACGATGGAGGCGGAGGCCACGCCGGCCATGCCCTTGGACAGGACGACCAGCACCCCGACCATCACGAGCAGGGCGGCCAGCGAGGTGTCGGTGCCGTAGGCATTGGAGAGGAAGACGAGGGCGGCGGCCTGGTAGAGCACCGAGCCGTCGGTGTTGAAGGAATAGCCGAGCGGCACGACGAAGGAGGTCGTGGAGCGGCTGACGCCGAAATCCTCGAGCTTGGCCATCACAGGGGCCAGGACGGCTTCGGAGCTGCGGGTGACGAAGGCGAGACCGACCAGGCCGGCGATGCTCTTGAGGAGTTCGATGTAGCGGATGCGGTAGATCGCGGCGATGACCGGGAAGATCACGCCGAGGACGACGGCCAGGCCGGCGTAGACCACAGCGATGAAGCCGAGCAGGCTGCGCAGGTTGCCGAAGCCGTAGTGCGCTACGTCGTAGGAGATAAAGCCGAGCACGCCGAGCGGGGCGACGCGGATCACGTAGCCGACGACCTTGAACATCACCGATGAGACGGATTCGAGCACGGAGGCGAAAGGGGCCGACTTCTCTCCGATGGCGGCCATCGCCACGCCGACCAGGAGCCCGAAGGTGATGGCGCCGAGCAGGTTGCCCTCGCCGAACGCGGCGAAGATGTTCTTCGGCACGGCGTGCAGGATCAACTCGTGGAAGTCCACGTCTTTTTGCAGGCCGTCGATGTCGCCCGGGCTGCCCGTGTCGATCTTGGCGCCTTCGCCGATGCCGGTCACCTTGGCCAGGGTGACCGCGACCAGCAGGATGACGGTGGTGACGACCTCGAAGTAGAGGATGGCCTTCCCGGCCATCCTCCCGACCTTCTTGACCGATTCCATCTGGGCGATGCCCAGCACGATGAGCGGGAACACCAGGGGCAGGACGACGACCTGGACCAGGTTCAAGAACACGTCGCCGAGGATCTTGAGCTGCTCGCCGGCGGCCGGTGCCAGCACCCCGATGAGCGAGCCCAGGCCGACAGCGATCAGCGACTGCACTCCGATCGGCAGGCGCCACCACCGCCTCGGGGCGGCCGCGGCCCCCCTGCGCGAGCGTGCGTCCTCGTCCGGGGCGCGGGTGGGTGTCTGTCCCATGGGAACTCCAATGTCTTTGCGCTCTCCATCGAGCGGCAAGATCCGGGCGGTGTGGGGGTGCGGTGGGGAGCCCGGTGCGGGCGGGTTGCGGGCAGCACGATTGGCGTCTGGCCGCGCGGGGCGGGTCCGGCGCTGTGGCCGCCGGGGCTTGGTGGGCGTGGCGGTGCACCCGGGCATGTGGGGCAGGCGGACGGGTGCGGCGCGTCGTTCTCCGGGCTGTCAGGGGCCCTGTCGGCCCGGCGGGCCGTTCGCCGCCCCACGCCGCCTCACACAGGGGTCGACCAGGCGTCGACTAGTTGTCCACTTCTGGACGATGAGGCTAAGTGCATGTTTCGCCGCACGTCTAGAGGGGCGGCTCAGGTTTTTAGACAGGAAATGCAGATCTAGACGATCCTGCTAGGTGCGGGTAACCTTGCCGCCGAGGGCACTCCGAAAGGCCCGAGGCGGGCAACGTGCCTGGGACGGCCGCCCGCCCCCTGGCACGCGTGGCGGTGCCCAGCGACGCCCGCGCCTGACGGGCCGGCACAGAGCGCCAGGAGGCGACCGCCCGCACCTCCGCCCCGGGCGGGGAACGTCATCGAAGCCACGAGAGGACCCATGGACCACCACGCAGAAACCCCGGAGCAGGACCAGCCCACCGACCGGATCCAGCCCGCCCCGACCGAAGCGGACGAGCACCTGATCCTCGAGGCGGAGAAGATCGCTCTCGCCCTGGGGCGCATGTTCCCTGGCCTGTGCGAGGTGGTCCTGCACGACCTGCGCGACCCGCAACATGCGATCCGCGCCATCGAGAACAACCTCTCCGGGCGGCACGTGGGCGACTCGGCAACCGAGTTGGGCCTGGCCCGCATTGCCGATCCCCAGTACCCGAGCGTGATCCAGAACTACCCGAACCAGTTCCCGGACGGGCGCCCCGCCAAGAGCACCTCCATCGGCATCAAGAACGCGGCGGGCGAGTACATCGCGGCCCTGTGCCTGAACCTCGACGTCTCCGTGCTGTCACCGGTCACGCTCGCACTGTCAAACCTGGTCGCAACCGAGAGCGACTACCGCGAGCAGCCGCTGGAGACGCTGCGGGACCGCAATGCGCGGGAGTTGCGCGAAACGGTCGAGGCGCTGGCCGCCGAGCGCGCCGGCACCCCGAGGTCGCTGAACCGGGCGAACAAGAAGGAGCTCGTCCAGCAACTGCACCGGGATGGCTTCTTCGAATCGCACGACGCCGCTCAGGCCATCGCCGACCTGCTCGGTGTCTCCCGGGCGACGGTCTACAACTACACCAAGTGAAGGACTTCTCATGACCGCCGGTTCGACCGATCCCGCGCGCACCGGGCTGTCCCTGATGGACAGTCCCGACCTGATGGCGCCGGCCGGCCATTACTCCCACATCGCCACCCACCGGGGCGTGGCCTACGTCTCCGGCCAGCTGCCGGTCACTCCCGCGGGCGCCACGCTGGGCCATGAGCCGTTCACCGTCCAGGCCGAGCAGGTCCTGCGCAACGTCGATGCCTGCCTGGCCTCCGTCGGCACCAGCCGGGACCGGCTGCTGTCCGTCACCGTGTATGTGACCGACATCGCCAACTGGCCCGCCTTCGACCGCCTCTACGCGCAGTGGCTGGGCTCGCACCGTCCCCAGCGCGCGGTGGCCGGGGTGCACGAGCTGCACTACGGATCGGCCGTGGAGGTGCACGCCATTGCTGCCCTCGACTGACCTGCACCCTGCGCCCCAGGCGTCCAGCCTCCTGCACATCACCGAGGAGCAGACCTCCGCGCTGGTGGACGAGGAGCTGGCCCTCGAGGCCGCCCGCGCCGCCTTCGCCGCCACGGTGGACGGCAGCGTGTTCCCCTCGCTCGCCGTGCACGGCTCCGATCCCCGCAACCGGTTCACGCTCAAGCCGTCCGCGTCCGCGACGCACGCCGGAGTGAAGATCGGCACCTATTGGCCGGACAACCCCGGGCACGGGCTGCCGCGGCACCACTCCACACTGCTGCTGCTCGACCAGACGGTCGGCCGGATCGCCGCCGTGCTGGAACTGGGCGCCGCGAACGCCTACCGGACCGCGGCGGCCGACGAGCTCGCCGTCGACCTGCTCGCCCGCCCGGACGCCGCCACGCTGGCCGTCTTCGGCACCGGCCATCAGGCCGGATACGAGGCACGGGCCATCGCCCGCAGCCGTCCGCTCGGCGAGATCCTGATCGTGGGACGCGACCCGCACCGAGCCGGCCAGCTGACCGCCGCGCTCACCGCCCAAGGCCACCCGGCCCGGGTCGCCGGCGCCGAGGACGCCTGCGCCCGTGCCGACATCATCGTCACCGCCACCACCACCCGTGCAGCGGATGCGCCCCTGTTCGAGGACGGATGGATCCGCCCCGGCACGCACATCTCGGCCATGGGAGCGGACGCCCCCGGCAAGCGGGAGCTGCCGCCCGAACTGCTGCGCCGCGCACGCCTCTTCTGCGACCTGCCCGAGCAGGCCCGCCGCATGGGCGAGAGCCAGCACGCACCCGCCACGACCGCGCTCACCCCGCTCGGCGCGGTCCTCACCGACAGCGCCGCAGGCCGCACCCACGCGGCCGAGGTCACGGTCTTCGACAGCTCCGGGATCGGTCTACAGGACCTGTACCTGGGCCTGGCCCTCCTGAAGAAGATGGATATCTCCCTGTGAACACCACCAACCTGACCCTGGCCGACCCGGACACCCCGTTCGCCGCCCTCGACGTGCACAAGTCGTTGCGCAACATCGAGCGCCTGCAGACCCGGGCCGACCAACTCGGCGTCACCCTGCGCCCGCACGTCAAGACGTCCAAGAGCCTCGATGTCGCCGCCCTCCTGCACCACGGCAGCCCCTGCCCGGTCACCGTGTCCACCCTGGCCGAGGCCGAGGCGTTCGCCGAGGGCGGCTACACCGACATCACCTACGCCGTGGGCATCGACCCCCACAAGCTCCCCCGCGTGATCGCCCTGCTGCGCCGCGGCGTGCGCCTGAGGATCTTGCTGGACAGCGTCGAGCAGGCCTCCTTCGTCGCCGAAGCCTCCCGGCAGGCGGAGCTCCCCATCCCGGCCCAGATCGAGATCGACTGCGACGGCCACCGCGGCGGCCTCAAGCCCGACGCGCCCGCCGTGCCCGAGATCGGCCGCATCCTGCACGGTGCGGGCTGCCTGGACGGGGTGCTCACCCACGCCGGTGAGTCCTACTTCGCCTTCACCTCCGACGAACAGCGTCTGGCGGCGAAGAACGAGCGCGACACCGCAGTCGCCGCAGCCGAGCGACTGCGCGCGGCCGGCCTGCCGGTGGCCACCGTGAGCGTCGGCTCCACGCCCACCGCCCACGCGGCCGAGGACCTCACCGGAGTCACCGAACTGCGCGCGGGCAACTACGTCTTCTTCGACCTGGTCATGGCCGGCCTCGGCGTCTGCACCGTCGAGGACCTCGCCCTGTCCGTGGTCGTCACCGTCATCGGCCACCGCCCCGAGTACGGGTGGATCATCACCGACGGCGGGTGGATGGCCATGTCCCGCGACCGCGGCACCGCCGCCCAGGCACAGGACCAGGGCTACGGCCTGGTCGCCGGCCTCGACGGCCACCTGATCCCGGATCTGGTCATGACGGCGGCCAGCCAGGAGCACGGCACCCTCACGACCCGGGACGGCGCGCCGCTGCCGGAGCTGCCCGTCGGCACCCGCCTGCGCATCCTGCCCAACCACGCCTGCGCCACCGCTGCCCAGCACCGCGGGTACCACGTCATCGACAGCGCCCAAAGCCCCATCGACGGCGCTCAGGCAATCAGGACGTTCTGGCCGCGTATCGCCGGGTGGTGATCCGCGACTGCCCCTACCCGATCAGCGTGCAGGAGCCGTCAGGGCCGCTGCCATAGAGATGCTAAGTGGTCCGGTCGGCTCCCGTTCCACGCATCGCCGTCGAACTGCAGCTGCACGCCCAGCGCGGGCAAGTCCACGATCGCCAAGGAGCCGGGAGAGGACACGAAGACTGCGCCGAAGCTGGAAGGCCGCTCAGTGGGGTCGTGCGTCAAAGAACCTGAAGCCGTTCCCCTTCGGCAAACGGGAACTTCGCCGCGTCTTCGGCGAGCAACTCAGCGGTATCGATGCGCTCGGCAAGGTCAGCAAGGTGCCGGCCGTCGGGGTGCCCGTCCACCCCACGCCGACGCCCAGGTCCTCCTCGGCACCGGCAGTGCGTCAGCTTGCCACACCGGTAGGTGAAGTGAATGCCTGGGGAAAGTAAGCGCGCAGGTAGGCTCCGTACCACTGCGGTGACATCGGCCCGCCCCAGCGCGGAGGGTCCAGTAGCGCGCCGGGCCGCTCGATCGCGGCGAGTGCGTCCACTGTGGTGCGAAGCTCGTCGGCCCAGGACGTGTCACCCGGCTGAGGGTTGACGAGGAGGCGCTCGATCGTGGTGATGTACAGCGCCTTTTCGGCTATCGACTCCGGCGTGGCCCGTTTCAGGCAGACCCCGTAGCCACCGGAGAGGTATTCGGTCCACTGTTCATCCGCCTCGGCAGGGCCGTCGGGCAGCCCGAGCCGGCGCGCCGCGCTCATGTAGCGGCTGCGGAACCACTCCGGCAGAGCCTCAACGCCACCTGCGGCGTCCAGCGGAGCGAAGAAGTCGCCGGCAACCATGTCGGTACCGTCGTCGAGCCGGTAGGCGGGCTGGGGCAGTCGGCCGTCGGCCATCAGCTTTCGTACGGCTTGCGTACCACCGTCCCGTGAAGCGCTCAGTTCGTCGAGTTCGACGAACTGAGCGCGGATGTACTGCTCGTCCAGCTCGGCCAGTCGGCGAGCGAGCTCGTTCGGACCGGTCAGACGTGGGCACGGGCGTCCGGCGAGGTCGGCAGCGTGCTGGTCGGCTGCGACAGCGGGATACGTCGTGGGATAGGGCATGCTGGGCAGCATCTCAGACTGCACTGACATTCACACGGATACTCAGGTTCCGGTGGTCGTGGCTCCGGCACTGACTCGCGCTCTGCTGGGCGTTCTGCCGAATCCAGCTGTAGATCGCGATCTTCGTAGTGCGCGGTCTGCCGGGCGGCTGCAGTGGCCCGTTTGGGCTTGGTGGCTGCGGCGGGCCGGCGCGTAGGGTGCCGGGATGATCGCGATGCCAGAGGAGTTCGCACAGAGTACCGTCGACCGCGAGGGGGAGGCTGGGGCGGCGTGGCTCGCCGAGGTGCCCGGGATCGTGGAGGAGTTGCTGGGGCGCTGGGGGTGTGTGCCGGATGGCGAGGTCATGCATGGGGGCGTCGGCGTCATCGTTCCGGTACGGCGGCAGGCTGAGGAGAGCGCCGTGCTGAAGGTGTCGTTTCCGCATCCCGGCAACGTCCATGAGCCGGATGCGTTCGTTGCGTGGGGCGGGTGCGGCGCTGTCCTGCTGCATGAGCGCGACGACGAGCGGTTCGCGATGCTGCTGGAGCGGGTTCAGCCGTCGACCTTGGCGGAGGTCGAGGACGGCGACGAGGTGGTGACGGTCGCCGGGCGGCTCAATCGACGCCTGGCCATCTCCGCACCGCGCGGCCTGCCCCGGCTGCGTGAGCAGGCAGATGTCTGGGAGGAGCAGCTGTGCAAGGACGCCGAGGAGTTGACGCATGCACTGCCGCGACAGGTGCTGGATGCCGCCGTGGCGACCGTTCGGGAGCTGGGTCGAGCCCAGCCGGACACTCTCATCCATGGCGACCTTCATGCCGGGAACATCCTGCGTGCCGACCGAGAGCCGTGGCTGGCTGTCGACCCCAAGGGGTACGTGGGAGATCCGGCCTACGACGGCGGCACACTACTGAAGTCCCGCGCGCTGACGCTCCTCGAAGCGGGTGACCTGCGCAAGGCTGTCCATCGCGTCTTGGGCGTCTTCGCCGAGGCCGCGGAACTCGACCGTGAACGGGTTCGGCGGTGGGCCCAGTTGCATGCCGTCCAGGCTGCGTTCTGGGGCCGCCGCCACGGTTTTCGTATCGCCCGCAGCGGACCACGCCTGGACTGGCTCACCGAATTCGCCGACCACCTGGCGGAGTTGCTCACCGAACGCTCGTAGTGCGTGGTGGCGCCGACCGGGTCCAGTGGGTGGACGAGTGCGGCCACCGTTGATCATCGTGGGCTGTGTGTACTGACGATGAGATGGTGGCCGCAGGTCACAGCATGGATCCCGCCCGGTGGCGAGGCGTCCGCGGCGGCCATGGGCCGCATCCGCGGGCCGGTCAGCCGGGAGTGTCGTCGCGCCGCCGCCGTCCGGTGATGCCCGTCCAGAGGATCGTGAGTACCACCGCCACGGTGAACCCGGCAGCACTCCACAGGTCGCCCCCGGCGCTGAGCCGGCTGGACAGCAGGGGTTCGACCCGGCCTTCGGGGTCCGCGCGGACCGAGACCCGGTCGCCGGGGTTCAGGGTGTCGCGGCTGAACGTCATATCGCCGCCGGGTACGGCCGAGCCGTCGGACGCCCGCAGGGTGTAGTGCCAGGTGGTGTAACGACTCCTGGTCTCCGTACGCTCCTTGATGACCTGGGCCGTCACGGTCTTGCCGAAGGTGAGGAGCACCACCTTGTCCCGTCCGATGCTGCCCGCCGCCCAGGCGACGAGGGCCAGGACCAGGGCGACCCCGGCGGTCCAGCAGCCGCTCTCCGCCCCGGCCAGCCACATCAGGCCGACGGCCAGGAGCAGGGCGTAGACGATCCACAACACCACAGTGACGGCGGTCGGAACGTACAGGGGAAGGAGAAGCAGGCCGCAGAGCCCGGCCACCGCGAACACCACGAGGATCGCCGTCACCAGCGCCGTACGGCCCGCCGACCTGGGCGCCGGCTGCCTGCCGGCACCACCTGCAGTGCCGTCACCCGTCTTTGCCGTGACCCCGTCCGCCACCGTGCCCCGCCCCTCCTCGTCCCCGCTGCCTGCTGTCCACGCCGCCCGCGCCGTACCCGCCGTCGGCCGTGCCCTGCGGCGTCTCACCGCCTGCCTGGTCTGCCGGCCGAAAGCCTGCCGGATGGCGTCCGTCGACCACTCACCCTCGCCGTCCGGCGGCGGCCCGGTCGGGGGAGTGGCGGGCAGGACGTCGCCCGCCTCCATGACCCATGGAGAGCCCAGCGGTGCCGCTGTCGGCGCCGGACCACGGCCGGGCGAACCCCTGGACGCCAACAAGCCGGTCACCCTAACAGGGCGTCAGCAGGGGTGATCCGGCGGGTTGGTCGAAGTGGGCGCCCGGGAAGACCTCGCCGCAGAGGCGACGGAACTTCGTGGGGGAGGCATCGGCCGCGAGCGGCTGGGCCGCCGCCAGGCGTGGCTGTCGTTGACGGGCGGCGCGGCCCTGTTCGCCACCTGGCTGCTCGCCCTCCACTACCCGGCGTCGATGGTGAGCGTGCCCGGCGCGTCCCGTACAACTCCCACCCGCCGTCCGTGCTGCTCCTGGCGCTCGCGGCCGCCCAGTCCGGTGCGGCGGCCCTGATGCGCGACCGGCTGGGCCGGCTGCTCCGGCGCCCCGCCCTGTGGGCCCCGGTGGTGATCATCAACCTGTCGGCGATGACGATCCAGTGCCGGCACCAGACGGCGATGCTCGCCCCCGCGGTCCCCGCCTCGTACTTCGGCGAGATCCCCGGCCTGACCACCGCGGCGGACACGGCCGGATGGATCCTGGCGCGGATGGCCTGGATGCCGCTCTTCGTCGGGCTGCTCGTGGCGATCGCGAAGTTCGCCCAGCCCCTGGAAACCCCGTGGGACCGCACCGGCACGACCCGCCGCGCGGCGGGTCGTGCCGGCGGCCGGCTTCGCGCTGGCGGCGTGAGCGATGTATACGCACCGCCGTATCACCGTGGTCCAGTGCCTCCGCACGGCACTCGCCTCCGCACAACGACCCGCCGGTGGGCAGCCGGCCCGGCGCTCCGTTTACAGGCCGCGGCCAGCACGTCTCACAGCTTCGTCACCGATGGCACGAAGCACCTCGGAGAGCCGAACGAAATCGCGCGCCACGACATCCAGCGCGGCGCCGCATGCGGATAACCCCCCCTTCAACGTGAAGGATCCCCCCCGATCGGCCGGGTGGTGGCTCCATGGCCCGCCAACGCCCTGGATCCGTACGTTCTTTCAGGCCGGGCTGACGAGCCACGCGCCGCATCAACACCATCCACCGAACACAGGAGTACAGCCATGTCCTTGGCCCGCGCAACCGCTCCGCCGCGCCCCGAGAAGGCCACCGCGAGGCAATCCCCAGCGGACGGGGGCAGCGAGTTCACGCCTCTGCTGCACGACGTCAAGGGAGAGGAGCTACTCGATCGGAGCACCGGCTGGTACGCACGCACCATCGTGACCAACGCGCTCAGCTTGGCCGCCGTCGTCACTGGCATGGCACTCGTCGGCGATTCGTGGTGGGTACTCGCTCTCGCCCCCGTCCTCGCCGTCCTGTGTGCCCGCACGGCGTTCATCGGCCACGACGCGGGCCATGCCCAGATCAGCGGCAACCGTGTCACGAACCGCCGCATCGGGCTCATCCACGGCAACCTGCTGCTCGGCATGAGCTATGCGTGGTGGAACGACAAGCACAACCGCCATCACGCCAACCCCAATCACATCGACAAGGACCCTGACGTCGCCGCCGATGTCCTCGTCTTCACCAGCAAGCAGGCCGCCACCCGCACGGGCTTCCGCGGCTGGCTCACCCGCCACCAGGCATGGCTCTTCTTCCCCCTCACCCTCCTCGAAGGCCTCGCCCTGAAGCTCTACGGCTTCCAGGACCTGCGCCGCCAGACCGGCCGCGAGCGCCTGGTGGAGGGCACACTCCTTATCGCCCACATCACCGGGTACGTCACCTTGCTCCTGACGACCATGCCGCTCGCGCACGCACTCGTCTTCGCCGCGCTCCACCAAGCCCTGTTCGGGCTGCACCTGGGCATGGCCTTCGCACCCAACCACAAGGGGATGGACATGCCCGACCCTGACGGCGAAAAGTGGGGACACCTGCGACGCCAGGTCCTGACGTCCCGCAATATCAGGGGCAGCGTGCTCACCGACTGGTTCCTCGGCGGCCTCAACTACCAGATTGAGCACCACCTGTTCCCCAGCATGCCCCGCCCCCACTTGAGGCTGGCCCAGTCCCTGGTGAAGGCCCACTGCCGCGACCTCGGTATCCCCTACGCGGAGACCGGCCTCATCGACTCCTACCGTCAAGCCCTGCGGCACATGCACGAAGTGGGAGAACCGCTGCGCGCCGACATCTGACGAGCCGGCGCTGCTCCGGACTCGGCCGGCAGGTGTAAAAGGTCGCGTTGAAGCGTTCCTCGACGGCTTGTCCGCAGAGTTGCCGATGATGGCCAAACACCAGCGCACCTCAGCACGCAAGGTGCTTATAGACAGGTGTTCCTGTGTCGGCAACGGCTGAAAAGTGGACCAGCGATCGTGGAGAGCGCCCCGTACGTCGACGGCCCGGCTCTGGTCGTCGTCGATCCTCTCCAGCAGGCGGCCGATCCGTTCTTCCCGCTGTCCGGCCCCGCTCTGCCGGGGGCCACCCGGAGCCGGCACATCTGGCCCGCAGCCGGAACGTGCCGGTGGCGGCCGTGGTGGACACCGCCGACTTGGAGGCCCTGGCCGGGCAGGACACCACCGCGCAGTCGAGGGCCAGGAGGGCTTCCTGGATGTCATCGCGGATCTCCCAACGGATCCGCAGTCGGCGGAACCGGTGGAGATGGCCGAACGCGCGCTCGACGCCCCATCGTTGAGTGCCGAGTCCGAAACCGTGGCCGGAGCCGCGTCGAGCGATCACCGGCTTCACGCCCAGAGCCCAGACGAGCCGGCAGTACCTGTCCTGGCCGTTTGTCCCGACCACGGCCGGTCAGCGGCGCGTCGGCGGCCACGCCATCATGGTCCTGCATGGCCCCGTCAGCCCAACGACGCCATCCACTCGGCGATGGCCGGCCCGATCTCGTCCGGCGAGTCTTCCTGGACGAAATGGATCCCTGCCACCGTCACCTCGGTCTGTGCCGGCCACCCGCGGACGAAGTCGAGCAACCAGTCGCTGGCGAGGATTGCACCGGGCTCGGCCTTCAGGAAGAGCTTGGGTACGTCGCTCGTAGCAAGCCAATCCGCGTAGGAAGCCGCGATCGCATCCACGTCGGCAGGCTCGCCCTCGATGGGGATCTCCCGGGGCCACGTCAGTGTCGGCCGTCGCCCCTCTCCGGGTTCCGCGAACGGCCTTCGGTACGCCGCCATTTCCTCGGCGGAGAGGGAGCGCAGCACGGCCTGTGGCAGTACCTCCTCGATGAAGAGGTTGTCCTGCAGGATCATCGCCTCGCCGGCCTCGGAACGTAGCGCATGCAAGAACGAGCGCTTTCCCATCGTGTCCCAGTGGTCCCAGGCCTGCGACCGTACGATCGCCTCCATATAGGCGATCCCCTTCACCGCCTCGCGATGGCGGTTGGCCCAGTCGAAGCCGAGGGCCGAGCCCCAGTCATGGACGACGAGCGTGACACGCTCACGCACGTCCAGAGCCTCCAGCAAGGCGTCGAGGTAGCGTCGATGCTCGACGAAGCGATACGAGCCGGGGCCACTGTCGGGCAACTTGTCGGAATCCCCCATGCCGATCAGGTCGGGGGCGATACAGCGGCCCCGCGGCTGCAGATACGGCAGCACGTTGCGCCAGAGGTACGACGAGGTGGGATTGCCGTGCAGCAGCACGATGGGGTCGCCCTCGCCAATTTCCACGTACGCCATTTCGAGGCCGAGAACCCGCCGACGCTGCTTCTGGTACGGGAATGCCGCAGAGATCATGTTCTCTCCTCCCTCATATGGCAGCCGAGCGTCATCACTGCTCACGCCATGGATCTTGAGTATCGGGCATCACGTTATATATGGCATCAATTAACGCTTGTCGCGCGTGGCGTGAGCTGGATGCGGCATGATGCCTGGCCATGAGTGTCGGTCTGCCGTAGCGGTTGGTCTTTTGATGAACTGATGAACTCTGGGCGTTGGTAGCTCCGTTGCTTCCGCGGTTCGCCGCACGTCCGCAGGGCGGTGGGACGGCTGTGTGTCTCAGGTCTCGGTCGTCCTTGAGCCTCACTCCTGGGGCGTTTCGCGTTGCATGTGCGATGGGAAAGTTACTGAAGTGGCGCGGCTTGCGGCGGAACGTGGAAGTGTGAGTCCTGTTCAGTTGTGTGATTTGCAGGAGGGGTGGGCTGTGGCTGCGGGGGACGGTGAATTAGCCCGGCTGTCCGGGGTCCATCCTGTTCTGATCGGCGTGGTCGTGTCCGGTGCGGTGATCATCGCGGGTATCGGTTTCGCCGGTTCCTACCAGGCGGTCCGTGAGCTGGCCTTCAAGAAGGGCTTCGGGAGGCACACGCGGCCGGGCTGCCGTATGTGAAGTCGGCAGATCTGTCCCGGCTCCGCATCGCCCAGGCCAAGCGCACCGCCGAACGCGCCTGACTCGCTGACGTGTCAGCGGTCGTCCTGCAACAGTCCCTGCGGGACCTGGATGCCGCCTACCAGAACTTCTTCGACAGTCTCCAGGGCAAGCGGCAGGGCCGCAAGACTGGTCCGCCCCGCTACAAGTCGAAGAAAGACACCCGGCAGTCGATGCCAGAGCGTAGGCAACGCCGATCCGACCCTGAACCGGAACCTGGGGGACCAGCTCACCCGCGCCCCGGGACGCCGGGCGGGCCGCGGTCATGATGCACCTGAACGTGCTGGACCGCTCCCGACGGTTGGCAGATGCTCTCCGTCATGCGCCGCGAGGAATCGTCAGCCAGCGCGTAGCGTGGCCGGCCGGGTCAGGGCGCCCGGTCGGCGCTCTAGTGCTCTGAGCGGAAAGGTTTGCCGGAAGCTCGCGGCGTCCGGTATGGACGGGACTCGTCGACCCTCTCTAGGCTGTTGACCGCCCACGAAAGGGGAGCGCGGGGTGAACGGCAATCCGTTGTATCAGCCTCGATCCGCCGCGTGAATTCTGAGCACGGGTGTCGGGCGGGTTCCGGGTGTTTC
>NZ_BMQA01000082.1 GCF_014647875.1 Streptomyces brasiliensis | reverse complement strand
CGAACCACAGCAACACAGTTCATAGCCGCACATTCGTTTCATTTGACTTGACAGCTACCGCCCGCCACCACTCGCTCAGCCTCGCTGACGGTCATCGCATGAAGCACGAGCCGCGCCGTCACAAGATCGCCCATGGCAGGGAGGACTATCACGCGGGACGACCAGACCGCACTTGGATTATCCGACCGGGCGGCGCCCCGCCTCCGGTTGGCGATGGTAGGTACTTCCGCCCGGCGTCTGCCGTGACATGCAGGGGTTGCTTCGCGCACTCATGATGCTTATCGTTTCTCGATAATATCGATAAACGATAAGCAAGGCAGGGTGTCATGACCGAAGACCGGAAGATGCTCGAACCCATGGCCACGGTCGTGTCCGTGGTCCTGCGCATCCTGTTGGCCCTCGCGACGGCAGGACTCGTCCTCTCGGTCGCACGGGGCAGTTGGGGGAGCTTCAGTGTCTGCATCGCCGACGAGTCGAGCACCAGCTCGGCCACCCCCGGCGGCTTCGCCGCCGAGAGCGGGGCGCAGGTCGACTCGATCCCTCGTTACTGCGCCGAGACACCCGACGCACACCTGCGTCTCCTGGACGCACTCAGCGATCTGCCGTCGACGTTGCTGTTGATCAGTGGCCTCTTCCTGCTGTACCGGTTCTTGCAGGGAGCCGCGCGCGAGGGCGTTTACACCGCGCAGACGGCATCCCGGCTTCGCCTGGTCGGCTGGTGGCTGCTTGTCGGGAGCCTGGTCGTCGAGATCGCCGAGGCGAACGCCAGAGCAGCTCTGCTTGCGGCGCTGGCCAAGGACGTGGGCTTCTCGGCCGAGACCGTGCTGAACATGTGGACATTCCCCTACCTGGCCGTACTGACCGGTCTCGGCCTGCTGACCTTCGCACGGATCACCCGCGCAGGTGTGTCCATGCGTGAGGACCTTGAAGGGGTGGTCTGATGGCCGCCGCCGAGGACCACGAAGGTCATGACATCGAGGTGCATCTCGACAGACTCCTCAGCGAGCGCGGCATGACCCTCACCGAACTCGCCAACCGCGTCGGCGTGACCAACGTCAACCTGTCCGTGCTCAAGAACGGACGCGCCAAGGCGATCCGGTTCACCACCCTCACCCGAATCTGCGAAGTCCTGCAGTGCCAGCCAGGAGACCTGCTCAGTCACCGCCCCGGATCGTCTTCCGGAAACCCTCGGAATTCCTGACCCGCGCGACCAAATCTTCATGTTCCCCCTGAAATGGAGACCTATATGTTCAGTGTCATGGGTACGGGTACGAAGATCGCGATCGCGGTCGTCCTGGCCGTTCTGATCACCGCGGTGATCGGCGCGGGCCGGTGGCTCACGCGCCGCTGAGACCCTTCCGTCGGCGTACGCAGTTCAGGCGTACGCCGACATGTCATTGACACAGCCGGTTCGAGTGGGGTCGCCCAGGGCCTCGGCACCACGCTTCCGCCGTCGTGGCTTGCTCCGGTCGAGGGCACCGGCAACGTGGCCAAGACCATACGTGATCTTGATTGGAGACTCACAGGCTGAGGGGCCGTGCTCCCCGACCGCCTGCGACGGCAAGCGACCCCAAGGCTTCATCGCCGTTGAAACCCGTGTCGCCGCGTGCGATACAAGATCCCTCAAAACAAGAAGCAGTGGTGGGAGGAGTACCGGTCCGAGGTCGCCGCGTTCGAGCTGCGGAAGAACCTGCCGGTGCTGTGGCCACGGGGCAGGGCGGGTTTCCCGCCGAGGCGCTGAGGGGAGCCGGCAGTCACCGGCGGCCGGCCCCGCGGTGGGCGGAGGAAGGGCGCGCTCTGTCGCCCACTTCGAGAAGCACGTCGGCAAGGGTGAAGTTCTCCAGCAGGGTCGAGCGCAGAAGGGTCAGCGCCGAGCGGATCTCGGTCAGTTGCCCGCGTGGCTGACGCTCGGCGAGGTAGTGCACGACACGTGCGTGCACGTCGCGTCCCCATGAACCTCGAGGGAGGGCGTCCTCACGCCAACGACGTGCGGAGCGCTCCACGAGCCTGTCGGCGGCCACGAGTCCGAACAGCGAGCTCCGCGATGGGTCGTCTCTGCGCGGCGGCAGCGCGGCCGTCCACGCGTCGATCTCCGCCTGGGAGGGGCCGAGCGGCAGGTCACCCCCGTACATGATGCGGCACAGCGTGTCGAGAGCACCTTGTTTCAGTCCGAGCAGCGGGGCGAGTCGGTTGTACGCCTCGGGCTCGATGATCTGCACCACGGCGGACCTCTCGTCCAGCAGGTGACGGACATCGAGGAGGTCCTCCCGCTGCCGCTCGACGAGAGGCCTCAGCCGCCGGTCGTGCTCAGGGAGTTCGCCGGTCGGACGGTGGGCCGTGGACGCCGCGTACTCCTCCAGGTACCGGACGATGTCTTCGGCGGTGAGCATGAGCTGGTTCATCCGCGCGTACAGGAGGAACAGCTCGGCGCCCAGCTGGCGGTGCCGCTTGTCCTCGCGCATGCTTCTGATGCCGGGGAAGCCGTTGGCCAACGCCTCGATCAGGGTCCTGATGATTTCGAGCACGGAGGCATCCTCCGTCCGTTCTCCTGCCAGGAGAACGGATCCAGAGTGTCAGGAATCGGAGGAGTTCCGCGCGGAGAGGCCCAGAAACGTGGGGGACACCGCCGCCGTGCTGATGCGCCGTGGCTTTCCCGTGCCGTTCGCCGCCGTCTCGTACAGGTCCGCGCCGTAGTCCCCGGGCAGCGCGTACACGATCGTGTCGGCGTCGCGCCAGACCGCCTGGTCGTCCACGCTCCGTCGCTCGGCCAGGGGCGTTTCGCGCATCGTTCGCAGGTCCAGGACGTACAGGCGCCAAGGGGCGTCCTTGGACAGGCCCTTGACGCGTTTCTTGTACGCGATGCGGGTGCCGTCCGGGGAGAGGGACGGGCATTCGACGTTCGTGTGGAGGGTGGTGACCGTGCGGGTGCGGAGGTCGCCGCGGACCAGGTACGTCTTCCCCTTGGTCGCCAGGGTCGCGTAGAAGGTCCGGTCGTCCGCCGCGAACGTCACGCCCCAGAAGTTCACGTCCGCCGACCGGTGGACGTGACCGTCCTCGACGATCCGGAACGCCTCCAGGGACGGGATCAGTTCACCCGTCCCGACGTCCACGATCGCCGTGCGCGTGGAGAAGTTCGTGCCCGCGTACGAGTCGCCGCCGACGAACGCCGTCCACGCCGCGTAGTGACCCGTGGGGGAGACCCGGGCGCGGGACGGGATGCCGGGGACGTCGTAGTGGGCCGTGGTCTTCAGATGCGCGTCCAGGATCAGCGCCCGGTACGTGTCCGAGAGCGCGCCGTGCACCGCCTGGAGACACACACCGGTGCCCGAAGCGGCGTAGAAACGCAGGCACTCGACACCGGAGGCGGTGCGCGGCCCGGACGGGTCCGACGCCGGCACCGTGGTCACCTCGTCGCGGTGCGGGCCCCACGCCATGTTGCGGAACACCATCCGGCCGGACTCCGTCAGGCTCACCTCGCCCGACGTGACCCGCGGGCCGCCCGCCTGCGCCTGGTCACGGCGCTCAGCCCGCGCCGAGGCGTGCAGGACGGCGGCCAGCGCGACCGCCGCCAGGACGACGACGGCCGACAGCAGGACGAGGATGCGGGACCGTACGGTCATGGGGCGGACTCCCGGGTCGGGCGGAGGGTGAACGAGAACGCGGCACAGGCCGCGAGCGCCACGGTGGCCGCTGTCAGCGCCGTACGGTCGCCCCACAGCGTCCACGCCGCGCCGAAGCCGAGCGAGCAGGCGAACCGGGCCAGCGCCTGACCCGTCTGCACCACCGCGAGACCCGAGGAGCGCAGTTCCTCGGGCACACCGTCCGAGGCGGCCGCCATCAGGACGCCGTCCGTGGCCGCGTAGAAGGCACCGTGCAGCGCGAGCACGGCGTACGGCAGGGCCGAACCGTGCCAGGACGTGAGCAGCAGCAGGTACGTCACAAACAGGCACCCGTGGCCGGCCAGGAACACGCGCCGGCGCCCGACCCGGTCCGCGAGCCGCCCCAGCGGCATGGCCAGCAGCAGGAAGGCGGCGGCCGTTCCGAGCGGCAGCAGTGCGAACCACCGGTCCGGGACGCCGAGCCGACGCTGCAACAGCAGGTAGATGAAGGAATCGCTGACCGTCGCCAGCCCCAGCAGCAACGCACATACCGTGATACGGCGCAGGTCGCGACGCCGGAGCAATCCCAGGGCGGCCCGTACCGTCGGCCGCTCCCGCGGCGCCGCGTCCGCCGCCCGCTGGCCACCACCCGGCACGAACAGCACGAGCACCAGCACGCCGGCCACGGCCACACAGAAGCTCACCGTGAACACGGCGTCGTACCCGTCCACTGTCGCCCGCAGGATCAGGAACGCCACGAGCGGACCCAGCAGGGCGCCCGCCGTGTCCATCGCGCGGTGCACCCCGAAGGCTCGCCCACGCGTCTCCGGCGTGCTCGAGAGCGAGATCAGGGCGTCGCGCGGCGCCGTCCGCAGCCCCTTGCCGGTGCGGTCGGCGGCCAGGATCAGACCGATCGGCGTGAGGCTGTGCGCGAGCAGCAGCAACGGCTTGCACACGGCGGAGATGCCGTAGCCGAGCCCGGCCACCCACTTGTGGCGGCCCCCGCCCCGGTCGGCGAGGTGGCCTCCGGCCAGCCGGACGAGCGCCGAGAAGCCGTTGTAGATTCCGTCCAGGAGCCCGAAGCCCAGCGGCGACAGACCGAGCCCTGCCACCAGGTACAGCGGCAGCACGGCCGTGACCATCTCGGACGAGACGTCGGTGACCAGGCTGACCGTGCCGAGGGCCAGCACGGTGGGGGCGACCGCGGCACGGCGCCGCCCGGCGGGAAGCCGGACGGCACCGTTCGCGGACGCCGGTGAGGGTTCACCCGCGGGAGCGTTGTCGAGCGCGGGGGAGTTCGCGCGGCTGTCCGCTACGTACACGTCACGAAGCCCAGATGCCGGTGATGTCGGCGGCGGAGGCCGCGTTGCCCGCGTGCGTGGTCAGGCCCTGGGTGTCCTCCAGGGTGCGCAGCAGGTTGTAGTGGTTGTAGGTCGTGGACGACGACGAACCCGCGGTCACCGGCTGGCCGTACAGGACGGTGGCGATGCGGTTGCCGGCGAGCCCGTTGTCCTCGTCGAAGGTGACGACCAGCAGGCTGTTGTGCGTCTTGGCCCAGGTCGCGTAGGCGCCGAGGTTGTTCTTCAGCCAGGTGTCACCGCTCGACACCGAGCAGTCGTGCATGTCGCTGCACAGGTTGGGGACCACGAACGACATCTGCGGCAGCGTCGAGTAGTCCGTGGGGAACTGCGCGAACGTCTTGGCGCTCGACGTCGGCACATTGCTGAACCCGAACCACGGGTTGTGCTTGCGGGCGTACTTGCCGCTGCTGCACGTGGTCGAGCCCTGGCTGGGCAGGGTCTCGTTGTAGCTGGCCCAGCTGCGGCCCGCCGCGATCTGCTCGGAGGCCAGGTTGTCGGCCGAGGAGAAGCCCGGGGTGTAGCAGCTGTCGTCCGTGATGCCCTGGGTGGAGCCGGAGAACAGGGCGAAGTAGTTCGGCTGGCTCGGGTGAGTCTCGGCGTGGAACTGGCTGAGGTTGGCGCCGCCGGTCTTGAGCGAGTTGATGTACGGCGCGCTGGAGGAGCCGATGACTTGGTCGTAGGCATGGTTCTCGAAGACCACGACGACCACGTGGTCCGGGCTCGGTACGGCGCCCGCGGCGTGCGCGGACTGGCCACCGAGTCCGGTCCACAGTCCGACCGCGGCGGCGGCGAGGGCCACGCCGGACGCCACGACGGCGCGGGCACGGCGATACACGGAACTGCCGGACACATCAACCTCCGGAGGGGGGAAGGACGGGGCTGGCGGTGCGACTAGAGCATGCACACGCCAAAATTCCCGCATCCGACCGCACCCGGCCCGCCGGATGAAGAGCGCGTGAACTGCTTCCCCCGATCCACGAGTTGGGCCGGTCACGAGGCGCCCACCACCAGGCAAGCGGAAGACGGCCGCAGGCGCCACCGGAGCGGGAATCGGACCGGTGGCCGCATACGGCGGGAAGGGGACCTGCCGGGGGCGTCCGCCCGCAGCGGCCGGCGAAAACTCGTTCATCATGCAACGAACAGCCCGCCGGACCGGGGTCGGACACCCCCGGCGCAGCCCCGACCCACATCACAAGCCTCGGCGCTGTACGAGCCCCATGCACCCGCAGAGGCGCCGCAGGCATGCCGCATGCGTCCGCGGCGGGGCCACCTCACCACTCTCCGGCTACGCTCGAGCGAGAAGGACGACCTTGACCCGAGGGGAGGCCGCGGATGACGCCGGGGCGCAGGAGCAGTACCTTCACGCGGCTGCTGCGGCACGGCTTCACGGACCCCTCCGCCGCCGAGCACCTCCTCGACGGCCCCGAGCTGACCCCGGTCCGCAACGACCCCGTCCTCCTGGAGGCCCTCGGCGCCACCGCCGACCCCGACCTCGCTCTGCACGGCCTCGTCCGCCTCCTCGAGGCCCAGCCCGACCCCACCGCCCACCGCGGGCTCCTGGACACCCTGATAGCGGCCAAGCCCCTCCGCGACCGCCTCCTGGGCGTCCTCGGCGCCTCCGCCGCCCTCGCCGATCACCTCGCCCGCCATCCCCGCGACTGGGAGGCCCTGGTCACCTACGAGCCCCGCGACCTCCACCCCGGCGTGGAGGAGTTCGAGCGCGGCCTGGCCGAGGCCGTCGACCCGGTCACCCTCCGTGTCGCCTACCGCCGCTGCCTCCTCTCCATCGCCGCCCGCGACGTGAACGGCACGATCGACGTCGCCCAGACCGCGGCCGAGCTCGCCGACCTGGCCACCGCCACCCTCCGCGCCGCCCTGGCGATCGCCCGCACCGCCGCCCCCGAGGACGCCGCGCTCTGCCGCCTGGCCGTGATCGCCATGGGCAAGTGCGGCGGCCACGAGCTGAACTACGTCTCTGACGTGGACGTGATCTTCGTGGGCGAGGCCAGGGACGGCGCCGACGAGGGCAAGGCCATCCAGGCCGCCACCCGCCTCGCCTCGCACATGATGCGGATCTGCTCGGAGACCACGGTCGAGGGCTCCATCTGGCCGGTCGACGCCAACCTCCGCCCCGAGGGCCGCAACGGCCCCCTCGTGCGCACCCTCAGCAGCCACCTCGCCTACTACCAACGATGGGCCAAGACCTGGGAGTTCCAGGCTCTGCTCAAGGCCCGCCCGGTCGCCGGCGACGTAGAGCTCGGCGAGAACTACATGGCAGCCGTCTCACCCCTCGTCTGGAAGGCGGCAGAACGCGACAACTTCGTCGCCGACGTGCAGAAGATGCGCCGAAGGGTGGTCGAGAACATCCCGGTCACCGAGATCGAGCGCGAGCTGAAGCTCGGCCCCGGGGGCCTCAGGGACGTCGAATTCGCGGTACAGCTCCTGCAGTTGGTACACGGCAGAGCCGACGCGTCACTCCGCAGCGGCACCACCCTCGACGCCCTCCAGGCCCTCGCCACCGGCGGCTACGTCGGCCGCGTGGACGCCGGCCAGCTCGAGGACGCCTACCGCTTCCTGCGCTCCATGGAGCACCGCATCCAGTTGTACCGGCTGCGCCGCACCCACCTCGTCCCCGAGGAGGAGACCGACCTGCGCCGCCTCGGCCGCTCCCTGGGCCTGCGCGCCGAGCCGCTGACCGAGCTGACCCGCGAGTGGAAGCGGCACAGCGGCGTCGTGCGGCGGCTGCACGAGAAGCTGTTCTACCGCCCGCTGCTCGACGCGGTCGCCCAACTCGCCCCTGGCGAAGCGAGGTTGAGCCCGGAGGCGGCCCGGGAGCGGCTGGTCGCGCTCGGCTACGCGGACCCGGCGGCCGCCCTGCGCCACCTCGAAGCCCTCGCCTCCGGCGTCACCCGCAAGGCGGCCATCCAGCGCACCCTGCTGCCCGTCCTGCTCGGCTGGTTCGCGGACTCGGCGGACCCGGACGCGGGCCTGCTCAACTTCCGCAAGGTCTCGGACGCGCTCGGCAAGACGCCCTGGTACCTGCGCCTGCTGCGCGACGAGGGCGCCGCCGCCGAGAACCTGGCCCGCGTCCTGTCCGCCGGCCGCCTCGCCCCCGACCTGCTGATGCGCGCCCCCGAGGCGGTGGCGCTGCTCGGCGACGGCGAGAGCCGGGGCGGCGGAGGCGGACTGGCACCACGCGGCCGGACCCATCTGGAACAGGAGATCCTGGCCGCGGTAGGGCGTGCACCCACCGCGGAACAAGGAGTCACAGCCGCCCGCGGTGTAAGGCGCCGCGAACTGTTCCGTACGGCCGCCGCGGACATCGTCGACTCCTACGGCACCGAGGCCAACCCGGCCGAGCCGGACCAGGGCGCCCTGGTCGACCGGGTGGGCGGTGCGGTCTCCGACCTGACGGCGGCCACGCTCGCCGGCACCCTGCGTGCGGTGGTCCGAGAGGGCTGGGGCGACACCCTGCCCACCCGGTTCGCGATCATCGGCATGGGCCGCTTCGGCGGTCACGAACTGGGCTACGGCTCCGACGCCGACGTCCTGTTCGTGCACGAACCGCAGGACGGCGTCGACGAACGGGAGGCCTCCGAGGCGGCGAACAAGGTCGTCTCCGAGATGCGCCGCCTGCTGCAGATCCCCAGCGCCGACCCCCCGCTTCTCATCGACGCGGACCTGCGCCCGGAGGGCAAGTCGGGTCCGCTCGTGCGCACCCTGAAGTCGTACGAGGCGTACTACCGCCGCTGGTCCCTGGTCTGGGAGGCGCAGGCGCTGCTGCGCGCGGAGCCCGTCGCCGGGGACGCGGATCTCGGCCGCCGCTTCATCGAGCTGATCGACCCGCTGCGCTACCCGGCCGAGGGCCTGGGCGACGACGCGGTGCGCGAGATCCGGCGGCTGAAGGCCCGCATGGAGTCCGAGCGCCTGCCGCGTGGCGCCGACCCGAAGCTGCACACCAAGCTCGGGCCGGGCGGGCTCTCCGACGTCGAGTGGACCGTCCAGCTGTACCAGATGCGGCACGGCTGGGCGGAACCGGGCCTGCGCACCACCCGCACCCGCGAGGCCCTCGCGGCGGCGTGCGCGGAACGCCTCATCTCCGGTGAGGACGCGGCCATACTCGACGAGGCCTGGGTACTTGCCACCCGCGTCCGCAACGCGGTCATGCTGGTGCGGGGCAGGGCGGGCGACACGTTTCCCACCGACGCCCGTGAACTCGCCGCCGTGGGCCGCTACCTCGGCTACGGCACGGGCCACGCGGGCGACATGCTCGACGCCTACCGCCGTACGACCCGCAGGGCGCGCGCGGTGATGGAGGAGCTGTTCTACGGCGCCTGAGCCCCCGGGCCCACAGGCCTGAACCCCCCGGCCCTACGGCGCGTGAGCCCCCAGCAGCGGTCCGTGCGCCCCTCTCACCGGCACCACGCGCGGCAGGGCGTGCGGCAGAGTGCCGTACCAGAGGCGGGCCACGGTGAAGCCGAAGGTCAGACAGAGCAGGCCGCCCACCGCGTCGAGCCAGAAGTGGTTGGCGGTGGCCACGATGACCAGCAGGGTCGTCGCCGGGTACAGCAGGCCCAGTACGCGCACCCACGGCACGGACGCCAGCGCGAAGACGGTCAGCCCGCACCACAGGGACCAGCCGATGTGCATCGACGGCATCGCGGCGTACTGGTTCGACATGTGTTTCAGGTCGCCGGAGGCCATGGAACCCCATGTGTGGTGGACCATCACCGTGTCGGTGAAGCGGCCGCCGTTCATCAACCGCGGCGGAGCGAGCGGATACAGGTAGTAACCGAACAGGGCCACACCCGTCGTCGCGAACAGCACCGTGCGCGTCGCCGCATAGCGCCCGGGATGGCTCCGGTACAGCCACACCAGCACGCCCAGCGTCACCACGAAGTGCAGTGTCGCGTAGTAGTAGTTCATGCCTACGATCAGCCAAGTCACCGAGTTCACGGCGTGGTTGACCGTCTCCTCGACGGCGATCCCGAGCTGGTGTTCGGCTTGCCAGATCCAGCCGGCGTTGCGCAGCGCCGCACCCTTCCGCTCCGGCACCGCGTTGCGGATCAGCGAGTACGTCCAGTAACTCACCGCGATAAGAAGGATCTCGAACCACAACCGGGGCCGCCGGGGAGCGCGCAACCGGTGCAGAAGACTCCGCTCGTCCCCGCTCGTGACGCCCCGCGGAACGGCCGACTGCTCGCGACCTTCCGGCTCTGTCACGGTCGAGTCACTCATAGGCACAGAGTCTGCCAGAAAAGACTTGTCCGACAGATCATCCCAAGGTCGGGTCCCAGCCGCATGTTCTACGACGAGAGGACGATTCCGGGCGATCCGGGGGGTATTCGGGAGGTATGCGGGGTTTCAGGCGCGGACGCGGTCCCCGGGCGCTGACGCGGTCGAGCCGCGCACGACCAGTTCCGGCATGAAGACGAACTCGCTGTGCGGGGCGGGCGTCCCGCCGATCTCCTCGAGCAGCGTGCGCACCGCCGCCTGTCCCATCGCCGGCACCGGCTTGCGGATCGTCGTCAGCGGCGGGTCGGTGAAGGCGATGAGCGGGGAGTCGTCGAAGCCGACCACGGAGACGTCCCGGGGCACCTCGAGGCCCCGTTGCCGTGCGGCCCGTATCGCGCCCAGCGCCATCATGTCGCTGGCGCACACCACCGCCGTGCAGCCACGCTCGATGAGCGCCGTGGCGGCCGCCTGACCGCCCTCCAGGGTGTACAGCGAGTGCTGCACCAGCTCCGACTCGATCGTCTGCGGAGCCAGCCCCAACTGGTCCTGCATCGCGCGCACGAAGCCCTCGATCTTGCGCTGCACCGGCACGAACCGCTTCGGGCCCAGGGCCAGCCCGATCCGGGTGTGCCCGAGGGAGGCCAGATGTGTCACCGCGAGCGTCATCGCGGCCCGGTCGTCCGGCGAGATGAACGGCGCCTGCACCTTCGGCGAGAAGCCGTCGACCAGCACGAACGGCACGCCCTGCGCCCGCAGTCGCTCGTAGCGCTGCATGTCGGCCGTGGTGTCCGCGTGCAGTCCGGAGACGTAGATGATCCCGGCGACCCCGCGGTCCACGAGCATCTCGGTCAGCTCGTCCTCCGTCGACCCGCCCGGGGTCTGCGTGGCGAGCACGGGCGTATAGCCCTGGCGGGTCAGCGCCTGGCCGATGACCTGCGCCAGGGCCGGGAATATCGGGTTCTCCAGCTCCGGGGTGATCAGACCCACCAGACCCTCGCTGCGCTGCCGCAGCCGTACCGGCCGTTCGTAGCCGAGGACGTCCAGTGCGGCCAGCACGGACTGGCGGGTGGTGGCGGCGACGCCCGGCTTGCCGTTGAGAACGCGGCTGACGGTCGCTTCGCTCACCCCCGCCTGCGCTGCGATGTCGGCAAGCCGTGTGGTCACGGCACCGGACTGTACCGGTCGCGCCGCGCCTTGCACACCGATGGGACGACGTGCGCGAGAGGTCCCACGGCCCGCCGCCGGTTGCTGCGTCATCGCGCTCCTTCGTCCTTCTGCTCGGCCTCGGATGGCAAGAGCTTGCAGAGTCTTGCACAAGTCTCTGCGACCCGCTGACGGGTCACGACCAGGTAACCACAGTCTTCCTTGCACTTTTTTTCTGCAAGGTCTTTCGTAACGCTTGCATCGCTGTTACGTTCCCTGACGCCCCGGCGGTCTCCCCCACTCTCGGCTTCGCTCGAGCGGGGGCACCCCCATCGGTGCAGTCGGCAAGTCGCAGGAGCGGCGGACGGGACCGCTCCCTGCATCACACGGGCTTTAACCCTCAAGGAGAACTCATGCGGCGTGGCATAGCGGCCTCCGCGCTGGTGGCGTCCCTCGCCCTCACGGCGACGGCGTGCGGCGGGAGCGACAGCGGCAGCAAGTCGGACGGCCCGGTCACCATCACCTGGTGGGACACCTCCAACGCCACGAATGAGGCACCGACGTACCAGGCCCTGGTCAAGCAGTTCGAGGCTGCCAACAAGGACATCAAGGTCAAGTACGTCAACGTCCCCTTCGACCAGGCGCAGAACAAGTTCGACACCGCCGCCGGCGCCACGGGCGCCCCGGACGTGCTGCGCTCCGAGGTCGGCTGGACCCCGGCCTTCGCGAAGAAGGGCTACTTCCTGCCGCTGGACGGCACCGAGGCCCTCGCCGACAAGGACAAGTTCGAGCCGAACCTGATCACGCAGGCCCAGTTCGACGGCAAGACCTACGGCGTGCCGCTGGTGACCGACACCCTCGCGCTGGTCTACAACAAGGACCTGTTCGAGAAGGCCGGCATCACCGAGGCGCCCAAGACCTGGGACGAGCTGAAGTCCGACGCTGCAAAGATCAAGGACAAGACCGGCCAGGACGGCTACTGGGGCTCCACCCAGGCCTACTACGCCCAGTCGTTCCTCTACGGCGAGGGCACCGACACCGTCGACGCCTCCGCCAAGAAGATCACGGTCACCTCCGACGCCGCCAAGAAGGCCTACGGCACCTGGCTCAGCCTGTACTCCGGCAAGGGCCTGCACAAGGCCGACACCACCGCCGACGCCTACGCCCACATCCAGGACGCGTTCGTCAACGGCAAGGTCGCCGCGATCATCCAGGGCCCCTGGGAGATCACGAACTTCTACAAGGGCTCGGCGTTCAAGGACAAGGCCAACCTCGGCATCGCCACCGTCCCGGCCGGCTCCTCCGGCAAGGCGGGTGCCCCGACCGGCGGGCACAACCTCTCCGTGTACGCCGGTTCGGACAAGGCGCACCAGGAAGCGGCGCTGAAGTTCGTCAACTTCATGACCTCGGCGAAGTCGCAGGAATCCATCGCCCTGAAGAACTCCACGCTGCCCACCCGTGAGGACGCCTACACGGCCGAGGTCAAGGCCGACCCGGGCATCGCCGGCTACCAGGGCGTGCTCTCGGCCGCCCAGCCGCGCCCGGCGCTGCCCGAGTACAGCTCCCTGTGGGGTCCGCTGGACACCGAGCTGCCGAAGATCGCCGGCGGCAAGGAGTCCCTGGACAAGGGCCTGAGCAACGCCGAGCTGGCCATCGCCAAGCTGGTGCCCGACTTCAGCAAGTGAGCCCCGCGTGGCCGCCGGATCTCCCTGGATATGGGGGGAGAGATCCGGCGGCCACCGGTCTGTGCCCGGCCCAATCCCTGATCTTTCCGAAGGTGTCGAACCATGACAGTCGCCATCGACCGCGCGACCGGCAAGCGCCGCGGTGACCGCGCGCCTCGCCCCGGGCTGGGGCAGCGCCTCAAGAACGGCTACCAGAAGCACTGGTACGCGTACGCGATGATCGTGCCGGTCGCCGTCGTGCTCGGCGTCCTCGTGATCTACCCCCTGGTCTACGGCCTCTACCTCACGCTCACCGACGCCAACAGCCTCAACACGGCGCGGACGATCGGCGTCAACCACATCGACGCCACCTACAAGTTCATCGGCCTCGACAACTACAAGGACATCCTGTTCGGGCCGACGTCGTACGACCGCTTCTGGTCGCACTTCATCTGGACGATCGTGTGGACCGCCGTCTGTGTCGCGCTCCACTACTGCATCGGCCTCGGCCTGGCGCTGCTGCTCGACCAGAAGCTGCGCGGCCGCACCTTCTACCGGCTGATCCTGATCCTTCCGTGGGCGGTGCCGACCTTCGTCACCGTGTTCGGCTGGCGCTTCATGCTCGCCGACTCGGGCATCGTCAACACCGCACTCGACGCGCTGCACCTGCCGACGCCGCTGTGGCTGGAGGACACCTTCTGGCAGCGGTTCGCCGCGATCATGGTCAACACCTGGTGCGGTGTGCCGTTCATGATGGTCACGCTCCTCGGCGGCCTGCAGTCCATCGACTCCACCCTGTACGAGGCCGCGGAGATGGACGGCGCGAACGCCTGGCAGCGCTTCCGCTATGTGACCCTGCCGGGCCTCCGGTCGGTGAGCGCCACGGTCGTCCTCCTCGGCATCATCTGGACCTTCAACCAGTTCGCGGTCATCTTCCTGCTGTTCGGCAACACCGCCCCCGACGCGCAGATCCTCGTGACCTGGGCCTACTTCCTGGGCTTCGGACAGCAGCCGCGCGACTTCGCCCAGTCCGCCGCCTACGGCATCCTGCTGCTGGCCATCCTGATCGTCTTCACCTCGTTCTACCGCCGCTGGCTGAACCGCAATGAGCAGCAGTTCGCGATCTGAGGCAGGAGTTCCCATGACCACGACCACTGTCGAGACCTCAGCCGCGGTGACCGGGACCGGCGCGGCGGGCACCGCCCGTAAGCCCCGCGCCCGCGGTGAGCGCGGCCTCGCCGGGTCCCTCGCCTCGCACGGCATCCTGATCGTCGCAAGCATCGTGGCGCTCTTCCCGGTCGCCTGGCTGGTGTTCCTGTCCCTCGGACCGGACAAGGACGACTATCTGCATCCGGGCGGCATCTGGAAGAAGATGACGCTCGACAACTACTCGTTCGTCCTCCAGCACACGAACTTCTTCGACTGGCTGAAGAGCAGCCTGATCGTCTCGCTCGGCACCACTGTGCTCGGCGTCCTGGTCGCCGCCACCACCGGCTACGCGGTCTCCCGCATGCGCTTCCCGGGCTACCGGAAGTTCATGTGGGTGCTCCTGGTCACCCAGATGTTCCCGGTGGCCGTCCTCATGGTGCCGATGTACCAGATCCTGGCCGACCTCGAGCTGATCGACAGCTACGTCGGCCTGATCCTCGTGTACTGCTCGACCGCCGTGCCGTACTGCGCCTGGCTGCTGAAGGGCTACTTCGACACCATCCCGTTCGAGATCGACGAGGCGGGACGCGTCGACGGGCTGACCCCCTTCGGCACGTTCGCGCGGCTCATCCTGCCGCTCGCCAAGCCGGGCCTCGCGGTCGCCGCCTTCTACAGCTTCATCACCGCGTTCGGCGAAGTCGCCTTCGCCTCGACGTTCATGCTCAGCGACGACAAGTACACCTTCGCCGTCGGTCTCCAGAGCTTCATCAGCGAGCACGACGCGCAGCGCAACCTCATGGCCGCCACCGCGGTGCTGATCGCGATACCCGTCTCCGCGTTCTTCTACCTCGTGCAGAAGAACCTGGTGGCCGGCCTCACCGCCGGCGGCACCAAGGGCTGACCGCAGCCGCCGTACCCACCCCCCCATGACCCGACCTTCATTACGTACCAAGGACGCCATGAGCCAGCACTCCGCCGACCCGGCCCCGAACACCGCCCTCGCCACCGTCGCGGGCCACCGCGACTGGTGGCGGGACGCGGTGATCTACCAGGTCTATCCGCGCAGCTTCGCCGACAGCAACGGCGACGGCATGGGGGACCTGGAGGGCGTGCGGTCCAGACTCCCGTATCTGCGCGACCTCGGTGTGGACGCCGTGTGGCTCAGCCCGTTCTACGCCTCGCCGCAGGCCGACGCCGGCTACGACGTGGCCGACTACCGGGCCGTGGACCCCATGTTCGGCAACCTCCTGGACGCCGACGCGCTGATCCGCGACGCCCACGAGCACGGGCTGCGCATCATCGTCGACCTGGTCCCCAACCATTCCTCGGACCAGTACGAATGGTTCAAGCGCGCGCTGGCGGAGGGCCCGGGCTCCCCGCTGCGTGACCGCTACCACTTCCGCCCCGGCAAGGGCGCGAAGGGCGAACTCCCGCCCAACGACTGGGAGTCCATCTTCGGCGGTCGGGCCTGGACGCGGATCACCGAACTGGACGGCACGCCCGGCGAGTGGTACCTGCACCTCTTCGCCCCGGAGCAGCCGGACTTCAACTGGGAACACCCCGCCGTCGGCGACGAGTTCCGCTCCATCCTGCGGTTCTGGCTGGACATGGGCGTGGACGGCTTCCGCATCGACGTGGCGCACGGGCTGGTCAAGGCGGAGGGCCTGCCGGACCTCGGCTCCCACGACCAGCTGAAGCTGCTGGGCAACGATGTCATGCCGTTCTTCGACCAGGACGGCGTGCACGCGATCTACCGGCAGTGGCGGACGATCCTCGACGAGTACGCGGGAAACAAGGAGGGGCCCGAAGGGTCTTCGTCAGAAGGGCGGTGGTGGGAGACGGGCGGGCGCATTTTCGTCGCCGAGGCGTGGACCCCGACCGTCGAGCGCACCGCGAACTACGTCCGCCCGGACGAGCTGCACCAGGCCTTCAACTTCCAGTACCTGAGCACCGCCTGGGACGCCGAGGAACTGCGCGTCGTCATCGACCGCACCCTGGACGCCATGCGCCCGGTCGGCGCCCCCGCCACCTGGGTCCTGTCCAACCACGACGTCACCCGGCACGCGACCCGCTTCGCCAACCCGCCCGGCCTCGGCACCCAGATCCGCACGGCGGGCGACCGCGAGCTCGGTCTGCGTCGCGCCCGTGCCGCCACGCTGCTCATGCTGGCGCTGCCCGGCTCGGCGTACATCTACCAGGGCGAGGAACTCGGCCTGCCGGACGTCGTCGACCTGCCCGACGAGGTCCGGCAGGACCCCGCGTACTTCCGGGGCGCCGGGCAGGACGGCTTCCGCGACGGCTGCCGGGTGCCGATCCCGTGGACGCGGGAGGGGAGGTCGTACGGCTTCGGCAGCGGTGGCAGCTGGCTGCCGCAGCCGCCGAGCTGGGCCGAACTGAGCGTCGAGGCGCAGCAGAGCGTGCCGGGCTCCACGCTGGAGCTGTACCGCTCGGCGCTGGGCGTCCGCCGTGCGACGCCCGACCTCGGCGCCGGTGACGCGGTGGCGTGGCTGCCCGCTCCCGAGGGCGTACTGGCCTTCCGGCGCGGGGAGTTCGTGTGCGTCACCAACACGACGGGACGCCCGGTGACGGTTCCGGTGTACGGGCGAGTCCTCCTCACCAGCGGTGAGGTGACGGAGACCGCCGATGGGACGACGGTGTCCGCCGACACGACGGCTTGGTGGACCACGGCCTGACGGCCCGTTCGCAAGTTCTTGCATCAACTTCACGCGGCCCGCTGCCTTTTCAGGCAGCGGGCCTTTAATATCTGCGTCACCGCAAGGGAGTTGAAATTTTTCAGCAAGAGCCTTCAACCCTGGTTCCGCCCCTTCGATGGAGAAGGACCCCCACATGGCCCGCAGAACCCTCGCCACGGCCCTCGCCCTCTCGGCCGCCGTATTTGTCATGACCCCGTCGATCGCGGAGGCCTCGCCGCCCGGCATCAAGGACGTCACCGCCGTCCTCTTCGAGTGGAAGTACGCCTCGGTGGCCCGCGAGTGCGCGAACACCCTGGGTCCTGCCGGATTCGGCTACGTCCAGGTCTCCCCGCCCGCCGAGCACATACAGGGCTCGCAGTGGTGGACGTCGTACCAGCCCGTCAGCTACAAGATCGCCGGTCGGCTCGGCGACCGCACGGCCTTCCAGGATATGGTGAACACCTGCCACGCGGCCGGTGTGAAGGTCGTCGTCGACACGGTCGTCAACCACATGTCGGCGGGCAGCGGCACCGGCACGGGCGGCTCGTCGTACACGAAGTACGACTACCCCGGCCTGTACTCCGTCCACGACTTCGACGACTGCACCTCCCAGGTCTCCGACTACCAGGACCGCTGGAACGTACAGCACTGCGAACTGGTGGGCCTCGCCGATCTCGACACCGGCGAGGAGTACGTCCGCAAGACCATCGCCGGCTATATGAACGACCTGCTCAGCCTCGGCGTCGACGGCTTCCGCATCGACGCGGCCAAGCACATCGACAGCGCCGACCTCGCGAACATCAAGTCCCGCCTGACCAACCCCGGCGCCTACTGGAAGCAGGAGGTCATCTACGGCGCGGGCGAGGCGGTCCAGCCCACCGAGTACACGGGCAACGGCGACGTCCAGGAGTTCCGTTACGCCTACGACCTCAAGCGGGTCTTCGACAACGAGCGCCTCGCCTACCTGAAGAACTACGGCGAGGGCTGGGGCTACCTGAGCAGCTCCGTGGCCGGCGTCTTCGTCGACAACCACGACACCGAGCGCAACGGCTCCACCCTCAACTACAAGGACGGCGCCGACTACACCCTGGCCAACGTCTTCATGCTGGCCTACCCGTACGGCGCCCCGGACATCAACTCCGGCTACGAGTGGTCGGACGCCGACGCCGGCCCGCCCAACGGCGGTACGGTCGACGCCTGTTGGCAGGACGGCTGGAAGTGCCAGCACGCCTGGCCCGAGGTCAAGTCGATGGTCGCCTTCCGCAACGCGACCCGCGGCCAGTCGGTCACCGACTGGTGGGACAACGGCTACCAGGCCATCGCCTTCGGCCGGGGCGGTAAGGGCTACGTGGCCATCAACCACGAGTCCTTCTCACTCAGCCGCACGTTCCAGACGTCCCTGCCCGCCGGCACGTACTGCAACGTGCAGAACAACACGACGGTGACGGTGAACTCCAGTGGCCAGTTCACGGCCACCCTGGGCGCGAACACGGCCCTGGCCGTCCATGCGGGCAAGTCCGGCTGCTGAAAGTTCTTGCCGATCTTTTCAGGACTCTTGCTGTAAACGTTTCGTAGGCGATACGGTCGCGCGGAATCGGACCCACAACAGAGCCGTCAGCGCCAACAGAGCCGTAAGCGCAAGGAGTCCACGTCCGTGATACCGAGATGGCCGGTGCCGCGAAGGCGCCGTATCGCCCGTGCCGGCCGAGTCGCTGCGGTCACCGTGACCGCGCTGGCCGCAGCACTCGTCCAGCCCCTCGCCGCCCGGGCCGAGACCCCGCCCGCGCCCCCGTCAGACGCCCGACTGGCCACCGCGCCCGCCCGGCACGACGACACGCGTGAGCAGTTCTACTTCGTCATGCCGGACCGTTTCGCCAACGGTGACACCTCCAACGACCGGGGCGGGCTGACCGGTTCACGGCTGAGCACCGGATACGACCCCACCGACAAGGGCTTCTACCAGGGCGGCGACCTCAAGGGACTGGCCAAGCGGCTCGACTACATCAAGGGCCTGGGCACCACCGCCATCTGGATGGCGCCCATCTTCAAGAACCGCCCGGTGCAGGGCACGGGCAGCGACGCATCCGCCGGCTACCACGGGTACTGGATCACCGACTTCACCCAGGTCGACCCGCACTTCGGCACCGACAAGGACCTCTCCGCCCTCGTCTCCCAGGCGCACGCCAAGGGCATGAAGGTCTTCTTCGACGTCATCACCAACCACACCGCCGACGTCGTCGACTACCAGGAGAAGTCCTACGACTACCTGTCCAAGGGCGCCTTCCCCTATCTGACCAAGGACGGGCGGCCGTTCGACGACGCGGACTATGCCGACGGCACGCGCGGGTTCCCTTCCGTGGACGCCGAGTCGTTCCCGCGCACCCCGCGGGTCACGAGCGGCGGCAAGGTCCCGTCCTGGCTCGACGACCCGACGATGTACCACAACCGGGGCGACTCGACGTACGCCGGCGAGTCCACCACCTACGGCGACTTCTCCGGGCTCGACGACCTGTGGACCGAGCGTCCCGAGGTCGTCAGCGGCATGGAGAAGATCTACCAGCGGTGGGTGAAGGACTTCGCCGTCGACGGCTTCCGGATCGACACCGTGAAGCACGTGGACATGGAGTTCTGGACCCAGTGGGCGACCGCGCTCGACAAGTACGCCGCCGCGCAGGGGCGGAAGAACTTCTTCATGTTCGGCGAGGTCTACTCCGCCGACACGTCGATCACGTCCCCCTACGTCACCCAGGGCCGCCTGGACGCCACCCTGGACTTCCCCTTCCAGGACGCGGCCCGCGCCTACGCCTCCCAGGGCGGCAGCGCGCGCAGGCTGGCCGCGGTCTTCGGTGACGACTACAAGTACACGACCGACAAGGCCAACGCCTACGAACAGGTCACCTTCCTCGGCAACCACGACATGGGCCGCATCGGGTCCTTCCTGAAGCAGGACGACCCGAACGCGACCGACGCCGAGATCCTTCGCAAGGACAAGCTCGCCAACGAGGTGATGTTCCTCAGCCGCGGCAACCCGGTCGTCTACTACGGCGACGAGCAGGGCTTCACCGGCTCCGGCGGCGACAAGGACGCCCGCCAGACGATGTTCGCATCCAAGGTCGCCGACTACCTCGACGACGACGAGATCGGCACCGACCGTACCCACGCGAGCGACTCCTACGACACGACCGCGCCGCTCTACCGGGACATCGCCGCCCTGTCCGAGCTCCGCAAGGCCAACCCCGCCCTGACCGACGGCGTCCAGACCGAGCGCTACGCGGCGGACGGCGCCGGGATCTACGCCTTCACCCGGACGGACGCGAAGACCGGCCAGGAGTACGTCGTCGCCCTCAACAACGCCGGCGACGACAAGTCCGCCACGTTCGCGACCGGCTCGGCCGACATGTCGTACCGGGGCATCTACGGCACGGACACCACCGTGACGACCGGCGCCGACCGCAAGCTCACCGTCACCGTCCCGGCCGGTTCGGCGATCGTCCTCGAGGCGGCCGGCCGCCTCGAGAAGCCCGCGAGCAGGCCGACCATCACCCTGGAAGCCCCGGATGCCGGAGCCACCGGCACCGTCGAGCTGAGTGCGGATGTCGGCGCAGGACAGCTCGACCGGGTCGTCTTCGCCGCCCAGGTCGGCAACGGCGCCTGGCGCATCCTCGGCTCCGCCGACCACGGCCCGTACAAGGTCACCCAGGCCATCGGCACGGACGTACCGCCCGGCACCGCCCTGCGCTACAAGGCCGTCGTGATCGACTCGGCCGGCCGCACCGCGAGCGCCACCGCCGCGAGCACCACCGGCACCCCGCCCACGCCGGAGGTCCCCAGGGCCTCCTCCCGGGACTACGCGATCGTCCACTACAAGCGCGCCGACGGCGACTACGCCGACCGGGGCCTGTACGCCTGGGGCGACCTCGCCGACGGCGAGTCCACGACCTGGCCGGACAGTCACCCCTTCACCGGCCGGGACGCCTACGGCGCCTTCGCCTGGGTCAAGCTCAAGCCGGGCGCCTCGAACGTCGGGTTCCTGGTCATCGACAAGGACGGCAACAAGGACGTCTCCGTCGACCGGTCCATCGACGTGACGAAGACCGGTGAGGTCTGGGTCGAGCAGGGCAAGCCGGACGTCCTGACCGAGCGCCCCGACTATCCGGCCCAGGACAGGAGCAAGGCCGTCCTCCACTACCACCGCGCCGACGGCGACTACGACGGCTGGGGCCTGCACGTCTGGACGGGTGCCGCGAACCCCACCGACTGGTCGAACCCCCTGAAGCCGGTGAAGACTGATGCCTATGGCGCGGTCTTCGAGGTGCCGCTCACCGAGGGTGCCACCAGCCTCAGTTACATCGTCCACAAGGGCGACGACAAGGACCTGCCCACCGACCGGTCGCTCGACCTCAAGGCGAACGGCTACGAGGTGTGGCTGTTGAACGGCCAGGAGAAGCACCTGCTTCCGCAGCCCGCGGGCAGCGCGGCGGCCCTCGACCTGTCCACGTCCAAGGCGATCTGGATCGACCGGAACACCGTCGCCTGGAACGGCGCCGAGGGCGCCGTCTCCACCCAGCTGCTCGCCTCCCACGACGGCTCGATCACCGTCAAGGACGGGGCGCTGACCAGCGACGACGAGCACTGGCTGCGCTTGTCCAAGACCACGCTCACCGACGCCCAGAAGGCGAAGTTCCCGCATCTGAAGGACTACACCACGTGGTCCGTCGACCCGCGCGACCGGGACCGGGTCCGCGCGGCGCTGCGCGGCCAGCTCGTGGCCTCCCAGCGGGCCGCGAACGGCGCGGTGCTGGCCGCGACCGGCGTCCAGATCGCCGGCGTCCTCGACGACCTCTACCCCGGTGCGACGAAGGCCGACCTCGGGCCGACGTTCCGGAACGGCCGTCCCACGCTGGCCGTGTGGGCGCCGACGGCACAGAGCGTCGCCCTGGAGCTGGACGGCTCCACGGTGGCCATGCACCGCGACGACAGCACCGGCGTGTGGTCCGTCACCGGTCCCGCGTCCTGGAAGAACCAGCCCTACCGGTACGTCGTGAAGGTCTGGGCGCCCAGCGTCAGGAAGATCGTCACCAACAGGGTCACCGATCCCTACTCGGTCGCCCTGACCGCGAACTCGGAGCGCAGCCTCGTCGTCGACCTGAACGACAGGTCCCTCGCCCCGGGCGGCTGGTCGGCCCTGGCCAAGCCCAAGGCCGTACCGCTGAGGGACGCCCGCATCCAGGAGCTGCACATCCGTGACTTCTCGGTCGCGGACACGACGGTTCCGGCGAAGGACCAGGGCACGTATCTCGCCTTCACGGACAAGGACAGCGACGGCTCGAAGCATCTGCGGGCGCTCGCGAAGTCGGGCACCTCGTACGTGCACCTGCTGCCCGCCTTCGACATCGCCACCATCCCCGAGAAGAAGGCGGACCAGGCGAGCCCGGACTGCGACCTCGCCTCCTTCGCGGCCGACTCCGGGAAACAGCAGGAGTGCGTGGCGAAGACCGCGGCGAAGGACGCCTACAACTGGGGCTACGACCCGTACCACTACACGGTCCCCGAGGGTTCCTACGCCACCGACCCGGACGGCACCGCGCGCACGGTCCAGTTTCGGCAGATGGTCAAGTCGCTGAACCAGGACGGCCTCAGGGTCGTCATGGACGTCGTCTACAACCACACGGCGGCCGCCGGCCAGGCGGACACCAGCGTCCTCGACCAGGTCGTGCCGGGCTACTACCAGCGGCTCCTCGCCGACGGCAGCGTGGCCAACAGCACCTGCTGTGCGGGCACCGCGCCCGAGAACGCGATGATGGGCAAGCTCGTCGTGGACTCGATCGTCACCTGGGCCAAGGAGTACAAGGTCGACGGCTTCCGCTTCGACCTGATGGGCCACCACCCGAAGGCCAACATCCTCGCCGTGCGCAAGGCCCTCGACGCGCTCACGCTTGAGAAGGACGGCGTCGACGGCAAGCAGATCATCCTGTACGGCGAGGGCTGGAACTTCGGCGAGGTCGCCGACAATGCGCGGTTCGTGCAGGCCACGCAGCAGAACATGGCCGGCACCGGCATCGCCACCTTCTCCGACCGGGCCCGGGACGCGGTGCGCGGCGGCGGCCCCTTCGACTCGGACCCGGGCGTCCAGGGTTTCGCGTCGGGTCTCTACACCGACCCCAACTCGTCCACGGCCAACGGCACGAAGGCGGAGCAGAAGGCCCGCCTGCTGCACTACCAGGACCTGATCAAGGTCGGTCTGTCGGGCAACCTCGCGAGCTACCGGTTCACCGACAGCGCCGGCAAGGAGGTCAAGGGCTCCGAGGTCGACTACAACGGCTCGCCCGCGGGCTACGCGGACGCACCCGGCGACGCCCTCGCCTACGTCGACGCGCACGACAACGAATCGCTGTTCGACGCCCTCACCTACAAGCTGCCGAAGGACACGTCCGCCTCCGACCGGGCCCGGATGCAAGTGCTCGCGATGGCGACGGCCGCCCTCTCGCAGGGCCCGGCGCTCTCTCAGGCGGGCACGGACCTGCTGCGCTCCAAGTCGCTGGACCGCAACTCCTTCGACAGCGGCGACTGGTTCAACGCCATCCACTGGAACTGCGCGGACGGCAACGGCTTCGGTCGCGGGCTGCCGACGGCGGCCGACAACGAGTCCAAGTGGCCGTACGCCAAGCCCCTGCTGGGTTCGGTGAGCGTGGGCTGCCCACAGATCACGGGGGCGTCGGCCGCGTACCAGGACCTGCTGCGGATCCGCACGACCGAGAACGCCTTCTCCCTCGGTACGGCCGCGCAGGTGCAGGACGAGATGGCCTTCCCGCTGTCCGGCACGGACGAGACACCGGGGGTGATCACCATGCGGCTCGGTGACCTGGTCGTCGTGTTCAACGCCACCCCGCAGCGGCAGGAGCAGCACGTCGGCGCCCTCGCCGGGACGCCGTACCGGCTGCACCCGGTGCAGGCGGCGGGCGCGGACGAGGTGGTGAAGACCTCCTCCTGCGCGGCCGACTCGGGCACGTTCAGCGTCCCGGCGCGGACCGTGGCGGTGTTCACGCGGGCCGCGAAGTAGAGTCGGGCCGTCCCTTTAGAACAGGAGTGCCCATGCCGCAGATCACCGTCGACCACTCGTACGGCATCGAGGACTTCCCGGACGCCTTCGTGCGGGAGCTCCACGAGACGACCGTCGAGATCGCGGGGGCCAAGCCGGAGTCCTGCAAGACACTGTTCCGGTGCGCGATCCTCAGCGTGTTCGGCTACGAGGAGCCCGATGACGACGAGGTGCAGCGGCACGCCATCGTGCACGTGACCATCGGGCTTCTGGCCGGCCGCAGCGAGGAGACGAAGGCCGCGCTGACGGAGGCGGTGCTGGAGCTGCTGCGCAAGCATGTGACGCCGGTACCCGGGGCACGGCTGCACGCCTCCGCCGAGGTCCGTGAACTGGACGCGTCCTACCGGAAGTTCGAGAGCTAGGGTGCTGTGGCCGGGAAGGTCTGCCGGGCGTCGCGAGCCGGTGAACCTTTCCGGTCACAGCACTAGTAGGGCTTTGTTAGG
>NZ_BMQA01000081.1 GCF_014647875.1 Streptomyces brasiliensis | reverse complement strand
AGGAGTCCATCCAGGTCGTCGACGTCGCCCAGCTCCTCCTCGACTCCGTCAAGACACCGGCCCGGGACCTCATCGAAGAAGTTTCTGCCGGCATGTAGCGAGCCTGGATCAGAGCTCCAGTCCCGCCGACCTTCCCTCCGCCCGCCCAGAGCTGCCACTCTGGGCCTGTCGAGGATGTCATCCATGCAGCTGAGGGGCTTGTTCGGTGCTGCGGCAGGATGAGCACTCGTGTTGCTTCGTCTCGCCTACCTGACCATCACCAACGCGTTCGCCGCGCTGCGGCTGCTACCGATGAGCGATCGCGACAAGGACGCAGAGATTCTCGCCGTGCGCCACCAGATCATGGTCCTTGAGCGGCAGCTCGATGCGGGCCGGGTGAAGTCCGCCGCGGAAGACCGGGCCTTCCTCGCCGCTCTACTGGTGCCACTGCCGCGCCAGGTTCTACGCCGGCTCCGGTTGCTGATCCAGCCCGACACCGTGCTGCGATGGCACCGCAACCTGATCAAGCAGCGCCACGCCCGAACCTGCCGACCGAAGAGGCCAGGCCGCCCGCCCACCGTTCGCTCGATCCGCATCCTGATCCTGCGCCTGGTCCGGGAGAACCCGTCGTGGGGCTACCGCAGGGTCCATGGCGAACTCGCCACGTGGTCGTGGGCGGCGGCATTGTTCTGCCGGCCGGCGAGGTGGGCGAGGCTGATCGTGAGACTGCGGAAGGAGGCCAGGGCGCGCTTCTCGCGCTGCGGGGCCCGGCCGGACCATCGGTGCCCGCGCCCGGCGCGGGCACCGATGTCGGTTCAGCAAAGTGCCGTCACGCGGCCGGTTCGAGGGCGACGTTCTCCCGGGTGACGCGGTCGGGGGCGAGCTCCGTCGTGCGGGTCAGGTCCCGGTAACCGGGGGCCGTGATCCGCAGGGTGTGCCGCCCCGCGCCTGCCGAGAACAAGCTGTAGAAGCCGTCCCCGACGACCGGGTCGTCCGGCGTGGCCGTGGTGACCGTGGTCCCCGCCGGGTCCGCGCCGTCGGTGACCGTGGCCCCCACCACTCCGGCGCCGGTCCCGGCGTCGCGGACCGTGCCGACGATCAGACCGCCGGGCGTCGGCGTGAGCGAGCGGCCCTGGACGTCGACGTCGTCGATCGCCCAGTAGTAGCCCCAGTTGGCCACGAAGTGGAAGCGCAGCCGTACGGACGAGTGTCCCGCGAACTGCCGGAGCGAGGCGCGCACGGTCAACTTCTGTTCGGAGTCGCTGGTCTTGGGACCCGACCAGACGTTCACCCACGTGGCGCCGTCGTCTGTGCTGGCGTCCACGGTCATGTGCTGCTGGTTGGGGTTGTAGATGTACGAGGTCTTGAAGGTGAGCTCCGCCGACTGCGCCGTGGACAGGTCGTACGCGGGACTGTACAACTCGGAGTCCTGGTGCGGGCCGATCGGGAAGCTGTCGCTCTCGACGACGGCGAAGGAGCCGCTGCCGCCGGTGGTGTTGCCGCGCTGGATCGGGTCGTCGAACTCCCAGCCGTTGTTCGTGTCGGCCGCGTTGGCCACGCTCCAGCCCTGCGGCGCGGCCGTGGTGGAGTCGAACGTCTCCTTGTGGTCGGTGAGGTCGAGCCGGTAGCCGACGGCGGTGGCCGCGTCGGGGTCGGCGGTCATCGCCACGTTCGCGGCGACGGGCGTGGTCTGGACGGTCACCTTACGGGCCAGGGGTTCGTAACCCGGCTGGGATGCGGTGACGTTCAGCGTGTAGTCGCTCCCCTCGGGCAGCCACATCTCGTACGCGCCGTTGACCGGGTTCGTCCACACCGGTGCCTCGGGGGAGCCGTTCACCGTGAGCTTCGCATACAGCGGCCAGCCGTGTCCCGAGCCGTCCGTGATGGTGCCGTGGACGCGCTCGCGGGGAATCGGGGACAGCGCGAAGTCGCGGGTCAGCGCCTGGCCGTCCGTGATGTCGAAGCTGACCGGCGTGCTCGTGGTGTAGCCGAAGGCCTTGACCGTGAGGTCCTTGACCGTGCCCGCCGGGAGGTCCAGGGTGTACGACCCGTTCATGTCGGTCGTGGCGACGTCCAGACCGGAGCCGACGGTCGCATGGGCCACGGGCTTGCCGGTGGCCGCGTCCTTCACCGTGCCGGTGAGGGTGCCGTGCGGTCCGCTGCGGAAGGCGGCCAGGCCCGCCGGGGTGCCCAGGCCGGTGGGGCCGTCGTAGCCGGGGCCCGCGGTGCACAGATAGGCGGCAGAGCAGGTTCCGTTCGAGCCGGTGGTGATGTCGTTGAGGCCGGCGCCGTTCGTCGCGTACGGATACGAGACCGGGGAGGTACCGGGGCGCGGGGGCCCGGCCAGCGCGTAGACGGAGGCGATCAGCGGGGACGAGGCGCTGGTGCCGCCGTAGCGCTGCCAGCCCACGCCCTTGGAGCCGAAGGTCTGATAGACAGCAACGTTGTCGGCCACCGCCGAGACGTCGGCGACGCTGCGTCCCGCACAGCCGGTGTCGTGCTGGAAGGCCGGCTTCGTCTGGTTCAGCGCGCAGCCCGAGCCCGGGCCGTAGTTGTCCCTGCTCCAGACGGTCTCGGACCAGCCGCGGGCGCTCGTCGGGTCGGGCGTCAGGTTGGTGCCGCCGACCGCGGTCACCGTCGGGAGGGTCGCGGGGAAGGAGACGCCGTACTTGTTGTCGCCGCTCGCCGCGACCACGGCGACGCCGGGGTGGTCGTACGGGGCGCCATAGGTGACCAGGTCGTCGGAGGAGTCCCCGATCCTGCCGTAGGAGTTGGAGACGTACTTGGCGCCCATGGCCACGGCGCGGTCCACGCCGGCCCCGAGGTTGTGCAGGTCGTCGTTGTCGGTCTCCACCAGGAGGATGTGGGCTGCCGGGGCGGCCGCGGAGACCATGTCCACGTCGAGGGCGATCTCTCCGGCCCAGCCGTCGCTGGAGAGCGGGTAGTTGGTGCCGCCGCGCTGGTCCACCTTCTTGAAGCAGCCGTTGGCGGTGGTGCAGGGCGGCAGTCCGTACTGGCTGCGGTAGACGGCCAGGTCCGCCTCGGTGTTGGGGTTGTCGTAGGCGTCGACGATCGCGATAGTCTGCCCGGCACCGCCGTCCGGGGGCAGGTTGTATGCGCTCTGGATGTCCTGCGGACCCAACCCCGCCGGGACCTCGGCCGCGTTCAGCCGGAGCGAGGTCGGCTCGTTCTTCGCGCGCATGGCGAAGCATGCCGCGTGCCCCTTCGCGGGGGTGCCGCAGACGGGGGCCAGGTCGGGGACGGCGTCCGAAGAGCCTTGCGGCGCGGCGGCGGTGGCCGGTGCGGATGTGAACGGGGCGGCGTGGGCGGCGGGTTGGACGCCCAGGAACGCCAGGGCCGTGACGCCGAGGATCGCGGCGCCGCGACGGAATGAGCGAAAGGCCGCGAACGAGCCTCTCGCGCGACGGGATATCGGCACAACTCACCAATCAGGACGGGGCCCGGGGCAGGGCCGAGCGAACGTGAATCCACGTGACATGCGGGTGACGATTCATTAGCCGACGGCGATCAAGGGCCCGTCAACACATGCCGGCTTCCCATATGCGCAGGATCACAGAAAACCGTTCCTATGGACTGAGCGTGAGTGAGTTCTGATGCCAGAACCCATACTCAGCTACGGCAGCTGTAGATAGCGGACGGTGTGCTGTCTGATCACGTGTGGTGCCGGCGTACGCGTGCCAACGGCGGATACAGGGCAGCGGGCACATCGTGACGATCACCACGACCTTGGTCGACCACCCGGTGGCGGAAGTCCCCTCCGTGCTGGCGTCCCTGACCAAGGGTGGCCTCAACGCGGCCACCAGGTCGCCGGCCATCGCGTACGCGGGCAAGGGGGCACGGGTGAACGCGGTGTCGCCTGGCATCATCAAGACGCCGCTGCATCCGGTAGACGCCCACGAGACGCTCGCCGAGCTGCACCCGGTCGGTCGCATGGGGGAGATCAGCGAGATCGTCGACGTCGTTCTCTACCTGGAGTCGGCCGCCTTCGTCACGGGCGAGATCCTGCACGTCGACGGCGGCCAGAGCGCGGGGCGCTGACCCTCGCCGGTCGGAGGTGCGCCATGCGGTGCACCGCCGACCGGCCGCTGTGCACCCCGCTGGCTCCCGCTCGGCCTTGTCACGTCAGGTCAGAACGCCCGGTCGCGTCGGATGTGGTGCGGGATCAGGTCGAGGAAAGCGTGCAGCGCCCGCGTGGGCGGGCGGCTCGCCGAGGCAACCACGGTGAGCGTCCAGGAGAGCTGGACGTCGGCGAGCGGTACGACTCTCACCGTGTCGCCGACCGGTTCGGCGAAGTCCGGGGGCAGGAGAGCGACACCGAGGCCATGAGCCACGTAGTCTGCGATCGTCGTGATGTCGGACACCTCGATCAGGACCCGGCGGGACAACTCCGCCCTCGCAAAGGCTTCGTCCGCGAGCTGACGCTGCCCGAAACCCATCGGCATGTCGACAAAGATCTCCCCCGCGATGTCCCGCAGCCCCACGGCCGTCCGGTCGGCCAGCGGGTGATCGGCCGGAACCAGCAACGCAATCTCGAACCTCTTGATGGGGCGTGCCCTGAGGTGCTCGTCCCGGATCTCGGCTCCCACAAAGGCCACGTCCACGTGGCTCTCCTTGATCCTCTCGATCAGACCCGCGGTCCCCCGCTGGGACGTTTCCGTACGCAGGCGCACCTCCGGGTGACGCCGATGGAAGTCGCCCGCCAGAGCGGGAACGTCGATCACGGTCAGTCCGCTGAGGACGCCCACGGTGAGACTGCCGCGCAGTCCCGTGGACAACGGCTCCACCGCGGCACGGGCTCGGTCGAGCGCCTCTATGGCGGTGCGCGCCTCGGGCAGGAACGCCGAACCGGCTTCCGTAAGCCTCACCGACCGTGTGGAACGAACGAGCAGCTCCACTCTCAGATCGCTCTCCAGCGCCTTGATGCCCGCGGAAAGCGTCGACTGCGTGACGTGCAGCCGCTGGGCCGCCCGCGTGAAGTTCAACTCCTCGGCGACAGTGACGAAGTACTCCAGTCTCCTCTGGTCCACCGCACTCCTATTGATCGACAGTTCCGATTGACTCTTCGGAAACATTCGTTGGACACGATAGCTGCGTGGAGTGAGCGTTGTCGTGCGGGCCACCGCCGGAATCTCCATCCGGCCGCCGGGCCCGGCTCACCGACCCACCTCACGGAAGAGGAAGACCATGCGTGTACTGCTCACAGGTGGCACCGGCTACATCGGAGCCTCGGTGCTCGACCGGCTCGTCTCCACGGGGCATCAGGTGACCGCCGTGGTCCGCTCCGCCGAGAAGGCCGACCTGGTCCGGGCCAAGGGTGCCGAGCCGACGTTCGCCGACCTGTCCGACGGTGAGACCCTGCAGGAACTCGCGGCGGCGACCGACGGCGTGATCCACGTCGCGTCGCCCGGCGACGAGACCAGCGCGACCGTCGACGAGATTGCGGTCACCAGCTTCCTCCGCGCGCTGCGGAACACGAACCGGCCGTTCGTGCACACCACCGGCGTCTGGCTGCACGGCAGCAGCTCGGCGATCAACGAGTCGACCGCCATGAACGCCCCTCGGCTGACCGCCTGGCGTGTACCGCTCGCGAAACTCGTGCGCGAGGCGACGGGTGTCCGTACGTCGGTGGTCGCGCCGGCAGTGGTCTACGGCCACGGCGGCGGCCTGGTGAACCTCGTCGCCGCCGGTCCGCAGACCGCGGGCAGCGCCCCCGCCCTCACCATGGTCGGCCCTGGCGACCAGCACTGGAGCACCGTGCACGTGGACGACCTGGCCGAGCTGTATGTGCTCGCGCTGGAGAAGGCCCCGGCCGGCTCGTACTTCCTCGGCGCCAGCGGCGTGAACCCGACCGTACGGGACATCACCGAGGCGGTGAGCCGCTCCATCGGCCTGTCCGGGAGGGTCGAGCCCGAGCCCGTCGTCCAGACGCTCGACCGGCTCGGCCTGCTCGGCGAGGCACTTCTGCTCGACCAGCAGGCGTCCGGCGACACCGCCCGGCGCGTGCTCGGCTGGTCTCCTCAGCGGCCGTCGATCCTCGACGACATCGCACGTACGAAGTTCTGAGCGTCCCTCCCCTCGCAGCAAAAGGCGTGCCCGACACACCCCCGGTGGCTGGGACAGCCGGCCTCTGCCCAGCCACTCCCTCTTTCTGAAGGAACCAACATGAGCACTCTCACTGCACCGCCGGGGTCAGGTCGACGTCATGCCGGACCCGGTCCGCGACCGTCGGGGCATTCCCGTCTTTCCGCCTCCCGTGGTGCTTCCCTGGCCGTCGTGGCTGCCATCGCCGCCGGCATGGTGGTGCCCGTACAAGCCAGGTTGAACGGGGAGCTGAGCCATCGCCTCGACGACGGTATCGCCGCGGCGGCGATCAGCTTCTCGGGCGGTCTGGTACTGCTGACCATCCTCGCGGTCTTCTCTCCCAAGCTGCGTGGCGCGCTGCGCACGCTCGGCAGCGCCGCCCGCGACGGCCGGCTCCCCCGCCGGTATCTGCTGGCCGGCGTGCTCGGCGGCACGTTCGCGCTGGCACAGTCAACCGCCGCCCTGGTCACCGGCATCGCCGTGTTCACCGTATCCGCCATCGCGGGCCAGACCCTCGGTGGCCTGATTGTGGACGCACGGGGCATCGGGGGCGGCTTGAGGCGACGTCCCGGTGCGGCTCGGCTCGCGGGAGCAGCCGTCATCCTGGCAGCCGCTGTCGTGTCCGCCCTGCCCCGCTTCGCCGATACCCCCGCGCCGGCCACCATCATCTTGCCGTCCCTCGCCGCCATAGCCGCCGGTTTCCTGCTCGGCGTGCAGCAGGCTCTGAACGGGGCGTCGACCGCGGCATCGGGCTCGCCGCTCGCCGCGACCTGGCTCAACTTCTGCGTCGGAGCGGTCTTCCTCATCGTCGCCTGGGGGGTGAAGACCCTCGTCCGTGGAACGTCGGGGCAGTCTCTGCCCACCAGCTGGTGGCTCTACCTCGGCGGCCTGTGCGGCGTAGTCTTCATCGGCGCCTCGGCGTTCCTCGTACGCCGCATCGGTGTCCTGCTGCTGAGCATGGCCTCGATCGCAGGGCAGTTGGCCAGTTCGATCGCGCTGGACTTCTTGGTCCCCACCGGCGGTCAGTCCCCCTCCGCCCTCACCTTCCTCGGCGCGTTGCTCACCTTCGCCGCCGTCTGGATCGCCTCCCGGCGCCCGCGTGGCACCACCGGGCGGCAGTGATCCTGCCCCAACCGCCCCCTCCTCACCGGACAAGCAACACAGTGCCGCTCGCGGCGCGAAAGGAACCACAGGTGTCCCACAACCACCCGCAGGACAAGGAGCGCATCCTGATCAAGGGCGCGTACTTGATGACTCAGGACGCCAAGCTCGGCAACTTCGTGGGTGACGTCCTCGTCGCCGACGGCAGGATCGTCACGGCCGGCCGGGACCTGACCGACGATCAGGCCCGGATCGTCGACGGCACGGGGAACGCCGTGCTGCCCGGCTTCATCGACACCCACCGGCACAACTGGCAGGGAGCGCTGCGCAATCTGGGTCCCGCCTGGACGTACCAGGAGTACCGCAGTCAGGTGCAGATCGGCCTCGGCCAGTACTTCGACCCGGAGGATGTCCACGTCGGGAATCTGGCGGCGGACCTGATGTCCCTCGACTCCGGCGTGACGACCGTACGCGACGAGTCCCACATCAGTAACAGCCCGGAGCACTCGGACGCGGCGATCGCGGCTCACTGGGAATCGGGCATCCGCGCCGTCTTCGACCATGGCTGGCCGTCGACGGAGGCCGAACAGTGGCAGTTCGGCAGCGCCCGTACGCACCCCGATGACATCCGTCGCATCCGTAACCAGGTGTTGTCCGACGACTCGGCGCGAGTCACGCTGAACGCGATGCTGCGGGGACCGGAGCTGTCCACCCCCGAGGTGTCCGAGCAGGACATCCGCCTCGCCCGGGAGCTGGGCCTGCGGATCAGCATGCACGTCGGGCTCGGTGAGTGGGGCGCGGAACAGCAGGCCATCCGGCAACTCGCCGAGACCGGACTTCTGGCCTCCGACATGACGTTCATCCACTGCTGCACGTCGACCGACGAGGAACTGAGGATGCTGGCCGCACACGGAGCCACCGCTTCCGTGGCCGGCGCCCTCGAGGTCTTCATGCCGGGACTGGGCCAGCCCGCGACCAACCGGCTGCTGGCCGCCGGTGTCCGTCCGAGCCTCAGCGTCGACACCGAGACCATCGTGAGCGGTGACATGTTCGGCGTCATGCGGGCGACACTCGCATACCAGCAACTGATCCTCGCCGGTGCCGCCGGGCCCATGGACCGTGTCCCCGACCTGCCGACCTTCGACGCCGCCGACCTGCTCTCCTTCGCAACCATCGAGGGCGCACGAGCCGCAGGAATCGACGACCGCACCGGCAGCCTGACCCTGGGCAAGGAGGCCGACCTGATCATGATCCGTCTCGACCACGCCAACCTCCTCCCCGCGACGGACGTGGCGGCCTCGATCGTCGCGGGAGGCCACGCCGGAAACGTCGACCTGGTCGTGGTGGCCGGCGAGGTCCTCAAGGAGAACGGCGCGCTGAAGGTAGGCGACCCCGTCTTCGAGGAAGCCGCGGCCTCCCGGGACCGACTGTTCCACGCCGCTGGTCTGCCGCTTCCCGCCTGAACCGACCGGTGGGTCGGCCACGCGTCCGGACGCGAACGCCAGCCGACCGACAGATGCAGCGCGACGGGGTCGCGCCGGAAGCTGCCCCGATACGCATCCGGCGTACCCCGTCGCCCCCGGCATCCGTGCCACGCATCAACGCAACAAGCCTGACAGGAGCGTAGGACTCATGCCCACAGTGGCCATCATCGGAGCCCATGGAAAGATCGGCCCGCGACTGGTACGCCTGCTGGCACAGCAAGGCGACAAGGCCGTCGGCATCGTCCGGCGTCCGGAGCAGGTCCGGGCCATCGAGCGACTGAGAGGCGCCGACGCCGTTGTCTTCTCGGCCGGTGCGGGAGCCAGGTCCGGGGCCGCCAGGAAACGCACAGTGGACTACGGAGGGTCCGTGCTGGCACAGGCCGCCGCCCCACTGGCCGGCGTACACCGTTTCATACAGGTATCGGGCATGGGCGTCGATGACCCCGTGAACCCCGACGCCGGGGACTGGGCGGCGTACGTCCGCGCCAAGAGCGACGCGGACCGTCGGCTGAGGGAAAGCGACCCGCACTGGACCGTCCTGCGGCCGGGAGCCTTGACGGATGGTGCGGACACGGGTCGCGTCCGGCCGGCGGAGCCCACGGGCTCCGGTTCGGTGTCCCGGGACGATGTCGCGCAACTGATCGTCGCCTGTCTCGACGACCCCGCCAGCGCCGGACACCAGTGGGAAGTACGCGCGGGCTCCACCCCCATCACCGAGGCCGTGACAGAGCAATCACACAGTCTGGGGAGCGCATCATGAAACTGTCCTTGGTCGAACTGGCCGCCACCGCGTCCGACCAGTCCCAGACGGAGGCTCTGGAAGCCGCGTTGGCGACCGCCCGGCACGCTGAGCAGATCGGACTCCACCGGATCTGGTTCGCCGAGCACCACACCACCTTCGGGGTCTCCTCGCACAGCCCGGAGATCCTCATTGCCGCGGCGAGCCGGGAGACGAGGCGGATACGGCTGGGCTCCGGTGCCGTCCTCCTCAATCACCACAGTCCACTCCGCGTCGCGGAGTCCTTCCACCAGCTTCAGGCGATGGCTCCGGACCGGATCGACCTGGGCTTGGGCCGCGCCACTGCCGGCCCCTTGATCGACCTCGCGCTGCAACGTGACCGCCGGTCGGAACCGGCCGACGACTTCGACTCGCAGGTCGCCGAGGTCCTCGCCTACTACCACGGCGGCTTCTTCGCCGACGACCATCCCTTCCTACAGATCCGGCTCCCGCCGACCCCCACGAACGCTCCGGATACATGGGTCCTGGGATCGTCCGGGAGCAGTGCCGGACTCGCTGCGGCGTTGGGTCTCGGCTACGCCTTCTCGGCCTTCATCAACCCACGGTCCGCCGCCACGGCACTGCGGTCGTACAGGAGAGGCTTCCGCCCCGCCTCCTATGGGCCGGATCAACCAGAGGCGATCCTGTCCGTCAACGTGGCCGTCGCTGACACGGATGCGGAGGCACGACGGCTGACCTGGCCGTTCCGCGCGTTCCGTCAGCAACTGGGGAGGGTGGGCTTCGCAGCCGCCGCTCCCCGTCTCTCCGAGGCCGAGCGCATGCTCACCGAGGCGCAGAAGGAAGAACCCACCGTCATCGTCGACGGTCGCTGGCCGCTGCAGCTCGCGGGTTCTCCGTCTACCGTCCGCGACGAGCTGGAGAAGATGATCTCCGCGAGCGGAGCCTCGGAGATCATGATTCACGACCTGCTCATCGAGCAGGACGCCCGCCTCCACTCGCACGCTCTGCTCGCCGAAGCCCTCGCCGTCGCTCTCTGACCATGAGCGGTGCGGCAACATCCCACGATCCAAGACAAGAAGGAACCATGCGCATCCTCATCATCGGCGGACACGGACGAGTTGCCCGCGTCATGGTGCCGCGTCTGATCGCCCGTGGCGACGAAGTGATAACCACCGTCCGCCACCAGGAACAGTTCGCCGATGTGGAACGGCTGGGAGCCCAGCCGTTCGGCCGACCTGGAAGAAGCATCGCCGATACGCCGGGGCCGGCCGTGGGCACTGCCCCTTGAGGACCGGGTGCTGCTGGTTGTGGCGTACTGGCGCACCAACTTGAGGACGCGTCAGCTTGTCCCGCTCTTCGGGGTCTCGAAGTCCGCGGCCGACCGCGTTATCGACCACCTCGGCCCCCTCCTCGCGCTTCGGTTGTCTTCTACACGGCAGAAACCAGCAGACTCTCCCGCCTCACCGGCGAGTTCGCACAGCTTCTGACCCCGGCGGGGGGCAACGACGCCAAACTCACCGACTGGATCACCACGGTTCGCGCCGCCGACCTGCGCCACCTGCACTCCTTCGCGAACGGCCTCGAACTCGACCGCGCCACCGTCGACGCCGGACTCACCCTCCCGTAGCACAACGGCCGCACCGAGGGCGTCAACACACGAACCAAGCGGATCATGAGGCAGATGCACGGCCGAGCCGGATTCCCCCTGCTCCGCCGCCGTGTCCTACTCCAGTGATCACTACACAGTGCTACCACCGATTGCGGGACAGAGACGATTACGGGACAGAGCCACTCACCGTACAGACCCGTTCTAGGGAAGTCCTAAGGTCCGGCTCGGGTGGCCTGAAGCGGCGGCTGGTGTGCTGACAGCAGCTACCAGAAAGGAGGCGCAGAATGCGCCACACATCCGCAGCGCTGGCCGCCGCGACAGCTCTCGTTCTCACCGTGGGAGCGGGCTCGGCCGTAGCGGCCGGCACGTCCGACGGCAAGGGGGCCGGCAGCACGGGCCACGGCAGGACCGTCGTCCAGTGCTCGCCGGACAAGCCGGACAGCAAGCTGGAGAACGCCCTCAGGAACGTCAAGATCGGGCTCGGCGCGAACGGCGGCAAGCTCACCGACCAGATCGTGGCGACCTTCGCCAAGAAGACGGGCATGCCCGTGGCCAAGGCGCGGGCGCTGCTGCAGAAGCTCTTCAAGGAGGCGCCGGGCGGTACGAAGCCGGGTGACCCGGGCAGCAAGGGGGACAAGGGCGGCGCCTCCGCCTTCAGCGCCGCCGACTTCGCCAAGATCCTCGGCGTGTCGACGGCGAAGGCCCAGGCCGCGCTGGACGCCCTGCAGAAGCTCGCCACCGGCCCGAAGGGACACATCGACGAGACCACCCCGGCGTATGCGGCGATCGCCGCCAGGCTCGGGGTGAGCCCGCAGCAGCTCACGGACGCGATCATCCAGCTCAAGAAGGTGACGGCCAAGCCGACCCCGGGGAAGCCGGGCGAGGACAAACCGGCGCAGGGCAAGGACAAGCCGGCTCCCGGGAAGGACCGGAAGACGGGGAAGGACGGCAGGTCCGGCAAGCACGGCAAGGGCAAGCCCGGCGAGTGCAAGCCGGTTCCCGGCAAGCCGGGTGAGCCCGCACCGGGCAAGCCGGGTGACGGGAAGCCCGCGTCGGGCACGCCCGCGCCCGGGAAGCCCGGGGACGGCAAACCGACCGTGGCGCCCGCGCTCGAGTCGAACTGACGTCGCGCCGACAAGCGGTAAGGCACCCTTGCGCCATGCGAGTGCTGGTGGTTGACGACGATGACGCGGTGCGCCGTTCGCTGGCGCACGCCCTGACCCGGGACGGGTACGAGGTCACGGTCGCGGCGGACGGTACCGCCGCGCTGGAGTCGCTGGCCGCCGGGCGGCAGGACGCGGTGGTGCTGGACATCCTCATGCCGGAACCGAACGGCCTTGAGGTGTGCCGCCGGGTGCGGGCCCGCGGGGACCGCACCCCCATCCTGATGCTCACCGCCCGCGACCTGGTCGCCGACCGGGTCGCGGGCCTCGACGCGGGCGCGGACGACTACCTGGCAAAGCCCTTCGCTCTGGAGGAGTTACGTGCCAGGATCCGCGCCCTGCTGCGGCGCAGCGGCGCCGACCAGGAGGTGCTGCGCTTCGCCGACCTGGAGCTGGACACCTCCGCCTGCCGGGCGTCCCGCAGCGGCCGCGTCCTGGACCTGACCAGAACGGAGTACGCGCTGCTTGAGCTCTTCCTGCGCAATCCGCGCCGGGTGCTGAGCCGTACGCTGATCTTCGAATCGGTCTGGGGCTACGACTTCGGGCCGTCGTCCAACGCCCTGTGGGTGTACGTGAGTTACCTGCGGGCCAAGCTGGAGGCGGGCGGCGAGCCGCGGCTCGTCCAGACCGTGCGCGGGCTCGGGTACGTGCTGCGGGAGGAGCCGTGAGCCTGCGTAACAGGCTGGCGTCCGCGGGCGTCGCGGCGGTGCTCGCTGCACTGCTGCTGGCCTCGGTGGTGCTGTATCCGGCGCTGAGCGTCAACCTGAACGAGCGCCGCGACGCTGAGTTGGTGTCGGCCGCGAACCAAGCGCCCGAGGTGGTAAAGGGGTTCAAGCAGAAGAGCGCGCTGGCGGAGCAGAACGGCGAGGGACCGGACGAGGTCGTCATCCCGACGAAGCCGGTCTCTGTCGGCTCCACGACGCTGCAGTTCGTCCAGCCGCCGGTCGCCGAGGGCCCGACGGACGGGTTCGTCGACGTCAGTGACGTGGACGTCCAGGTCGCCGAGGGAGCCCACCCCGCGTACTTCCACGACGCCGACTGGGGTGACGCGCACTACCGCATCTACACCACGCAGTTGACGGACAGCCGCGGTGCCCTGGTGCGCACCTATGTACCAACTGCGGTCGTGCACAGCACCCTGCGGCAGCTTGCGGTGCTGCTGGTCGGGATCACCGCGGGCGGCTGCCTGCTGGTCGCGGTGACGGGGCGGTTGGCGGCCGGGCGGGTGCTGCGGCCGGTGCGGCGGCTGACCGAGACCGTCGAACACGTCACGGCGACACAGGATCTGACGGCCCGTCTGCACGCCGACGGACGGGACGAAATAGCCCGCCTCACCCGGTCCTTCGCAGCGATGATGGCGGCGCTGGAGGAGTCGGTGGGCGCGCAGCGGCGGCTCGTCGCGGACGCCTCGCACGAACTGCGCACCCCGCTGACCAGCTTGACCACCAATCTGGAACTGCTCGGCGAGGGCCCGGGCCTGACCGATCCGCAGGCCCCCGCGCTGCTCGACGAGGCCCGCGCGCAGGCCGCGGAGCTGACCTCTCTCGTCAACGACCTGGTGGATCTGGGGCGTTACGGCGGTGTGCGGACGCACACCGAGGACACCCGGCTCGACCTGCTGGCCCGGCGGGCGCTGGACCGGGCGGCAGCGCGTTCGCCGCGGCTGCGGTTCGCCGCGGAACTGGCGCCGTGCATGGTGCACGCCGACCCGGACGCGGTGGAGCGGGCGATCGGCAACCTTGTGGACAACGCGGTGAAATGGAGTCCCGAAAACGGGCAGATCACCATATCCACGACAGCGGACGGCACGGTGTCGGTGTGCGACCAGGGGCCCGGAATCCCGGCGGCCGACCTGCCCTTCGTCTTCGACCGCTTCTACCGTTCACCGGCCGCGCGATCCCTGCCGGGTTCCGGGCTCGGACTTGCGATCGTCCGGCAGATCGCCGAGACGCACGGCGGCGGCGTGACCGCCGAACCGCTGCCGCAGGGCGTACGGCTGCGGCTGCGACTGCCACCGGTGAGCCTGGCGGCGGAGCAGCTGGACGGGCCGACAGCCCCGCAGGCGGGTTGACAGCGCGTACACGGGACGTACCTCAGCGTTCACGTATCGCGGCCGACGCTCTCGCCAGGACGCTTGCGCGCGGTCAGCGCCTTGGCGCCGGCCGCGACGGTCGCCCCGCCGATCGGCAGGCTGCCCGTAGCGCTCCAAAACTCCTTCACTGGTGATGACCTGGGCGTTGTCGGTGATCGGGCATGATCTGTCATCGTGCTTGTGCGGATGGTCTACCTGCTCGCCACGCGGATCTTCGCCTGGCTCGCTCTGTTGTGCCGGTCTACCGCGGCGAAGAACGCCGAGATCTCATCCTGCGGCACGAGGTAACGGTGCTCCGCAGACAGGTCACCGCGCCGAAGCCTCAGTGGCCGGATCGGGCGCTGCTGGCCGCCCTCGCCCGGCACCTGCCTCAGCAACTGCGCGGCCACCGCATCGTCTCGCCACGCACCTTGCTCGCCTGGCATCGGCGTCTGGTCAAGCAGAAGTGGACCCAGCCACGCCCACCAGGACGCCCTCCAATATCCGACGAGCTCCGCGACCTGATCGTCCGGATCGGTACCGACAACCCTCGCTGGGGGTTTAGGCGCGTACACGGTGAAGTACGCCGACTGGGGTACAAGGTCAGCGCAGCCACCGTCCGCCGCATTCTGCGGGCCGCCGGCTTCCGCCCCACACGACAGCGACAGATGATGCGACGTGAGTGGACCACGTTCCTCAAAGCCCAGGCCGACGGTCTTCTCGCCACTGACTTCTTTCACATCGACACCATCGGACTGCGGCGACTGTACGCCCTGTTCGTCATGGAGGTCCGCACTCGCACCGCGCACATCCTCGGTGTCACCCCCCATCCCACAGCGGCCTGGGCCACGCAACAGGCCCGACAACTGCTGTGGCAGCTCGGCGACCACACGGCCGGCTTCACCCACCTGGTCCGTGACCGCGATGCGAAGTTCACCGCCGCCTTCGACGCCGTGTTCGCCGGCGAAGGCATCACCGTCACGAAGAGCCCGCCGCGGAGCCCCAACTGCAACCCGCACGCGGAACGGTTCATACGCTCGGTCCGTGAGGAGTGCACCAACCGAGTGCTGATCTTCGACAGAGGCCACGCGGAGAAGATCCTCCAGGAGTACGCCCACCACTTCAACACCCATCGGCCCCATCAAGGCCGTAACCAGCTCGCGCCCCTCGACGACCCGAATGTCATCCCGCTGCCCACAGCTGGATCGAGCGTCGACAAGCCGTGGCCGGACTCATCAACGAGTACCACCGATCAACCTGACAGCCCAACGAAACCCCAGCTCACAGCCCTGAAGCCCTTTTGAAGCACTACGGGCCTCAGGCCCTGCCCTGCCTCATCCTCGAAGCAGATGTAGGCGCCCAGGTCCGCCGCGGTGGTTTTACCTGCGGCCACACCTCCTCCTTCCACACCTCTACGGCCTCCTCGTCCCGCTCCACGGCCCGGCGCAAAGGAACCTGGCACGACCAGCCGTGGCGCCGCATCAGCTTCCACACGCTCTATACCGTGTAGCCCACATGGAACAGCCGCCCGATCAGTAACCTCTTCAGCGTCCACCGCTGGTCGTCGGCGAACCCGTACGCCAGCGGGCCGCGCCGCAGCTCCGCTTCCAGGCGCGCGAACTGCCGCGCCGACAGGCGCTCCGGCGACACTGGCCCCTTGGAACGCAGGGATTGCGCCCCGCCCTCGCGCCACCGCTGACGCCACTGCCGCACCGTGCGCGGGGTGACCCCAACTCGGCCGCGACCGCACTGGCACTCTCGCCCCGCTCGAACAACTCAGCAGCTTTCAGCCGCAGTTGCTCACGCCATTCCTGCTCGGCGGGCATGTACCCGCCCCTCTGTGCGTACCGCATGAACCCGCCATACCGCAGGGATCATGAACCGTCACGCCCCTCGGTGTCTACGAGTTCAACCTGAGTACTGGCCGTGCGAGGACGCCAAACGAGCGCCGAAGTCAGCCCCAAACCGGCCTTTCCTTGTTCTCGGGTTCGTCCTCGAGGAATCCGCTCAGCATCCGGGCCACCCTGCACGCCTGACTCGTCGTCTGTTCGGTGATCTTGGTGTCATGAGTCGGATTCCAATTGCTCCATTCAACCGTGACCCGGAGGTTTGCCTGCCGGAAATCCACGCTGGTGAAGTTGTGCTTCCTGCCCTTGTCCCTTTCCTCATCCCTGACCGCCTGCATCGCCCCGTCAGGGACATCCTCGGTGCCAGAAACCTCGCTCGTTGTCATCGGGCCGTACTCGGAGCGACCGGGCGTGATCTTGGCCATCGCCTTGGCCGCGTCCTGTGAGGTATCCAACAGTTCTGCGCTGACCGTCAGGATGAAGTCGTACAGGTCGCCGTTTGCAGTGTCCGGCTCGGTCCAGCCGCAGTTGGCCTTCTTGCTGGTGTTGGCGGAGCTGGACAGGTCGTAGGCGCCCAGTTCCTTGTAGCCGTGCATGTCGTTGCTTCGCAGGTAGCCGCAGAGATCCGGCATCCTCAGGAATTTTTTGGCAACCACAGACGCTTGAGTGGCCTTCTCGTCCGGCGGAGCATGCTTATGGTCCAGGGCACCGGAGAAGTAGGCGATGCCGGCGGCTATCCCCGCGAGGCACAGCAGAACAGCTACCCCGATCTGGACCGCACGGGAGGCGGTTCCCCCCTGTGGCACTGGACGTGCGCCGCTGGGCGGACCGATGTTCGTGCCGTGCCCCTGGGGGGTGTCGGCCGACGGGAGTGGGGGGGCGGGGTCTGTGGCGACGGCGGTACGGGGCACGGTTGGCGGCGCGAGCGCTGCTAACGGGCCAACTAGTTCGGTGTCGACGAGCGCGAGATTTCGACGCAGGTTCATGAGGCGGCCGTGAACAGCGGCTGCGGTGCCGGGACGCCGTTCGGGGTCGCGCTGGAGCAGGTCCGCCAGCAGGTCCGCAACGGGCGCGGAAACTTCGGCACGCAAGTCGGTCACACGGCGGGCTTCCTCGTCGAGTTTGCGGCGGATCACCGACAGGGGGCTGCCGTCACCGAATGGCGGCTGGCCGGTGAGGAGTGCGAAGAGGACGCTGCCCAGGGCGTAGAGGTCGGACCGTGTGTCGCCGCGGTGATCGAGGAACTGTTCCGGCGCTCCGTACTGGGCAGTGCCGATGGGCGAGAGGAGGGTGGTGGGGGCGACGGTGAAGGTGTGCGTGTGGATGAAGCCTGCAATGCCGAAGTCGACGACCTTGACGGTGCCGTCGCGGGTGAGCACGACGTTGGAAGGCTTGATGTCGTAGTGGACGATGTTTGCCGCGTGCGCGGCGATCAGGGCCGCGCAGATCTCCTCGGCGATCTTCAGGGCACGGTCTACAGGCAGCGGACCGTGGACGTGCAGATACTTCGCGAGGCTGGTCCCCTCGATGTGCTCCATGGTGAGGAAGCGGATGTCCTCATGGGTGCCGCGGTCGTACAGGGCCGCGATGTGGGGATGGTTGATCTGGGCTGCGGCCACTGCCTCGCGTTCGAAGCGCTGGAGAAACTCGGGCGGGGCGTTGTCGTCGGGTTGCAGGAGCTTGATGGCAACCGTCCGGTGGAGCTCGCGGTCGCGGGCCGTCCAGACCTCCCCCATGCCTCCTCTACCGAGCCGTTCCACCAGCTCGTATCTGCCCGCGATCACAGTGCGCCGGTCCACTCAGTACCTCCAGAGTTCCGTCCGGTGCCAGGCTCCCGCATCATCAGTCACGCTGGGACAGGAGTGACAGTTCCCCCCACCCTGATACGAGCGCGCGCTGGCCCCGATACCGGTCCTCATCATGCTCTCGGCGACGGTGAATGATCACTGAGCTTCTTCGAGGTGGCCACCGATCAGGTGACGGTCCGCGGGGCGCAACGAGCGAGGCCCCCCGGGGTGCTGATCGAGATGTCTGACGTCTCAACCACGCTGCTCGGGGGCCTCGTTGGTCATCTATCCTGCCGCACTCGATCTGCCCCACCCACTCGTGGGGTCGGTCACCTATGCTCATCGTCACCCGTGAGGGCGACCGGCGCCGCAAGCTCCGCCCGTCTCAGCGCGCGATGGTGGCACTGGTGTACCTGCGCGAACACGTCACCCTGGCGAAGATCGCTACCGGGTTCGGGATCAGCGAGTCCACCGCCCACGCCTACGCCAGCGCGGTCATCCACCTGCTGACCGAACGGGCGCAGAGCCTGCTGAAGGTCCCGCGCGAGGCCGACCCCGACTTCGTCCTGCTGGACGGCACCCTCGCCGAGTGCGACCGGGTCGGCGACTCACGCGCGGACTACTCCCACAAGCACCGCCGGCAGGGAGTGAACGTGCAGGTGGTCACCGATCCCGGCGGAAGGCTGCTGCGGCTCTCACCCGCGCTGCCGGGCCGGGCCCACGACCTCACCGCCGCCCGCACCCAGAACGTCTTGGTGGTGCCGTCCAGGCCGTCCAGGAGAGCGGCACCCGCCGTGCCCTGCTCGATGGAGGACCGAAGGGCCGGGATGAGCCGGGCCCCAGCCGTGTCCAGCAGCGCGTCGACGACGTCCGTGTCCGCTGCCGTGCCAGCGGGGCCGGGCCAGCCCTTCCGTAGCCGGTCGGCGGACAGCCGCACTGGTCTGCTGCTGCCCTTCTTCGCGGTCCGCTCGGCCATGGACAACCCCCTGAGATCGGCTCGAAATGGGACGACGCTGAGCGCCATGAAGGATGCTGTCGCTTCCAGCTCGGGAGTTACACCAGTGACCGTACAGTCCCGGCAAGGCCGCAGCTCACAGGCTGTGAAGCCATTCTGAAGCGGTACGGGGTCCGGATGGGGCTGCTGACCAGGACGTTCACGCCGGAGCTGGTGCACCAGGCGGTCGAGGAGACCGGGGCGTGGGAGGAGCGCACAAAGGCGCTGCCGAGCACGCTGATGGTGTATTTCACTCTCGTGATGTGGCTGTTCACCGGGCAGGGCTACGGCGGGGGCCTGCACGAGCTGCTGGAGAACGTGCCGCGCCGCGCCGGGGAGAAGTGGACGCGACCGGCCTGGACCGGCTCGGTCGCCAAGGCGCATGCCCGGCTGGGGACAGCGCCGCTGCGCTGGCTGTTCGGCCAGGTTGCCGGGGCGCAGGGCACGCCGGCGACGCCGGGGGTGTTCTGGCGCGGGCTGCGGCTGCTGTCGCTGGACGGCACGCTGTTCGACGTGCCCGCCTCCGACGCCAACACCGCTTATTTCGGCAGCGGTTCGAACGGCGAGCAGCGAGCGGGCTATCCGCAGGCGCGGATGGTGGCGCTGGGCGAGTGCGGCACCCACGCCGTGGTCGGGGCGGCCTTCGGGCCGTTCGCCACCGGCGAGCGCACCCTCGCGCACCAGCTGCTGCACCACCTGAAGGCTGGCGTGATGCTGCTGGCCGACCGCGGTTTCCCGTCCTTCACGCTGTGGGAGAACTCCGCCGCCACCGGGGCTGAGCTGCTGTGGCGCGTGTCGGACTCCTTCCGCCTGCCGCTGGTCGAGGCCCTGCCCGACGGCACCTACCTGCCCCGCCTGCGCGAGCAGCGCACGAAGCGCACGATCGATGTTCGCGTCATCGAGTACACGATCACCCGGAGCGACGAACACGGCGAGACGACCTCGGAGTTGTTCTGCCTGATCACCACGCTCCTCGACCCGCAGGCCGCGCCCGCGGCCGAACTGGCGGAGCTGTACGCGAGACGGTGGACCAGCGAAACGATCTACCGCCACATCAAGATCGAGCAGCGCGGCGGGTGCACCACCACCCTCCGCTCCAACAGCCCCGCCATGGTCGAGCAGGAACTGTGGGCCATGCTCTGCGTCTACCAGGCCACCCGGCAACTGACCACCGACACCGCCCACGAACACCACCTCCCGCCCAACCACATCAGCTTCAAGAACGCCCGGAGCCCCGGCCAACGACGGCGTCCTCAGTTGCGCAGCATCACCACGAGCAGCACCACCAGGGCGATCAGCAGCGCCCCGCCCACCGACGTCAGGGTGATCTTCACCGCGCTGTACGGCCGCTCGCCGATGACCTCGCCGGTACAGGCGTTGACCATCACCGGCCACGCCTTGCCGGCGTGGAGGTAGGTCAGGAACCAGACGGGCAGCAGCACCAGCTTGTAGGTGAGGCCGCTGTACAGGGTGGACATTGAGTGCACCCGCTGCTCGTCGCCGCCGATGTCCCGCTTGCAGTCGGCGCGGATCACCGGCGCCATCCGCGCCTTCGCCGACTCCAGGCCGGCCTCCGGCTCGACGTCGTACCGGACGGTACGGAAGCCCGCCAGGTACTCCTCCTGGTAGGGAACCGTCTCCTCCAGCGGCCAGGGGGCCAGCTTGTCCAGTTCCTTCACCGGCACCTGGCCGCTGCCGGGCACCAGCACGTCGTCGAAGAACCGGCCGACCGTCCCGGACGTGTGGTGCCAGCGGGTGTGCCGCACCTGCCGGCTGCGGCCCTCGGAGTCCTCCTCCTCCACCCAGTAGTGCTCGCCGCGTTCGCCGGTGTACTGGGTGGTGGTCTGCGCGTCGTACGTCCAGTGCGGCAGGTAGCTGCCCCGGAAGGTCTCCGCCTCGGTGACGCTCTTCAGCTCGTTGGGCGCGAACCAGCGGGACCTGGTCCACTCCGCCAGCGCGTCACGGGCCTGCTCGCGGCCCACCCCGAAGGGCAGTACCGCCTCGGGTACCACGCGCTCGGTGCCGGAGGCGTCCGCGACCAGCGGGGTGGCGCAGAACTGGCACTTGTCGCTGAGCGTGTCGCTCTCGGTCACCGCGTGGCAGCCGGGGCAGGTGTACACCTTCACCCGGCCAGGCGGGGATGCCCGGCGGGGCAGCACGGCCAGCTCCCCGATCGGGTGCTCGGTCACCTGCCGCGGTATCGGCGTAATGTCCTGCTCGTGCTTGCAGTACGGGCAGCGCAGCGCGTACGTCCCGGGCGCGTACTCGCTGACCCCGCCGCACGCCTCGCACTGGAACGCCCGGTCGGGCGCCGGCGCGACGTCCTGATCCGTCAACTCACTTCTCCTTGTGACCTGTTGCCGGGATGTTCCGGGTGGCGGATCTCAGCCCTGCGGGGGCAGCGGCGGCGGGACGTCGGCGAGCAGCGGCGTCAGCTCCGGGACCTGGTCCGCGGGCTGCCAGGCGGCCTGCCCGCTGCGCCAGACCAGCGTGGTACGGGTCAGGTTGCCGGCCGCCGCCTGCCCGGCCAGCGCGCTCTCGTCGTACGGGCCCTGCTGCTGTCCGCCGACCGCTAGGAACCAGCGTGGCGCGGTGGGCAGCGGCGGCGGGACGTCGGCGGGGCTGGGGGCGGGAGCGGGCTGCGCCGGGGCCTGCGTCACCGGGACCGAGGAAGCCGCCGCACCGGACGTGCTCTGCACGATCCGCTGGCCCAGCGCCATGCCCACGCCCAGCCCGAGAGCTTCGCCGCCGGTGCCGGGGTTGGCGGCGGCAATCGGGATCGCGTCGGCCGCCTGGAGCTTGGCGTAGTCGTCCAGGTTGCCGGTGATCGTCATCCGGGAGCGGGTGTCGATCGCCGCCTCGATCTCCGGCGGGACGCTGATGTTCTCGATGTAGAACCGGGGGATGGCGATGCCGGTGGAGGACAGCTCCAGGGTCAGAGCCTTGGCCAGCTGCTGCCCGATGCCGTCCTGCCGGGCCGCGAGGTCCAGCAGCGGCACGCCGGACGAGCCCAGCGCGGAGCCCAGCTTGGAGACGATCAGCTGCCGCAGGTGCTCGCCGACCTCCTCGGTGCGGAACTGCGGGTCGGTGCCGACCAGTTCGCGCAGCAGCGCGGCGGCGTCCACCACCTTGGCGGCGAAGGTGCCGAAGGCACGGACCCGGACCATGCCGAAGTCGGCGTCCCGCAGGATCACCGGGTTCTGGGTGCCCCACTTGAAGTCGGTGAACTGCCGAGTGGTGACGAAGTAGACCTCGGCCTTGAACGGCGACTCGAAGCCGTGCTTCCAGCCCTTCAGTGTGGACAGGACCGGCATGTTCTGGGTCGTAAGGGTGTACGTGCCGGGCTGGTAGACGTCGGCCAGCCGGCCCTCGTTGACGAAGACGGCCACCTGCGACTCGCGCACCACGAGCCGGGCGCCCATCTTGATCTCATTGCCGTAGCGCGGAAAGCGCCACACGACGGTGTCCCGGCCGTCGTCGGTCCACTCGATGATATCGATGAACTCACCGCGGATGCGGTCCATCAGCCCCACGACAATCCCCCACTCCCCACGTTTCCGGAGACCGCCGCTCCCCGGCCGGTCCCGGGACGGTGACCGCGCGGCGATCAAGCGATCAGCCGACAGTATGCCCATTGCGATCCGCGCGACTGCGGCCGGGGGCGGGCCCCCATCCCACCGGCCCCTGCCGCCCGTCGGGCGCCCCTGGCCGGCCGCCCTGTGCGCCCCCGCCCGGCTCCGGACGCCGTGCCGCCCCCGTGCTCCTCACGCGCGGACGGGCGGCACGCCGGGGGCTGTCGCACCGGGACAGCCACACTGGACGAGTCCCCCCAAGTTGCTTGGGGACAAGGCAGTCTCTGGCCCACGGCGCCCAGAGTCTTTGTCCGCACGTGGGAATGGGCCAGCACAGCGTCCAGTCGTGGGCTCGCTGCGACACAGCTCCGACACAGTGTGTGTCTCCGTACCACAAGGGACTGGCTCCCGCACAGGTCAGGCGGGGTGCGAGGCTCGATCGGCGCAATCACTCCGGAGTCGTGTGCGCAGGTTCGAATCCTGCTGGGGGCACTCACCGAGGATCAGCAAGAATCAGGCGCTGACCAGGGCGAATGCCGATGTGAGAGAGCGGAAGTCAGTCGCACTGAGTCTTTCCCAGTAATGGATCACGACGTTGTGTGATCGTTCAGACGGTGCGGTCGTACTCGAGTTGGAGCAGGACAAGAGCTGCGGCGGCGATCTTCGTGATGCGGCTGGGGTCGAGGCTGACCCTGCGCAGGGCCTTGAAGGTGGTCTTGAGCAGGGAGTTGGCGCGCCCGCAGACCCCGTGGATGCCGCGGATGAACTTGTTGTAGGTCTGCTGGGCCTCGGTCAGTTCGCCACCGGCGGGCTTCTTGTGCGGGTGGCGGAAGCCGTCGCCGGCGTTCTAGCCGAGGTCGACGAGGGTCGGCATGTTCAGTTCGGCGGCGATCCGGTTGAGGGCGTCGATCAGGCCGTGGTGGCGGGCGCAGGTGGTGTCGTGCTCGCGGCCCGGGCGGACCGGTGAGACCCAGATCGGCCAGCCGTCCGGGGTGGAGATGACCTGCACATTTCCGCCATGGTGCTTGTGTTTTCCGGACCACCACAGGTCCGCGCCGTTTGGGCCGGGGGCGGCGACGCGGTCGGTGCGGACGACGGTGCCGTCGAGGTTCAGATGCGTCAGCCCGGCCGCCTTCGCGCGCTTCAGCGCGGTCGCGAGGTCCGGTGCCCCGGACGCCAGAACGGTCAGTCCTTCGTGGAGGTAACGGTATGCGGTGGAGGCCGACAGGCCGTTGTCGCGGGCGAGAAAGGCGGGTGCCGTCGGTGAACCAGCGCAGGACGAGCACCGCCTGGCGGAAGCAGCCCAGCGCACGCCTGCCCCTGCGGGTTCGGGCCGCGATGCGGTGATCGCGCAGCAACCGGGCCAGGTGCTCGGCGGTGGACCGCTTCACATCGAGCACCCCGGTGTATGTGACACTGGTCGACACGTGAGGCTCCTCGTTCAGAACAATCCGTCGCAAGATCGTCCCTATCAGGGGCCTTACGTCTGCCCGGACTTGAGGACCGCACGGGCGGCAGCGTACGCATCGCGATCACAGCGAGCGACGGGCGCTTACCGGGAAAGGCTCACTGACTCCCGCTCCTTCTCGTTGTCTCTCGGTGTTCGCGACACACCTCCGACGCACTCGTCAGCCGTATGGAGCGGCACCCGTCCGCGTCGTGCACCGCGGCGAGGATGTGGGTCGCTCAGATGAGCGCAGCGAAGCACTCGAAAGCTGCCCACGCTCAGGTGGCGGGGCAAGAGCTGGGGTCCGTCTTGGCCGAGGGTGTGATCGCCCAGTTCGTCCGTCCGGTGCGTGCCGCGGTCGTCCGGACGTTGGAAGGCTGCGCCTGCGCATCACGTCAGCGCCATTTAGCCTTTCGCCTCGCACGTGGCAGCGAGGAAATCGTCGTGAGGCTTACTCTTTGAGCGCCGCACCTACAGCGGCGAGGTACTCGTCGACGCTCAACGTGGCGTGGGAGATGGTCGGGTAGCGCTGGACCATCGCGTCGTAGGCGGCGCGCCCGCCGAGCGCCGCGGTGGCGTCGGTGAAGGTGGTCACGTGGTAGCCGTGTTCCATGCAGCTGCGCGAGGTCGACTCCACGCAGTGTGTGCCGATCATCCCGGCGATCGCGATGTACTCGACGTTGTGCTGGCGCAGCTGGACTCCAAGGTCGGTATCGGCGAGCACGTCGATGTTCTTGTGCGGGGCGATCACGACCTCGCTGTCGACGGGCGAGAGCTCGGGGTGGAAATCGGCGTTCCAGCTGCCCGCGGCGAATTCGCGGTTGCCGAACATCTCCTGATGGATGCCGGACAGGTGCTTCCAGGTGGTGTAGTCGTGCTCGGTATAGGCCATCGGCGCGAAGAACACCGGCAGCTTGTGCTGCCTGGCCCCGCCCAGCAGCCGCTTGAGGTTCTCGAACGTGCCGATCCTGTCGAACTCATCCTTGAACGACGGGTAGAGCTTTCCCTTCTCCGAGAACACCTCGTTGACCGTGTCGATCAACAGCAGGCCCATCCGGCCCGGTTCATACGACGGCATCGTCATAGCAGACTCCTTTCGGTCGGCTGCTCCTCCATTGATGCTAAGCACGCCGCCCGTCACCCGCCGACCGCTGGAAAGCCATGTGGCTGAACGGAAAGGAGCAGGAAATCGCAGTTCCCATGGACCGTCACGCCCTCGTCCAAGTGGAGCCGCACCGGGAGCCGGCGAGAGCCCGCTGCACTGCGCTGCCGGCAGCGACGGAGCCGACGTCACCCAGGACCTCATCGAGGGCTTCAAAGCGGGTGCCCGATCGGGTCAGAGTCGTTCGGGCTGCGGGTGCGTGCCACCTGAAGCGGTAAGCCCCGCTTGCCGAATAGCTACCGATAGTCGCTGACGAGCGCGGCGAACTCGTCTAGGGCGCGTATCGAGTCGTGATCAATCTGTCGGATTCGCACTCAGGGCTGGGTCTGGA
>NZ_BMQA01000080.1 GCF_014647875.1 Streptomyces brasiliensis | reverse complement strand
CTACGACAACGCCCTACCCACAGCAGAGATCAAGACAGCGTGTTGATTCTCTGCGGGCCCCTGCAGCGGGAGTTGTCCCGCAAGGCCAAGGGATCGAAGAACCGGGCCAAGGCCCGCATCAAGGTCGCCCGCCAGCACGCACGTGTGGCGGACCGGCGCCGGGACTTCCACCACAAGGCATCCACGCAGATCATTCGCGACCACCAAGCGGTGTATGTGGAAGACCTCGCGATCTCCGGCCTCGGCCGTACCCGGCTTGCCAAGTCCGTGCACGACGCCGGATGGTCCGCGTTCGTCGGCATGCTCGAGTACAAGGCCCTCAAGCACGGCCGCACCTTCGCCAAGGTGGACCGGGCCTTCCCCTCCTCTCAGGTCTGCTCGGCCTGCGGATTCCGGGACGGCCCGAAGCCTCTCCACGTCCGTGAGTGGGCGTGCGGTGAGTGCGGCACAATGCATGACCGCGACCACAACGCAGCCCGCAACGTCCTCTTCGAAGGACGCCGTATCGTCGCCGCCGGACAGGCGGAGACGCTAAACGCCTGTGGAGCGCCGGTAAGACGGGCACACCTGCCCGCACAGCGCAGTGAAGCAGGAAGCCACCGGAAGGGTCAGACGACCCAGGCCGGAAACCCTGGACTTTAAGCCAGGGAGCACGTCAAACGGCAGTCCGCTCTCCCGATCCAGGACCATGTTCGACCAGGAACGACCGCACCTTCGGAAAAGGAACGGCTCAGGAGGTGGGGTGGTGGGCGAGCCAGTCCTGGAGTTCTCGGTGGCGGAACTGGTAAGCAGTTCCGGCGGTGCGCATGATACCGACCTGGGTAGCCCAGTGCAGGAATCGTCCCAGACGCCAGGGCAGCCGGTGCCGCCCGAAGCGGGTGAACAGCAGGAACACGATGTAACGCACGCTGGCGGGCACGCTCGCCAGCCCGACGGTGACTGCCGCCAACGCGCTGGCAAGCGGCACGAAGAGCGTGTAGCCGAGATTTGCATCGATCAGGGTCGGGAGGTCGACGGAGATTATGAGCACGATCGAGATGCCGAGAGCCAGGATGATCACCACGGCGATGGTGAGGGCGACCAGAAGGTCATCGCGGATGAGGCGGCGTGGGTCCCCGACCTCCGAGACTTCCCTACGGAACAGCCCGCCTACGAGCCCGAACATGAAGCCGGCCGGGAGCCCGAAGAACATCCCCACGGCGACAAACATCGGCACGAGGTCGCGCTCCCAGACCCAGTCCCAGTCGAACTCCCAGCCGTCCGACATGTTGATGATCAACAGGATCATCGCCCCGACGGCCACGGCGATCAGGAACCCGGCGGTGGACCCGCTGATGAGCCCGGTCATGGCACGGCCCCAGTCCCGGGGTGTGCGCAGGGTGGGCGGGCCGAGGCGGTGAGGGCCTGGCCACACACGGACCCATGTCTGGACGACCCCGAAGAGCACGATCGGTGCCACGACGGCCAGCAGATAGATGAACAGTTCGCGGTCGGGGATGTCCCTGAGCCCCGGGTAGTAGTTGACCTCGGCTGGAAGGAACCGCATACCGATGGCGATCACCGGGACGGCGATCGCCAGGTAGAGCAGGACCTGGGCGGCGCGTACGCGGAGGTTCCCGGCGAGTGGCCACAGTTCGTGGAGGATGAGGTCGATGCCGGACAGTGCCCGGCCCCGGATCACGCGGCTGCCGCCCATGTTGTCTTCAAGGTGTCGCGCCAGGACGTGCAGCCGCGCGTGGATCTGAGGCCGGGTCATATGGCCGGGGGGTGGGAGGTGGCCCGTGGCGGCATGGTGCAGAAACAGATCGACGAGGTGGTCACGCACCGCTTCCGCGCCGGCGAGGGCGAAGACGAGCAGGCCGTCGGGCGTGTAGGGAGGGTCTCCGGTGGCAGGGTCGCGTTGTTCGTAGAGGGAGACGGCCATCGTCAGGCGCCATGGCGTCGACAATCCTTGGGCGAGGGGCCCGTCGGGGGCGGCGTCGAGTTCTCGGAGTACGTTGCGCCACCGAGCAGGGTCCTGGGCGTGAGAGCAGATGAAAGCGCGGGCCCGCGCCGCGCTGACGGGGGCGATCTCCACTCGTACGGTGTCGCGTGCGTGGGTGCCCAGCGCGTCGTACGCGGCGCTGCGGGAGGTCAGGATCATGCCCGCACGGGGGCGTCCGTACCGGTAGGCGTCCAGTTCCTGCATCGCTCTGCGGGCCCGTGGAGCTTCTCCGCCTCCGGCGTCCATCTCGTCGAGGCCGTCCAAGACGGGCAGGATCAGCCCGTCTTCGACCAGGGCAGTGGCCGCGGCGCGGGAGAGCCGGTAGGTCTCTATCAAGTGCCGCCGCATCCACATCCGTACGGCGTCGCCGATGTCGCGTGCGGCGGTCGCGGTGGGCATACGGGTCCAGGAGGCGAGTGACATACGTACCGGTACCGGGTCCCGCGGCCCGCGATTCTCGACGAGCGCGAGGAGCAGTTCGATCGCCAGGACCGTCTTGCCCGAGCCGGCCGCCCCGGTGATCACCAACCGGCCGGGCTGCAGCCGGCGGTAGTAGTCGATCACCCCGCTCAAGCTCCCGTGGGGGCCGGCGCCGGCGGCATTGTGGGCGGGCGCGGGCCGCAGCGTGAACCGCACGTCGATCGGGGTGCCGACATCTCCGAGGAGGCGGGTGCGTTCCCTGGTTTCGGCGAGGGTGACCTGACGGGCGAGCAGCGCGGCGAGTGCGGTCGTGTCCGGGGCCTGGACCCGCAGCGTGATCAAGGCCATATACGCCGACCACAGCGCCACGAACAAACCGGGCAGCGCGATCAGCAGACTCGCGTCGTCCAGAGCGTCACCCCCCGGTTCTCTCCCGGTCAACCACACGGCCAGGGCAGCGATACACCCCCCGCAAAGCACGGCCCACAGCCAACCGGCCCCCCGTCCCCAGTTACGTTCCATGACCCAAGAAGTACCACCGCGCGCACGAGCCCCACCGGCCTTTGGCACACCACGCTGAGATTCCGCTTGCGGCCGTTGATCTTTTGGCCGCAGTTCGGCTCGGTGTCCCGGCCTTCCGCCTGGCGGACAAGGATGGAGCGGGGGTGTAAAGGCAACGGCCCTGTCTCATATCCGGTGGTGACGAAGAGTCATGAGGTTGACGTCTGTCAAACTGCGTAGCGGTACTCGTTGATGACGCCGCCGAGGATGCGGGTGAGTTGGTTGCGGGCCCTGGGGGGCGTTGTGGTGCCGCTCGTAGGCGGTCAGGACGTGCCGGGCGTGGGCCTCGTTCATGATGAGGACATGGTCGAGGGCCTCGCGTAGGGTGGTGCCGATCGACTTGGACCGACCGGCAAATGGATCACTTGTGGCGTCGGGTGGTGGGTCGGCCGTCCCAGCGATAGCGGCTGTGTGCTTGGCGGATCAGCATGCGGAGCGTGACGAGAGCGGCGGCGAGGCAGAGGTAGAAGTCCACGACCTTGCCGCTTCGCTCGGTGCAGCGCCGGAGCTTGCCGTAGTCGTTCATCCACGCGTGGGTCCGCTCGATCGGCCAGCGTCGACTGGCCCGGATCGGGGCGGGCGCGCCCTTGCGGGCGATGTCAGACGTGAATCCCAACTCGGCTATCAGCGCACGGGACTTGTTGTTGTCGTAGCCCTGGTCCAGGTTGACGTTGACGGTGTCCGGCAACACGCCGACCTGTTCCTTCGCGGCGTCCAGAGTGGGTCCGAGCAGCGGCGAGTCGTGTCGGTTGGCGCCGGCGGAGACGATGCCGAGCGGGACGCCACGGGCGTCGCCGGCGGTGGTGCGCTTCAGCCCCTGTTTGCCCCGGTCGACCGGCGAGCGGCCGGCCTTCTCCCCGCCGGACGGGGCCTTGGTGATGCAGCCGTCCACCGAGATCTCGTCCAGGTCGAGGCCGATCATCCGGTCGTAAGCCTCCAGGACGAGAGCGTGTACGGTCTTGGAAATCCCTTGCTGTGACGACTCCTTGAGGCGTCGACGGATGGTCCGGTCGGAGCATTCCGGGGTGGAGATCCACTCGTACCCGGAGCCGTGGACCAGCGCGAGCACGACGTGCTCGAAGACGGGATCCGGCGGCGGTGGCATCCGAGCGGGTGGCTCGCGGCGAACGGGCGGCCATGTTCTCTGAGCCATCCGATCGGCTCCTCCATGACAGCCATACCCGGAGCCCCTGGGCCCACCGATCTTACGAATGACCAGCGGAAACCCACGCTTGAAAGGTAGGACTCCATGATCACGTGGACCCGTGTTCGTTCTGCAACCACCCCGGAGCCCGGGTGCCTGTTGCCGTCGGTCTTAGACCAGGCCGCTGGTGTAGGCGATGACCACGGCCTGAGTGCGGTCGCGGGCCTGCAACTTGGCCAGGACGTTGCTGACATGGGTCTTCGCGGTGGCTTCGCTGACGCCGAGCGCACCGGCGATCTCGGCGTTGGTGAGCCCCTTGGCCAGCTGAGCGAGGACCTCGCGTTCGCGGGCGGTCAGCTGGCTCACCGCCTGAACGGCCGCCGGGTCGTGCGCCCGGGTCCCGGCGACATGGTCGACCAGTCGCCGGACGGCTCGTGGCGCCAGGATCGTGTCGCCGGCCGCGGCTGTTCGGATCCCCGCGATCAGGTCGTCGGCGTCGCCGTCCTTCATCAGGAAACCGGACGCCCCGGCCCGGACGGCGGCCAGGACGTACTCGTCCAGATCGAACGTGGTGAGCATGACGACGGCGGGCGGTCGGGGCAGGGCCCGCAGGTGCCGGGTCGCCTCGACCCCGTCCATCCCGGGCATGCGGATGTCCATCAGCACGACGTCGGGATCGCACCGGTGTGCCTGCCGGACGGCGGCCGCTCCGTCCGACGCTGTGCCCACCACGTCGACATCTCCTGCGGTGGCGAGCAGGGCCGCCAGCGCGTCGCGGATGAGCGGCTGGTCGTCGACCACGAGGACGCGGATGGTCATCGCGCGGCCTGCTCGAGGATCGGCATCGGCAGCGTCGCTCGTACGGCCCAGCCCTCCCGGTCGCTTCCCGTGCTGAGGGAACCACCGAAGAGGCGGACGCGTTCGGCCATGCCGAGCAACCCGTGCCCGGTCGTGCCGGGCTGTCGGCCCGCCTGTACCGGGTTGACCACATCGACGTGAAGCACTGACTCGCCCCAGTCCAGCCGGACCACGGTCGGGCCCGGGGCGCCGTGCCGGCGGGCGTTGGTCAGCGCCTCCTGCACGATCCGGTACGCGGCGAGCGACAAGGCCGGCGGGAGCGGCCGAGGAGTACCGGACTGCGTGAAGCGGACCGGGTGCCCGGTCGACCTGGCGGTCTCCAGCAGGTTCGACAGGTCGTCGAGGGACGCCTGTGGATCGAGGTCGGCCTGCTCGTCGTCCGGCCGGAGCAGTCCCAGCAGCCGACGCAGATCGGTCATGCTCTGCTGGGCGGTGCTTTCGATGGTGCGGACCTGGTCGGCGGCGACGGGCTTTCCGGCCTCGATGCTGCGCCGCACCACTTGGGCCTGCAGGGACAGCGCCGAGATGCGGTGCGCGACGATGTCGTGCAACTCGCGGGCGATCGTCATGCGTTCCTCGAGGACCGCATGCTGCACCTGCCGCTCGCGCGCTGCCTCGGATTCGGCCGCCCAGCGCCGGGCCCGATCGACCTGCGTCGCGAGGGTCTGCACGCAGAACCCGACGAACAGGGGACCGAAGAACAGCAGGAACGGGAAGATGACCTGGCTGGGGTCGTGTGCGGACCCCCCGGTGACGACCGCCACGTACGCGAAGCCGAGCGCCACGTTCCACGGCTGCCGCCGGCCGCGTCCGTGCCGGCCGGCCAGGTACGTCGACCACATCAGCAGCAGCACGAACGGGCTGTCGCTGTTGCCGCCGTCGTCGGGCAGACCGCCGCCCGTGACCGCGACCAGCATCGCCGGGAGGCTGATGAAGGGGAGCCACCACCGGCCGCCGAACGCGACCGCAGCCAGTGCGGCCGCCCCGCCGGCGATGACCACCGGCGGCCGGTCGGTCCGTCCGGCCACCACGATGACCCACACCGCGAGGCCGATCAGGGCCGTGACCCTGCACAGTCGAACCGCTATCGCAGCGCGGCGCGTGAACACCATGGGCGAGAGTGTAAAGGCGCCCGCACCGGTGGCGACCTCGGCCGCACGGCCGATTCCGCGGGAGGGGCGAGTCCGTCGCGCGGCCGATCTCCGACCGGGCCAAGACCCCTCCGCCCGCCGATGTTCGAGCCGGGTCGACGCGGCCACCATCGTCGCCATGACTGACATCGAGACCGCCGTCCACCACCGTCCCGACTCACTTCTGCGGGTGGTGCCGTCGATCGGCGCCGGCGTTGCCGCCATCGGCATGGCCCTCTACCAGGTGCTCACTCCTGGCGCACCGCAAGCCACCTTCGGAAGCGCCCTCGACTTTCTCCGGGATGGGCTGTTCCTGCTCTACCTGGTCGCCAGCATCGCGGCCATGGTCCTCGCTCGCCGCCAGGGGCTCCTTCCGGGGATCGGTGCCTGGCTGGTCGGGGTCGGCTACGGCCTGCTCGTGATCGGGGTTGGTGCCGGGCTGGTGCTGCAGAGGGATCCGGAGTGGTTCGGCATCCTCGGTCTTCCCGGCAATCTGCTGGCCATGGCCGGGTTCATCACCGCGGCCATCGTCGCCTGGCGCGCCCGGCGCATACCCGGTTGGGTCACCCTGCTTCTCGCCGTCGGTGGCTTCTTCGCCGTCCTGGCCACGGAATTCGGGACCAGCGTGCTGATCGGCTGCTTCTGGCTCTGGACGGCCCGGGGGGTTCTGCGCCCGGCCCGGGAGAGCTGAGCGGCGACACGAGGCGGTGCCGGGGCTATGACAACAACAAGTCCCGTGCGCTGATGGCCGAGTTGGGATTCACGTCTGACATCGCCCGCAAGGGCGCGCGCCCGCCCCGATCCGGGCCAGTCGACGCTGGCCGATCGAGCGGACCCATGCGTGTCGTGGTCGTAGCCGCGGTCGGCCGGCACCACATCCGGCGGCGCCTGGGCCGGCCGCGCTTGCCCCGCACCGGCGGTACCGCCTCGAGCGGCGGGATCAGCTGGGTGACGTCGTTGCGGTTGCGGCCGGTCAGGGTGGCGGCCAGCGGGATGCCGGTGGCGTCGGTGATCACATGGTGCTTGCTGCTCCAGGACGTTCGCGCCGCGCAGCTTGGCGAGGAGCACCTCGTGCAGCCGGGGCCACACCCCGCCTCGGTCCACTCGGCCAGGCGGCTCCAGCAGGTCATGCCCGAGCGGAAGCCGAGTTCCTGCGGCAGGTGTTCCCAGGCGATCCCGGTGTGCAGGACGAACAGGATGCGCTGGAACACCAGCCGGTCCGGATGCCGCTTGCGCCCCGGATGCCGGGCCCGGCGCTCGACCTTGGGCAGCAGCGGCTCGATCACCGCCCATAGCTCGTCATCGACTTCCCACTGCTTCGGCCGAGCCAACTCCCGCTCCGGGTCTGCCATCGCCGCCGGCAGAGCCGCGGCGTCCGGTCGGCGCGCCCAGGGAACGGTCCGGCTGCTGCCGGTGTCGAAGAACTCCGCCACGATCCGGCCGTAACCCGCCTGGGCGGCCCCTGCTTGCGTCGGTGACGCTCGACGTGTGACTTGACGTGTGAGCTGCCCGCATCCCTGCGCACGGCGGCATCTGCCGCCCCAGCCGGGTGATCCCGGAGCGCGGAGCGGATCCCCGCTCCCGGCCCGTGGAAGAGGGAGTCGGGAACAACCTTTCCGAGCGGGAGCCGAACCGGGCGGACCGCATTCGGTCCGATGGCCGCAAAACGTCGAGGAGTGAACTTTCATGGCAGTGTGCGAGGTCTGCAACAACGACTACGACATGGCGTTCGAGGTACGAGCGCAGGGAGCCGTCCACGTCTTCGACAGCCTTGAATGCGCGGCTCAGAAGATGGCCCCGACCTGTACCAACTGTCAGTGCCGCATCCTCGGCCACGGCCTGCAGGCCGACGGGCAGTTCTTCTGCTGCGCGCACTGCGCCCGCCGGCAGGGGTTCGCGCAGCTGGTCGATCACGCCTGATTCCGGCCGGCTCCCAGTGCGCTCGCGGGGTCCCGCCCGTACTCCTGAGGATCTCGTACGGGCCCTGCGTGCGGCCGGGATCACCGACGAGCGGCTGCTCGAGGCGGTCCGGGCCACGCCGCGAGAGCAGTTCGTGCCCAGCGGCCGTGCGACGGCCGCCTACAACGACGTACCCGTGTCGATCGGGCACGAGCAGGTGACCACACAGCCCTCGCTGTCGGCCATGATGATCGAGAGCCTCGGCCTGGGCGGGGACGAGCACGTACTGGAGGTGGGTACCGGTCTCGGCTTCCAGACCGCGCTGCTCGCCCGGCTGGCCGCCGACGTGGTGAGCATCGAGATGTGGCCGGACGTCGCCGCCGAGGCCCGGCGCAGCCTCGCCGGCCAGGGCGTCCGGAACGTGGAACTGCGGGTCGGGGACGGCAGCGGCGGAGTGCCCGACCGTGCTCCGTACGACGCCGTCATCGTGTCCGCGGCGTTCCCCGAGGTACCCGCGCCGCTGATCGAGCAGGTGCGGCCCGGCGGCCGACTCGTACAGCCCATCGGCTCCGGCGGCGACGAGGAGGTCATGTCGTTCCGGCGCACGGCTGCGGGGCTGGACGCGGGACGGCTGCTGACGGCGGCCCGTTTCGTACGCCTGCGGGGCCGGTACGGCTTCCCCTGATGCGACGTCCCTTGATCCGACGTCCTTTTGGTGTCCGCCGGTCGAGACGCACGCACGCTCGAACCATGGACATCACGCTGGCCCAGGACGGCCCGTTCCGTTTCCGGATCCGACGCGGGTGCCTGGAGCCGTCTTCGCCACGCGGACCTTGCGCCTGCCGAAACCTCATCCGCCCAGCTGCAGAAGTCTTCGGTTACAGTCGCGCCCCGGACACACAGATCATGCCCGACCACGGATAACGTCCAGGTCATCACCGGTGAGGAATTGTCGAAGTCCTATGGGGCGGAACATGCCGCCAGGCGTATCCGCTGGTCAGCACCGTGGCTCAGGGCCACGGCTGCCCGCAGACCTCCGGCTCACTGATGGCTGCGGACGGCAGCCAGGCCAACGCCCTCTTCGCCGCGCCTCTGGCGCGCTGCACCACCGCCGTCGCGGCTCGGTTGCCGGCGCTCTGCTCGACTGCCCGCTGGGCGACGACGGAGGGGGCGGTCGCCGCACCGGCGTCGAAGAAGGCCCCGTCCCTGTCCGCCTTGTGCTCGGAGTGCTGGTTGGGGTCGGTGATCGTCACCCCTGCACTGTTGGTGTTGCCGGTCTCGCGGGTGCCCTTCAGGCCGCGCGTCCTCAGTCGACGACCCACACCCGGAAGGCGTCCTGCACCTTCGACCACCTCATGCGACCCGACGGGGGCGGCTCCGGGCTGTTCCGCCGCATGTATCCGGTGCAGTCGGAGCAGTACCGGCTGGACGGACGGAGCGAGGCGGCGGGTGAACGCTGAGCCGGGCCGCCTCAGTCGTACGGTCCGCGCCGCGTACGGCATCCCGCCCGAAGTCCGCAGCTGACCTTTGGTCAGGCCGAGTTGGCGGTCGACGGGCCGAAGAACTCGATCTCGGCGATGGCGACCTGCTTCTTCGACGACGTACCGGTGGCCGACTCGATCGTGAAGCGGACCGAGCTGACCGTGCCGACGCGGAAGGGGATGCGCTGGCCGCCCGCGCCGGGGTCGAGGGTGATCCTGCGGTTGACGGTCTTGCCGTCGGACAGGGTGATTTTGGCCTCGAGGCGGTGCGGGCGGGCCGACTGGGGAATCTGGTCCGGGCGGGTGGAGACGCCCGGGGTGATGATCAGGTCCAGCAGGCGGGTCGGCTCGTCGAACTTGGCCTGGATCCAATGGCCCTGGCCCGACTCCGACACACCCGGCCCCCACCAGGTGTTGTTGAGCTTGTCGGCCAGGTCGGCCAGGTCGGCCTTGTGGCCCGGGTAGGCACGGGAGGCGCTCCAGCTGTCCGGTTCGACCGAGGCGCGCTTGGAGAAGTGGTCCCTGGTGGCCTGGGTGCCCTTGGGGATTTGGAAGCCCAGGACGATCAGCAAGGTCACCACGATCGCCGCGCCCAGCCAGGTCAGTACGCGGTCGAAGGCACGGCGCAGACGGGGCCGCTCGCCCGCCCACGGAGTCTCCCGGTTGGCGGCCCCGAGCAGGCGGCGCCACCAGGGCAGCCGTCCCGGTGCCCGCGCCTCGCCGGCCAACGGCATCGCGCAGCGGGTGCAGAAGTGCCGGTCGGGGCGGTTACGGGTGGAGCACCAGGGGCACGGCGTCCCGCCGTCCGCTCCGAATTCCTCGCCGGGCGCCATGACCGCCTGTGGGCGCTGCGGGGCCGGACGGCCGGGCAACACGGGCGCCACCGACGGGGACGCCGTGGGACGCGGCTCCGGGTCGGCGACCGGTACCAGCAGCTGCCGGGCCCGGTCGGACACGCCGTCGGGGTCCGCGCCGGGCGCCGGGGGCGTGGGGAACGGGGTGGCCGCCACCGGGACGGGGATCGGTTCGGTGGGTGCGGTGTCGTCCACGGCCAGGATGGTGGGGTGGTGCGAGGCGCCGGGTTCCGGGACCGGAGGGTGGACGGAAGCGTCCGGGGCGGGGGCTTCGGGGCGGGTGGTGCCCTCAGGCGCGGGTGCCGGTGCGGGCTCAGGGGCCGGCGGATCGGTCGCCGCCGTCGTCGCACGCGCGCCCAGCAGGTCCCGCTGCGTGCGGGGCATCCCCGCGTTCCCGTCCGCCCCGGCGAAGGCGTCCCAGCCGGCGCTGCCCGAGCCGCCAGAGGCGGCGGGCACGGTCGCGGCAGCCTCGTCAGGAGAAGCGGCGGAGAAGGCGGGGGAAGCATCGCCGGAACCGGTATCGGAACTGGAACCGGGCCCACCCCCGGCCCCGTCAGCAGCGGCACGCGGCTCCCCGGCGCCCCGCTCACCGCCACCCCCACCCGCCCGGTCCGTCCAGCTCAGCACGGCACCGCATGCGTCGCAGAACGGCTGGCCCGGTTCCGCGCGGGTGCCACATTCGGCGCAGTTCAGGGGGGTCGTCATGGCGACGGGGTCCTTTCGGCGGAGGATGCTGCGGTCACCTGGACCGTGTACGGCATGTGGGCGGGGCGAGCGGCTGCCACGAGGGTGTCCAGGCGGTGGTGGTCCGCCGGGGTGGGGTCGGGCAGGCGCAGATGGACGTGGAGGCGGGGGCGCGGGTCGCCGGGGAACGGGCCGAGGGGGCGGGCGCTCCAGGCGCCGCCGCCACTCTCGGTGATCTCCGGTTCGACGCCGAAGGCGAGCCTGATCGCCTCCGACAGGCCGCGCACGGTGCCCCGGATGCGGTGCAGGTGCGCCGCGGCGGCCACCGCGGCCCGCAACAGCGGTTCCGGTTCCGTGCCGTCGGTCTCGGCGCCCACCCAACTTCCCAGCCACTGGGCGAAGTCGAGCGGCGCCAGGGAGGGCCGGAAGTAGGTGTCCAGACAGTTGAGCACGTAGTGGATCGGTGCGACCACCTCGTCGAGGCCGGCGACGAAGCGCTGGGCCAGGTCGTCGTCGGCGAACACCGTCGGCAGCATCGCGCCGATGGGCGCGGACGACTCGAGCCCGTCGATCGAACCCCTCATCGACAGCTCCTGGCACGGCGGTTGACACTCGTCACGATCCGTCTCCGATCACCCGAACTCGGTGGTCGAACGAGAACACCAGCGACGGGGCCGAGAGGTCGATGCGGTCCGTGGCCTCGCCGCGCTTGCCCGTCAGCGGGTCAGCCGGGTGCAGGACCACCTGGTCGACCAGCTCCACACCCGGCACCCGCTGCAGTACCGCGAAGACCTCGCCGGACTGCACGGGGCGACCGAAGGGCCAGCCCGTGCCGTTCGCGCCGCCGGTCAGCGGATCCAGGTGCCGGTACAGGGCGTCGTGGGCGTCACGGCGCACCTTGTCGGTGTCGACGCCGCGGAAGGCGTGCACCGTGGCCACCACCGTCACACCCTGGTAGTACGGCGGACCGACCGCCAACCGCGTCCCGATCAGACGGCGTTCGTCCAGGTGCCGGGTGATGCGGTCCAACAGGGCGTCTCCGGGGACGAGTTGCTCGAAGCGCAGGCGGCCGCCGGGGTCGGGGACGGCCTGCGGTACCACCAAAACCCGTACCGCATATGCCCCGTGCTCGCTCTCCTCGCCCTCCAGACAGGTGATCCGGGCGGTCTCCGGGGCGGCGCGGCGGGCCAGCTCCTCGTAGTCCCGCAGCGTCACCGCCCGCTCCTGTGCGCGCAGCGTGATCGGGGCGCGGACCTTCGCCTCCTCGATCGTCTCGCCGTCCACCCCGCCGCGCGCGGCCTCGCGGTTGACGACCTCGGAGATGTACGGGATGGAGGTGCGCAGGATCTGCACCGCGCCCCGCGCCACGTTGCCGGCCCGGCCGCCGCCGGTGCGGTAGCGGCGGGCGCGGATCGGGGAGCCCTTGGGGGCGACCATGCCGTACTGGCGCAGAGTGCCATCGGGTTCGCGTACCGCTGGGCCGAAGGCGATCTCGCCGGTCGTCGCGTCCAGGGTGATGTGGCGGTCGTACGGCCCGGAGCCGGCGAAGTGCGGCACCACCTGCCAGTCCACCCAGCCGTCGTGCTCGGCGGTCTGCATCAGTACCGGCGGGTCGTCGCCGACCACGGGCGCGTGTTCGAGGCGCAGCCGCTGCCCCGGCAGCCCGGTGGACTCGCCCAGCGCCTCGTCGTACACCGTCTCGGCGTGCACGGCGGGCGTGGAGCCGCCGATGGTGAAGGCCTCGGCGGCGCGGATGGTCGGCGAGGTGGTGTAGAAGGGCTGGCCGGACACGGGCTCGGTGACCCGGCAGCGCAGCCAGCCCGCCTCCTGCCCGGCGTTGCGGGACAGCACGTGCCCGCCGGGGACGTGCAGGACCACCTCGCCCGGCCGGTTGAGCCCACCGGTGCCGTCCCGGTCGACCTCGCAGGGCTGCCAGCCGTCCGCGGTCCACGCCTCCCACACCAGCGGCGGCTGCCGCGGGTCCACGCCGACGCCGTCGACCCGGCTGTCCAGGTCGAGCGCGACGGCGCAGTGCGGCACAGCGTTGGTCAGGCCCAGCAGCATGGAGTCACCGGGGGTGGGGGACTCCGAGAAGCACAGCAGGTCCTTGTCGTCCTCGGCCAGGTCGTGCGTCCGCTCCACCGCCGGCTCACCCTTGTGGTGCGTCAGCAGATGCCGCAACTCGCAGGGAACGAGGTTCAGTTCGCGCTCGGTGGCGAAGACGACCGCCTCCTCGCTCTGCGTGCGCATGGTGGCCACCTCGGTGCTCACCGGCACGGCGATCGCCTCTTCCTGGGGCGCCGACAACCAGAACGTCACGTCTGTGCGGGCGGCGGAGGGCGGGAAGAGGGTGATGCCGACCAGGTCCAGGAAAGCCAGGTGGTTCTTCTCCGGCACCCGGTTCAGGCGGTAGACGATCTGGTCGGCCATGTGGGCGACCGTCTCGACGAGGGTGACGCCGGGGTCGGAGACGTTGTGGTCGGTCCACTCCGGGGCGCGCTGCTGGATGTAGCGCTTGGCATCGTCGACGAACTGCTGGAAGCGGCGGTCGTCGAGGTTGGGGGAGGGCAGGGCCATCAGCGGTCACTTTCAGTTGCCGTACCGGCCGCACCGGGGCTTTCGGGCTCGTCGTGGGACGGAATGACGTAGAACGGGAAGACGAGGCTGCGCGGGTTGTTGGTGCCGCGGATCGAGTAGCGGACGTCGATGAACAGCACGCTCTGATCGGTCCCGGCCGTCACCTCGACGTCCTCGACCTCAATACGCGGCTCCCAGCGGTCCAGGCTGACCAGCACCTCGTGCTGGATACGGCCCGCCGTCTGCTCGTTGACGGGCGCGAACACCAGGTCGTGGATCGCGCAGCCGAAGTCGGGCCGCATCGGGCGTTCGCCCGGCGCGGTCGACAGCACGAGGCGGATCGCCTCCTCGATCTCCCGCTCGCCACTGACCAGCGCGATACCGCCGGTCGGCCCGATGCGCAGCGGGAACGACCAGCCGGACCCGACGAACTGCTCGGCCATCAGGGGGCCACCTGCCTTCTTCTTGCCGACCCGGCGGGCCGGTGGGGACGTCCGATCATGCCGGGAGGGGGTACTTCACGTTGTTGACGAACACGAAACCGGAGAGCCTGACCTGGACGCCATTGATGTTGACGAAGGCGGTGGCGTCGATCGACGTCTCCAGGCTCGACGACAGATTCATAGCGCCGCCCATCGCGTTGATGTCGACCCCGCCGCCCTGCGACGCGAGGCTGACCAGGCCCTTGCCCTTCAGCGTGAGCGGTCCGCCGCTGTCGATCTCCACCGACTGGCGGCCGTGCAGCCTGAGGCTGGTGCCCGCTTCCACCGACACCGCACGGCTGCCGGTGATGCTGACGCTGCCCTTGCTGTCCACGGTGATCTCGGTATTGGTGCGGTCGAGATTGATGATCAGCTTGTCGTTCCCGCTGGCGATCCGCACGCCCTGCTTGCGCTCGCCGGTCTGCTGGCTGAGCAGGTCGACACGGTTGCCCTGGCGGTCGGACAGGGTGTGCCGTACGGCCTTCTTCTTCAGGCCGTCGTGCAGGGGCTCCTTGACCTTGGTGGGACGGTCCCGGCCGTTGTAGAGCCCGCCGATGACGAACGGGTGGTCCAGCGCGCCCCGGTCGAAGGCGACCAGCACCTCGTCGCCGACGTCCATGGGGAAGACTCCGCCGCCGTCCTTGCCACCCAGCTGCACGCTGCGCGTCCAGTCGCTGACGTAGGCGTCGTCCAGCCACGGGAACTGGAGCTTGACCCTGCCCTGCTCGAGCGGGTCCCGTACGTCTACGTCGGTGACGATGGCGTTGGCCACGCTGGGCAGCCGCGGGGTGGTGTCCGAGCCGCCCGAGGCCAGCCCGTACAGCGAGCGCCACTGCCGCCCGCTGACCGTCACCCAGGACTCGTAGTGCTTGCCGTCGCCGAAGTCGTGCCGTACGGAAGTGACGGTGTACTTGCCCTCGAAGGGCACGCCGACATCGGCGAGCGCCACCGGAACTCCAGGGCGCAGCTTGGGATTTCCGCGGACGACGACCTCAAGTTCGGCGAACGAGCCGGTCAGGTCGGCGGCGAGGGATTTTGCGGCGAACTTCACTTCGGTCTGTTTGTCGTAGGGCGTGTCCGTCGCGACGAGCTTGGCGGGGGTGAACTTCCGGGCGGCTCTTCCCGGCGACGTGCGGTTGCTGATGCCGGGGTTGGAGGCGTCCTGTACGGTCTCCGTGATTTTTTTCTTGTTCGCCACGTCCCAGCCTCGGGCCTCGACCTTGCCCACCTGGTCTGCGGCGGTGACGGCGGTCCGCAGCCGCAGGATGTCGTGCCCGGCCTGCAGCACGAACGGGCTCTTGTCGCCGTCGGTGTTCGGCGAGGGCGCCCCGGAGGCCGACTTCGGCTTCACGAACTGGAACTTGCCGTCCGCGTCCACGGACATGACCATCTCGTTCTCGTCGGCGAGCCGGGCGACGAAGTCCCAGTCGGTCACATTGGACTGGGAGATGAACTCGTACGAGGTCTCCGACGCATCGATCTTTCCGATCGGCACGCCGTCCTGGGCGGCCAGCGTGCGGGCGATGTCCGAGGCGCTCTGGTTGCGGTAGGCGGCCACGCGGCGCTGGCGCAGCAGCCGGTGGCCGAGGTCGTAACCGCGGATGACGGTGTAGCTGCCGGTGCCGTCGTAGTCGGCCTCCAAGCCGGTGACCTCGCCGGTCAGCAGCGGATCGCCGGCTCCTTCGCCGTCGGCGACGGCTGCGAACACCACCTTGGTGCCGAAGGTGATGTTCAGCTGGCCCAGCAGCAGCCGGTACGGGTCGCGGAAGGTCAGCTGGAACGCGGCCGGGACGCCTGCGCCCTGGTCGACGTAGCTGGCCACGAGGTCCGGGGCGAACTCGGACGGCAGCTCGGCGCCGTTGATCTCCACGCGGACGACGTTGGAGAACGCGGACTGCACCATCAGGTACGCACCTCCTCGGCGGCCGGCAGCACGAGTTCGACGCCGGTCCGCAGCTGCGAGGGGTCGTCGATGCCGTTGGCCTCGGCGATGGAGCGCCAGGCGGCCGCGCTGCCGTACTCCCGCCAGGCGAGCGATTGCAGCGAGTCGCCCGCCACGACCCGGTGCACGCGCTGCACGGTCAGCGCGCCCGAAGTCGGGTTCTGCCCCGCGGTCTTGCTGGGGACCTCATGCAGCTGCAGGCGGCAGGTGGCGCGGATCGGTACGCCGGTCGTGGAGAACAGCGTGTAACTGGCCTCCACGGCACTGACGTACGCCGTGAAGCGCGCCGTGGAGAACGACCCCCACTCGAAGACCACCCACGGCGGCGACGGCTGCTTCGCGGCGACGCTTGTGGACGTCACCTCGCAACAGGCGAGCAGCGACTCGATCTTCTTCAGGACGGTGTTGCTGGTCGGCTCGGCGGAGGAGTCGAGGAAGATCTCCAGGTTCAACTCCCGCGGCTGGGCACCCATGAATTCCGGGAGCGAGCCTTTGCGTTCGGTCTGCGCGGGGGTGACTTTCCACTGGGCGCGGCGGGTCAGGGACAGTTGGGCCGGGTTGAAGTCGAAGCCGAACGTCTCGATGATGCTGCCGGGGGTTCTGCTCTTGCCCTTCGGTGGTTCGTGGATCGCGAGCGTGGCGCGTATGAGACTTTTGCCGGCGCCGCTCCTGCTGCCCGTGGCCATGATCTGTTCTCCTCGTCCTCAGTCCGTGAACCCGTGGTGGGTGATCTCCAGTACCTCGGTGGCGACGGCCGGGCTGGCCGGGTCGAGGGCGGGGCCGGTCCAGCTGACGGGCAGTACGTCGATCAGGCCCCACCGGGCGACCTCCGAACCGTCCGCGCGCAGCGCCGCGATCTGGGCCGTGGGCCGCTTGACGCCGGTCTGCACGGACGAGATCCACTTGGCGACCTTGGTGGTGTCCGGGGTCAGCGGGCGGGTCAGCCGGATCGTGGAGAACGTCACGCGGGTCGGCAGCTGCCAGACGAACCCGTTGTTGCCGCCCTCCTGGTGCTGCTCGACCTCCACGTGCGACGACAGCCCCTCGCATCCGTTGAAGTAGCCGAGGCTCTCGCCGTCGATGCTGAGGGAGAACCAGATGGTGGAGCCTGGGTCCTGGCTGGACATCGCGGCCGGCCTTTCTGTCGTGCGGGTCAGACGTACGGGGTGGTCGAGGGTGAGCGGTAGGGGCGCGGGTTCAGCGGCGGGGGTCGCGGAGCCTGCCGATCCGTTCCCGGTCCATGCGGAGCTCGGTGCGGATCAGCCGGGTGATGCGGCCGATGATCCGGTGGACGAGCTCGTCGAGTTGGAAGTCGGTGAGCTCCCGCGGATCGAACGCACCAGCCGGGACCGCCTCGTACTCCGGCGGGGGCGTGGAGGAGGGAGAGGCGGGCGGTGGCGGTTTGTACGGCGGGGGGTTCGCGGCGGAGCGGGTGTGCGGCGGCTGCTCGGTGCGGTGCGTGGTGGACGGCGGGACGCGGTGGGCGAGCGTGCTCGCGACGGTGGCTGCGGCGGCTGCGGCGAGGGTGCCCGTGGCGCTGTGCGTGGCCAAGGTGCCGTGTGTCCCAGGGGCCTTCGGCTTGGCAGCAGTCCTGGACTTGGACTTCGAGAAGAGGCGTTGGGCTACCGGCATGGGTGGGGCAGGAGTGGTCAGGGGGGCTACGGGCAGGGGGGCTACGGGCAGGGGGGCTACGGGCAGGGGGGAATGGGTGGTGGACGTGGTGGCTGGTGACGGGGAGCGCAGAGGCGCGGCGGGGGTGGGCCTGGTCGGAGCTGCCGGGGTGGCGGCGGCTGTGAGGGGCGAGGCATCGGCGGGGGCGGTGGTGACGGGGGCGCCGAGGGGGGAGGCGGTGGGGCGGGTGCGGTGGAGAGCGGGGGCGTCCGACGGGGAACTGCTCTGGGTGGCGGGGCGGGCTGTCGATGCCGGTGCCGATGGGAGAGCCGCCGCCGTGGGGTTCGGGGCGACGGGCTGCGAGACGAGCGGCGCGCCGAGGCCGAGGCGCGGTGCGTGGGTGCTTCGCTGCACGGGCGTGGGCCTGGGCGTGGGCATGTTCGGCGAGTGCGGGGGGGGTGGAGGAGACGGTGCGCGGCGCTGAGCGGTGTGTGGGCGCCGGAGCGGCGTTCGGGGCAGGACTGCGCTGGACGAACACGGTTGCGGTGCCATCGGGTGCAGTGTCTGCGGGTGCGGGTGCGGCGGTAGGGGCGCTGGCTGAAGCGGCCTTCCCGGAGAAGGGCGTCGTCGTGTGCGGCGTATCGGTTGGCTTGCGCTGGACAGGCAGGGCTGGGGCAGGGTGGTGTGAGGGCAACGGCGGCACGGTGCCAGGCGCAGGCGTGGACGACTTGCGCTGTACGGCGGTGGTGGCCTCGGCCGCCCCGCCGAGGTCGGCGCCGGACGCGAGCGGCATCGCGGTCCCTGAACCCCTGTGTGCGGAACGATTGTTTCCAGGACCGGGCCCGTCGGCTCCTCCGGCGCCGGAGCCCGTGCTCGCCTCAGACCGCGCAGCGGTGCCGGTGGACCGGCTCGCGGGTCCGCTGGGCGTCCGCTGTAGTGCTGTACCGGGTCCCGTCGCGGCGTTTTCGGCGGACGAATCCGCTTGCCGGGTCGGCGAGTTCGAGCTTCCGTCGGCGGCCCGTGAGGCTCCCGTGCTTCCGGCTGCGCTCGCCGGGCCGGCAGGTGTGCCTGGGGCGAGTGGTGTCCTTTGCACTGGTGTGCTGCTGCTGTGACCTGTCGGGTTTGCGGCGGGGGAGTCCGTCTGTCGGGCGGGTGAGTTGGGGGTCGCGCCAGTTGTCGGCGAGGAGGGTGTGGTGGTGCGGGCTGTGTTTGCTGGGCCACCGGCTGTGGCTCCCGGCCTGAGCGGTGTCCTTTGTATGGGCGTGCTGCCGGCGTTGTCCGTGGGGTTGGCCCGGGAGGGGTGCGAGGTCGGGCCTCCGGCAGGTGTGCCTGGGGCGAGTGGTGTCCTTTGCACTGGTGTGCTGCTGCTGTGACCTGTCGGGTTTGCGGCGGGGGAGTCCGTCTGTCGGGCGGGTGAGTTGGGGGTCGCGCTAGTCGTCGGCGAGGAGGGTGTGGTGGTGCGGGCTGTGTTTGCTGGGCCACCGGCTGTGGCTCCCGGCCTGAGCGGTGTCCTTTGTATGGGCGTGCCATGGGCGTTGTCCGGCGCGTCCGTGCTGGGCAAACCCGCCTGCCTGACCGGTGAGTTCGCGGTCGTGTCGGCCGCTGACGAGGAGTCGGTGGCCAGGGCTCGCTGCACCGCCGTACCACCGCTGGGTGCTGTCGCGACTATGCCGGCCGAATCCGCAGGCCCGGCCGGTGTCCGCTGCAGCGCCGTACTGCCGCTGTGTCCCGTTGGCAAAGGGGGCAGAGTTCGAACCGTCCCCCCGTCGGGGACGGTTGGCGCAGCAGGCGTTTCGGGCGTCGCACCAGTCTGCCGAGCCGCCACCGGAAGCGTCCTGCGCTGGGCCGTGGTCGTTCCGGCCTGCGACTTCGTGAGGGAAGAGCTCGGTCGGGAGGACGAGCCGGCCGGAACAGGTGTCACCCGGACCCCGGCGGCGGGCGCCGGGGACACCGGCTTCGCCGATCCGATCGTCTGCTGCACCGACGGTGCACCTGCGCGAGCCGCCGTACTGGGAGCCGCCGCCGACGCCTGCGGGGCATGCGTCGCAGGCGTCGGTGCAGGCGTAACCGGCGCAACAGCGCCGTGCGTCTGCTGCGCGCCCGAAGCCCCCACCGCCCCGGTCTCCCTGGGGGGAAGCACCCGCAACGGAACCGCCGGCGCGCGCTGCACCACCGGCTTCGGGCCCGTCAACGGCATTGCCCGCGTGGGGTGTTCGAGTCCCGATGCCGGCATGCCTGACCTGTGCAGCGCCGCGTCGCCGAGCAGTGCCGCGAAATGACCGTCCAGGACCGCGTGCGACGCGGTGCCCGAGAACGACGGGTTCTGCCAGGTAGGCAGCCGCCCGCTGAAGCCCGGGTCCGTGACCCCGCTCCGCCCGGGCGTCAGCGCCCGCTGGATCGGGGGCAGTGTCGGCCAGGCGGCCGTGACGACGGGACGCGCGGTATCCGGCGCGGCGTTTGCGCCGCCCTCCGCAGGCCCTGAAGCTGCCCGCGAAACGCGCTGTGAAGCAGCCCCCGCCTCAGCCACAGGCGCCCGCTCCCCGCCGTCGCTCTCCCGTCCGCGCAACCGGTCCAGGAATCCCACAGCTCAGCCCTCCGTCTCCGCCCGCGTCACGAGGGACGCGATCTCCTGAGTGAAACGGCGCCGGTCGTGGTGTTCCAGGTCGAGGATCTCGTCCATGCTCCAATGGAAGTGGTAGGCGACGTACGCGATCTCCTCGTGCAGCCGGTCGGTCGCGTACGTCACGATTCCCCCAGGCGGCTCCCGCCGAGTTCCACCTCGAACGGCTCGGCGCAGTGCGGGCATCGGACCGCCGCACGGGTGTGGCCCTCCGCGTTGATCTGGCGGTAGAAGTCCTGCAGGAACGCCAGGTCGGAGGCGAACATGTTCTCCACGATCCCGTCGTGGACCATGGGCAGCGTGCCGAGGCGGGTGATGACCCGGCCCAGCAGCACCACCGACAGGTACGCCGGGTTCTCCTGCACCCGCACGTCCCGCAGCGGGACCAGCTCGTCCCGCGCCGTCGACAGGCGCATGACGCCGTCCTGGTGGACGATGCCCGACTCGTCGACGTAGCCGCGCGGCAGCTGGAAGGGGAACTCCGTGCGCAGGGGCTCCTGCCGGAGGGCAGGGGCAGGAGCCGCCGGGGCCGGTGTCGCATCCGGCCCCGGCAGCTCGGCCTCCGACTCCGCCGCCGCATCCGCGCCGGGGTACGCCACGGCGGCGCCGGCCCTGGCAGCCGTACGCCGCATTACTCGATGACCAGTTCTTCGAACGTGATGGTCACGGTCTCCGTCAGCGCGGACGCCTCGCCCGCCTTGACCGTGCTCGCGTCGATCTTGCTGCACCAGGCGTTGCGCAGGTGGTAACGCTTCACCGGGTTGTTCTGGAAGTCCATCATGATGATCGAGGCGTTCTTGCGGGCCGTGGTCATCTGACCGGTGATGGACTCGTTGATCCACTGCGTGAACGACGCCGACTGCGTCATGCCGCGGACCACCGTGCAGGTGCCGTTCTTCTTCACACCCGGCAGGTTCTTGACCACGTTCTGGCCGCTCGGGGTGTTCTGCTGGTACGTGATGACGTCCTGCTCGATGCTCATGCCGCTGACCTCGGCGAGGTACTCGACCATCACACCGTCGATCTGCAGGCCGAAATTGTGTGAGGTGAGGGCGTCACCCGGCTGGAGACTCATGCGTTCGCTGTCCTTCTAAGCGTGTTGAAAACGACGTCGGGGGGGAGCCGGGCGGGCCTATTCCTCCAGCTCCCCGCTGCCGCTGGAGAACTGGGCCAGCCGGAAGATCACGAACTCGGCGGGCTTGACCGGCGCGATGCCGATCTCGCAGACGACCCGGCCCACATCCACCGACTCCGGCGGGTTGGTCTCCTCGTCGCACTTGACGTAGAACGCCTCCTCGGGCCGCTGGCCGAACAGGGCGCCGCTGCGCCACTCGTTGACCAGGAACGCCGAGATGTTGCGCCGGATGCGGGCCCACAGGGCGTGGTCGTTGGGCTCGAACACCACCCACTGGGTGCCCAGGAGAATCGACTCCTCCAGGTAGTTGAAGTACCGGCGGATGTTCAGGTAGCGCCACGCCGGGTCGGAGGAGAGGGTGCGGGCGCCCCAGATGCGGATGCCGCGGCCCGGGAAGGCGCGGATGCAGTTGACGCCGATCGGGTTGAGCAGGTCCTGCTCGCCGCGGGTGATCTGGGTCTCCAAGTCCACCGCGCCGCGTACGACCTCGTTGGCGGGCGCCTTGTGCACGCCGCGCTCGGAGTCGTTGCGTGCCCAGACGCCGGCGACCTGACCGCTCGGCGGGATCAGCCGGGTCTGGCCGCTCGCCGGGTCGAAGGTCTTGATCCAGGGGTAGTACAGGGCCGCATACTTGGAGTCGTAGCCGGCCGTCTCCTGGCGCCACTCGCGGACCTGACGGGCATTCAGGCCGGGTGGCGGGTCGATGACCGCGACGCGGTCGCCCATCAGCTCGCAGTGCGCGATCAGGCCCAACTGCACGGCCTTGACGGCCTCCAGGTCGATCGCGCCGCGCTGGTAGGCGGCCATCAGGTCGGGCACGGCGACCATGGAGATCTCGTCCACCGCCTCCAGGCCGCCGAAGCCGGTTCGGTCGGCGGAGTCGCCGAGGTACTCGGCCGGGCCCGGGTGCGATCCGTCAACGGCCTTGTCCGGTACGGCGGGTGCGGACGCCGGGGCCACCAGGGCCACCGTCTGGTTGTCCGGGCGGACCAGCTGCGCGGCCGGCGCGGCCTCGGCCACGGTGATGAGCTTGGAGCGCTCCTTCACCAGCGTGACGACGTAAGTGCGACCGCCCTTCTTGGCGGTCACGTCGAAGCTCTCGACGGTCTTGTCGCCGTCCTTGACGATCAGCTTGAACCGCTCGGCGGGGCCCTCGCCCTCCGGGTCGGCGACCTCCACGCTGAGCGGGCCGTTGTCGCCGGAGGCGATGGCCGCCACGGTGAACGTGCCGAGTTGCGCGGGCTCGGGGGCGGTCAGCTCGCGCTTGGCGGCGGAGCCGGTCAAGGTTGCCGAGGTCGAGCCATCCGCGGGGGTGCCCTCATCGGAGCCGCCCACGCGGACAACGTAGGCCGCCGTGCCGCCGTTCTGGAAGAAGCCGTAGACGGAGTGCGCGAGGTAGAACCCGTCGGTGAACTCGCCGAAGGCTGCCACGTACTGGGTCCAGTTGGTCACCAGCGTCGGCTCGTTCAGGGGGCCGGTGGGAGCGAGCCCCACGAAGGCGGCAACCGACGTGCCCACCCCTTCGATGGGACGCGAGCCGCTGGCCACCTCCTCGACATATACACCGGGCGACAGATAGGACGGCATGCTCTCTGCTCTCCTGGGGGGTGCGAGATAGGAACGCCCTCCACCCTCGCGCGCGCAACCTCCGGAGAAACGTCCTCGGGTGCCGAAACGCGGGCAACGCTGGTGCCCGCAGGGGCAGTCCGGCCTGCCCGGCGGCGGGGCCCTGCCCCAAGGACCGGCAGCCGGCCTGCAAGGACTGACGCCCACCTCTGCCCCGCCGGTCACCGGGTGTGCCCCAAAGCCTCCTGACCGGCACTGTTCACCGCCTCTAGCGTGGCCGAGTGAGCCTTTGGACTTCTCTGGAGCCTGCCTCCGCGACCGTGGACCCGGGTGCCAGTACGACGGTGCGGCTGCGGTTGCGCAACACCGGCGACGTCGTCGACGAATACCGCTTCGAGCCGGTCGGCCCGGTGGCCCCGTGGACGCGTGTCGAGCCGCAGACGCTGCGGCTGTATCCGGGGACGACGGGGACGGTGCAGCTGACCTTCGCCCCGCCCCGCACCCCTGATGCCACGGCCGGTCCGAATCCGTACGCGGTGCGGATCACGCCCACCGAACACCCCGAGGCGACGACCGTCCCGGAGGGCAACCTCACCATTACCCCGTTCACGGAGGTGCGGGCCGAGCTGGTCCCACCGACCGTGAAGGGGCGCTTCCGCGGCCGGCCGAAGCTGGCGATCGACAACCTCGGGAACACCAAGCTGACTGCCTCGGTCAGCGGCAACGACAACGGTGACCAGCTGTCGTACGACGTCCACCCGAGCAACGTGCAGATCGAGCCCGGCCGTGCGGCGTTCATCAAAACGACGCTGAAGCCGCGACGCATCATCTGGTTCGGTTCCAAGGAACAGCGCCCCTACACGCTGAATGTTCTGCGGTCCGGTGCCGAGCCTCTGCCCACCGAGGGGACGTATGTCCAGCGCGGGTTCCTGCCCCGCTGGCTCGCCACCTTCTTCGGGGTCTTCGTGGCGCTCGCGATCACCTTCGTGCTGCTGTGGACCGCCTACAAGCCCTCCGTCAACACCGGCGCCACCGAGAAGCCGGTCGAGGCGGGTGCGACCCTGTCGCCTTCGACGACGCCCACCTCGGCCATGCCCCTCGAGCCCCCCTCGGCCGAGACCGGCAGCGGCGACAAGGACATCGCGGCCGAGACCGGCAGCGGCGACAAGGACATCGCGGCCGAGACCGGCAGCGGGTCGGGCGGCGGGGGCGGTGCGCCGGCCCCGGCGAAGAAGCCCGCGCCGCCCCTGGTGCCCGCGACGAACGTGCTGCTGCGCAACACGGTCACCAAGAAGTGCGCCGACATCCCGGGCTTCGAGAAGGGCACGGTGAACGGCAAGGTGTACGAGTACACCTGCAACGGCACCAGCCAGAACAACCAGCTGTGGAATCTTGAAGTGAAGTACCCCAAGGGCGGCCCGGGCGGCAGTCCCCTCTTCCAGATCCGTAACGCCAAGGACCAGCTTTGCATGGACCTGCCCGACTACGGGGCGGCGCCGGTCCGGTCGCTGATCACCGAGTACACCTGCGACGGCACGACCGCCGACAACCAGCTGTGGTGGCTCGACAAGCAGAAGAGCGGCGCCTACTGGATCCGCAACTTCGCCAGCGACAACAAGTGTCTCGACGTGGCCGGGTTCAGCACCGGCGGCAACGAGACCAACCTCACCCTGTACCACTGCTCCACCAGCGACGACCAGGAGTGGCTGATCGTCCACCCCCGGCAGGGCTGAACCCGGTCGGCCGCGAGGGCGCTACCAAGCGCCCTCGCCCGGCACCAGCCGCCCCGCCTTGCGGTATTCACGGCGGGCACCCTCGAGAACATCGGTCGGGGTGACGAGGCCGTCCCGGCCGGCGGCGAGATATGCGGCGGTCACCACGGCGCTGCGGATCGACCCGCCGGCCAGCTCGAAGTCGCTTGCTACGGCTGTCAGTTGGATGTCCTCCACGCATGGCACATGGGACAGGCTGTGCCGCCACAGCGCCAGGCGCTGGCCCACGTCCGGGAACGGGAAGTCCACTACCAAATCCAGGCGGCGCGTGAACGCCTCGTCGATGTTGGCGCGCAGATTCGTGGTCAGCAGGGCAATCCCGTCGAAGGACTCCAGCCGCTGCAGCAGATACGCGCTCTCCATGTTGGCGTACCGGTCGTGCGCGTCCTTCACCTCGGAGCGCTTGCCGAAGACGGCGTCGGCCTCGTCGAAGAGGAGCACCGCGTCGGTGCGGTCGGCTTCTGTGAAGATGCGCTCGAGGTTCTTCTCGGTCTCGCCGACGTACTTGTCGACCACCGAAGACAGCTGCACCACGTAGAGATCCAGGCCCAGTTCGGCGGCCACGACCTCCGCCGACAGGGTCTTGCCCGTCCCCGACTCGCCGGCGAACAGCCCGAGCACCCCCCGCCCGCGCCCGCCGCCCGCGCTGAGCCGCCAGTCGCCGAGGACCCGGTCGCGGTGCCGGGCGCGCAGGGCGAGTTCCCGCAGCTGGGTCAGGGGGCGTTCGGGCAGCACCAGGTCCTGCCAGTCGACGGCCGGGCGGATCCGGCGGGCATGCTGCTCCAGGCCCGAGGCCGACTGCTGGCGGGCAGCCAGGCGCACATGGGCGGGGGAGAGCGGGGTGCCGTCGAAGCGGGCGAGGCTGAGGGCCGTGTGCGCGGCGCGGGCGATACGGTCGCCGGGGAGGTGGTACGGGGCGACGGTGGCGGCCAGGTCGAAGTCCGGCTCCTCCTCCAGCGCGGCCGACCAGGCGTGCAGCGCGCCCGTGTGCTGCGCGGGCACGTCCAGCGCGAGGGGGTCCTGATCGCACCACTGCGGGTCGTACGGGCGCGGCGCGGCGAGCAGCACGGGCACATCCGTGGCTGCTGCCAACTCCCGTACCAGGGACCCGCAGAGAAACAAGCCGTTGCTTACGGGAGTTGGGCTCGTTGATGTGG
>NZ_BMQA01000079.1 GCF_014647875.1 Streptomyces brasiliensis | reverse complement strand
GCGCTCCTACGAGCAGGTCATCAAGCTGGAGCAGGAGCGCCTGGTCTACCAGGCCCGGCTACGGTCGCGGTTCGGCCGCGCCTGGCGCCGCAAGGCCCCGGTGGAGTCCCTGATGCCGCTGCGCCTGGCGCGCTACGGCGTCCCCCTCGCGGAGACGGCCCCGGCGGGGCTGGCGGCGGCGGGCATCGAGCCGGCGCTGCTGCCTCCGGCACCTCAGCAGGCCGAACTGCCGGCACCCGCGCCCGCCGCGGCCACGCCCGCCGCGCCGCCCGTCGAGCAGCGTCCCGAGCCGGACGACCAGAACCCGTGGTTCCAGGGAGTGCCCCAACAGGTCGACTACCAGGGCAGTTACGATCCCACCTTCGAGCCCCCGTATTACCCGGAGGAGCAGTACCAGGAGTGGTACGAGGAGCAGCAGCGGATCTATCAGGGACAGCAGCAGCCGCGGTACGAGGAGCCCGTCCCCGAGCCGCCCTCGATGGAGGACACGGGCAGCTTTCCCATCCCGGTGAGCCCGGGCCGGACGCGTGAGCTGGGCGAGGGCGGTGGCGTCCCGGAACCCGCGGATCCGGGTGAGGAGGAGTACTACCAGGTCTTCAAGAAGTCGATCAGCGGTAGCGGCTATCCGACCCCGCGCGAGTTCAGCGAGAACGTCGAGGCCGAGTTCGGCCAGAACCTGCTGCCGGACGACGCCAAGCGGATGGTCAATCGCTTCACCAACCGCTACAACGCGGAGCTGGAAGAGGACCACATCGCCTAGCACGGCGGGGTACGACGAAGGGGGCGCCCGGTGATCACCGGGCGCCCCCTTCGTCGTGGAACCGGCGCTACTCCCCGAGCAGGGCCCGCACCCGGTCCTGACCGACCGCGAGCAGCAGGGTGGGCAGGCGCGGGCCGGTGTCGCGGCCGACGAGCAGGTGGTACAGCAGCGCGAAGAACGACCGCTGGGCGGTCTTGATCTCCGGCGGCAGTTCCTTGGGCGTCGCGTCGGCGGAGAACCCGGCCTGGACCTTGGGCACGCCGTAGACGAGATGGGTCAGTCCGTCGAGCGACCAGTGGTCGGCGAGGCCCTCGAGCAGCAGCCGCAGGGACTGCTGGGAGGACTCGTCGAGGGACTTCAGCAGTTCGGCGTCGGGCTCGTCGCGGACGATGGTGCGCTGGTCGGCCGGGACGTGGGTGTTGATCCACGCCTCCGCCTTGTCGTAGCGCGGCCGGGCCTCGCCGAGCGAGCCGAGCGGGTTGGCCGGATCGAGGTCGGAGAGGATGCGCAGGGCCTGGTCCTGGTGTCCGGCGGTGATGTCGGCGACCGAGGCGAGGGTGCGGTACGGGAGCGGGCGCGGGGTGCGCGGCAGCTCACCGGCGGCGGTGCCGACCGCGCGCGAGTACGCGGCGATGTCGCCCGGCAGGGAGGAACCGTCGGAGACCTTTCCGGCGAGCTTGTCCCACTCGTCGTACAGGCGCTGGATCTCCTGGTCGAAGGCGATCTTGAAGGACTGGTTGGGGCGGCGGCGGGCGTAGAGCCAGCGCAGGAGCTGCGGCTCCATGATCTTCAGGGCGTCGGCCGGGGTGGGCACGCCGCCGCGGGACGACGACATCTTGGCCATGCCGCTGATGCCGACGAACGCGTACATCGGGCCGATCGGCTGCTTGCCGCCGAAGATCCCGACGATCTGGCCGCCGACCTGGAACGACGATCCCGGCGAGGAGTGGTCGACACCGCTGGGCTCGAAGATCACGCCCTCGTACGCCCAGCGCATCGGCCAGTCGACCTTCCAGACCAGCTTGCCGCCGTTGAACTCGCTCAGCCGGACGGTCTCCGTGAAGCCGCACGCGTTGCAGGTGTACGACAGCTCGGTGGTGTCGTCGTCGTACGAGGTGACGGTGGTCAGGTCCTTGCCGCAGTTGCCGCAGTACGGCTTGTACGGGAAGTAGCCGGCGGAGCCGGAGCTGCCGTCGTCCTCGCTCGCCGCGCCCGAGCCCTCCTCGGCCTCCAGTTCGGCCTCGTCGACCGCCTTCTGCTGCTGCTTCTTGGCGGGGGCCTTCTTCGTGCGGTACTGGGCGAGGATCGCGTCGATGTCGTTCCGGTGCTTCATCGCGTGCAGGATCTGCTCGCGGTAGACACCGGAGGTGTACTGCGCCGTCTGGCTGATCCCGTCGAACTCCACGCCGAGCTCGGCCAGCGACTCGACCATCGCGGCCTTGAAGTGCTCGGCCCAGTTCGGGTGCGCCGAGCCCTTCGGCGCCGGGACGGAGGTCAGCGGCTTGCCGATGTGCTCGGCCCACGACTCGTCGATGCCCGCGATGCCGGCCGGCACCTTGCGGTAGCGGTCGTAGTCGTCCCAGGAGATGAGGTGGCGCACCTGGCGGCCCCTGCGGCGGATCTCGTCGGCGACGAGGTGCGGGGTCATGACCTCACGGAGGTTTCCCAGGTGGATGGGTCCGGAGGGGGAGAGTCCGGAGGCGACGACGACGGGTTTGCCGGGGGCTCGACGCTCCGACTCCTCGATGACCTCATCCGCGAAACGGGAGACCCAGTCGATGGTCTCGGTGCTCTGAGCCACGATCGGCACGTCCTTCTTCCTGAACGGGTGACACCCCATTGTCACAGACCTGCGTGCGACCGGGAAAACCGCTTTACCCCCCATGGGATACTGGCTGTGTCTATCCATCCCCACGAGGAGAACGGCACCCATTCCTATGGCCTCGGTCACGTCCCTCAGCGACTCCGTCCAGCAGCACCTCGCGTCCGCCCTCTCGGCAGCCCTGCCGGAGGCCGCCGACGCGGACCCGCTGCTGCGACGAAGCGACCGGGCCGACTACCAGGCCAACGGCATCCTGGCCCTCGCCAAGAAGGCCAAGGCGAACCCGCGCGAGCTGGCGACGCAGGTCGTCTCCCAGGTCGTCACCGGCGATGTGATCGCGGACATCGAGGTCTCCGGACCCGGCTTCCTGAACATCACCGTCGCCGACAAGGCGATCACGGAGAACCTGGCCGCGCGCTACGCGGACGAGGCGGGCCGCCTGGGAGTGCCGTACGCCGAGAGCCCGGGCACGACGGTCATCGACTACGCCCAGCCGAACGTGGCGAAGGAGATGCACGTCGGCCATCTGCGCTCGGCCGTGATCGGCGACGCTCTGGTCCAGCTCCTGGAGTTCACCGGCGAGACGGTGGTCCGGCGGCACCACATCGGCGACTGGGGCACCCAGTTCGGCATGCTCATCCAGTATCTGGACGAGCACCCGCACGAACTGGACCACAAGGCCCGCGAGGTGACCGGCGAGGAGGCGATGTCCAACCTCGACCACCTCTACAAGGCCGCGCGCAGGCTGTTCGACTCCGACGAGGAGTTCAAGACGCGCGCCCGGCGCCGGGTGGTCGACCTCCAGGCCGGCGACCCCAGGACGCTCGCCATGTGGCAGAAGTTCGTCGACGAGTCGAAGATCTACTTCTTCTCCGTCTTCGAGAAGCTGGACATGGAGATCCGGGACGCGGACATCGTCGGCGAGTCGGGCTACAACGACATGCTGGCCGAGACCTGCCGCCTCCTCGAGGAGTCGGGGGTGGCCGTCCGCTCGGAGGGCGCGCTGTGCGTCTTCTTCGACGACATCAAGGGCCCGGACGGCAACCTGGTCCCGCTGATCGTGCAGAAGTCGGACGGCGGGTACGGCTACGCGGCGACCGACCTCTCCGCGATCCGCGACCGCGTGTTCAACCTCAAGGCGAACTCGATCATCTACGTCGTGGACGCCCGTCAGTCGCTGCACTTCAAGATGGTCTTCGAGACCGCGCGGCGGGCCGGCTGGCTGAACGACGACGTGAAGGCGTACCAGTTGGCCTTCGGCACGGTCCTCGGCAAGGACGGCAAGCCGTTCAAGACGCGTGAGGGCGAGACGGTGAAGCTGGTAGACCTTCTCGACGAGGCGGTCGAGCGGGCCTCGGCGGTCGTACGGGAGAAGGCGCAGGACCTGTCGGAGGAGGAGATCTCCGAGCGGGGCGCCCAGGTGGGCGTCGGCGCGGTGAAGTACGCGGACCTGTCGACGTCGGCGAACCGCGACTACAAGTTCGACCTGGACCAGATGGTTTCGCTGAACGGCGACACGTCGGTGTACCTCCAGTACGCGTACGCCCGTATCCGTTCCATCCTGCGCAAGGCCGGGGACGTCCAGCCGGCCGCGCACCCGGAGCTGGCGCTGCACGAGGCCGAGCGGGCGCTTGGCCTGCACATCGACGGCTTCGCGGAGGCGGTCGCGGAGACGGCGGCGGAGTACGCCCCGCACAAGCTGGCCGCGTATCTGTACCACCTGGCGTCGCTGTACACGTCGTTCTACGACAAGTGCCCGGTGCTGAAGGCCGAGACATCCGAGCAGGTGGAGAACCGCCTGTTCCTGTGCGACGTGACGGCCCGCACCCTGCACCAGGGCATGGCGCTGCTGGGCATCCGCACGCCCGAACGCCTCTGAGCCCGACGAGGGTGGCGCGGCGGCCGGTCGGAACGGTCGCCGCGCCACTTTCATGTGATCAGTTCGGGGTGCAACTGAAGGCCGGCCAGGTGGTGGAGCCGTTCTTCTGGATGGTCAGGCCCCAGTTGCTGCCGCTGCCGTCGGACTTGGCGCTCAGCACCTGGGCGCTGGGACAGGTGGCGTTGACGTTCCAGGTCGCGAGGACCTTCTCCGGGGAGGGGATGTCCGCGGTGACGGTCCAGTTGCCGGCGCCGCTGACCGAGACGTTGAGGTTGTACCGGTCGTCCCAGGACTGGCCGGCCGTGGCGGTCGCCGTGCAGCCGGTACTGCCGCCGGCGCCCGGGTTCATGGAGACGGACCCGCCGCCGTCGGTCCAGAACGAGTAGTAGTACCCGTTGTTGGTGCCGCTCTGGTTCGACGTGATGACCGTGTCGGCGCCGGCGGTGCCGGGCAGGGACAGCGCGGCCGTGACGACCAGCGCGACGGCACAGACGCCTCTGCCGAGCGACATGAGACGGCCGAGTGGGCCGCGCTCTGTTCTGCTGCGGATCGAAAGTTTCGAAGCCCGGTGCGTGGCGCGAGCACGCCCTCGCGCCCATCGCCGTGTCAGTCCCTCCGCCTACAGTCACCCGCATGGCGACTCTTCCCAATCCGCTGCCCAAGTTGGTCGGTGACCCCAGTGGGCGTGCTCTTGGACTTCGGCTTCCGCCCGGCCGGTTGATCGACGTCACGGACGACGGCCCGTGGCCGGAGCCGTTGTTGTGGCATGCCGAGACGTCGGCCTCGCCCGGGAGCTGGGCGGCGCTGGGCGTACCCGCGGGACGTGCCGGGCTGCTGCCCGTGCTGATCGACGTCGGGGACTCCCAAGGCGGCCCGGAACAGTGGGAGCTGCTGCCCGGCGACGTCTCGTATCCCGGCGACCACGACGCCGAGGACGTACTCGCCGAGTTCTGGGAGGATCTGGCCGGCGAGGACGAGGACGGTTCCGAGCGGCCGTGGCCCGGTCTCGCCCCGGCGGCCCCGCTCACCCACGACCCCGGCACCGGCGCAGCCCGGCTCGCCGACTCCCTTTCCGAAGGCCACTCGGGGTTCAGGGACCTGCGCCTGGCGCTCGTCCCGGCGCGCCGCTCCGCCGACATCCCCGCCGCGTTCGGCTGGACGGGGCCGCTCAACCACGAGAACGACGTCGCCCGCCTCTGCGCGGTCCTGCGTTCCTGGGAGGACCGCTTCGGCATACGCGTCGTCGCCCTCGGCTTCGACGTCCTGGCCGTCTCCGTGGCCGCCCCGCCCGCCACGCTCGCCGAGGCCGAGGCGCTGGCGGCGGAGCACTACGCGTTCTGCCCGGACAACGTCACCCAGAGCGGCTCGGGCAAGCTGACCGACTACGCCAGGCAACTCGTCGGCGAGCAGGCCTGGCACTTCTGGTGGGACTGATCTCCTGCCGCTGTACCCGGCTCCCCTACCCGAGCGCCCTGCCCAGCCTCCGCAGCCCTTCCCCGATCTCCTCCGGTGTCTGCGTCACGAAGCACAGGCGCAGGGTCGACCGGTCGGGCTCACCCGCATAGAAGGGCGCGCCCGGGACGTACGCCACGGCCTGCTCCACCACCCTCGGGAGCAGGGCCGTGGTGTCGTACCCCTCCGGCAGCCTGGCCCACAGGAACATGCCGCCCTCGGGACGGTTCCAGGTCGAGCCCTCCGGGAGGGAGCCGGGCAGCGCGGCGAGCATCGCGTCACGGCGTTCGCCGTACACCGCCCGCACCTTGGCCACGTGGGCGTCCAGCACCTTCAAGTACCGTGCCGCCGCCAGCTGGTTGAGCGTCGGCGTGTGCAGGTCGGCCGCCTGCTTGGCCACCACGCAGCCGCGCCGCAGCGCCGCCGGTGCACGGAGCCAGCCGAGGCGCAGGCCGGGCGCCATGACCTTGGAGAAGGAGCCGAGCAGGACGGTACGGTCCTCGGCGCCGGGGTGCGTCGAGATCCACGGGACGCGTTCGCCGTCGTAGCGGAGTTCGCCGTACGGGTCGTCCTCGACTATCCAGACACCGCCCCGTGCGGCCACCGACGCGACGGCCGCACGGCGGGCGGACGGCATGGTGCGGCCGGTGGGGTTCTGGAAGGTGGGCACCAGGTAGAGCAGCTTGGGGCGTTCGCTCGCCACCAGTTCCTCCAGGGCCGCCGGGTCCACGCCGTCCGCGTCACCCGGCACGGGCAGTACGCGCGCGCCGGCAAGCCCGAAGACCTGAAGTGCCGCCAGATAGCAGGGGTCTTCGACGAGGACGGTGTCCCCGGGCTCGAGCAGCGCGGTGGCGAGGAGGGACAGCGCCTGCTGTGAACCGGTGGTGATCAGCAGGTCGTCGGCACCGGTCGGCAGCCCCTGTGCCGTGATGCGCGCCGCGAGCCCCGCGCGCAGCGCAGGCTCGCCCTCGGTCGTGGAGTACTGCAGGGCCTCCGCCGGCTCCCGCTCCAGCACCTCGCTGAACGCGGCGGCGATGCCCTCCCGGTCGAACAGCTCCGGCGCTGGCAGACCGCCCGCGAAGTTGATCACCTCGGGGCGTGCGGTGACCGCCAGGATGTCCCGTACGGGCGAGCCCCCGACCGTACGCGCCCTCGCCGCGAGCGGCGGGACAGGGACGACGGACGACACGGGCTCGGCGACGGTCATGACTAGGGCTCCTATCGACTGCGGCTCAACTGCTGCCCGCAGCCTAGGGAGATGAATGCGGCCTACACCAGAGTTTCCGCGATACGGACGAACCGCTCAGGTCGGGCGGGCAGGCTGAAGAGCCGGTACCCGGCCACCGCCGCGAAGCCGAAGCGCCGGTACAGCGGCTCGCCGGCCGGGCTTGCCATGAGCGCGGCCTGCCGCATCCCGCGCTCCTGCCCGGTCCGCAGCGCGGCCGCTGTCAGTGCCGCGCCGATGCCGCGTCGGCGATGGGCCTCGGCGACGTGGACGAGGAAGATTCCTGCGACGCCGTGCGCCGTGATGACCGTCGTCGTCCGGACGACCCGGCCGTCGAGCACGGCGGCGAGCCGGACGATGTCCGCGTTGTCCGCGCGCTCGGCCTCGATCCGCACCAGATCGGCCTCCAGGGCGGGGTCGATGCCGATGGAGGCGCTGTACACGCTGACCAGCTCCGCCAACAGCCCCGGCCCCTCCGCCGTCTCGATCCGCAGACCGGGGAGCGGCTCCTCCGGGTCCGCGACGCGGTCGAGCGACCGCGTCATCAGGGGCAGCGACACGAGCTCCACCGCACCGTGCGCGGCGAGGGCGGCGGAGGTGCCCTCCGGGCTGTCCGGTCCGGCCCACCACCACCAGGGGACGCCCGCCAACCGGGCCCGCGCGGTCGTCACGGCCGGCCCGATCACGTCCAGGGACCGCACGCGCACCACACCGTTGAACTGCGGTTGGGCGAGCCCACTGCGGTAGTGGTCGAGGTCGCCTTCGGCGCGCTCCGCCTCGCCCCATCCCATGAGGTACTGCCGGAAGTTGGCGGTCACCCGTGACATGTCCTCGGTGTCCACCGCTTCGACCGCCCTCGGCACCTGCACCATCCCGGACCCCTTTCGATCCATGCCGGCCCGGACCGCCCGCAGCATAAACGGCTCTCCTTGCACGCCACGAAGCGGCCCCGACGGCCGAGGGACCGCCCGGACACAGGTCCGGACGGCCCCTCGAGGCAGGCGCAGGCGTGGGATCAGGCGAACGCCGGAACTTCCTTCGAGTTGGCGCCGTACTTGTTCGTGCCGGACTCGCTGTCCGAGGCGTAGAAGACCAGCAGCAGGAGGCCGAGCGAGCGGCGCGCACGCCCCCCTCCGGAACGGATCAGGTCAGGCGCAGAGGATGGAGAGGTCGACAAGAACTCGTCATCTCCGTCACGCGGCGCCCGAGATCCCTCCCCGCTACGTCACCGCCGCGGTACCGGAACGATCCCGGACCGTGCCCCCATCCCGTGCCGGATGGCCCTGCCGGCGCCCTCGGCCCATGTCACAGCAGCCGCTGCGCGACCTCGGTGGCCCAATAGGTGAGGATGTTGCGCGCCCCGGCGCGCTTGATGCCGGTCAGCGTCTCCAGAATGGCGCGATCCCGATCGACCCACCCCTTCTCGGCGGCGGCCTCGATCATCGAGTACTCGCCGGAGATCTGGTAGGCGACGACCGGTACGTCCACGGCGTCGGCGACCCGGGCGAGAATGTCGAGGTAGGGCCCGGCGGGCTTCACCATCACCATGTCGGCCCCCTCCTCCAGGTCGAGGGCCAACTCGCGCATCGACTCGCGCCAGTTGGCGGGATCCTGCTGATACGTCTTCCGGTCGCCCCGCAGCGAGGAGGCGACGGCCTCCCGGAAGGGCCCGTAGAAGGCGGAGGAGTACTTGACGGTGTAGGCGAGGACCGCGACGTCCTCCCGGCCGATCTGGTCGAGCGCGTCCCGGACGACCCCGATCTGCCCGTCCATCATCCCGCTGGGCCCGACGACATGGGCGCCGGCGTCGGCCTGCACCTGGGCCATCTCGGCGTACCGCTCGAGGGTGGCGTCGTTGTCGACCCGCCCCTGCGCGTCGAGGACACCGCAGTGACCGTGGTCGGTGGTCTCGTCGAGGCACAGGTCGGACATGACGAGCAGGTCGTCGCCGACCTCGGCGCGCACGTCACGGAGGGCGACCTGGAGGATCCCGTCCGGGTCGGTGCCGGGCGTCCCGACGGCGTCCTTCTTCGACTCCTCCGGCACACCGAAGAGCATGATCCCGGAGATCCCGGCGGCGACGGCCTCGGCGGCGGCCTTCTTCAGGCTGTCCCGCGTGTGCTGCACGACACCGGGCATGGCCGCGATCGGCACGGGCTCACTCACACCCTCACGGACGAACGCCGGAAGGATGAGATCCGCCGGGTGCAGCCGCGTCTCGGCGACCATCCGACGCATGGCGGGGGTGGTGCGCAGCCGCCGGGGACGCGTACCGGGAAAGGAGCCGTACTTCGTCATACGCTCCACGCTACGCCCGTCTCAAGGGCACCTTTACCGACGGTTTGTCGGCCGACTGCCGCGCTGTCACATGGTGCCGGGTGGGCGGGTGGGGAGCCGGGGGTCCGGGGGCGGAGCCCCCAGGACCAGCCCCCCCCACCTCACGTGGTACGACGCCGCCGCGCCCCCGGCCGCCGCTCACTCGGCCGAGTCACCGCATCCCCCGCCTCGAGCGCGGCAGCGCGCCGCCGCAGCCCGAAGTCGGCCAGCGCCTCCGCCAACCTGTGCACGGACGGCTCCGGCGCCATCACATCCACCCGCAGCCCATGCTCCTCCGCGGTCTTCGCGGTGGCCGGACCGATACAGGCGATCACCGTCACGTTGTGCGGCTTCCCGGCGATACCCACCAGGTTCCGCACGGTCGACGACGACGTGAAGAGCACGGCGTCGAAGCCACCGCCCTTGATCGCCTCCCGGGTCTCGACCGGCGGCGGCGACGCACGCACGGTCCGGTACGCCGTGACGTCGTCGACCTCCCAGCCCAGCTCGATCAGTCCGGCGACCAACGTCTCCGTGGCGATGTCGGCCCGCGGCAGGAACACCCGGTCGATCGGGTCGAACACCGGGTCGTAGGGAGGCCAGTCCTCCAGCAGCCCCGCCGCGGACTGCTCCCCGCTCGGCACCAGGTCCGGCTTCACGCCGAAGGCGACGAGCGCCGTCGCCGTCTGCTCCCCCACCGCAGCCACCTTGATACCCGCAAAAGCCCGAGCGTCAAGGCCGTACTCCTCGAACTTCTCCCGGACCGCCTTGACGGCGTTGACCGACGTGAACGCGATCCACTCGTACCGCCCGGTCACGAGCCCCTTCACGGCCCGCTCCATCTGCTGGGGCGTGCGCGGCGGCTCGACGGCGATCGTCGGGACCTCGTGCGGCACGGCACCGTACGACCGCAGCTGGTCGGAGAGCGACGCCGCCTGCTCCTTCGTCCGCGGCACGAGCACCTTCCAGCCGAACAGCGGCTTGGACTCGAACCAGGACAGCTGGTCGCGCTGGGCGGCGGCGGAACGCTCACCGACCACGGCTATGACGGGCCGGCCACCGTCCGGGGACGGCAGGACCTTCGCCTGCTTCAGCGTCTGCGCGATGGTGCCGAGGGTGGCGGTCCAGGTGCGCTGCCGGGTCGTCGTACCGGCGACGGTGACCGTCATCGGGGTGTCCGGCTTGCGGCCCGCGGCCACCAGCTCACCGGCGGCGGCCGCGACCGAGTCCAGCGTGGTCGACACGACGACCGTGCCGTCGGAGGCGCCCACCTCCATCCAGCAGCGCTCCGAGGCCGTACGGGCGTCCACGAACCGGACGTCCGCGCCCTGCGCGTCACGCAGCGGGACGCCGGCGTACGCGGGCACGCCGACCGCGGTCGCGATGCCGGGGACCACCTCGAAGGGCACCCCGGCGGCGGCGCACGCCAGCATCTCCTCGGCGGCGTACGCGTCGAGCCCGGGGTCCCCGGACACCGCACGGACGACCCGCCTGCCGCCCCGCGCGGCCTCCATGACAAGATGAGCCGCATCCCGCACGGACGGGACGGCAGCGGTTGTTGACGCGGCGTCAACAACCGCCAGCTGAGGCGCGGCCGTGCCCGGATACGAGTCCGAGGAAGGACCCGCGTCCGTGCTCAGGACGGCGACGCCCTGTCTGGCATGTGCGCGGATCACGTCGAGCACTTCGTGCTCGGCGACGAGGACGTCCGCGTTCGCCAGCGCCTCGACGGCGCGCAGAGTCAGTAGTCCCGGATCCCCGGGTCCGGCACCCAGGAAGGTGACGTGCCCGTGTTCGAGGCCGGCGGGAAGAGTGGTGGGGCTCACTGTGCTCGCTCCCCCATCAGACCGGCCGCGCCCTGGGCGAGCATCTCGGCGGCGAGTTCGCGACCGAGGGCGATCGCCCCGTCGTACGTCTCGGGCACGGGACCGGTGGTGGACAGCTGCACCGTGCGGGAGCCGTCGGTCGTACCGACGACGCCGCGCAGGCGCATTTCCTTGACAATCTGCCCGTCGGCCAGCAGGTCGGCCAGCGCACCCACAGGGGCGCTGCAGCCGGCCTCCAGGGCGGCGAGCAGGGACCGCTCGGCGGTCACGGCGGCCCGGGTGATCGGGTCGTCGAGTTCGCCGAGCGCGGCGATGAGTTCCGCGTCGGCCGCGGTGCACTCGATCGCCAGGGCCCCCTGGCCGGGGGCGGGCAGCACCGTGTCGACCGACAGGAAGTCGGTCACCTCGTCGCTGCGACCGATCCGGTTGAGTCCGGCGGCGGCCAGTACGACCGCGTCGAGCTCGCCGTCACGGACGTATCCGATACGGGTGTCGACGTTGCCGCGGATCGGGACGGTCTCGATGTCGAGCCCGTGGCTGCGGGCGTACGCGTTCAGCTGCGCCATGCGGCGCGGCGAACCCGTGCCGATGCGCGCCCCGCGGGGCAGGTCGGTGAGCTTGAGGGCGTCGCGGGCGACGATGACGTCGCGCGGGTCCTCGCGCACGGGGATGGCGGCCAGCACCAGGTCGGCGGGCTGCTCGGTCGGCAGGTCCTTCAGCGAGTGGACCGCGAAGTCGACCTCGCCGCGCAGCAGCGCCTCGCGCAGCGCCGCGACGAACACGCCGGTGCCGCCGATCTGCGCCAGGCTCTCGCGGGAGGTGTCGCCGTACGTGGTGATCTCGACGAGCTCGACGGGCCGTCCGGTCACCTGGCTCACGGCGTCCGCCACTTGCCCGGACTGGGCCATGGCGAGCTTGCTCCGCCGGGTCCCCAGTCTCAGTGCCTTGTCACTCATGCCGGTCGATCCTTGTCGTCTGTGCTGTCCTCGGCGCGCGAGACGGCGGCCACCGTCTCCTGGTCGAGGTCGAACAGGGTGCGCAACGCGTCCGCGTACCCGGCGCCGCCGGGCTCGGCCGCGAGCTGCTTGACCCGTACGGTCGGCGCGTGCAGCAGCTTGTCGACGACCCGGTGCACGGCCTGCCGGATCTCGCCGCGCTGGCGTTCGTCCAGGCCGGGCAGGCGTCCGTCGAGCCGGGCGATCTCGTTCGCCACGACGTCGGCGGCCATGGTGCGCAGGGCCACCACGGTCGGCGTGATGTGTGCCGCCCGCAGCGCCGCCCCGAAGGCCGCGACTTCGTCGGAGACGATACGCCTGACCTCGTCGACGTCGGCCGCCATCGGAGCGTCCGCCGAGGCCTCGGCCAGTGACTCGATGTCCACCAGGCGCACCCCGGCGAGCCGGTGCACGGCCGCGTCGATGTCGCGGGGCATGGCCAGGTCGAGCAGGTGGAGCGCGGGGGCCGGGCGCGGGATCCGGGCGACCGGTTCGGGCCTGCGGCGCTCGGGGATACGGCCCACCACGGCGACGGTGGCGGCGAGCGCGGCGATGGCGTCGGCGTCCTCGGCCGGGTCGAGCACGGTCGTGGAGCGCCGGTCACGGCCGGTGGCGTCGCCCTTGTCGACCCAGGCCGCGTGCTGCTCCAGCTCGGCGGCGGCCATGCCGGCCACGGCCGCCTCGCCGTGCACGGAGAACCCGGCGGTGGTCTGCACGGCGGACAGGTCGAGCGGGCAGCCGTCCTCGGCGCCGACGCTGGTGGGCGGCAGCTGCGCGGGGACGACCTCCGCCGATACGGCCGTACGACCCCTGTCGGCGACCTCGGCGACGGGGGCCCCGGTGCGGCCCTCGACCGCCCGTGCGACCTCCTCCGCCGTGAGGACCAGCCCTGTCGCCCCGGTGCAGGAGACGGCGATGTCGGCACGTGTCAGCTCGTGCGGCACCGCATCCATCGGTACCGCGCGGGCCACCACGTCCGTCTCGCCGTTGTCCGTGAGGATCTGAGCCAGACGCTCCGCGCGCTCCTGCGTGCGGTTGGCGATGACGACCTCGGCGACACCGGCGCGCGCGAGCGTGGCCGCGGCCAGCGAGGACATCGAGCCGGCGCCGATGACCAGGGCCTTCTTGCCGGCGGCCCAGGTCTGCACATCCTCGCCCGCGGCCAGCTGCTCCAGGCCGAAGGTGACCAGGGACTGTCCGGCGCGGTCGATGCCGGTCTCGGAGTGGGCGCGCTTGCCGACCCGCAGGGCCTGCTGGAAGAGGTCGTTCGTGAGGCGCCCGGCGGTGTGCAGTTCCTGCGCCTTGGCCAGGGAGTCCTTGATCTGGCCGAGGATCTGGCCCTCGCCGACGACCATCGAGTCCAGTCCACAGGCCACCGAGAAGAGATGGTGGACGGCCCGGTCCTCGTAGTGCACGTAGAGATACGGAGTGAGTTCCTCCAGGCCGACCCCGCTGTGCTGGGCGAGCAGCGTGGACAGCTCGGCGACACCGGCGTGGAACTTGTCCACGTCGGCGTACAGCTCGATGCGGTTGCAGGTGGCGAGCACCGAGGCCTCGGCGGCCGGTTCGGTGGCGACCGTGTCCTGGACCAGCTTGACCTGCGCGTCCGTCGTCAGCGCGGCCCGTTCGAGGACGCTGACCGGGGCGCTGCGGTGGCTCAGTCCGACGACGAGGAGACTCATGCCGGCATCACGGCGGGTACGTCCCCCTCGGGCCCCTGATCGGTGGATTCCTTGCGGGTGGCGGCGGTCGGGGCGGCCCCGTCCGGGCCGGCCTCCTCGCCGGCCTTGCGCTGCTCGTGGAAGGCGAGGATCTGCAGCTCGATGGAGAGGTCGACCTTGCGCACGTCGACGCCGTCCGGGACGGCCAACACGGTCGGCGCGAAGTTCAGGATGGAGGTGACCCCGGCGGCTACCAGACGGTCGCAGACCTGCTGGGCGGCCCCGGCGGGGGTGGCGATCACACCGATGGACACGCCGTTGTCCTCGATGATCTTCTCGAGGTCGTCGGTGTGCTGGACGGGGATGCCGGCGACGGGCTTGCCCGCCATCGCCGGGTCGGCGTCGATGAGCGCGGCCACCCGGAAGCCACGGGAGGCGAACCCGCCGTAGTTGGCGAGCGCGGCGCCGAGGTTGCCGATACCGACGATCACGACCGGCCAGTCCTGGGTGAGCCCGAGTTCACGCGAGATCTGGTACACGAGATACTCGACGTCGTACCCCACGCCCCGTGTTCCGTAGGAGCCGAGGTAGGAGAAGTCCTTGCGCAGCTTCGCGGAGTTGACCCCCGCGGCGGCGGCCAGCTCTTCCGAGGAGACCGTCGGTACCGAGCGCTCCGACAGTGCGGTCAGCGCTCGAAGGTACAGCGGAAGCCTGGCGACGGTGGCCTCGGGAATCCCTCGGCTACGGGTCGCCGGTCGGTGAGTTCGGCCAGTTGCCACGGTGCTCCTGCGGGTAGAGCGGGGCTGCGGGCGGTCACACGTCCCCGGACCGCCCCGTCGAATGCAGGCTATGTCTTTGTGAACGCGTGCACAAAGATGGTGTCCGTTTTGCCCGGCCAAAGTGACCGGGGTCACGCCCTGCTCGCCTGGGGGCAAAACCGCTCACACTCCTTGTGAATCTCGCCCCCAAGACCAACTCACCGCCGATCCTAAGCGACTTTCCGACCGCTTTGGACTAGTCGGTCAGCGCCTTGCGCAGCCGCTCTTCGTTCACGCGCCAGAAGGTGTGCTGTTCACCGTCGACCAGTACGACCGGAATCTGTTCCCAGTACTGGTCGTACAGGTCCCGATCCTGAGTGATGTCCTTCTGCTCCCAGGTCACACCGAGATCGGCGCACACCTTCTCCACCACGAGTTGTGCGTCATCACACAGATGACAGCCGGGCTTGCGGATCAGCGTGACCAGCCGGTCCTGCGGGGCCGGCGCGTTCCGTCGGAAGAGAGGACTCATGCCGGCCATTGTCCCCCTGGTTTAACGGCCCGGTCGTGGAGAGTTCACAGCGTCCAAACCTCTCGACTCCGGAAGTAACGAACGGACTGGCTATGCTCCAGCCATGGCCGCTCTCGGATGGCTCACTCCCCGTAGGCGCTCCGCCACGGCGCGGAGCGTGTTGGCAGGCGAGGCCTCGGCGGAGGCCGCGCGCAAGACCTCGCAGGAGGTCGCACCGGACTCCCCGGACCACGAGCCGGAGTTTCCGGTGCTCGGCGACGACAAGGCCGCCGCGTTCTTCGACCTCGACAACACCGTGATGCAGGGCGCCGCGATCTTCCACTTCGGCCGGGGCCTGTACAAGCGGAAGTTCTTCGAGACACGCGACCTGGCCAGGTTCGCCTGGCAGCAGGCCTGGTTCCGGCTGGCCGGGGTCGAGGACCCCGAGCACATGCAGGAGGCGCGCGACTCCGCGCTGTCCATCGTGAAGGGTCACCGCGTCGCCGAACTCAGCTCCATCGGCGAGGAGATCTACGACGAGTACATGGCCGAGCGCATCTGGCCGGGCACTCGGGCGCTGGCCCAGGCCCACCTGGACGCGGGCCAGAGGGTCTGGCTGGTCACGGCTGCGCCCGTCGAGATCGCCCAGGTCATCGCCCGCCGCCTCGGCCTCACCGGCGCGCTCGGCACGGTCGCCGAGTCCGTCGACGGCATCTACACGGGCAAGCTGGTCGGCGAGCCGCTGCACGGTCCGGCCAAGGCGGAGGCGGTACGCGCACTCGCCGCGGCGGAGGGCCTGGACCTCTCCCGCTGCGCCGCGTACAGCGACTCCCACAACGACATCCCGATGCTGTCCCTGGTGGGCCACCCCTACGCGATCAACCCGGACACGAAACTCCGCAAACACGCCCGAGAAAAAGACTGGCGCCTGCGCGACTACCGCACAGGCCGCAAAGCAGCGAAGGTCGGCATCCCGGCGGCGGCGGGGGTAGGAGCGGTTGCCGGTGGCACCGCGGCGGCGATCGCGCTGCACAGACGCCGCCGCTGACCACACAGCCGTACCGCCGGGCTGCGGACAGCCGCACGGCCGGGGCAGCGCCCACCCACGCACCAGCGGCACCCGCCGTAGCTGCGGGCAGTGCCTCCTCCGGTGCCTCAAGGCCCTGGGGGACCCCCGGGCGGCACGGCTGGGCGGTGGGTGTCCCCCCGCGCGAGCGAAGCCGAGAGGGGGGAGGCACACCGCACGCGCGGGTGAGCAACCCCACCCCCACAGCGCAACCCCGGGCATCCCGCACCGGCGCCGCGCGCCGAAACCGAACGGCACAGAAACCACCCCGCACCCACAAGGCCCCACGGCCCAACACACCCCCCGCTTTCAGACGGAATCCGCACCGTTCCGGTCAACAACCGGTCACCCTCCGACACTTGATGAGGCGTCAATCGGTTACGGAAGCGACGTAATCGATGATTTGAGCAACTGGGCGTAGCAGTGCCTGCACGAAGCGTTATTCTCCTCAGACGCAAACCGGTACCCCTTCCGTCGCCACGACGGGTGAACGGTCCCGCACTGCACGTGATGGAATCTCTGCCTCTGGGAGTCCCGTGTACCCACACGTCGGGGTTGACACCTCGGGCCTGGCTACGCTCCGCGCACTGGTCGCTACGGTCCAGGACCTGCTGCGCGGCTACGTCCCCACCGCGTACGCCGTCCCCGCCTTCGCCACGACCACCCCCGTAGGCCCCTGCTACGCGCTCGCCGACGGCATCGAGCAGGGCCCGGCGCGCAGCGCCGTAGTCGAGGGGCGGCGGTCGGTCGACGGCCGGGTGGCCGGCAGACGCGGTCGCGCCGCGGGCACCGCCACCGCCCGCCGCCCGGCCGCGGACAGCGACAGCGCCCGGATGATGGACCTTGTCGAGCGCGCCCAGGCCGGCGAGGCCGAGGCGTTCGGCCGCCTCTACGACCAGTACAGCGACACCGTGTACCGCTACATCTACTACCGCGTGGGCGGCAAGGCGACGGCCGAGGACCTCACGAGCGAGACGTTCCTGCGTGCCCTGCGCCGTATCGGCACCTTCACCTGGCAGGGCCGCGACTTCGGCGCCTGGCTGGTCACCATCGCGCGCAACCTCGTCGCCGACCACTTCAAGTCGAGCCGCTTTCGCCTCGAGGTCACCACCGGCGAGATGCTCGACGCCAACGAGGTCGAGCGCTCCCCGGAGGACTCCGTCCTCGAATCGCTCTCCAACGCCGCCCTCCTCGATGCCGTACGACGACTCAACCCCCAGCAGCAGGAGTGCGTCACGCTCCGCTTCCTGCAGGGGCTCTCCGTCGCCGAGACGGCCCGCGTGATGGGCAAGAACGAAGGCGCCATCAAGACGCTTCAGTACCGCGCCGTGCGCACGCTCGCCCGCTTGCTGCCCGACGACGCACGCTGAGATCAGCCACTGTCAGCTACGCCCAACTCACGTTCCGTGAAAGGTCGTTGCCTTTCCGATCCGGTCATCCGGCGTCCGTAACCCAAGTGCCGCGCCAGTCGTTGTGCGGGATACAGGCTCCCTGTGGTCACGTCCTGGCCGACCCCTGATCACTCGATCGTGTGGAAGTGCTCGTGGGCGTGCACCCTCAGGATCCCCTGGGGAGCCGACCGTCATGACGAGAGGAGGTGCCGCCAGTGATCGCGAACGTATCGGCGCACCGGCGGGCGAACGCCTTCGCCCAGGCCCTGGAGTATCAGTCCGACCGGGACCCGGCGGCCGAGCAGCCGGAGGAATCACCCCCGGACGGTGCGGAACGGACCGAGCAGGGCGAGCTGTTGGCCCTGACCGGAAGTCTCCGCGCGCTGCCCAGGCCAGGCCTCGACCCGGAGGTCAAGGTCGTCCAGCGGGCCCGGCTGGTGGCCGCGATGGAGGCCATGCTGCTGGAGGGCACCGCGGGTGGGGCGGACGCTTCGGTGCCGGAGCAGCGTTCCCACCGGGCCAGAGGCGCGCACCGGGCGAGCCCGTTGGGCAAGTTGCGACCGCGTTCCCGGCTGACCAAGGGCCTCGCCGCTGGCGGGCTCAGCGTCGGCGTGGCCGCGGGAGCCTTCGGCGGAGTGGCCGCGGCGAGTTCGGACGCCCTGCCCGGAGACTCGCTGTACGGCCTCAAGCGCGGCATCGAGGACTTCAAGCTCAACTACCTGTCCGACGGTGACGACGAGCGCGGCCAGACCTACCTCGACCAGGCCTCGACCCGGCTGAGCGAGGCCCGGCGACTGCTGGACCGCGGGCGCGGCGGACAGCTCGACCACGAGTCCATCGGGGAGATCCGCCGCACGCTGTCCGGCATGCAGCGCGACGTCACCGAGGGCCACCGCCTGCTGCACGAGGCGTACCAGCGCGACCCCGACTCCCTGGGCCCCATCCAGGCGCTGTCGAGCTTCTCCCAGTCCCACCGCGAGGTGTGGGGCGCGCTGCGCGAGAAGCTTCCGGTCCAGCTCGGTGACGTGAGCGAGCAGGTCTCGTCCGTCTTCGAGGCCATAGACCAGGAGGTCGCCCCGCTCCAGTCCCTGCTCCCGCAGACCCCGGACCGGACCGGCGACGACACACCGAAGGGCACCAGCTCGGCGTCCACGGGTTCCTCCGGCGCCCACCGGTCGGCGTCGCCGAGCACGACCGACGGCGCCTCGCCAGGCAAGGAGTCGAGCAGCGGCAGCCCCAGCGGCTCGGCCACCGGCAGCGCGGGCGACGGCCTGCTCGGCGGCAGCACCGGAGGCCTGTTCGACCCGCCGAAGAGCAGCGGCACGGCCTCCCCGTCGGCCGGCAAGACCCCGACCAGCGAACCGGACGTCACCCTGCCCCCGCTCCTGCCCGGCCTCCTGCCGGGCCTGGGCATCGACAGCGACGACGCCAGCTAGCGGGTACGGGCAACGCGCACGGGGCGCCCCTTCCGAGAAGGGGCGCCCCCGTCGCCGTAGGAAACGGCCTGTCAGAAGAACACCGACCGCCGCTGCACCAGCAGCTTGTACAGCGTGTGCTGGATCTGTTCCCGTACCTGGTCGGTCAGGTTGAACATCAGCATCGGGTCCTCCGCCGCCTCCGGCGGATAGCCGTCCGTCGGGATCGGCTCGCCGAACTGGATCGTCCACTTCGTGGGGAGCGGGATCGCGCCGAGCGGGCCCAGCCACGGGAAGGTCGGCGTCAGCGGGAAGTACGGGAAGCCCAGCAGCCGGGCCAGCGTCTTCGCGTTGCCGATCATCGGGTAGATCTCCTCCGCCCCGACGATCGAGCACGGAATGATCGGCACGCCCTTGCGCAGCGCCGTGGAGACGAACCCGCCCCGGCCGAAACGTTGCAGCTTGTACCGTTCGCCGAACGGCTTCCCGATGCCCTTGAAGCCCTCCGGCATCACCCCGACCAGCTCACCCGCCCCGAGCAGCCGCTCGGCGTCCTCCGCGCAGGCCAGGGTGTGCCCCAGCTTCCGGGCCAGCTCGTTGACCACGGGCAGCACGAAGACCAGGTCGGCCGCGAGCAGCCGCAGATGGCGATCCGCCGGGTGGTGGTCATGCACGGCGACCTGCATCATCAGGCCGTCCAGCGGCAGCGTCCCGGAGTGGTTGGCGACGATCAGCGCGCCGCCCTCGGCCGGGATGTTCTCGATGCCCTTCACCTCGACCCGGAAGTACTTGTCGTACACCGGGCGCAGCAGGGACATCAGGACCTGGTCGGTGAGCTCCTCGTCGTAACCGAAGTCATCCACGTCGTAGTCCCCGGTCAGCCGCCGCCGCAGAAAGGCGAGGCCGCTCGCGACGCGCCGCTCCAGGCCGCCGTCCCTCGGCTGCCGCGGCGGTTCTTCCTCAGGGGTCACGGAAACATCATCCTGCGCCGGGAACCGCCCGGGGAGAGGCTGGACCTCACCGACCTCACCCACCTCGCGCACCACCGCGGGCTCGCCCGTACGGCGGCTGCCCGCGCCCCGGCGTCGCGCGGGCCGCTGCACGGCGGCCGAGCGCGACCGGTCGTCGTCGAACGGAATGACCTTGGCGTCCGCCATCGTTGCTGCGCTCCTCAGTTGGCGCTCTGCGTCGGGAGGTGGCCGCTGCCCCTGAGGGTCAGCGTGGCGATCCGGTCGACGGCCCCCGCGAGGGCCTCCGGCGGCAGCAGCCCTGGCCCGCGGCTGCGCACGAAGTCCGCGAACGTCTCCGCTGTCGTGTATTTCGGCTTGAATCCAAGGGTCTCGCGCATCTGGTCCGTCGCCACCACCCGGCCGTGGGTCAGCAGCCGGATCTGCTCGGGCGAGAAGTCCGACACTCCCAGGGTACGGACCAGGGAACCGGCCCAGGTGACCGCGGGCAGCAGCAGCGGCACCGTGGGGCGGCCCAGCCGCCGGGAGCACTGCGAGAGCAGCAGGACGCCGTCGCCGGCGATGTTGAAGGTGCCGCTGTTGAGGGTGCCCCGCTCGGGCTCGTGCGAGGCGATCCGCAGCACCTCCACGGCGTCGTCCTCGTGGACGAACTGGAGCCGCGGGTCGTAGCCGAACACGGTCGGCAGGACCGGCAGCGAGAAGTACGAGGCAAGCGGCGTCTCCGCGGTCGGCCCCAGGATGTTCGCGAACCGCAGCACACACACGGCGACGTCGGGGCGCCGCCGGGCGAAGCCGCGCACATAGCCCTCGACCTCGACCGCGTCCTTCGCGAACCCGCCGCTGGGCAGCGACTTGGGCGGCGTGGTCTCGGTGAACACGGCGGGATCGCGCGGCGCGGAGCCGTACACGTTCGTGCTGGACTTCACCACGAGCCGCTTCACCGTCGGCGACTTCTGGCAGGCGCCGAGCAGCTGCATGGTGCCGATGACGTTGGTCTCCTTGACCGTGGTCCGGCTGCCGCTGCCGAGCGCGGTACCGGTCACGTCCATGTGGACGACCGTGTCGGCTCCCGTCTCGGCGAGCACGCGCGCGATGGTGGGCTGCCGGATGTCGGCCTGGATGAAGTCGGCACCGCCCAGATGATGCTCGGGCCGCACGGCGTCGACGGCGACGACCCGGTCCACCTGTGGGTCACGCTGGATGCGCCGCACGAACCGGCCTCCCAGCTGACGGGCCACCCCGGTCACGAGCACGACCTTGCCCAAGATCAGCGCCTTCCTTCCGTTCCCCGTACGCGGGCCAACTTAGCGAATCGATGTTGCGCTGTGATGACCACTCGATGCACGAAGTGACGAGATCAGCCCTATTGGAATATGCGTGTGGCCCCACACCGTACGGGTGAGGGGCCACACGACAAGCTCTCGCGGTGTACGCGTCGTCCTTACTTCTTGTTACGACGCTGAACGCGCGTGCGCTTGAGCAGCTTGCGGTGCTTCTTCTTGGCCATCCGCTTGCGCCGCTTCTTGATAACAGAGCCCACGACTACCCTCGCTCACTTCTCATCACTCGGTGCTGGGCGCCATGGGCCCATACGACCTACGAGGGCCTAGCCTACCTGCCCGAGCGCTGAGCTTGTAATCGAGGTGCTCCGGGTGAATTCCCCGGAGCAACCCGTCAGGCCGTCTCCACCCCCACATAGCTCTCGCGGAGGTACTCGTGTACCGCTTGCTCCGGGACGCGGAAGGACCGCCCCACCCGGATCGCGGGCAGATGACCGCTGTGCACCAGCCGGTACACGGTCATCTTCGACACTCGCATCACCGAGGCGACCTCCGCCACGGTAAGGAACTGAACCTCGTTCAGAGGCCTTTCGCCAGCTGCAGCCATGACACACCTGAACCTTCCGCACTCGACGGCCACCGGCTTCCCCTTCCGGTGACTCTTCGTCGCTGCGTGCTCACTCCCCAATGTAGGGGCGGGTGATGCGAGTGGGGAAGAGGTGCACCCATCGGCGGCCTACTGTGACAGACACGCTCGATTGAGTACGTAGCGGGTAAGCGGGCGGTAGTAAGGGGACCGAACACCGTCATCAAGTGGAACGGCGACGGACACGACCCCCTCGGCCTCCCCCACGAAGAGCGCGGGGTCATCCGTATCGGCCAGCCCAATGGCCTCAAACCCCAGCTGACCTGCTCCGCAGACCCAGCCATGGTCCCCGATGACAAGTTCCGGCAACGGCCCGCCGGCCTCGGCGGCCGCGGCGAGCACGGTACGAACCGGGAGTGGTGAGTGCGTGTGGGCGCCGGGCTCACAACCGGGGCGTTCATCTGCCGACTCGCGGACGATCGCGACTCGTCGTACGTAATCAAGGTTGCACGTACGTAGACCGAACCGGGTCGTTATGTCGACACAGCGACCCTGCGCCGGGGTGAGGACGACACACCCCGCCGCCGACAGGGCGTCCGCCAACGCGACGTAGAACCCGAGCAGCCGGTGCGGATGCCCGGTGCCGAGCAGCACGGGCGCGCGACGGTGAGCGGCGGCTCCGATCCGCTCGGCGAACGCGTCCAGAGCGGCCAGGGTCCGCTCCGGATCAATCACATCATGCCCAGAGACATATCCGGGATCGGCGGAAACCCCACACCTGTCCGCCATCAACTCGATCACGTCCCGCAGCCGCCAGGTCCGCTGGGGATCGATCCCGATCAACACCCGAGGATCGCGAGCGGCGAAGAGCCGATAACTCCGCAGACTCGCCTCCCGAGAGGTCCCCACAACCCCAGCAAGCCGGGCAGCAATGAGATGCGCCCGAAGCGCCCCGACGCTCAACACGGATGCGATGGTGGTGGACGGGGGGTGCGGAATGGGGCGGAACGGGGGAAGACCGCACGGTTGGCGTAACGGAGACCGGCTCAGCTGCGGGCAGTCGTGCCTCCGAGCACTCAGCGCCGACACCACGCGCCGAAACCGACCGAAACTCCCCTACGCCAACAACCCCCGCAGCGGAAACACAGCCCGCCGCGTGGCCAACACCGCCTGATCCAAGCGATCAGCGGGGTCGTACCCCGCCTCCCAGGACGCCCACCGCACAGGCCACCGCCCATCAGTCATCCGCCCCGGCCCCAACTGCCGCGTACGAGCGAACACCACCTGCTGCCACTCCTCGGGAATCACCGTCTCCGGCGCCACCGGCTTCCCCGCCGCGATCCCCACCAGATGCGTCCACGACCGAGGCACGACATCCACCACGGCGTACCCGCCCCCACCCAACGCGACCCATTTCCCGCCCGCGTACTCGTGCGCCAGCTCATGACACGCCACCTGCACGGCCCGCTGCGCGTCGAGCGACACCGCGAGATGCGCCAGCGGATCCTCGAAGTGCGTATCGGCCCCGTGCTGCGTCACCAGCACATCCGGCCGGAAGTCCGCGATCAGCTCCGGCACCACGGCATGGAACGCCCGCAACCACCCCGAGTCCCCGGTCCCGGCCGGCAGCGCTAGATTCACCGCCGACCCCTCCGCGGACGGGGCCCCCGTCTCCTCCGGCCACCCGGTCTGCGGGAACAACGTACGAGGATGCTCGTGCAGTGAGATCGTCAGGACTCGCGGATCCTCCCAGAACGCCGCCTGCACCCCGTCGCCGTGATGGACGTCGACGTCCACGTACGCGATCCGCTCGGCCCCCAGCTCAAGGAGGCGCGCGATGGCCAGCGCCGCGTCGTTGTAGATGCAGAACCCGGACGCACCGCCGGGCATCGCATGGTGCAGCCCGCCCGCGAAGTTCACCGCGTGCAGCGCGTCCCCGTGCCACACGGCCTCCGCCGCTCCCACGGACTGCCCCGCGATCAGCGCGGACACCTCGTGCATCCCGGCGAACGCCGGATCGTCCAGCGTCCCCAGCCCGTACGCCCCGTGCGCCCCCGCCGGATTCGCCGACGCGGCCTTGACCGCCTCGATGTAGTCCTCCCGGTGGACGAGCCGCAGCGTCGACTCCCCGGCCGGCTTGGCCGCGACGACCGCCACCTCGCGGTCGAGCCCGAAGGCACCGACCAGTTTCCGGGTCAGGGCGAGCCGGACCGGATCCATCGGATGGTCCGGACCGAAGTCATAGCCCGTTACTGCCTCGTCCCACATCAGCTGTGCGCGGCCGCTCATGACCGCCACCGTATCGGTCCTGTTGAGCGGCGAACGACCGGGCGTACACCAACGTCACCAGCACCAACACCATGGGAACGAGCATGGCCCCCCGATAGCTCCAGGCATCCCCGAGTGCCCCCACCAACGGCGAACCGACCAGAAATCCCACGTAGTTGAAGACGTTGAGCCGTGCGATCGCAGCGTCCGACGCCCCTGGGAAAAGCCGTCCCGCGGCCGCGAAAGTCTGCGGTACGAGCACACACAGCCCCAGCCCCAGCAGGGTGAACCCGAGCATCCCCACCCAGGCCCCGGGCGCCGCCGCCACCACCGCGAACCCGCCGGCCGCCACCAGCCCACCCAGCCGCACCACCGTCACGGCACCGAACCGCCGCACCCCGAAATCCCCGGCGGCCCGCCCGACCAGCGTGGTCACCATGTACACGTTGTACGGAACGGTCGCCAGCTGCTCCGAACTCCCCAGCACGTCCTTCAGGTACTTGGCGCTCCAGTTGGAAACGGTCGAGTCCCCGATGTACGCGAAGGTCATCACCAGACACAGCGGAAGCAGCAGCTTGAAGACGACGCCGGCCCCCTCGCCCTGGCGCTGCTCCTCCACCGCCGCGGCCTTCCCGTCGACGTACCACCGGCTCCCCACCAGGGTTGCGGGCAGCAGCACCGCGATCACCGGCAGATACGACACCCACAGCGCCAGGTGCCAGTGCGCACCCGCCCAGGCCAGCGAGGCCCCGACGATCCCGCCCAGGCTGTACGCGGCATGGAAGCTGAGCATGATGCTGCGCCGGTACGTCCGCTGCAGACTCACCCCGAGCATGTTCATCGAGGCGTCCAGCGCACCGACGGCCAGCCCGAAGGCGGCGAGGGCGACGCCCAGTTCGGCGAGTCCGCCGCCCGCCCCCACCCCGAGCAACGCCAGCAGCACCACGGGCTGGGACCAGCGCAGCAGCCGACTGGGCCGTATGCGCTTCACCAACTGCTCGGTCGTCACACTGCCGGCCCCGGCGAGGATCGGTACGGCGGCGAGGAAGACCGGCAGCAGTGCGTCGGAGACGCCGTACCGGTCCTGGATGGCCGGGATGCGCGTGACGAGCAGGGCGAAGGCGGCGCCCTGGGCGAAGAAGCTGAACGCCAACGAGGCCCTACCGCGCCGCAGCACATCAGTCATGGCGGCGAGCGTAGGGCCCCTGGATACTCGTGGGTAGATCCGGCCGAAGATGAATTTCCTTCAGCTTCACCGGCCTGTCGGGGGTCACCCGGCGACGGCCACCGCGGTGTCGCCGACGACCACGCCGGCCGTCGCGACCTGAAGGCTGTCGACCTCGGCGGCCTGCGCGTGACCGCGGCCGGTCTCGGCGGACTCGGTCTCGGCGACCTCGGCGATCAGCATCTCCGCCATGGGCCCGGCCGCGATCGCACCGCTGACCAGGAAGCCCAGCCCCAGGGCGACGCACATGATCACAGTGCCGAGCCACACCATCGTGTCAACGGGAATGGTGTACGCACCCACGACCCGCACCACGCACTCGACCAGCATCAGCACACCCCACACGACGGAGAACCGTCGCTCGGCCCGCCGGAACGCCGGCGACTTATCCGCCAGCCGCGCCCAGGCGGCCTCTCTCCCCGGCATGGCCTTCACCAGCCACGGCTTCATGCCGGTCGTCATCATCGGCTTGCCCAGCGCGACGGAGACGAGGATGCCGATCCCGACGACACTGCTGATCCCGCTGTCCTTGGCGAGCATCAGCCGGGGGTCCCCCGAGACCAGGCTCAGCAGCAGCGAGGCGACGTTCACGAGGAGGATGAGCGCGGCGAGCCCGTTGACGCTCCGTTCCTTGACCGCGCTCCACCCGGTCCGCAGCGCAGGAACGACGCTGCTCCAGGCGAGCGCCGCGAAGGTGCTCATCCCGAAGGCGTCCTTGAGCAGGTAGTACGACCCGAGGGGCACCGCCACGTCCACGATCAGCGGGGCGAAGGTGCTCTTCTTGCTGGTCCTGGGCTTGCTCGTCTGCGTCGTCATGCCCTCAGCTTCGCCGAGGGCACCGGTACGGCAGTAGAAACGATCGTCCAGGGCTCGGCATGACAAATGTCAGCGCCCCCGCCCTGCCCGAGGTCATACCAGCAGGTCAGCCAACTCCCCCATGCTGCCGAAGAGTTGGTCGGCCCCGCTCAGCTTCTCGGCCGGCGTCATGGCGGTGAACCCGTACACGTCCATCCCGGCCGCCACAGCCGCCCGCACACCCAGCGGACTGTCCTCGACGACAACACACTGCTCCGGTGCGACCCCCATGCGCTCGGCGGCATAGAGGAACAGATCCGGCGCGGGCTTCCCCCGCCCTACGTCCTGTGAGCTGAATATTCGGGACTCGTCGAACCACCGGTCGAGCCCGGTCGTCCGATGCCCCACCCGGATCCGCTCATGGCTCCCGGAGGACGCCACGCAGTACGGCACCCCGTCGGCGGCCAGCTTCTCCAGCACTCCCACGACACCGCTCACGGGCTGCAACTCCCGCTCGAACGCGGCAAAGACGCTGGCGTGGAAGACGTCGTCGAAGTCGTCGGGCAACCGCTGCCCCGTCCTCTCGAGGACGAGATCGTGGACGCGGTGCATGGCGGACCCCATGTAGTCGCGAATGGAGTCCTCGTACGTCGTCGGATGCCCGAGCTCGGTCAGATAGCCGGCCAGGAGCCGGTTGGAAATCGGCTCGCTGTCGACGAGAACGCCGTCGTTGTCGAAGATGACCAGGTCATAGCGCATGACATCGACCCTAGACGCAGAAAACCCCCGTGCCAAAAGCACGGGGGTCTCCACACAATTTGTTCGGCGGTGTCCTACTCTCCCACAGGGTCCCCCCTGCAGTACCATCGGCGCTGTAAGGCTTAGCTTCCGGGTTCGGAATGTAACCGGGCGTTTCCCTCACGCTATGACCACCGAAACACTATGAAACTGTGAACCGCCGCACCACCCCCAACCTCCCAGGGCGGGGCCGTTCGTGGTTTCAGAACCAACACAGTGGACGCGAGCCTCTATGGACAAGC
>NZ_BMQA01000078.1 GCF_014647875.1 Streptomyces brasiliensis | reverse complement strand
CGAGCATGCGTGCCCCGGTGGTCAGGACTGCTTCCAGATTGCGTGCTGCGTCGGCTCTCATCCCTCAAGAGTAACGTCAATGCGGAGGATGAAAGCTATATAGCCTCCGTGGTGTGCATGTAACGATAGGAAGTGCTACATTGAAGTGGCAGTTGGACGGCGCGTCCGAACGAACTGAACCGACAGCATCGGAAGAGAGAAAGCACATGATCACCTACGACCGGCTTTTCATCGGGGGTTCCTGGGTCGAGCCGAGCAACCCGGAGCTGCTCGACATCGTCTCGCCGCACGACCAGTCGGTGGTCGCCCGCGCCGCACAGGCGCAGCCGGCGGACATCGACCGCGCGGTTGCCGCGGCACGGGCGTCGTTCGAGGCGGGTGTGTGGCGCCTGACCCCGCCGGCCGAGCGGATCGCCCTCCTGCGTCGGTTCAACGCGCTGCGCGAGGAGAACGCGGAGAAGATCGCGCACCTGATCTCGCTGGAGAACGGTTCGGCCGGCTGGTTCACCCGTGCCGGACAGCCTGGCCTGTCCCGGCAGGCGAACGCCTACCTGAAGGCGGCGGAGGAGTTCGGGTGGGAGGAGACGCTGGTGCCGTCCGACCCGGCGGCCCCGGTGCGCAGCGTGGTGCGCCGTGAGGCGGTCGGCGTCGTGGCCGCGGTGATCCCGTGGAACTCGCCGTTCTCCTCGGCCACTTCGAAGATCATCCCCGCTCTGGTCACCGGCAACTCCGTGGTCCTCAAGGTGTCCCCGGAGAACTCGCTGAGCATGGGTTTCCTGGCGGAGCTGCTGGAGCAGGTGGGCCTGCCCGAGGGCGTGATCAGTGTCCTGCCCGCCGACCGGGAGACCAGCGAGTACCTGGTGTCGCACAAGGAGATCGACAAGATCGCTTTCACGGGCTCGACGCGGGCCGGCCGCCGTATCGCCTCGCTCGCGGGCGAGCAGCTCAAGCGGGTCAGCCTGGAGCTGGGCGGCAAGTCCGCCGCGATCATCCTCCCGGACGCCGACATCGAGAAGGCCGTCGCGGGCGTGAAGTTCGGCTCCCTGCTCAACAACGGCGAGTCGTGCATCGCGCAGACCAGGATCCTGGCCCCGCGCAGTCGGTACGAGGAGGTCGTGGCCGCACTGAAGGAGCTGGTGGAGTCGCTGAAGGTGGGCGACCCCAACGACCCCGACACCTTCATCGGCCCGATGATCCGCCCGGACCAGCAGGAGCGCGTGCGCAACTACATCCAGCTCGGCATCGACGAAGGCGCCCGGCTGGTCACCGGAGGTCCGCACATCCCCGAGGGCCTGGAGAAGGGCAACTACGTCACGCCCACCGTGTTCGCCGACGTCGACAACTCCATGCGGATCGCGCAGGAGGAGATCTTCGGCCCGGTCCTGGTGGTCATCGCCTACGACGACGAGGACGACGCCGTGCGCATCGCCAACGACTCCGAGTACGGCCTCTCCGGCGGCGTGTGGTCCGCTGACGAGGGCCACGCCCTGGAGGTCGCCCGTCGCGTCCGCACCGGCACCATCACGGTCAACGGCGCTTCCGTCGCCTTCGACGGCCCGTTCGGCGGATTCAAGGCCAGCGGCATCGGCCGCGAGTACGGCGCGGTCGGCATCGGCACCTACACCGAGTACAAGACCATCACCGTCTGAACGGAGGTCCGCCCGGGTCGGTCGCCGGGCGTCATCTCTCCCCGACCGCACAACAAGAAGTTCGTCGACGGCGTCAGGTGGTTCGACCGCCTGCCGCCGTCGCGGTGCTCCTGCCGGCCACGGCCGCCTCTCGAGCTCGACGGCCTCACAAGGTCGCACCGGGTCCGTGCCCCGTCGCATCAGAAGTGGCCGAGCGGCCGGACCCGGCGAACATCCGTCGCCGAATCCGGCCGCTCGATACTGCCCGCGCGGCGCGCGTGCCGCGGGCCGAGCGGTCGGCGTCGGCGGCGATCTGCGGGCTGCACCCGGACCGGGCCGCCATCGGCCGTGAGCCGGTCACCTGTCCTTGGGGAATACAAAAGGGGAACAGGCACTCATCATGAGCGATCGGGCCCTTGAAGGTGACCGGCAGCCGGTGCCGTCACTCACCATGACCAGCCGCGAACTCGCTGCCGAAATGCGGAGCCGGTACAGCTCCCAACCGGCAGCACAGGACTACCTCGACGGCTTCACTCGCTCGCTCAGCAGAAGCCGGGATTCATGCCCCGATGAGCACTCACGATGGCCCCTCACCTGCACGGATCAGGGCTCAGGCGGGGGGCTGTCGGCGTCGGCTGAACGTTTTCAGCCGGCCTTGACAGGATCCTCACCACTGGCTCGGCTTCAGCGTCGCGGGGAGACCTGACTCGCCCTGCGGACGGCCGATCAGCGGATGAGGTGAACGTAGGCGACAACGTTCACCTCAACCACGACATCGCGCCCGCGGGCGCTGGAAGCGATGAATTTGGCCGCGGATCGCAGTCTCAGCACTGTAACCAACCGGTTTGGAGTGGAGATGGGCATGCTGAATCAGGTGGCCGACGGCGTCTGGGTCCGGCAGAGCGATTGGGTCTGGAGCAATTCCGTCGCGGTACGTGGGGAGGACGGGTTGATCCTGATCGATCCCGGCATCGATGGCGCCGAGTTGGACCAACTCGCCGATGCCGTGGACCAGCTCGGCATCCCGGTGGTCGCCGGGTTCTCCACCCATCCCCACTGGGACCACCTGCTCTGGCATCCCCGGTTCGGCGACGTACCGCGCTACGCCACCCCCGCAGCCGCCCACGTGGCCGGTGAAGCCCGAGAGCGGGCGCAGGCGATGGCGGCGGAGAGCGCGTCAGGCATCCCTCTCGAGCCGATCGGGCTCGTCACCCCGGTGCCCGAGGACGGCGGACCCGTGCCGGGCGAGATCATCGAGCATCAGGCGCACGCTGTCGGCCACGCCGCGATCCTCCTCGCAGACCGTGGCGTCCTGCTCGCCGGCGACATGCTCTCCGACGTACTGATCCCGCTCTTCGACTTTCGCCAAGACGATCAGGTGGGCGCCAACGAGACGGCACTCGACCGGCTGGATGCGGCCGCCGGCCACGTCGATGTCGTGGTCCCCGGCCACGGCGCCGTTGCCGAGGGTCCCCAGGTGGCGGCCCGCCTCGCCGCCGATCATGCGTACATCGACGCGCTCCGGCGAGGAGAGGAACCGGCCGACGCGCGCCTGGGGCCGCATGCGGACTGGCTCTCCGGCCCCCACCGGTCGAACCTGGAGCAGGCGCGAGGGCGGTAGGGCCTTCTGATGGCTCGGGGGTCCCTGGCGGGTCTGCCGGATCGACAGCCTGACCAAGCTGGTCCGAGGCGGCGCTGGTAGCGGCTGTGGCGCCGCCTCGACGGTGTCCCGCAGTCCGGGCACGCCACCTGTACCGACTCCGAGGTTCTGGCCACGATGCGTAACAACCCCCGCTCGGGGCTCACTTGCTCCACGAGCACCCCGCCCAGGTGCGGCAGCACGGTCTGCAGCAGCTCCCCACACTCGGCGAGTGTCACGCCGCTTGTGTGCGACATCCCGTGAGTTCCCCTGAGCCCGGCTGAATCCCCAACCCCGTGGCGTGGCCAGGGGATTCTTTCTTCTTCGGGTGCTCTGCGACTCTGTGACGCAACTTCGGGATTCTCGAAGCGTTCTCACTGTGTCTGTCCGACTGGTCATCGGTCGGGGTGAAGGTGAGGGGGCTCACTGGATCAGCGCCGCGATGCGGGGCCAGGACGCGACCCTGGAGAGACTCCGCGTCGACCGGCAACTCGACGAAGCATTGGTCCGGGGTCCCGATCCGCTGCATCTCGCCGAGGTCTTCGGGCTCGATGAGAAGACCGCGATCCGCTACGCGAACTCCGCTCGCGCTCTCATGGAACGGTCCCCGGAAACTGACCCCGCGACTTCCCCACGAACCTACGGATCAACTCCTTGACACTGAGGCACCGGACCCTCGGGTCCATGCCCAACAGCCTCCAGTTGCGCGAACTCACGGAGGCGAGGAGGTCAGCGGGTGGGTGGGACGAACTCGGGCTGGTCGAGCAGACGCAGCCAGCTTCCATCAGGCTGGCGCCGGACGACCTGCGCCCGGGCACCGGCCCCGTCCTTCGGCGGGGTCGAGGTGAGGGCGATGTCGCCGCTGATCAGCGTCGGCAGCGGTTGTTCCGGCTCGAAACGGGGACGGTTGGCCAGCACCTTCTCCCACAGCGCACGGATCGCCTCCCGGCCCACAGTCTGGGCTCCTGGCGGGTAGGCCATCACCGCCCCCTCTTCGTAAAGTGCGGCGACCCCCGCCGCGTCACCGGCGTTGGATCGTTCGACGAACAAGCGGGTGATGTCCTCGGGCCGCATGGCCTTCTCGTACTCCGGCATGAATTCCTCCCGACGTCGGGCTTCGGCGCTTCCCAGCGTGGCCGCCCAGCGATCAGAAGTCCAACAGATGGATCTACTAGAAGCTAGAATCTGCAGTCATGGAGTTGCGGCAGCTGGAATACTTCGTCGCGGTCGCCGAGGAGCAGAACTTCACCCGGGCAGCCGAGCGGGTGCACATCAGCCAGTCGGGCGTCAGCGCCCAGATCCGCCAGCTGGAACGGGAACTCGGTGCCGAGCTGTTCGACCGGTCGGCGCGCACCGTCACCCTCACTGTCGCGGGAAAGGCCGCACTCGAACACGCCCGCGCCGCACTCGCCGCTGCTGAGGCAGTCGGCCAGGCGGTGGGCGAGGTGACCGACCTGATCCGGGGTCGGCTCACCGTCGGGATGGTCACCGGCTGCACCCTCACCCCGCTGTTCGACGCCCTCGCCGCGTTCCACCAGGCACATCCCGGTGTGGAGATCTCACTGCTGGAGGACAGCTCCGACCGGCTCGTCGAGGGGGTGCGCACCGGCGCCGTCGACCTGGCGCTCATCGGGGCCGCAACCGCCACCCCCGACGGGCTGGACGCGCTGACCATCATCAGCGAGCGGCTCGTCGCGGCAGTCCCGGCCGAGCACCCCTTGGCGAAACAGCAGCGGGTCACCCTGCGCGACCTGATCGCCCACCCGATCGTGTGCATGCCGCCCGGCACCGGCCTGCGCACGGCATTCGACCAGGCCTGCGCCGCACAAAGCCTCCAACCCGCGATCACTCTGCAAGCCAGCGCCCCGGACGCCATTGCCGACCTCGCCGCCCGGGGGCTCGCCGTCGCCATCCTCAGCGATTCCATGGCCGCGCACCACCGCGACCGGCTCACCCCCCGCACCATCGATGACGTCGATACACCCGCGTTGCTCGCCCTGATCTGGAAGAGCACGCACAGCCCAGGGATGCGTGAGCTGCTCGTGCACAGCCGGCAAGCATTCACCAAGCCCGACCCCGTGACTTCCCCGCGAACCCACGGGTCCACCCCTGACATCAGGGCGACAGACCCTTGAGTTCCCGCCGAAGTGCCTTCAGTTTTCGCGAACTTGCGGGCCTCTACGGCCTCGGGACTGGTGGGCTCGCATGTTGAGGTGTCGCGTATTCTCCGGCGATCTCCGGCTCGGTCACGGTGAGTCGTCCTTGGCGTCGTGGCCTGGTGCGTAGGGCGAGATCGTCCAGCACACCGTTGTCCGGCCTTCGCGACCAGGCTGCAGCGTCACGGGATCCACCTGCCCGAAGCGTGGCGAGGGCGTTCAGCTGCGACTGGAGTTCCTGGGTGAGCGTCGAGCACCTCGCGTGCCCGGTGCGGATGTCGGCGGTCGGGGTGTCCGGCGCGAGGACGAGCGGGACCGGGGTGCCGGGCCGAGCACGGCTGGCCGGGCCCCCAGCCAGCGGGGGTCGGCACGCGCAGGAGCGTGGCGAGCCGGGGCACCTTGGTGAAGCGGCCGGTGTGATAGGTGCCGGCGACCGCGCCGGAGCGCGAACGGCACGGCGAGCCGGGCTCGGCCCGGCAACGGGGGCAGGCGTGGCGCTCGACGTCGTCGGCCTCGCTCGGGGACGCTTCTTGAGGGACCGTCATGCCTCCGTCCGCCGTCACAAACGATTCCCAGAAGTGCCCCGAACCCACCTTTGAGTGAGAACGAGTTCTGCGAACCGAACCGGCGGTTCGCGATCACCGGCCGCCATCTTTGATCTTGCTCGGGCAAAGAGCCGTTTGTGAGAGTAGCCGTACGTGCAGCTCTGGCCCTTCCCCGTCCCTGGGGAAGATCATCACTGGATGCTCTCCTACCGACCACGCCCACCCGCCACGTCGTGTACGGCGTCCATCCGCCCGTAGCCGGGCCGGTCTCGGTGGAGTGAGCTGCCTGTGTGGACCGCGTCCATGGTGGTGTCGTGCAGAGGGCTGACGACCTGTGTGCTGACGTGCTGGTAGATCACGCTGCTGCGGAAGTTGACGATCTCTCGGCGCTGACTGAAGCGGTCCATGAGGAATGTGTGCAGCTGGTCGACGTCCGGTACGGCCACGTGGACGAGGAAGTCGTCGCTGCCCGCGATGACGAACACGGAGAGGACCTCGGGCAGGGCGCTGACGTACGCCTTGAAGCCTTCGATGACGTCCCTGCTGAGCGGGCGCACCTGGATCGACAGCAGCGCCTGGACAGGGCGGTTGAGTGCGCGCAGGTTGACCGCCGCATGGAAGCCTGTGATCACTCCGCGCTTGCGCAGCGCGCGCGTGCGCTCCAGGCAGGTGGACGGGGCGATGCCCAACAAGCGGGCCAGCTCCCTGTTGGTGATCCGTGCATCGCGCTGCAGATGTTCCAGGATCAGCGAATCAAGTTCGTCCATGACCGCCATTCTCATCCTTCAGACGAATTACCTTCGGCACTTCTCCTGAACTGTGATTGATCGCTCTACGTTCGCCTTCGTCAGCCGAACAACGAGTGGAGGCGCGTGATGGAGAGGCGGCCCGGCCTGGGGGTCGGGACAGGTACGGCCCTGTGTATCGGTGCGGTGCTGGGGCCCGGGGCACTGACTTTGACGTCCACGGCCGCGGCAGCCGCCGGACCGGGGTCGATACTGGTGTGGCTCGGTCTCGTCGTGGTGAGCCTGCCGATCGCCTGGGTGTTCGCGGTACTGAGCGCCCGGCATCCCGACGGCGGCGGGGTGGCGGCCTTCGTTCGCAGAGCCTTCGGGCCGCGGCTCGCCGCGCCGGTGGGCTGGTGGTTCTACTGGGCCGTTCCCCTGGGCGTACCTGCCGCGGCACTCATCGGTGGGGAGTACACGGCCGCCGCCGCGGGGTGGGAGCATTTCGCCGCGCCTGTGGTTGCCCTGCTGGTCCTGGCCACCGCCTACGGCAGCAATCTCGTCGGCCTGCGTCTATCGGGCCGGATGCAACTGCTCATGGTCGGACTCCTGGCATCCCTGCTGGCGGTCACGATCGCCGTGACCGTCACTCGTATCCAGCCCGCTCGCTTCACCCCCTTCCTGCCCCATGGCTGGACCTCCGTCGGGATCGCGGCGGGCATCCTGTTCTTCGCTTTCGCGGGCTGGGAAGCGATCAGTCACCTCTCTGCAGAGTTCTCCGCCCCTCGCCGTGATCTTCCCCGGGCAACCCTGCTGGCCTGGGGCATCGTCAGTGTCCTCTATCTGGGGCTCGCCCTGGTCACCATCGGAGTGCTTGGTCCGCGGGCCGGAACCACCACCACTCCTCTCACGCTTCTGCTGGAACGGGGCTTCGGCGCACCCGCCCGCGCCGTGGCAGCAGCGGCCGCACTCCTGCTCACCTTCGGCGCGGTCAACGCCTACCTCGCGGGAGCCGCCCGGCTGGGCGAGGCGCTGGGCCACCAGGGCGCCATGCCGCGCAGCATGACCACCGGAGCCGCAGGAGCCACCGCCGTCCCTCGGCGCAGCCTGACGGTCGTCACGCTCGCCTCGGCAGTGATCACCGTGACGGCGGCCTTCGGGCTCATCGGCCTGGACAGCCTGTTGCACGCCACCTCCGCCTGCCTGGCCGCCGTCACCCTCGCCGGACTCGCCTCCGCGACCGTCCTGTTGCGGGGCCGCACCCTCCTGCGGATCAGCGCCGCCGTCAGCTGCGGTGTGGTCGGCGCCGTGCTCATCTTCTGCGGCCCCTTCCTGCTGGTGCCTACTGCCCTGGCTGCCGCCGGCACCGCCTTCCATGCCGTCAGCGCCTCCGATCGCACCACGCACAGCGCAACAACTCACGAGACCGCACGAAGCCATGGGACTGCAGGAAACCGCGAGAAGGGAATCGCCGCATGACCACCGCATCCGACCACTACGACCGCCTTCTGGCAGCGCACTACACCTGGATGCTCGGCGGAGACGTCGCCGCCGTGGCCCGAGACCAAGCGCGCCTGCTGAACGACCTCGACGTCCGCCCTGGCGCGACAGGCACGCTCGCCGTCGACCTCGGCTGCGGACCGGGACCCCAGAGCCTGGCACTCGCCGAACTCGGCTTCTCCCCGATCCTCGCCATCGACACCAGTCAGCCACTCCTCGACGAGATCACCGACCTCACGGACCGCGCCGGGCACGCCTCCGCCATCCGCCCGATACACGCGGACGTCCGGGACGCGCTGGCAGCACACACCCAGCCCGCCAGCGTGTCCGCCGTGGTGTGTATGGGCGACACCCTGACCCATTTGCCGAGCAAGGACGATGTGGCCGCATTGCTGCGCGACGCGGCCCGGTGCCTCGCCACGAACGGCCAACTGGTCCTCACCTACCGCGACCTGACCCGGCCTCTCACGGGCACCGACCGCTTCCTTCCCGTACGCGCCACCGACGAGAGGATCATGACCTGCTTCCTCGAATACGTCGACGTCGACACCGTCATGGTCCACGACCTGATCCACACTCGCCTGGGAACACATGGACTCCGCACGTCAGCAGTTACCCCAAACTCCGTATCAGCCCCGCCTGGCTGATCGATCGCTGCCGTGCTGCGGGCCTGCACATCCAGCACAGCGCCGACGGGCCACACGGCCTTCACGCCATCACCGCAATCAAGTCCTGACCTCGAACACTGAGGGAAGGACCACAGCGCCCCCCTCATCTGGCTACTGCCGCACCCTGACCACGGGCTGTCCACTGGTGCCGGGTGGAACCGCAGAGCCACCTTCACTCCGACCACAATCTCAGCGCCGAAACGCGACGCCAGGGAGGCCCGCGATGAGCCACATGACCAAGAACGACGCCACGCTCCACTACGACGACCTCGGTCCCTCGGACGGGACTCCGGTCGTTCTGATCCACGGGCACCCGTTCAACCGCACGCTGTGGGCCCCCCAGGCCCAAGCTCTCAGCGCGGCCGGGCACCGGGTGATCACCCCCGACCTGCGCGGTTACGGGGAAAGCAGCGTGACGCCCGGCAAAGTACTCCTCTCCGATTTCGCCGACGACATCGCCGCCCTCCTTGACCACCTGAGCATCGAGCGCGCAGTGGTCGGCGGCGTCTCCATGGGCGGCCAGATCTCCATGGAATTCTGCCGCCGCCACCTGGGCAGGGTTCGGGCGCTCGTCCTGTCCGACACGTCAGCCCCCGCCGAGACCCACGAGGGCAAGGCGTTCCGCAACCGCCTCGCCGACCGGCTGCTCTCCGAAGGTATGGGCGGTTACGCGGACGAGGTCATCGACAAGATGCTCGCTTCCTACAACGTCGCCGCTCTCCCGGACGTGGCCGCACACGTTCTCGGCCTGATGCGCGCCACCGATCCCCATGGGGCTGCCGCCGCACTGCGCGGCCGAGCCGAACGTCCCGACTACCGCGACACCCTCGTCACTGTCGCCACCGCCGGTGTTCCCACTCTGATCGTGGTCGGCGCGGACGACGTCTACACGCCCGTCACCGAGGCCGAGGCCATGGGTAGTCTCGTTCCGCATGCCACTCTGAGCGTCATCGACGGCGCCGGGCACCTGCCGGGCGTCGAGCAGCCCGAGCTCTTCAACACCGTCTTGCTGGACTTCCTCGGAACACAGCCGTCCGAACACGCTCAAGAGATCTGTCCCACGTTGCCCTGACGTTGTTCAAGCCCGAGACGGACAAGCTGTGGCAACGCGTCCGTGACCTCGAAGGAGGGCTCCCCACGCGGGTGTTGCCGTCGAAGTTCGTCACCGACTCCATGGCCGACGAACCGGATGAGTTGCCGCCCGCCTTGCCTGGCTCACAACCGCCCACTCCTGTACGCCGGCATCGTCCTCATCGAGGTGGACCGTGTCCGGGTCGCGCAGGGCCGGAAGCCCCTCGCGTGGCGAGGGCGGCGAAGCTGTAGCGCCCCAGGCAGTTGAGGTGGCGTGCTTGAGCGGGGACATACGGGCTACGTCCTCGTCCAGGACGTCGTGCTCCCGTTCGGTCATGCAGATCTCCTAGGAATCAGAGATCCACCTGTCAACAACAAGCGTCAGTTCTAGAACTGGGCCGAGCACGCCGAGCTGGTCCTCCTGCCCCGTCCGGTTTGCCTGCATGATCTGCCCGCGCTTGCCGTGGCAGATGTCGCGGGCGAGCTTGTGCCGCGACTCCTGGACGGTCAACTGCCGGTTCATCTACCGTCGCTAGGTGTCGTCGACCGGTGCAGGGTCTCGGCGATCCGCCCGTACTCGGCGAACGCCTGCCCCAGCGGAGTCGGCCGGCTCTCACGGCCGAACATCCGCAGCAGGTCGTACGCGCGGATCTGTCCGAATACCAGGGAGTCGGTGACGCGCAGCAAGTCCGGCCAGTGCGTGGTGACTTGTGTCAGGTTGACCTTGTTGCGGGCCAGGACCTCCAGCGGCCCGTAGTCGCCGGTCTGCACCCCGGTCATCTCCGCCCGGCAGAACCGCTGGTCGTGTCAAGGCAGGACGGCCTGTTGTGTCACGGGTGCGGGCATGCGAACGGGCCGGGCCCGCGCCCCGTTGTACGTGGGAGACGTGCGCGCAGCCCGGCCCGTTCAGCTACTCACCTCGGGTGGGGTCAGCGGTGGCCGCCCCTGCCGCCCCGGTCGCCCCACGACTTCGTGTCGACGGTGCGGCCGTGGTTGTCCCGCAGGGTCGCGGTGTCGCGGCGGTGGTCCCACACGTGGTTGCGCTGGTTCAGGTAGAGGTCGCGGAAGGTGTTCCGTCCGGCCCCGGTGTGGATGGTCACCGAGGAGCGCGGGGCCAGGCGGGCACCGGAGAACTTGAAAGTGCGGTGCTGGCGGTCCTCGCGGAGGGTGTAGCCGCGCAGGTCGACCGTCCGGTTCGAGGAGTTGGTGAGCCGGATCCACTCACCGTTGAGGCTGCGAGACGTGCGGGAGTCGGGGCCGGGGCTGTCGGCCTGAACCCCGCTGATGACCACGGAATGCCCGTGCGGTGCGGCCGGGCCGTGGCCGGCGGCCGAGGCCGGGAGGGCGGCGGCGCCGAGGGCGGCAGCGGCGGCGAGCGTGGTGGTGATGGTGCGGCTCATGCGCATGAGCGTGTTGCCTCTCTGTGCTGGTTCCCGTGGTCCGCCGGAACGGTGCGCGGGACGGGGCGTCGTGCGTTCCCCGACGCGGCGCCGGGGTGCCCTCATCTTTCGACCTCGTGGCAACGCTCCGTGCGATTCCGGGCCCTCGTTACAAATCCAAGACATTCGCAAGCTGTCCATATCTGTCATGAGATCCCCGTATATCTGCGGTCGTGGGCTGATACACCGACCCTTGTGCGGCAAGGGGAGTAAGGGGTTCCGGTCGCGCGTGTACCGATCACCTGTCGGGCCGCGCAGGCAAGTTGCCTAGGGTGACTACCTGTTCAGGTGTTCGCCCCCTTGAGCGGCCGCACGAGCAGCGTGGACAGCGCCGTTGTCCACGCCCACTGCCCACCTGGAGACGCTGTCGCAGACATAGGGGGACCGAAGACATCCCAGGGACTGCGGGGACCCGACCCAGGACAACCGGCGCTGTCCGTGGCATCGACTAGCCTGATCCCCGCCCCGGCGGCAACGTGTCCTGTACATGTGTTCTCCGCCCGCCGCGCCTGCCGCCCAGTGAGGAACCCCGCGATGACCACACAAGCCGCCCTGCCGACCATGCGAGAGGCGCTGTACGACACCGGCCGACAGAAGATCTTCGTCGCCGAGGCCGGGGACGGCCCCGCGGTGCTGCTGCTGCACGGCGGTGGTCCCGGCACCACCGGGCGCTCCAGCTACGTCCGCAACATCGCCGAACTGGCCGAGGGCCACCGGGTCATCGTGCCCGACCTGCCCGGCTACGGCCGCAGCAGCAAGGGCGTCGACCCCGCCGATCCCTTCGGCCACCTCGCGGACGGCGTCCGCGGCCTGTTGGACCGGCTCGGCCTGGACAGGGTCCACCTGGTCGGCCACTCTTACGGCGGCGCCTGCGCCCTGCGCCTGGCCCTGGACACCCCGGGCAGAGTCGATCGCATGGTCCTGGTGGCGCCCGGCGGCATCGGCACCACCCGCGCCCTGCCCACCCCCGGCGTGAACCGCCTGCTGGACTACTACAAGGGCGACGGACCCTCGCGGCGGAAGCTGGAGGAATTCATCCGCCAGTACCTCGTCCACGACGACACCGACATCTCCGACGCCGCCATCGAGGAGCGCTACCGGGCCAGCCTCGACCCCGAGGTAGTCGCCGCGCCCCCGCTGCGCCGCCCGTCGGGCCGCGGCGCGCTGCGCACCATCTGGCGTATGGACCTCACCCGCGACCCGCGCCTGGCCCGCCTCGCCGTGCCCACGCTGGTCGTCTGGGGCACCGCGGACAAGGTGAACCGGCCCTCCGGCGGCCGGATGCTGGCCGGTCGCATGTCCGACTGCGACCTCTACCTGATGTCCAGGACCGGTCACTGGGCCCAGTACGAACGCGCTGGGCTGTTCAACCGGCTGTGCGCGGAATTCCTGACCGGTCGACGCTGAAACCGGGGTGGCCCGGCCGACGACGGTCGTCCCGGGCAACGGCAAGTGCTCGCGCAGTCATATGACGTATGGCGAGCCGCGCCTGGCCCCGACACCCTGAGTGAGGGAACGGCCTGCGGCTGCCTGCGGCTGTCGTCCCACCGAAACCGTCGGCAGCCGCACCAAGTCGAACAGAGGCGGGAAAGAGAGTTCGGATGCACGACCCCCTAGACAGCCACCCGGGTATCCACTGGCCGTCCGGTTTCTCGCCTGCCGACGCCCACAGCTTCCACCGGGCCGAGGCCGTCGTGCCCGGTTCCCCGGAGCGCGCCTTCGAGCTGCTCACCGATGTGCCGGACTGGCCGACCTGGATTCCGGGCTGTGAGGAGGTCAGCCCCGTCACCCGCACACAGTCGTTCGAGGTGCTCTGGCACGGGCACTGGTTCGAGGTGTTCGTGGGCGAGCACGTGAGGTTCAGCAGAGTCGGCTGGATGGCGATCGGCGCGGGTGTGCAGCTGTACCAGACGTGGCTGCTCACCGAGGTCGAGGAGGGCACACACGTCGTGGTCGAGAACGCCGTCCGCGCCGCCGCCCCCAAGTCCCTCGACACACTGTCCAAGACATGGGGTCAACGCCTGGGAGACCTCTGGCTCGCCCAGCACGCGAAACTGTCGGAGAACCCTCCGTCCCACGACTGAACCGTCCCGTGCCGCCGGGGCCTGCGCCGCCGGGCAACCCTCGGGGACCCTGGTCCGCTGTGACGCAGCCTGAACTCGCCTGCCGCGAGGGCTGTGAGGAGCGGCAGTGAACAACCGACGACACGCCGCGCTCGCCCCTGGCGGCCCGCCCCCGCCGTACGGAAGCTGCGCGCGAAGACGCCGTTCATCGACCTCAGGGTGCCCGGCGACAACGCTCCGCTGCGGGCCACGCCTCCCCAGGCAACGGGTGGCCTACGTCGCCTCCTGCACCTTCCTCCACCGCGGTGACATGTGTCTGTCGACATGTGCAGGAATATCTGGCCATCGCCGACTTATTGACCATGTGAGTGACTCGCCTCGAGGCGTCGGACCCACCCGATGGACGCCTTTCGGGCCGCACCGGCCACCCCTTCCGGCTACAGACGACAAGCCGACATGCCCTGGGTGCCTGCCCTGAGGTGTGTCTCAACAGACCTTTTGGGAGGCCTGATGTACCGCGACCCCCTCGTAGGCGCCGGCTGGCAGGAAAGGAGCGCCTGCAGAGGCGAGGACCCTGACCTGTTCTTCCCCATCGGTGAAACCGGCCCTTCCTTGCTGCAGATCGACACGGCCAAGGCGGTATGCCGCCAGTGCCCCGTCGTCGATCTCTGCCGTCAGTGGGCGCTGGAGACCCACGAGGTCTACGGCATATGGGGTGGGACGAGCGAGGCCGACCGCCGCCTCCTCCACCGCGACGCCGCCCGTACGGCGATCGGGTCTGCTTCGGCGGACACCTGAGCAGCAACGGCCGACACCTGCCGTACAGGCCGGGCGCGGCCTGGAGTGTTGCGGCGCAGACGTCCGCGTGGTCGAGGGTGCTGGTCATGCAGACGGTCAGCGTGAGGTGACCCCGAACCGGCCGTCAACCGGGTCGACTTCGCGAACCGGCTCAGCCGCAACCTGCGCGTCGCCGTAGCCGGACTGCTGAGCCTCGCACGACCTTGCCACCACCGGTCCTGCACCGTGCGGGGTCAGCGCGCGAGGACACGGCGCAGCCAGTCGACGCGGGCCTCCCTGGCTTGCCGGGAGACCGTGGCGTCCGGCGCGATCTGGTCGAAGCCGTGGAAGCCGCCCGACCAGACGTGCAGCTCGGCGTCGCCGCCGGACTGCCAGACGCGGGTGGCGAAGGCGACGTCCTCGTCGCGATACGTCTCGGCCGCACCGGCGTCGATGTAGACCGGCGGCAGACCGGAGAGGTCGTCGGCGCGCGCGGGCGCCGCGTAGGGCGAGACCGCGTCGGTGCCCCGGGCCTCGCCCAGCAGGGACGCCCAGCCGACCTCGTTGGTGTGCCGGTCCCACACCCCGCGGCCGGCCATCTGCCGCGCCGACGGCGTGTCGTTGCGGTCGTCCAGCATCGGGCACATCGCCAGCAACCCGGCGAGCCGGGGGCCGCCCCGATCGCGGGCCATGAGCGCGACGGCGGCGCTCAGCCCGCCGCCCGCGCTGCCGCCGGCCACCACGATCCGCGCCGGATCGGCGCCGATCTCCGTACCGTGCCGGGCCACCCAGACGAGGCCGGCGTAGCAGTCCTCCACGCCCGCGGGATAAGGGTGCTCGGGGGCGAGGCGGTAGTCGGCGGACACCACGACGAGTCCCAGCGGCTCCGCCCATTCGCGCAGGAGGCACGAGACGCCCGTGCGACCGGTGCCGCTCATCATGCCGCCGCCGTGCAGGTGGTAGACGACGGGAGCGCCGTCGGCCAGGCCGGTGGGGCGGGCGATGAGCAGTGGGACATCGGGGGCGCCGTCGGGCCCCGGCGCATGCCGCTCGTACACCTCGAAGGCCCCGTCACCACGCAGCTCCTCGAGCGTCGGGTCGGGAGCCGCCTCGGCGAGCAGGGCACGCCACCCGGGAACAACGGCCGGCGATGTCGGTTCGGCGTCCAGCAGGGCGCCCAGACCGTCCAGGACGGCCGACAGCTCCGCGTCGAACGGGACCGGTGGTGCGCTCCGCTCACTGTCGTGGGGCGAGGGAAAGGTTGGCTTCATCGGAACCTCTCATGGCTGGTTTTCCTTGCGGGGCCGGTCCGGCGCGACGCGTCGTGCGCCGTACGGACATCCGCTGCCGAGGGCGTTGGGCGGCCTGGGTGACAGCCCGCAGACGTACGTCTGGTATCTAAGATGGACAGGACTCGGATCTCACCGGACGTGACGCGCGGGAGGTGTGGTGGCCGACAGCCCCAGGCAGGCGGCGAAGGACCGGGCGTACGAGCACGTCAAGCGTCAGGTGCTGCGCGGTGCGTACGAGGGCGGCGATCTGATCAGCGAGGGCGATGTCTCCCGGGAACTGCAGATGTCGCGGACCCCGGTGCGGGAGGCGTTTCTGCGTCTGGAGACCGAGGGTTTGCTCCGGTTGTACCCGCAGCGCGGCGCGCTCGTGGTGCCGGTGTCTCCCGGCGAGGTCCAGGCCGTTCTGGAGGCTCGCGCGGTTCTGGAACAGTTCGCGGTGGAGAAGCTGACCGGCGGCACGGCCAGGGCACGTGAGGCACTGAACGGGGAACTCGCCGGACATCTGGAGCGGCAGCGCGAGCTGCTCGGCACCGCGGACCTCAGTGCCTTCCTCGAGGAGGACCGGCTGTTCCACACGAGCCTGTTGACGGCGACGGGCAATCCTCTGCTCTGGCAGTTCTACGGGTCGTTGCGGGACCGTCAGGTCCGTATGATCGCCGATTCGGTGGTGGCCGACCCGGGACGGAGCGAGACGATCCTGGCCGAGCACGCCGAGATCGCGGACGCCGTACGGGCGGGTGACGCCGACCGGGCGAAGGCGGCCGTCCGTGCCCATCTCGCCAGTACGCGTGCGGCGTTGGGCCTGGCCTAGTCATGCGGCAGCCGCCGTTTCGCTGAGTCGCGAAAGGGATGGACGCCTCTGATGGACGCGTCGACCAGCTGAACCGGGTGGACCAGCGGCACGTCCTCGCCGATGTGGCGGCGGATCTGCAGCAGGCAGCCCGCGTTGGCGGTGGCGATCACCTCGGGCCGTGCGGCGTGCAGGCTGGCCGCCTTGCGCCGCCCCAGTTCCTCGGCCTTCTCCGGCTGGACCAGGTTGTAGATGCCGGCCGAGCCGCAGCAGATCTCCGCCTCGGCGATGTCGGCCACCTCCAGGTCGGGGATGGCCCTCAGAACCTCGCGGGGCTGGGACCGGATGCGCTGGGCGTTGGCCAGGTGGCAGGCGTCGTGGTAGGCGACGCGCAGGGGGAGGGGGTGGCGTGTGGCCAACGGCGGCAGTTCGGCGAGGAGTTCGCTGATGTCGCGCGTCCGCGCCGAGAACGCGGCGGCCCGCTCCCGGTAGTCGGGGTCGTCGGCCAGCAGCGCGCCGTATTCCTTCAGGGTCGAGCCGCACCCGGCGACGTTGGTGACGACGATGTCGAGGTCGTGGCGCTCGAACATGTCGATGGTGCGGCGCGCGCGCTCCAGCCCGTCGTCCTCCCGTCCGGCGTGCATGCTCAGGGCGCCGCAGCACTGGCCGTCCCGGGGCACGTACACCTCGCAGCCCTCGGCCGCCAGGACCCGGATGGTCGCGGCGTTGACGTCGCCGAAGAAGACCCGCTGGGCGCAGCCCGCCAGCAGTCCCACACGCAGCCCGGCCGGAGCGGCGGCCGCGGCGGGGACGTGGGACGGCGTACGGCGCAGGAGGTCCCGCAGGGTGACCGGGGGCAGCAGGGCCTCCAATGCCCGTAGCCGCGCGGGCAGGCGGCGGATCACTCCGAGCCGGTGGAGCAGGGCGCGGATGCCCAGTGCCCGGTAGGCGATGCCGCCCAGGGCGGCGAGGCGCAGGCGGCCCGGGTGTGGGAAGAGATGGAAGATGGCGGCGCGGAAGAACCGGTCGGTGGGCGTCCGGGGTACGTTGCGTTCGAGCTGCGGCCGGACCGCCTCGATCAGCTTGTCGTACTGGACGCCCGAAGGGCAGGCCGTGGTGCAGGCGAGGCAGCCCAGGCAGGAGTCGATGCGGGAGCCGAACGCGTCGTTGAGGGGGATTTCGCCCTTGGCCGCCAGGTCCATCAGGTAGATGCGGCCTCGGGGGGACTCCATCTCCTCCCCGGTGACCACGTAGGTCGGGCAGGTGGGCAGGCAGAAGCCGCAGTGGACGCAGTCGTCCAGCAGGTTGCGGGCGGGCGGGTGGTGGTCGTCGAAGGAACTCGTCCCCGGCTGCGGTGGGTCGGTGGTCTCACTCATGACCTCTCCAGAAGGGTGGGGCGGTGCCGGGCATGGATCACAGCCAGGGCGCCAGGCGGCCGGCGCCGAACCGGTCTGCCGGGTCGAACTGCTGCTTGACGGCGCGCATGAGGGGCACCGTGGGCGGAGGAGGGCCCCAGACATCGGTGCCGTCGGGCAGTCCCTCGCGGCGGCGCACGGTCACGAGCGCGTCGAGAGCGGCGGCCTCGGCCCGCAGCGTGGTGAGGAACCGCGCACGGGCGGCGGGGTCCCCCGTGTGGAGGCGTACGGTGTGGGCACCGACGCCGACACTGCTGGTGGCGTCGGTCTCCACGGCGCAGCGGGCTGCCAGCGCGTCGGCCGCCTCGATGAGCCGGGAACCCCGGCCGGGCAGGGTGCCGATGCGCAGTACGGTGTCGCCGGGACGGCCCAGTGTCACCTCGTGCACCGGCCGCCAGGCCGCGGCCTCCTCCTCGTCCCGCAGTACGTCGCCCGGTGCCCCGGCCAGTCGGGCCGCGGCCGACAGGCGGTCCTCGACGCCCTCCTGTCCTCCTTCGAAGCGCACCAGAAGGTGGTTGCGGCACCACTCCAGCGCCGCGGGCTCCAGGGCGCCGGCCATGACGCGCCGGCCCACAGCGACGGCCTCCGCGGCGGTTCGGGCCAGACGCAGGGTGGCGCCGGCGCGGGGCAACGGGTGCAGTCGCAGGACGACTTCGGCCATGACGCCCAGCGTGCCGAGCGAACCCTGGAAGAGCTTGGCGAGGTCGTATCCCGCGACGTTCTTGATGACATGCCCGCCGCTGCGGGCCACCGTGCCGTCGGCGAGGACGATCGTCATGCCGATGACCAGGTCCCGCAGTGTGCCGTAGGCCTGCTGGGCAGGCCCTGCGTCCGCCGTGGCGATCAGCCCGCCGATCGTCGCGCCCGCGTCGGCGCGGGGGGCGTCGAAGGCGATCCGCTGTCCCTGCGCGGCCAGTTCGCGCCGCAGGTCGGCCAGCGGGGTGCCCGCCCGGACGGCCACGGTCATGTCGGCCGGGTTGTAGCGGACGATGCCGCGCAGAGCACGGGTGTCCACGACGAGATCGGCCGGAGCGGGCGGGGCTGCCCATTCCGCGGCGGTACCGGCCCCGGCGATACGGACTTTGGGGTGGTCCGCGACGGTGTCGGCGAGGACGGTCCGCAGCTCCGCCGGTGTGGCAGGACACGTGTGCAGCTCTGTGCCGGAGATGGCCACCGTCGCCTCACATCCGTTCGATCACACCGGCTGTTTCCAGCGGGTGTGGCTGGTAGGGGCCCGGGCGTTCGCCGCACAGCCGCGGAGTGGGCAGTACCTTGCCCGGATTGCACAGGTCGTGGGGATCGAACGCGGTGCGCAGTCGCCGCATGGTCGCCAGACTGTCGGCATCGAACTGGCGCGGCATGGAACAGGCCTTGTCGGTGCCGATGCCGTGCTCGCCGGACAGCGAGCCGCCCAGTTCCACGCAGAGTTCGGCGATGGAGGTCGACAGGTGTTCGGCGCGGTCGTGCTGGCCGGCGGCCTCGCTGTAGAGGACCAGGGGGTGGAGGTTGCCGTCACCGGCGTGGAAGACGTTGGCCACGCGCAGTCCGGCCGCGTCGGCGAGACGGGCGATCCGCGTCAGCGCCTCCGCGAGCCGGGTGCGGGGTACCACCCCGTCCTGGACCAGGTAGTCGGGGCTGATCCGGCCGACCGCCGCGAACGCGGCCTTGCGGCCCTTCCAGATCACGGCCCGCTCGTCCGCGTCGGCTGCCACGCGCAGATGCGTACAGCCGTGGTCGCGGCACAGTCGCTGGATCTCCGCGAACTGGGAGGCGACCTCCTGGTGCGGGCCGTCGAGTTCCACGATCAGTGCCGCGCGGGCGTCGCGGTGGTAGCCGGCGGCCACGGCGGCCTCGACGGCCTCGATGGACAGGGAGTCCATCATCTCGATCGCTGCCGGGACGATGCCCGCGGCGATGATGTCGGTGACCGTGTCGCCCGCGGCTTCGAGGGAGTCGAAGTCGGCGACGAGGGTGCGCCAGGCGGCAGGCCGGGGCAGCAGCCGTACCTCGATCCGGACGGCGATGCCGAGCGTTCCCTCGGAGCCGATGAAGGCGCCCAGCAGGTCGTAGCCCGCCTGGTGCGGGGCGTGGGAACCGAGCCGGGTGAGGGTTCCGTCGGGCAGGACCACGTCGACGGCGTGGATGTGGTGCACCGTGAAGCCGTACTTGAGGCAGTGCGCGCCGCCGGAGTTCTCCGCTACGTTGCCGCCGATGGTGCACACCTGGCCGCTGGACGGGTCAGGGGCGAAGTACAGCCCGTACGGGGCGGCGGCGCGGCTGATGTCCGCGTTGGTGACTCCGGGCTCCACGACGGCGCGCCGGTTGTCGGGGTCGATGCTCAGCACGCGGCGCAGCCGTTGCACCGAGATGACCACGCCTTGGGCGACGGGCAGGGCCCCGCCCGACAGACCGGTGCCGGCGCCGCGTGCGACGAAGGGGATGTCCTCCCGGGCGCAGACGGAGACGCAGGCCGCCACCTCTTCGGCAGTGCTGGGCAGGAGTACCAGGGCCGGTGTCACGCGGTAGCCGGTCAGCCCGTCGCACTCGTACGAGCGCAGGGCCACCGGATCGGTCACCACCGCCTCGGTACCGAGCACCTCCTCGAACTCGGTGATGGTGGTCGTCGTCAGCAACTCGTACCCCTCTCCCCTTGTTCTGTCCGGTGGAACAGCGAGTGGCATCCGAGCAAGATTCCGCAATGCGGAGTTACAACTTCATGAGCCGGAAACATAGATGCGAGGGGGGACCCCGTCAAGACACAACTGAGATACAAGTTTTCGCACGCGTGGTGGTCAGCTCCGCGCGGACAACGCTCTCCCGAGACGGCACGCCGCAGCAGCAAGGAACCCCAAGAACGGCAGCCACACGGCGGACGTGCCGGATGTGCTGCTCAGGAGACCGTGACCGACACACAGATCGGCCGGTCTCCCCGGACACTCGGGAAGACCGGCCGATCAGACCTGGGGCCGCCTGGGTGCGCTCAGGCGATGGCCCAGGGGCTCGGGGACTGGCTCCGGCGCAGGGCCGGGGCGGTGGAAGCGGTGTCCCACGCCGGGGAGAGCGCTGCCGAGACGATGCCCCACAACTGCCCTGCCGTGAGCATGCGCACGGGGACGACAACCTGGCCGGCCAGGTTGACGCCGTACGCCCGCTCCAGGGAGCTGACGATGCCGATGAGGGCCAGGGAGTCGAGGCCGTACTCCTCCAACGGAACGTCGACCCTCAGAGCCTTGTCCTTGTCCAGACCGGGCAGACCGTTCCTGAGAACGGTCTCGAATGCCGGATTCCACGGTGCTGACGCCATCGACTGGCTTCCTTCCAGCTACGAGAGCGGGATCTGACGTACCGCCGTCGGCAGCGTGCCCGAGCGGACTTGAGCGGCCGTCGAGGGAGGCTCGTCGCAGCTGCTGAAACGACCGAAGCGACCGTGGCGGGGGAGAGGGAAGGGATCAACCGAGTGAGAGCAGTTGGCCGCTCTGGGTAGCTACTGCCGACCTTCGTCGACGTTCGGATCCTCGGCTTCTTCGAGGAGACGGGCCGCGAGGTCGTCGGCCCACTCCACGGCACAGGCGCGCAGCGCCGTGACGGTGGCGCTGTCGAGGCCGTACGCGGCGAACGCCTCACCGGATCGGACAGTGAAGCGGGCAGACAGTGGAGCGGTCTCCAGCGACTGCACTCGCCAGCCCCGCGCTTGCAGGCCAGTACGGAGCGTGGCCGCGATGTCGGCCATGGGAGCCGGATTCCCGCTGTCGACATCGAGATCTCGGCTGGGGCGGTTCACAAGACGGTGCGCCCGGACGGCATACCCGCCGGTGAGGACGAGAGGATAGGCGGAACCGAGGGCGATCACATCCGCCAGGAGCCGCCTGTGCAGCTCCGGCATGTCCGTCACGCGGCTGACCGGACCCGAGCGACGAGCTGGGGGAAGGCGTCCTCCCACACGGTGCGTACAGTGCGGCCGACCAGGGTGCGCAGGACGGGCCACATCTGCAGCAGGTCCTGATTGAGGTAGCGGGGCAGGTCGCCGCGCAGGTCCTCGTGCAGAAACGGTGCGGTACAGCCCCATGCGCTGGCGCGGTTTGCCCAGGTCGAACGAGGTCATCCCGGAGAGGCGACAGGCAGGGGCAGGTCCACGACCCCCTGGGCGGGGCCGTGCAACTCCTCCAGCGATTCCGGCAGGCGCTGGCGGAGCGAAAGATCCTCGGCGTACGCGCCGGGGAGGTCCTTCGCCCCGGGAGCATGGGACTGCGAGCCGGCTGCCATGACTCGCAATTATGGCGGCCGACCGGCGCCAGCGGCGTGAGAGGGGAGCGGCGGTCCGGGACCATCTCCGCGGGCGGCCCGCTCCATGCGTCACGGCCGCAGACCGTGCTGCGGGCGGTCCCGGGTCGTACGGATCTGGTCCGCTCCAGCCAGACCTGTGACCTCCGGACGGTGCACCCGGCCGACGCGCGAAACGGGCCCACGATCCCCCCGGGAGGCACTGCGGGCGCACATGCTCACACGTGTGCGAGTCAGAACCAGCGAGTCAGAACCATACAGCCGGGCCCATGTATGAACACGTTGTATGGTTACTGTCGACGGATGAGGCCGCGAGGGAGCGTCCCCCCTGCGAGGCAAGGCCATCCCCTTCTGAGACAGGACACAGGTATGACCCTGACAACCACTCCGTTCGGAATGCGCGCCACTGCCGCAGAGGTACTCGACGGAGTCGATCTGAGCGGGCGCCGGATGATCGTCACCGGAGGGTCCTCCGGTCTCGGTGCCGAGGCGGTACGCGCCCTCGCCGGCGCGGGGGCTCAGGTGACCGTCGCCACCCGCAACCCCGCTGCCGCCGAGTCGCTGGTCAAGGAGTTCCCGGGAACGCGGGCCGTCGCACTCGACCTTACCGACCTGGCGTCCGTTCGTGCCTTCTGCGACGCCTGGAGCGGGCCGGTCGACGGCCTCATCGCCAACGCCGGCGTGATGATGCTCCCGACCCGTCAGGTCAACGCCCAGGGCTGGGAGTTGCAGCTCGCCACCAACTACCTCGGCCATTTCGCCCTCGCTGTCGGCCTGCGCTCCGCTCTGCAGGAGGCTGAGAAGCCGCGCGTGGCCGTGGTCAGCTCCGGCGCCCAGCTGCGGGCGGGGTTCGACTTCGACGACCCGCAGTTCGAGCAGCGCGCCTACGACCCGTTCGTCGCCTACGCGCAGTCGAAGACCGCCGACGTGCTGCTCGCCGTCGGGATCGGCCGCCGGTGGGCCGAACACGGCATCACCGCCAACGCCTGCGCGCCGGGGTGGATCCACACCAACCTGACCCGCCACCTCGACGCGGCGACCATGCAGGCCCTCGGTGCCATGGACGCGGACGGCAACCTGATCACCCCAGACTTCTACAAGACCCCGGCCCAGGGCGCCGCCACCACGGTGCTGCTGGCCGCGTCACCGCTCCTCGACGGTGTGACCGGGCGGTACTTCGAGGACAACCAGGAGTCGGAGACCGTCGACGGGAGCCCCGACGTGATGGCGGGCGTCGCCAAGTGGTCGGTCGACCCCGCCGCCGCGGACCGGCTGTGGGACTACGCCCTTCCCGTAGTGCGCTGACCTCGGTGACCTCTGTACACGATGCGGGTACCGGCCCGCACGACCGCACGGACCCTACGAAGGAACGACCGCAGGAGTCCGATTCCTCCCCCGCCCGAAGGTGGGGGCTTTTCCCCGGAAGGATCCCGATGAACGACAGCAAGCGCCCCCAGTTCCTCCTGGTGCACGGGGCATGGCATGGCTCGTGGTGTTGGGGCGAGTTCCAGGACGTCCTCGCTGACCGGGGCTGGACCAGCCACACGGTCGACCTGCCGAGCGTCGTCGCCGAGGACTCCGAGGGGAAGCTTCCCGGTCTCCTCGACGACGCCCGGGTGATCCGCGAGAAGATCGACGCCATCGATGCCCCCCTGGTGGTCGTCGGGCACTCCTACGGTGGCGCTCCGGTCACCCAGGCGACCCCGGGAGCCGCCAACGTGTCCCACGTCGTGTACGTGTCCGGTTTCGCCCTGGACGAGGGGGAGAGCCTGACGACGTGCTTCGGCGGTGAGGCGCCGGACCTCGCCACGGTGGAGGGTGTCATCCCCGTCCGGGAGAACCCCGCGTTCACCCTCTACAACGACGTACCCGAGGACAAGAGGGACGCCGCTCTGGCGCGGCTGCTGCCGCAGACCGCGCTCTCCTTCGCCGAGCCGGTCAGCCAGGCCGGCTGGAAGACCCTTCCCACCAGCTACGTCCTCTGCGACGACGATCAGAGTCTCCCCCCGGCCTACCAGGAGCCGTTCGCCGCGCACTGCGGTGCCACCTACCACCTCCCCAGCGGCCACACACCGCTGCTCTCCATGCCCGACAAGCTGGCCGATCTCCTCGAACAGATCGCGCACGGTACCGCGGCATAGGGCGCCGTAGCGGACTGCCGGGCCGCAGCCCCGCAGGAAGAGCAGAAGGTATCTCATGAGACCCGTGACCCGACGCCAGGCCGACCACCACGCCGTGCGTCGGGCCGCGACCAGGGCCCAGCTGATGGCCACCCTCGGGCGGCTGCTCGATGCGGGGGAGCCTTTCACCGAGATCAGTGTTCAGCGGATCATCGAGGAGGCCGGTGTCTCCCGGGCCACCTTCTACGCGCACTTCCACAGCAAGTCGGACATCCTGGTGCGGCTCACCGACGAACTGCGGGAGTCCTTGCTGGAGTTGGCGCGGCGGTGGGAGCCGGGGGCCGGGGCGGACGGCGCCGACCGGTTCGCCCGTTTCTTCGTGGAGGTCATCTCCATCCACCGCCCCCACCAGGGCGTGCTCACCGCGGTCCGCGAGGCGGCGTCGTACGACCCGGAAGTGAGCGACTTCTACACCGCCGACCTCGAAGGTTTCGACGAGGCGGTGCTGAAGACCCTGCTGTCCGAACAGGCGGCCGGTTCTACTCCGGCCGACCTCGACGCCGCCGCCGCGAGCCGGATCATCGTCTGGGGAGGCAACCAGGCGATCGCGCACCACATCAGCGTCGACGACGGCGGCGGCGACGCCGCCTTCGCCCGCGAACTAGGGCGGATCTGGTGGTACGGCGCCTACCGACGCCCCGTTGGAGCGTAGGCGCTCCTCTATCCGCCCAAACACCTCACCACAGCAACCCACTGAGCGTTCAGTCCTGTTCCGGGGTGCTGTGGTGAGGTTTTTTCCCACCTTCTTTCTGCGATCTACGGGATGCCGACCCGTCACAGGCCGCCCCTTTCGTCGCTTGCATGTGCACCGAGTCGATCGCGCACCGCGACCAGACCAACTCGCTGCGCTCCGCCCACTGAACCGCCGGTGCGCCGTCGTAGCGAACGAGCCGAAACATGACGGCAGCCGGCGCACATACAGCTTGTAGTGGCCACGAACACGACGGCCGTAGACACCTGTCGCGCATGTGAACACTCGGCACGTACGTCGCGTACCTCGGTAACACGCCGGCTGCGGGGCGTCTGTGAGGCTCTTCAGCGGACGTTGCGGAACGAAAGGGTTTCGAGTGCACGTGTGCCGTCAACCCCCCGAGGACATATATCTCGGGCGGTTCACCCTCTAGCCGGGACGTGTGTTTTCGGTCAACATTGCCGCTCGGCATGTGCACCGGAGAACGAACTCACGGTGCCTGACAGGGGACGAAAGGCAGTCAGTTCTTGAAACCTCTCAGATCCATGATGGTGGCGACCTTCGCGCTCACCACGTTCGGCGGGCTCTTCATGGTCCCCTCCTCGGTCGCGGCGCCCGAGCCGCCCGCAGCGTTCACCCATCCGGCGTCCGACATGGCGAAGCCGTGTCAGATCAAGCTGCCCGGTGGCCTGAAGGCCACCGTGGCCGAACGCGACGGCCAAACGGTCGCCCAACTCACCGATCTCGCCTCGGTACACGAGTCCTTCCAGTCCTACTGGTCGGACGGCCACCAGTACCTCGTACCCGAATCCGCGGCGGCCGACCCAGCCGCCAAGGGCGGCATATCGGCGTACGACACGACGGCCCTCGCCGAGCGAACCTGCGGCATCACCCCCGCGTCCGACACCGCCTCCGTACGCTCCGCGCGGCAGGACAGCGGGCAGGGATACTCGTTGGCACGGCTGACCCTCAACGTGGTGGGCAGCAACGGCAAGCCTGCCGACCACGGCACGGTGTGGCTGACCAACCTGGACGACAACACATTCGTCCGGGAGGCGGTCGGGATCACCGGCACCAACGGGACGATCCACCTGATCGTCCCGGCCGGCCACTACGCCGCCGCCATGGAGTACATCGACCCGGCGGATTCCGTGCAGCACGTCACGATCAAGCCCGAGTTCACGATCCGCGACGGCGCGAGTCTGACCATGGACGCCCGTGCCGCGACGGTTCCCATCCCGGTACCGTCCACACCGCGTCCCGCCGATCTCAGCACCAGAACACTCGCCGTCTATCGCGGAGACGGCGTGAATCGTGGTCCGGACCACGGCCCCTGGTTCTCGCTCACCGCCCTGGCCGGCACCCCCGCACTGACGAGCCTGCAGATCAACCCCGACGCCGGCCCGGTCACTCAGGGCAAGTTCACCGTCCTGACGGCGTTCGACTTCGCCTCGCCCGCGGGCGCGGCCGAGCCCTACGCCTACCACGTGGTCAAATCCGCCGACCGGACGCTGAAGGCGTACCCGACGACGGTGGACACCGCGTCACTCGCGACGGTCCGGCGCTCCTACACCGCCGGGGGCACGTCCGGCGCGCCCGCCACGCTGGTCTACCGCGCCGTTCCCGCGTGGGCCAACCGGACTGGGGCAACGGTCATGACCGGATTCGAGTTCATGACGCCGGGCATACGACGGACGGAGTACTACAGCGCTCCGCCCGACCTGACCTGGACCTATCTGTATGAGGAGTCCGACCGGCAGGTCGACCTGCAGGCCCCCACGACCACCTACCGTGAGGGCGGTACGGTGGACGAGACGCTACTGGCGGGCGGGCTTCACCCCAACGGGCCGGTCGGAACGCCCGGAGTGGTGACCTCCTGCGGCGCCTGCTCCGACGGGACCTCGCTGCGGTTCGCCCTCCAGGCGGAAGGCGACAACACACCCGGCACGCAGGGACGCCTCTGGAACTACTCGACGAACTCCGTGAGCCTGAAGCGCAACGGCGAGCTGTATGCCACCGGTGACTCGGACCTGGACCAGGCGACGGTCACGGTACCTGCCGGGAAGGCCCGCTACGAGCTGACGCTCAACAGCCTGCGCGACTCCACGCCCAACCGGTTGTCGCCCACGACCACCACCACGTGGACGTTCACGGCCAACCCCGGACACGGCAAGGCCGTGCCCGAGACCTCGGATTGCCCCGCCGGTGGGACCGACTGCACCGCCCTGCCGTTGCTGTACGCGTACACCAACACCGACGCGGACCTGTACGACCAGGTCACCCCGGGGCGGCACGCCCTGAAGCTGCACGTCGAACGCCAGCAGTACGCCTCCGGTGGCCAGATATCCGGCGCCGAGGTCTCGGTGTCCTACGACGAGGGTGCGCACTGGCAGCGCCTGCAGGTGCACGGCGACAAGGGCGACTTCACCGCCGACTACACCGTGCCGTCCGATGCCTCCGGCCACACCGTGTCCCTCCGGCTGTCCGCCTGGGACACCACAGGCGGCCGCATCGACCAGGAACTGCCCAGCGCCTACCTGGTGCCTTGACCGCCGCAGGCCGCCGGCCACGAGCCGGCGGCAGCGACACCTGAACTTCCAGGAGTACATTCCATCCCTCTTCTTCGGAGGGAATCCCCGCCTTCAGGCGGGGAGGGAATCCGATCCTGA
>NZ_BMQA01000077.1 GCF_014647875.1 Streptomyces brasiliensis | reverse complement strand
CCGCGGCCACCCCGATGGCCACTGCGTTCACGGACAAGCCGGACAACACGCCGTTCACCGCCGTGCCCAACCGGACCTCGCTGACCCTCGGCGTGAGCCCGGAGCCCACCTGCGGTACGGACACCCCGGCCCCGCAGAACAAGGCAGCGGCGGCCGCACCCACGACGACCGCGGTCGCGGCGGCGCAGCAGCCGGTGGCGGACGAGTGGAACAACTGGGCCTCCAAGCAGCACTTCACCGGCCCGAACGCCAAGCCGGACGCCGCCAACCCGGCCCAGATGGACCGCTTCACCTGGTACCAGACCTACAACTTCTCCAAGCCCTACCCGGGTGACAAGAAGATCTACGCGCCCAAGGACGTCCCCGGCGCCTACCTCCCGTCCTCCGAGAACGACGGCTGATCCATCCCGGCAGTGACCCTGTGGGCCCAGGAATCCTTCCGGGGCCCACAGGCACACTGCGCCGAGCGTAGTACCTGCTGCGGGCCGCGCTGGAAGGTCTCGATCTGACGGTTCGGCAGTTCCGCTTCCCACCGCTCGTGATACAGGGCGGCGAGTTCATCGGCCGGGGCCTGCTCGGGGTCGAGGAGGTCGGTGAGGAGGCGGATCGTCTCCCCGCTGTCGACCTGGTACTCGATCACCCGCACGGTCACGGTGCGGACCTGGCGTTTGCCGGCCCACTGCGAGATCTTCGCAAGGTAGGTGCCATCCGGCAGGTGCTCGACTGGAGTGCGCGCGTTGTTCGTCTTCGCGCGGATCAGCGCATGGGCGCCAGCCTTGGTGAACTCCTGCCACACGTTGACTCCGACGAAGCCCCGGTCCATGATCACGAGCATGCCGTCGGTACCGGCCGCCAGGGGTGCGGCCAGGTCCTGTTCGCTGTCGACGAGACCGCCGACGCGCGCGTCCAGCACCGCGTGCGTGCCCACCTCCGTCAAGGTGACCACCCGGACCTGCGGAAACGCCAGGAGTCCCATGGCGAAGAAGTCACGGTCCACCAGTAATCGTACAGCGAAACAGCAGCGACAAGCCAAGGCCCTCGCCCAGCGCCGCGCGGATCTGATGGTGGTCGGCATGGCCGAGGCCATGCGGTTGGATGCCTTCCCAGTTCTTCACGACGGAGAGGTCAAAATCCTCACTGCTGAACGAATCCGTGCGTGCTTTGAAGCGGAGCTCCGTTCCGACGGCGAGGCTCCGCTAGAAGGCGAGGGCGAGTTCCGGGCCATGCTGAGCGATGATGTCCGGACCGGCTCGCTACGCCTGCGTCGCGACGGCTATTGGGAGTCGGACGTGAACTACTTCGAGGACGCGCCGACGCTGTGAGGCGCGAAGCGACGCAACCGTGACCGCCCTGGGCCTCCGGGTCTCCGAGGACCTCACTGGAGTCAACGGAACCTAAGAGCTCGTAACAAGATCTTGGTCGTATCCATACTGGGCCGCACTGGTGAGCTAGGGCTGTGACCGAAAAGGTTCGCCGTTGCCGAGCGACCGAACGTGAGCGTGCTCTGCCTGAGGTGCGTTCACGGGCGGGCCGGGCCGTTGGTGCTCCGGGTGATGGCCAGGATCGCCATGTCGTCGTCGCGTGGACCGCCGGTCCAGTGCTCGACATCGCGTACCAGGGCCTCGATCACCTGGTCCGGCTGCCGGAACGGGCCCCGGCCGCTGAGCCGGCTGGCCGGTTCGTAGAAGGATCCGAAACGGTCCCGGGCCTCCGTGACACCGTCGGTCACCAGCAGAAGCGTGCCGCCGGGCGGGAAGGGCCAGGTCTCGGGCTCCGCCTGCGGCACGCCCAGGCCGCTCATGCCCAGCGGCAGACCTGGTTTGCCCGGATCCAGGGGGGATACGGCGGTGTCTTCGAGGAGGTACGGGGAGGGGTGTCCGCAGTTCAACAGCCGCACCTGGTCCACATCCGGTGAGATCTCACCGAGCAGCGCCGTGACGAACCCCTCCATCCGGACCTCCTCCTCGCGCAGCGCGCCCTCCTTGACCAATGCGCGCTCCAGTTGCCCGGCCAGCACCGCAAGGTCGGGCGCCTGGTCTGCCATGGCCCGGAACGTGCCGAGCAGTACGGCCACCACGCCTACCGCGCCCATGCCTTTGCCCCGCACGTCCGCGATGAGCAGCCTGGTGCCGTACGGCGTGTCCTGCACGGCGTAGGCGTCACCACCGATCAATGCCTCGATCTGCGCGGCCTTGTAGACCGCGGCGATGGCCAAGGGGCCGACACGGACCGGCGGCGGGGGCAGTACAGCCCGCTGGGCGGCCTCCGCAACGGAACGCACCGTCTCCAGACGGCGCCCATGGCGAGCAACCACCCGGTTCACCCCGATGGCGATGAGCGCGGTGAACGCCAGGTTGGCCAGTTCGATAGTTGATGCGGCGGCATTGCCGAGGTAACCACCTTCGAACAACAGCGCCGTCTCGACCAGGACGATGGCCGCTCCGGCCGCGATCGTGTGCCGTAGCGAGAGCAGTGCTCCTGCCACCGTGACTGCGGCGACCAGCAGGTAATCGCCCCAGTACGCACGCGGAGACAGGAGGTTCCAGAGGGCCCCGCCAACGATCATGGCGGCCGGCATGAACGAGACGTACCGGGGCCACCGTGTGGAATAAGGGCTCATACGCATCCCCGATCCCGAATCCGGCCGACATATGCCCGAATAGAGATCATATGCGCCCTACTCGGAGTATGGCGCACGCATCGCCGCACCCGCATGTTGCGACCTCTCGCCTTCGTGTCAGTACGCGACCTGCACATACATCGACCGGTGACAGTACTTACACCCCGGATCTCTCACCTCAGGACAGTGACCCCACACACCGAAACAGCCACCGACCAGCGGCAACACACCAACGCCCCACTGTCTCTCACACCACTGTCCCGAAACCGAGAGATCACACCTGATCCCGAAGGTGGAGGGCCATGGATAGCATGTGATCGTCGGTGACGCCCGCGCCGCCGATGGTCTTGCCGCGCTTGCGGGCGGATTCGTGGCCTTCCAGGGTGCGGTCGCGGATCTCTTGAACACCTGTGCCCCTTCGCCCTCATTCCGGCTTTCCCGGACCAGATGTCGTCCGGTTCGCGTTGGTTTACCGTGTCTCGCGGTGTCCCGGGAGCGGAGCATGCGGCCGGGTCGAGGTTGGCGCAGCGCTGACCTGCCATCGAGCAATCGTCGTTGGTCGCCGTGGGCTGGCCGTCGACGGCCCCGCTTTAGAGGTCGTCTCGATTGGTACGTGTGACCTGGAGTGATGGCCCTACGGCCTGTCCACCGACCTGTCATGATCATCTCGACGTGTTCCGTGGTGGGAGGCAGGAGATGGCAATACCGCTGCCCGATGGGCTGGCTACGCCGGCGCTCGTGGTCGATCCGGATGTCCTGGACAGAAACATCTCGCGGATGGCTGAGGCTTCGCGGTCCCAAGGGTTTGCCCTGCGCCCGCATGCCAAGAGCCACAAGTGCGCGCAGATCGCCGACCGTCAGCTTCGGGCCGGCGCGCGCGGGCTGTCGGTGGCCACGATCAGCGAGGCCGAGGCATTCGCCCGGGTCGGCGTGGATGACCTGTTCATCGCTTACCCCGTGTGGCTCGATGCCGGCAAGGCGCAGCGGCTGCGCCGATTGGCGGACTATGTGGCCCTGAGAGTCGGTGTCGAGTCGGTCGAAGGCGCGCAGCGGCTGGGGAAGGCCGTGCGCGGCAGCGTCCGGCCCGTCGAGGTGCTCGTCGAGGTCGACAGCGGGAGCCATCGGACCGGGGTGCAGCCTCACGCTGCTGGTGAGGTCGGGAAGGTGGCTGCCGACGCGGGACTGGATGTCGTCGGTGTGTTCACGTTCCCGGGACACGGCTACGGTCACGGCGCGCAGGCGCACGAGCGCGCCGCACGGGACGAGGAGCGCGCGCTGGGCGAGGCTGCGAAGGTGCTGCGGGACCTTGGACTCGACGTCCGTGTGGTCAGCGGCGGGTCGACTCCGACGGTGGGACAGTGGCAGCCGGGCGCGGTGAACGAGTTGCGGCCCGGTGTCTACGTCTTCAATGACGCCACCCAGTTGGCCATCGGTACATGCGGAGTGGAGGATCTGGCGCTTGCCGCCGCGGCGACGGTGATCAGCGTTCCCGCCCCTGACCGCTTCGTGCTGGATGTTGGTAGCAAGGTCCTCGGCTCCGACCGGTCGTCCTGGGTGTCGGGCCACGGCTACCTGCCCCAGTTCCCGCAGGGAACCATCACCGGGCTGTGGGAGCACCACGCCGTTGTCCGGCTTCCGGAAGGGGTGCGAGGGCCACGCCTTGGGGCGCTGGTCGCTGTCGTCCCCAACCACATCTGCACGCCGGTGAATCTGGCCGATGAGCTGCTGGTGGTCCGCGACCGTGAGGTGATCGACCGCTGGCCGGTGACGGCACGAGGTGCCAATACCTGAGCATCGTCTCAGGTCGAAAGCCGGCAGTAGCAGATCAAGGTTGCGGCTATCCCGGCGAAGGCAAGGAAGTGTTCAGCCTTGCGCTCGTAACGACGGTGAAGCCGACGGCACCCGGCCAGCCAGGCCACCGTCCGCTCCACGGTCCAACGGTGGCGGCCCAGCCGCTGCGAGGACTCGACCCCCTTGCGCGCGATGGGCGGGACGATGTTCCGGCCGCGGCAGGGCTTCGGCATAGTCGGACGACGCTCGATTGGTGGTGATCTGCCTGCTCGGCGGGGTTCTGGAAGCGTGACAGGAACAGGCTTCCTGCATCACGGTGATCACCTTGGTAGTGGCATCGTGACCTGAATGCCTGAACAGCGGATCCCTCGAGGGGACGCGGCCTGAACGCGGCCGCCGGTACAGGACGGCGGCCTAGCCACGCCGGGGGAATCCGCTGCAGCGGCACCCGCTCGCCGCAGCCTCGGCTATCCAGATCGCGGAGAGCCGACCATGTTCGCACGCTTCCGGCCAACCCTCTGGCGGGGCCCCGATAGGCTTCAGAGCCGTGACGGACACGACTGCACTCTGGACCTTCGCCCTGGTCGTCGGTCTCCTGACGATGACTCCGGGCCTCGACACCGCCCTCATACTGCGCACCGCAGCTGTCGGCCACCGCTCACGCGCCTGGGGCGTCGTCCTCGGCATCCAGACCGGCACGCTGCTCTGGGGTGTCCTCTCCTCCCTCGGCGTCACCGCCGTGCTGGCCGCCTCCCGGATCGCCTACGACGGGCTGCGCCTCGCCGGCGCCACCTACCTGCTCTGGATGGGCAGCCGAATGCTGGCCGCCACACTGCGCCGCCGCACGGGCGAGGACAGCACCGACAGCGAGGCCGACGACCTGCCGACCACCGACACCAGAGACCACTTCGGACGGGGCTGGCGCCAGGGACTGACCACCAACGCCCTCAACCCCAAGGTCCAGCTCGGCGACAGCCCGTTGGGCCCTCCGTACGGCACTGGCCGGCCGGTGAAGGCATCGAGGAGAATGCGGTCACCGAGCGCTTTGCGCAGCTCTATCTTGACGTTCTGTTCGATCATTTCGGAACTGCAGGGGCCGCTCTTTGCTCCCGTGACGGAGGCGTACAGCACGACGCTCTCGTTCGTTTCCAGTGCCTTGACGACGGGGCCGGTGTCGCAGGCCCCGTGAGTGGCCTTCACCGTGATGGATCGGCCGTCCGTTGCTGTCCCGGCGAGCCGGGGGACACCCCTGAGGCCGCCGGCAGACCCTTGCCGGGCCTGTGAGATCGGTGACTGGGGAAGCTTTGACGGGGTGACGGCGACACGCTTGAGCGGGGTGTCATAACCCTCCAGGGTGAACAGCCAAGCGGGAACGGTGGCCGTTCCTCGGCTCGTGACGATTGTCGTTGGGCCGAGCTTCGCTCCTGTCACGGTCAGCCGGGGGCCCTCACTGTTGTTGAGGGCGAACGACTGGTACGCCTTCCTCACTCCCCACAGCGGACGGGTCAGAGTGTCCCCGCTTGTCCAGTCCACCTTCCCCTGCTGGGCGGTCGCGGCGGGCAAATTGCCCCGCAGCACGAAGTTCTTGGTCTCGAAGGCCCGCTCGTCCGCCTGGCTGTGCCAACCGGACTTCGGTATCTGTACCGCGTCGGCCATGGGGTAGTACCCCTGGCTCCATGCAGTGGCCGATGCGGATCCCCGCCAGGCATCGGCCACTTGACGGGCGCGCTCCTGCTGCTTCTGTGGTGACTGGGCCTGGCCGTTGTCGGCTTGTGAACCGTCGCCGCAGCCGGCAAGGAGGCAGGCACCCAGCAAGGGCGCGAGAAGCAGGCCGACGAGGTGCTTCGCTCGTATGTTCATGATGTTCCCTCGGAATGTGGCCGACGACGGATTGCCTACCGGAGGCATGGCGCGCGGAGGCTTCTCAATCCCTGATGCCAGCCCCGCGTCCACATCTTTGACGCGGAGGGGGGCCTTCAGGTTCGCTCGCAGACTCCCACGCCGCCTGCGTTGTTTCTTCGGGACGCAGGCGGCGTGGGTGAGCGGCTTAGTAGACCTTCAGGCCCTCCCAGGAGAGCACCTTGTAGACCGGTTCGTACCAGCTGACGCGATCAGATTGGGCATCGGAATCCCCGCAGGGCTGGTTGATGTAGTTGCCGCCCGACGCGAGGCCCAGGGCCGTTCCACCGCTGAAGAGGGGTCCTCCGCTGTCTCCGGCCACGACGCAGTTGCTCGCCGCGATCATATGCTTGAGGGTTTCGCCGGTGTCGTAGGTGACCGTCGCGTCCGTTGCGAGCACCTTGCCCACCAGGTCCTGGCTAAAGGTGCCGACGCGCTTCACGTGCGCGCGCCGGCATGAGGGGTTCGGCGGGTGTCCGGTTTCTGACGGTTCGTCCTGCAGTGTGATGCTCGCTGGTCAGGCCGGTGTGCCGCGTGTCGTCGCGGTGGGCGTCGGCGTTCCACGCACCGATGGTGGTGCGGGTCTTCTCCTTCCGGGACGTCGGGGCGGTGGCCCGAGTGGTCAGTCGGGGCTGGGCAGGGTCTGGATGCTGTTCCAGACGCCCATAGCTGCGTGTGAGGCGGGCCAGGAGGGGTCGAACTTCAGCTCGCGGCGGCGGGCATGCTCGGTTAACTTGGCTGGGACGTCGAGGAGTTCAGTGCGGATGGTGGCGGGTTCGGCCCTGGCGAGCTTGCCGTCCAGGGCGAGGAGCTGCAGCCAGGAGAGCAGGTCCATGGCGAGAGCGCGCAGGGTGCACCACGCCTGGTTCAGGGCGAACTTGAAGGACGGCAGTCGGGTCAGGGTGAGCGCTTTCGATCTTCTGATGCCGGACTCGACGTGGGCGTGGACGCGATGCCGGGCATCCAGCCACTGCAGCTGACGGCCGGGCGTGTTGGTCGCGATCGCCTGGTAGCGGAAGCCGGTGGAGATCTCGTAGGGCTTGAGATCCTTGGCGTATTTGGGGTGGATGGGTTCGCGGCGCACGATCACCCGCAGCCCGTCCGGCCAGCCGTCGAGGTCAAGCAGATCGGTGATCTCGACCAGGGCGGCGTCCTGGCGGGGCTCGCCCTGGGCGTCCAGCGCAGCGGTCCATACATCCTCGGGGACCTTGGGCAGGGCGGTCCAGAAGTCCTCGTCCCGGGTCCAGCCGGCGGAGTACTCCCAGGTGTTGGCCTTGTTGCCGCCCCCTGTGGTGATCCAGGCGAGCCACTCCTTGGTCGAGCCGGCACCATCGGCGCGGAAGAGGACCTTGCGCCGGCGGCGGGCAGGAAGCTGGCGTATCGCCTCGGTGGAGACCTCGATGTGGTCCGATGCCGTATTCGCGCCCGCCGAGCCCGGGCGCAGGCGGCACACCAAGTGCTCGTCGGTGTTGTCGCAGAACATCAGCAGCGGGTGCAGACCGAAGCCCTTGCGGTGCGGCTCGGCGCCCTCCTTCTCGGAGCGCGCGGGCACGAAGGAGGCATCGACGTCCATAACCGTCCAGCCGGTCGGCGGTCTGCCGTCCACGCGTATCCAGGGGAAACTGCCCGGGCGCAGGTCGAGCAGGTCATGCACGCCAGAGCGGACCTTGGCCCGCGCCGAAGCGATCTTGGTGAGGTGGACCGGGCCGATCCCGTCCAGTGTGCGGTACAGCGTGGAGGCCGAGGCCGGATCCCCGAGCACCAGCGCGGCCTGCCGCATCACCTCGATGCCCGCGATCGAGCGCGCCCCCAGCAGTACCGCGCACGCCGCGGTCACCAGCACACCGCCGCGGTCGTGGACCGGATGAAAGTCCCGCCGCACCAGCGCCGCCGACAACGCGTCGGTCAGCCCGACCTTGTCCGCCAGCCGCCGCACCGGCACCACCCCCGCCTTGCCCACCAGCTTCCGCCCGCCCGTCGACAGCGACAGGCCCTCCGCCCACTCGGTAAGCTTCGACACCCGGAGGGTGCCTCCTCCCCGCCATGATCCAGTTCTCGACAAACCAGATCATCGCAGGTCGAGGCACCCTCCTTCGCCTACCTCACACTCCGTCACCAGCAGCCGCTCGCATGGTGAATTCATGAGGCCAAGGGCAGTCAGCGGTGACCGTAGCGGTCGTGGCCCCAGCCGTGGTTGCCCCAGCGGTCGTCACGGTCGTGGCCCCAGCCGTGGTTGCCCCAGCGGTCGTCACGGTCGTGGTTGCCCCAGCGGTCGTCACGGTCGTGGCCCCAGCCGTGGTTGCCCCAGCGGTCGTCACGGTCGTGGTTGCCCCAGCGGTCGTCACGGTCGTGGTTGCCCCAGCGGTCGTCACGGTCGCCGCGCCCGTAGTCACCATGGTCGTGACCACGGTCGTACGTGACATGAGATACCGCTGAGGGCGCATAGGTTGCGGCGCTGGCGCCAGTGGCGCCGCCCAGCAGGACGGCGGCTGCGACGCCCAGCGCGGCGGCAAGTCGGGAAACTCGCATTCCGTGCTCCTTTCACGGCAGGTGCCTGATGCACCCGCCTGGTCGGACACATCAATATCTACAGCCGAAATGTCACGTTGAGTCAGAATTCAAGTTAAAGACACCCTTTTTGATGATCTGTGTCGAGTCAGGAACCGGCGCCAGGCGTGTCGGCGTCACGCGCGCGCACGCGAACCGGAGGCCCGCGCCCCGTCCACCAGGGTGAACTTTCATCACACGATCTTGCCGAAGCTCCCTACCCCACTACGGACCCGGCGCCACTTCCCAGCCTGCGCTTCACGCGGACGCCGTACTGGCGCGCGGCTGCGAGACGTGCCGCGGCTGGGGAACCGTCATCACAGACAAAGGGCGGCACGAACTGTGCCCGGACTGCCAGAGAGTCACAGAACCACCCATCCCCAGCATCTGATCACGGACGGACGGCCTGATGCAGGATCGGCAAGGCGCCGGTCAGCCTGCCGCGGCCCTACGCGAGCCATCACCGGGCAAAGCCTCTGCCCGGTCGTCCTGCTCGGTGCGCGCGGTCTCGAGCAGCCGCCGCCAGGACGTCACCGTCGGCCGGCGCCGCAGCAGCGCACGCCTCTCGCGTTCCGTCATCCCACCCCAGATACCGTGCTCGATCCGGTGATCGAGAGCGTAGGCCAGGCACTCGGTACGCACCGCACATCCCGCACACAACGCCTTGGCCCGGTTCTGCTCGGCGCCCTCCACGAACAGCGCGTCCGGATCCGCGTCCCGGCAGGCCGCGTCCTCAACCCAGTCCTTGTTACCCCTCACCCCGGACCCGCCCCTTCCCTGCTGTCCTGCCTGCGCAGCAGTTCACCCGCGCGCAGCCGGCTGGCGACACTACGGCACCCCGCGTGGCACAGGAAAATGTCAACGGGCAGCACACCTACGGATGAAGGGGGCCTTGCCGACACCCCCGCACCTGGCACACAATCGCGCGCCCCCTGACGGCCTCGCGCTGCACGCGAACGCAGGCGCGGGCCGGGTGAAGCCCGGCTGCCTGTCAGAACACCGGACACACCGAACCTACGAAACCGGTCTGGGAGGATCTCGCGGTGACCAGCACGGATGACACCGACCACCCGACGCTGATCCGCCGCGGCTTCTCCCTGGAGTACGCCACCCTCGGCTGGAACGGCTGCTCACCGTCGCGACGATGCGACCTCTCGCCTTCGTGTCAGTACGCGACCTGCACATACATCGACCGGTGACAGTACTTACACCCCGGATCTCTCACCTCAGGACAGTGACCCCACACACCGAAACAGCCACCGACCAGCGGCAACACACCAACGCCCCACTGTCTCTCACACCACTGTCCCGAAACCGAGAGATCGCACCCAGGAGGCCCAGATTCGCGAGCTCTTCGCGGAGTACTGCAGGGCCTGGACGGAAGCGGACTCCGCCGGGTTCGGGCGACTATTCACCAACGACGCCGACTACGTGTCCTACGACGGCAGCTGGGCAACCGGCGCGGCGCAGCTGCAGGACAACCACGACAAGCTGTTCCGCGGCGTGATCGCCGGCTCGGCGATGGTCGGCGAGATCGAATCGCTGCGCTTCATCACCGATTCCGTGGCCGTGCTGGTGGGTAACGGATCGGTTCTCATGCCCTGGCGCAGCAAGCTGCCGAAGCGACGGCTGTCGCGGCAGATCATCGTCTGTGTCCGTACGCCGGAGGGCTGGCGGATAGCGGCGATCCAGAACGGCCGGCAGCGACCGGTGACCATCCCGGAGCCGGACTCGCTGCCGTCGAAAATGTCGCAGATCATGACTCGGCTGGCGCAGCGCTTCGGCATTGGCCGGGCGCGCGAGGTCACACTGCCGTGACGGCGTGGACCAGGAGCTATCCATCCGCGCCCCTGGTCACTGTTCCGGGGCGGGGGCCAACCCGAGCCAAGGAGATGCCTGGTGCCACAACCGACCGTGCTTGGGGCCGTCGGCCCGCAGGAGTGGGCCGACGCGTTTCACAGCCGCGCCGAGTCCGCCGTCCGCGATGCCGACCGTGGCACTCTGCACAGCCTCGTCCTGGAGCACGACGACGGCTCCGTACGAGCCGTGGCCAGGTTCACCATGGACCAGCGCCCTGGCGTCATCTTCGAGCACCAGTGGACGGCATCAACACCGCGCCATAAGCCACCTCAGGTTCTCAGGCAGGGCTCGAGCGTTCTCGGGTGACGAGACGTCACGGTTGTGATGCAGTAGGCGCGTTGTCGGTTTCACGGCGTTGGTGAAACGAGACGCGGCCTCGGATGATCAAGGTGTCTGAAGCCGTTGATCACAACCGAAGCCGCGTCCGCATGCCATCCTTCCTGATCTCCACCATCACCCGCCACCACGACCGCCTGCCGGGCACCTCCGACCAGGACGCTGACCATCTGGTCGGCCTGGCCGATGTCCTGGATCGCTTGCCCGACCCGCGCCGGGTTCGCGGCCGCCGCTACCGGCTCGGAGCCCTGCTGGTGCTGTGCACCACGGCCGTGCTGGCCGGGGCCTCGACCTGGGCCGGCATCGTCCGCTTCGCCGCCGGACTTGACCCGGCCCTGCGCGAGCGGATCGGCCTGGCCCGGGGCATCCCGCGCACCTGCACGCTGGCCCGTCTGCTCGCCCGCCTCGATGGCGACGCCCTCGACCAGGCCCTGGGCGCCTGGGTGCAGCTACAGCACTGCGACCCTCTCAGTGCCCCGACCCCGGAAGACGGCCTGGTCAAGCGAGAGGCTGTCGCGGTGGACGGCAAGACCGCGCGCGGCTCGCGCACCCGCGACCGCCGCGCGGTCCACCTGCTCGCCGCCTGCCTCCACAACACCCGCACCGTCATCGCCCAGCGCCAGGTCGACTCCAAGAGCAACGAGATCTCCGCGTTCCGTCCCCTGCTCGAACCTGTGCACCTGACCGACAAGGTCGTCACCTTCGACGCCCTGCTCACCCAGCACGACCACGCCCGTTTCCTCGTCGAGGAGAAGGGAGCCCACTACATCGCCCTGATCAAGGGCAACCACCCCACCCTGCACACCCAACTCAAGCAGCTGCCCTGGCACGAGATCCCGCTGATGGACAAGACCCGCGCCACCGCGCATGGCCGCGACGAGACCCGTCGTCTCAAGGCGGCCACCGTCCCCGGCCTGCCCTTCCCCCACGCCGACCAGGTCCTGCAGATCGTGCGCCGCCGCCGCGTCCTGGCCTCCGGCAAGCTGACCCTCGAACGGGTGTACGCCTTGACTGACCTGACGATGCACCAAGTCACCGCTGCCCAGCTCGGCGAACACATCCGCGAGCACTGGGGCGTGGAAGCCCTGCACCACCTGCGCGACGTGACTCTGCGCGAAGACTCCTCGAAGATCCGCACTGGCAACGCACCCCGCGCCATGGCCAGCCTGCGCAACACCGTCCTCGCGCTCGCCGAGCTCGCCGGCTGGCGCAACCACGCCGCCGCAGTTGATCACTACCGGTCACATCCCGACCACGCACTCGACCTGATCAAGCCCGCACCGTGAGAAAGCTCGCGCCCTGGGTTCTCAGGGTGCCTACTTCACTGAATCCCACAGCTTCAAGAAGTCATCGATTCCCGTAACACCGAGAAACGCAAAAGTGGCTACGGCAATACCGATCAGCGTTGTCCAATACGTCGCCCAAGTAATCTTCCCTCGCTCCACTTCTCTGCCGAGCTGCGAGCCGATAGCGGAGAAACAATAGGTTGCGGCACCCATTGAGATCAACATGAGAAGGCCACCCCCCTTGCCTAGGTCTTCGGTTCGGGAAATCCCCTGAGATTTCAGGAACTTGGCGACCAGGATCACCCAGACAGCGAAGCCAAGAGCAACCCATACAACGTCCAAGAGCTCGGGAACCTTTACCTTTTCGCCCTCATCCCCATTCCCGCCATCCTCCGACATTCGGCAGCCCCCGTTCAACTCGCACCAAGGAAGGCGCAGATTGTATCCACCAACGACATGCGCCACCACGACATCTAGGAAGTAGAGCGCCCACCTGGGGACGGCCGGCTGCGACCTCTCGCCTTCGTGTCAGTACGCGACCTGCACATATATCGACCGGTGACAGTACTTACACCCCGGATCTCTCATCTCAGGACAGTGACCCCACACACCGAAACAGCCACCGACCAGCGGCAACACACCAACGCCCCACTGTCTCTCACACCACTGTCCCGAAACCGAGAGATCGCACCTGACGGTGGTACGACCCAGCCGAGCGCGGCACCTTCGCGGACCAGGTCCGCCAGGATCTGGTGGGCCGAGTCCACGAACCGCGCTTTCAGGTTCGGATCGGAGGTCAGTTCCTTCCCGCCCAGGATGACCGGTTCGGCGGTCCCACCGCTGGTCACGGCCGTATTCATGAACGGAAGCCTATCCAGCTCTCGGCCCATCCAGGCCCCTGCCCCGACACCTGCGACGGCCGAACGACGGCAGCGTGACCGTGCTCCGCGCGAGTTGACGGTTCACGTTCATTTCGGGTGACCGCCGTCGGCCGTTAGAGGACCTGGGGCAGCCTACTGCGCAGCCATTCCCAACGTTCTCGGGAGTACAGGTGCTCATGCGTAGACTTGCGGCCGCCCTGGCAGGTGCCGCATTCGTACCCGCCCTGCTCGCCACCGGCGCCGCCCCGGCCGCGGCCGCGTCGATCGGCCACGCCCACATCACCCTCGTCCGAGGCGCGGCCGGGAACACCGTCACGTTCACCACGACGCGGACCGGGGAGAGCCTGCTCGACCTCTCCGCCGCTGCTCCCGGCGCGGACTGGGGCAAAGCGGGGGCCGAGTCGGCCGTGGTGTCCATGTCGGTGGACGGGAAGTACCAGTCCGACATCGTGATCCCCTCCGCCCATCCGATCGCGCGCGAGTTCGCGCTCGGCGGACTCGCCGCCGGCCGGCACACCCTGACGTTCTCCTTCGCGGGGGACCGCACCCCCGCAGGGGTACGGCGGGCGGTGCTGACCGACCTGCACGTGAGGACCGTGCCGACCGACGACCCCGACTACGAGTTCCTGCGGTTCGCCCCCGTCATCTACGGGCGCAACCTGGCCGACTACGGCGGGCAGTACGCCAGTTCGTTCACGGACGCGCCCCTGGTCGCATGGCACGAGTCGGCACCGGCCGCCACGCCCGGGCACAAGGTGCTCACCTACTCGGTGATCTGGTCCAACGAGGACGGCGGCACCAACACCCCGGCGCTGATGGCACGTTGGGGCAGGACGACGGACATCGAGTGGGTCTACTCCGTCGAAATCGACGCGAACGGCAACCGCGTGCCCGGCTCCGACACCTACCAGGGCGCCAGCCACGTGACCCAGCACTTCGCCGGTACCTACGAGGGTGACCACGCCCTCATCGAGACCTGCACCTCCAACAACAACATCTGTGACAACGTCACCGACCCGATGCGGTTCGCGCTGTCGTACGACGAGACCCTCCCCGCGGACCACCCGCGTGAGTCGATCATGGACGCCCATCCCTGGACCTACCAGGTCACGGCGGAAGAGATGGTGCGAGAGGGCAAGATCGAGAACCCCGGTGATCCGGCGACCGCCGAGGTCGGCGACGAGCGCAACTACCTCTTCCTGACGGTCAAGAAGGACCAGCTCCCCGTCGGGGACACCACGTCGGGCGTCTCCGTCGAGGTCACCCTGAAGGGTTCCCCGACGGTGTACCGCTCCGACCACCTCGGCACCGGCGGCGACCCGACCTGGTCGCTCACCCGCGACGTCCCGGCTTCGTCCACCGTGGAGCTGCCGGCCGGCACGACGGCCGACGACATCGCGACGATCAAGCTCGTCCGGGTGCCGATCGGCGTCGACGCGGGCACCACGATCCACACGACGTCCGTCACCCGGGGCTTCTTCCTCGGCTCCGACTACCTCCCGCAGGACGGATTCCTCGACTGGCACGGCTCGGTCGACCTCACCCCGTCGAACCCGACGGCCACGATCTACACCAGCTGAACGGCCGCCGAGGCCGCCGGGTGCGCCGGGACGGATGCCTGTAAGGGCGCCCGGCCTGCGCTGTAAAGGTGCCTGGCCTGCGATTCCGCAGGCCAGGCACCTTTGTTTGTGAGAGTGCCGTTATCCCGGCGCGGCGGCCGACGTTGCCCCGCCCGCGAGTTGCGGACGAGGCAGCCCGCGGCGATGAGCTTCGCGCCAGAGCCACACAGCATGCTGGACGGCGCGCTTTGCCCGCTTCCTCGCCTCGCCAGTCACGTGCTCCGGGATCGGCCGCGGCTCCCCGTTCGGCTCCAGCAGCAGAGCTGCCTTGTGGGTCAGCGGCAGAATGTCGGCGCCTGCATAGCAGTCGGCCCAGCTGATGGAGTGGCCAGACGGCGGGCACACCCAGTCTGCATGGGTAGTAGCCAACAGTTCGTGCACCAACTCGCCGCCGAAATCAGTCTCGTGCGGCTGCGGCAGTTGGCGGGCGATGAACTGAGCGGCGTTGGCGCGGTTCGTGATCACGAGTTCTCCCGTGCTTGTCGCAGTCGATCTCCGACCGCATGAGGCCCCGCGCCTGCGCTTGACGGTACAGCATCTCCGCTGGTCGTTATCCCCGGCAGACAACAGCGCCCGTCAGGACGGGGAAAGCCTGACGGACGCCGGCGTCTGCGATGGCTTGGGCGCCACCGCGGCGTAGCCCGTGGGCTGTGGCCTTCTCCCAGCCGCTCACGTGCGGCGCCCGAAGAAGACTTTGAACAGTCCGGGCGGCTGCCGGGCAATGTCGATCCGGCAGTCCGGGCAGTGCCGCCCGTCCTCGGCCGGGGCATCGTCGTACACGATCCCGGGCTCGCCGTCACGGGGCCGCCCGCACCGCTCACACGCCTCCACCACGGCCGCCCCGGAGGGCGACCGCCACCTGCCAGCGGTGAGACGCCGTTGTCGACGCCCCAGTCGTTGCGATCCTCGGCCGCCCCGGAGGGCGACCGCCACTCTTCAGGTCCTGGAGAGCCACCGCGTCACCCTTGGCGTTGCGATCCTCGGCCGGCGACCGCCACGCGAGGGTGAGCCGCTCGGCGTCCGCGGTGACGTCGTTGCGATCCTCGGCCGCCCCGGAGAGCGACCGCCACCAGCTGCCGCATCCGCGGATCCACGTGCGGGTCACGGTTGCGATCCTCGGCCGCCCCGGAGGGCGACCGCCACCCTCAAGGCGCATGGCGTCGACCTGAAGACCGGAGAGTTGTGATCCTCGGCCGCCCTGCGTTTCCGGCGCCGACGGCTCCTTGGATGGCCGTCGGGTTGACACGACGTGGCGAGTTCAACCACGAGTGCGGGACATCCTGTTCCTCTCCGTACCGGAGATATCGGCGAATCCCGCGATAAAAGAAGACACTTGTTGCCGAGTCTGCGTGCCAAGTCCGGCCGCCGCGCGTGCCCGCGGCGCAGGCCGGCCGCGTTCCACGTTCACCACAACCGCGCCGTACGTCCACCAGCGGGCACTGTGGGCCCGTCTGTTCGGCCAGTTGGCCCTGACCTAGGATCGCAAAGCACACGCCAAGGTCGAGCCAATAACCGGGCACGCCTTTTTGCCTTTCTCATACGTTCCTGATGGCACGTGAGGCCTTCGCGGACCTACCCGGCCGAGCGGAGCGGCACCAACCTGCCTGCAAAGATGGGGACTTCGACGGGCGCATCCCCACCCACCGTGCGACTCTTCACGTCACCTGAAACGAGGGCAGATGACTTTGCGGCATTTTTGCAATGAGGTCGACCTACCCTTTCGAAACCCATCACTGTTCCGAGCGGGCAGAACGGTCGGACCCTCAATTCGCCTGCCCGTAAAGGCCCTACCGGGCTGGCTCGATGTCACGCCGCTGTCCGCCCAATGGCGGTCATCCGACACAACCCATTTGCTTGCCACTTACACAGGCTTTGTCTTCCCTGTGAAGGATCCGCTCCTGTTGCTTGCACCGACACCCGTCCAAGGAGTGTTCATGCGCAGGGTTCTACGACGTTGGCGGCTGCTCGCAGCCACCGTAGCCGGGGTGGCCGCGGCCTCAGGCGTGGCCGTCGCGGCGATCGTTCCGCCTCATGCGGGTCCGCAGCCGGACGGCACCGCGCTGGCCACATACGGCTGGAAGATCACCCCGGCCGGTCATCAGGAGAAGCTGGGCGAGAAGCCGTTCGGGTCCGCGCTCAGCCCGGATGGCAAGTACCTCGCTGTCAGCAATGACGGCGATCGCACCCAGACCCTGTCGCTGCTGGATGCGGCCAGCGGCAAGGTCGTCCAGGAGGTCAACTACACCGGCTCGCAGGCACTGTTCGTCGGGCTTGCGTGGAGCCCGGACGGCAGCAAGCTCTACGCCGCGGCAGGCGGTAACGACAAGGTGCGCGTCTACTCCCTCAGAGGCGGGCAGCTCACCGAGGACGCCCCGATCATCCTGCCCAAGGGATCGTTCCCCTCGGATGTGGCCGTCGCGCCGGACGGTAAACGCCTTTATGTGGCGGACAACGGCACAGGCGCGCTGTCCACCGTGGACCTCTCCACCGGGAACGTGCTGAGCACCGTGGCCACCGGTCCCAATCCGTTCACGGTCGCTCTGTCCGGCGACGCACGCACCGCCTATGTGTCCAACTGGGGCACGAACACCGTCTCCGTCGTGGACACCGCGACCCTGAAGGTCCGCAAGACGCTGGAAGTCGGGAGCCACCCGACGTCGATCATCCGCAATCCGGCCACCGGCGAGATGTACGTCTCGGTCACCGACGCCGACAAGATCGTCGGAATCGACCCGGCCGACGACTCGCTGACCCGCACGATCGACCTCGCGCCGTATCACGGCGCTCCGGTCGGTACGAGTCCGCAAGGACTGGACATCTCGCCCGACGGCCACACCCTGTACGTGGCCAACGCCGGGAACAACGATGTTGCGGTGGTCGACCTGGCCGACCGGCCGGAGCAGCAGGACAAGGTGACCGGCCTGATCCCCACGGGCTGGTACCCGACGACCGTCACCCTCACCCGCGACGGGCGGCTGCTGGTCACCAACGCCAAGGGCCTGGGTGCCGGACCGAACCCGAAGGGTCCCCAGCCGACGGTGAGTGGCCTGGACTACGCCCAGTACGTCGGCTCGATGATCACGGGCACGCTCTCGGACATTCCGGTCCCGGACCGCGACGAGCTGGCGCACTACACCAAGCAGGTCCGCACCAATGACCGGTTCAACGAGGGCAGTCACAACGTCGGCCCCGGCGACGTCATCCCGGTGCGGCCCGGTGACGCGTCTCCGATCAAGCACGTCATCTACGTCGTCAAGGAGAACCGGACCTACGACCAGGTCTTCGGCTCCCTCGGCAAGGGCAACGGCGACCCGAAGCTGAACCTGTTCGGCGACGAGTCGGCGCCGAACCAGCGGGCGATGGCACGGAAGTTCGTCACCCTGGACAACTTCTACACCGACGGCGCGGTGTCCTCCGACGGCTGGGAATGGGCGACGGCATCGGAGTCCAACGGCTACAACGAGCACCTGTGGCCCGTGGCCTACAGCGGCCGCGGCCGGAGCGACGACGTCTACACCAACCCCGCCACCGACCCCGGCAAGATCACCGGTGACTCGCGGATCTGGGACCGGCTCGACGACGCCGGTGTCTCCTACCGGAACTACGGCATGTGGGCCGGCGGACCGCTCCCGGCCAAGGTGTTCGCGACCGAGCCGAGGCTCACCGCGCACACCGACCCCAACTACGCCGCGCAGAGCGGCGGGATCAGGGACAACGCGCGAGCCGACGAGTGGACCAAGGAGTTCAACCAGTACGTCGCCAAGGGCGATCTGCCCAAGATGGAGTTCATCCGGCTGGCCAATGACCACACGTCCGGTACGACACCTGGCCAGCCCACGCCCAGGGCTGCCGTGGCCGACAACGACCTGGCCCTCGGACGCATCGTGGACGCGGTGTCGCACAGCAAGTACTGGAAGGACACCGCCATCTTCGTCACCGAGGACGACGCGCAGAACGGCCCCGACCACGTGGACGCGCACCGGACCACCTCGCTGGTCATCAGCCCGTACACCCAGACGGGCAAGGTCGACTCTACGATGTACAGCACGGTGTCGATGATGCGCACCATGGAATTGCTCGACGGCATCGGCCCGCTGACCCAGTTCGACGCCGCCGCCACCCCCATGACAGCGAGCTTCACCAACAAGCCCGACTACACGCCGTACGCTGCGATCACTCCCACCCAGTCCCTGGACGAGCAGAACACGGCGACCGCTCCGATGGCCGCACAGTCGTCGAAGATGGACTTCTCCGGCGCCGACCGCGCTCCCGAGCAGGAACTCAACAAGGCCATCTGGCAGAGCGTCAAGGGTGCCGACAGCACGATGCCCGCTCCCAAGCACGAGGTCATCCCCAACGTCCCAGACAAAGACGATGACTGACGGCCGCTGATCGATACGACCCACCCTGAATTCAGGCCCGTGCTCCCTCGGGGGAGCACGGGCCCGCGGCGTATGGGCACGGGGGCCGCGGCTCGCTGAGCCGCTCACCACCGCGAGCAGAAGCCGTACCGCCTCCGCCATCGCCTCCGACCGCGGGCGAGGTAGGGGCGGGGGTCGGTCAGGTCGGGCTGGGCCGCCGGAGCGTCACGGACCGCGCGCGTGAAGGCGATGTTGAGGGCGGAGCCTATGTTGATCTTCACGATGCCTGCCCGGACGGCTCGCCGGGCACCTCGGGCAACCCAAGAGGTTAACCACGCCACGCGGCGCGGAGTAGCTCATGCGGCTCAACGAGTCCTCGCTGACCCGCACGATCGACCTCGCGCCGTATCACGGCGCTCCGGTCGGTACGAGTCCGCATTGAGGTTTTCTCAGCGAAATGATCTTCGCGAAGTGGTGTGAGGTGCTCGTACGCGGTCGGATCGGGCGGTAGGACCCTGGGAACGGGCAGACGTAAAGCCCCTGGTAGGACGAGCAGGCGCTTTGCGCGGACACCTGCACCTCCAACACGCTCATGCGCAGCGTCCGGGCCCTCGGCGAGCGCACCGCCGCCGAGCTCAAACAGCGATGGCGCACTGCAGCACATCACGCTCAGCCCCAGCCGGATCGGCGACATCGCCCGAGCCGCCCTTGTCCTCAACAGCAATTGGAAGTGATCTCCGCCGAGAAAACCTCACTGAGAGCTCACCCGGTCAGGTGAATCCGGAGGTTGAACAGAACCCCGGCCGTACACGAACACGTACCGACAGACGTGGACCCGATCCGAGAAGCGCACCTGTCCGAACCCGGCCTGCTCGTCATCAACGTGGCGGGCTTCGACGATGCCACCGTCTTCGCCTTCCAGGCCGCGATCGCCCGAATCTGGGACACCTCGACCGCCGAGAGCACCACCCGGGATGCCGGTGAATTGGAAAGTTTTCCGGATCGGGCCGGTTGCCGAGCGTTGGAAACTCGTGGATATCAGAAACTTTCCCTGACTGCTGAGACTCTCGGCAGACCTGGTGCTGCCCGGCTGCGTCGAGGGCGCCCAGCTCAACCGGGCCCAGATCGACAGTTACGTCGACCGGTCCCTGATGCTGGTCCCCGCACTCTCACCCGTGATCGGCTACGACAAGGCCTCCGCGATCGCCCACAAGGCCCACGACGAGGACACCACCCTGCGCGAGGCCGCACTGGCCTCCGGCTACATCAGTGCCGAGGACTTCGACCACATCGTCACACCCGCCACCATGGTCGGCCAGACGTAGGACGGCGCCGACTCCTCCTCACGGCATGGTGCGGCACGCGTCGGTGCCGCTCACACCGGAGGCCGGCGGCCGGGGCGGCATCAAAAACCGTCCACTTCCACCACAGCTCCGGTGATTCACCCATTTGCACCCTCGCCCGACCCGCGACGCGGCGCGCCAACCATCGGGAGCCGTACCCTCCAGGTCAGCCAGGACCCCGCGGTCCAACAGCGCCGGCCCGCCAAGCGGCCGCCACGCCCGCTGCCGATCACCCAGCACGGCACCGGATGCACGGCGAGCGCGGACACGCGAGCATGATGATCCGCGACATACGGCAGAGCGCGGACCGTCACGACTTCCGCGCCGGAGGCTCCCGTCCGAGTTCGCGCAGCCGACCGTATACGGCAATCGCGGGCTATGGCCGACTCCTTCCGTACGGTCCTTACTGTTTTCAGTCGCCGAAAAGGCCAAGTTCACCTTGTACATCGAGGAAGTGGAAGCACATGGCCGCCTCTGGGATCTTGAAATCAGGCGAGGGCAGACTGGCGCTCGGAGCGGCGGTGCTCTCCGCCCTGACCGTGGTGCTAGCTCACGCCGCAGACGACCTCGGCAGGGCCCCGGGGGGCCAGAAGCCAACTGTGGTGCTCGTACACGGAGCATTCGCCGACGGGTCCAGCTGGAACGCGGTGGTGCCGCGCCTGCAGCGGGACGGCTATCAGGTCATCGCGCCGCCCAACACGCTGCGCGGCATACCCCAGGACTCGGCGTACCTGAACAGCCTCCTGAAGACCATCAAGGGGCCGATCGTCCTGGTCGGACACTCCTACGGCGGCGAGGTGATCTCGCAGGCGGCCGCTGGGCTCGACAACGTCAAGGCACTGGTGTATGTCAACGCGATCATGCCGGACAAGGGTGAGTCGTTCGCCAGTCTCTCTGGCAAGTTCCCTGCCGCCCCGATCACCAAGGCGTTCAGGCAAGTGCCGTTCCGCAACGGCGACGGCACCACGGGCACGGACGTGTACATCCAAGCCGCCAAGCTCCACGCGACCTTCGCCCAGGACCTCCCGCAGCAGCAGGCGTCCGTCATGGCGTCGACGCAGCGCCCGATCGCGCAGTCGGCGTTCACCGACAAGCTCACCGCAGCGGCCTGGCGGGACAAACCGGTCTACGTCCTCGTCGGCAGGCAGGACCGGGCCATAGATCCGAGCCTCGAGCGATACGAGGCCAAGCGCGCACACGCGCGCAAGACGGTGGAGATCAACTCCTCGCACGTGTCCCTGGTCTCCCGCCCCCAGGCGGTCACGGATCTCATCGTGAGCGCGGCCCGCGACTCCCAGTAGGAGAACGGGCATGACCTGCCACAGCCGCAGGCTGCGGTTCTACGCCGCAGGTCCTGTCGGCAGAAATAACGGCCGACAGCTCGCGGAGTATGTCGGCCACGACGTCCCGGCCGGCTTGCAGCTCCTGCTGAACCGGGCCCTTTGGGATGCGGACGAGATCCGGGACAACCTGCGGACGCTGGGTTGGATCACGCTCCACCGCCGCCTGGCCCGCGACTACGAGACCCTCGGACAGCGTGCCAGCATGCCTCAGTTCGCTCTCCGTCGAGCTCACTCGACGGCCAGGGCCTCGATGACCGCTGAAACCAGCAATACGAAAGGAAGCGCATCGACATGGCGAATGCGGCACTCAAGAAGGTCCTCATCACAGGAGCGGGTACCGGCTTCGGGTATGAAGCCGCCATGCGCTTGGCGGAAAAGGGGTTCGCCGTGATCGCCGCGGTGGAGATCTACGCTCAGGTCCAGACGCTGAAGCGGCAGGCAGCCGAGCGAGGGGTAAGCCTGCAGGTCGAAAAGCTCGATGTGACGAACGACGGTGATCGTCGCAAAGCTCTCAACTGGGGTGTGGAGATCCTCGTAAACAACGCAGGAGTCGGCGAAGGCGGCTCAACAGTTGACATTCCCGCACCGAACATCCGGCACCAGTTCGAGGTCAACGTCACCGGACCGCTGCTGCTCACTCAGGGGATCGCCAAGCAGATGATCAAGCGCGGCGCCGGAAGAATCGTTTGGGTCTCATCCCGAGAGGGCCTGAACGTCAACCCCTTCACCGGCATCTACTCCGCTTCCAAGCACGCGGTCGAGGCGATCGCCGAAACCATGGCCTACGAGCTGCAGGAGCACAACATCGAAGTCGCCACGGTCAACCCGGGGCCATTCCTGACCGGCTTCAACGACCGGATGTTCCAGACCTGGGAGAGCTGGGAGGACGACCCGTCTCAGCGGCTCTTTGACTACTCCAAGCTCGCCTTCCCCCGAGCGCAGTTCGATCCTGAACCGGTCTATGCGACGTTGACGTCCGTCGCTGCCGGAGAGGTCGACCGTTTCCGCAATCTGGAGCCCACGTCGATGCTCGAAGAGACCAAGCGCCTCCAGCAGGTTCCCTGGGAACGCAAGGTCACGGATGGCCTCGGGACCCGGCATCAGGCCATCCAGCACTCCTACGAGATGCAGCCTGAGACTCCCGTCGCCAGCTGACCGCTTCCCAACGAATTGCAAGCAGCCCGGCCTGAGACGCGCTTGAGCCGATCACAGCGGGACGAGCAACGGCTCTGGCGTGCCGAGCACGCACCTGGCCCTAGCGCCTTCGGACGGGCCCGCAGCGGGCCCACCTGTGTCCGCGCACAGGACCAGCCGAAGCACGCCGGGCCGGGCACGGCGAGCGGAGCGAGCCGCGCTGTCGCGGCTGGCGGCCATAACAGTGCGTGCCACAGCACCGGCCAGGCGGCCCTGCAGAACCCCCTTCACGCCGTACTGACGCGGCTCAGCGTTCCAGGGCCTCCCGGCTGACTCCATCGGAGGCCTGGCACGCCATCGGAAACAGCCAGGCCGCTCGCCGGAACGTCGGCGTGGTCGCTGTGCTGGAGGCGGCCCGGCGAAAAGCAAGCACATCGGCGGTCGGCAAGGCTCCTGTCGGACGGGCAGTGCCGCCATCCCTAGAGAACCTTGAGCAGGCGTTCCGCCAAGACTGATGCCGAGGCAGGGTTCTGTCCGGTGAACAGGTTGCGATCCACCACGGTGTAGGGCTTCCACATCTCGCCCTTGGTGAAGTCGACGCCCATTTCGATGAGTTCGTTCTCGACCGTCCACCTGGCCCGCGTGAGGAGTCCGACCGCTTCTTCTTCCTCGTTCGTGAACGCGGTGACCTGGTAGCCGGCGAACGGCGACTTGCCGTGAATCCTGGTCGACAGCATCGCCGCCGGGGCGTGGCAGACGATGGCGAGCGGCTTGCCGGAAGCGAGAGCCGCCGTCAGCAGCCGGCCGGCGTCGGCGTCGACGCACAGGTCCTCCATGGGCCCGTGGCCACCCGGAAAGTAGACGGCGTCGTAATCCTCCAGGCGGGCGTCCGCCAGTTGGATCGGTCGCCGCATCACCTCGGCGGAGCGGATGATCGCCTCCAGCTCGAGGGCGATCTGGGCACTGCCGGCCATCTCGGGGCGCAGGCTCATCATGTCCACCGTGGGTACGACTCCGCGGGGAGTGGCGACGACGATCTCGTGACCGGCCTGGGTGAGGGCCTTGTACGGGGCTGCGAACTCCTCGGCCCAGTAGCCCGTCGCGTGCCTGGTGCCATCCTTGAGCGTCCAGTACGCCGTCCCAGTCATCACGAAAAGTAGCTTCGCCATCGAACAATCGCCTTCCTGCCCGGATCCGACATGATTAGCGCATATCCCCGGGTTAAAGCATCGTATGTACATATATGATCCGCGAGGTGTGTGATGCTGCCTGAGACGAAAAGCCGAGCTGACTTGCGCTTTCCTTAAAGACGCGCCGTCCTGGATCGCTCCTCCGCCTCAAGCTCTCCCAGGTCGTCACGAACCATGGAGGATCGGACATGACCCAGCCGTACGATCCCTACAGCGTGCTTCTCCCGGTGCGGACCTTCGCGCTCCGCAGCGTCGACATCGCCGACGGTGAGACCCTGGGCGTCGCCCAGCGCAGCAGCCTGTTCGGCAGGCCGGGCCAGGACCGCTCCCCGCACCTGGCCTGGGACGGCCATCTGGCCGAGACGCAGAGCTTCGCGGTCACCTGCTACGACCCGGACGCGCTGACGGTCAGCGGCTTCTGGCACTGGGCGGTCTTCGACATCCCCGCGTCAGTGAACGAACTGCCCGCCGGCGCGGGCAACGCCAGTGGGGAGCGCCTGCCCGTCGGCGCCAAGATGCTGGCCAACGACGCCGGCCGACACAGCTACCTCGGCGCTGCGCCCGAGCCGGGGGATGCCCCGCACCGTTACATGTTCGTCGTACACGCTCTGGACACCCCCACGCTCGACGTTGCCACGGAGGCAACCCCTTCCTGGCTCGGCTTCCGGCTCGTGGCCCACGCCCTGGGGCGAGCCACGCTCACGCCGTTCTTCGGGATCCCGGCCTGAGTCAAGCGACGGTAGGTAAAGCCCTACATCGCTCTCACACGGAACGCCACCCCGGGCTCAGGCGGTGCCACCGGCCTTCCCCAGGACGTTCGGGTGCGACCCGGACAGCACCAGCGCCGTCAGGACCTCCGAGCACCGATGCGGATGGCCGAGCACTATGCGAAACCTCCGAGATCGAGGACCTCCACGCCGTCGCTGGGTGCGGTACGCCTGGCGTACTCAGCCGGTTGGTGGACGGCCACGGTCGCTACCGCTGCTGCGGTAGAAGCGCAGCATGCGCAGCCGAGTGGCCTAGCGGCGGTGGGCGGGTGACGGGCGGCCTGCTTACCGTCGAAGGGGGAGACCGAGACGTGAGGAGTTTCTATGATGACGCCGTCGTACGAACCGGGGCGCATCGGACTGCTTCTTATCGACACCGTCAACGAGGTGTTCTCCGAGGGCGGCAAGCTGTACTCCTCGTTCAAGGATGAGTTCGACAGAATCGGCACATTCGAGAACCTCAAGCGCCTTCTGGCGGGGGCACGGCAGCTTGGCATGCCGATCTTCTTCGCGCCGATGTCCTATACCGAGCATGACTACACCACCTGGAAGCACGTATCCGGCATCCACCGCGCGATGTTCGACAACCGCGAGTTTGCGGCGGGGAGCTGGAACGCCGATTTCCATCCCGAACTCACGCCCATCGAAGGCGAGGTCGTGATCGCACCGCACAAGAACATCGACGTGCTGGCCAATACCGACCTGGAGGTCCAACTGCGCCAGCACAACGTCGAGTACATCTCGATCGCCGGAATGATCGGAACGCACTGCGTGGAGTCGACCTCCCGCAGCTGCATGGAGCACGGATTTCACGTCACCACCTTCACCGACGCCACGGCGGCGCTCGGCGGACGCCCGGCCTACGATGCGATGGTTCTGCGTTATCCGACGATCTCGCACGCCACCCTCACCGTCGACGAGTTCCTCGCCGCCGCGGGCGCCGCGAAGAAATGAGACCCGTTCACGATGGCCCGGGGTCGGCGCCGCGCCGACCCTCTCGGCCTTCGTGGACGAGGCCGACGCCGGTAGGCGCGGTGCTGCCCGGTCACCAAGGGGCATCAGCGAAGGCGGAGTGTGATGAGCGCAGACGCATCGCCCCTGGGCGGCGTGGGGAAACGCGCCAGCGTGCCGGGGGCTGCGGGGCGCGGCCGGCAGCGAATTCCGCCGATCTTCTTCGGGATCCCGTTCGGTCTCGCAGGGCTGGCGCACGCGTAGGCGGCCTCCATGCAGCAGCATAAGGAAGTCCTCCACGCTTTCTGGGGATTGACATGAGCCTTGCGCGCCCGGCGTCGAGGGAATCGCGGCACCGCGCGGTTCCGGGTCGGTCGTGGACGCGGTGGCAACACTCGCCGGTGGCACGCCCGCGACTGCGCCGACGGTCGGAATCTCGCCGTGCAGCGCCCTCGAACAGGGCTGACACTCGAAAGCATGAACACGACGGACATGTCACCGGGTGCCTCTCCGAAGCAACACGGGGCACCAGACGCGGAGGTTCTGGTGGTCGGGGCCGGCCCGACCGGCCTCCTGCTCGCAGGCGACCTCGCCAAGGCCGGAGTCGATGTCACGTTATTGGAGCGACGCGATCAGGAATCCAACCTGAGCCGCGCCTTCGGCCTCCATGCGCGAACCCTGGAGCAACTCGACGCCCGAGGCCTGGCCGAGGAACTGCTCCGTATCGGCACACCAACCCCGGCGCTGCATCCGTTCGGCCGCCTCAGTATCGACTTCTCCAGGCTGCGAACGCGCTTCCCTTTCATCCTCACCATTCCTCAGTGGCAGGTCGAGCGGTCCCTGCTGCGCCGGACCGAGGAAGCGGGAGCCGCCATCCTCCGTGGGGCCCGGGTCACCGGGCTACGGCAGGACCCGCAGGGCGTTGACGTGGACGTACGCCATCCGGACGGCACCACGGCCACACTCCGAGCCCGTTATGTGGTCGGTACGGACGGGGCGCGCAGCACCGTCCGGCAGAGCCTGGGTATGCCGTTCCCCGGCACGTCGGTCATCAGCTCCGTGATGTTGGCTGACGTGCTTCTCGACCGCGCCCCTGACGACATTTTCAATTTCAGCTCGAATGAGGATGGTTTCACGTTCTTCGCGCCGTTCGGGGACGGCTGGTACCGGATCATCGCCTGGGACCGGCACCGACAGATGCCTGACGATGCGCCGCTCACCTTGGAGGAAGTCCGGGACATCACGAAGCGTACGATCGGCAATGACCTCGGGATGCACGACCCACGGTGGCTTTCCCGTTTCCACAGCGACGAGCGGCAGGTACCCCACTACCGGCAGGGACGAGTGTTCCTCGCGGGCGATGCCGCCCACGTCCACTCGCCCGCTGGCGGCATGGGCATGAACACCGGGATGCAGGACGCTGCCAACCTCGGCTGGAAACTGGCAGCTGTCCTGCACGGCTGGGCTGGCGACGCGCTGCTGGACAGCTACCACGCGGAGCGCCACCCGGTGGGGCGAAGGGTCCTGCGCGTCAGTCACGCACTGCTCTCGGCCGTCACCACCGGATCATCTCTGGTCCGCGTGTTGCGGGCCGCGCTGGCCACCGTCGTGCACCAGTTGGTCGTGGTGGAGGCGCGCGCATCACGCGGCATTTCCGGCATCGGGATCGCCTACCGTGCGCCCCGGGGCACTCATCCGCTCACTGGACGCCGGGTACCGGACCTCCGCCTGGCAGGGGAACCGACTCGGCTCTATGAGGCGCTGCGGGAGGGCAAGTTCGTGCTGGTAGGCCGCGATGTCGCTGCGGTTGCCGCGCCGTGGGCGGGGCGGTTGGTGACGGCCTCCCCAGCGACCAGTCTGCGCCCGACCCTCTTGGTCCGACCCGACGGCTATGCCGCGTGGGCGGCCGAGGAGCCCGACCCGGATGAGGTACGCAAGGCCCTGACGCGATGGTTGGGTGAGGTCCACCGCCAGGGGGCGTGATCAGGCTTCCGGCCTCGGTGGCGATCGCCCGGACCGTTGCCTTCTCTCGTATCCGGTCAGCGATATAGATGCGCTCGTCCACGCTCAGATAGCGAGACGACGCCGGCGGCACTGCTGGAGGAACCGGACGTACGGCTCCTTTCCGTTGGGAGGGTATGTACCCGTTGCGCCAACGCCTGCCGCTTCTCGGATCGATCCCGACGATCCGGCACGCCTCGTTGTTGCTGAAGCCCTGCTGCATGAGTTGGAAGTATGCGGCCCGCTCCGCAGTGAGCCTCTTCGCCCCCTGCGGCTTCCGGTTCTCCCGGATCTTGAAGTCTATCGCACCCCTCGAGCTGGGGTGTTGCGACGATCACCGGGTTCCTCCGAGGATGCCCCGGCCTTCAGGCCGGGGAGGAATCGGACTCCTGCGGAGCAGGGCAGGGAAAGGGCAATCGCCGTGAGGGCGATTGGCCGTCCACCGCGAGACGGGGTGAGCAAGCCCGCCTTGATCAAGAGCTCCCAACTGTCAGTCCTCCCAGATAGATTCGGGTTCATGACGACGGACGCGACGACGAATGGGGATGGCGGGCACGCCCGGTACACGTATCGTCTTCGCGTGTCCGCTGGCGCGCGGGCTGCGCTCGAAGCGGAGTGGGACCGGTGCCGCTGGATCTGGAACGAGTGCGTGGCCAAGTCCAAGGCCGTGTACCTGCACAACAAGGTGCGTTGCGAGGACAAGCTGACGTGTGGTCC
>NZ_BMQA01000076.1 GCF_014647875.1 Streptomyces brasiliensis | reverse complement strand
CCTCAAGAGGACCGGCGCCGTGCCGCGGGTGATCGTCACCGACAAGCTCCGCTCCTACGGCGCGGCCCACCGCGAGGTGATGCCCTCGGTGGAGCACTGCTCGCACAAGGGGCTGAACAACCGGGCCGAGAACTCCCACCAGCCAACGAGGCAGCGCGAGCGCGCCATGATGGGCTTCCCGCAGCGTCGGCGGAGCACAGCGGTTCCTGGCCGCCTTCAGCGGCATCTCCCCCCACTTCAGGCCACGACGCCACCTGCTCACCGCCGCCGAACACCGCCTGGAGATGGTCATCCGCTTCGCGATCTGGGACCAGATCACCGGCAGCACCGGCCTGCCCACTGTGGCCTGACCCCAGAACGCTCACCGAGTCTCACCGCTCCCTGATATACCGTCAGCACTTCAACCCCGGCTAACGTGACAACGCCCCGCTGCCGCCTCCAGGAGCGTCCGCGCCGGCGACGACGTCCGGCGAAAACGTTCCATCACCGCGTCCCGGATGGTCGGCGGCACGTCGATGTCCTCGATCTCCCGGCGCACCCACGCTCCGTCACGCCGCGCCAGGTCCGCACGGTCGCCCATCCGCCGGATCGACTCCTCGACCGCGAGCGGGATGCCGTCGGTGCCCCGGTGCACGAACTCGGCGAACTCCTCCGACACCTGCTCCCCGGCCAGCATGGACGACACCAGACCGGCGGTCGCGGCCACGTCCAGCGGTCCGAGAGCGATCCGCAGCCGGGTGGTGCTGGGCGCCACCGGCGAGAACAGCCGGCGCACCACCGAGTCCTCGGGCAGGTCCTCCGGCCGGTACGTCACGACCACGCTGATCCGCCGCGTGCGGCGGGCGCAGAGGAACAGCAGGAACTCCAGGGACGCCTCGTCCGCACAGTGCGCGTCCTCGACGGCCAGCACCGAGATGCCCATAGCGTCCAGGAGTTCGCACAACACACCGAAAAGCCGGTGCCGCACCGCCGTCGCGTCCTCGGCCGGCTCAGGCGCCGCGGGCAGATCGGCGGCCCACTCGGGAAACAACGGCCGCAGCGATCCGGCGAGCGGGCTCAGACCCAGACCGGCGATCCGGTCCAGGCTCTGACGGATCGCGTCCACCAGCGCACCTAGGGTGTGCGGTCGGCGAAACGGCGGACAGACCGCAACCAGCGTACGCATCGGCACCTCGCTGGTCTGCGCTGCCTCGAGGAGCTCGGCGAGCAGCCGGCTCTTGCCGATTCCCAGCCTCGCCCTCAATGAGCACGACTGCCGGTAGCCCGGACGCCAATGCGCTCCGCAACGCGGCCAACTCCCCGTCTCGGCCGGTGAATCGAGGCTGTCCGATGACCGCGCGCTGAGCGCGGCCATCGTGACCACTGATTGCATATCCGGCCATCGGGTCCCTGAGGCTGATCGCTCCGGCGCATCGTCGCAGACCGTAGCGATCGTGGGAACCCGTTAAACAGCGCGTCGTCGAGCACGGCAAGAGCCACGGCATCGACTGGTCATTGGTCCGCGATGCGTATGAGGGCGAGCGTGATGTTGTCGGGTCCGCCGGCTGCGATGGCAGCCTTCCACAGTTCGAAGGCGGCGCGGCCGTCGTCGTGCTCCCGCAGCAGGCCGTCGAGGACGTCCTTCGGCAGCGGGTCGGTCAGACCATCGGTGCAGATCAGGTACCTGTCGCCGGGAGCCACGGGAGCGGCCGTCACATGGGGGGCGATGGCGCGGTATTCCAGGGTGCCGCCGAGGGCCTGGGTCACGAGGGAGGTGGTGCGCTGCCCTGGCTCTGGCGATGGGTTGTCGTCCACGCTGACCTGGAGCAGTCCGTCCCGGGGTGCGGCGAAGACCCGGCTGTCGCCCACGTTGAACGCCAGCAACGACCGGGGCAGTACGACGGCGCCTGCGACGGTCGTGCCCATCGTGGCCAGTGCGCCGTCTGTCCCTGCGGCCGTGTACACCGCGCGGTTGCAGGCGTGCAGTGCCCGACGGACGTCGTCCTCACTGATCAGGGTAGGCCCGGTCGAAGCGAGTCGGCGGGCGACCAGGGCACTGGCCACCTCGCCGCCGGGCTGTCCGCCGAGCCCGTCGGCGACCGCGACGACGAGCGGCGTACCAAGCGGGAACACCAGCGTCTGCGGGTTCTCGGTCACGGTGGAGCACAACGTCCACGGCCCGACGACCAGACTGTCCTCATTGCGGTCGCGGATCAGTCCCGGATGGCTCAGCGCACTCACGGCGACGTACGTCATCGGAGTGTGCCGAGCGTACGCAGCGCTTCGTCCCACGTCTCCCACGCCGGTGTCAGTTCCGCCGTCCGGTACCTGGAGGGCGGTGCCTCTCGCGCATGCACCAGGCGCAGCGGCAGCCTGTGCCGGTCGGCCTCGTCAGCTGCCCAGGCCAGCGCCAGCCGCTTCGAGGGATCGGGGTCGATGCCCACCACGATCGGCCGGGTATCCGGCGAACTGGTCATCGCGTACCTCCCAAGGCGGCCCTGTCACCGGAGTGAGCCTGCCGGCCCGGCACACCGCCTGGGCAGTTCGCCCGTCGTGACCTGCAGCGCCGAATCGATGTTGCTGCCCGGTACCTGAGCTGGGCGCGGCTGCACGGTCGGACGACAGCCCCGGTGTTGGCCTTACCGGCGTAGTCCTGGTGAACCGGCCAGTGGCGGGGTGGGCAGGCCCGCGTCCTCGTGGAGGCCGGACAGCCACTCCTGCAGAGCCTCCTGGACGGTGTACCGGGGTGTCCACTCCAGTTCGCGCTGTGCCCGCGTCGTGTCCATGATCGGGAAGTGCAGGACGGCGTCGAACAGGGACGGGGGCGTACGCAGCAGATGCGTCCGCCAGGCGGCGGAGACCGCGGCCCGGACCGGCCAACCCGGCACCGGAACGGCCCGTGCGTCGAACATCTCGGCCAGCATGGGGGCGTCCACGACAGGCTCGGCGGCCAGGTTGAAGGCTCCGCGCACCGTGCGCACGATGGCCTGCCGGAAAGCCTCGGCCGCGTCGTCGGTGTGCAGGGCCTGGTAACGCATGTCCGGGATGTTTGGGATCGCAGGCATGCGTTCCGGGCGGGTCATGCGTTTGGGTACCAGCGGGCCGCGGAACAAGCGGTGCTGCTCGCACGCGGATTCCCGCTTGAACATGAAGCCCGGCCGCATCCGCACCACGCGGACCTCGGGGTGCTGGAGCTCGAAGGCATCCAGGACACGTTCGACGTAGGCCTTCTCCTGGCACAGCGCCGACTCCGGCCAGCCGTCGGTGGGCCAGAGCTCGTCCACGGCCCGGTCCTTGGGCCCGGGTGAGTAGGCCCCGACGAAGGACGCGTAGACCAGCGCGGGGACACCGGCCTCGGCCGCGGCGTCGAAGACCCGGGTGCTGCCCCGCACGTTCGTGCGCCAGGTCGTCGCCGGGTGATGCGTGGGCTGGAACAGCCACGCCAGGTGGACGACGGCGTCTGCGCCGGCGAAGTGACCGGCCAGGTCGGTGCTGTCGTCCGCGATGTCCGCACTCGCCCACTCGGTCTTCGCCGGAGACCACTGAGGAAGGCGGCGGGCCAATCCCAGAATCGAGTCGATCCGCGGGTCCGCGCCGAGCGTCTGGACGATGCTGGTGCCGACGTTTCCGGTGGCCCCGACGACGACCACCCGCATGCCAGGAGCTGCCATGGGTCTCGCCTGCCCTTCCGGCGCTGAGGTGAAAGTTGGTTGAGCCCCCTCCATGACCGTAAGACGATATCGGCGCCGCCGCACGTGTCTACACGACGCCCGCAGGCCGCACGTCCGCGTCGTGTGCCCGCACGGAGTCGCGACTTGGCAAGTCCGCCCATCCAGCGCCCATCAGCAGCGTACGTCTCGTTGATCGAGTCGTGGCAGCACCGTGGACCGGCTCAGATGTTCCCTACGCAGCGTTGAAGGAGCAACTACGGGTTGTGCTGGCGCGCAGGGCGTCGGCATTCATGGGGCGCCTGGGGCCGACGACATGGAGAGGGTGAACGGGCGATCACCCGCGGCGGAGCCGACTGAGTCGCCCCACAGCTGGCCTCCCCAACCGGTACGCCGTCAGAAACGAGCTCTTCGCCCTGCGTAACGACGAACAGCGCCTGCGGGAGATCGCCGCCGAAGCACTCAAGGAGGTGTACGTGCATGCATCTCGCCGCCCGCGACGACGATCTATGCACCCTGGCTGCATGCACTGTCCACGTTTTCGCAGGTCAGCGACTCAGCGCACCTTCGGTGCGCGCCGGGGGCGTGGTAAATGCAGTGGCGCGCGCCGGGGGTGCTTCTGTCCGCCCTGACGTGGGGTGATGTCGGTCCGGGATGCTGGAGGGGTTCGTTCCGGCTGAAGCCGATGCCTCTGTGATGCCGGTGAGCTCGCAGGTCAGCGTGGCGCTGAGGGCCGTCCACGGGAACCGTGGAGTGTTGCTGTGAGCACGTGCGTCAGAATTCCTGTTTCGCCCTGGCCCTCCCGGAACGGCGTACCGGTTGCCGGCTGGGAGGGAGCAGAGCCGTGGACGTGCTGCACGAACGCTGCGCTGGTGTGGACATCAGCAAGAAGGACGCCAAGGCGTGCGTCCGCACGCCGAGTACGAAGCGGCGGGGGTCGTTCACCACCGAGACCACGACGTGGGGTTCGACGAGGAACGCGGCCCTTGCGCTGCGGGATCACCTGCTCGCCGCCGAGGTCACTCTGGTGGTGATCGAGGCAACCAGCGACTACTGGAAGCCGTTCTACTACCTGCTGGCCGAGGACTTGGACGTGATCCTGGTCAATGCGAGGCAGGTCAAGAACCTGCCCGGCCGCAAGACCGACGTTTCCGATGCGGCCTGGCTGGCCCAGCTCGGCGCCCACGGCTTGGTCAGGCCGTCGTTCGTGCCCGACCAGCCCCTGGGTGAACTGCGGGACCTGACCCGCGCCCGCACCCAGCTCACCCGCGAGCGCGGCCAGATCGTCCAGCGCCTGGAGAAGCTGCTGGAGGACACCGGGATCAAACTCGCCGCGGTCGCCTCCGACATCATGGGCGTCTCCGGCCGGGCCATGCTGGAGGCTCTCATCGACGGGGAACGCGAACCGCAGACCCTCGCGGAGCCGGCCAAGCGCAAGTTCCGCAACAAGATCCCCGAACTCACCGAGGCCCTGACCGGCCGCTGTCGCGACCACCACGCCTTCCTGGTCCGCCTTGCACCTGGACCACTACGAACCAGCTCACGGATGCGGTCGGGCAGCTGGATGCGCGGATCGAGGAGGCGATGGCCCCCTTTCGAGGCGCCCTCGACCTGCTCGACACCATCCCCGGGATCAACCACGCGGTCGCCGAGGTGATCATCGCGGAGACCGGCGGCGACATGACCCGGTTCGCGTCCGCCCGGCACCTCGCCTCCTGGGCCGGGGTCTGTCCCGGCCACCACGAGTCCGCCGGCCGCACCCAGAACACCAAGGTCCGCCCTGGCAATCCCTACCTGAAGGGAGCACTCGGGCTCGCGGCGTTCGGTGCGGTGAGAACCAAAGACACCTACCTGCAAGCCCGTTACAAGCGGCTCACCGCCCGCCGCGGCCCCCTCAGGGCCCTGGTCGCCGTCGAGCACTCGATCATCACCGCGATCTGGCACATGCTCACCGACAACGTCACCTACCGCGAGCTCGGCGGCGCCTACTTCACCCAGCGCGATCCCGAACGCGCCACCCGTCGCGCGATCAACGCCCTCAACCAGCTCGGCTACACCGTCACTCTCAACCCGCGGGGAGCCACAGCCTGCCCACCCCACGACCAAACACCCGGCAGCCTCTACGGCCACCGGACGCTCAGCCCTGCCCAAACAACCCCTGACCTGGGCCTATTTACGCGTCAGAGCTTCGCAGCTATCTGATCTTTAGAGGCGCGCCTCCTGTGGCCCGTACCTCGCCCTCGAACCGCTGCATGCAGCGGCATGGCACGGCCGCGGATCCACCCGCTGACGGCCCGCCGACTGCGCCTCGGTGACGTTCCGTCCGGGGCTGAGGCGGCTTCGCGCGCGGCTCCGTCTGCTCGGTGCGGACCGTAGGCGGCACCAGCGGACCTGCGTCTCGGGTGATCCCGGCCGTGACGTTCAAAAGCAAGGACGCGCGGCCGGTGCCGGTGGGTGGTTCCGCCGCCGGTTGCGTCCTGAGAAGTGGTGTACGGGTTCGACCCGATCCAGGGGTTTGCTCCGGCTTCGGGGTGAGGCCCGCATGGCCGAACGGCCACCGGCTGATCTTTCAAGACGACCAAGTCTTTGAAGGAGATCAGCACGATGACCGCACCTGACAGTCTGCCGCTGCACGCCCTCATGCAGATGGTGAGGAATTATTTGACCGTCGACAGAGGAAGGGGCACATGCCGGCGACCTCACCAATCTCCCGGGAGCCTGACCAGGCCCACAGCAGGTGATGGACGAAGCCCGTCAGCTCCGTCAGGACGACCGTGACTCAGCGGAGCACGAGGCTCCCGTGCGCCTGGGTCACTCGCTCGCCGTCCAGGCATTCGGCCCACCGCCGCACCACTCGATCAGATCTGCGTCCTCGACCGTCGTATCAGTCTCAGGCAGGCCCTTTTGGCGCAGAAACTCCACCACATCGAGCAGGTGGTACGCGATACCGACGAACTCACCGCGGATCGTGACCCGCCGACCACCATCATGGCCCGGCGGCTGCACAGTCACAGGTGCGCCTTCCATGCCCACCAGGTCCCCTGTTGCTGAGCCACTTATTCCGACCCGCGCGCGTCGAACGCCGTTGGCGTCAGTGGGACACCCCATGGATGAGCGGCGTGGGCGCCGCTCGCCCGAGGCTACCGCTAGGGGATGGCGAGTTCGCGCCTGCGGTAGAAGCCTTCCGCCTCCTCCACGACGTATCGGGCCATGGCGGCACGCCGCTGCGTCTCCGGCTCGGAGGCCCGCCATGCGTCGCACGCCTCCTTTTCCGCCAGGAAAGCCCTCTGACGACGGCAAAGTGCGGCGTCACCCAGCTGGCTTTCTGGCGGAGCCCGTCAGATGTGGGGGATCTTCCACCGGGAGCAGGACGACCAGCCGGGCGCCGGGACGGTTGTCCTCGATCTCGGCACGGCCGTGGTGGGCTGTGACGACGTCACGGACGATGGCCAGGCCGAGCCCGCTGCCGCCGGTGTCCCGGGAGCGCGCGTCGTCCAGACGGGTGAAGCGTTCGAAGACGCGTTCCCGGTAGGCGTCCGGGACGCCGGGACCGTCGTCAGCTACGACCAGGCGGGCGGTGCCGTTCTCCGTTTGCAGGCTCACCGTGACCCGGTGGCGGGCGTAGCGCACGGCGTTGTCGAGGAGGTTGCGTATGACGCGGGCGAGAGCGTCCGCATCACCCGGCACGCGTACCGCTCCGACGGCGTGCTGGTCGATCGGGAGCCGTGTGCGGCGGCGGGCTTCGCGCACCTCGGCGAAGACGATCTCATCCAGGTCGACAGGGTGCGTCCGGACGCGGGGGCGGTCATCCAGCCGCGCGAGCTGGAGGAGGTTGTCGACGAGCCGGGTGAGCCGTTCGCAGTCTCGCTGCAGAGAGCCGGCCAGGTCCCGCGTCTCCGGTACGGGGGCGTGCCGGGCGGCCACCTCGAGCCGGGTCTGCAGGGCGCTGAGGGGGCTGCGTAGCTCGTGAGCGGCGTCCGCGATGAACCGTCGCTGGCGTCGGGTCGCCCTGTCCAGCCTTTCCAGCAGGTCGTTCAGCGTCCGGGCGAGCCGGGCGAGGGCGTCCGCGGTGGGCGGCACGTCGAGCCGGCGGCCGAGGTCCGAGACGGTGATCTCGGCGGTCTGGGCGCGCATGGCCTCCACCGGACGCAGTGCTCGCCCGGTGAGCAGCCACACCACCGCCGTGAGCAGCGCGAGGACCGCCGGTGTTCCGGCGGCCAGGCCGACGGCGAGCCGGGCCAGCCCCTGGTCGATGCCTTCGGTGGGGAGGGCCACGTACACCGTCCGGGGAGTGCCGGGCGAACCGGCCGGTACGCCGACGGCCCGCCACGCCCCGCTCTCGCCCACGGGGATGTCGTAAACCGTGTGCGCCTGAGGCGTGCTGGAGCGGCTCGGCGGGAAGGAGAACGCCCGTGGTCGACCGCGCATGTTGCCTGAGCTGGCGATGACGTCGCCGTTGCGGTCCACGATCTGTATGGCGACCTCTCGGTGGTCGGTGGCCGGTATCTCGGCGCCGTTGTGGGTGGTGTCGGCGGCGGCCGCCACGACCTCGGCGCGTTGGAGGGCGGTGGCGTCCAGGTCGCGGATCAGGCTCGCGTGCAGCCAGGCGACGAGGAGCACGCCGGCTCCGGCCAGACCGGCGGCGATGACCACGGCAGCGGCCGCGGTCAGCCGCAGCCGCAGCGACCTGCGGGCCCACCAGAACCGAGCGCCGCCGGCCACTGCTCACCCCGTACCGCTGCGCAGTCGGTATCCGGCACCGCGAACGGTCTCGATGGTGCTGCGGCCGAACGGAGCGTCGATCTTGCGTCTCAGATAGCCGACGTACACCTCGACGACGTTGGTGTCGCCGTCGAAGAACTCGTCCCAGACATGGGTGAGGATGTCCGTCTTGCTCACCACCTCGTCGGCGTGCCGGACCAGGTACTCCAGGAGGGCGAACTCCCGGGGGGTGAGGTCGATGTCCTGCTCTCCGCGCCGGCAGCGGTGGCGGGCGGGGTCCACGCCGAGGTCGCCGGCCCGCAGCACCGCGGGTCGGGCGGGTGCCCCGCGCCGCAGCAGTGCCCTGAGACGGGCCACGAGGACCACATACGAGAAGGGCTTGCTCAGGTAGTCGTCGGCACCGAGGTCGAGAGCGTCCGCCTCGTCGTACTCGCCGTCCTTCGCGGTCAGCATCAGCACCGGTGTCCAGTTCCTGGCGCCGCGCAGCCGCTTGAGGACCTCGTAGCCGGACAGACCGGGAAGCATAATGTCGAGCACGACGATGTCGTACGACTCGTGCAACGCCCGCCACAGACCGTCCATCCCGTCGTGGGCGACGTCGGTGACGAAGCCCTCCGCGGCGAGTCCCTCGGCGATCGCCGCAGCGAGTCCGCGTTCGTCCTCGATGATCAGCGTCCGCATGACAAATCCAACATAGCCGTCGTCGGTTAAGGACGTCGGTTGAGAAGGCGCTGAGAGGCAGGGCGCCTCTCAGCCTCCTCTCAGTGCCCGGACCGCAGGCTGGAGTCATCGAGCGCGCACGGGGAAGCGAGGAGGAGGACGATGAGCGATCTCAGAGGGGAGCGCCAGGGCCGGCGTGAGGATGCCTCGCGGCGCACGCATCAGGAGGAGCGCCGCAGTGAGGGTGAGACCGCAGAGCGACGCGACGACCGGCGCAACGAAAGAGCCCTGGAAACGGACGACGACGAGCGGGAGCGTCTGGTGCGCGCCGCGTTGGTCGCCGAACGGCCTTTCGGGTGATGCCGACGGAGAACGTTGAGCCAGCGCGGCTGAGGGCACCGGTAGCCGGTGCCCTCGGCCGTGAGACAGGGCGACTGTCGCGGCTCGGCTCGCGTAGACGGTGACGTCGGTGATGGTCCAGCCCGGCGGTGCCGCACCCGTACCGACGAAACCGGCGTCCATTCACCAGACCATTCCTGTGCCGATCCCCTTGAGCCAGGCTTCCTTGCGCACCCAGCCCCTGCTGAAGGCCAGGGCCCGCTCCGTCTCCTCGGTCCGGCGGCCGAGTTCGGTCTGCTCCTCGGGGTGCAGGCGGCCGGGCGCGACAGACGGGGACCAGGGGGTGGTGCCGCCCAGACATGGGCGTCATGGCCGGTGCCCCCGGTCCGCTACGCCGCACAAGGCGCCGTCGGAGCGGCGCGCCCTTCGGCCGGCAGGCCCTGCCAGTCCGTGCCGGGTGTCAGATGTTCGCCCTTCATGACCAGGGACAGCGCACCGAGCCGGACTCCGGCGCCGACCACGGCGTCGTACAGCACCACCGTGCGCGTGCCGACACTCGCGCTGGGTCCCACGGTCACCGCCGACATCTTCATCACCCGGTCCTCGAAGAGGTGTGTCTGGAGGGAGACGTCCCTGTCGATCGTGGCATAGTCACCTACCCGCACCAGGTCGAACTCCGTCAGGTAGGTGGTGCCGATCCAGGCACGCCGGCCGATGCGGGCGCCGAACAGGCGCAGTATCGGTGGCAGGAACGGGGTCTCCACGAGGGCACCGATGCCCGCGGGACCGCGGCCGCCTCGAAGAGACCGGTGACGAACTCGGTCCGGCGGACGAAGAGGCTCCACAGGGGCTCGACGCGCGGCCGGTACCGTCCGGCGACCACCCACTTGGCCAGTACGCAGCACCCGGCGAGGACCGACAGCGCGGCCATGGCGAGCAACGGTGACACCAGCGGCGTGACCACCGGTCCGGCCCTGCGGGCGAGGCCCACGAGCGCCAGCACGTACCCGAAGCCGCCGAGGCCGAGCAGAGTGGCGGGCAGGGTGGCGCGGAAGAACTCGATGGCCAGGCGGCCGAGCACGGCGCGGGCGCCCGGACGGAACGTCAGCCTCTCGGGGTAGCGGCCGCTGTCCTGGCGGACCGGTAGCCGCAGCGCGGGCGAGCCCAGTCAGGTGCTGCCGGCGGGCAGCCGACCGGTGGGTGGCAGGCTTCCGACGCCGACCAGGCAGCCCGGCCCGAGCCGGGTGCCGGCGGGAACGAGTGCCGCGTTGCCGACGAAGGCGCGTCGGCCCACCTCGGTCGGTGCGAACGCCATGCGGTCGGCGGCGAAGGCGGCGACACCGACCCCGGCCATGTCGGCGACGAAACCGCCGTCGTGCAGGGTGAGCAGGTCCGGGTGACCCATTGCCGTTCAGCCGCCGCAGCGGCCGACATGAGCATGCCGATGACCATCAACCACAATCCGGCCGGCATCCCTCTCAGGAACGCAAGCCAGCCCACCGCGACGAGAACCAGGCCCACGACCCGTCCGCCGCGCCCGGTCACCTGTCGCGCCCGGTCACGGTCCGCCGTATGCCACCACACCAGAGTGTGGAGCACCCGGCCGCCGTCCAGTGGTGCGGCTGGCAGCAGGTTGAAGACGCCCAGCAGGAGGTTCATGCCGCCGAGCCAGCCCAGCACGGCAACCAGAATCCGCCAGCCCAGCACCGCCTGCGCCCCGGCCGCCGCGCCCAGTCCGATGCCGCCGAGCAGCAGGCTGGCAAGCGGCCCGCTGACCGCGATCGCGAACGCCGTCCGTGCGGTCGGCGGCTCGTCTGTCCGGGTGAGCCCCCCGAGCGCCCACAAGGTCACATCCCGCACCGTTATCCCGGCCCTGCGGGCCACCAGCGCATGCGCGACCTCATGCACCACCAAGCTGATCAGCAGCAGCAGGGCACTGACGACTCCAGCGGCCCCGTAGAGCACCGGCGCGAAGCCCGGCGCGTAATCGGGCAGTGTCCTGGCCAGACTGTAGGCGAGGACAAGCATGATCAACGGCACGGTCCAGTGCGCCTGCACCGTCACTCCGCGCACGGTCCCGATCCGGATCGAACCCTTCATCGTCATCACCACCGACCGGACACGTCGCGCGGACGCCGTACCGGCGAATCGCCCATGCGCTTGTATCTATCGTCCGCCGGCAGCCCCCGCGACCGGAAAGCTCCGGCTCCGGGCTTACGGCCCGCACGACACTGTCCGGCACACGGGTGACGAGGCTGCCTGTTCCCCGCCGTATCGCTCCCGGCGGGTTCCGGCATGCCGGGCGAAGGCGGACCCGGCAACGGCTGACCACGACCCGGTCGGGATCCGGCTGCGCCGCAGCGTCACCGCCCTGCACGCGGACGAGGGTATGGCGGCGCGGTTTGAGCAGCGCGGTGGCGGCTGTCCGGCCGCTGGATCCTGCGGCTCATTCCGGTCCGGAGAAGGGGGTGGTCGGCGCGATTCCCGGGTTGGAGGCGACCCTCGTGTGAGGGGAATCGGGCTCGCTGCGTCGATCGCTGTTGCTGACGAGCCATTGGCTGGTCGCGTCGGTGGCCGCGTGGATGAGGTACTGGGTCTGCCGGAAGTCGATGGGAAGGATTTCCACTGGGCCCGGCGACGGCAGCACATGCCGGATCCGGGCGCGTGCTGACCTGATGGAGGCGGCCATGCGTTGTTCCTCGAGCAGGTTGTAGGCATGGATGGCCATGGCCAGCACGGCACCTGCGGGGCGTACGGGTGGGGCAGACGATGGCCACTCCGGTGGTCACCGGGCCTGCCTGGCTGACCGTGGGCCGCTTCGTGTCCGAGGTGGTCGCGCAGACGGGGCACCAGGGGGTACCGCTGACCACGGCCTCAGGATGCGACAGGCGCCGACGGCTGCCACCGTATGGGTAACGGGGGGCCACACGGGCTGGACAGGAAGGAAGGCAGTCGTGATCACGGCGCATCCTGCTCTCCTGCGGGAGCTGGTCGAACGATGCGAGTCGCTCAGGCGCCGCCTCGCTGCCGACAACAGCGCCGAGACCGCCCGCCGCTCGAGGGACGCGGCCTACAGGCTGTGTGTGATCACCGGCACCCGCCATCTGGACACGGCGCTGTTCACCTGTCCCGACCCTCGACCCACAGGGGACGCCCATGACCACGAGCTCCGATGTGATCGACGACGCCCCGAAGGCGACCGGCGGCGCTCTGCCGTCTGCCACGCTGGGCGGTGAACAGAAGCGTTCGATCGAGCAGATCACGCTGCTGCTGTTCATCACTGTCCCGTTCCTCGCGCTGCTGGCGGCGGTGCCGCTGGCATGGGGCTGGGGGGTGAGCTGGCTGGATCTCGGCCTGCTCGTGTTCTTCTACTACCTCGGCTGCCACGGCATCACGATCGGTTTCCACCGGCATTTCACGCACGGCTCGTTCAAGGCGAAGCGGCCTTTGAAGATCACGCTGGCGATCGCGGGCTCTCTGGCGGTCGAGGGGCCTGTGGTCCGCTGGGTGGCCGACCACCGCAAGCACCACAAGTTCTCCGACGCCGAGGGCGATCCGCACTCGCCGTGGAGGTACGGCGAGACGGTTCCGGCACTGATGAAGGGCCTGTGGTGGGCGCACGTCGGCTGGATGTTCGACGAGGAGCAGACCCCGCAGGACAAGTACGCCCCGGATCTGATCAAGGATCCGACGATGCGGCGGATCTCCCGTCAGTTCGTGCTGTGGACGACGGCGTCGCTGGCGCTGCCCGCGCTGATCGGCGGTCTGGTGACGATGTCGTGGTGGGGCGCGTTCACCGCGTTCTTCTGGGGTTCGCTCGTCCGGGTGGCGTTGTTGCACCACGTGACGTGGTCGATCAACTCGATCTGCCATGCGGTCGGCAAGCGCCCGTTCAAGTCGCGGGACCGCTCGGGCAACGTGTGGTGGCTGGCGGTGCTGTCCTGCGGCGAGTCCTGGCACAATCTGCACCACGCCGACCCGACCTCGGCCCGGCACGGTGTGGAGCGCGGCCAGCTGGACTCCTCGGCGCGGATCATTCGCTTCTTCGAGCAGCTCGGCTGGGCGTACGACGTGCGCTGGCCGTCACGCTCGCGTATCGATTCCCGCCGCCAGACCGGCGAGGACGCTCCCGGCGACGTAAGGAGAGTGCCGAGGCGGCATGATTGACGCCGTGGCGACCGACTCCAACAGCACCCCCAGCAACGACAAGCCGCGACGCGCGCGCCGCACCCGCATGACCGGCCCCGAGCGCCGCCATCAGCTGCTGGAGACCGGTCGCACCATCCGCAGGACGGTTTTCCGGGTGCGCCGGAACAAGGCGGCTTTACTGATCGCCGCCGCGTAGGAGCTTCACGAGTAGGTCGGTGTCGCGCAGGTCGGAGAGCACAGCCTCCAAGGAGGTGGCCGCGGCCCGGACGAGCACCTCGGACTCGGGCCCTGCACTCAAGAGGTGGGTGAACACGCACATGTCGACTACCAGCACTGCGTGCAGCGATTGTTCACGGCATTCATCGTCCGCCGGCTTGGCTGGTCCGCCTGACGGCGTCAACACCAGGCCCGAGCTGCGCGAGCAGTTCATCGAGGTGCCACCACCGTCCACAGTGAGCAGTTGACCTACAAGCAGTTCCTGCTGGGTCTGCTCCAACTGGAGCGTGACGACCGGGAGCTTCGCCGCGGGCAGCGGCTGATCCAGGCCGCACGGTTTCCCCGGCCGAAGCGGTTTGAAGACTTCCGGTTCGAGAACCCTCACGTCGTAACCGAGGCCATCGGTGAGCTGAAGAATCCCGCCTGGGTCCAGGAGGGCCGTCCTCTCGTTCTGATCGGCGACAGCGGCACCGGCAAGACCTGCTGCTCGGGATCGGGGCGATCGCCGAGGCCGGCCTGTCCGTCCGTGTCCGCGTCCCCCTCACACCGCCTGGCCGGCTGAGCGATCGCCGACTACATGCGAACCGAACTCGTCACCGACGCTCTGGCCGCAGCTGAGCGTGCCGCGGCAGCCTTACTGGCGCGATCATGCACACGGACCACAGAGCCCAGTACACGAGCCGGGCGCTCGCCGATGCCTGCCGCATTGCGGGCGTACTCAACCGCATGGGCGCCAACATCAACTAGCGACCTCATCGGCTCTCGGCGGAGTTCGCTGCCGTGACCGCCGGGCGTACTTTGAAATCAGACAGAGGTGACGCCCCAGTTGGAAGGTCCAGGCGAGGACGCATCCGAGGCCTTCAGGAGGCCTGGCGGTCTAGGTCCGGTGCCACGGATCCACGCGGGTGCGTACTCACACAGCAGAGGCGGAGGGGTGATGGCCAAGCTCCCTGAGGCGGACATCCCGCCGGACCCCGCCGCGGTGCTGCGTGACCCGTCACGGCTGGCCGCGGTGGACGCCGTCTGCGCGATCGACAAGCTGACCAAGGACACCTTCGCCCGGTCCGTGAGCCTGGCTGTCCGGCTGCTGGACACCAGCATGGCGCTGATCAGTCTGGTCGGGGCGGACCGGCAGTTCATCCGGGCTGGGACGGGCGCAGCCGTACCGCGGCCCGGGGAGCAGGAGCGACTCGATTGGGGTTTCTGCTCCGAGGTGGTGGTGTCGGGTCGGCCGCTGGTCATCGACGACGTTCAGGCCGACTCGGGGCACCGGGCCGACCCCGCGGTGGCCGCCACCGGCATGCGTGCATACCTGGGTGTACCGCTGCTTTTGGAGGAGCGGCCGATCGGCGCGCTGTGCGTCATCGACACCAGGCCACGGCTGTGGGACGCGGAGCAGGAGCGCGCCCTGGAGCAGTTGGGCGCCTCGCTGGTGAGTGAGATCCAGTTGCGGCTGGATACGGCCGAACGCGGTCGGCTCTATGAGCGGGCCGCGGCTGCCGCGGTGGCCGAGCGCAGGCGTTCCCAGCAGTTGCAGGACCTGGCCCGGGCCGGCATGCGGATCAATGCCGCGCCGTCATTGGACTATGCCCTCCAGACGGTCACCGAGGAGGCCAGAGCGCTGGTGGGCGCGCACCAGTCGATCACCAGCATGACCATGAACCTCCGCTGGGCACAGGCGATCAACGCGGTCTCCCTGTCGGACAAGTACGCCGAATACCGCTCCTTCGACGCACTCCCGGTCGGAGAGGGGATCTACGTCCTGGTGTGCAGGGGCAACCGGCCGATGCGGATGACCCAGGACCAACTGGAGGCCCATCCGGCGTGGCGGGGCTTCGGCGCCTACGCCGCGGAGCATCCGCCGATGCGCGGTTGGCTGGCTGTCCCGCTGATCGCCTCCGACGGTCGCAATCTGGGTCTGATCCAGCTCTCGGACAAGGAGGACGGCAGCGAATTCACGGCCGACGACGAGGCGATCCTCGTCCAGCTCGCCCAGTTGGCCTCTGCCAGCATCGAGAAAGCCGCAGCGCTGGAGAACCAGTACGAGATCTCTCGCGCCCTGCAGAGCAGTCTGCTGCCGCAGCAGCTGCCTGAGCAGTCGGCGGTGTCGGCCGCGTCCCGGTATCTTCCTGCGGCACCCCGCGCCGGGGTGGGAGGCGACTGGTTCGACGTGATCGGGCTCTCCAGTGCCCGAGTTGCGCTGGTGGTCGGGGACGTGGTCGGACACGGCATCCACGCCGCCGCCGCGATGGGCAGGCTGCGTACGGCCGTGCGCACCCTCGCCGATGTCGATCCCACTCCCGAGGAGCTGCTCACCCGGTTGGATGACCTGGTGAACCGGCTGTCCGCGGAATCGGGCGCCGACGACGATGCCGGCCTGGCATTCGGAGGTGGCGCCGACATCGGAACCACCTGCCTGTACGCGGTGTACGACCCGGTGGCCGGGCGCTGCGCCCTGGCCTGTGCCGGCCATCCGGCCCCTGTCATCGTGGCCCCGGACGGCAGCGCCGGTTTCCTCGACCTGCCCGTCGGGCCACCGCTCGGTGTTGGGGGCGTGCCGTTCGAAACGGTGGAGGTGGAGGTGCCGGAGGGCAGTCTGCTCGCCTTCTACACCGATGGCCTGGTCGAGTCCCGCCAGCGCGACCTGGAAGCGGGGCTGGAGGAACTGCGTCAGGTACTGACCGAGCCGTGCGACTCACTGGAGACGTTGTGCGACGACGTGGTCAAGACGCTGCTGTCCGAGCCCCCGGCCGATGACGCCGCACTGCTGCTGGTGCGGCCGCGCGGCCTGGACGAGGCGCGGGTCGCCACCTGGGACGTCGCCGCGGAACCGGCCGAAGTGGCCCGGATCCGCGCCCTGACCGCGCGCACGCTGGCGGCATGGGGTCTCGACGAGATCGGCTTCGTGACCGAGCTGGTGGTGAGCGAGCTGGTCACCAACGCCATCCGGTACGGCGAGCCCCCCATCCAGTTGCGGCTCATCCACGACCGGATGGTCATCTGCGAGGTCTCCGACGCCAGCAGCACCGCCCCGCATCTGCGCCGGGCCCGCGTCTTCGACGAGGGCGGACGCGGCCTGATGCTGGTCGCCCAGCTCACCCAGCGCTGGGGCACTCGCCACGCCCGCGAGGGCAAGACCATCTGGTGCGAGCAGGCCCTGCCCACGGCGGGCCTGCTCGCCGACCCTCAGCAGTAGCGCCGGCTGTCGCCAGCTGGGGTCACCCTCCCGGCTCCCGGATCGGTAAGCAGCGCGCTGCTGACTTGCCCCAATCAGACGGTTTGGCTATCCCCCTGGAACCAGCCGTCATGATTCGGTGAGCTCTACCCTGCGGACGTCTGCCGCTGGCCTCGCGATGGCAGAAGGAACACCGCCAGGAGGGGGTGTCTTGGACGGTGCACCGGATCCTGGCAGGCATTGAGGAGGAGGAAGAGCGGTTCGCCGAGATCAAGATGCCGCCGCCGGGGAAGACACGGTGGGCCGCGGACGACGCGAACCGGTGGGTCGGCAACCAGGTGGAGAATCCCGTCTCGAAGCAGGAGAAGATCACCGCGATCCACTCGCTGGCCCGGGACGAGGAGGTCGCCGCGGCGGTCACCATCGATCTGCTGAAGCGTCCGCAGGCCGCGGCGAGAGTGCCGACCGGCGACAAAGGTCCCGGTGGTGGAGGGACTGACGCGGGACGAGTCGGTCGCGACGACCGCGGTCACCGGTCTGCTGCGGCGTCCGGACGTCGCGTTCAAGGCGGTGAGCGACGACACCGACCGCTTCCAGGTCAACCATGCTCAGACTCGAGCGGGGGCCAGCAAGCCTGCGAGGACTTCGAGCGGACCAGCCCGGTCGCCCGGGCCGTCGGTCACATTGACCGGACAGTGGAGTTCCTGGACCTGGTCACCGCCTGCCGCTTGTTCGTCGCCGCGGCCGGCCGGACCGTTCCCGGCCTGCGGGACGGCATGCTGAAAGTGGCGCACATGGGTGTGCCGTCAGCGGAGCCGGACGGCGATCGCCGCGGTGCGCAGTGCGCCGACGGGGACGTCGGCGACCGTCCAGCCCGGCAGGGCCCCGGCCGGATCGGGGCCGGTGCCGAGGTAGTCGGCGGACAGCCCATGGGCCAGGCCTGTGCCGAGCCCCTTCAGGCAGGCCTCCTTGCGTATCAAGGGAAGGCAAGGGGGCGCTTGTCCTCGGGCATCGCCATCAGTTCGTCCTGCTCGCGGGGATGCAGGTTCACCAGCTCGGACGGCGGGATCCGTTCCATGTCGACGCCGACGGGTGTGTCGGCGAGCGCGACGAGGCAGAGGCTGCCGCTGTAGGCCAGGGAGAAGTGCGGTGTGCCGCCCGCCACCGCCGGCCGGCCATGCGGGCCGCCGCACACCGGGCACGGCTCCCGGGTGAGGGCCACCTGCCGGGGCGGGACCCCGAGCCGGGCGGCGAGCAGCCGGCGCAGCCCGGTGTGCGCGGCGACGTACCGGTCGTGGATCTCCGTCCGGCCCGTCCCTGCCAGGGTGTGAGCCCGGTGGAGCTCGGCGGCGTCCAGGGACGAAGGCGCGACGGAGGGGTCCGCGTGTATGAGCCACAGGGCCGGGGACGTGCTCACCGGGACCTCACTCCTGCATCACCGTCTCCACCAGGTCCACGGCCAGGTCCAGGGTGTGGTGCACCGGCAGACCGTACGCGGTGTACCAGTCGTCCGTGGCCTCCGGGTGCGGCCCGGTCACCGCGATGCGTCCCTGCCCGAACCGGGTCACGACGGCGGCCGGGGTGGCGTTGTCGTAGGTGGCGAGGACCGTCGCGTCGGCGTTCTCGTCGAGGATGAAGAAGGGGCCGTCCTGGAAGAACACCGTGCGCGGGCGGCCCCGCCACATCACCTGCACCACCGTGTCGCGTTCGTCGTGGATGGTGGCCCCGGGGGACGCGATGTACTGGTCGGTGTCGCCGGGCAGGAGACTGAAGCCCGGGGTGGCCCCGGCGAGGTAGCCGCCGAGGCAGAAGCCCAGGTAGCGCCCGCCGCCGTGGACGAAGTCACGGATCGCCTGGCGTTGCCGGCGCAGCTTGCGGTATGCGGAGGAGAGCGCGCCGCCGCCGGGCTGGGCGTAGAGCACGGCCTGGGACAGGGACTCCGCCGACAGCGGGAAGTCCTCGCGCGGCCCGGTGAAGCGGACGTCCAGCCCCCATGGGCCGGTGGCGAGGAGCGCGGCGGCCGCCTCCGAGCAGCCGGCGGGGCGTGACGCCGGCCCGCGATAGACCAGGGCGAGCGGTCGGCGCCGGCCGGCGGTCTCGGGGTTCACCATGATCCTCTTCCTTCCCCGGTGTCACGCCGTCCTTTGCGCCGCACGCGAACCTGCCGGCGCGGCCGGTGCGTTCGGCCCGGCAGCCGCCGTCGTGAGCCCTTCGGCGGGCAGCCCCTGCCACTCCGTCCCGGGCGTCAGCCGCTCGCCCTTCATGACCAGGGACAGCGCACCGAGCCGCACACCGGCGCCCACCACCGTGTCGTAGAGCACGACCGTCCGATGGCCGATACTCGCCCCGGGGCCGACGTGCACCCTCGACATCTTCATCACACGGTCCTCGAACAGGTGGGTCTGCAGGGAGACGTGCATGCCGATCGCGGCGTCGTCGCCCACCTCCACCAGGTCGAACTCGGTGAGGTACGTGGTGCCGATCCAGGCCCGCCGGCCGATACGGGCACCGAACGCGCGCAGGACCGGCGGCAGGAACGGCGTTCCCACCAGGGCGCCCACACCCGCCGGGACCGCGGCCGCCTCGAAGAGACCGGTGACGAACTCCGTACGGCGCACGAACAGGCTCCACAACGGCTCGACGCGCGGCCGGTACCGTCCCGCGACCACCCACTTCGCCAGCGCGCAGTACCCGATCACCCCGAGCATCGCGCCCAGAGCGAGCAACGGCGACACCAGCGGCGGCACCAACGGGCCCGTCCGGCGGGCGATGCCGCTCAGCGCCACCAGGTACAGGCAGGCGCCGGTGGCGAGCACCGAGGTGGGCATGGTGGCGCGGAAGAACTCGATGGCGAGACGGCCGAGCACGGCCCCGCGGGTGGGCCGGAACGTCAGCTTCTCCGGGTACCGCCCGCTGTCCTGGCGTACCGGAAGCCGCAGCGCGGGAGAGCCCAGCCAGGTGCTGCCGGCGGCCACGCGGTCCGCGGGCGGCACCGTGCCCACACCGATCAGACAGCCCGCGCCGAGCCGGGTCCCCGCGGGCACGAGCGCCGCGTTGCCGACGAACGCGCGCCCGCCGACCTCGGTGGTCCCGAACGCCATGCGGTCCCCCGCGAAGGTGGCCACGCCGACGCCTGCCATGTCGGCCACGAAGCTGCCCTCCCCGAGCGTGAGCAGGTCCGGGTCGACGTGCGCCACGGTCGACACCTCGGCGCCCCGGCCGATCCGGGCACCCAGGAGCCGCAGCCAGGGAACCGTGTAGAGCGTGGCGTACAGCGAGTTGGTGAGCATCAGGCTGTGCTCCAGCAGCTTGTCCGCGATCCACTTGCGCACGCCGAGCGCCGAACGCGCCGGATGGATCCCCACCGGCGTCCTGGGCAGCACCAGCCGCTTGCCGGCGGCGACGATCAGGCACGCCGTGGCCACGAAGAGCGGCCCGGACAGGGCGGCAGCGGTCAGACCCGCGGCCGTGCCGCCGCGCAGCCACGCCCACCAGAACAGGGCGACGCCGGGCAGCGCCGGGGCGACCATGGCCGCCTCCAGAAGCACCAGGCCGAGCAGGACGCCGGCCAGCTGCCGCGGACGCCAGCGGTCCGCCTCGCCGCGGGCGCGCAGCATGCCCTCGACGAGCGGCGAGAGCGTACGCACCGGGCGTGCGGGAGACCCGCTCCGGCGCGCCCCCGTGGGCACCACCGTGTCGGGGCCTGCCACGGACTGCTCGGCGAGCGCGGACCGGGCGCCCAGGTATGCCCCGGGTGCGCAGACGGCGTTGGCGCCGACGTACGCGCGCTCGCCGATGGTGATCGGTGCCACCGTGACCCATCCGTCGGCGACCTGCCAGGGCCGCAGTGTGGCGCCGTAGCCGATCGCGGCGTCGCGGCCGACGTACAGCAGCGTGGGCAGCCCGACGACACTGGTGGCGATGGTCGTGCGCGGGCCGATACGCGCGCCGAGAAGACGCAGGTAGAGGCCCATCAGAGGGGACCCGCTCAGGACCCGCAGCGGGCTCAGCCCGAGCAGCAGCACATCCAGCGCCCACAGCCGCAGGTAGGTCGCTCCCCACAGCGGGTACCGGCCGGGCCCGATGCCCGCCGCCAGCGGACGGGCGAGGACGACAGGTACGAGCCAGCGCACGGCGGAGAAACCCGCCAGCACCGCCAGCGTCGGCAGCACGGCAGCTCCCCAGCCCGACACCCGGCCGTGGTGCACGGCGTAGGACACGGCCACTGGACCCGTGAGCAGCAGGAGCAGCCCGTACAACGCCGCCGCCTGGGCCAGCCCGGCACGCGCGATCCGCCCACGGCCGTGCCGCAGGGGCGCGGGACGGGGCCGCCGGGCCGGGCCAGGGGCGCCGGACGAGTGGCGCAGGCGTGCCGCGAACGCTCGCACGGTGGGGTGCTCGTACATGTCCCGCAGGGTGGGACCGGCCGCTTCGTCCCAGTCGCGCAGCAACGACACGGCGCGGGCGGCCAGCAGGGAGTGCCCGCCCAGCTCGGTGAAGAAATCGGCCTCCGCCGACAGCTCCTCGGGTGCGATGCCCAGCGCCTGCGCCCAGGCGTCCCGCACCCTCCTCTCCGGCTCGTCGCGGGCCGGCACCACGCGACCGCCGCCGGCGAACCGGCGGCCGGCCAGTGCGGGCAGACGGGAGCGGTCGGCCTTGCCGCTGGGCATGACCGGCAACCGGTCGAGGAAGTCCAGTGTCGACGGCACCATGTAGGCCGGCAGCGAGCGGCGCAGGCGTTCGTGCAGCCGGGCGGTGAGAACATCGTCCGGGACCGCGCGGTCCGCGGCACGCACGACGTAGGCGGCGAGCACGCGGTCGCTGTCGCACCCGGCACGCGGGACCACCAGGGCGGTGGCCGCCTGGGCGACACCGGGGTCCTCCATCAGAACGCTGTCGATCTCCTCCAGCGACACCCGATAGCCGCGGATCTTCACTTCTGCGTCGGCCCGGCCGAGGTACTCGATCTCTCCCTCGGCGGTCATCCTGCCGAGGTCTCCGGTGCGGTACAACCGGGCGCCGCCGGGCGCCAGCGGGAGCTCGACGAAACGGTCGGCGGTCAGGTCCGGCCGGCCCACGTAACCCCGCGCGAGGCCGGGACCACCCAGGCAGATCTCGCCGACGGCACCCCGCGGCACGGGCCGGCACCGCTCGTCGAGGAGGAACACCGAGTACGTCGGCAGCGGTCGGCCGATGGTCACCGGACGGCCCGGCAGGAGTTCCTGGACGGTGGCCGTGACGGTGGCCTCCGTCGGCCCGTACGTGTTGAGGATGCGCCGTCCCGGCCTGCTCCACCGTTCGACGAGCGCGGCGGGGCAGGCCTCGCCGCCCACGAAGACACTGCGCAGCCGAGGCAGGTCGTGGGGGATCGTCGCCAGCAGCGTCGGCACGCAGTACAGGACGGTCACCTCGTGGTCCTGGAGGAAGTCGGCGAGTTCGTCGCCGAGCCGTCCCGGCCCTGCCGGGCCGGCGACGAGGGTGGCTCCGGTGGCCCAGGTGGGCCAGATCTCCTCGATGGAGAAGTCGAACGAGAGCGCCATGCCCTGGTAGACCCGGTCCCGCGGCCGGACCCCGTAGACCGGGCAGACGACGCGCAGGAAGTTGCAGATGCTCGACTGGGCGATCTCCACCCCCTTCGGCCTGCCGCTCGATCCGGAGGTGTACATGACGTACGCCAGCGGGTCGTCCGTGCCCCGGTCCAGGGCGGGCGGGCGCGAACAGGGCAGCCGGGCCAGGTCCCGGGCACACGTATCGACCTCGACCACCGGGCACATCCCGTCCGGCCCCGCCCACCCGGCATCGGCCGCCAGAGCGGACGTGGTCAGCACCGCGGCGGCGCCCGCGTCGCGCAGGATGAAGGCGACCCGGTCGGGCGGTGCCGTCGGATCTATGGGCACGAACGTGGCGCCCGCCTTGCAGACGCCCAGCAGGGACACGTACGTCTCGACGGACCGCGGCAGCAGCAGGGCCGCGCGCCTGCCCGGCCCGATGCCGAGACGGCGCAGGTGGTGGGCGACCCGGTTGGCTCGGGCATCGAGGTCGGCGTACGTCAGACGGTGTGCTCCGCACTCCAGAGCGACAGCCCACGGCGTGTGGTCGCAGGCCTCCTCGAAGAAGCGGATCAGCCTGTCCCCTGCGCCCGTCCCGGCGGTGCGGCCTCCCGCCGGAACGACGGGCAGGGCGGCGGTGTGGGAGGCCATGGGTTCCCCCTTCTCCTTCTCGTTCCTCGTTGCGTGAGGTGCACGGTCGTCCCCTGGTGACATCTCCAGCCTGGGAGGCGTCCACTGAGAGGACGCTGAGAAGCGGGATCCCCGCGTGGCGGCACCGGTGCGGTACCGAAGTCGGTCGCGAAGCCGGCGCGCGTCCGCGTCTGCGGCGATGTACGCCAGGGCCCAGGCATGGCCGACCGCTCCAGCCGCCCGCGGAACCCGCCCCACCTGAGGAATTTCGTGATCGCCGACACCAGCCCGCGCCGGACCCCGACCCGCACCGAGCGGCGCATTATCAAGGTCCGTATCCTGCGCCACCAGGGAACGGCCCGCATCGCGCACCTGCTCGGCAATCCCCGACGGCGGCGGCCACAAAGTCCTCGGCCGGCAAGCAGGCCGCAAAACCCGCTCGAACGCCGGCTACAGCTACCTGTACACCGCCGTCGACGACCACTCCCGCCTGGCCTACAGCGAGATCCACACCGACGAGAAGAAACAGACCGCCACCGCCTCCTGGCAGCGGGCCCACACCTTCTTCACCGAAGCCGGGATCACCGTCGAGCGGGTGCTGACCGACAACGGCTCCTGCTACCGCTCACGCGACTGACGAGACCTGCTGGCGGCGGCCGGGATCGCCCACAAGCGCACCCGGCCCTGGCGGCCCCAGACCAATGGCAAGGTCGAACGCTTCAACCGCACCCTGCTCGACGAATAGGCCTACGCCCGCCCCTACCGCAGCGCGCAGGAACGACGCGACGCCTTCCCCGGCTGGCTGCACACCTACAATCACCACCGCGGACAACGACGCGTAGCGATGGTCCTCGGTAGCGCTTACGTAGGGACACGGGGCGCGCGGCGCACCGCGGCGGTCGTAGCCAAGGGGCGTCGACCGCCGGGGTCGGGGCGTCGGGTGTCGGTTCGGCCGGTTCTGCGCTCAGGGGATGTGCCGGGCCAGGCCTGTCGCCTTGGTCATCAGCCATTCGAGTGGTCCGCGCTGCTGGAAGCGCGACCAGACGGTCGCAAACACCATGGCGGCCGCGATGAAGCCGAGCAGGACGTGCAGGGGCGATCCGGGCAGTTCCTCGATGCCCAGGAACCGGATGCCGAAGAGGTGGAAGACGTAGGCGGTCAGCGACATGGAACCGACTGCGATAACCGGCCGAGCCAGGGACTGGAGCCGCGGGAGGGCGTCCGTCGCGGCCAGACACGCGGTCACGGCCATGATCGCTGCGCCGGTGTTGCCCAGGATCGACAGGGTGGTCTCACTGTGCGGGGAGGCAGCCATCAGCCAGGCGGGGGTGTCCCCGGACGGATAACCCGCTGTGTCGGACCACCACACGCTCGCCCCACCCCCGGCCGACGTCGACGCGCCGATGGCGTTGGCGGCGCCGGGAAAGACGTGCAGCAAAAGCCAGGAGCCTCCATAGCCGGTGATCATAAGGGCTGCAGCCGTGAGGGCGAGGCGTATCCGAACAGCGGTGGCAGCCAGGTCCAGGCGCGCCACGGCCATGCCGGCGATCACGAACGGGATCCAGGTCAGAGCCGGGTAGGTGCCGGTGAAGAACAGAGAGACGATGCCGTCGGGCTCACCGGGCGAGCGGACGTCACTGTTGCCGATCGCCTGCTGCACCACATAGAGCACCTGCGGCAGGACGAGGGCCGTTCCCGCGGCGATCGCAGCCAGAGGGCCGGCGCCGAGCCGGTACAGCGGCAGTACGAGCAGGAAGTACAGGCCGTAGAAGGCAAGGATCACATCGACCGGGGTGCCACTCATGGTCAGGGCGGTGCCCACGGCCAGAAGGATCACGGCCCGGATCACCACCTTGGCCACTGCCTGGCGCCCGGCCCGCCCCGTCTTCGGCGCCCTGCGCCCGGTGATGAGAACAACGGCGAAGCCCGCCAGGAAGGCGAAGAGCGCGGAGGACCTGCCGTGGGCCAGCTCCATCAGGAAGCCGGTCACACCCCCCTGGTCAGGGTCGGGTCCCACATGAGCCGCGTACATGCCGAATACCGCGAGTCCGCGGGCCAGGTCCAGCCCGATCAGCCGGCCCGCCGGTGCCTTCCCGCTGTCGTGCACGGGGGCCGGGGCGTCTACCGCAGGAGTTGCGACGTCTGAGTACTGTGCCATGCCTTCCAGGTTTGAGAGTGGGCTGATCGCCGGGTGACCGGCAGATATCCGGGCCGCCCCCGCCATCCGGCGAAGGCCCACCTGCCGGGTGCCTGGAGCCGCTGCTCACGGAGCCGCCCTGGTTATCCGGGGCTTTGGGCTCGGTGCAGCAGTGCGGCAGGCATGACAGCCATCAGCCGGTGTTCTTTCGAATGTACAGCCGACCGCCGCGAATGGACGGCGAGTCGGAACACATGTGATCCAGCTCGCGGTGGCCCGCAGGTCCGCCTGCCGCCCAGGGTCTCCGTGTGTGAACAGCCCGGCCGCACGCAGCGCCAGGGGCACGGCGTCGGCTTACGCCCGCCGCCTGTTCGACGCCCGCGACGCAGGCGCCAGCGGCCACGAGATACGGCAGATCATCGCCGAAGGCTCCAAAGGGATCTATTTCCAGGACGGCGGATCCCGCGCCATGGGACTGTCGGACGTGGCCATTTACGATATCGACTACCTGGATCTCGACTTCTAAATTCGGAGCCCTTTGTGGCGAGCATTAATTACCCGTTTCCGTACCCGAAGAACGCGGCAGAACGCGAGGCGAACCGGCAGGCCGCCGACGACTACCAGCACCAGATCAACCCCCTGGGGAACGGACGTTTCAGCCCGGCGTGCCCGTACGGCCGCAATGGGACGGCAGTGCCTCGGTGATCCGCCCCTTACTGGGCGGCGCGTGATGAAGGGTCCACGACGGTGGGCCCCGGTTCGGTGTAGCTATCCCACCAGACCGGGATCTTGCCGTCGCGTTCGGGGACCAGGTGGTGCTCGAGGTACCGGCAGCTGAATCGGGCCTGGCAGGGGCAGAGCGGTCTGCTGGGCGGTCACGCGCAGCGATGCCGCCATGAGGTAGGTTCCGACTGTCGGCATTGCCGCGGCCCGGTACCCGTCGTTCCGCTCCAGGACGCCGAGGTACCCCGCGGACGGCTCCCCGACGCGGCCGACGCGCGGCCGCTGTCGAGGCGCTGGGGCCGGAAGCCGCGGGTGTCCACTCCGTTAGGGATGACGGGGATCTCGTGCCGTACAGAGAGTAGACGGGTGGCGAGGTCGTGGTCGGAGACGGTGACAGAGCACGGGACGCCCGAGCCTAGGTATACCTGATGTATTCTCAACCTATGGCGCACACGACGATCAAGGTTGACAGCAGCGTCCGGGACCGGCTGGCGATCCTCGCGGCTGAGAAGGACACCACCATCGCGGGGCTGGTCGGCGAGTTCGCCGCACACACCCCCACGCAAAGCGAACGGGCCGAGCTCACCGCGAAGACGCTCGCGGTCCTGCAGGAGATGTCTGGCTACGTCCCCAGCCCCGAGCAGGACCGAGCGGCAGACGCCGAGCTGGCCCGGCGGCTCGGGGACGCCGCGTGAGTTCTGTCGACGTGACCCCGGTCGACGTCGTCTTCGACGACAGCGCGCTGCTGGCACTGGGTTCGGGCAACGTCCTGGCGTCTCGCCTCGTGCACCAGGCGGCCGAGACCGGATCCTGGCGAGTCCATGTCGCCCTGGCCACGCTCGCTGAGGCCGATTCGGCTCGCACCGGGCTCGCCGGCCACCTCGCGATGTTGGACCAGGTGGCCTTCCATCCCCTGGACCTCGCGGCCGTCCTCGCCGCCTCCGGGCAGGAACAGTCACTGGGCTGGTGCCACACCCGCCACGTGGCGATGCCCGGACCCGAACGGCCTGAAGGGGCACGCGTGGTCACCCTCCACCCCAAGAACTGGGAACAGGCCAGGGTCCGGGTCCTGGACATCTCACCCTGACCTGCCCACGGCCTCAAGCGGTTACGCGGGCGCAACGCCCGGAATCGCGAGGTGGTGTCTCGATGAGGTACTTGCCCGGCCTGCTTGGCGGCGGTTGCGAACCCGCGGCGCAAGCTCTGCCCACTCCAGCGGGGCGGGGAGTCCGCCAGCAACTCGGCGGGAGTGATCAGGCCGGCGCGAGCGGCGGCCCGGGCGACCGCGTCCGCGACGCCCTCACCGGTGATGCGGCCGGTGGGGTAGCCGATCTGCGATCTCTCGTTTTGGGGACAGTGGTGTGAGGGACAGTGGCTCGGGGTGTGGTGCTGCTGGTCGGGGGCTGTTTCGGGGCGTGGGGTCACTGTCCTGGATGTGAGAGATCGGCGTGGGATCGCTGTCCTGGGCGTTTATCGCAGGAGGAATGACGCTGTCTCAGTTTCGTGAGTTCTGATCCACTGGCCGGCGGGTGTTGGTGTAATCGAGGGGTGGATCAGGAAGAACGGCTCCAGCCGCCGAAGGGGCCGGGCGGTGGGGCGGGCGCTGCTTTGCCGGCTGAATCGGTTCGGGCGTCGTTGCGCGGGCCGGCGGTGCGCCGGTTGCTGGCCTTGCGCCGGGAGGGGAAGTCCATCACCGAGCGTGTGAGGTCGATGGCCGAGGCATTGGGGGTTGGGGAGCGTGCGGTGTGGCGGTGGCTGGCTGCCGCCGAGCGGGACGAGGCGGCGGCTGCGGCGCCGGGGGGAGCGGGCCCGTTACCACGGGCGGTTCACAGTCACTGACGAAGTCCGGGCTCTGCTTGCGCTGTGGAAGGGGAACGTTGCTGCGGTACATCGGGAGCTGACCGCTCGCGCGGCCAGGCCGCCGTCTGGGCGCAGACGCAGGCACCGGCCCGTCCGCGGCCGCCCCCGGCGTGTCGGTCCTGTCCTGCGCCCCGCAAGGTGGCTACGTCGCCCTCGACGGCACCGGCACCGCCTCCGCCCACATCACGGGCCTGGCCGCGCTCGTGCTGGCCCACCACGAGGACTTCCACGGCCAGCTGCTGCCCCGCGGACCAGGACGGGTGCAGCACCTCTTCGAGATCATCGCCGCCAGCTGCCGCCCACTGGCCGCCCCGGGAACACTGGACGCGGCCCGCACCGGGCGCGGCCTGCCCGACGCCCTCATCGCCCTCGGCCTGGCCCCCGGCATGCAGCTCGCCCCGGCCCCCTCCCCCTTCGCCCCCTCCACGACCGGGTAGGCCCCTCCAGGCCACAGCAGGCGGTGAACGTGGCCACCCTGTCCGGGATCGTCGGCGCCTCGTACGCCATGCCGGACATCCACTGGGGCCCGGCAGCCCCGATCGGCGGCGTGGCGGCGACCGGGGATGGGGTGACGGTAGCTGCCTCCCCCCTTGTGGGTGCCCGCCACAGGCAGGCACCCACAAGGGGGGAGGCAGCTACCGGGCGCGTAAGCGGCGCACGCCCGTGGTATCCGCTAGTGACGGCCCCCGGCCAGGGATCGGCTGATGAGACGTTCGATGGCAATGGAGGAGCAGGTGGCTCAGCAGGTTCGTGAGGTCATGACCGACCAGCCCCTCGTGGTGGGCCCAAGCACGTTGGTGCAGCAGGTCACCACCGTGATGCTGGACGAAAGTATCGGCACCGTGCTGGTGGTCGACAACGGCCGGCTGCGCGGGCTGGTCACCGACCAGGATCTGATCGAGTGCATCCTTGCCGACGGCAGCGACGGCAGCGACGGCAGCGACGGCAGCGACGGCAGCGACGGCAGCGACGGCAGCGACGGCAGCGACGGGACCAGTCGGACCGTGGCCGAGGCGTGCAGCGGCGAGTTGGTCCGTCGCCCCCGACGACGATGTCGGCACAGCCGTGCAGTTGATGCGGTCCAAGGCGCTGCGCCGGCTCCCGGTCGTCGACGACGGCCGACCGATCGGCGTCATTGCCCTGGGCGACCTCGCAGGGGAACGCGACCCCGACTCCGCCGGAGGCAACACCAGGGTCACCGACTCACATGCTTAACCACCGCAGCCACTGGCGGCATACCGTCTAGTGGGAGCAACCGTGCTAGGGCGCGTATCGAGTCGTGATCAATCTGTCGGATTCGCACTCAGGGCTGGGTCTGGACTGGTAGATCGACTTGCATGACACGCGCACAACTGACGGATGTGGAATGGGAGTTCATCGAGCCGTACCTGC
>NZ_BMQA01000075.1 GCF_014647875.1 Streptomyces brasiliensis | reverse complement strand
CCCATTCCACATCCGTCAGTTGCGCGCGTGTCATGCAAGACGATCTACCAGTCCAGACCCCGCCCTGAGGGCGAATCCGACAGATTGATCACGACTCGATACGCGCCCTAACCCAGTTCACCGAGGCACTGACCATCGACCCCCTGGACGACATCGTGGACACCGGCCCCAGGTCGCTGGCGGCGGATGGCAAAACCGTCTGCGGCGCCCTCGACGCGGACGGAAAGCAATTGCACCTGCTGTCGGTCTTCCGGCCGGACACCGGCACCGTGGCCGCCCAGCGCGCGATGCGGGACAAGGGCTGCGAGGTCACCCACTTCGCCGCCCTGCTCGACACCCTCGACTCCATCCGGGGACTGATCATCACCACAGACGCTCTGCACTGCCAGCGTGAGCACGCCCGCTACCTGCACGAACGCGGCGCCTTCTACTACTTCCCGGTGCTGGGCAACCAGCCCACGCTCTTCGCCGCCCTGGACGCTCTGGACTGGGAGAACACCCCGATCGCCCACACCAGCACGGAGCGCAACCAAGGCCGCACCGAGACCCGCGAGCTGAAGATCCTGCCCGTGCCCAAGCAGGTGGCCTTCCCCCACACACAGCAGGCCGTCCTCATCGAGCGCACCACCACCGGCCGCGGCGACGGCAAGACCCACTGCTATGCCGAACTCGGTATCACCAGCGCCCCAGCCGAGATGGCCAACGCCACCACACTCGCCCGAATCACCCGTGATCACTGGGGAGTTGAAGTCCTCCATCACGTCCGAGACGTCACCTACCACGAAGATGCCTCCCACGTACGCACAGGCACCACACCTCGCGCCATGGCCACCTTCCGCAACCTGGCGATCAGCCTCGCCCGCCTCGCCGGGTTCAAGAACATCGCCGCCGCCACCGACCACTACCGAGCCCACCCCAGCGACGCATTCCACCTACTCGGTCTCACCGAGTGAGAACGCATCGCTCCTGCCGTAGAAGCCGGCGAGGATGTTGATGGCCGCTTTCCAGTTGTGGGTGCGGCCGGTCGGGTTCGGCCTGTTGGGCTCCTGGTGCCGGATAGCCAGGTAGAGCACCTTCAAAGCAGCTTCCTCGCTGGGGAAGTGCCCTCGTCGGCGACTGGCCTGCCGGAACCGTGAGTTCAGTGACTCGATCATGTTCGTACCACCCGATATGAACCCGATCGAGTCGACGTTCTCCACGGTCAAGCTGCGGACCAAGGTCACCCGCGGGGCCGGCAGCCCCGCCGCGGCCCTGGCCATGGTGTTCAAGCTCGTCGAGTCCGCCCAGGCCCGTTGGCGCGCGATCCGCGGAGCCCACCTTCTACCACTGGTTCGCGCGGGCGCGAAGTTCGAGAACGGCGTCCTGATCGAACACGAGGACACCGCCGCTGCCTGAACAGGCGCAAGCTGGCCCGTGATCCGATGGAGCGGCAGGCCGTTCTGGCACCATGACGGCCATGAAGCGCGTCGTGATCCTTGGCCGTGGCGGCGCGGGGAAGTCAACCCTCGCAGCCACGCTGGGCACCGCGACAGGGCTACCCGTCATCGAACTCGATAAGCACTTCTGGGGACCGGTCTTGGAAGCGACTCCCCCTGACCGGTGGGCCGCCGTCCAAGGCGAACTCGCCCGCGCCGACCAGTGGATCATGGACGGCGACCTCGGCCCCTACGACGTCCTCGAGGTCCGCCTCCGCAGGGCGGACACCGTTCTCCTGCTCGACTACTCCTTCCCGCGCTGCGCCTGGCAAGCGCTGCGCCGTTCGCGGGAACGGACCGATTTTTGGCTCTGGGTGTGGTCATGGCGCCGCCGGAACCGACCGCTCCTCCTCAAGGCGATCACAGCCCATGCCCCAGATGCGCAACTGCACGTGCTCCGCAACCCGCGCGCAACGGCGCGCTTCGTGGCACAGGTTCGGGACGACCAGAACAGTGGACGACCGTGACGATCCACAGATCTTGACAATTACTCGGGTCGGTGCTCCACCGTGGCCCGGCCCGACGGCAGCGAGGTCACCACCATCGTTCTCGACGATCGCCCCTCACCGGTCACGTGAGGCGGGACCTGGCGCCCGCATGCAAGTTCGCCGTGTGCCTGCGAAGCAACCCGGTAACGCGGCGGTGAGGCAGCGCAGCCTCGAGGGAGAACGGAGTTAGGGTTCCGTACTTGGACGAGGCTGGCGCGCGGGTGAGTGGCGCGGCGGCCGGGGCGCGGCCCTCTCAGCGGGGGCGCGTGCGGCTTGCTGTTGCTGTTCACGTGCTGGTCCTCGCCGCTACGATCGCCCGGCAACGCAACTGGTTGTACAGACGGGTCGAATTAGGGGCGGTCATGGAGGACTTAGGCACGGGTGACCCGCAGCGGATCGGCCCCTACACGCTACGGGCGCGGCTGGGGCAGGGCGGGATGGGCCGGGTGTTCCTGGGCCGGTCGCCGTCCGGCCGGGCGGTGGCGGTCAAGGTGGTCCACGAGCACCTGGCACGGCAGAGTGACTTCCGGCGGCGGTTCGCCCAGGAGGTGACCGCGATCCGGGCGGTGAGCGGCGCGTTCACCGCGCCGCTGGTGGGCGCCGGGCCGGAGGACGATCCGCCATGGCTGGCGACCGTGTACGTCGCGGGGCCGAGCCTGGCCGAGGCGGTGGCCGAGGCCGGGCCGTTCCCGCTGGCGTCGCTGTGGCCGCTGGCCGCCGGCCTCGCCGAGGGCCTGCAGGACATCCACTCCGCCCGGGTGGTGCACCGCGATCTGAAGCCTGCCAATGTGCTGCTGGCCGCCGATGGCCCGAGAGTGATCGACTTCGGTATCGCCCGCGCCCTCGACGGCGCATCGTTGACCCCGGACAGTGTGGTCATCGGCACCCCTGGGTTCATGTCTCCAGAGCAGATCGACGCTTCCGAACTGGGCCCCAGCAGTGATGTGTTCACGCTCGGCGCCGTGCTCGCGTTCGCCGCCACCGGACAGAGCCCGTTCGGCGAGGGCCCGCCGCTGGCCATGCTGCACCGCATCGTCCACGGCGACGCTCGGCTGGACGGCGTCCCCGAACCGCTGCGCGGCCTGGTGGCCGCATGCCTGGCCAAGGAGCCTGCCGATCGCCCCACGCCGGCCGAGGTCCTCCGGTTGGTCACAGAATCCTGGAGGCCACCCGAGCAGCGGCCGACCGAGCCCTTCTGGCCCACCCCGGTCACCCTGCTGCTCCCCCGCCACCGCCTCCCCCACTCAGATCCACAACCGGCCGGTGAAGTCCCGCCGACCAGAGAGGAACTGACTCTTCGCTACACCCGGGTCCGACAGAACGAGCGCGATCTGGATCCGACGGCTGCAGCGCGGCAAATGGAGCAGCTGGCGATCGACCAGGCCCGGGTCCTCGGCCCGGACCATCCCGACACCATCCAAAGTCGCCACATGCATGCGTTCTACCTCGACATCGCCGACAAACCCGCGGAGGCGGCGCCCCTGATGGCCGCGGTGGTCACGGATCGGAGACGGATCCTCGGCCCCGACCACGAGGAGACCCTTCGAAGTGAACAACTGCATGCACTCTTCCTCGGCAAGAGCGGCGAGTACGCCGAGGCCGCGCGGCTCCTGGCGCAGAACGCCCGGGACCGGGCGCGGGTCCTCGGCCCCGACCACAGATCCACCCTCTGGAGCCGACACCTGCACGCAGATTTCGTCCACGCCGCCGGGGACCACACTGAGGCAGCAAGGTTGATGGCCGGGGTGGTCGCAGACCTGACACGGGTCCTCGGCGCCGACCACTCCGCCACTCGCTCCAGCAGACACGTGCTCGAAACCTACCTCGGCACCGAGGACTCACCCACCGCTGCCCGTCAACGGACCTCATGAAGGACTCGTCCACGCGGATGGCCTCCCGGTCCGTGTGGGAGGTTGTGCCCGGCGACAGCATCGGCTTCGTTTCATGACCACCGCCGGGCACTCGAGACAGCCTTGCACGTGGCTGCTGACGCGTCCGCGTCAGGTTCCGGAGGAATCCCCCTACCCCACCCGGACCGTCCCCCTCCATTGATGCGTATGCGTCAAGTCTCTGCGGTTGATCCGGCTCCGGAGCCGACTCGACCGGCGCGGCCTCGGCGACGTCCCCGCCGGCCGCGCCCGTCGCGTGCTCCCGGTTCAGCTCCTCGGCCGCGGCCTCGGCCTGGTCCTGGCTCGCGGCGGTATCGACGATGCGCACGGCCGTACCCGCGTACCGGCTCACCGTGCAGTGCCCGACGTTCCAACGCATCACGTTGCCGGTGTCGGTGAGCGTCGGGTACGCGAGGAACGGCGACCCGTTCACCGCGGCGAGAGCCTGCCGGGCAATCCACACGATGCGGAGCACGCTCGTCTCGCCGAGGCGCAGACCCCGGACGCTGCTCCACGCGTTCGGCGCGCATGCCGCCTCCTACTTCCACTCAGCATCGGCGAGCGGGCTGGTGCAGGCATCAGGCGCCCGGCCACTTCGCGGCGCGCCGGCCCGGCGAGTACTGCAGTACCCGATGCCGGCAGGCCGCCCACCGCCAGCGCCAGGCCGCCTCCAAGCTGGCGGGCACCGAGGAATTCGACCAAGTGCTGCGCATCCAGCTCAACCAGATCGCCCATCACGCCCGGGAGACCCTGTCGGCCCTCGATCAGCCCGGCACGCCCGTGACCGCACCACTGGAGCAGATGGTGCGCCTTCAAGTCCTCATCGAACGCCTCACCCCGCACATGGTGGCCCGGACCAAACAGCGCGGCGCCTCCTGGGAACAGATCGGAGCCCTGATGGGCATGAGCAAGGACACCGCACGCAAGAAGTGGTCCCCACCCACCCGCCGCGGCCGCACCCCTCAGCACCACAGCCCCGCACCACGACCCCGACGAAGGCCAGCTGTTCCTGTGGCTTTCCGAACTCGGCGATCCGGGCCGGCCTGCCGCCGATCGGGACACCATTCGCCGGATCCTCGCGGGGGCCGCCCCGGAAGCCGCCGCGATCTGCGTCCTGAAGTACAACGAGCCGGAGCTGACCCACAAGCAGATCGGCGAGCGGCTGGGCGGCATAACGTCCCGGGCGGTCGAGGACCAGCTACTCCGGCTGCGGGCCACCGCACACCGGCTCGTACGAGAGGGGAAGATCGAGTACGCGGGGGCACGGGGAGCCGGTCGATGAGCGCCGGGCTGCGCACCACGCTGTCGAGCGCCGGAGGCATCGGCGGCGCCCTGATCGGTCACCTCGCCGGGGGCCCTGGGATCAGCCGGATGGCGAGCCTGGTGCTTTGACCGGGAGGTTCGCTGGGGTGGCGGCTCCAGCGGCACCCCTAAGGTGATTGCCTTTCAAGCGGGGCCCGAATCAACCTTAGGACGGCCGGGCGGCGGGCCGGAGGCCGTCCATCAGCAGGTTCAGCAGGCGATTGGCCTGGGCTTTTTGTTCGGGCCGGGGGGCCACCGTGAAGATGCCGATGAGGGCGGCGGCGATGTCTCCGGCCGCGATGTCGGAGCGGAGATCGCCCGCCGTGCGGCCTGCATCGAGAATCGTGGTGATGGCCGTCAGCAGCTCGGTCCGGGTCTGCGCATGGGTGATCTGGCCCGATTCGATCATCGCTCGCAGCGTGTCGAGCATGCCGTTCTTGGCCGCTATCCAGTCCCCGAACAAGTCCATCCAGCGCCGCATCGACGCCGCTGGGGGCAGATGGCCGAGTAGCTCGCGGGCGCCGCTCGTCAGCCGCACGACCTGGTCCTGGTAGACCGCGTCGACCAGCGACTCGCGGGTGGGGAAGTGACGGTAGAGCGTGGCGATGCCGACCCCGGCCTCACGAGCGATCGCGCGCATCGACGGCTCGCCGTCTGCCGACATGAACACGCGGGTCGCCACCGTGAGCAGCTGGTCGCGGTTGCGTGCTGCGTCCGCCCGCGGCATGCGGGGTTCCGCCTCACCAGAAACGGATCGCGCTCCGTTTGTGTTACGGTCGTTCATGTAATCGGAGCATAGTCCGTTTCGATGCTTCCTTCGCCATCGAGGAGACAGGCGCACATGCAGACACAGAGCGAGCGACCACGCACCGCCAGCGGCAGGGCAGTCCAGATGGACTCCTTCGGCGGCCCCGAAGTCCTGAACGTCCGCGAGGTTCTGGAACCGCAGGCCGGGCCGGGGCAGGTCCGTGTGCGGGTCACTGCTGCTGGCCTGAATCCGATGGACTGGCTCATGACCGCCGATGCAGACACGGCCGCCCGGTTCGGCCTGACCCTGCCGACCGGGTTCGGCACCGACTACGCGGGCGTGGTTGACCAGGTCGGTGACGGGGCGAGCGGCTTTGCACCCGGCGACCGGGTGTTCGGGGGCGCCCTGTCCTGCGCGATCGCTGACTTCGTAGTGGTTGACTCGTCTGGGGAGACCGCGGCGAACGAGGCACACCACACGCCTGACGGTGTCGACGACCGTACCGCCGCCACCCTCACGATTGCGGGCCGCACGGCATCCGCCGCCCTCGACGCGGTCGCCCCCGGCCCGGACGACACCGTCCTGATCGGCGGCGCCGGGGGCGGGGTCGGAGTGTTCGCCGTCCAACTGGCCCGCATCTCAGGAGCGCGCGTGATCGGGACAGGATCAGCGACATCGGCCGACTACCTGCGCGACCTCGGAGCCGAGCCGGTCACCTACGGCGACGGCCTGGCCGACCGGGTCCGAGCCCTCGCTCCCGACGGCGTCACCGCCGCCATCGACCTCCACGGAACGGACACGGTGCACGTCGCAAGGGAACTCGACGTCCCAGACAGCCGCATCTGCACCATCGCCGCGCAGGTCGACGGAGTGGTGGCCGCCAACGGCGCAAACGCCGCCCCCGGCGTCCTGGAAGAGATCGCTCGCCTGGTCGTTGAAGGCCGGCTGAGGGTGCCTATCGCGGCGATCTTCCCGATCGATCAGATCCACGCCGCGGTCGAGCTCCAGGCCGGCCGACACGTGAAGGGCAAGGTCGTCATCGACCTCTGAGGCCAGCTGCGAACGCAGGCTGTACAACTGCAGCAGGGGCAATTCGTCGTGACCAGGACGGCGGCCGTCGCGCCCCGGCTCCGCCCGCGCGGGATGAACGGGCTTCCCGGCGATGTCGGGAGGCTTCAGCAGTTCGATTCCTGGGCTCGCTCAGGTTCCTCCCGAAGTGCTGAACATCTGCTGTCGCACGGCGACACTGGCGACCACTGTCCTTTGACAAGGAAGTTAGTCCAGAGCGGCGCCCTGACCTGGAGCGACTGAGTTGGATGTCAAACGGCCCGTCTTGCCCAGCTCGCCCATGGGGTTGTGCTGACGTGTTGTGAGGGCCTGTGCAGCGTCGAAGAGGTCCGTGACACCCTTTGGGCCATGCTCTTGGGTGATCAGGCAAGCAGAGTCGAGCTCTGCCCGTTGCGATACCAGTTCCCCGCGGTCCGCGGCGACTCATACGATGACAACTGGCTGGTCATCGGTGGCTCGGTGACGACTCCGGAGGGCACCTGGGCTTTCACTGATCCTTGCCTGCTGATCCATGAAGCCCGCCAGGTGTCCGCTTGGCTGCGCGCGGTGGCGGCAGGGACGGTTGCGGTGACCGGACCTGATGCCGACGGCTCCTCGTCCCCGGACACGTGGTTCGTCGAGCCGGTCCTGGCCTTCAGCCTCGTCGATCGAAGCGAGGACGGTGCGGTGATTCGTGTGCATCTGTCCATGGAGGCGGCACCCCCATGGCAGCAGGGTGAAAACGGAGCAGACATCTACCAGTACTTCGTCGAGGCCCAGGTAGATATAGCTGCCCTGCTCCGCGCAGCTGACCAGTGGGATCTTGCTCTGGCTTCGTTCCCCACCCGCTGATCAGTATCAACTCAGCAGGAGACGACGGACAGGATGTGGTCTGCGGCTCCTTGCTCGAAATTCGACCGGGTTAGTCAGGCCGTTGGCCCTCGCGTGAGCCCGGCAACTTCGCCGGGTCTTCGAGGTGATACCAGTCCTGGGTGATGGCCCAGGTCTGGTAGGTCCGGAAGATCCGGGCAAGGCCGTCCGGCTGTTCTCGTGTGGTGAAGAATTCCCCGATGAGCTGGTAGAGCGCAGTGACGGCTGCAGCGTCGGCCTGGGTGGAGAGTGGGTGGGACCAGCCTCCGGGGGCGAGGTGGCGGACGAGAACGGGCCAGGTCAGGTCGTGTCCCTTGCCGAGTCGGACGACGAGCCATTCCTGGAAACCGGTGAGCATGCTCCACGAGCTGCCGGCGTCGAGGCCGAGGATGAAGGCCGTCGTCGTGGCGTAGGAGCCGTCGAGTCCATGCCGTTTCGGGTCTCGGTGGACTGCGGCCAGTAGTGCCCGATAGTGCTTGATCACGTTGCTCTGGAAGGGCAGTTGGGCCGCTGCAAGAAAGTCTCCTGAAGGCGTGTTGGGTTGCCGAGCCAAGGTGTCCGGGCTCCAGTGCGGATGCTTGGCCAGGTAGCGGTGGACGGTGGCGTAGGCGGCCGTGACATGGTGTTCGTCCAGCAGCTTCTCCCAGATCACCCTCATGGTGGGGAACTGGCCGGCGTGGGCGGCGGCGTACTCATCGAGGATGGCGTCGATCAGCGGGCCGATCCGTCCCTTGGCCGGGCCCACGGTGGGAGGTCGCTTCTTGCGGGGCGGTGGCGTGGGCGAGTTCAGAGCCTGCCGGACGGTGGCCTGGCTGACACGGTGACGTCTCGCCAGGTGGGAGACCGGCAGCTGTTCAGCTTGAGCGTCTCGCCGGATCGCTATGAAGAGCGCGGGTTTGTCCGCGGCCTTCGTGAAGCTGCGCTTGGGCTTCTTTGGCGGCGCCGGTTTTTGCCGTACCAGGTCAAGCAAGGCCCGTTCCAGAATGCCTTGTTCACGTCCCGCGAGGGCGGCGAGCCGGTCGGGGCGTGGGCGTTTCCCGGGCCCGTAGTCGGGTGGCCCGGCAAGGTAACTGCGCAGGTAGCTGGGCTTGAGATGGTTGGCGAGGGCCAAGCGGCGGACGTAGGAGTCGACGGCCTCCCCAGGCCGTGGGCGAACGCGGACTGGGAGAGGAACCAGGTGCTCCGCGAGGTGAGGGGTGCTCACGGCGTCTGAGGTGCCGCGGAGGGGCTGCTGATCACCTGGTCACCTTCTTGAGCGGCTTCTTCTGGCTCTCCGCTGCATGGTCGAGAGGGATCGCGGCGAGTCCTTCCCTGGTCACGCGTTCGGTGCCGCTCAGGATTGCGTCGATTGCGGCTCCCCGGATGGCGTGGGACAGGGCTCCGATCATGCCGGCGGTCCGATCGTGGAGGTAGCGGGCCAATTTGATCAGGCTCCCTGGCGGGTGGTGGTGGAGGAGCAGGGTGTCCTCCAGGGTTGCGACCAGTCCCTTCCATTCGTCGCCGTAGGGGAACGGGCGGGTGGGGACGAGGGTGAAGCGGCCCGAGATCTGGGCGCCCCGCGTGCCGGTCAAGAGCTCGCTGGTTTCGAGGCCGATGCCCGCGTAAACGAACGTGGCGGGGATCCGCTCGGAGAAGTACTTCAAGGTGTCGGAGACCTCGCTGCCGGCCCGAGTGACCTGCGAAACGTTGTGGATTTCGTCGACGAGCACGAGACCGGTGCGGGTATCAGTGCAGACGCCGACCACGGCCTCGATAATGTCCGTCATGTTCGACCGGGACCGGACGGGCAAGCCCAGGAAGCGAGCGAATTCGGCAGCAACCATCCTCGCGGTCGCGGCAGGAGGGACCGTGACGTAGAGAACGGGAATACGGTCGGCGACGTGGGGATGACGGGCCCGGTCGAGGAGTTCATGCGCGCGTCCGAGCTGGGTGATGGCGCTGGTCTTGCCCGTTCCGGGGAGCCCCGAGACCATCAGGCCGCGACGGGCACTGACCGCGTGGCGGTTGAGCAGGACCAGCCGACGGCCGCAGACCACGGTCTTCTCGACGAACGAGGTGGAGACCACGAGCATCCGGGCGTGATGGTCGAGCCGGTCCTCGTCGTAGAGAGCCCGCTCGATCTCCGGCAGCTGCTTCAGCTCGGCCGGAGTCAGCAGCACGGGCGACGCGGGCGAATCATCGAGGAACTTCCGCCATCCTTCCAGAGTGGTCAACTGCCGGTTGGCCTCGGCATCCGCCTCGTCCAACGAGAGGTGCCGGGACGCCGGTTCGGAGATGGTCACGTGCGCCTCCAGGGGTTGGAAAACGGGTCGAACAGGCCCAGCGGGATCACCTTGGCCACCTCGGTGTCCGTCTCCTCGTCGTGTGTGGGATCGACAGCGGGCGGATCAGGGATGGGACGGTCGGTGGCCGTGGCCCGGGTGCGGGCGGCGACCCGTCGGTCACGCCGTGAGCGTCTGGCCGGACGGCCCTTCTCCGCGGTGGGACCGTCGTGGGCCCGCCGCAGCAGCGCGGCGGCAGCATCGGCGATCTGTTCCTCGGTCCCGCCCGGGACCTGCGCGCGGGCGTGGTCCCAGGCCAGCTCTCCGAACGGGACACCAACGCGGCGCAAGTGCTTCCAGAACACCGTGATCCACGGGTCCGCCTCGTTGCGGCGGTCGCGTACCCAGACCCGGGAGACGTCGTAGGGGTCGTAGTGGATCTCCCACAGACCCTTCTTCTCCACCACACCGGAATGCTGGCGGCGCAACGGCCCCAACTCGGCTCCGTCGTAGGTTCGGTGGTTGATCCGGATGCCGTAGGCGTTGATCGCCTGCCAGCGCTCGGGCAGCAACTCGACGTAGTCCTCGCCGTTGAGCGGGGCTGGAACATAGCCGCACGACTCCAGCAGCGTCGCGTACTTTTCGTTCGGCGAGAACGCCCGCTTCGGCGAGTCCGGGTCGCGCAGTGCATCGTGCGGCCGGTTCTGCCAGACGGCGACGATCCACTCGTCCAGCAGGCTCTGCAACTCGGGCAGTGACCACAGCGGCCCGTTCTCCAGGCCCCGGCCGCGGCGGTCCGTCGACCGGCCGGTGTAACCCGCGACGAACTGCGCGAACAGCGTGGCCACAGAACCCAGAGTCTTCTCGATCGCGCCTTTCTCGAAGGGCGACGCTTTGTGAGTCGGCTGAAGAGTGATGCCCAAGTAGCGGCAGGACGCACGGAAGTTCTTCGAAATGAAGACCTTGCCGTGATCACAGACGATCGTGTCCGGCACGATCACCGGCCTCGCGGCCGCGTGCTCCAGCCGCTCGTCCAAGTCCAGCAGACGCCTGTGCGGCATCACCGACCTCGACATCCGAAGAGCATCCGACCAGCCCGGACGCATCGTCTCCGGGGCGATGCTCCGAGCCAGGAGAGCAGAAGCATCGGCCGCCTTCGTGGTCGGCCGCAGCACCGCAGCAGGAAGCGACCTGGTCGCGAGGTCGACCATTCCCGTCAGCTCGACCTTCTCGGCGATGCCCTCGTCCAGCCGCACCAGCACGTCCAACGGCGTGGAATCGATCTGCATCCACTCACCCGGCGCGCAGGCAGGAACTTCTCCGAACGGCCCGGCCGGACGCGCACTCACCGAACGACGCGTGGTCGCCGAACCCGTCGCGTGGGTGCCGGTCGCCAGCTTGTCGAACAGCCGGTAGAGCGTGCGCTGTGACGGCAGCTCAATGCCCTCTGCGTCCTCACGGTCCGCCAGGATTTGAGTCGTCCGCCAGACCACGAAACCAATCGTCTTCGACGACGCCTCGGCCGTCTCGGCAATCGTCTGCCGCATCGCCTCGACCACCGCCGGGGCGACCCGGCCGAACTCCGGCATCTGCTTGGCCGATCGCCCATCCGCGAGCCCCACGAGCCCATCCCGCTGGTAGCGCTGGCGCCGCTGCTTGATCCCGCTGGCCGTCATCGGGTGCCCGGCCGCCGTCAGCTCCGCCGCCTTGGCCCGCTCGCGCTGAGCCAGCGAGGTCCGTTTCGGGTCGAACTCCGAACGAGGCACCGTCCCCTCGGGAGCGTCCGGAAGCAAGCCGTCCAGAACTTCCAGGATGTGCCTCTCCCACCATCGCGCCTGCTCAGCAGCGGTCTTGGGGAACTCTGCAATCCTGGCCGTCGGGGGCACCCGCCGTCCTCTCCCCTTCACCGGACACCATCGCTCGCCATGCCGACGATCGTGGACGGGCCCAGCAACTCGGCCGCCATCTCCTTGGCGGTCAGCTCCTGGAGCCACAGAAGATGGAACAGAGCGGGCAGCGTGGCGAGACGGTCACCGGCCGCGTCCACGCCGGCCATCAACGGGCCGGGAGCCGCGAAAACCTCCCGGAGCCGCTCTGCCTCCGAACCGCGAAGGCATCGGGGATGCCGGTAGCGCGACAGCCACCGGGCATTCGCCAACAGCACCGCTCCCGGCTCCCCGACCCGCTCGAACCCCCACCCAACCTGAGCGCAGACCAAACGGGTCACCTCGAACGCCTCAGCGTCCTTCGGCTCGATCCGGCCGTCCGCCCGGACATCAACGACCACCGCTGAGCCGTCCGCGTGGCGAACGAAGTAGTCCGGAGCGTGCCGACGTTCCCGTTCGCCGTCGTGCCAGTGCAGCCAGAACGGCTGCGAGGCGATCCCCACCACCTCGGGATCGAAGTCCAGCAGGATCAGCCGGTCGCGTTCCAGCCACGACTCGAAGCCCACGTGCTGCCCGGTCGTTGACGCCCAGTACCAGCCCGGGAAATGACGTTCACCCCGCGACCAGCGAAACCGTCGTACTGGTGCCACGTCCTCGAATCTGGCCGTCACGCAGTCGAGCAGCGGACGCCGCCGTCGCTCACGTCCAGCGTCCACGTACGACAGCTCGACGTACGTCTCCGCAAGATCCACCCCAGCCGGTACGGCCACTCGGCCTCCCCAGTCCCTCGCCCCGTACGACTAGATTCACTGGCAAGGAAGCCAAAACGACTGGGTTCGCTGTCAAACGACTCGATTGGATGACAGCGGACAACCACGACAAGTGATCTGTCTCAGCGAAGGCTGAGCGATTCTCACCGAAGGTTGAGTGACTGCTAGGTTTCTCACCGAAGGTTGAGTGATCGTTTAGGTCTGGCTGTTTGGGGAGCCGGTGGGGGAACCGATACGCGCGTACGGCGATCCCGTGCTCAGTGCCTTCGACCTGGACTTCTTCGATGGCGGGTGCCGCCGTCGTGCGGCGTTAGGCGCTGCGTGGAACGTACGGTTCGAGGACGTTCCACCTGTGCGGGGTTTCCGCTGGAACAAGGGCGATCGCAGCTTCCCGGGTTGGTACTACGCCGCGACGACCGGCGGTCATGTGGGTTATGAGTCGTGGCTTGAGCGGGACAGATTGATCCTGCTGGACTTCGCCCCGGACGTGGTGGGGATCGCCTCCCAGCCGTTCTGGCTGCACTGGCGCGATGGGGAGGAGAGGCGGCGGCACGCGCCTGACTACTTCGTACGGCTGGCTGATGGCCGTGGCCGGGTGGTCGATGTCCGCGCCGAGGACCAGGCGACGCGCGGACCGCGGAGGCGTTCGTCGCGACTGAGCGGGCTTGTTCGGCGGTCGGCTGGGAGTTTGCGCACGTCGGCGTCCCGGACCCGGTGTTCATGGCGAATCTGCGGTGGCTGGCCCGCTACCGGCACCGGCGGTGCGGTCGTGAGACGGAGGTCGCCGGGCGTTCGATGGAGGTCTTCCGCCAGCCTCGCCGCCTGCGGGTGGGAGCCGAGGAGACTGGGGACGTGCTGCGGGTCCTGCCGGCGCTGTTTCATCTGCTGTGGATCGGGGCCCTTCGCGCTGACCTTGGTAGGTCCCTGCTGGGCAGTGGCACTGTGGTGCACACCGCAGACGGGACCGTCGGGATGCTCGAACAGGCGGGCCGGACCGCTGGCGGTCTACTGCGCAGACAGGGGTCGGGGTCGGGCACACGCAGTGAGGGAAGTCAGATGCGCAGGCTGTCGAGGCCAGCCTCGATCGGGGTGGGCGAGCGGGTGCGGTTCGCCGGGCAGACGCGGGCGGTGCTCGCGGTGTGGCGCGGGGCGCTTCCCCGTCCGTCCGAAGGGGGGTCGGCTCTGATGCCGTCCCGTCGATCCGGGCAAGACCACCACTTCAAGGCTCAGAGGGAATGGAGGAGCCGATTCACGAGGGGCATCCAACTCCGCTTCAGGGCAGACACCGTGTCGGCGGCCTGCGAGGTTCTGATGGTCGTCGCGTACTTCTACGAGAAATGGAAGTAACACCAGGGGCCGCGGCCTCAGCTAAGAGCTGAGGCCGCACCACCGAGGCCAGAGCCTTGTCCGAAGGAGTCCACGGCTCGTACCCGTGGACAGACGGGGCTCTGGTCACCATCTGGTCATCGTCAGTCGGCTACCGACCGCGACATCCGCCACGAACTTACCTCGCCACCGGCAGAGCCCGACTGTAGTCGGCGTGCCAGCGGTCCCGCTCGATGCGGGCGACCGCCTCCGCCGTGGCGTTGGCCCGTCGCGCCGCCATCCACGCGCCACCGGTGGCGACCGCGCTGAACACCGCCGTCGTCCCGGCGATCAGCGACGACCAGGGTATGTCCATGGGCGGTGAGCGTAGCGCCAGTTGGGGCTGGTGGTGGCGACGGCCAGGTACGGCGAAGCCGTGACGCTATGAGGCGTCCCCGATCTAGCGATGGACGAAGTACATGATGAGGTAGGCCACGGAGGACAGGGTCAGGAGAACCAGGGCGGGCGTGCACCCTGACGAGCTCCGGTAGTGCGCCCTCGGCACTCGGTACTTGTACATCCCCACGTGGCCCGAGATGTCGCGGGCGTGGATGGCATACGGCTCGTCCGCGTCCCAGGTGACCTGCCCATCCGGGCCGCGGCGGCCGAGGCGGAGGTCGCCCGTCGCCCGGCGGCGCCACAGCCGGCCGGCGACGTCGGTGAACTCCACGACGCACCGCGCGGGGTCAGGCTCCCCGGCGACCGGAAGCGCGTCCGCCGTGGAGGCGCCGGGGTTCAGGTGGCCGTTGAGCGTTGGCGACCCCAGCGCCCGGTCGTCGTACCGGAGGGCCACCCCGGTGAACGGCTGCGTACTGCCGTTCGTCACGGTAAGCCGCCAGAGAGAGACCGACGGGTCGAGGGTGGACGCGTGCCGGGTGACCTCCACGCGGAGCATCGACGCGTGAACGGACGCCTCTCGGCGCTCCGCCTCCCGTTCCCGTGCCTGGAGATGAGTCTCCCGCGCGCCTAGCTCCCGCGCCTGCCGCCGCTGCTGCCGGTTCCCGACAAACGTCAGCGCCAGTCCCCCGAGGCCAACTACCGCGCCGATGACCCCGAACACGAGCTCCGCCATGGTCGCCAACTGTGGCCGCTGGGAACCATCGCTGTCTACCGCACAGCGGTTTTCAGGGCGTGGGCCGGCCTTCAACCTCAGCCTGACCGGGGGAAATTGGCCCTCTCCTATCAGGGGCGCGTCCCAGGCGGCCTCAAGAAGAGGCCGCCCGGGCCCTGGCCGACGACCTCCGCGCACAGATTGACGGGCTGCAGAACCGGTTACGGGAAGCCGAGACCCACCTGGAGCATCTGGAGATCACCCGCACGACCGTTACCGGCCTCGCCGACCGGCTTCCCGCCGCCGCGCCGGGACCTGCCCGAGCACCCGGACTACCCGCGCATCCTCGCCGCCTTCAACCACGCGACCGGACCACTACGGGCCAGGGACGTCTGCCAAGCCCTGGGTCACGAACTGCTGCCGAAGAACGTCGAAGGCACCCGCGCCAAGCTGAAACGCCTGGTCAAGCTCGGGATTCTCGTCGAAGCCAACACCGGCAACTTCACCAGAACGTAGTGGTCTACAGAGTCTTCCAGCGACCTTGCTCCAGCCTCAGCCAGAAACAGACACAGGTTCCCCCGCGCAACCTCGCAGGCCGGCTGCGTAGCCCGGGTCGAGGTCATTCGCTCAGCTCAGCTTCAAGTGCACAACATCGATTTCCTGCCCCCGAGCCCGTGCGAAGTCACGGCCGCTCCCCGTCATGACGAAGCCGCACTTCTCCAGTACACGGATGGAGCCGACATTGTCGGCAGCAGCGGTGGCATGCAGCGGCCGGGTCTCCTCCAGCCTGATGAGCTCAGCGAGCGCCTGCGAGGCAATGCCTCGACCCCAGTAGGCCCGTCCGACGACGTAGGAGACCTCACGCTCGGAGGGCGATCCGCCGACGGAGGCGTACCCTGCCACGACGCCGTCGGCGAGAACGGTCCACAAGAGTACCGTTGGATTGGACCGCACACTGGCCCAGAATTGGTCGAAGTGGGCGCGATCGTAGTGATACTTCCTGGTAGCAGCCGCCATGTACTGCAGTTGCGGGTCCGTCAACTGCTCCCAGAAAATGGGCAGGTCGCCGTCCTGGGTTTCGCGCAGGGATACCTTCATGGTGCCGCGTCAACCTCCGCGAGATCGCTACTGAAGCGGTTGTGCCAGAGTATTCGCTTGCAGTGTCGGCGGTGGAGTCTCTCAGACCAGGCTGGTCAGGGGGCCGTGGGTACGACCGCCCAGAAACTCGACGCCCTGTCCCTCGACCATCGCGGCCAGCACAGCAGTCGAGGAGCTGACGGCAATGGTGGCTGCCAGGAAGTGATTGTCGGCGGCGCCCTGAACAGCTGTCGCGCCCTCCCCTCTCCAGGAAAGGAACATCTACTCGCGAACCGCCCTTTTAACGGCATCATCGTATCGGCCTCGCGATCGAGCCCACACGTGAGACTCCGACATCGGAAGTGTCCACTTCACGTTAGGAGTCAACGACACGTGACTTGACAGGGAAGGCCACCCCCTGCCCCGACCAACGAAAACCAGCACCATGACAAACCGCTGCAGCAAACCCATGACAACGAGATGCAGCTTCACCGAACTGGCCACCGAGAAGCTGACCGCACTGTGTCTTGGTAACGGCTGGTGGCAAAAGTCCCGGCACCGCGGCCAAGCCGCCGTGCCTTCGTCGGCATCACTCCGAGGGCTCCACGCTGATCCTGTGCCGTCCGCCAGGCGAACAAGGAATGTCCCGATCGAGGCAGGACCGTATCCTCCCCCCAACTCGAAGAGTGGGGGGCGACGTGTCGAAGGTGCAGCCGTTCGGTGTGATGCTGCGGGGACTGCGGCAACGGGCCGGTCTGACCATAGAGGAACTGGCCGAAGCGTCCGGGGTGAGCCCCCGCGCGATCAGCAACATCGAACGGGGACGTATCCAGGTTCCCCAGCGACGCACCGTGGCAGCACTGGCGGAAGGCCTGAGGCTGACGGGCCCGGACAGCGAGGCACTACTGGCGGCCGCACGGGCGGCGCGCCCCACGCGTACGGCGCCAGTGACGGGAGCGGCCGTCCCGCTGCGCCCGATGGAAGACTTCACCGGCCGCGAGCGTGAACTGGCCTGGCTGCGCCAGGCCGCAGAACGGTCCGGCGCCGGCGCGGGACCGTCGGTGGCAGTCATCTCGGGCCCTCCCGGATGCGGAAAGACCACACTGGCAATGAAGACAGCAGCGGACCTGGCGCAGGAGTTCCCCGACGGGTGCTTCGTGACGGACCTGCACGGCGTGGACGGCCCCGTCGACCCCGGCGAGGCCGTGGTGAAGCTTTTGAAGGCGCTGGGGGTCTCGGACAGCCGACTGGCGGCCGAGGACACGGCCGGGCGTGCCGGGCTGCTGCGGGCGCTGCTGGATCAGCGACGGTGCCTGGTCGTGCTGGACAACGCCCGCGACGAAGGCCAGATCCGTCCACTGCTGCCCGCGAGCGGGAGCAGCATGGTGCTGGTCACCAGCCGCCGCCCACTGACCGGACTGGAGAACATCGACCGCCTGGCCCTCGCGGAGATGACACAGGCCGAGGCGGTGGAACTGCTGCGCCGGATCCTCGGCGAGACGCGGGCCGACGCGGAACCCGAGGCGGTGGCACGGGTGGCGCAGCTGTGCGGACACCTGCCGCTGGCGCTACGGGTCGCGGGCAACTGGCTCACCATCCGCTCCGGATGGAACGTCGACCACCTCGTCCGCCGCCTCGCCGACGAGGAACGCCGCCTGACCGCCCTCACCGCCGGGGACGTACGCGTGGAGGCGGCCTTCGAACTCTCCTACCGCCAACTGACTCCTCCGGCCGCCCGCATGCTGCGACTGCTCAGCCTGATCCCCGCACCCGACTTCACCACCGCCTACGGCGCCGCCCTCACCGCCACCGGCCTCTTCGACGCCGAAGACGTCATGGAAGAGCTGGTCGAGGCCGGACTGCTCCAGGCCGCCCACACCGGCCGCTACCAACTCCACGACCTGCTCCGCCTGTTCGCCCGCAACCGACTGGGGAGCGAGGAGGAACCCGGCGAGCGGGAAACGGCCGAGGACCAACTGCGCACCTGGCTGCTGCAGACCGCCACGGCCGCCGGCCGCTGGTTCCCACCCCAGGAAGATGCCTCGCCAGCCCCTCAGCAGGGCCTGGTCCCACTGGAAAACACCGAGCAGGCCCGGACCTGGCTCGACAACGAAGCCCCCGCCTGGTACGCCGCACTGCGCACCGCCGCCACCCGAGGCGAACACACCCAGGTCGTGGAAACCGCCCACGCCCTGGGATGGTGCGCCGCGCTCCTGGGCCACCGGGCGGACTGGGTGGAGATCTACCGCCTGTCCAGCCAGGCAGCCGCTGCACTCGACGACCCACACCTGCAGGCCGTCCACCTCAACCACTACGCCTGGGCCCTGACCAACTGCGTGCCCCGACACCAGGAGGCCGTCGAACGAGCCGACGAGGCGCTGCAGCACGCCCGCCACGCCCAGGACCCCACCCAGCAGGCATGGGCACTGCTTTGGGCCGCAAGCGCCCACACATTTCTCGGCGAGCACCAGGCCGCCGCCGACAAGGCTCTCGCCGCAATCGACCTCTTCGAAACCGCCGGCCACCACGACGGCTGGCTCCAGGCTGTGACTGCCTACGGAATCGCCCTACGCGGACTCGGCCGGCCCGAGGAAGCCCTCGCCCAGCACGAGCGCATCATCGCCTTCCTCGATGCCCCCGACTGCCCCGTGAGCGCGTACATGGCCGAGCTCACCCGCGCCCAGACCACCGTGGTCATCGGTCTTGACCACATGGCACTGGGTCGGTGGCCAGAGGCCGTCGACCAGCTGCGCAGCAGCCTCCTCCAGGTGCGACGCATCGGCCTCCCCTCCTGGGAGAGCCAGGCGCTTGCGTTCCTGGGTGAGGCCTTGATCGGACTGGGCGAGATCGACGAGGCCCGCTCCTGCCTCCAACAGGCCCTCGCCCTCGGCGACACCGCATACGACGACGCCCTGAAGACCGCGCAGAAACTCCTTGACTCCCTCCCCACCGAATAACCCACGTCTGCCACCGCGGCCCCGGCCCGGTACAATCCTCGCAGATTTGATGGCGCGCCCGGTGATGACCGAACCTTCCAGACAGCAGGAAAGGGCGGATCGGATCATGGCAAGGAAAACTCTGTGGCCGCACCAGCGCGAAGCGGTCGACGCGGTTGTCCGCGCGCTTGCATTTCCTGCAACCGGAACCGTGCCCCCGGAAGGGCTGCGCACGCAGGTGATCACGGCAACCTGCTCGGGGGCAAGGCCGGCCGCACGGCCGCCGACCGGGCCCGCGGCATCGACCCGCGCCCCGTCGCCCCCCGCACCCTGCCCCCTCCGCCACCGTCCGGCATGTCTTCGACCGCCATGCTCTGGACGGTGCCGCCGCCCGCGCCGCCCTCCTGGACCTGGTCGTCCAGCTCGGACATCTCCTGCGCCGGCGCGAACAGGCCGCCCGCGCCCTGACGTTGACCCCGCGGTTCGCCGGTGGGACGTCGTGGGACAAGACACGCCGGCTGCCGGAGCCGTCCGCGCATGATGACGACCTGCGAACCGCCGCCTACCAGTTGATGGACGCCGCAGGCCTGCAGCGCGGCCGCCTGACCGGACTCGTCCTCAGGGGTGAGGACCTGGTCGACGCCGGCCGGGTCGCCCGGCAGATCAGCCTGGACGGTGCCCGCGAGGCCCGCTTGGTCGCCGAGGCCGCGATGGACCGCGTCCGCGCCAGGTACGGGCCTACCGCGATCGGGCCCACCGCCGTCTTCCCCCGCGCGTCCTGACCCGCTGACCACAATCTCTGGAGGCGAGCGCTGGTGATCCTCAACCCGCCGGGCCTGACACCTGGCTCAGCCGAGAGACTGCCGCACTGGCCCTACGTCCAGGCCGTCGACCACGCCCTCACCTTGCCGCGCGGGATCCCGCCCGGCAAGGTGAGGGCCGCCTGCACCCCGCGCGAGCGCGGCCGCACGATGTACATCGTCCTCGTGTGGGACATCAGCCGCACTGTGGACCGCATGAGCGAAGTGCGGTTCTACTGGCACGAGGAGACGGGGTGGGCCTGGGCCCTGCTGGGTGTCGCCCCGTCCATCGCGAGCCGGATGAGACCGATCATCGCTCTGCACCGGGTGTTCGCAGTGCCGCAGGACGTCGCTGGAGTAGCCGAGAGGATCGTGCACAGGCGGCTGACGAACCTCGGCGAGTACGGCGCCGAATGGGACAGAGCACCTGAAGTACGGGCCACGATCGACCTGTTCCGCACCACTCTCAACAAGCCTGGTGGCATGTGGACGGGCAACCCGTGTCTCCCCGAGACAACGGAGAGGTGATACCCCTCTTCGAGACGTGACCGCCGACCGATGTGGCTCCGGCCCGGGTTCAGCTGGCGGCCCCTGCTTCCGGGCCGACGACCTTGCCGAGAATCAAGTCATAGATGGGCGGCGGCACCACCCCCGGGATCTGCAGGACGTGCCACTGGCAGCCGGGGACCAGACTGTCGAGCAATGTGAACATCTGGCACTGGAACAGCAGCATCAGCGCCGAGAGTGCACCCTTCGACGGCGACCAGCGGCGATCCCGCAGGGTCTCGATGACGGAGATCCCGGACCGCAGTTGCCTGCCGTGAAGCCATTCCGTGACCGCCTCGCCGATCTGTCCAGTGTCCAGCTCACCCTCGACGCGCTGGCACAGGTCCAGCGCCCACTCACGCACCTGCTGCGCCGTGCGCCAGCCTGCAGCAAGGTCTTCCAGCGGCACCGTGTCGACCAACGCCCGCAGGAGATCACGGGCGTCGCCGTCAGGGATGAAGGTCAGTGAGCCGTCGTCCGCGAGGACCCTCGCCGCGGTTTCCGGGACATCCTCCCGGGTGGTCTCGACGAGCGAGGCGAATGGATTGGCGGGCATGCCGGGGCTCATGGCGCGCAGCAAGGCTCCGATGTCCTGGAGAGGGACGGAACCGCCCAGGGTCGCCGTCATGGCGGTCAGCGTGGCGTCCTGCGGTGTGAGCGGTGACGGTTCAGCGCTCTGGTCCAACTCCAACAGTTCGGCAGGGAGTCCACCGAGGACGTCGGCGATGCGTTCGTCGATGCGGCGTGCCCGGGCCGGGACGAGAGAAGTGGTCTGGCCTCTGTCGGCGGCGTGGTTGGAGAGCTGGTCCAGCCGCTCGTCCAGGTCGAGGCCGCCACCTTGGGCGCTGTCCTCGCCGGGAATGGCGACGGCGTCCACGGCGGCGCGGAAGGCGGCACGGACTGTCGCCTCAGGTACCGGGAGGCCTTCGGCGAACAGCAGCAGCGCCAGGTCCGTCGGCCGCTTGCCCCGCCCCGCGAGGCGGGCGAGAGCGAGGACCAGGTCGAAGCTCTCGGGCGGCGGCGTGGAGGTGCTGCCCCGGCCCCGGCCGAGGCCGCCGCCGGGGATGTTCCCCGGCAGGAGCCCGGCCCGCCGCCACCTGGCGAGCTGCTTGGCGGTGGCAGTGAAGCCGTGTCGTGCCGCCTGCTCGATGAGCTGCTGGTCGGCACTGCTGGGCGGCTTGCGGGGGGCCATGGAGGAACGCTACCGAAGCGCACCGGGTGTGGACGGAGCTTTGGAGACCCCCCACCTTGGTCCGGTCATTGTGGCGACCGTCGTGAAGGGTGGCGGATAAGTGGCGTCGTTTTCGCGTACTGGTGCCGTCGAGCAGCAGTCACCGTGGATGCCATCCGCCAGCTGCATACCGCGGCGCCACCCGCACGCCGCAGATGCCCGATATGTAAAGGAAATCACCGTTCATGACCACGGACACGGACGCTCCCCGTCCGCAGGGCGGCGACCACCGGGAGCTGCGCCTGGTGGTGCTTCTCCTCGCCCTGGTGGTGGGACTGCTCATCACCGCTGCCACCGTCTACCTCGCCCGGGTGCACCCGACTCTCGCCGAGCCCCTGGGCGTGGGCGCCGCCGTCATGAGCGCGCTCACCGCCGTGGCCGGCCTCGTAGCCCGCATCATCCGGCGGTGATCGAACCAGACCCATCTCTGTTCGAGCGGGGCCTCGCCGAAGTAGTAGCCATCGAAGGTGACGATCTGGTCGCCGACAGTGTGCTCGAACTCCGCGACCGCCGAGGGCTCCTCAGGCCAGAGGCAACTGGCCGAGCGGCCGACCGGGAGCGGCCTGCGCCTCCAGCAGAGCTGCCACGTCCCGTCCACGCGTGAAGACGGGGCCGTCCCAGTGGGACGGGACCGCTACGGGCGTGAGGGCACGTCGGTTCCGTGGACGCGCGCGGCCTCGAAAAGGGCCTGCAGCATCTGCACACCCGCCAGGTTGAGCGCGCCGAGGCGGGCATGCCACGTCTGGGTCTGCGGGTCGTACGAGGCGATGGTGTGGAGCCCGTTGAGTTGCTCCTGCCACTGAGGCTCGGCGACCGGTGCGGTCCGGATGGTGGCCTCCAACACCCACGCGCTGTCACGGGAGTTCGGCGAACTGGTCATGCAAGGGACAGTAGATGTCACCACTGACAATTCACTCGGTCGGGTGGATCCTGAACCTGAACAGAAGGCGTCGGCGATCGGCCGGACGGGCCCGGGCCGGTCGGCGTCGACGACCACTGCTTCCATCTGCCTGGCGGGCAGCGACCGCGAAACTGACAGGGCTGTTGGAGGCGCTCGCGGCGCAGACGTCCCGCTCGGACCCCATAGCTCGGTACCCGCCCTGAGACATCTCAGGGGACTGACAAGTCAAGTCGCCTGCCTGATCGGGATGAGACGAAGCAGGGACGCGACTTTTTGATCGGTATGCGTCAACATGGTCTGCCGAGCGGAACAGCATGTGGCGGCCTGGTAGGGCGATCGATTGGTGAGGGTGGGACGCGTGGAGCAGAGCGAGGACCAGATCTTGGCTGAAGAGCTTGCTGCTCTTGGCGCGGTGAGTGGGGGTAGTGGTGGTTTGGTCCGGGTTGTGGCCAAGCTGATGAGGAAGAACGTCTATGAGATCGACCTGCTTGTCCCCCTGCCGTTCGATGATGCGGTGAACCGCGTCTCCAGTGTGCTCGGGAGGGCGGGCCGAGCAGTCGAAACCGCGCCAGTTGGCTCTGGCGAGGACGAGGAGACAATCCGCGTTGTTGCCAGCGGCGGTGCTGGTGGTCTGAATCCTGTGGTCGTGACCGCTCGGGTGCTGAAGGCCGATGAGGACAGCTCGGAGGTCTGGCTTCGTGCAGCTGCCAAAGAGGGCCTGATCAGGCAGCGAGCCGGGGAGGAGACCGCCGTCCGTCTTGCCGCCCTGCTGAGCAAGGCAACAGGAGCAGACAGGGCGGGCGGGTGAGCGGCGGGGTCGACGGCAGCCGAGATTATCTCTGAGCGACTGATGCCAGGCCCTCCTGGACTTCGGCGACACCGGCCGTGCCCACCGCCTCATCACCGAGGGCGAACGGCTCCTGCCACGGGCCCGGGACAAGAACCGAGGCGTCTTCCTCGCCTACCGCGCCGAGAGCTACCTCGATCTGAAGGAACCCGAGCCCGCAGCGTGCGCCGCCACCGAGTCTCTGATCCTGGCCCGTCGTATCGGCGCACCCCGCTGTATCAGCCTCGTCGACGACCTCCTCCCCGCTTCCAGCCCTACGCCCGCGCCCAGGTCGTGCCGGAGTTCCTCCAACTTGCCGCCGCCTAGGTGTGGTGTCTCATGACATTGGTGCCGTGGCACGTGACCGTTTCGCTGCCGGAGCCCGCTTCGCACCGGTAGCGTGGGGGCAGGACCGTGGCGTGGGGACGCGTGGGGGAGGCGAGCATGGATCCGGCTACCTTGAGTGTCGTGGCGGTGGCGCTGGTTGCGACCAAGTTCGGGGAGGGCGCCGCGACGGAGGCCGGGAAGGCCGCCTGGCTGAAGATCCAGAGCGTCGCGCATGCCGTCCGGCAACGGTTCGGCCGTTCCGACGCGCAGAGCGCCGCCCTAGCCGAGCTGGAGGCGAGTCCTGGGGACGAGGGCACGCGGGCCACCGTCGCCGGCCATCTGCGGCACGAGCTGGAGAGCGATGCGGAGTTCGCCGCCACCCTCGAAGCCCTGGTGACCGCCGCCCAGCGTGACCCCGCCACGCAGACGCTGATCGCCCACGCGAGCGGGAACGCCAGGCAGGTCAACATCAGCGGAAACAACAGTGGGCCCATTTCGCTTTCCTAAACGCCGGCCGGCCCGGCCCGGCACCGTGGCGCTCGCCACCGACCACGCCCGACAAGTCAACGTGCTCCGCGACAACTACGCACCGATCTATTTCACCTCCGCGCCGACCCCCACCCGTTCCCTGCGCCAACTCCCGCAGGGACCGAAGGACTTCAGCGGGCGCACTGACCACATCACCGCGGTCGAGTCCCTGACCGGCGACGACGGCCCCGGCCCCCACGTCATCGATCTATACGGCACCCCGGGCGTCGGCAAGTCCGCCCTGGCCGTGCACATGGCCCACCGGCTCGCCGGGCGGTTCGACGAGGTCCAGCTCTACGCCGACCTGGGCGAGCAGAACGGCGAGCCGCCCACCGCCGCGCAGATCCTGCAGCGCTTCGTCGCCGACCTCGACCCCGCCACCCTCAGCGTCCCGGTCGGCGCCCAGGACCTCCCCCAGCGCTACCGCTCCCTCCTCGCCGGGCGCCGCTGCCTGATCCTCCTCGACAACGCCCAGTCGGCGGATCAGGTCGCGGACCTGATCCCCGCCACAGCGACCTGCCTCGTCATCGTCACCTCCCGCGTTCCCCTGTCGGCGATCGACGGCGTCCTGCTCCACCACCTGGACCTGATGAGCGAGGCCGAGTCGCTGACCCTGCTCGCCGAGGTCTCCCAGCGCCACTGGCCCGGCACGGACGACGAGAACGCCGCCCGCACCCTCGTCCAGCAGTGCGGCCGCCTCCCGCTGGCCCTGCGCATCGCGGGTGCCCTCCTCAAGAGGAAGCGCCACTGGACCGTCGGCAAGCTCGCCGACGTGCTCACCGACGAACGCACCAGGCTCGCCAAGCTGGCTGACGGCTCCCTCGATGTCCGCGGCAGCTTCGAGATCAGCTACCGCGGCCTGCACGAGGCCGAGGCCCACGCCTTCCGCGTCCTCTCTCGGCTCCCGCTCAGCCGCTTCGAGGCCCGGCACGCCGGCGTCTTCCTCCAGGTGCCGGAGGCACGGGCGGAGGAGTTGCTGGAACTCCTGGTCGACGCCCAGCTCGTCGAGACGAGCGACGGCGTCCACTTCCGCTACCACGACCTGCTCAAGCTGTTCGCTCGGGAGTACTGCGAGACGACGGGCGACGACCCCGACGGCGAGCATGTCGCCCGCTTTCTGGACGTCTACACCAGCGACTTCCTCGAGAGCTACCGCAGCCGCCTGCTGGACAGCCAGTGGTCCGGCGTCTTCCCCGTGGCGTTCCCCGGCCACGAACGGCGGCTCTCCGCCCCCGACGAGCTGTACATTCCCCAGCGCCTGACTCCCACCGAAGGTACCTGGTCCGGTGCCCGGCACGCCCCCTGGCAGGGCGTCGCCGCCGAGCACCGCAAGGTCCTCGTCCTCGGCGGCGCCGGAACCGGCAAGACCGTCCTGGCGGACCGGATCTGCTACGAGGTCGCCGCGAGGCACGACGGTGGTCGGCTGGACGTCGCCTTCACCGTCCCCCTGCGCCTGCGCGCTGGCCAGCCGCGGCCCCTGGAGCGGCTGATCGCCGACTCGGTCGGTCTGCGCCACGACCTGGAGATGTCGTACGAGACGCTCGAACTCCTTCTCACCGAGCGCCGTACACTGATCATCTTCGACGGCCTCGACGAACTGTCCGTCCGCGAACGCGACCGCGCCCAGGTCGACGTGGCCAGGTTCTGCGTGAGGTACCCCCGGGCCGAGGTCGTCGTCTTCAGCCGCCCCGGCGCCTCCGTCTCGGGCCTGGTGGCGAGCGGATTCGCCCCGCATGCGATCGACGCGTTCGCGCCGGGCGACGTCCGCACCTACCTCTCCCAGTGGGCGCGAGCGACCCACATGCTCCCGTCGGACGCCGAACGACTGTTCACCGAAGTCACCTCCTCCCCGGAGGTGACCGACTGGCTCACCACCCCGCTCCTCCTGGCCCAACTGGCCGCCGTGTACGAGCGCCACGGCCATCTCCCACACCGGCTGATCGACCTGTACGACAGCACGTACACCCTGCTCTTCGGCGGCCGTGAGGAGTACCGGGGCATCTCCCGCTCCGCTCTCCGGCCCGAGGAACTCGGCCAGATCGTGTGCCGCCTGGCCTACCGGTTCGTCATCCGGCCAGGCGGCTCGCCCGACATGGCCGGTCATGAGTTCGCCGCCGCCCTGCGCAGAGCACTGCGCCACACCCTCCCCGAGTCGTACGGCTCCGGGCTCGCCAACGAACTGCTGGCCCTATTCTCCGAGTCGGACTTCCCCGTCCGTCCGGCGCCGGCCACTGCCTCCGACACTGAGCCCCGCTGGACCCTGGTGCGGGACCCCTTCGGCCAGTACCTCGCCGCCCGCTACATCGCGCGGTACAGCCGCGAGTGGGAAGTCGTCGACACGGTACGCAGGAGGGTCATGAAGGCGGTCCGTGCCACGGGTTTCGTCGAAGGCGCCGTCCATACCGTGCGCCTGCTCGACGAGCGGGTCCCGTCCGCCGCGGACCAGCTCGTCACCGCCCTGGAGCACGAGCTCGGCCGGACAGGGGACCCCGACGTCCGCAAGTCCCTGGAACAGATCCTGAACAAGCTGCGAGCGGCCCCCTAGTAGATGATCGATTCCAAGGGAGTCAGTGATCGTAAGTGGTCAGCGGTGCGCCTGATCGGCTGTCCGGTGTGATCGTTGTGCCAGATGGCGGCGGTCAGTGCGAGGATGCGCCGCAGGACGCGAACGGCCACGCCGCCGGGGGTACGACCGGGGTGCCGTTCGAGGTCGAGCTGGCCCTTGAAGGTCTCGTTGACCGACTCGATGATCTGCCGCAGCGGCTTGAACAGCTGCGATCCGGGCCATTCCGCCTCTCCGTTGCGTCTGGGCCGCAGCAGCCGGATGCCCAGCTCGGCGAGCTGCTGCTCGAACTTGCGGCCGAAGTAGTTCTTGTCCCCGATCAGTGTCTGCGCTGGGCGCTCGTCGGTGAGTCGGGGCTCGGCGGCGAACATGTCCAGGAGCGTTTCGCGTTCGTCGGTCCTGGCCCCGGTCAGCGCGTAGGCGACCGGCAGGCCGTGCAGGGTGCACACCAGGTGCAGCCGCAGCCCCCAGAAGTAGCGTGAGTGGCTGGCGCAGTACCCGTACTGGGCCCATCCGGCCAGGTCGGAGCGCTTGACGGTCTCGCGGGAGCGGCCGCACTCGACAGGGGTGGAGTCGACGACCCAGACGTCGTCGGTCCACAGCGTGGTGTCGCAGGCCAGGGTTCGGGTGATGCGTCGGATGAGGTCGGCGGCCTTGCGCAGCCGCTTGTTGTAGCCGGGTTGCTGGGGCAGGTAGGGGAACAAGTGCCGCAGGTGGGCGCGGGCGTGCCGAAACCAGCGGGCCTCGGAGGTGAAGCCGAGCATCGCCTGCATCATCGCCAAGGTCACCAGTTCGGCATCGCTGAGCTGTGGCGCGATGCCCACAGCCGGCCGCCACGGGACGAACTGCGGCGAGTCCTTTAGCAAGTCGTCGGTCTTCACGTACAGTGCGGCCGCAAGGCTGTCCAAGTCGTTCGTCACAAAATGACTTTGGACGCCCTCGCCTCGTCCACGGGGCCGAACCGGGGGACGTGATCACGGGTCGGAGCTGGCGGCAGTACTCGGATTGGTCGTGTCGAAGTAGACCCTGTCCGTCCCCGGGTCGAAGTAGAACGCGCCGTCATACGTCCCGCCCGTCACCTCACGGTCGAAGGACTCACTGCGGACCCACTTGGCGCTCTTGGGCATGAACTGCGCGAGCGTCTCGGGCAGCCGGCTCGGCGTTGCGGGCTGAAAATCCCGCTGTGATGCCCCCACGATGGCGGTGGCGCCGCCCGCTCTCAGCTTGGCGAGGCCCACCACACGAACATCGGCGGGACCCGGAACGGACACCCTCGAATCGGTGCCCCGCACGACGCCCAGCCAATGAACCTCGGAGAGCGGGCCGAGCGCGGCGAACGGACATTCCAGCGGTTCGGAGTCCGTACCGACCTTGCTGGCACCTGACTTCGCAGTCGATGTACAGGCCGCGAGTATGGTCGCCGCGCCAAGCACGAGCACTCCTCGACGCCCGAGACCCGCCAAGGCGTCCACAAGACCCTCCCCCCGCAGCCCCCACGGCCAAGGCCCTGATCGTAGCGGTCCGCTCAGAGCTGGTACCCCTTGGAATCGATCATCTAGTGGCGGTGTGCCCGCCCTTCCTGGAGGCGTTCACGCTCGGGCCGGTCGTGGACGCCGTGCGGCAGGCCACGCCTGACGTGGCTCGCCTCGGGCTTTCCGCGCTCGCCGGCGTCCTGCGCCCGCTGTTCCCCGAGTGGGCCGGCCGTCTGCCGACCGCGCCGCAGTCACTGGCCGACGCCAGCGTCGTCCGGCACCAGATCTTCCGGGCGCAGGCCGAACTGCTCGACCGCCTCGGCGTGGAGGTTCTGGTGGTGGAGGACGTGCACTGGGCCGACGCTACGACGCTCGACTTCTTGATGTACGTCGCCTCCCGCCGGCCCCGGCCGCTGAGCCTGATGCTGACCTACCGTCCCGAGGAGGTGCCGCCCAACTCGCGGCTGCTGCGGCTGACCTCGTGTCCACCGGCGGGCGTCTGCCAGGAGCGCGTGGCACTCGGCGAACTACCCACTGTCCGAGGTGCCCGGCCTGGTGTCCTCAATGCTCGACGGCCAGCGCGTCTCGGCCGGCTTCGCCACCTTCCTGCACGACCGGACCGAAGGCCTGCCGCTCGCGCTGGAGGAGTGTGTACGGCTGCTGCGTGACCGGGACGAACTGATGTGGCGGGACGGCGAGTTCGGACGTTTCCCCGTCGGCGGCAATCTCCCCACCTGGCTGCGGCACCCCAGCCTCACCGGACTGGAACCCCCTGCCTTCGACGACCTCGTCGCCCGCTACCGCGACTACTGCACCCAACACCCAACGGTCCTGCTCCCCGGGAAACGCCCCGACGGCGGTCCCGGCGCCGGCACCCGAAGGCTCTCCGCCGCCGACCATCTCGTCGTCTTCCTCCTGCAGAAGCGCTGGTCCATATCGCACTCGGCCACACGGTGCCCACCGGCGGCCTCACCGTGACCTCCACACAGCAACTCGCCGCGATCGCCGGCGACACCCCACCCGTCCCACACGACCAGTAGATCCAGGGAGTTATTAATCGACAGCTCCCAGGGTCCTCACCCTGGCGTGTCACTGCTGGTGGAGCTCAACCGTTGCCGACACCCCGGCTTGACGGGCCACCACAAACCAGAGGCCGACCGACTACGCCCTGCCGTCGCCGGAGCTCTTTCACCGCTTGGTCAGAAGCCGTATCTCAACCGAACTTGATCGTTTGATTCCTGCTGGTCAGGCATGGTTTC
>NZ_BMQA01000074.1 GCF_014647875.1 Streptomyces brasiliensis | reverse complement strand
GGCGCAGCAACACCAGGGAAGGCCAGAATCCTCGGGCTTCAGCCCGAGGAGCAAGTCAAGGAATCAGCGTTCCGGCCATGTGTTCCAGGGCTCGTCGCTCTATGGCCAGTCGGCGCATCCCGGCGTCGGCCTGCTGGCTGCGACCAAGTACGCCGTCGAGGGGCTGTCGGACGCACTTGCCGGGGAGGTCGCCCCGCTCGGCATCAAGGTCACGATCGTCGAGCCCGGTCCGACCGCAAGTGCCTTCCTCGACAACCTGGACGTGGCCGGCGCACTCGACGACTACGACCAGACCGTCCGCGAGGTCCAGAAAGCCATCGGCGCCCTGCCCGCATCCGCATTCTCCGCGGCGGCACGCATCGCGACCGGCATCCGCACCGCCGCGGACAGCGATACACCGCCGCTGCGGCTGGCTCTTGGGCTCTCCGGCGCGAACGACATGCGAACTGCTTTGAACGCGCGGCTGGCTGACCTGGACGCCTGGGTCGACACCACCCGCGCCGTCGACGCATGACCTTCCTCTGCCCCAGGCGCTGTGCGGCCGGCTGACCCTGGAGTCTGGAATGATCGCGCGGTGAGTGATGCAAGGCTGCTGGCCGCAGTGGCCGTTGAGTCACTTACGCGGTCTCGCCTGGATGATCTTGATCATGGCTGGTGTGATCACGGCGTCGGAAGCGTCCTGGACAGCCCCGTTCACCGGGCTGGGCCCGCGTACCTTCGGCCGGTTGCTGACTGCCCTGCGCCTGCCCCGACTGGCGCCGCCGTTCGGAGTGTCGAAGTCCGCAGCCGCCCAGGTCATCCACGACTTCGGCCCGAAGCGCGCACTCCAGTTGCGGAGGCGATTTGCGAAAGGCGCGGTGCTCATCGTGGACGGAACCCTGGTGCCCACCCGCGACCACGCAGTCGTCGAGCAGTCGAAGGAATACCGGTACTCCACCAACCACCAGGTCGTCATCGACGCCGATACCCGGCTGGTCGTCGCGGCCGGCCTCTGCCGGGCAACCGCAACTACTGCAAGGCGTGGGAGCTGTCCGGGGCGAAGGCCGCCGTTGGCAAACCATGGTGATCGCCGACGGCGGCTACCGCGGTACTGAGTTGGTGATCCCGCACCGCCGCGAGCGCGGCCAGGACGAACTTCCAGTCTGCAAGGGGGAGCACAACCCCTCACACTGCAAAGCCCACAGCCGGGTGGAGCACGCCTTCGCCCGCACGAAGAGCTGGAAGATCCTTCGCGACTGCCGCTTGAAGGCGATGGCGTCCATCACGCCATGCCTGGCATCGCCCGCCTCCACAACCTCGCCCTCGCGGGACAGCCGGCCTGAACGTGGGCGCCCCGGCCCCGACCACTCTGAGCCAGTTCGATCATTGCGTGACAGCCTTTGAGGTCCGTCGTCAAATGTTGATCGGTACGCTGTCACAACGGATCTAGAACAGATTGCGAGCCGCACAGTGATACGAGACCTTTACAACGTCCGGTTGCGGCCTGTGGAGGACACTTCCACACCGCTGACCGGCGAGGAAGAGCAGCGCTATCGGGCTGTGCTGTTCAGTGAACTCGGCAACAAGATCGCTGACCAAGGCTGGGTACGTTACCCGGCGTACACGCCGGAAGACCGCCGTCGGCTGGTTGATGTCGCGCACCGCCTCACCACCTACTGGGGGCAGCAGGTACTCGTGGAAGCCGAAGACCAGTGCCGCGTCAGGCTCTGCCTCGCCGGACACGAAGCGTCGCCGAGGACGTTGCCGGCGCGTTCCTGAATCTGCCCGTCCATCGATCCGATTTGTGGATCACGGTTGACAGGCCGCCACGAACTGTCCGATGCGCGGAGGGAGTTCATCCGGCCGCTACTGCCGGAGTCGCCGCGGGGTCGGAAACGGCTGGACGGCCAGACGGTCTGGGCCGTTCCGGGATTTCTGGAGCTCTCCAGCCTGCAGCAGTCGCTGGTCACCGAGCCCGTCACTGCACGGGGCCGGCGGCGTCGCTTGAACCGCGGTTCCGTTCACCGGGGACGGCGAACGCGGTGACGACCGTGGTGTGCCGCTTCCTGAGGTTCTGTGCTGTGCACGGCTGGGCCGCGCCGCAGGTGCTTCTGCCACGTGCTGCGCCGGCCGGTCCGACACATCCGCCGTGGGGTTGGTCATGGATAGGGTTGGAAGCACTCTGTGTGCCGGCTCCCCACCGGTTCGAAGCATGCACGAAGTCCGCTGAGGTCAGTCCCGTCGAGCATGGGCGTGATGAGGGGGCCCTGTGCTTCGTAGCTGTCGAAGGCTTCGACCTGTTGCGGTTTGTTGCCTGGGACTGACAATTCGAGCGTGTCTCCGACCTTGACCTTCGCGTTCCACAGCATCGCCCATGCGGCGCGGCACTGCGTGCCGTACCGGAACGCCAGTCTCGCTCCGGTGGAGGTGCGGTGCGTCGGGCCGAGATCCTTGACGTGTCCGGGTGCCGCGCAGCCCGTCATCAGCGGTTTCTTGCCCGTGCATCCCTGGGTGTGACAGGCGGGAGAAGGCGGTGCGGTGGGCGCGGTCCGCGTCGTAGCGTTCTTGGCGCTCGTATGGGGCAGGGTCGTCACCCACAGAGTGACCGCGAGTCCGACTGCGCACACGGCGGTGGCCAGGGTCCACCTCCGTCGCCTGGCGCTCCATCCGTGGGCTGGGCCCAGTTCGACGGCGCCCGCTGATGTCTTGCGATCGCCTGGACGGTCACCGTGGGACGGTGCTGCCGCGGCTCGGTCTGCGGAGGGCGCTGCCCTGTCTGCCCGTCCGCTCCACTCCGCGTCGGCCAGTTCCCACAGCGCCACCAGCCGTGCGGGCGGTTCGCCCGCCATCGAGCACAGGGTCTCAACGGCTTGGCGCGGGGCGAGCTGCTTGCCGTTGAGGTAGCGCTCCCAAGAAGACTTGCTGTACGCGGTGCGCTCGGCCAGCGCGGCCATGCTCAGGCCCGTCCGTTCCCTGAGCTGGCGCAGTGCCCCTACTAGCCGCGCGCATGCGGGCCTGGCAGCGTACGGTGCGGGGTCTGTCATTTGCGCAGTGCCTTCCAGGTGTGCCACCCCACGACACCGTCAACGGGCAAGTCAGCTTTTTCCTGCAGGAGTTTGACGGCATGCGTCGTGTTCGGTCCGTAGACACCGTCCACGCCACCCGGGTCGAAGCCCCGGTGCCGCAGCAGGCACTGGGCTTCCACCACGTCCCACCCCGGCTGGGACAGCACCGCGGTGCGGGTGGTGCTGTAGCCCGCATACAGCCGTCCGTGCTCCCGCTTGATGGTGCATGGGTAGGTTCTCCCCGGCTGGTAGACGAAGCCGCCATGGGACGTGCCGGCTGTGCCAGGTCCCGACCCGGCCGCGCTATGCCGTCCGTCCTGGTCCTGCCACGGCGCCGTGAGCAGTGCTCCGGCAATCAACGCGGCCAGAACGGTACCCGTGCAGAGGCCGATCACTACCTTGCGGCGCGGACGTCCCGACGTGCGCGTGTCCGCAGCATCCGCCACATCCGCTGGGGCGGTGTCGTTCCGCCAGCCCTCCTCGGCCATCTCGTGGAGTACCAACAGCCGCGCCGGGTCGACGCCGCTGACCCGCGCCAGCTCCTCGACCGCCTTCCGTGGTGGCAGCGCACGCCCGTTCAGATAGCGCTCCCAGGAGGCACGGCTGTAGCCCGACTTGGACTCCAGCGACGCCAAGCTCAGCCCGCTGCGGTCCTTCAGCCGACGCAGCTGTACCACCAGTTGTAGCACCCGATCATCAAGCGAATTCGGTAATCCTTTCCACCGCGCCATGTTCCACCCCATACGCGTCGACAACTTCCAAGTCCACGAGTATCTGCCCCTCGGACATGTCCTGGCATGCAGCTTCACGTCTCGTCCTCCTCGCGGATGACCCGGCAACACGGCGGCTTCTGACCAAGCGCCTTGTCGCCGGCTGCCGCCGCCTGCGTCTCAGCGATACGTCATGCGAGGCGGTATCCCAGCAGGTCAGCGAGTGGGACGTCCCACAGCTTGCTCAATCCATCGCCGTTGCTGGCAACTGGCACCGGTCGACCTGCAATCTCGGTAGGGCAAGCCGGGCGGCGTGGTCCACCCCGCAGTCGCCCGACTTGCACCGCAGAGGGACGGCTTTCAGCTCGTCCCTCTGGACAGACGGCCAGTGTCTCAGGGCCGTCGCGGTTCACTCGGGAGGAGAAGAGAATGAGCTCACGTACGCGTCTTGCGGCCGGTTTGGTCTCGGCCGCGATCATGTGCGGAATGGTCAGCATGGCTCCCAGCGCACAGGCGGTCACGCACGTCGACCGGCACAAGTCGTTCAGCTGCGGCGGAGGGCAGGTGAGCGTGTGGTATCGCGACTACGACAACAACCGCACCATGCTGCGAGAGGTCTACCTCAAGGACAAGGCCGGCTACAAGTTCATGACCTCCGACGTCTACTGGCGTGCGGACAGCGGCAAGACCACGATCCAGTCGTACAGCCTGGAAGCGCGCAGCTTCCCCGAGATCCACGACAGCCAGACCAAGGACGTGGCCGTCAGCAAGAACCGACACCCGTACGTCAAGGTCTACATCCACACCATCTACGACGACTGCAAGGGCTACATCCACCTCTACTGAACACCACTGCTCAGCCACCGCTTACTGGAGGAGAGAGATGCACGTCCTTCGCAAGATGCGACTGATCGCAGCAGTTGCTGCGGCCGCTGGAGGACTGACCGTCGCTGCCATCACGCCGGCCACCGCCACGACGGAAGCCTGGAGCGACTGCCCGAGCGGCTACTTCTGCGCCTGGAGCGGTTCCAACGGGACCGGATACCGATGCCAGTGGGCAGGGAACTCCGAATCCTGGTACCACGACTGCTCCTGGGCCGGAGACAGGTACCCGCACTCGGTCTACAACCACGGCACCTCTGGCCTGGGCGTCACGATCTACGCGTGGACGAGCTGGGAGAAGCCGATCGGAGGCTGCGTCACCAGGGGCGAGAAGGTCAACCTCGCGGGAAACTACTACGTCGCGTCGCACGCGTGGAACTGCTGACGGCGGCAACTGGGCCGGGTTCCATCAGATGAATCCTGCCGACCTGCGCTTCAGCCGAGCGATCGTCCCCGGGCTCAGGGGTGAGACCCGGGGACACTGGGCTTTTTCAGCTTGGTCATTGATCGGGTGGGGAGCCGAGCAGTGCTCATGACCTGTGGACCGGCTCAGGAGGGCACATGCGAAGGGTGTACCTGCCCGAGTGATCGATCGACTGGGTATCAAGTAGGCCGTATTGCCGCGCGGGTCGGGAAGGCACGCCCTTGCTCAGCGCAGTGAACGCCGGCGGCGCCACCGCCAACGGCTCCTCCTGATCGACGAGATCAGAGCATGCAGCCGCTCCACCCACTGTGCTGAACCGGCATCCTGCTCGTTCACTGCGGCGTTGATCGCGGTCGTCAGGTGATCCTTGCGCTGAATGGCGGCCGGAGTCACTGAGCTTCTTCAGCGGTGCCGCTCCAGGGTGAGTACGGCTTTGGCGATTGACGTCATGCGGTTCGGGCTGCAGCGGGCGTGCCGGAAGATCCGCCAGGACTTGAGGCGGGCGACGCCACGCTCGGCCGGGGCGCGGGTGCGGGCCAGCGCCCGGTTCACGGTCTTCTGGGTGGGAGTGAGGCCGTGGTGCGGCCGACGCTTGACGCCGGTGGTGACCCAAGGACCTCCTCCTTGGTAGGCGAGGTCGGCCAGGACGGGGATGCCCTGGCGTTCGCAGATACGGATGATCCGGTGGGTACGGGCGGCGGTCAGGTCGTGGGCACGGCCCGGCAGTGCAGGAGAGAGCCGCAGCAGTCGGCCGCTGGGGTCGGTGACGACCTGCACGTTCACGCCGTGCCGGCGGTGCTTGGCCGAGTAGTCCGCCCGCCCGTTACCGACGCGGGCGCGCTGACGTATGCGTCATCGGCATCGGTCATCGGGTGGTCGCCGTTGACCTCGCGGAATCGCTCGGCGAGCTGCTGCTTCACGTCTGTCCCCAGCATCGGGTTGCCTCCGGCGTTACCTGTGCGGGCGATCTCCCGCGCGGGACTCGGCACTCTACCGGCCGAACGGTTCGGCGCTCACCGAACCATCGACGGAATCACGACAGCGCGAAGGGCACCCTCGGCCTGACCGCCCAGAGATCCACAACTCTTGACGATTGCTCACCCGGAATTGCTTGCCCGTGCGACCCGCACATCAGAGACGGGGCCTGCTCACCGGAACGGGGACGGACGCACAACGACCGCGCCCTTTGCCGATGATGCTCGGGCCCAGGGCGGCGATGCGGCGCGATCTCAGCAGGGCCGGGTAACAACACCCTGCTGCGCCGGGCGGCGGTGACAAGAAGCGCGCCGACCGTGTGACGACTACCGTGCTCCGCCCTCGCAGAACCGCAGGGCATCAGCGATCTTGGTGACACCTGTCGTTCTTCGGCACATGAGGTTGGGGGGCGGGAGTGGTGTTGAATCGGCTCCATGAATGAGAGTCGGCGTACGGCGAGCCGGACGGCGGTGCTGGTGTGCCAGGGGAGGGCGGCCGCGGACGGGAGGGCTGCTATAGGGCGGTTCACCGATCCGGTGGCGGTACGGCTGCTGCGGGTGGCGGAGCGTACGCCCGTGGACGAGGTGCGCGCGAGCACTCCGCCGGAGGGCTGGCAGGCGCGCATCGCGTACGAGAGTGTGCGGGCGTGTGCCGAGGTGGTCGTGCCGCGGACGGTTGCGATCGACGAGGCCCTGCGCGCTCGCGTGACCAGCCAGCTCGTGATCCTCGGCGCCGGTCTGGATACGCGCGCGTGGCGTCTGCCTTGGCTCGCGCAGACAGATGTGTGGGAGGTCGATCATCCGGCTTCCCAGGAGGACAAGCGCGTCCGCCTCGCCGAGGCCGCGCAAGTGGTCCGTGGGCCGGATGAGAGCAATCGCCCCGCCGCTGAGCTGCCGACCACCGCCCGTACCGTACGGTTCACGCCCGTCGACTTCGCCGTCGATGACCTCGGTGCGGCGTTGGAAGCCGCCGGGCACGACCCATCCGCGCCGACGACATGGCTGTGGGAGGGCGTCGTCCCGTACCTCACGCGCGACGAGGTGCGCGCCACGGTGGCCGCGCTCGCCGCGCGGACGGTCCCGGGCAGTGCACTCGTCGTCAACTATCAGGCGCCGTCGGTGAAGGCGGCCGTAGGGCGGCTGCTGACACGCATGCTCGGCAGTTCCGTCACGGCGGGCGAGCCGTGGCGGTCGTTGTGGAGGCCGCAGCGAATGGCCGCACTGCTCGCGGAGTTCGGCTTGCGGGTGGTGTCGGACGACATCCTCCTCGCCCTCGCGCGCAGCCTCGGCAGCCCGACACGGGGGCGGACATCCTTGCAGTCGGGTCGCGTAGCCGTCGCAGAGAGCCACTGACCCCTCCTTGATGATCCAGATGAACCCGGGCCAGATGCACTCGGGGGTCCGGAGGACGTCTTGTTGCAGGGCGTCCCGCAGTCGCAACAATTCGCGGCGGCGGGCCTGTGCCCGGACCAGGACAAGTCCTGCGGCGGCGATGAGGACGACACCGACGAGGGCAGTGGCCAGCGCCTCGGCCGCGGTGGCGCGTACCGCGGCCAGTGCCGTCCCGGCGACACTGGTCACCACGGTGGCCACGAGCCGGACTGCCAGCACGCGATCCTGGGCGAACAGCGGTCGACGCCCGCTCAGGACTCAGCCGGCGAAGGCGGCCCAGGCCAGCCTGATGGCGATCTGTCCGGAAAGAGCGGCCTGGGTACGTGCAGGGAGTGGGTGCGGCTCGGTGGCCCACAGCACCGCGATCAGTGCCGTCGCACCCTTCCGGCAGCCCCACGGCCGCGTGGCGCATCCGGGCGGCCAACGAAACCTCCGCCGCCAGCGCGCGCTCCAGCTCCTTGGGCGGCGCCGACCTGGACGGCGGACTTGGTGAACGTGACGTGGTCGGAGCCGATACGTCGGCCTGATGCTGTTGCCGAGGTGATGCGCGAGCGGTCCGGGCCGATCAGGCACGGCCGGTATCGCGTGCAGGGCTCCGGGAACAGCGGGGCGGAACTGTCAGTACCCCTGGTACCGGTGTCCTGACTGCGGCGACGAACGGTCCGGCACTGGAAATACGTCACCAACTCTGACCACATAAGCGGATACCTGCCCGGAGCGCGATCCGCACCAACGGTCAACGCGCCTCTCGGAACGGCCAACGCGGCGCCCTCCTCCCGCACGGCAGCCCGCGTGACGGCCCCGGCGTCAACGGCTTCACACCGCACACGGCGGCATCACGCCAATCGGCGGCGGAACGACCAGTTGAAACGGTCGGTGGTCTTCGGCACCTGGAACGACCCACCGAACACGGACCGCTGAACAGGCGTCATCGCGGCTCGGCCGACGCGGACTCCTGGCGGATTCGCGCCATGCGGTTTGTGTCAACTGCCCTTTGGCAAATGTTGATTCGGCCATAACCGAACACCAACTTGAGGGACGCCGAGTGAGACACAAGCACGTCGGCACGACCAGAGTGCTGGCAGCCGGAGCGGTTCTCGCCCTGATGACGGTCACCCCGTCGGCGATCGCGGCCGGCCGTGGTTCCACACCAGCTTCTGACAACGTTGCCCAAGGGACCGGGACCGGCGGCGGCCATCCCGCCACCCATACCGTGACACTCCTCACCGGTGACCGCGTCACGGTCACCTCGGGGGGCACCGGACCCGACTCCGTCACCGTCGTCGGCCCGAACGGCCATCGCGCGGACGCCCGGATCACCACGCAGAACGGCGACACCTACGTCTTCCCGAGCTCCGCCGACCCCTACGTGGCGGCGGGCCGACTCGACAAGGCACTGTTCGACGTCACCCGGCTCATAGCCGACGGCTTCGACGACGCCCATGTCAAGGGCCTGCCCCTGATTGTCGGTTACGGCTCGCCGGCCGGCTTCAAGGCCGCCGCCCGGACCCCGGCAGCCGTCCTGCCCGACGGCGCGAGCGCGGTGCGCCCCCTCGAGAGCATCAACAGCACGGCTCTGACCGAGGACCGGGACAGCGCCCACAGCTTCTGGGCCTCGCTCACGCACCAGCCGGCCGGCAGCGGACTCGCCCCACAGGCCAGGGCCACCGGCGATGCCCCGCAAGCCGATTCCACCGGCCAGGCCCCGGCCCTGGCCGGCGGCATCACGAAGATCTGGCTCGACGGCAAGGTGAAGGCCGACCTGGCGGACAGCACCGCGCAGATCGGCGCGCCCGAGGTGTGGGCGGGCGGTAACACCGGCCGGGGCGTCGACGTGGCCGTCCTGGACACCGGCTACGACCCGGGCCACCCCGACCTGGGCGCCGTCACCTCATCGGAGAGTTTCGTACCCGGTGAGGACGTCACCGACCGGCACGGGCACGGCACCCACGTCGCCTCCACCATCGCGGGCAGTGGCGCCGCCTCCGACGGCAAGGAACGGGGCGTGGCGCCGGACGTCAGCCTGCACGTCGGCAAGGTGCTCTCCAACAGTGGCCAGGGACTGGACTCCTGGATCATCAGCGGCATGGAGTGGGCCGCGCGGGACGCCAAGGCCAGGGTCATCAGCATGAGCCTGGGCACCGACATGCCGACCGACGGCACCGACCCGCTGAGCCAGGCCGTCAACCAGCTCAGTGAGGAGACCGGGGCGCTCTTCACGGTCGCCGCGGGCAACACGGGCTACTACGGCGACCACACCGTCGCCGCGCCGGGTTCCGCGACCGACGCCCTCACCGTCGGCGCCGTCGACAGCTCCGACGCCGTCGCCGACTTCTCCAGCCGCGGGCCCCGGCTACGCGACGACGCGCCCAAGCCGGAGATCACGGCGCCGGGCGTGGACATCCTCGCGGCGCGTTCCCAGTACGCCCCCACCGGCTCCGGCCCGTACACCACGATGAGCGGCACCTCCATGGCGACACCGCACGTCGCCGGGGTGGCCGCGCTGGTCGCCGCCGCCCATCCGGACTGGACCGGCAGCATGATCAAGGACGCGCTGATCAGCTCCGCGCACCCGACGCCGGACAACCCCGCGGACGCCGGCGGCAACGGCCGGGTCGACGCGGTGGCCGCCGCGACGGGCACGCTGTTCGCCACCGGCACGGTCGACGCGGGCATCCACTCGCTGGGCGGCGCCCCGGGCGAGACCGTGGACAAGCAGGTGCAGTGGCACAACGCCGGGACCGAGCCGGTGACCGTGGACCTCGCCGTCGACGCGCCCGACGCGCCGACGGGCCTGTTCACCGTCGCCGATCCCCAGGTCACCGTCCCCGCTGGCGGCACCGTCTCCACCACGGTCACCACCCACCTGGACAAGGCGCCCGCCGGCCACCACTACACCGGCCGGCTGACCGCCTCCGCGGGCGGCAAGGTCCGCACCCGCACGCTGCTGTCCGTCAGCACCCAGGAGGAGTACCACCACCTGCGCGTGCACATCACCGACCGGTCCGGCGCGCCCGTCAGCGTCCTGGTCAACTACCAGCGCAAGGGCGACGAGTGGTACTCCGCTCTGTACAGCCAGAACGGAGTGCTCGACACCGTCGTGGAGCCCGGCCAATACACGGTCTGGGCCTGGGTCGCCGTCAAGGGCACCCACGGGGACTCGTCGGCCGGCCTGGCCCTGTTGAGCGCTCCGAGCGTCACCGCGCCCAAGGACTCCGACGTGGACTACACGCTCGACGGCACCCGCCTTCGGCCCACCCGGGTGGTGACGCCGAAGACCAGCACCGACAGCGACATCCGCGTCGACTACGTGCGGACCTACGCGGGCGACGTGCCGCCGGCGGGGGAGTCCCGCACGGTCGGCGACGGGTTCGACAGCCTCTGGGCGCTGCCCACCGCCAAGCCGGCGGACGGCAACGTCACCTACACCGCGCGCTGGCGCATGCAGCGGCCGCAACTGGCCCTGAGCTCGGGTGACCAGAACTTCGACGACCTGTGGCTTCAGCCCGGCGCCGCGGATCCCGCGGACGGTGACCGCACGCTGCCGGCCGTCTACGAAGGCAAGGGCACACCCGAGGACTACGCCGCGCAAGACGCCAAGGGCAAGGTGGCCGTCGTCACGTATGTGCCGGACGACGACTTCGCGGCGGCGACCGTGGACCAGGTCAAGGCCGCGGAGCAAGCCGGCGTCGCCGTGCTGGTGATGGTCAACGACCAGGACGGACGGCTGCGCGAGCCGGTCCGCCGTACCGCGCTGACGGTGGCCGGCATCTCCCGCACCGAAGGCCAGGCGCTGATCGACCGCATCCGGCAGAGCCCGGACAAGTCCGTGCCCATGCGGGTCGTCGGCCACAACAAGACCGGCTACCTCTACGACCTGGTGCACTCCTGGCACGACGCGATCCCCGGCACCATGGTGTACGCGCCGGCCGAGGGCCAACTGGCCCGGGTCGACGTCGACTTCCGCAACGATCCGGCCCTGGAGGTCGACGAGTTCCGCTACGACATCCAGCCGTACCTCGGCGCGAAGGTCGGCGGGACCAGGCTGTCGCACGCCGGTGAGCACCGCACCGACTGGGTGACCGCCGACAAGGGCACCTCCTGGATGGAGGAGGCCACCGCGGGCATCCATTCCTTCCAGTACTCCGGCCAGATCCACTACCCGGCCGGGAAGACCACCGCGGTCACGTGGTTCGGGCCGGTGGAGCGGCCGCGCGTCAACGACAGCCAGCCGCTGCCGCAACGCACCGGCAACAGCGTGCAGTTCGTCGTCCCGGGCTTCGGGGACGGCGGCGAGGACCACGCCGGCACGGTCGGGTTCGGCACCACGGACCAGGAGACCTCGCTCTACAGCGGTGATACGGAGATCGTCCGGACAGGGGGCTACTGGCTCAACGCCGACGTCCCCGCGGCCAAGGACACCTACCGGCTGGTGACGACCACACAGCGCACCGGATACCCCTACTCGACCTCGACCAGGACCGAGTGGGGCTTCACCTCGGCGGCACCGCACGACGGTGACACCCAGCTTCTCCCGCTCATCCAGCTCGACTACACCATCGCGACCAGCACGGACGGGAAGGCCGAGCGGGACGCCGACCTCGTGGTCACCCCCACGAACCTGCCAGGGGTGTCGTCCGCCGTGCGGACCGAGACGGTCGAACTGTCCTACGACGACGGTGCCACCTGGCAGCAGGCGAAGCTCAGCGGCTCCTCGCAGGGCGCCCGGCTCAGGCTGCATGCCCCGGCGACGGCGGACTACCTCACCCTCCGCGTCCACGCCTCCGACCGCAGCGGCGACACGGTGACGCAGACGGTGGTGCGCGCGGTGGGCCTGCGCTGAGCACCGCCGCGACCTGAAAGCCGGGAAGGCCGTTCCACCGGCCTTCCCGGCCGACCGGTGCTGTCCAGGGGGTGATGTTCGGTTGGGGGTGTGCGGTGTTTCGGAAATTCCTTTCCCATCCCATGCGGCCGGCTGCGGCGACAGCAGCCGTCGTGACGCGGGCCCTTGTGGAGCATGAGGTTTCCTTCATGCATCGCAGTCGGCCCCGGTGGTGCCGGCCGGACGCACGCACCTCTGCCGGGAGGGCCGGCAGCCCGTCATTCCGCTCACTGTGCTGGGTGCGGGTGCGGGCGGTGCCGTGGTGATCGGGATGGTGGCGGGCGTGTACCCGTCGATCCGTGCGGCCCGGAGCACCCCGACCGAGGCACTCGCCACACCATGGCACGAAGACGCTCGGCCCCGGACGCGGTCCGCCGGGCGCGCCGCCCCCCCCGGGCATCGGATCGTGAGGTTGAGCCCGCACTCGGGGCGGGAGTTCGAAACCTGCGACCTGACGAAGACCCCGCCCCGGGGCGGCTCTTCGCGAACAAGCGCCCAGCGACGGGAGGCTATTACGGCGTTATAGCGACATGGCTACCTTTCCAGTGGCCGACCCCTTGATGCCGCCATCGACGTCTTCGTGCAGGCCCATGTGACCGACCCGCCCTCGTGTGCCGCCTGCGATCTCCCCGTGCCGCGGGCGGCGGCCGAGCGCGGTGGCGGGTCGTTCGAGTCAGCCTGCGTTCTCGGGCGGTTCTTTCAGCGGGGCTCCGTCTTTCTTGGTTCCGCACAGCCGGTGCGTCAGGACGGTGCGGTGCTTGTTCACCCGGTCGAGGGCGAGGGCCGCGAGGAGGGCTCCCGCCATGGGGGCGAGCAAGTACACCCACAGAAAGGACAGTTGCCCGGACGCTACGGCCGGTCCGAACTGGCGTGCCGGGTTGATCGAGCCTCCTGTGGTGGTGCCCAGGAGGGGGATCGCCGCGCCGATCAACACCCCCACCAGGCAGGGGACGAGGGGTGCCAGGCGGGGGATCCGCAGGAAGAATCCGACGAGATACACGATGACGGCCATACTGGCCGCCTCCCCTGCGAACAACTCCGCCGCCGTCCAGCCGGGGCCGGGCTGCAGCAGGGCGTAAGCGGCCGGGGGCCTTGTGGCCGGCGGCCCCCACACGGCACTGGCCAGGAATACCCCGAGAGCGGATCCCATGAGCTGCGCCACGATGTAGGGGACAACGGACGCCTTCGGGAAGACACCGAGACGCCACATGGTGAAAGAGATCGCGGGGTTCATGTGTCCGCCACTGGTCCGGCCCGGTCGGCTGAGGATGAGAGCAGCGATGAGCACTCCTACAACCGCACCGACGAACAGCAGTTGCAGATGGATCTGATGAACGTGCTGGGAGATGAAAGATGGTCCGATCACCCATCGGCAGATCGTGGTGACACCGAACAGCATCACGCACGTCAGGAGGAATTCGAGGGCGCTGTGACCTGCGATCACCACCGGCGACGAAGGGGCGTCACCACTTCGGCCGGCCGGCTTCGGTTCGTTGGAGGGCGCGGGGGTTTGCGGCATGGATCCTTCCTCCACAACGGAAAATTTGTCGGGCATGGCCCCCGGGCGGCCGACGAGCGGCAGCAAGGGGGAGTGCCCCTGAGGTCCCGCTGGGCGCAAAGTGAGCTGATGGGGCATGCGGCTACAGGTAACTGGCGGCGGCTCGATACCAAGGAGATGGCTGTTCGGCGGCGTGTCGGCGAGCAGCGCGCGGACGGGCGGGCTGGCCGTCGACGTTGACGCGGACGACGGAACCAGCCGGGGCGGAGCTGCGGAAGACGATGCGGCGGTCGCCGAACAACGAGCCGTGGTCCGACACCAGGTAGGTGCGGGTTGGGGTGCTCGGCGGACGACGCCCACGACGACCAGGTGCACGACGGAGCCGAGGTGGAAGCCCGATGACCGTGATGGACGCCGTCCTGCGCGAGTCGCTCAAAGCCCTGCGACGGTCTCGACGCCCTCCTGGCCCGGGTCCACGGCGGCGAACTCGGCCACCTCGGCTTCCTCCAAGTCCTCTGCCAGGACGAGATCACCCCCTGTGAGACCGCCGCCATTCAACGACGCCTGCAGCGGGCGAAGTTCGAGCAACAATCCACCCGGGAGGAGTTCGACTTCACCGCATCATGGAAGCTGCCCGCGGCTCAGATCCGGGACCCGGGAGCCCTGCGCCGGCTGCACGCGGGTGAGTCGGTCATCGTCTTCGGCCCGGTCGGCGTCGGCGAGACCCACATCGCCCAGGCCCTCGGCCACCTGGCCGTTCGCCAAGGCGCCCATGTCCGCTTCGCCAGGACCAGCCGTATCCTCGCGGACCTCGTCGGGAGCCACGCGGACCGCACTTCGGCGAAATGGAGCCGCGAACTGTGGCGCGTATCGGAAGTGGATCAAGCCGTAGTGGCGAGCTCGATGAGGTGCCGGGCCGTGCCGGCAGGATCGATGATCTGATGGAGGTGTGCGCCGGGCAGGTGTGCCACACGCCAGCCGCGTTCGCGTGCCTCGGCGGCAAGGTCGTCATACGGAGGGCCGAACAGCAGGTAGGAACAGGGGTGGTCGTCCCAGCCGTCGGGGACCGGGATGTGCTGCTCGTAGTAGGACAGCGGCAGGGTGGGCTGCTCCTCAATGACGGTTTCTCGCACCTTCGGATCGGAGAACATGGGTGCAACGTCGGCCTCGTCCCACCAATCGGTCCAGCGGGGCAGCCTGCCGTTCACAGCCATCGGACTGAGGAACTCCAGCAACTCGGGTGTGGCGACGGGGGTCGGTCCGATCCGCGCCGGTAGTGCGGCATCGACGAAGATCGAGCTTGTTACCGGATGGTCGAGGCCCGAGCGAATCAGTGGGAGGAACAAGCCTGCGTTGCTGTGTGCCACCAACGTGACCGGGCTGCCGGCCGGGACCTGCTGGAGGTCGTCGTGGACGGCGCTGACGATGTGGGGCCAGAAGGGCGGGGCACTGGCCCCTGCGTGCAGCAGGGACGGCACCCGTACCTGGTATCCCGCCGCTGTCAACTGCTCGGCCACCGGGCGCCAGGTCGAGGGACCCACGGAGGGGCTGTGCACAAGAACGAAGGTCGGCTGCATGTGACGATCCTGTCGCCCATGCCATGGGGGCGCGACAGTCTTGGCCGACAGCAGAACGCTTCGCTTCGAAGTGGCCCATGCGTCGTCACAGGCGGCCGTTGCTCACGCAGACTTGCCGCAGCCCGCCTCGCCATCCCGGCACGCTGAGCGACGCCACCCGATTGGGTGGGGAACCAAGCCCAGGATGTTCGGTCCATCCCTCAGCAGCACCTGGGGAAGATCAACCAGGGGGCCATCCAACAGGGGGCCGAGTCGGCCCGGTTGGGGAGTGTTCGGGCGTTGAGGAAACATCCAGTGCCAGTTCGTGCGCTCTGACCCGGCCGGTCTCACTTCCGGCTCACAGTGCGGGCGGGGGAACCTCGACGACGAAGAACAGGAAGGTGGTTTTGGTCGAGAGGGCATGGAAGTCGTCGGGGAACAACTCGCGGGCGGCCGGTTCGGGCTGCGGCTCGCTGATGACGGCGAGGCGGAAGCCGGCGGTGGTGAAGGCGTCGATCATCGCGTGCAACGGCCTGCGCCAGAACTTCATCGGGACGGACTGCCCGTCGAACGTCCAGTCGAAGGCATAGCTGGTGGTCGCAAAGTAGTCGGGCCGGGGGTCCTGGATCGTGTAGGCCACGAAAGGATGGTCCACCGACGCGATCAGCCGGCCACCGGGCCTGAGCACTCGTCGCATCTCGGCCAGCGTCGGCCCCCAGTCCTCCAGGTAGTGCAGCACCAGCGACGCGACCACGTCGTCGAACGCACCGTCGGCGAACGGCAGAGGGTCGCTCAGGTCGACCAGGTGCAGGGCCGCGTCGTCACCGAGCCGCCGCCTGGCCAACGCCAGCATCCCGGCACTGGCGTCGATGCCGGTGACGACCGCACCGCGGTCGCGTAGCGCAGCGGACAGCGGGCCCGAGCCGCAGCCGGCGTCCAGGATCCGGCGGCCGGCCACGTCTCCGGCGAGGGCTACCATCGCGGGCCGCTCGTAGTACGCGTTTATGAGGCTGTTCTCGTTCTCCGCCGAGTACGCCTCGGCGAAGCTGTCGTAGTCATTCGCCTGGGCCGGACCTGCGGGCTGGACGAGGCCCTCGGGCATCTCGCTTACGTGTTCCATCGTCGCAGCCTATTGGGCTCGCTCCACCCTCAACTGCACACTGCATCCCCGGGGTTGGTCATGTGTCTGTCGCGGATCGCCTCGGGCATCACGCGCCCTGCCCGAGGATGCGGCGGATCCATCCCGTCTGCACCGACCGGGCCGCCGTCGATACCGGAACGTCGGGGAAGAGCGCCTCGAAGCCGTGGAAGGCCCCCGGGCCAGACGTGCAGCTCAGTGGCGACGCCGGAGGCCCAGAGCTTGGAGGCGTACTCGACCGCCGGGTCCCGGAAGACGTCGTTGGCGCCGACGTCGATGAAGGCCGGCGGCAGGCCGCTGAGGTCCGTCGCACGGTTCGCGGCGAGGTAGATGCTGACGTCCTGGTCCTCATGCCCCTGACCGAGGATCGTGTTCCAGGCGTACTGGTGGTCCTCCCGGCTCCAGGTCACACCGGTGGAGGCGTCCTTCCCGAACTGCCGTGCCGAGACGGAGTCGCTTCGGTCGTCCACCTGCGGGCACCACAGCACCTGTGCGAGCAGGCGCGGGCCGCCGACGTCGCGGGCCAGCAGGGCGGTACCGGCGGCGAGACCGCCGCCGCCCGACGTACCGGCAAGAATGATGCGCGACGGATCGACACCGAGCTGTGCAGCGTGCTCGCCGAGCCACGCCAGGCCGGCGTAGCAGTCGTCGACCGCCGCGCGTCCCGGATGTTCGGGCGCCATGCGGTACTCCACCGTCAGGACGACGAGACCGAGCGTGGCGACCAGGTCGACCAGGTTGTAGAAGGACATCGTGCAGAAACGGTCGCCGATGAGCATGCCGCCGCCGTGTATGAAGTACACCGCGGGCGCCGAGGTGACCCCGCCCTGCGGCGCGAGGCGCGAGAGCACGATCTCCCCGCGCGGCCCGTCGATGACATGATCGGTGAGCTCCACCCCGTGGCGAGCGAGCTCGTCGGCGATGGCCTGCTGCCCCAGCGCGGTCGCGGCGCGCAGCATGGGCAGCGTCTCGTCGGTGAACGAGACGGAGGCCGGGCTCACCTCGAGCGACTCGAGCGCCTCGATCAGCTTCGGGTCGAACGGTGGCACGCGGTGACTGCCCATGTCCTGGTCCGCGTTCATCGCGCAGCCACCCCGCCGGCGTTCCACACCGGCTGCTGGAAGCTCGCCGGCTTGTCGCCGATGCCGAGGCCGGGGCTCACCACCCACGACTGGTACTCCGGCGTGAACATGCCGTAGACCGAGGCCGTGGCGGGTGCGCTGGCCTGCTCCAGCTGGGCCCGCGCGTCGGCGGGGATCTCGAAGTCGAGTGCGGCGAGGTTGCCGTCCAGCTGGGAGACGCTGCTCGCACCGATCACGAGCGAGGAGATTCCCGGCCGGGTCAGCGCCCAGTTGAGCGCCACCTGGGCCATGGGCCTGCCGAGGCCGTCGGAGACCGTCCCCAGCGCCTCGACGACGGCCCAGTCGTGGTCGGTGACCGGCCGGCCGGGCGCATCGGGGTTGCTGATCCGGCCCTCGCCGACGATGCCGGTCTCGGTGCGCTTGTACTTCCCCGTGAGCAGGCCGCCGCCGAGCGGGCTGAACACGGTGAGGCCCATGCCCAGGGTCTGCGCCATCGGCACGTACTCCGCCTCGATGCCGCGGTCCGCCAGGGAGTACGGCAGCTGCACCGTGACCATGGGCGTGAGGCCGTGCGCCTCGGCGTAGCTCTGCGCGCGGGCGGCGTACCAGGCGGGGACGTCGGAGAGTCCGGCGTACCGGATCTTGCCTGCCCGGACCAGGTCATCGAAGGTCTGGACGACCTCCTCGACCGGGGTGATCCGGTCCCAGGTGTGGAGCAGGTAGAGGTCGAGGTAGTCCGTGCCGAGCCGGCGCAGCGACGCCTCCAGCGCCCGGATCATGTGCTTGCGGCCGTTGCCGCTGGCGTTCGGGTCGGAGGGGTCGATGGTGTGGTGTACTTGCTGGTGAGCACGAGCCGCTCGCGGTTGCCGGCCTTCGTGATGAGCCGGCCGAGGATCCGCTCGCTCTCACCGGCGGTGTAGAAGTCGGCGGTGTCGATGAAGTTGCCGCCGGACTCGACGTAGCGCCGGAAGATCGGCTCGGCCTCCTCCTCCGTCCTGCCGTACGCCGCGTGGAAGCCGTCGACGCCGAAGTTCATGGTGCCCAGCGCGAGGCGGCTCACGCGGAGTCCGGAGCGGCCGAGCAAGTAATAGTGGTTCACAATCGCTCCTCGAGAGGGTGAGTGTCAGTGGTGACACTGTGACGTTCAGAAAATGGACTCACAAGTCCAAAAATGTGGACGGTCCCGCCTCGATGAGGACGGGCTCTTGAGCAGGCCCAGGTGCAGCAGCGGGTGCGGGACCCGGCTCTCGGCGACGAAGAAGACGCCGAGGAGTGCGGCGCCGGCCACGAGACCCAGGATCGTCTGGGCCGAGCCCCACCCGTGGTCCGGGGCGCCGGTGAGCGCCCAGACGAGGGCGACGGCCGCACCGGTCGCCGAGACGGCGCCGACGAAGTCGAACCGGCCGTGGCGGCGCGGGGTCTTGGCGACGTAGCGCCTGGCGGTGGCCAGCGCGATGATGCCCAACGGGACGTTGATGAAGAGTGTCCAGCGCCAGGAGGCGACGTCGGTCAGCAAGCCGCCGAGGACGTAGCCGAGCGTGCCGCCGATGGCCGACATCGAGGAGAAGAGCGCGATGGCGCGGTTGCGCGCCGCGTCGTTCGGCGCGTTGGCGGTCAGCAGGGCCAGTACCTGCGGCGCAGCGAGCGCGCCGCCGACGCCCTGGAGCGCGCGGGCAGCGACCAGCAGCCCGGCCGACGGTGCCAGGCCGCTCAGCAGCGAAAAAAGGGTGAAGACGGCCAGACCGATCACGAACATCTGACGGCGGCCGAGGACGTCGCCGAGGCGGCCGCCGAGCAGCAGCAGGCCGCCGTACGCGAGGACGTAGCCGTTGAGCACCCAGGACAGTGAGGCGGCGCCGAAGTGCAGGTCGGAGGCGATGCCCGGCAGGGCGACGTTCACGATCGTGGAGTCGAGGATGATCATGAGCTGCACGAGCAGCAGGATCGCGATGCCGATCGTGGCACCTCGGCGTGCGGGCGGCTGCCCGGCGACGAGGTGGGGGGCGGGCGCCTCGTCGGCGACCGGTCCGACAGTGGAAGACACAGGGGTTCCCCTCCAGCCGGGAGGCCGAGTGATGGAAGAGACGGGTGAGGTGGAGGAGGGATCCGCGTCGGCGGCGGGGGGTCACAGAAGCGTCTGGGCGTACTGCGGGTTGGTGTAGTCACGCCACTCGGTGATCAGGCCCTCGCTGACGCGGTAGACCGCGACGTTCTTGATCGGGGCCAGACCGCGGCCTGGAAGCGCGAGGCCGTGGATCTGCTCCTCGAGGACGACCTCGCCGTTCACGGCCTGGTGCACGGTCGAGAAGTCGACCTGCTCGAAGTTGGCGAAGACGCCGGCCCACATTGCGAGCAGCGCGTCGCGGCCGATGATGGGCGACTCGCCGTAGGCCTCGAACTCGACGTCGGGGTGGAGGAAGAGGGCCAGGCGCTCGACGTCCTTGCTCGCGAAGGCGGCGACGAAGTCGGCGACGACCTGTCCGGGATCAGTGCTCATGTGAGTCTCCTCGGTGTGGTGGCTGTCGGGATGACAGCAACGACAGTAGGAAGACTTTTTTGGACCAGCAAGTCCAAGAAATAAAGCAAAATGGACTGATGGGTCCAACCTGCACGGGTATGCTCGAGCCACGGCGCTGACCACCAAGGGCACGGCGACACGGCAGCGGATTCTCGAGGGGCGGCCGCCCATCTGCGCGGCACCGACCCGGGCAACGCGACCCTCGACGACATCCGCGAGGTGACGCGGACGAGCAAGAGCCAGCTCTTCCACCACTTTCCGGGAGGCAAGGAAGAGCTGTTCCTCGAGGTCGCCCGATTCGAGGCCGACCTGGTACTGGAGGACCCGCAGCCCTACCTCGGCGCCCTGGACTCCTGGGCCGCGTGGGGCCGCTGGCGCAAGGCCGTCATCGCCCGCTACAAGGCGCAGGGCCCGCACTGCCCGCTGGCCTCGCTGATGACCCAGGTCAGCAGCATCCCCGGCGCCGCCGAGGTCGCCATGCGGTGCCGTATCCCGCTGGCGGTCACGGACAGCCGGTCACGGAGGGACGGGCCTCCTTCTGCGCGCCGGGCTGCTGTTGCCGCCGATGCGATGACGACGCAGGCCCAGCACCCAGGTACCGGGATGAAGGCGTTGGTCGGCGGGTCGGCGTGCTGGGATCCGTCGGGTCGCTGTGCATGCCAGGTACAACTCCGGCTCCGGAGGCGGTGGGCTGGGTAGTTCGGCGCGATCCCCCCGGTGCCGCCGCCCGGGTCCGGGCGGCGGCACCGGGGAGCCGGGTCAGCTGAGGATGGGGATCAGGCCGAGTGCGAAGAGCACGTAGAAGCCGGCCGCGACCGCGAGGCGTGCCGGAGTGAGCTTGTGAGCGCGCATGGTCAGCAGCAGGTAGACGATCGCCGCCATGGTGATCAGTCCGGACCACAGCAGGGCGCCGTCGAAGTGCCAGGTGGTGAACAGGAGGCCCAGGCCGGAGGGGACGGTGGCCTGGATCATCATCGCGCCCGAGATGTTGGCCAGTGCCAGCTTGGTCTTGCCCTGGCGTACCCAGATCACCGCGTTCATGATCTCCGGCAGTTCGGTCGCGATCGGGGAGAGCAGCAGCGCGGTGACCGAGGCGGACAGCCCGATCATCGGGCCGATGGCGTCCAGTTGCTTCACGAACAGCTGTGAGGCGAAGAAGATCACCGCCAGGGTGACCAGCGTCTGGGCGGCCACCGCCCAGGTGGCGGGGGAGGCGGCCCTGGGCTGGAACTTCAGAGGCTCCAGCTCCACCCCCTCACTGTCCTCGTCGTGGCCGCCGCGGATCTCGCGCCAGAAGTAGACCGCGTACGCGGCGAAGAACAGCAGGCCGAGCGCGGGCTTGAAGGAGAAGGCGACCAGGCCGAGCGCCACCTTCACGACGAAGATCGGCAGGAACCACTTCTGGTCCTTGGCCAGCCGCTTCATGTCCTTTTCGCTGCCGACGGCCTGCTCGGTGTCACCGGTCCGTGGGCCGGAGCCGTCAGGGCCCACGCCCCCCGCAGCGACGAGTGCCGGAGTGCGCTCCTTGCGGCGCTTGAGCAGCAGCATGGCACCGGTGACGCCGTAGGCGACGGTGGCCAGCGCCAGCGGGCCGCCCATCGCGGCACCGACGCCGATGTTCTTGGCCTCCGGTGTGGCTCCGGTGGTGACCGCGACCAGGGTGACCACGGACTCGGGCAGCGCCGTGCCGAAGGCGGCCAGGATCGTGCCGACCGCCATCCTGCCCACGTTCAGGGTTTCGCCCAGCCACTCCACGGCATTGACGAACCACTCACAGGAGAGATAGATCGCCACCGCACAGGCGATCAAGAGAATGAAGTGAACCACCGGTCTCGTTCCAGCCTTCCCGTACCGGCGGGGACTCGAGACGACCGCGAGCGAGGAGACGGCGGCAGCTTCGACCCCGCCGACACGCATACGTCGTCGACAAAGGGCCGAAGGTCTCGCCCGCCCACACGCGCACGGTGTGGGCCCGGTCACCGGGAACCCGGCGCTGGATTCCAGTGTGTCGACGACCGGTGTTGCGGGGCTACTCCCCTTCGCAGCAGCCCAGGCTAGCCGCAGACGGACACCGCACCAAACTTCGTAACGCGCGGTCACCTCGGTGCTGGTGCTGGTGCTGGGCGGGTTGCTCGCCTACGGGCTGGTCGGAGAGCCGGTCGGCCGAAGTGGATCGTGCCGGGGGGTGGCTGCGCCGGGCAGGCCGGGGACGCCGTGCTCGCGCAGGGGGCCGACCTGCCAGCCGCGGGTTTGGCAGGCGTCGAGGATGTAGGGCAGTGCCCGCAGGGTGGTGCGCCAGGAGCCGGTGGCGGAAGTGCAGTCGGAATCGTGCAGCAGGATGGTGCCGCCGCCGCGCAGGTCCTTCAGGACGGTGTCCTGGACGGATCGGGGGGTGGCCCGCCTGCGCCAGTCCTCGCCCCAGCAGGTCCACAGCACGGGGGTCAAGTCGAGGCGGCGGCAGGCGAGATGGGCGGAGGTGGTCATCACTCCGTACGGGGGCCGGAAGAGGACCGGTGACCGGCCGGTGACGTCGGCCACCGCGTCGCGGGCGCGGGCGAGGTCGTCGTAGGTGGCTCGGGGGCCGCGCACCAGCAGGGGGCGGTGGCGCCAGCCGTGGACGGCGATCTCGTGCCCGGCGGCGGCCATCTCTTTCGCCAGCCCGGGTGAGCGGACCAGCATCGAGCCGAGCAGGAAGAAGGTGGCGCGGACCCCACGAGCCTCGAGGAGGCCGAGGAAGTGCGGGGTGGACAGATGGTCGGGGCCGTCGTCGAAGGTGAGGGCGATGTGGTCCGGGCGGCCCTGCCCGGACAGGCGCGGCATGGCCCTGTTGCGCAGCGGTCCGAAGGTGGAGATCACGGGTGCCGCGTGCAGTGCGGCAAGGGCGGACAGGACCGCGGCCGAGGCGGCCAGGGCGGGGCGGGCCGGCGTCATCGCCTGTCTCCGTCCAGGTAGTGAGCTACTGCGGTGAAGCGGGCGGGGGCTTCGGAGTAGGCGTAGACGAGCGGGGCGGCAACACCCAGCGAGAGGGTGGCCGCCGCGGTGGCGGCGGTCAGGGCGAGCCGCCGCCTGCCCGTGCGGCGTACTGCCTGCGACGATGCAGGTGGTTGGAGCGGTCGGTGTCCGGTTCTTGCGGCGATGGCGGGCACCGGGCCGGGGGCGGACCGGTGCAGGGCGATTCCTGCCGCGCGTTGGGCGATGCCGCGCGGACCGTGCAGGAGTTCGGTGAGTACGGGGCCCAGCTCCTCGGGCGTTCGGATCCAGGTCGCGAGACCGGCCTCCTGCAGAGCCTGGGCGTTGGCGCGGCCGTGGCCGGGGATACAGCGGTAGCTGGCCACTGGCAGTCCGGTGGCGAAGGCCTCCAGCGAGGTCAGTCCGCCGGCGTTCTGGACCAAGACGTCGCAGGCGTGCATCAGGCCCGGCATGTCCTCCACCCAGCCGAAGGCGTGCTCGATGCCGTCTTGCCGCAGTTGCTCGGCGAGGGCGTGGTTCCGTCCGCACACCACCACCGGCACCGCCACCCCCGTCTCCCGGATCTCGGCGGCGGCCCGCCGCACCGGGCCGACTCCCCAGGAGCCCGCGACCAGCAAGGCCAGCGGTGAGTGCTCGGGCAGTCCGAACCGGGCGCGCGCGGCGGAGCGCTCGCCGCCGGTGGCGGGGGTGAAGCGGGGATCGGTGACGGGGCCGGCGACGGTGACGGCGGCTGCGCCCTGCGCGTGGGCCTGAGCCGCGGGTATTGCGTGCACGGCCAGGTGGGCGTCGATGCCGGGGGCGACCCACAGGGCGTGGACGGAGAAGTCGGTCAGGTAGGTGAAGGCCGGTACCGTCAGCAGACCGCGCCGCCGCAGCGCGCCGAGGACCTGGCCGGCCCCTGGGTAGGTCGAGATGACCGCGCACGTGTCCGGCTGGAGCGCCCGCAGCGTGGGCTGTTCGGCGCTGCGGAAGAGCGCCCGCCACACCGCGCCGGGGCGCGAGGCGTGCTCGGTCGCCGCGTACAGGCGCTGGTAGCCGGCCGGCGCCCAGGCCAACAGGTGGTGGTAGGTGTCGCAGAGCAGCCTGCCCGCCCGGGCGGGCAGCAGGTCGAGGAAGTCGTGCCGGTCGACCAGGAATCCGTGCGCGGTCAGCCGGTCGGCCAAGCCCGCGGCCGCCCCGTCGTGTCCCGCGCCGACACTCGCGGAGATGATCGCGATCCGCCGGGGCCCTGAGCCCTTGGGCGGCGCGGCGGACGACGACGACAGTGCCGACTCCGGCACCAGATCGTCACGGTGGGGCACGTCGATCAGCCTCCTGACGGGATACGCGCCCGAACGGGCAACTCGATTGCCGGGGGCGCCGACACCAGAAACTACTACATGATGTAGGAATTGGAGAACGGCAGGCAGGGGGCGTGGAGTTCGGGTTCGTGCTCCGGGTCTGCCGGGCGACAGGAGGCTCGCCGGCGAATCTACTACAAGATGTCGAAATAGGATGGGATGCGGGAACGGGGAGCATGGGAGCGCGGTCGACGGCGCCTCGTCCCATCGGGGGCGCTGGATCCGCGATGCTGTCGAAGTACGGCGCGTGGGCGGTGCTGGTGGTCTTCACCGAGACCGGACTGCCGGTCCTCGGCGTTTTCCTGCCCGGAGGCACGCTCCTTCTGCCGGCCGGGCTCGCCTGCTCGCCCGCTGCACTCGGAGAGCGCGTGGCCCGGAGATTCTCGCCGGGCCACCACTGGGCGGGCATGACGCTCACCGCTCCGGGGCTGCGTCCCTCTCGCGAGAACGGTGAACCTCGACGATCCGCAGGGCCCCGCAGTGTTCGCGGTCTCAACCGTCCGCTTCGTCCACTACTACGGCCGCCCATCGCGGCCTCCCGCCCCGTAAGCCCAGCCACGGACGGGCCCGGTGACGGGGCGACCAGGTGTGATCCGGCCGACGGATCACCCGCCGACCTTGCTTCTACAACATGTAGTAAGTTGGGGCGGCAGTCACTGTCGCTTCACCTTGACGTCACTGGTGCGTCAACGGGACGAGGGGCTGACCGACGGCGTGGGCCGCTCCGCGTCGCCGGGTGTTCACACGGAAGGACATCCATCCATGATCGTGCCCGCCACCGCACAGCTCGCCTTTGACGGATCCGGCATCGACGGCTCGCTGTTCACCTCCGTCACCGGCTTGGCCCGCGATACCAGGTGGCTCAACGCACCTCTGGAGCTGTGGACCAATCTCGGCCTGGGCGTCTTCGCCGTACTCATGCTCGCGGGCTGGTGGGCGGCGCGCCGCCGTGGCATGGAAGCGATGACCCTCGCGCTGGGCGCACCGGTCGCCGTCGTGGCCGCCTTCGCCGTCGCCGAGGTGGTCAAGAAGATCGTCGCCGAGGCGCGGCCCTGCCGGTCGATGCCCCACGCCTACCTCGTCGACGCCTGCCCCGGGCCGTCCGACTACGCCTTCCCCAGCGGCCACGCCACCGTCGCCGCCGCGACCGTGGCCGCGCTCTTCCTGCTCGACCGCCGCCTGTGTGCCATCGCCGCCGTGTTCGCGGTGGTGGAGGGCTTCACCCGGGTCTACCTCGGCGCGCACTACCCGCACGACGTCCTCGGCTCCGCGCTCGTCGCCCTGCCCGTCGCCTTCCTCACCAGCCTGGCGCTGCGCCGCTACGCCACGCCCCTGATCGAAGCCCTGGGCCGCGGCGCCCTACGACCGCTGCTGATCGCCGGGCCCGGCGCCGCTCCGCAGCCGACCCGGTAGCCTCGGCCCTAGAGGTGATCCACGATGACCCCACCTCCCTTGCCCGGCGTGTTCGCCGACCTCGCCCCGCTCCTCGACCACTGGGGCTACACGGCGGTCGGCGGCCTGCTCTTCCTGGAGGACTTCGGCGTGCCGGTCCCCGGGGAGACCGTGCTGATCGCCGCCGCCGTGTACGCGGGAGCCGGACAGCTGAACGTCGTCACGGTCGCCGTGATCGCATTCCTCGCCGCCGTCTGCGGCGACAACATCGGTTACGCCATCGGCCGTTACGGCGGCCACCGCCTCGTGACCCGGTACGGCCGCTACGTGCTGCTCACCCCGGCGCGCGTCGCCAAGACCGAGGCATTCTTCACCCGCCACGGCGGCAAGGTCGTCACCGTCGCCCGCTTCATCGAAGGCCTGCGCCAGGCCAACGGCATCATCGCCGGCCTGAGTGAAATGCCGTGGCGCCGATTCCTCGTCTTCAACGCCCTGGGGGCGGCACTGTGGGTGGGTGTCTGGGTGACCCTCGGCGGCCTTGCCGGAGACCACATCGGCACCCTCTACCCGGCCATCCAGCGTTACGAGCTCTACCTGCTCGCCGCGGTGGGCATCACGCTCGCCGCCGTAGTCGTACGTCACTTTCACTGCCGCAGTGCCCACGTGTCCCCGTCATCTCCCGCCCCTGAGGATCCCGCCCCTGAGGACCAGGACACCCCGGCCTCCTGACTGCCGCGTCCACCGCACCGGCGTCCGTCAGCGGCGGCCGGCGCATCTCTCGGCGTCAGCGTCGCTCTCGGCGAGGTAGGCGCGCAGGCTGAGCGAGGTGGCAGGCCAGGGCGGTATCGAGCGCCGCTACGGAGACTTCAAGGGGCCGCTGGCGGTCACCCCGGTATTCGTCCAGCACAACCGCCGCGTCGCCGCCCTCGTCCAGGTGATCTGCCTGGCCCTGCTGGTCTTCTGCCTGATCGAGCGCCCGGTCAGGCAGGCCCTGGACCGCGACGGCGACGGCCGGATGGCCGGGCTGTACCCCAACGGCCAGCGGGTGCGGCCGACCGGCCGGATGATCCTTTACCACCTGGGCCGCCTGCAAATGCGCATCGGCAACGCCACCGACCCGCCCACCGTCCTCATGGTCCGGGGAATCCACCGCCACCTGCTGGACCTCCTCGGCCTTGAAGTGGCACAACCACGCTGGGCACAGACCTGATTCAGTGACCCGCAAAGTACGGGGCTAGCGTGACGGGTGGGACGTGTGCGCACCGGGGTGTGGCGACGGCGTCGGGCCGTCGGTCTGCGCGGCCAGGCGGGCGGCGCGGAGGGTGAGGTGGTGGCGCTCCGGGAGGCTGGCGGTGCGGTGCGCCGCCGCGCGGTAGTCGGCGACGGCGGCGTCACGGTCACCTGCGAGTTCGTGCAGGTGCGCGCGGACCGCGAAGAGCCGGTGGTGTCTGGCGAGCGCGGGTGGGGGATCGGCCAGCAGCGCGAGGCCGGCCGCCGGGCCGTCGACCATCGCGACGGCGACGGCGCGGTTCAGGGTGATCAGCGGGTTGTCGGAGATCCGGGCCAGCACCCCGTAGAGGGCGAGGATCTGCGGCCAGTCCGTCTCGGCGGCCGTCGGCGCCTCGTCGTGGACGGCCGTGATCGCCGCCTGCACCTGGTACGGGCCGACCGGCCCGCTCGGCAGGGCTGCGGTGACCAGCGCGACGCCCTCAGTGATCGCGTCCGCGTCCCAGCGGCTGCGGTCCTGCTCGGCGAGCGGCACGATCTCGCCGTCCGGGCCGGTGCGTGCCGGCCCGCGCGCCTCGGTCAGCAGCATCAGTGCCAGCAGTCCGGCGACCTCGGCGTCGTCCGGCAGGAGCGCGTGCACCGCCCGGGTGAGGCGGATCGCCTCGTGCGCCAGCTCGACGCGGCGCAGCTCGGAGCCGGTGCTGCTGGCGTAGCCCTCGTTGTAGATCAGGTAGAGCACGTGCAGCACCGCGTCCAGCCGGGCCGGCCACTCGGCCGCGTCCGGCATCCGGAACGGCACGCCGGAGGACTTGATCCGCTGCTTGGCCCGGCTGATGCGCTGACCCATCGTCGCCTCGGGCACCAGGAACGCCCGCGCGATCTCACTCGTCGTCAGGCCGCCCACCGAGCGCAGCGTGAGCGCGATCGCCGAGGCAGGGGAGAGGACGGGGTGGCAGCACAGGAAGAGCAGCGTCAGCGTGTCGTCCTGCGCGCCCTCGTCGTCCGCGTCCGCGCCAGGCGCGGAGCGGCGGTCGGCCGGGACCTGCCCGGCCACCAGCTCCTCGCGCCGGCGGCGCGCCTGCTCGCTGCGCGCCTGCTCCGTCATCCGCCGGTTCGCCACCTGGACGAGCCAGCCGCGCGGGTTGCGGGGCAGGCCCTCGTCCGGCCACTGCGCGGCGGCGTCCAGCAGCGCCTCCTGGACGGCGTCCTCGGCGGCGGCGAAGTTGCCGTAGCGGCGCGTCAGCACGCCGAGGACCTGCGGCGCGAGCATGCGCAGCAGGTCCTCGACGTCGGGTTCGAGCGCGGTCACCCGTCCATGGTCACAGGTGGCCCGGGGGCACCGCGCGGACAGGTTCAGGATTCGTACGAGATCGGCGCGTCCGAGATCACAGGTCCGCGGGCGGCGCGGACATCACCTGGCGCACCTCGATCGGCATGTTCAGCGGCCGTCCGCCTGGCCCGGGGGCGGCGGAGACGGCGGCGGCGATCTCTACGGCCCGCTGCTCGCTCTCGCAGTCGACGATCCACCAGCCGGCCACCCACTCCTTCGACTCCGCGAACGGGCCCTCGGTCACCACGGGAGCGCGGCCGCTGTGCGAGCGGACGATCTTCGCGGTTTCCGGCATAGCCAGGCCCTGGGCGTCGACCAGCTCGCCGGAACGAGACAGGCCCGCATTGGTGTCCTGCATGAAGCGGATGTGGGCCTGGAACTCTTCGGGCTGCCACTCGTCGATCTTGGGGAAGTCGGTGTTCTTCGCGCTGAACTGCATCAGCAGCATGTACTTCATCGTTCCGCTCCTGGTTCGTCGTACCCGCCCCCGGCGGGGGCTCTCACGGGTAGGTAGAAGCACGTCCGGCGTCTTCGACATCCTCGACGCAGTTCGCGGAAAAATCTCGGAGATCAGCCCACGGCGCGGGCCGAGGAATCCACCTCCGTCTGCTGGACCTCCTCGGCCTCGAAGTGACACAACCACGCTGGGCACAGACCTGAATCAGCGACCCGCGAAGTACGGGGCATGCCGAGCACGGCGAACGCCGCCGGTACCGGATCGACCACGGCCAGGTCCCCGCCCGCCGCAATGTGCCGGCACTCTCGTCAGGCGTGCACCAGGGCCGGCCCGCGGCGCCAGGACGCCACGGTCACACTGATCACCGCGACCAGCACCACCCCGGCACACACCGCGGCGATCGCCTGGCCCACCGGGTCCTCAGCCCTCAGCGCACCCACCGACCACGGCCCCCTGCGCCGCCACCAGCGGCACCTGCCCGACCGAGGTGAACGCCAGGACCGCCGGCCCGGTGGCCCACGTGCCGGCCGCCACGACCGCCGCGCACACCGTCGCCCACGCCCCCGCACGCGGCGGCAGCCTGCGTCCCGCCCAGGGAGCCGCGAGCGCCGGCACCGCGCTCAGCAGCAGCGGCAGATACACCGGCACCGGCCAGAACACGGCTCACCACTTCTAGGGGCCGTCACCGTGCAGCAACTGCTCCAGCAGCCGCTCGTCCTCCGCCGACAAGTCCGACACGAAGCGCGCCAGGACCGCCGCACGGTCCCCGCCCTCGTCCAGCAGCGAGTGCATCCCCGCCGCCGCAAGGCCCGGTTGGTCGTGCACGGGCGCGTACACGTGGCTGCGTCCCTCGCGTTGGCGGGTCACCAGTCCCTTGTCGCACAGCCGCGTCAGGATCGTCAGCACAGTGGTGTAAGCCGTGTCACCGCCCAGGCGTTCGTGCACCACTGCCACCGTCACCGGCCCCCCGGCCGCCCACAGGGCCGCCAGGACCTCTCCTTCCAGTTCCCCGCGCGCACGTCGCCGAGACCCCCCACGATCGTTCCTACCGCCTGTCACCCGGCACCTCCTCCTGCGCCCAAAGGGCCCTCGCCGACCCGGTCCAAACTACTACGAGACGTAGAAAAGCTAAGACCACGCAGTGCCCTGACCGCTCGGCCGCCCTGCCGCACGGCCCTGCCCCGGCCGGTCTTTGTGGTGTGAGCCTGCGAGCAGGGGGACATGCGCGT
>NZ_BMQA01000073.1 GCF_014647875.1 Streptomyces brasiliensis | reverse complement strand
GGCCCTTCCCAGCCCGCCGCCCCGCGACTCATCCCGGCTGGTACTACGACCTCTGCTGACCTCTGCCCGGTCAGACAGCACCTTCCGGCGCTGCCCGTCGGCGCGGCGACGTCTTCAGCACAACCGACACCCGGACAGACCTCCCCAGGTAAGAACGATCACTGTCCCTGGATCCCCGCCGCGTTTACGCACTGGCCTTCTTGGCAGTGACGGGCTTCACCTTCTCGTGCAGGCTCACCCGACCAGCACGCCTCATACGCGGTTCGTGTTCCTCGGTACCCAGGTCTCGCCTCGGGCTTCCTCCAGACCCCATCTCACGATGACGCCCTTGCCTCCGGCTCGGGGTTAGCACCACCTCTTCCCCCAGGGGACTTCCACCCCCAAGCAATCGCCCATGCTGGGCACACACGAGAACGACCCCGGCGTGCACGCCGGGGTCGTCGGAGATGTGTGGAACGTCGTCGAGCAGCGCTGTCAGCTCATGAGGTCCAGGACGGTGGTCACGTCCGGCCGCAGGAGGTAGTCGCGGGCCTCGGTCAGATGCTTGCGCCAGACCTCCTCGGCGCCGGACTGCACCCCGGCCTCGATGAGGTCGACGACCCGGTGGTGAGCTCGTAGGCCCAGGCTCATGCCGGTCTCCTCTGGCGTGGCGACCTTCGACTCCACCCACTCCAGGTTGGCTCGGTCGATGATGTGCTGGACCATGCCGGTCAGGACCCGCAGCGTCTGGTTGCCCGTGAGCTCGACAAGCAGGGCGTGGAAGGCGGTGTGCGTGCGGATGGCGACCATCGGCACATGTGCGGTGGCCTCGTGCTCCTCGAGTGCCGCCCGTAGCCGCTGCACGTCCTGGTCTGTCCGTCGCCCCGCGAGCAGGCCCACGATCGGCGGCTCAAGGAGGATCCGGGCCTCGTACACGTCCGCCAGGGTGGTCCCACGGTGCTCGAGGACGAACCCGGCGTAGCGCGCCGCGACGTCGATGTTCGGCACCTGGACACGCGCGCCGCCGTGCGCGCCGCGACGGACGGTGATCAGCGACTCGGACTCGAGTACGCGCAAGGCCTCGCGCAGGGTGGGTCGGGAGACGCCGAACCGCTCCAACAGCTCGGCCTCCGACGGGAGGGCCTCGCCCTCGGCGAGTTGACCCCGTACGATCTGTCGACGCAACTGGTTCGCGATCAGCTCCGCCATTTTCGGCAGGCGCGGTGGCTGCAGGCTCCCGACACGCACGGCCCCAAGCTCGCTCACTGCCTCTCCCCCTCGGGTCGTACTCACGATGAACGTTAGTTGAGTAGTTTAGTTTACCCGATCCCTGTTTCGCCTGCGTTCAAGACCTGGGGACAGGTGGCTTCGGCCGCCTCGCTGCCTTGCCCTCACTTTCTCGCCGCAGTCATAATACCGAATGATCTATCTGAATCGCCCTGGGTTGTACGCCGCCGTTCGCCCTGGGGCCGCGCGTGTCATCCGCTGACCGCTCCGGCGCCGCATCCGCCCCTTACGGGCCACTATGCGGGATCAAGGTCATCGAGCTCGCCGGCATGGGCCCGGGCCCGTACGCCGCGATGCTGCTGGCGGACATGGGGGCGGACGTCATCCGGATCGACCGCCCCGGCCCGGTCAAGGGCTCACCCGAGCTCTACGCCCTGGCCCGCGGTCGACGCTCGGTCGCCGTCGACATGAAGCGCCCGGAGGGCCTGGACACCCTGCTGGACCTCGTCGTGAGCGCGGACGTGATACTCGAGGGGTTCCGTCCCGGGGTCGCGGAGCGACTCGGCTTCGGGCCCGACGTCTGCCACGGGCGCAACGAGCGCCTCGTCTATGCGCGGATGACGGGCTGGGGTCAGGAGGGGCCACTGGCCCACATGGCGGGTCACGACCTCAACTACCTCGGCCTGACCGGCGCGCTCACTCTGCTGCAGCGCTCGACGGACACGCGTCCGCCCAGCCCTCCCGGCTTCATCGCGGATTTCGGCGGGGGTGGGCTGATGATGGCCTTCGGCATCGTCAGCGCGGTCCTCGAGGCCCAACGGTCGGGCCGGGGACAGGTCATCGACGCCGCGATGGTCGACGGGGTCGCCTCCCTCACCACCCTGATCTACGCGATGACCGCCCAGGGCCGCTGGCACCTCGACCAACCGGGCACGAACTTCTGCGACGGCGGCTCGCCCTACTACAACACCTACGAGACCGCGGACGGGCGCTACCTCGCAGTCGCCCCGATCGAGCCACAGTTCTACGCGATCATGGTCGAGAAGTTGGGCCTGGCGCTCGAGACCCTGCCGGACCGCGACGATCCGTCGAACTGGCCTGCCCTGACGGAGCTGTTCGCCGGTATCTTCCGCGGCGAGACCCGCGACCACTGGGCGTCCCTGTTCGACGGCACCGACGCCTGCGTCACCCCGATCCTCACCTTCGCCGAGGCTCGCTCCCACCCGCACAACGCAGCACGCGGGACCATCGTCGAGGAGTTCAACGTGATCCAGCCCGCGCCCGCGCCGCGGCTGAGCCGCACCCCCGCGGCCATCACCCAACCGCCCGCGGTGCCCGGTCGCGAGTCCCGGGACGTCCTCCTGGACTGGGGCCTGTCCGCGGACCGTGTCGAGGAGCTCATCGAATCCGGCACGGTGGTCGACCGCGCGGAGCAGCCCGCCGGGCGCTGAACCCGACGTGCCGGAGCCCCGGAGACGTGGTCCTCGGGGCTCCGGCACGAGTGGCGCGGGATCAGATCCCGATGCGCTCCGCGACGATCCGACGGTGCAGGTCCGAGCCACCGAGCAGCGCCTGCGAGCTCTTGGCGCGCTTGAGGTACAGGTGCGCCGGGTGCTCCCAAGTGAAGCCGATGCCACCGTGGATCTGGATGTTGTCCCCCGCCGCGGACAGATAGGCGTCCACGCAGTGCGCCTTGACCATCGGGGCGACGACCGAGGTGTCCTCGTGCCCGGTGGCCGCGGCCCACAGCGCGTAGTACACGGCCGAGCGGGAGGACTCCAGCTCCACGAGCATGTTCGCGCACATGTGCTTGATGGCCTGGAAGGAGCCGATGGGGCGGCCGAACTGCTCACGCACCTTGGCGTACTCGACCGACATGTCGAGGACGCGTCCGCTGCCGCCAAGTGCGTCGGCCGCGAGGGCGATGCGGGTGAGGTCCAGCATCCGCTCGACGGCGGCGGCCGCATCCGTCGAGACGAGGCGGGTGGCGGGGGTCCCGCCGAACGTCAGGCGGGCCAGCTTCCGCGTCTGGTCCATCGTCGGCAGCGGGGTGCGGTCAAGGCCTTCGGCCGAGGACTCGACGGCGAAGACGCCGATCCCGTCCTCGGCCCGGGCGACGACCAGCACGAGGTCGGCCGCCGCACCGTCCACGACGAAGGACTTGTGCCCGTCGAGCACCCATCCCTCGCCCTCGCGTCGCGCCGCGAGCCTGACCTCACCGCTCTCCCACGATCCGGAGTCCTCGGCGAGCGCCACGGTCGCGACCGTGTCTCCGCTGGCCAGGCCGGGCAGCCACCGCTCGCAGGCCTCGGTGTCACCGAGAGCGAGGAACAGCTGCGGGGCCATCACCGCCGAGGCGAGGAAGGGCGAGACCGTCAGCGCGCGCCCCATCTCCTCGAGCACGATCCCGAGCTCGACAAAGGTGAACCCCGCACCGCCGTACTCCTCCGGCACGGCGAGACCCTGCAGACCCTGCTCCGCGCCCATCCGCTTCCACAGCTGTCGGTCGAAGCCCGCGGGCTCGGCCATCTGGGCCCGCACCGCCGTCTCGCCGGCGCGCTCGGAGAGGAACTCCCGCAACACGCCCTGCAGCGTGGTCTGCTCCGCGTTGAGTGCGAAATCCACTGCGACTCATCCCTTCCGGAAGGGGTTCGTCCCGGGCACGCCGCAGTGCTCGGGGGTGTCATGTGACCTGCTCATGGGCTCGGTCGAATCGATTCGCGTGCTCACGAGGGCCGCGGTTCGCGAGGCAGGCCGAGGGTGCGCTCGCTGAGCACGTTGAGCTGCACCTGGGTGGTCCCGCCGAAGATCGACTCGGCCCGTGTGCCGAGGAACACCTGCTGCAGCCGGTTCAGGGAGTAGTCCGCGCCGACCAGCTCGCTCGCAGCGTCCTGAGCCCGCATCGCGGTCTCCCCGATCCGCGTGTGCGCCCGGCTCGCGAATACCTTGCTGAGCGACGCCTGCGTGGTCGGGTCGGTGGTGCTACCGCCCTTGATCGCCGACATCAGCCGCCGCCCATTCCACTCCATGATCCGGGCGTCCGTCCAGGCCTGGACGAGGTCCTGGCGCAGCGCGGCATCCGGGGTGCGGCCGTTCGCCTTGGCGGCCTCGATGATCTCCCGAACCTCGTGCTGGACGCGCAGGTGCTCGGCGAGCAGCGTGGTACCGCGCTCGGTGCCGAGCGCGCCCATCGCCACGCCCCAGCCCCCGTTGACCTCGCCGACGACGAGATCGGCGCGCGTGCGCGCCTCGTTGAAGAAGACCTCGCAGAAGTCGTCCCCGCCGAGGGAGTTGCGGATCCACCGGACGTCCACCCCGGGCTGGTCCACCGGCACGACGAGCATCGAGATGCCCTTGTGCCGTGGGGCCTCCGGATCGGTGCGGCAGAGCACGTACATCCAGTCCGCGTAGCCGCCGTGGGAGGTCCACACCTTCTGCCCGTCGATGACCCACTCGTCACCGTCGCGGCGGGCGCGGGTGCGCAGTCCGGCCAGGTCGGAGCCGTTGCTCGGCTCGCTGAAGCCCTGGCCCCACAGCTCCTCGACCCGGGTGATCGGCGGCAGGAAGCGGGCCTTCTGCTCGGCGGTCCCGGAGTGCAGCAGCGTGGGGCCGAAGAGGTCCTGCCCCTGGGTGGTCGCCCGGAACGGCGGGTCCGCCCGCGCGTACTCCAGCTGGAAGATCAGCTGCTGGTCCACCGTCGCGTCCCGGCCGCCGTACTCGTGGGGCCAGCCCATGCAGAGCCAGCCGCCGGCCGCGAGCTCGCGGTCCCAGGCCAGCCGCAGGTCCCACGCCTCGGCGTCCCAGGAGAAGCCGACCCCGCGGTGGCGCGCGAACTCCCCCACCACGTGCTCGTCCAGCCAGGTCCGCACCTCCTCCTGGAAGTCGGCGAGCTCCGGGCTGAGTGACAGGTCCACTGTGACGTATCCTCCAGTCGATCGGGGCCGACGCGCTACAGCCGCTCGATGATCGTGCCGGTGCCCTGCCCGCCGCCCACACACATGGTGACCAGGCCGTAGCGGCCGCCGGTGCGCTCGAGCTCGTTCAGGGCCTTGGTCAGCAGGATGCCGCCGGTCCCGCCCAGCGGGTGCCCCAGCGCGATCGCGCCGCCGTTGACGTTGACCTGCTCCATGTCCGCCTTGGTCTCCTGCGCCCAGGCCAGCACGATCGACGCGAACGCCTCGTTGACCTCGACGACGTCGATGTCCTCGAGCGTGAGCCCGGTGCGCTCCAGCAGGGCCTGGGTGGCCGGGATGGGTCCGGTGAGTGTGAGCACCGGGTCGCTGCCCACCAGCAGGCTGTCGACGACCCGCGCCCGCGGCCGCAGCCCCAGCTCGGCGGCCTTGGCCTCGGTCGTCAGCACCAGGGCCGAGGCCCCGTCCGAGATCTGCGACGACGTGCCGGCGGTGTGCACGCAGCCGCCGGGGCGGTCCGGCAGGTTCAGCCGCAGCCCGGCGAGCGACTCCAGGGTGGTCGGGCGCGGGCCCTCGTCCACAGCGACCGTCTTCGTACCGACGACCACGCCGCTCTCGTCCACCACCGGCGTCTCGACCGGGACGATCTGGGACTCGAACCGGCCCTCGGCGATGGCGCGGGCCGCCCGCTCCTGGGAGGTGACGGCGAACTGCTCGGCGTCCTCGCGGGTCACCCCCCACTTCTCCGCGATCCGCTCGACCGCCTCGAACTGGGTGACGATCTCGTACCGCTCCTCGTACCGCGGCGTGCGCGGGGTACCCAGCTCCGGCAGCCCCGACGACCCCATCGGGACCTGGTTCATCGACTCGACGCCGCCCGCGACGGCGACGTCCGTGACCCCGCTCGAGACGAGGCCGTAGGCGAGGGTGAAGGCCTGCTGCGACGACCCGCACTGCGTGTGCACGGTGAACGCGGCCGTCCGGTGGTCGAGCCCCGCCGCCAACCAGGCGCTACGGGTGACGTTCCCGGACTGCATCCCGACCTGGCTCACGCAGCCGCCCGCCACTTGGCCGACCAGCGCGGAGTCGATCCCCGTCCGGTCGACGGCCGCCTTCAGCACGTCCGCGAAGAGATCAGGGGAAGGGTAGTGGGACAGCCCACCCCGCTTCTTCCCGACGGCGGAACGGGCGGCTTCGACGATCACCACGTCGGACATGTGTCTCCTCACCGGCAGGCTCGATGGCGACTCGGAGGTGTCCGTCGGAACGGCCGACTTGCGTGCTGACACCCTTACCATCTAGATGATAGAACTATACGGACGGTCGGCCGGGCGGGCAACGGCGGCCGACGAGGGCTCCAGAACCGGTCAACCGAAGGAAAGTGCCGCATGGGCGATCGCTGCGCCGACTTCCCGAGCCTCCGGCTCGAGCTCGACAAGCACGGGGTGATGCACCTGGTGCTGGAGGGGCCCTCGCTGAACTCGGTCGGTCCGCCGGCCTCGCCACTGAGATGATCATGCTGGGCAGCACGATCACGGGGGCCCGGGCCTATGAGGTGGGCCTGGCCAACCGCGTCTGCGACTCCCCCGAGGCGGTGCTGGAGCAGGCCCGCGCGCTCGCGGACGAGCTCGCCGCGGGCGCGGCGCTCGTCCCGCGGCGCACCAAGTCACTGCTGCGCGAGACCGCGGCCCTTACCGTCGCCGAGGGCATCGTCCGGGAGCGGGCGGCTGCCACGGACCTGCAGGCGAGCGCAGACGGCCAGGAGGGCTTCCGGGCCTTCGTGGAGCGCCGGGCGCCCTGGTTCGGCAAGGAGCGTACGTAGTGGACATCGTGTACCCCCCGGAGGCGGAGGAGCTGCGCACCGAGGTACGCGCCTTCCTCGCCCGCGAGCTGCCGAAGGACTTCCTTCCCGGGGCTGGGCAAGCTGGACGACGCCGAGGCGCGCGAGTTCACCGCGTGGTGGCGCACCCGGCTCGCGGAGTCCGGCTACGTCGCCCCGGCCTGGCCGAAGGAGTACGGCGGCGCCGGGCTGGACAAGCTCGGCCAGGTCGTCCTCGCGGAGGAGTTCGCGAAGGCCGAGGTCCCGCCGTACGGCATCAACGACAACTTCTCGATCAAGATGATCGGGAACCTGCTGCTGCGCTTCGGCACGGACGAGCAGAAGCGGCACTTCCTCCCCCGGATCGTCAGCGGCGAGGACAAGTGGTGCCAGGGCTTCTCGGAGCCGGGCGCCGGCTCGGACCTGGCCGGGCTGCGCACCCGGGCCCGGCTCGTCGACGGCGAGTGGGTCATCGACGGACAGAAGATCTGGACCTCCGACGCCCGGACGGCCAACTGGATCTTCGTGATGACCCGCACGGATCCGGAGGCCCAGCGGCACAAGGGCATCTCGATGCTCCTGGTGCCGATCGACCAGCCCGGCATCACCATCCGCCCCATCCGCACCATGGTCGGCGGCTCGAGCTTCAACGAGACCTTCTTCGACGGCGCCCGCACCGCCGAGGAGAACATCGTCATCGGCCCGAACCAGGGCTGGCAGGCCGCGATGGCGCTGCTGGGCCTGGAGCGCGGCGACGAGGTGGCCACCAACCCGATCTTCTTCGGCGCGGAGGTCGACCGGCTCATCGCCTTGGCGAAGGAGCGGGGCCGCTCCGGCGACGACAAGGTACGCAACGAACTCGTGAAGGCCTACACGCGAACCCAGATCATGCGCTATCTCGGCTTCCGCACGCTCACCGGCTGGCTGAAGGGCGAGGTCCCCGGCCGGGACGCCTCGGTGTCCAAGCTCTTCTGGAGCGAGCACCACAAGGTCACCACCGACCTGGGCGTGAGCCTGCTCGGGGCGGACGCGCTCGCCCCGACCGGCCGCAAGCCGATCCGGCACTACCGCGCGGACGACCCCGGCGCGCCGAACTCGTCGGCCTCCTGGGTCGACACCTGGATGGCCGCGATCTCCGGCACGATCTACGCCGGGACGTCCCAGGTCCAGCGGAACATTCTCGCCGAGTCGGTGCTCGGCCTGCCCAAGGAGGCGCGCCCGAAATGACGGAGGCACCCATGACCGAGACCACCCCGGCGAGGACCTCGTCCTGCGCGAGGTGACCGACGGCGTCGCGATCCCGCGGTTCAACCGGCCGGACCGCAACAACTCCTGGTCGGTCCCGATGGAGCTGAAGTACTACCGGCTGTTGAAGGAGTGCGAGCAGGACCCGGAGGTCCGGGTCATCGTGGTGACCGGCCAGAGGCGTGCGTTCTGCCCCGGCATGGACACGCAGGCCCTCTCTGACCAGGTCGGCGACCCAACCCTGACCACCCACCCGCACAAGCGGGAGCCGGTCACCCTGCCGCGCACGATCCGCAAGCCGATCATCGCGGCGATCAACGGGGCCTGCGCGGGCATCGGGCTGATCGCCGCGATGAACTGCGACCTGCGGTTCCTGTCCAGCAAGGCCAAGGCGACCACCGCCTTCGCCCAGCGCGGGATCATGGCCGAGCACGGCCTGGCTTTCGCCCTGACCCGGGTGATGAGCACGTCACAGGCGCTGGACCTGTTGTTCTCCGGGCGGATCGTGATGGGCCAGGAGGCCCTCGAGCTGGGCCTGGTGGATCGCGTCTACGAACCCGAGGAGCTCCTCCCGGCGACGCTGGATTATGCCCGCGGCCTGGCGGCGACCAGCTCCCCCGCGGCCATGGGGATCATGAAGCAGCAGGTCTACGAGGCGTTGGAGAGCACCCACGACGAGGCCCGCACGTTGGCCATCCGCTGGTGGTACACGGTGCTGCGCCGGCACCACGACTTCAAGGAGGGAGGGCGTGACCTCGCACCTCGAGAAGCGCCCGCCCGCGTTCGCGCCGTGGGACCCCGCGGCCCCCACGGTCCCGGACCCGCTGCCCACAGACTGAACGAGCGCGCCCGCGAGCCGCCGGAACACGGTTCCCCGGATCCCGGGTTCGAAGACCGCACGAGAGAGTACAGCCCTGGGACGACTGAGCGGGAAGGTTGCACTCATCACCGGCGCGGCCCGCGGGCAGCCCGGCCTCGACCACCAGCCGCGCCAGGTACACCGAGGTCAGCGGGGTCAGCTCGGAGGGCTTGACACCATCGTGTTGCCCGCCACCAGACGCGGCGGGTGAGCTGGGTGAGCGGCGCGTTCCATGGGGTGAAGTGCGCGACCACCCCGAACGGCTCGCGCCGGGTGCAGGCAAAGGTCCCGCTCGCCTGCGGGAGCGTCTCACCGTGGATCTTGTCCGCAAGCCCGGCACAGCACTCGAAGTACCGGGCGCTGCCCGCGATGTCCGTGCGGGCCTGCGAGACCGGCTCGCCCGAGTCGATGCTCTCCAGCCGGGCCAGCAAGTCGGCGTCCCGACGGATCAGCGCCGCGACCGCCGCGAGCAGTCGCTCCACTCGACCGGCGCGAGCGCGGTCCACTGCCCGAAGGCCTCGTGCGCGTCCGCCACGGCCCGCGCGACCAGGTCCGCGGGCGTGACCTCGAACCGGCCGACGACGCCGCCGGTGGCCGGGTCGTCGACCTCGAGGACGGTCCCCCGCCGGGGCCGGAGAACTCCCCACCGATGTGCGCGGTGAGCACCTACGGCAGGCGCGCGGCCTCGACCGCCTCGGCCCTGAACGTCGTCGTCACCCTCGTGCTCCCGTGCACTCGTGGTTCGTCGGTGTCCGCTGTCAGGAGGCGGGGGTCCTCTCGACCGCCCCAACGCGCGGGCGCTCGCCGGAGGCGCTGATCGTCAGCACCGCCTCGGCGAGGATCCGTCCGTCGTGGGTCACCACCTGCGAGCGGGAGAAGTTGAGCCGCCGCCCCCGCTTGACGCAGGTGCCTTCGACCAGTACCTCCGGCTCCCCTGGTGCGACGCCCATGTACTGCACGGTCATGGACACCGTGGTGAACCGGCTCCCGAGGTTGTAGTCGTGTCCGGCGGCGACGCAGCCGCCGCCGACCGAGTCGAGAGCGGTGGCCAGGACGCCGCCATGGAACAAGCCGTCGTGTGCGGAGAGCTTGTCCTGGTACTTCAGCCTGCCCCGCACGAAACCAGGCTCCCAGTCGACGATCTCCAGACCGATCTCCCGGTTGAACGGCACGTGCCGGCTCCAGTGCTCCCGGAACCAGGCGTCCCGGGCGCTCATCTCCTCGGCCGTCAGCGTCACGTCTCGCTCCCTTCCTCGGTGATCCCGCGCGGTCAGGCCGCGCGCACGCTCACCGTCGCACTCACACCGCTGATCAACTCCTGGGCCTCAGCGACCATCCGGGAGACCAGCTCGGCGCAGGTGGGTATGTCGTGGATCAGGCCGACGACCAGACCCGCGGTCCAGATCCCCGCCTCGACGTCGCCGGTCTCGTAGACCGTGCGGCCGCGGGCACCGGCGACCAGCTCGCGGACGTCCTCGAACACGCCGCCTTCGTTGAGGATCCGGACGACCTCGGTGCTGACGCTGTTCTTGGCCACCCGCGCGGTATTGCGCAGCGTGCGCAGGATCAGGTCGGTCTGCAGCTCGTCCGAGTCGACCATGGCCTGCTTGACGTTCTCATGGATGGGCGCCTCGACTGTGCACATGAACCGGGTGCCCATGTTGACGCCCTCGGCACCGAGCATGAGGGCGGCGGCCAAGCCGCACCCGTCCCCGATACCGCCCGATGCGATGATCGGTATGTACAGCGCGCGGCGGACCGCGGGGACCAGCACGAGGTTGGTGACGTCGTCCTCACCGGGGTGCCCAGCGCACTCGAAGCCGTCCACACTGACCACGCTGACGCCGACGTCCTGCGCCTTGAGGGCGTGCCGGACGCTCGTGCACTTGTGGATGACCTTGATGCCAGAGTCGTTGAAGATCGACATGAACTGTTGCGGGTTCGAGCCTGCGGTCTCGACCATGGTGATCCCGCAGTCCGCGATGACCTGGGCGTACTCCCGGTACGGCATCGGCCGGATGGACGGCAGCACGGTCAGGTTCACGCCGAACGGCTTGTCCGTCATGTCCCGACACCGCGCAATCTCCTTGCGCAGGTCCTCGGGGGTGGGCTGGGTGAGCGCGGTGATCATGCCGATCGCGCCGGCGTTCGCGACGGCGGAGACCAGCTCCGCGGTCCCCACCCACTGCATGCCGCCCTGGACGATGGGGTGGTCCACCCCGAACAGTTCCGTCACCCGGTTGCGGATCATCGGAAGAGCCTCTCTTCAGACAAAGAGCGAGGAAGGGGTAGATCAGGAACGACGGTAGGCGCGACCCAGCGGGGCCGCCCCATACATCTGGGGCATGGCGGAGACCAGCTCCTCCGGGGTGAGAGCCTCGCCCGAGGCACTGGCGTACTCCCCCTCGATGGCCCAGCCGGTGAGGCGCTGGACCTTGTCCCCGTCCACACGCAGCACCTGCCCGGTCAGCCAACCGGCGGCGTCCGAGGCGAGGTAGGCGACCACGCCGGAGGTGTTCGCGGGGTCGCGCGGATTGAACCCGTCGGACCGCGAGTCCGCCGCGACCTTCTCGATCCCCTGGGTCATCCGGGTGGCCGCGAGCGGGGACACGGCGTTCGCGGTGACGTTGTAGCGAGCCATCTCAATCGCAGTGATCTGGGTCAGCGAGACGATGCCCGCCTTGGCGGCACCGTAGTTGGCTTGGCCGGCGTTGCCGAACAGGCCGGTCCCGGAGGTGGTGTTGACGATGCGGCCGCTGACTGGCTGCCCGAGCTTGGACTGCTCGCGCCAGTACGCACAGGCGTGCCGGGTGAGCGCGAACGTGCCCTTGAGATGGACGGCGATGACCGCGTCGAACTCCTCCTCAGACATCGAGAAGAGCATCCGGTCCCGCACGATGCCGGCGTTGTTGACCACGATGTCCAGCCGGCCGAACTCCTTGGCCGTCGAGCGCACCAACTCCTCGACCCCGGACCAGTCGCTGACCGACGTGCCGTCCGTGGTGGCGGTGCCGCCCGCCGCGGTGATCTCCTTGACGACCTCGTCCGCGGGGCTCTCCGCGGACGACTCGCCGTGCAGCCCGGCGCCGATGTCGTTGACGACGACCGTGGCCCCGGCCGCCGCGAGTGTGAGGCAATGGGCCCGGCCCAGCCCCCGGCCACCGCCGGTCACGATGGCGACCTTTCCGTCGAGCATGCCCATGTGCCGCGAACTCCTCATCGGGTCGGAGGGATTACCACTTCCGCGAGGCGCCCGGCGACCGGGGACCTGACGGCCCGGTCGGGGCAGCACCCGCTCCGACGGCGACCCTAGAGGGCAGATAAAAATATTTCAACTATCTGACTGTTTCCTGGGAGGGATCCCCCCGCTGTTTGCCTCCCGTGCTCGAATCGATCGTCGTCGCCGTGGACTGCGGAGGGATCGCCCGTGAGAGTGAGGCTCGAGCTTCAGCTGGAGGAGCTCCGCGCCGCGGAGGACGCGCAGGCCGCGGCCCGGATGGTCTGGACGATCATCTGCTGCGGGAAGGCAATGGTCTGCTTGTCCTTGAGCAGGGTGGGCAGCGTGTTGATCGCGGGCCAGGCGACGAGGGTGTCCGGGAAGAGCTTCGTCGGGTCCGCCGCCGCTTGCCCGCCCGGAACTCGGCCTGGATGTCGTCGGCCATCACCTTGCCCTGGGGGCCGGCCGCCGCCGACTGCAGCAGCAGGGGCTCGTGCCGATGGTCATCTTCGAGGTCTGGGTGGCGGGCAGGGCCGCGAGGCCGCTCTCGGCGATTTACGCGAAGACCGTGACGGCCGCGCTGCAGCAGGCCAAGGACATTCCGATGTCCTCGGTGATGCTGCCGTGGACGCCGAGCAACCCAGGCCCGGGCACGTTCGCGCGGGTGTCGAACCCGCACATCTTCCTGAGCACCGCGCAGAACGGGAAGCTCATGCTGGCCATGCCGGAGCCGGTCGACGTCAACGCCCTGCTCACCTGACCGGCCCGCACGGAGGGATCCCAATGCCCACACTCGTCGAGACCCGCGACCTCTCCGCGGGCTACCTGGGGAACGCGGTAGTGCGCGGCCTCGACCTCACCGTCGGCCCCGGCGAGGTCGTGGCCCTGCTGGGCGGCAACGGCACCGGCAAGACCACGCACTGGCTGACCATCGCTGGTGACCTGCCGCCGATCTCCAGCGAGGTCCGGATGCGGGACGAGGCCACCGAGACGCCGCTGCACCGCAGGGCACGGCGGGCGCTCGGCCTGATCACCGAGGAGCGCTCGGTGTTCATGGGCCTGACCGCGCGCGAAAACCTGCGGGTCGGCCGAGTGGACTCCGAGCGGGTGGTGGCGCTGTTCCCGGAGCTGGCGGACAAGCTCGACACCCGGGCCGGGCTGCTGTCCGAGGGTGGGCGGCAGATGCTCACCCTCGGCCGCGCCCTCGCGCGCGATCCGGCCCTGCTCCTCGCCGACGAGCTCAGCCTCGGGCTCACCCCGCTCGTCGTCGACCGACTGCTGCACGCGGTGCGGGAGGCGGCCGACACCAGCGTCGGCGTGCTGTTCTTGGAGCGGCACGTGAGTAAGGGCCTGCCTGCTGTGGCACGGCCGCGTCGAGCTCGCATGCTCGGCCGCCGAGGCCGCGGACCGGATGGTCGAGATCGAACAGAGCTACCTCGGGTGACGAGGGGGCGGCTGTTCAGCGACCCGCCTGGACGGCCGCCCCGCTCTCCCGCAGGGCGGCCAGGTCCCCGCTCTCGAACCCTAGCTCGGCCAGCACGGCCTCGGTGTGCTCGCCCAGCCCCGGGATCGCGCCCATCCGCAGCTCACGACCCCGGATCACCGGCGGTGGCAACAGGGCCTCGACCGGCCCGCCGGGCGAGTCGACCTCCCGCCAGCGGTTCCGCGTGGTGAGGTGCGGGTGCGCCAGCACGGCGGTTGGGGTGTTGTACCGGGAGTTCCCGATGCCTGCCGCGTCCGCGGCGGCCTGGATCGCGTCCGCCGTGAGCCCCGCACACCACACCCCGATGGCCTGGTCCAGCTCCGCTCGCCGCGCCACGCGGTTCGGGTTGCGGCGCAGGCCCTCGTCCGCGGCGAGGTCGGGCCGGTCGATCATGACGGCCAGCCGCTGCCACTCGGTGTCGTTGGTGGTGCCGAGCACCACGGTGAACCCGTCCGCGGTCGCGAAGGCACCGTAGGGGGCGACGGCGGGCGAGCCCATCCCGACCGGCTGCTGCTCCACGCCGGAGTACTTCGTGTAGGTCAGCGCGTAGCCCATGAGCTCGGTCATGGTGTCGAACAGGCTCACCGACGCGGTGGTGCCCCGCGCGGTCCGGCCACGCTCGTAGAGGGCGGCCAGGATGGTGATGGCGCCGTAGAGTCCGGAGCACGCGTCCGCCATCGGCGGGCCGGGCTTGGCGGGCATGTCCTCCCACCCGGTGATCGCGCAGGCCCCGGACTCCGCCTGCACGAGCAGGTCGTAGGCCCGCTTGTGCGAGAGCGGCCCGCCGCCGCCGTAACCGCTGATCTCCACCGAGACCAGGTGCGGGTGCCGCTGGGCGAGCTGGTCCGGGTCCACGCCGAGCCGAGTGGTGGCACCCGGGGCGAGGTTGGAGACCAGGGCGTCCGCGCGGGAAAGCAGCCGGTGCAGCGCTTCCAGCCCGGCCTCCTGCTTGAGGTCGAGGGCCACGGACTCCTTGCCGCGGTTCAACCAGACGAAGTGGGCGGCCTGGCCGTGCACGACGTCGTCGTACTGCCGGGCGAAGTCCCCGCCGCGGGGGTTCTCGACTTTGATCACCCGGGCCCCAAGGTCCGCCAGGGTGCGCGAGCACAGCGGCGCGGCGACGGCCTGCTCGAGGGCGACGACGGTCACGCCGCTGAGCGGCCCGTCCAGGACTGAAGTGTTGGCATTCATCAGTTGAATACTTTAACGGAATCCGCCCCGGTCGGCGAGCACCGCTCATCCCACCTGTGGGAAACGGCGGCGCACCGCCCATAGACGAACCCACCACTTACATGTAAAACGTAACGCATGGCCCCCAGCACGGTCTCCGACACGAGCCCCCAAGAGGAAGCGGGGCGGTTCGCCGGCCGCGTCGCCATCGTGACCGGAGCGAGCCGGGGCATCGGCGCCGAGCCCGCCCGGGCGTTGGCCGCCGAGGGCGCCGCGGTCGCCTGTGCCGCCCGGACCATACAGGTCTGGAACGACCAGCTGCCCGGCACCATCCACGACACCGTCGACTCGATCCGCGCCGCAGGCGGGCGGGCGGTCGCGGTGCGCTGCGACCTCACGGTCGACGAGGACATCGTGGAGCTCGTGGCCGCCACCGAGCGGGAGCTCGGGCCCGTCGACCTGCTGGTCGACAACGCCGCCCTGACCGCGCCGGGCCGACCCCCCGCCGAGGGGGCGGCGCACCGGCCCGCTCCCCCGTCGGCCTCGGGCAGTGCCCCACCTGGGTTCCTCGGCTACCCACTCAAGGCGTTCCGCAGACACTTCGAGATCGACGTGTTCGCCGCCTACCGGCTGATGCAGCTCGTCCTGCCCGGCATGGTGGAGCGCGGTCGGGGCGCGATCCTCAACATCACCAGTGACGCCTCGCGACGGCCGGCGGAAGGCCCGTGGGAGAACCCCACCGGCACCACGCCCTTCGCCTACGGTGGGGCCAAGGCGGCCCTCGAGCATCTCACGCGTGCCGTCGCGTACGAGGTCGCGGCGCGGCGTACGGCGTGGGGGTCAACGCGCTCATGCCGTCCGCCCCGATCGCCACCCCGGGCCTGGCCGCCACCAACGCGGGCGAGATCGAGACGGCGTCGATGGCGGACTTCTGCGAGGCGGCGCTACGCCTGCTCGCGTCACCCGTCGACACGACGACCGGCCGGATCGCCTACAGCGAGGATGTTCTGCACCCCGAGCTCGGCGCCCGGGGTTGGCTGGGAGGAGTCTGAACCAACATGTGACAACCACAGATCATCGCCACCGGCCGACCGTTCGGCGAGGGCCCCGGCGGACTCCCGAACGGCGATCTCTTGGTCACCGGCGTCAGCGACGGCTGAAGCTGGCGCACCCGGCGGTGGTCTGGTGACCCTGGCGGTGATTGCTGTGACGAACCTCGCCGTCACCGTGCTCTACGACCTGCCGAGGCGCTGGTCGCCCAGTGGGAGCCCTCCCTCACCGACCTCCCGAGCTGGCAGACCACCGGCCTGTGCGGAACCGAGCCCACGACAGCGCTGCCGGACGAGTGCGAGGGCGACTTCATGCTCTATTCGTCCGGCACCACGGGGCGCCCCAAGGGGATCCGCCGTGAGGTGACGGCTGGCCCGATGGGCACCTATCCGCACAGCGCGCCGGAGCAGTGGCTGCGCTCCCTCGGCATGGTGGCGGAGGACGTCTACCTCTCCCCCGCCCCGCTGTACCACTCGGCACCCCTGGCCTGGTCCGAAGGGCCCAACGGATCGGTGGGTCCGTCGTGTGCATGGAGCGGTTCGACGCCGAGGCCGCGCTCGCGTTGATCGAGCGCCACCGGGCCACCCACGCGCAGTTCGTGCCCACGATGTTCGTGCGGATGCTCAAGCTGCCCGAGGAGGTCCGCAACCGGTACGACCTGTCGAGCCTGCGGCACGCGATCCACGCGGCGGCGCCGTGCCCGGTGGACGTCAAGCGGGCGATGATCGAGTGGTGGGGTCCGATCCTCTACGAGTTCTACTCGAGCACGGAGGGCATGGGCGCCACCGGGATCACCTCCGAGGAGTGGCTGCGCAAACCGGGCTCGGTCGGGAAGCCGCTCATGGGCACGCCGTACATCACCGACGACGACGGCAACCCGCTACACACCGGCGAGGTGGGCACGATCTGGTTCACCGGTGGCACGGCCTTCTCCTACCACGGTGACCCCGGCAAGACCGCCGCGTCCCACGACGACCGCGGCGGCACCTCGGTGGGCGACGTCGGCTACATCGACGAGGACGGCTACCTCTTTCTCAGCGACCGCCGCACGCACCTCATCATCTCCGGCGGGGTGAACATCTACCCGCAGGAGATCGAGGACGCGCTCGTGATGCACCCCAGGGTCGTCGACGTCGCCGTGGTCGGCGTCCCCGACCCGGAGATGGGCGAGCGGGTCGTGGCGCTCATACAACCCTGTCGACCCTGCGACGGCGGGTCCCGAGCTGGCCGACGAGCTGACCGCGTTCGCCCGAACGGTGCTGGCGGGCTACAAGATCCCCCGCGAGGTGCGGTACATCGACGTCCTGCCGCGCACCCCCACCGGCAAGCTACGCAAGCACCAGATCCGCGACAAGCTGCTCGCCGGGCGGTGACCCCCGTGGGGGCGCGCCGGAGGCCGGCGCGCCCCGCCGCTCACGGAGTGTCCAGCGCCTGCCAGCTCGCCCACCGGAACGGCACAGTGCCGCGCCCGGTGATGTTGCGCGGGCCTGCCGGACCCAGCGCTCCTCCCCACCCAGCTCTGCGAGGCAGCTCACCGTGCCCGCGGCGTGGTCCGGGCCGAGCACGTTGATCACGTGTCCCGCCACCAGCAGGATGCTCACCGGACTCTCGGCGAGTTACCCGGAGGGGAACTCCCGCAGCGCCTCCCGCCCGCGGGTGTCCCGCGTGACCCGGACGTCGGGCACGAAGAGCCCGACGAGCGCGTTGAGGCGGCGGACACCGCGAGGGCATAGCAGGCGGCGAGCTGGCGGATGTGCTCGTGATCTGTGGGGGCGGTCGTCATCCCTTGCCGCCGTGGACGAACCTCTCCCCGATCGCCCGGTACTCGGCCGTGTCGTGCGACTGGCTCTCGGCCGCGAGGCCCATCCCGAGCGTCGCCACCATCGCGCCGCGCAGGTGCTGGTTCAGCACGCTCTTGGTCTCCCGGACGGCCTGCGGCGGCTGCGCAGCAATCTGCTCCGCCAGCGCGCGGGCCTCGCCGAGCAGGTCCGCGGCGGGGACGACGCGGTTCGCGAGCCCCAGGGCGACGGCCTCCTCGGCGGGGATCCGCTTCCCGGTGAGCAGGTACTCCTTCGCCTTGAGCAGGCTGGTGAGGAAGGGCCAGGTGACCGCACTGCCGTCCCCGGCCACTAGGCCGACGGACACGTGCGGGTCGGCGAGGAAGGCCTTGTCGGCGACCAGCACGATGTCGCACAGCGTGGCGAGTGTGCAGCCGAGCCCGACGGCGGGGCCGTTGACGGCGGCGATCACCGGGATCTCGGTGGAGAGCATCGCCTCGACGAGCTTGCGCCCCTGGCGCATGGCGCGCCTGCGAGCTTGGTAGTCGTCGGCGAACCGCAGAAAGTCATCCGTGTTTCCGCCCGCACTGAACGCCCGGCCCGCGCCGGTCAGCACTACCGCCCGCGCCTCGTCGTCGTCGTCGAGATCGGCCATGATCCGGGGGAACTCACGGTGCAGGTCGTCGTCGAACGAGTTCAGGGCGTCCGGCCGGTTGAGGGTCACCGTCACGATCCCCGCGGAACGCTCGACGAGGAGCACCGGTGGCTCCTCGGCGGCCTTCGGGTTCGCGACGTCGTCGTTGGTGCTGGTCGTCATCGTCCGTCTCCTCTGCGCGACCTCAGAAATCTATCAAATATCTGACTGTTAAACGATGCGAATGGCCCATCGTTTTCCCCGGATCGCCGATATTCGCCGATATTCGCCGACCGAACCCTTGACCGGATAGCACAGCATGTCCATAGTGACAGCAACTGTCAAAGCCAGAGGATTGGGATCCGTCAATGGCGAACCCCTCCGTCGGAGAACGTCCGGCCCCCGGCGCTGATGTCGACCTCGATGTCGCTGCCCTGCAGGCCTGGCTCGCGCCGGGCCTGGGTGCGCCCGACGCCACCTTGACCGCCGTCCGGATGGGCACGGCCACCGGGATCGGTAATGCCCTCTTCGCACTCCGCCTGGGCGACCAGGAGCTGGTCCTGCGGCGCCCGCCCGCGGTCCTGAACCACCCCAGCGCGTCGAACATGGTGCGCGAGTGGCGCATCCTCACCGCGCTGGAGGGCACCCTGGTGCCCCACCCGACCCCGCGAGCCCTGTGCGAGGACACCGCCGTCGTCGGCGTCCCGTTCCTGGTCATGGACAAGGTCGAGGGCTTCACCCCGGGCTTCGCGCTGCCCGAGCCCTTCGCCTCGGACGCGACCCTGCGCCGCGACCTCGCCCACGCGTACGTCGACGCCCTCGTCGACCTCGCCGCCGTGGACTGGCGCGCGCGAGGCCTCGAGGGCCTGGGCAAGCCCGAGGGGTTCCTGGAGCGGCAGGTGAGCCGCTGGCTCGGCCAGCTCGACCAGTACCGCACCCGGGACCTGCCCGAGCTGGACTTCCTCACCGAGTGGCTGGAGGCCAACCGGCCGCAGAACGGGCCGATCGGCCTCATGCACGGTGACTACAGCCCGTTCAACATCATGGTCGCGCCGGAGTCGCCCGGCAGGCTGGCCGCCGTGATCGACTGGGACACGGGCACCATCGGCGATCCGCTGCTCGACATCGGCCACCTGCTCGCGCGCTGGACCGACCCGGGCGAGGAGCCCGTGATCGACGCCGGCGGGCCGCCGGTGGATTACGGGGTGACCCGGGCCGAGCTCGCGGCCCGCTACGCGGAGCGCTCCCACCTCGACACCACCGACCTGCCCTACTACGCCGCCCTGGCGTTGTTCAAGCTGGCGGTAATCCTCGAGGGCACTTACCACCGGCAGGCCCGCGCCGGGGTCCCGGAGGCGGAGAACACCATGGCGCGGATCGTGCCCGGCCTGTTCACCGCCGCCGCCGAGTTCGCCCGCGGCCGACGCGCCCTCCAGCCCCGCTGACTTCGAGGAGCACACGACGATGTGGGATTTCAGCACCGAGCCCGAGTTCGAGGCCCAGCTCGCGTGGATGCGTGAGTTCGTCGAGGCCGAGGTCGCACCTCTGGAGATCCTCTGGCCGCACCACCACCACAAGGTGCCCCCGGCCTGGCTCAAGAAGGTCATCGACCCGCTCAAGGAGCAGGTCAAGGAGCGCAAGCTGTGGGCCTGCCATCTGGGCCCGGACCTCGGCGGACAGGGCTTCGGTCAGGTCAAGCTCAGCCTGATGAACGAGATCCTCGCCCCCTACCAGTGGGGCCCGACGATCTTCGGCGTGCAGGGCCCGGACACCGGCAACGCCGAGGTCCTCGCCCACTACGGCACGGCCGAGCAGAAACTGCGCTACCTCGAGCCGCTGCTGGCGGGCGAGCTGTTCTCGGCCTTCTCGATGACCGAGCCGCAGGGCGGGGCCGACCCGACCGGATTCGTCTGCCGCGCCGAGCGGGACGGGGACGACTGGGTCCTCAACGGCGAGAAGTTCTTCACCTCCAACTCCGGTGAGGCCGCGTTCCTCATCGTGATGGCGGTGACCGCCCCCGAGGCCGCCCCGCACAAGCGGATGTCGATGTTCCTCGTGCCGCGGGAGACCTCCGGCATCGAGACCGTCCGCCGGACCCAGTACTTCCTCGAGTCCGAGGACGCGATGGACCACGCGCTGCTGCGGTACAACGACGTGCGGGTCGGTCCGGACGGCCTGCTCGGCGAGCCCGGTCAGGGCTTCGAGATCGCCCAGACCCGGCTGTCCGGCGGGCGCGTGCACCACGCCATGCGCGCCGTCGGCCAGGCGCAGTTCGCCTTCGACGCCGCCTGCGAGCGCGTGCTCACCCGGCACACCAAGGGCAAGCCGTTGGCCGCGCAGCAGTTGGTCCAGCAGGCGATCACGGACAGCCACGCGCAGATCGAGCAGTTCCGGCTGTTCGTGCTGCGCACCGCGTGGATGATCGACCAGGGCAAGGGGTACACCCACGAGATCCGCCGCGACATCGCCGTCGCCAAGGTGCTGTCGGCGCGGGTCGCGCACGACGTGATCGAGCGGGCCATCCACCTCCACGGCGCGCTCGGCCTCTCCAACGAGATGCCCTTCGGCCCACTCTGGAGCCTCGTCCCGGGCTACGGCACCTGGGACGGACCCACCGAGGTCCACCAGTCCACGGCGGCACGGCTGATCCTGCGCGGCCACCAGCCCTCCCCCACCGAGTACCCGACCCGGTGGCTGCCGCCGCGGATCGAGGCCGCCCGGGCGAAGCACGCCGAGGCGCTCGCCGAGGAGGCGTCGGAGAAGACGGGGGCGACGTCGTGAGCGGCCCGCTCGACGGGATCCGGGTCGTCGAGCTCGCCGGCATCGGCCCCGGCCCTCACGCGGCCGGGATCCTCGCCGGGATGGGCGCCGACGTCCTCCGGGTGGCCCGGGACGCAGCCGGGGTGGACGACGACCCGCTCCTGCACGGGCGTCGCAGCCTGGTCGCGGATCTGCGGGACCTGGAGCAGCTGGAGCGGGTGCGGGGTCTGATCGACGTCGCGGACGTCCTCGTCGAGGGCTTCCGTCCGGGTGTCACCGAGCGGCTCGTCTACGCGCGGATGACCGGGTGGGGCCAGGGCGGCCCGCGTGTGGCCGACGCCGGGCACGACCTCAACTACCTCGCCCCAACCGGTGCGCTGCACGCCATCGGCCGGGCGAGCGGGCGCCCGGTACCGCCGCTCAACCTCGTGGCGGACTACGGCGGCGGGTCGATGCTGCTGCTCACGGGCGTGCTCGCGGCGCTGGTCGAGCGGGCCGCCTCGGGTGCGGGCCAGGTGGTGGACGTCGCGATGATCGACGGCGTCGCCCAGCTGTTGGCGCCCACCTACGCCATGCTGAAGCAGGGCATGTGGCGTGACGAGCGTCAGGCGAACCCGCTGGACGGTGGGCTCGCCTGCTACGACACCTACACGTGTGCCGACGGCCGCTGGGTCGCCGTCGGTGCGCTGGAACCGCAGTTCTGGGCGGTGCTCACCGAGCGGCTGGGACTGGACGCTGCAGTGCTGCCGGACCGGTTCGACACCGGTAAGGCGGAGGAGCTGCGGGCCGTGCTGGCCGAGGTGTTCGCCCGGCGCACCCGGGACGAGTGGGCCGCCGAGTTCCTCGGCACCGACGGGTGCGTCACCCCGGTCCTCTCCCTGGAGGAGGCCGCGGACGACCCCCAACTGGCCGCGCGCGGCACGCTGCGGCGACGGGACGGCCGGATCGAGGCCGCCCCCGCGCCGCGGTTCTCTCGCACGCCCTCGCCGGGGAACGGGGACGCCGCGCTCGTCGACTTCGCGTCGGCCGAGACGGCGTGGCCCGCCCGACCCGCCCCGACCGGCTCGCCGGCATGGACCTGACCCGCACCCCGGAGCACGAGCAGCTGGCCGAGACGGTCCGCCGGCTGGTGGCGGCCGGTGATCCGCTGTGCCGCGCTCGTCGGGCGCTCGACGATGGGGACGCCGTCGACGACGCGACCTGGAAGCAGCTCGTCGGGCTCGGCGTCCTCGACGCCGCAGCCTGCCATGTGAGACCGGCGGTCCTCCAACCGAAAGTCCAACCGAAAGGGAGCGACGATGCGCCTCGGTGACCGGGCATGAGCACCGACCGGTACGAGAACCTCCTGTGGGACGACGCAGGCGACGGCGTCGCGGTCCTCACCCTGAACCGGCCCCACCGGCACAACGGCTGGACCGTGCCGATGGTCAGGGAGACCACCGACGCTCTCGCCCACTGCGACACGGACCCGGGCGTCCGCGCGCTGGTGATCACCGGCGCAGGCGACTCCTTCTCGGTCGGCGCCGACCTCAAGTCGGGGCCGATCTCGAGCCCGGGCTCGGACGAACAGCCCGCGGACGTCCTCAAGACCCTCATCACACCGCGGGACGTGCGCAAACCCGTGATCGCGGCGATCAACGGCGACGCCATCGGGATGGGGCTGACGCTGAGCCTGCTCTGCGACATCCGGGTCGTCGCCCGGGACGCCCGGCTCGCGGTGCCGATGACCCGCCTCGGCGTCATCCCCGAGATGGGCGCGCACTGGACGCTCCCGCGCGTCGCAGGCTGGGCCGTAGCGAGCGACCTGCTGCTTACGGGGCGCCGGATCGACGGTGTGGAGGCCGTGCGGCTCGGGGTGTGCGGCGAGGCCGTCGACCGCGACCGGGTCCTCGACAGGGCCCTCGAGATCGCGCGGGACCTCGCCCACAACACCGCACCGCGCGCGGTGGCGGTGACGAAGTTCCTGCTGCGCCGGGCCGCGGACACCGGTTTCGCGGAGCTGCGCGCCGAGGAGACCGCCCTCTTCACCCGGCTCGCGCAGGAGCCGGACGCCCCGGAAGGTGTCGCGGCCTTCCTGGAGAAGCGCCCGCCGCGCTGGTCCGGCGACGCCGGGACCGAGCCGACCTGGCCGGTGCCGGGCGTCCCCGGCTCGCGGGCGGAGCAGGCCTCGTGACCGGCCCGCTGGCGGGCCTGCGGGTCGTCGAGCTGGCGGGCCTCGGGTCGGCCCCGCACGCTGCGACCCTCCTCGCCGGGCTCGGCGCGCATGTCGTGCGCGTCGCGCGCACCGCGCCGACTCCCGAGGACGAGCTGGAGGACCCGCTCGGGAAGGTCGACCGGGGATGTCGGTGAGCCGGTCGCGCCGGTAGCCCAGGTGACGCTCCAGGGCATCGCCGGAGACCTGGGCGCGCTGCCAAGCCGCGTAGTCGGCGTGCTGAACGGGCAGTTCGGGCAGCGGAGAGGGGCGTTCCGCATAGCTGGCCCGATGGGAGCTCCGTCAAACGTACGGCTGAGCGTCCGTCGACGTTCGACATCTGCTCGAAGACGCCCACCGAATCGGATCCATACAGTCCGGGCAGCCGCGTGGTGCCGGCGGCCGCGCGGATGCCCCGTAGATCGCCGAGAAGGTGATGCGCACATGCGGATGTCGACTAGATCGCCAAGAAGGTGATGCACACATGAAGAAGTCGGCCAAGCTCTTGCGTCTAGGCATATTTTTCGTTGCCGCAGGCACGGTGGCGGGCGTGACCCCCGCGGTCGTATCGAGCAGCCACGCCAGCCACGACCGGGCCACGGTGCAGGACAAGGAAAAGGTGGCGGGCGAGGACCAAGGAGAGGAAGAGGAGGAGGAAGAGGCTCCCGTCGACTACCTTGGCATCAAGGCCCAGTCCGGCCAGCCGATGTCAGCAGGGCTGATAACGCTGGCACGGAGGCAGGCGGAACGCATCGCGACCGGCGACGCCAGCAAGCCATGGCAGTTTGTAGGTGGCACCAACATCGGAGGTCGTGTCATCGACATGGCCATCGACCCCACGACCTCGCCGAGCACCGTCTACGCTGCTGTGTCCAGCGGCGGCGTCATGAAGAGCACCGACGGCGGCGTCAACTGGAAGCCCGCCTACCCGACCAACGCCCAGCAGGCCATGGGCGCAATGGCCCGGGGCTCGGACGGCACGCTGTGGGCCGGCACCGGTGAGGCGAACCCGTCCGGCGGCGGCGACACGTTCATGGGCGACGGCATCTACAAGTCGTCCGACGGCGGCGACAGTTGGCAGCAGGCGGGTCTTCAGGACAGCGGCGCGTTCGGCCGTATCGCGGTCAACCCGAAGGACGCGAGCGACGTCTGGGCGGCCGCGACGGGATCGCTGTCCTGGTCGTCCGGCCAGCGCGGTCTCTACCACCTCACCAATGGCGGTAAGGACTGGAAGCTGTCCCTCGCGCCCACTAACAAGACCACGGGCGCGATCGACGTGGCCATCGACCCGGCCAACCCGAAGATCATCCTGGCCTCGCTGTGGGACCGTTCCCGTAACGACGGCGCGTTCATGTACGGCGGCACCGGCTCCGGCCTTTACCGCTCCACGGACGGCGGCGCCACCTGGACCCGCCAGGACAACTCGACCATCAACGGCCCGGTCTGCTCGTGGGACCAGACCAAGAGCGGTCTGAACACCGACGCGGACCTCGGCCGCATCGGCATCGCGTTCGCCCCGAGCGACCCGAACCGCGTCTACATCCAGTTCGCCGGCGCCAACGGCCCCGACAAGGGCTTCTACGTCTCCAACGACGCCGGCAAGACCTGGACCTGTGGCGGCGGCGAACCCGGTTCCGTCACCGGCGGCTACGAGTGGGTCTTCGGGCGGCTGTGGGTCGACCCGGCTGACGAAAACCACCTGTTCTCCGCGGACGTGAGCCTCAAGGAGTCGAGCAACGGCGGCAACTCGTGGAGCAACTCGAGCGGCCCGCACTCCGACCACCACGCCATGGTCTGGGACCCGAACGAGCCCGGCAAGGTCTACAACGGTGACGACGGAGGCGTCTACTACTCCACTCAGAACGGCGCCACCCGCACGTGGACGAAGGCCAAGGTCGAGCCGTGGATCCAGTCGTACCACCTGGCGGTGTCGCAACAGGACTCGTCCCGCCTGGCCAGCGGCCTTCAGGACAACGGCAGCGTCCGCACCTGGACGCCGGGCGCCGAACCGACCGACCTGACGCAGGTGAACTCCTACGGCGGCGGTGACGGTCACTGGGTCCAGATCGACCCGAACAACCAGCTCGTCTACTACGCCTGTTCACAGCCGTCCCCGCCGCGGATCAGTTGCCAGCGCACAGTGGACGACGCGGCGACCGGCTCGACGTCGAGCACCCGCACCAGCTTCTCCAGCCCGGCGTGGCCGTCCGACACCCGGATCACGACCGACATGCCGATCGTGCTGGACCCGGCCGACCCGGAGTACGTCTACGTCGCGGGCACGTCGATCGCCCGCTCCGCCAAGGGCGCGGTGAACGGCACCGACGCGTGGAAGCTCATCAGCCCGGCCACGCCCGACAGCCCGGAGAGCCTGCCCGGCAAGATCCCGGCGAACGAGGTCAACCCCGACCTCTACTACGCCAACGAGTACGGCGCGGTCACCCAGATCGCCCCGGCCAAGACCACCGGCACGTCGACGTCGCCGTCCAGCACCATCTACGCGGGCACCGACACCGGCAAGGTCTGGAAGAGCACCAACGCCAACTCCGACAACCCCACCTGGACCCAGCTCGGCAAGGGCGTACTCCCGCAGCGTTGGGTCACCTCGTTGGTCGCCGACCCGACCAACGCCGACCATGTCTACGCCAGCTTCTCCTCCTACCGTGAGGGCGACCTGGCCGCGAACGTATGGGAGTCGAACGACGGCGGTGCCACCTGGACCAACATCAGCGGCAACCTGCCCAACGCCCCGGTCTGGATGGTCACTTACGACCAGGCCCACAACCAGCTGTACGTCGGCACCGACTACGGCGTCTTCAACCTGAAGAACGGCAAGAAGAACTGGGAGCGGCTCGGTTCGCAGCTGCCGAACTGCCCGGTCCTGGACGTCAAGCTGAGCGCCGACGGCGGCACCGTCTTCGCAGCCACCTTCGGCCGAGGCGTCTACCAGCTCCACGTCAAGGATTGACGGTCGCTGTCTGAGGTTCCAGCGGCTGTCACGTTCGGGCCGAGGCGGTAGAGGCCCGGAGGTGTGACGTGCGCAGGTCGAGCGCGACCGTGATCACCACGCGGTCGCGCTCGACCACGTCCGGCGCCCACCGGACGCACCGCGTAGACGAGTGGCCGAGTCCATCGTGCAGCGGGGCGTGATCACGGCGACCAGGCCGCCCGGGCAGGTCAAATGTAGCGCCTTGGCCAGGAAATGGTGGTGGATGCTGTGACCGCGAGGGGCAACGTCCCCGAACCGCAACCACGCTCGAGAACCCAACCGCAACCCCACCTACACCGTGGCCTCCTGGTTCAGCTGACGTCGGCTATCGCGCCTGGCTCACGACGCATGTGAAGACAAGGTATTGCCGCGCACGGTAACCTCATATTTACCGCATGTGGCCAACCAGTCGACGTGGCGAGAGTCGAGGCGATGGTGTCCGAGCTCCAGGCGATCGTGGATTCAATAGCCACCAGGGCCGGTCGGGCAGCTTTGATCGAGGATCGGCGGCAGCGGGTCGTGGTGTATAGCGAGCAGATCGAGCCGATGGATGAGGTGCGGCGGCTGTCGATCCTGCGTCGGCAGACGACTGCGGAGGTGATTGCGTTCTTCCGGGAGGTCGGTGTCCAGCAGGCGACCGGTGCGATCCGCACGCCGGCCTGCCCGCGGCTGGACATGCTGCCCCGGGTGTGCATCCCCATCCGGCACGGCGGCCTGCTGCTCGGGTTCTTGTGGTTCCTCGATCCGGACGAGTCGATGACCGACGAAGAGATCGCGAACGTGTCGCCGACCACGACCGACTTGGCGCTCGCGCTGTACCGCGAGAACCTGTCCGGCGAGATCGCGTCGCAGCACGAGACCGAGGCGATCCGGCTACTGCTTGCCGATGAGCCGGACGCGCGACAGCACGGAGCGTTGGCGCTGCTCGACGAGGGCGCACTGGCCGACGACGGCCCCTCGATCGCGATGGCCGCGAAGCTGATCATGTGTCCGGGCGAGCGCCTGGACGAGCCGGCGCGCATCGCGGTGGAGCAGGCCCTGCTGGAGAGCCGGCGCTGGCTGCGACCGCGCCAGGCCGTGCACATGTCGCGGTACGACCACGGCGTGCTGCTCGTGCGCTGCAAGCGGCGCCGCACCGGCGTCGAGGTGCGCGAGATCGCCGCCCGCCTGAACGCGGGCCTGCAGAGTGCGGTCCGTGGGCTACCGTCGGTGTCCGGCGCGGTGGTCGGCGTCGGCCAAATCCGCTCCGGGCTGGCCGAGTTGCGCGAGTCCTACGATGAGGCCACGCTCGCTGTGCGAGTCGCGCTGCAGCTTCCAGCGGTCGGCCCGATCGCCCGGTGGTCCAAGCTCGGCATCTACCGGGTGCTCTCGCAGCTGACCAGCGAGGACATACGCAGCGCGAGCGTCCATCCCGGCCTGGAGAAACTGCTCGACAACCCACTGCACCTGCCGCTGCTCGAGACCCTGGAGACCTACCTCGACCTGGCCTGCAGCGCCGGCGCCACCGCCCAACAGATGAACCTGCACCGCACATCTCTGTACTACCGGCTGCAACGGGTCGAAGAGCTCGCAGATACCAGCCTCAAAGATGGACACGAGCGTCTGTCGCTGCACCTCGCGCTCAAGGTGGCGCGACTAGCCGGCCGATACCGGCCGGGCGCCGACACGGGGGGCGTGGTCGAGCACGCGGGCACCGGCTGAGCCGGCCGGGCGGGCACCGTCTCTCACCTGGCTCAAGCCGGCCGAATGGCAGGCGGGTGCGGTGCACCGCTGCTGGAAGGCGACATCGCTTACGAACTTGATCTTGTGCGCGGCCTCCAGCAGCTCGGTTGAGGAACGGCGTCGGACGTCACGGCGGTTCGGGTGAAACACGGCGATGCTGAGTGATCGGACGGACTTCGGCGGTGACGTCGGCCTGGACGTCCTTGGTCATCACGGCCGCCCGCCGAACTGCCAAATGTGCACCTCGATGTCGACGTACCGGTCCGGAGTCAGGATGGCCCGTGCCGTCTCCGGGTCCGGCGCTCGCAGCAACACCGCCGTACCCAGCCAGGTGGCACCGTCGTCGGACAGCAGCGGTCCGTAAGCGATCAACTCGTCCAGGTCGGGCGGCAGCGCGAGGTCGGCGGCCTGCCCCGTGCCGACGCCGAGCACCAGATACCGATTGCCGCCGGTCCGGCCGCCGGGGAAGTCCCACATGGTGCGCCCCAGCGTGTTGCGCCATCGTCGCAGCAGCACGTCCCGGTAGACGCGGGCCTGGTAGTTCGGCTCGTCAAAGGCGAACGCACGGGCAGCGGCGGGATCGGGCAGGTCGACGATGTGCACGCTTCCGGTGGGTGTGTCGCCGTCCTCGGCGAGAGTCGGGCCCCGGGCGATCATCTCCTTCGCGTACTGGTCCATGTACGACCAGTGCTCTTCGAGTAGCTCGTCGCGCAGCGGCAGAGAGCCGGGCCGGTCGCGGTGGTAGCAGAGGAACTCCATGCCCATAGGGTCTCTTCAAGGGCGTAACCAAGGCGAGCGAGTTTCACTGTGATGACTGCCCGGCAGTCTCATCCAAGAGCACCCATGCCGATGCGACACTGCCAAACTGGGCTCGCTGACAGGTCAGGACCTGGTTCACGGCGGTGCCGATCGCCTTGATGCAGGCATGGGTGCAGCGGGGATAGCCTCTGGCCATGCCGAGCTTCGAGATCACACCGATAGGTACGGTCCGGAACAACCGGACGGACGTCCAGCACACGGACAACTGGGGTGCCGTCCGCAGCACAATCACCATCGACGAGCGCTTCGGAGAGGCCTGCCTCCAGGGTCTGGAAGGCTTCTCCCACGTGGAGGTCCTCTTCGTCTTCGACCAGTTCCCGGAACACGACGACTACCGTGAACCCCGCCCCTACCGCGGCCGCTCCGATCTCCCGCCCGTTGGCATCTTCGCCGGCCGCGGCCCCCGCAGACCGAACCGCATCGGGGTGACGCCCTGCGCCATCGAATCCGTCCACGGCCGCGAACTGACGGTGGTGGGCCTCGACGCGGTCTCGGGCACCCCGGTCATCGACCTGAAGCCGACGATGGAGGAGTTCCGCCCGGTGAACATCAAGCAGCCGGAATGGGTCTGCCGTCTGATGTCGGAGTACTTCCTGCCGTAAGACGTGGCGACCAGGGTGATCGATGCCGGCACAGCGCGGTCGTCACACCCTGCCGGCCGCCGCCTTGTACCCGCACCGGCGGCTCCGGCGCCACGTCCTGGAAGATCTCCCACAGCCCGTCCGGCACCAGCCGCTCAACTATCCCCATGCCCGGGCAGCGAGCCATGACCGATCACGACACCGTTCCGCGAACTCCCGCTGACTCCCGACCCGGTGCTGTGGGGGTTGTCCGGCCTGCCTGGAAGGAACAGACACGGGACCGCATGGACCGCATGGACCGCAGGCCGACGCTGATCGTGGTGGCGGTGGCCGTCGCCGCGGTTCTGCTGCCGTGGCCTTGGCCGTGCTGGTGCGGCTGGTACGCACCCGGCGCGACCTGCGCCGGGCCTGTCTGTCCACCGGCCCGCGCTGGGTGTTCTGGGACGCGGTGGCCCAACTGCTGCTGCCCGCCGACCTGCTGCCGGAGCCCGCTGTACCTGGACGACATCGGCGTGCCGCTGATCGCGCTGTGTGGCGTGCGCGCCGCCGCCCCCGCCGCCGGACGGTGACAGGTCGGCGTCCAGGGGCGGCGGGCGGGCGGGCGAACGGTCAGCGGGTCACGATGTGCCGTTCGTCCGGAACGCAGTGGGTCATGACCAGGCCCGCCACGTTCCGCGGCGGATTCTTGCCCAGGTTGGCGAGGCGCTGCTGGTCCTCGTCGGTGAGGGTCTGGTCGTCCAGCGGTTTGAGCGCCGCGACGTCCTCGGGGCCGATCCCGAGGCCCTGGCCGACCTTGAGGCCGAGCTCGTTCTCG
>NZ_BMQA01000072.1 GCF_014647875.1 Streptomyces brasiliensis | reverse complement strand
CCCGACCAAACACGATCGCCAAGGGCGAATCCGCCAACAAAGTCCTTCAGGCCGGGGAGGAATCGGACTCCTGCGGAGCAGGACAGGAAATAGGGGTTTCGCCTCCAGGGCGAAAGACCGTCCACCCGCGACGAGGTGAGCGAGCCCGTGGCGATCAAGAGGCCTCAACTGTCAGTCCTCCCATATAGGTTCGGATGCATGACGACAGACGCGACCACGGAGGGGGCCGGGCATGCCCGGTACTCCTTCCGTGTGCGCCTGTCTGCTACCGCGCGGCGCGCACTTGAAGCGGAGTGGGACCGCTGCCGGTGGCTCTGGAACGAGTGCGTGGCCAAGTCGAAGCAGGTCCACCAGCTCGGCAAGGCCACAGGTGAGAAGCTGACGTGTGGTCCGGCTCAGCTGGACAGGATGCTGACCGAGGCGCGTCGGGTGACGCCGTGGCTGGCTGCGGGTGCCTCGGTGCCGCAGCAGCAGGTGATTCGGGACTTCGCCAAGTCGAGGGCGAAGGCGCTGAAGGACATCAAGGACGGGCTTGCGCAGCACCGCCGGGCCGGGATGCCCCGCTGGAAGAAGAAGCGGGAGGCCAGGCCGAGCCTGAACTACACGAAGCGCGGTTTCCGCCTCAAGGACGGTCGTCTGCACCTTGCGGGCCAGATCGTGCTGACGGTGGTGTGGTCGCGGGACCTTCCGGCCGAGCCGTCGAGTGTGCGCGTGTACCAGGACACGCTCGGGCACTGGTATGTGTCCTTCGTTGCCCCCGCGCGGACCGAACCGCTTGCCCGCACGGGGCGTGTGCTCGGGGTGGACTGGGGTGTGAAGGAGACGGCCATCACCACGGATGACGCCTACGATCTCCCGCATGCCGAGCACGGCAAGCGGGCCGCGCAGGGGCTCGCCCGCTACCAGCGGATGATGGCCCGGCGCCGACGCCCGAAGGGCCGGCCCGCATCGAAGGGCTGCCGGAAGGCGCAGGTACAGGCCGCGAAGCTGCACAAGAAGGTCGCGCGGCAGCGGGAGGACACCGGCCGCAAGTGGGCCAAGTCCGTGATGCGTGATCATGACGGGGTGGCGGTGGAGGACTTTAGGCCGCAGTTCCTCGCGAAGACCACGATGGCCCGCAAGGCGGCCGATGCCGCCATCGCCGCCACCAAACGCGCTCTGGTCGAGATGGGGCGCAAGCACGCACGGGACGTCCGTCTCGTGCACCCGGCGCACACCACGATGGACTGTGCGCAGTGCGGAGCGAGAACCAAGCACGCACTACCTCTCTCGATGAGAACCTATGCCTGCACCGCGTGCGGAGCCGTCTCGCCCAGGGACAAGAACTCCGCCCGTGTGATGCTGGTCCGGGCAGGTTGGAACCCGGACGGTGCCGAGGGCGTAAGACCTCCTGAGCCGCCGGCTCAGGTGGCGGCCTGAGCCGTGAATCCCCACATCAGCCCTGGAGGGTGGAGAACCCCTCCCTTCAGGGAGGGGAGCCTTCAAAACTTGGACGGTTCCGGCTCTGCGCGGGCCGGTCCCTGGGCGGGCTTGGGGATCGCATCGTCGTACGGCGCGTCGCTGCGGCCGTAACTGCGGTGTACGGCCATGTACAGCAGGCCCGCACCGACCACCACCACCGCGGAGAGCGGCACGATGTAGTTGTCGTACCAGGGAACGCCGGGGGTGCGCGGCCAGCACATGTTGACGATGGCCAGGACCCCGTACGCCAGGGCGGCGATGTTGATGGGCAGGCCCCACTTGCCCAGCCGGTACTTGCCACTGGGCTGCCAGCCCTTGAGCCGGGCCCGCAGCGCCGCGAGCACCACCATCTGGAAACCGAGGTAGATGCCCACCGCGGCGAAGCTGATGACCTTGGCCAGAGCGTCGGTGGAGACCTTGGAGCCGATCACGATCAGTGCCGGGAGCACCGCCGCGAGCAGCAGCGCGTACGGCGGGACGTGCCGGGCGTCCGAGAACTTCCGCAGCAGACGGCTCCCCATGATCATGTCGTCCCGGCCGTAGCTGAACGCCAGGCGGCTGGCCGCGGCCTGCAGGCTCATGGCACAGGAGAGGAAGGACAGGAGTACGACGGCGAGTACGATCTTGGAGCCGACCGAGCCGAAGGCGCTGTCCAGCAACGTGGTCACCGGGTCGACGTCCCGGCCTGCGATGACCGCCGGAATGTCGGCGACCGAGAGCACCAGGGCCAGGCACACGAAGGTGGCCGCGGCGCCGCCGATGTAGATGGTGCGGCGCATGGCCTTGGGGATCAGGCGGCCCGGGTCCGGCACCTCCTCGGCGACGTCGCCGCAGGCTTCGAAACCGTAGTACTGGTAGACACCGATGAGTCCGGCCGCCGCGAAGGCCCACAGGTAGCTGTGGCTGCCTTGCGAGCCGAAGGAGTCGAAGAGCACGCCGAGGTTGTGATGCCGGTGCGAGACGAGCAGCCAACCACCGACGGCCAGCGCTCCGATGATCTCGGCCGAGAAGCCGATGACGGCCGCCGCCGCGAGCACGCGGGTGCCCAGGAAGTTGATCAGGGTGGCCAGTGCGAGGATCGCCAGGGAGCAGACGATGGTGGTGTTGACCGTGGGCGTGAAACCGAAGGTGGTGGCGATGTAGGGGCCCGCGCCGTACACCACGCTGGCGATGGTGCACATCAGCGCGATCAGATAGATCCAGCCGGTCATCCACGCCCACCGGCGTCCCCACAGTCGACGTGCCCAGGGGTAGACGCCGCCCGCCACCGGGAACTGCGCCACGACTTCACTGAACACCAGCGCGACGAGCAGTTGGCCGAGGCCGACGATCACAAAGCTCCAGATCATCGGCGGGCCGCCGCTCGCCAGCGCATAGGCGAACAGTGAGTACACCCCGACGACCGGGGACAGGTAGGTGAATCCGAGCGAGAAATTGGCCCATGGGCTCATGTCCCGCTTGAACTCGGACTCGTACCCGAGCGAGGCCAGATGCGCGGCATCGCTGTCGACGGGGTCTGGTGGGGTGATGGGGCTCATGCTGGCTCCCGTGTTCTCGTACCAGAGGGTGGGGCGTCAGTCCTGAAGCGGCATGCATGCCGACGACTCATCGACCGGGGCTGGTTATGATGCGGGGGCCCGGTGCGGTGTGGAGCGAAAAACTACAAGCGCATGGGTTATTGCACAAGGGTTCGGCGGCGGGATCACGCAAGGAGGGGCCGTGGCGACACAGGGCACACCCGTGATGCGCGCCTCCTTGATCTCGCCGCTCAGGGCGGCCGGACGCACCGACGAGGTCGTTCAGCGGATAACCGAGGCCATCCACCTCGGGCTGGTGGTGGACGGCGAGCAGTTGCCGACCGAGGTGGAGTTCGCCAACCAGCTCGGGGTGTCGCCGATGACTCTGCGGGAGGCTCTGGCGGTACTGCGCGAGCAGGGACTGGTGGAGACGCGACGCGGCCGCACCGGCGGCACCTTTGTGCGGCGCCCGGCGAACCCTCCGCAGGAGCCGCTGGTGGAGCGGATCCGCTCCACGACCGTCTCCGAGCTGCGGGATCTCGCCGACGAGCAGTTCGCCGTTTCGGGCGCCTCGGCCCGGCTCGCAGCCGAGCGCGCCTCGGCCGCCAGCCTGCGGCGGCTGCTGAACCTGGTCGAACAGCTGGCCAGGGCCGACGGGCTCGGCGCGCGGATCCGTGCGGACAGCCGGTTCCACATCGAGGTGGCGATCGCCTCCCAGTCGGAGCGGCTGACCCGCCTGGAGGTGGACATACAGTCCCGTACGGCCGGCCTGCTCTGGCTCTCCTACGAGTCCGAGCGCGAGCTGGACGAAGTGATCGCCGAGCACCACGCCATCGCCACCGCGATCGCGGAGGAGGACGGGGAGCGGGCACGAGCCCTGGCCGAGCGCCATGTGCAGCGCAACCTGCGCCGGCTCATCGAGCTGCATCTCCGGATGGTCGAGCGGGAATCTGTGGAGGTGTCTGATGGCAACTGAGTCCGGTGCGCCACAGGGCGCCGCGGCACTGGTGCTGGACACCCTGCTGCAGCAGGTGCGGGACCTCCTCGCAGCGGTGTTCACCGGTCCGGAGGCGGTCGCCGGCGAGATCGTCCGCCGACGGCGTGTGGTGCAGGCGGCGGGCGGCGTTTTCGGGGCGGCCGACCTGGCGGGCCTCAAACCGACCGTGGAGCAGTGGCTGAGCGAGCACCCGGAGGCGGACGGCCTCGGCTTCTTGGCGGCGGCGGGGCTGCTGCCGGACCGCGAGCGGCACATCCAGTGGTGGCAACGGGGAGCGACCGGCTTCGTCCCGATGCGGCTCAACCTCGATCCGACCTGCGTGGATGTCTACGACTACTTCGAGATGGAGTGGTACGCGGCCGCCCGTGACCACTCCGCGCGCGCGGTGTTCGGTCCCTATGTGGACTACTCCGCCGCGGACAGCTACATCTGCACATTCACCGTTCCTGTGATCGACGGCGACGAGTTCCTCGGCGTGGCCGGGACGGATCTGCGGATGAGCGATCTGGAACCCCGGCTGCTGGGTCTGCTGCGCCGGGCCGGCCACGACGCTGTGCTGGTCGGTGCGGAGCGCCGGATAGTGGCCGCGAACACCTCGCGCTGGCTCGTGGGCTCCCGGCTGCCGTGCGTGCCGCAGGCTGGTGACGGCGTGTTCCTCGCCGCGGGCGAGGTGGGGCTGGACAGCGGCTGGGTGCTGGGGCTGGCCGACCTCGAGTAGCTCCGGCTCGGCCGGCAGACGCTCGCTGCGCAGGCACCTCCCAGCGACCTCCCGGGGTGCGCTGCTCGGGCCACGCCTGTCCATGTCAGGAGCATGGCAGCTCATTCGCGTCCCTGCACCTCGGTAGTGGCTGGGGCGGCGGTTCCCCGCGCCCCGCGCGCTCGCCCCGCTCGACACACCGCCCGGTTACAGCGTCCTCCTGACCGGGCACGCAGCCCCCCCACGCCCCTGGTCAGACGCGTCCGGGCGCGGACGGGGTGCACCAGTGGGCGCCTGATCCGCCCTCGGCATGGGCCGCGCACAGACCCCTGACTGTCGTACCGGAAGACCCGGGCGGCCATTTTCGCCGACCCATTGACATCCAAACTCTAGTTTTAGAGTATTCAGCTCACTCACCCGCCCCGACAGACAGTTGGAGGCCCCGTGACGGGCACCGCCGCAGTGAACGCAGCGCCGTACTTCGACGTCACCGACCCGAGCTTCTCGATCAAGTCCGCCGCCGTGCATGAGGCACGCGAACGCAGCTGGTACGCGCGGACCAACTACGGCCTGGCCGTACTCCGCTACGAGGAGGTCAGCCGGCTGCTCAAGCACCCGAAGCTGCGCCAGGGCAGCGCCGCCTGGCCCGCTCACAACGGCATCACCGAGGGCCCGTTCGCCGACTGGTGGGCCAGTTGGGTGCTCAACAAGGAGGGCGAGGAGCATCACCGGCTGCGCCGGCTGATGAACCCCGCCTTCTCGCCCAAGCTGATCGGCGGACTGGTGCCCCGGTTCCAGACGCTCGCCGCCGAGCTGATCGACGGCTTCCAGGAACCCGGCCGCTGCGAGTTCGTCTCCGAGTTCGCCGAACCGTACGCGGCCCGGGTGATCGCCATCATGCTGGGCATCCCCGAGACCGAATGGCCGGTGATCGCCCGCGAGTCCGCCACCATCGGCCTGGCCATGGGCGTGACCATCCGTCAGGACATGCCGAAGATCGAGGCGGCGCTGTCGAACCTCTACGCCTACGCGGACGAGCTGATCGCCGACCGCCGGCGCAACGAGCGGGACGACTTCGTCTCCGCGCTGGTGCGTGCCCACCGCGACTCCGACACCCTCAGCGACACCGAACTGCGCGACGGCCTGCTGCTGCTGATCTTCGGAGGCTTCGACACCACCCGGAACCAACTCGGCCTGGCCATGCAGACCTTCATGCGCCACCCGGATCAGTGGCGTCTCCTCGCCGAGCGACCCGAGCTGGGCGGCAAGGCGGTCGAGGAGGTCATGCGAGTGAACCCCACCGTCACCTGGGTCACCCGTGAGGCCCGCGAGGACTTCAGCTTCCAGGACCTGGACATCGCGGCGGGCACCACCGTCCACCTCTTCAGCGAGTCGGCCGGCACCGACCCCCGGGTCTTCGGTGAGTACTCCTTCGACATCGCCGCCGAACGCAAACCGCACTTCGGCTTCGGCGGCGGCGCGCACCACTGCCTGGGCCACTTCGTCGCCCGCAGCGACATGAGCGAGGCGCTGCCGCTGCTCGCCCGGCGGATGCGCGACCCACGGCCCGACGGCGGGGACGAGTGGCTGCCGGACTCCGGCAACACCGGCCCGATCCGCCTGCCCATCACCTTCACCCCGGCCGCCTGAGCGGCCGACACCGAGAGGAGCCCTGCCATGAAGGTCATCGTCGACCTGGCCAAGTGCCAGGACCACGGCCAGTGTGCGATCGCCGCGCCCGTCGTCTTCCAGATGGACGAGGAGGGCAAGCTCGTCTGGGACGGCAACCCCGACGAGTCACAGCGCTTCGAAGCCGAGGAGGCGGCGGACGTCTGCCCCGTCCAGGCCATCCTCATCCAGGACTGACATGTCTGGCCACATCGCCGTGGTCGGCGCCTCCCTGGCCGGCCTTCGCACGGCCGAGCAGCTGAGGGCGACCGGGCACACCGGACCGATCACCGTCCTGGGCGACGAACCCCATCCCCCCTACAACCGCCCCCCGTTGTCCAAGGAGATACTCGCCGCCCCCGGCGACCACTCCGCCGAGCAGCTGCACGCGTCGGTGGCCTTCCGGCGCCGGGCCCTGGTGGACGACGTGGACTTCCGCCTCGGCCGGGCCGTCACCGCCGCCGACCTGGAGCAGCGGCGGCTGACCCTGTCCGACGGCACCGAGCTCGGCTTCGACGGCCTGGTCGCGGCGACCGGACTGCGCCCGCGGCGGCTCCCACTGCCCGGCCCGGCGGTCGGCCGGCACGTCCTGCGCACTCTGCAGGACTGTGTCGGGCTGCGCGGCGAACTGCGGCCGGAGGCACGGGTGGTGGTGGTCGGTGCCGGCTTCGTCGGCTGCGAGGTCGCCGCGACCGCGCTCCGGCTGGGCTGCCGGGTCAGCATCGTGGAGCCCGCCGGGGCGCCGATGAACCGGGTCCTCGGCGCAGAGCTGGCGCAGGCCGTACAGCGGCACCACGAGACCGCCGGTATCCGTTTCCACACCGGCCGCTCCGTCGCCGGCATCCTCGGCCGGGAGCAGGTCTCGGCGGTCGACCTCGACGACGGCACCACGCTCGGCGCCGACATCGTGATCGAAGCCGTGGGCTCCCTCCCCAACACCGAGTGGCTGGCTGGCAATCCCGGACTCGACCTCGGCGACGGCATCCTCTGCGACAACCTGCTCCGGGCCGCCGGAGCCGACCGTATGGTCGCCGTCGGCGACATCGCCCGCTTCCCCAATCCCCTTTTCGACGCTCTTCCCCGCCGTGTCGAGCACTGGTCCATCCCCGCCGACACAGCCAAGCGCGCGGCGGCCACTCTGACCGCGCAGCTGGCCGGCCGGGAAGCCGACCCCACCCCCTTCACTCCGGTCCCCTCGTTCTGGAGCGACCAACTCGACCTGCGATTCCAGAGCTTCGGATCGCCCGCACTCGCCGACGAGGTCCGCCTGCACGAGGGCGACCCGGACCACCTCCACGGCGGTGTGCTGGCCACCTACCACCGGCGGTCCGAGCACGTGGGCACCGTCGCGATCAACCTCCCTCCTGCCCGTCAGCGCGAGCTGCGAGAGGCCTTCACCGCCCTTGCCGCTGCCGCCTGACCGTCCCACTTTCGCGAGGAACCCCATGACATCCACCGTCATCCCCAGCGCCACCGCGCTGGACAGGCACCGCGAACGCAACACCGACCAGGCCGCGATCACGGAGATCCAGGCCCGCATCGCCGAAGCCGGCGTGCAGTACCTCTACTACCAGGCCGTCACCGTCACCGGCCGAGTGGTCGGCAAGGTCGTCCCCGCCGAGCACCTGGTGCGCAACGCCGAGAAGGGCGTCCAGCTGCACCGCACCGCGGTCTCCGACCTCCAGGTCGACCGGGCCGGCAACCTGCTGGGCGGCGGCGCCGAGGCAGCCGAGTTCACCGCCGTGCCCGACCTCGACACCTTCGCCGTCCTGCCGTGGGACAACACCGTCGGCCGCTTCTTCTGCCGGCTCTACGAGCCCGACCACCGGCCCGGCATCGGCGGGCAGCCGCTGGCCACCGACGTGCGCGGCAACCTGCTGCGGCTGCACGCCGACTTCACCGAGCGCACCGGACTTCAGCTGCGCACCGGCTGCGAGCCCGAGATGACCTGGAGCGGCCCCGGCCTGGACGCCCGGTTCCGTCCCGGCTCCAGCCCGGCGTACCACGTCGACCACCTGGAGCGGTACCGCCCGATCTACCAGAAGGTCATCGGCTACGCGCGGGCACTCGGCCTGGACATGATCGAGGGCGACTACGAGGACCCGGGCCAGCTCGAACTCAACTGGATGTACGACCACGCCGACCTGACCGCCGACCGGCTGATCGTCTACCGGCAGATCTGCCGCCAGGTGGCCCGCGAGCTCGGCGTGACGGCCAGCTTCATGCCCAAGCCCGCCACCGGCATGATGGGCAACGGCTGTCACCACAATCTCAGCCTGTGGCTCGGCAATCAGAATGTGCTCGCCGAACCGGGCGTGCAGGAGCTGCACCTCACCGAGATCGGACGGCACGCCCTCGGTGGCATCCTCACCCATGCGGCAGGGTCCATGGCCGTCATGGGCTCCACCGTCAACTCCTACAAGCGGTACTGGGATTCGGGCCAGTTCGCGCCCTCCCAGATCAACTGGGGCATGGACAACAAGACCTGCACCGTGCGCCTGTCGGCCAACGGCCGGCTGGAGTTCAAGCTGCCGGACGCCATGGTCAACCCCTACCTGTCACACGCCGTACTGCTCGCCGCCATCCAGGACGGCCTGGACAACGGGATCGACCCGGGACCGGCCCAGCGCGGCTCCAGCTACACCGGCGACGTCACCTTCGCCAAGCTGCCGCTCACCCTCGGCGAAGCCCTGGACGCCTTCGCCGCGGATGAGGTCGTCAAGGCCGCGCTCGGCTCCGAACTGGTGGAGCTGTACAGCGAGTTGAAGCGCGACGAGTGGGCCAGGTACTGCGGCGTCGTCACCGACTGGGAGCACATGATGTACGCGGAGGAGACCCCGTGACCGCGCCGCTGCGTCTGGCCTGCATCGACTCCGAGGCCCCACCGCTGTTCCACCTCGCCGACCCGGTGGCCGGGCGGCGCGGCTACGAACCGGCCGTCGGCGAACTGGTCGCCGCCGAGCTGGGCCGCCCGTTGGAGTGGGTCTACCTGCCCTGGGCGGACATGCTGCCCGCCGTGCGACGCGGTGACGCGGACGCCGTGCTGTGCGGCCAGGGCGTCACCGAGGCCCGCGCCGCACTGGTGGACTTCACCCGGCCGTACGCCGTCTTCCACGAATCGGTGCTGGTCCGTCGAGGGGATCCGGTGCACAGCGTGGTCGACCTGCGCGACCGCCGGGTCGCCGCGATCGAGGGCTCCACCAACATGGCGCTGGCCGAGACCTTCGAGGGAGCGGTCACCGTGCCCTTCGGCGGCGGCTCGGACGACGTCTTCGGCGACATGCTTCAGGCGCTGCGCACCGGGGCCGTGGATGCGGTGGTCGACGACGACGTGGTCTTCGTCCCGCTGGGCGACCACCCGGACTTCGACCTCGCCTTCACCGTGCGCACCGGCAACCGCTGGGCCATCGGCACCGCCAAGGACCGGCCCGAGCTGCGCGCGCAACTGGACGGGGCGCTGGGCCGGATCATCGCGGACGGACGGCTGTCCAAGGCCTGGGCGCGGTGGCTGCCGGAGCTGGAGTACCCGTTCGACGGTGGGACGGAGGGGTGAGCATGCGGCCTTTGATCCTCGTCGTCGGCCGCCGTGCCGCCTCCGTCTCCGGGTTGCGGTTCAGCGCCACCGTCGCGGCCGAGGCGGTCTGCGAGGCGGTCTTCGCAACCGGCGGCGAACCCGTCGTGCTGCACGGCGCCGACCGTGGCCAACTGCTCGACCTGCCGCGGCGGATGTCCGGCTTCGCGGGCGTGCTGCTGCCGGGCGGCTCCGACCTCGATCCGGTCCACTACGGCCAGGACCGGCATCCGGAGACCTCACCCGACCATGACGAGCAGGACGCACTCGACCTGGCCGCCGCCCGGGCGGTGCTGGAGCTGGGCATTCCGACGCTGGCGATCTGCCGCGGCCTGCAGGTGGTCAACACCGTCTGCGGCGGCACCCTGGTCCAGCACCTGCCTCCGGGCCCTGTGGAGCACCTGGACGCGCTGCACGAGGTGACGGCCGAGGGCGGCTCCCGGCTGGAGGCCGTGGTGGGCTCGCAGGCCTTCACCGTCTCCTCGTACCACCATCAGGCGGTGGACCGGGTCGGCCGAGGGCTGCGGGTGACGGCACGGTCCGCCGACGGCTGCGTGGAGGCGCTGGAGCACAGTTCTGCGGACCTGCTCGCCGTTCAGTGGCACCCGGAGGACCTGGCGACCTCCTCCCGGCAGGACGCCGCCCTCTTCGCCGACCTGATCGACCGTGCCCGAATCCGAAAGGAGGTCGCCGCATGAGCGCGACCCTGGACACCGCCGCGGCCCTGGCCCGGCGCGACGAACTGGAGAAGCGGTTCGCCGGCCTGTCCTTGGCGACCCGGCTGTACATCGGCGGACAGCAGGTGGACGCCCTCGACGGCGCGACGTTCGAGCGGATCTCGCCGCGCGACGGCCAGGCGATCGCACAGGTCGCGGCGGGCGGCGCCGAGGACGTCGACCGCGCCGTGACCGATGCCCGCCGTGCCTTCGAGAGCGGCGTCTGGTCGGACCTGCACCCGAGGCAGCGACGGGCGGTGCTGCAGCGGCTGGCACGACTGGTCGAGGAGCATGCCGAGGAGCTGGCGCTGCTGGAAAGCGTCGACATGGGCAAACCCTTCACCGACGCACTGGCGGTGGACCTGCGAGTGACGGTACAGGCCCTCGACTTCTACGCCGAGGCAGTCGACAAGCAGTACGACGAGGTGGCGCCGGCCGGGCGGGACGTGCTTGCCACCATCACCCGGGAGCCGCTCGGCGTCGTCGGCGCGGTGGTCCCGTGGAACTTCCCGCTGATGATGGCGGTGTGGAAGATCGCGCCCGCCCTCGCGGTGGGCAATGCGGTGGTCCTCAAACCGGCCGAGCAGTCCCCGCTCACCGCACTGCGCTTCGCCGAGCTGGCCACCGAGGCGGGGGTGCCGGACGGGATCCTCAACGTGGTGACCGGCTTCGGGCCGACGGCCGGTGCCGCGCTTGGTCTCCACCCGGGGGTGGACGCGATCACCTTCACCGGTTCCGGCGAGGTCGGGCGGCTGTTCATGCAGTACGCGGCCAAGTCCAACCTCAAGCAGGTGTCCCTGGAGCTGGGCGGGAAGTCGCCGCAGATCGTGCTCCCCGACGCACCCGACCTGGCGGTGGTCGCCAAGGCGGTCGCCGGGGGCATCTTCTTCAACCAGGGCGAGGTGTGCTCCGCGGGGTCGCGCCTGCTGGTGCACCGCTCCGTCAAGGACGAACTGCTCGACCTGGTGGTGGCGGAGGCGAGCCGGACCGTCGTGGGCGACCCGCTCGACCCGCGGACCGGGATCGGGGCGCTGGTGGAGGAGAAGCACCTGGAACGGGTCCTCGGCCATGTCCAGGGCGCGGTGGAGGACGGCGCGCAAGCGGTGCTCGGCGGCAACCGGGTGCTGACGGAGACCGGCGGCTGCTATGTGGAGCCGACCGTCTTCGACCGGGTCGATCCCGGGATGCGCCTCGCCCAGCAGGAGGTGTTCGGCCCGGTTCTCGCAGTCGTCGAGTTCGAGGACCCCGAGGAAGCCGTGCGCATCGCCAATGGCACCGACTACGGCCTTGCCGCCGCGGTGTGGACGCGGGACCTCTCCACCGCGCACCGCATGTCCCGGGCGGTCAGGGCCGGCACGGTCTGGGTCAACTGCTTCGACGACAGCGACATCACGGTGCCGTTCGGCGGTTACGCCCAGTCCGGCTTCGGCCGCGACAAGTCGCTGCACGCGTTGGAGAAGTACACCCAGCTCAAGACCACCTGGATCAAGCTGTGAGCGACAGCCCGGTGGTGCACCGGCACGAGGTGGAACCGGACGGCGCGCCCCCCGCCGACGGCCCACGGATCGCGGTCCTGGTCTCGCTCAACTTCCCGGATCTGACCGAGCCGGTCGCCGAGCTCGTGCGGCGCTTCACGCGCACGGCGCTGACCACCCTGCACGCTCTGGGCGCCCGTTACGAACTGGTCGACACCTCCGCCGACCGGCTCGGCGACCCGGCGGCGACCGCCGGTTACGAAGGGGTGCTGCTGCTCGGCGGCGGCGATGTCGACGGGGAGTTGTACGGGGCCGACGGGCCGGTGCCCAACTCCTACGGCGTGGACCGCCGGGCGGACGATCACTGCATCGCCGCCGTCCGGGCGGTGGCAGCCGCGAAGCGGCCGGTGCTGGGCATCTGCCGCGGCTCACAGCTCGTCAACATCGCCTTCGGCGGCACTCTGGTCCCCGACCTGGAGGACTACCGGCTGCACCGGGGCGGTCCGGGCCAACCGTTGTTCCTCGACGAGAAAGTGACGGTGACGGAGGGCTCGCGGCTGGCCACCCTCACCGGTGCCGGCCGGTTGACCGTGCGGTCGGGCCACCATCAGGCGGTGTCCGCAGTCGGCGATGGGCTGGTTGCGGTGGCGCACGCCGAGGACGGGGTGATCGAGGCGGTCGAGCATCAAGAGCGGTGGGTGGTGGGTGTGCAGTGGCACCCCGAGGACCCCGACGGTTCCGACCACCACCGGATGCGCCTCTTCAGCGGGTTCCTGGCCGCCTGCGACCGATGACCTCGCACAGCCGGAGCCCGGGCGGACGGCTTGGGCTCCGGCTGCGACGATCGTGGTCCGGCGCCGGGGCGACCACGTGGCAACAGCCGCCCCTGCCCACAGCTGCTCCTGGCCGACGACGCGTGGGCCCGCACCGACAACTGTGCCGGGTGGCGCAGCGGTCCTGGCCGATCGGCTCCGCGCAGCAACGACAGATACTGGCCCGACGGGGACGCCTCGGGAAGTCGGTCCGGCTGAAGCCCTCTCCGGTTCACTCTCCACCGGGGCGCCGCCCGGCGCGGGCGAACGCACGACCCACGAAGATCCGTAGGGCCGGCTGCGCGCCCTCGGCCCCGCCGCCGTGCGTTCGCCGCAGCTTTCGGCTGCCATGTCGTGGAATTACTACGACTGCGTCGCCCTGCCGCTCGGCAACGCCCGCCCTCCCGCTCTGCCGCCGCAACCTGCGGGCGTCAGGCCGGCCCGGAGCCGGTCAGTCCGCCTGATCCGCATCCTTCTGGGCGTCCGCCAGCACCTCCGCCAGTTCGTCCGCGAGGTCCGGGGTCGCCGCGACGACGCCCGACCAGCGGCGGGTCAGGTCGGTGTCGAGGACGATGCCCCGGCCGTGCACGTCGCGGACGGCTCCGCCCGCCCGTGTCACCATGACCTGCGCGGCCGCGAGGTCGACGAGACGGTGGGTGTCGGAGCAGGCGTCGGCGAAGGCGTCGGTGGCGCCCTCGGCGACAAGTGCCGCCTCCAGACAGGTCGTGGAGAGAATGCGCACGCGGGCGGCACGCGATGCCGCCGCCCACCAGGCCGCGGCGGGGCCGGGCTTGGCGGTGTGCGGGCGAAGCATCGACAGCGCGGCGCCGTCCAGCGTGGTGCGGCCGGAAGTCCGGTACGGCGTCGGCGTATCACGGTGGGCCCACCACACCCGCCCGGTGTCCAGCCACACCGTGAGCGACTCGGTGAACTCGCCGTCCACCGCGACGGCTCCGGCGAAGGCGGTCAGCGGGACACCCGCGGCACCGTTGGCCGAGCCGTCGAGCGGGTCGATGACCAGGGAGTAGGCGCTGGCCTTGTCGATCCAGCCGCTCTCCTCGGACAGGATGTTGACGGGGTGCTTGGTGAGCGCGTCGATGACGGCGTCCTCGACGATCCGGTCGATGCGCATGGTCGGCGTGCCGTCCGCGCCCATCGCGACGGTCTCGGCGAGGGCCCGCCGGTCATGGGCGGCGCGTGCGGCCCGGTAGGCCTCGGCAGCTCCCTTGGCGGCGGCGACGAGCGCCGGGTTGGCGTTCTCCGGAAGGCTGCCGAGGCCGCCGGTCGTGCCGCCCATGGCTGTGGTGTCGGTCATGACTGGTCTCACCGTCCCGTGGTGCTGAGCAGGACGGCCACGGAGACCGGGGCCTCACCGCTGTCGAGGGACTCCTCCGCGAGGAGGGTCATGCGTACGGTGTTCTGCCCCGCGTGCGCGGTGACCACGGTCAGGTCGGCGCGCAGGCCGGGGATGATGGCGCCGCGGTCCTCGAGCCCGGCGGTGCGGGCGGCCCCAGCGGTGATCAGGGACACGGCGCTGTGCAGCGGTACGACACCACGCTCGGCGAGCCGTACGGCGGCGGCGAGCAGCGTCGTCGGCATGTAGTCGCTGGACAGGTTGTCGACGAGTCCGGCGGCGATGAGTTCCTCGGCGCTGACGTTGCCGCTGTGCGAGCCGCCGCGCAGGACGTTGGGGGCTCCGGCGACGACGGGCATGCCGACCTCCTTCGCGGCGCGCGCGGCCTCGACGGTGGTCGGGAACTCGGCGACGGCGGCGCCGGCCTCGCGGACCTGCGCGAGTTCGGTGGCGGACTCGACGTCGTGGGCGAGGAGGCGGATGCGCCCGGACTTGGCCTGCTCACTGAGGTAGGCGAGGGCGACGGCGCGCTGCGGGATGCCGTCGGCGCGGGCGGCGATGCGTCGCTGGACGAACTCCTCGGCCTCGGCCTCGCTGATCCTCTCCTGCTGCTGGATCATGCGCCGGAAGGAGTCGAGGTCGCGGTACTGGCCCTGGCCCGGGGTGTGGTCCTCGTAGGAGACCAGGGGCGGTACGCCGGTGTCCGGCAGGGAGTCCAGGACGCCTTTGAGGGTGTCGAGGGCCTCGGCCTCGCGGGCGTCGAGGCGGTGCAGCAGCCGGTGGTCGACAAGGCTGACTCCGGCGGCCGCGCGTTCCCGTACCGCGGCCGCGAGGGCGAGGGAGCGGTCGATGCTGCGGTCCTTGAGAACATGGGTCTGGTAGCTGACCGCGTGGTGCATGGTGGTGACACCGGCGGCGCGGACCCTGCCCTCGAAGCTGGCAACCGCGAACTCGGGCGGGAACTCGACGGTGGGGCGCGGGCGTTGCTCCTTCTCCAGAGCGTCGCTGTGGGTGTCGACGATGCCGGGCAGCAGGAGTGCGCCGCGCAGGTCGCGGGCCTCGGCGGGGATGCGTCCCGGCACGGCCTGCGTGACCTCGGCGATCCGGCCGTCCTCGACGACGACAACGGCGTCGTCGAGAACGTGGGTGGGCAGTACCGCCCGCGCGTGGGCGAAGATGTAGCGGCTCATCGGGCCACCTCCAGTGGCAGGGACGGGTCGCGCAGGATGTCCTCCGGCGCGCCGGTGGCGAGGACCTTGCCGCCGCCGAGGACGACGACACGGGTGGCGAGGCGCTCGATGGCGTCGAGGTCGTGGAAGACGGAGAGGACGGCGGTGCCGGTCTCCTCGAGGCGGGCGATGAGGTCGAGGACGGCGGCACGGTTGGCCGGGTCCAGGGCGGAGACGGGCTCGTCGAGCAGGAGCAGCCGGGGCGGGGAGATGGTGCCCGCGGCGATGTTGACGCGCTGCTTCTGGCCGCCGGACAGGACGGTGGCGTGCATGTCCCACAGCTGTTCGTCGATGCCGACCTGGCGCAGTGCCGCCGCGGCCGCGTCGTGGGCGGCCTCGCGGTCCATGCCGCGGGCGACACCTGCCGTGGCGACGATGGACAGGACGGAGCGGCGCGGCTGGGAGCGCAGGAACTGTGAGACGTAGCCGATCTCGTGGCCGCGCAACTGGGCGACCTCTGCGTCGGGCAGAGCCGCGATGTCGACGCTCTCGCCGGTCTCGGTGCGGAACCAGATGTGGCCGCTTCCGGTGAGGTAGGTGCGGTAGACGCAGCGCAGCAGGGTCGACTTGCCGGCCCCGGAGGTGCCGGCCAGGGCGACGTGCTCGCCGGGGCCGACGTCCAGGTCGACGCCGTGCAGAGCGCCGACGGTGCGTCCGTCGATGGTGTGGAGGGTGAAGTCCTTGCGCAGCCCGCGCACCGACAGGACGGCGCCGGGTGCGGGCCCGGTGTCCGCGTCGGCGATGGGCTGGGTGGTGGTTGTCATGGTGATGTCCGTCCTCATCCTCGGGCCGCCGCGACGAGCTGCTGGCTGTAGGGGTGCTGGGGGTCTTCGAGAAGCTGGTCGGTGAGTCCGGACTCGACGACGCGGCCGTGCTGCATCACCAGGACGCGGCGGGTGAGCATCTCGATGACGCCGAAGTCGTGGCTGACGACGACAGCGGCGACGCCGGTCTCCTCGAGGAGCCCGCGCAGCAGGTCCAGGACGCCGGCGGCGACGGAGGCATCGAGGCCGGTGGTGGGCTCGTCGAGGAGCAGCACGGGCGGGTCGTTGGCCAGGGCCTTGGCGATCTGCACGCGCTGGCGCATGCCGCCGGAGAAGGAGCGCACCGGGTCGTCCATGCGGTCGAGCGGTACCTCGACGCGGGAGAGGAGCTGCGCGGCGCGTTCCCGGATGCGGCCGTAGTTGCGCCAGCCGATGGCGGTGAGCGGGTCGGCGATGTTGCCGCCGGCGGAGACGTCGAGGTTGAGTCCGGCCGCTGGGTCCTGGTAGACGGCGGAGATCTGGTCCAGGCGGAGCCTGCGCCGGGCGGAGGGGTCGAGGTCGCGGATGTTGGTGGTGCCGGCGTCGACGCCGCGCAGCGCGATGGTGCCCGCGGTGGCGATCTCGTCACCGGCGACGCAGCGCATGACGGTGGACTTGCCGGAGCCCGACTCGCCGATGATGCCGAGGGCTTCGCCCGGGGCGACGTCGAAGTCGACGTCCCAGGCGGCGACGACCGCGCCGGTCGCGGGCGAGACAGCGGTGCCGTGCTCGGGTCCGGTGCCGGCCAGGGAGGCGGCCGAGGGATCGCCGTAGATACGGCCGAGGCCTTCGACCTTCAGGGCCCAGGTGGGCGGGGCCAGGGGAACGGGGGTGCTCATATGGTGCTTTCCTCGCGGGTGTGGGCCAAGGCCGCCTCGAGGGCGGTGACTTCGGGGGCGTCGCCTGCGCGGCGGCGCCGGCAGAAGTCGGTGTCGGAGCAGACCCAGGTGCTGAACGTGCCGTCGGGGCCCGGCTCCTGGACGATGTATGTGTCGTCCGAGCCGCACAGCCGGCAGGCAGCGCCGGGGGTGCGCTCGACCTCGAACGGCCTGTCCTCGAAGGTGAGGGGTTCGACCAGGGTGTGCGGGGGGACGGCGAAGATGCGCTTCTCGCGTCCGGCGGACAGGACGGTGACGCCCTCGGAGTGGTTCAGCTTGGGCACGTCCCAGCGCGGGATGGGGCTGGGCGTCATGACGTAGCGGCCCTCGACCAGGACGGGGTAGCCGGCCGCATTGGTGATGAGGCCGTTGTGGACGATGTCCTCGTAGAGCCGGACCCACATCTTGGAGTAGTCGGCCTCGGCGTGCATGCGGCGCTGCTCGTCCATGTTCTTGACGATCCCGGCGAGCGGCTCGGCGCCCGGCACCTGAAGGACGAGCACCTGTCCGTCTTGCAGGGGCTGTTCGGGGATGCGGTGGCGGGACTGGATGACGTCGGCCTCGCGGGTGTCGGTCTCCTCCTCGCAGCCGACATGGCCGACGACGAGGCGGCGCAGGTTGGACGCGTTGACTCCCGCGTCCTCGCCCTGGTCGATGACCTTGAGGCGGGTGTCCTGCCCGACGAGCGACAGGGTGACCTGCAGGCCGCCGGAGCCCCAGCCGCGGGCCACGGGCATCTCCCGGGATCCGAAGGGAACTTGGTAGCCGGGGATGGCGATGCCGCTGAGCACGGCCCGGCGGATCTCCCGCTTGGACAGCTCGTCGAAGATGCCGGGGCGGGGTGCGGGTCCGGCGAGACGGTCGGTGCGGCGGACGGCGGTGTCCGTCGACGGCATCTCGGTGGTGGGGTAGGTGGTCATGCGGTGTCTCCGGGGTGAGGGCCGGTGCGGTGGGGGCCGGCCTGGTGCGCGGCGGCCGCGGTGGCGCGTTCGAGGACCGAGCGGTACTCGGCGTGGTGCGGCAGCTTCTGGTGCTCCGTGTAGCCGGTGATGTCCAGGCCGTCGAGGGTCAGCAGCACGTCGTGCTGGAGTCCGGCGGCGCGTTCGGTGCCCTCGTAGTGGCCGAGCAGGATGTCGGCTCCGGCCATCGAGATGGCCTTGCGCTCGTTGTGGCCGAAGCACATTCCGTAGCCGACGTCGAGGTGGCGGGGCAGTTCGCTCGCCCGGGTCAGGCTGTGGAAGCTCACGACCTCGCTGACCCGGACGTCGCCGACGGTGACGGGGCGGCCGGTGTGCGGGTGCTCGACCCGTATGGGCAGGAAGCCGTGCCTCAACTCTCCGGGAACCTCGTGGGCCTCCTGGCCGCCGGGCTTCCACTCGGAGCCGTACCACAGGTACAGCAGGGCTCCGGTGTCGGCGCGGGCCATGGTCTGCAGCAGTGCCGAGCGGGGGACGCCGGGGCGTGCCGGGTGCCGGGTGATGTCGTACGGCTCGGGATCGTCGTGGTCGCCGGGTGGGGCGACGATGTCCATCTCGCGAAAGACGGACAGGACATGGCCGGGAGCGCGCTCGACCTCGTCCTCGTGGCCGTGCTGCGGGTGTTCGTGGCCAGGGTGTTCGTGGCCGTGGTGATCGTGGTGTTCGTGTGCCGACTCGCTTGCCAGCACGGCCCGTTGCCGGCCCTCCTCCTCGGGCAGCAGGTCGAGCAGGCGGCCCACGTAGTCGAGGGTGCGGCCGAGGACTTGGCCGCCGGGCGGGTTGCGGAACGCGGAGCTGATCCGGCGCACCACCCTCAACTCGCCGGCCCGGACGGGAAGGCTGCGGCCCAGCCGGGGAAGTGAGGTGCGGTGGGTACGCAGCAGCTGTGTCGCCCGGGTCACGTCACCACGTGCCTGGCCGAAGGCGCGGGCCGCCAACTGCGGTGCCCACAGGCCCGATTCGGCCATCACCCGGTCGATGCCGAGGCCCAGCCGCTCGGTGAGCTGGTCGGGGCGCGGTGCGGCGGGGACGGAGGGTGCTGACGCCGAAGTGACCGATGCCGCAGGGGCGTTCATGGTGCTCATCGTGCTTCCCCCGCAGCCGCGCGGACGGCCTGGACCCGCTCGATCGTCGAGCGGAAGTCGACGTAGTGCGGGAGTTTGAGGTGTTCGAGGAAGCCGGATGCCTCCGGTCCGTCGAGGGCGATGAGCACTTTCTGCTCCAGGTGTTCGGTGTGCGGGTCCCGGTGCACGAGGAGGTCGAGTCCGGCCATGGCGACTGCCTTGGGCTCGTTCTCGCCGAAGCACAGTCCGTAGCCGAGGTCGAAGCGGCTGCCGCCGGGGCGGGGCCGGTCGGTGGAACGGACGGTGCGGGCCTCGGTGACGGGGCACCGGGCGACCGTGACGGGCCGGCCGGTGTGCGGGTGGGTGACCTTCAGCGGCAGCCGTCCGCGCCGGAGTTCGAGCGGGATCTCCGCTCCGCCGCGCAGCGGGTTGTGGGCGTTGACGTACCACAGGTGGGTGAGCGAACCGGTCTCCGCGCGGGCCAGCGCGGACAGGCGGGCCGAGCGCGGGGTGCCCGGACGGGCCGGGGCCCGGGTGATGTCGTAGGGCTCGGGGTCGTCGCCCCTGTGCCGGCCGGCCAGCAGGCCCTGCTCGTACAGTCCGGCGGCGAGGTCGCGGGCGCCTGACCGGCTCACGGCGTCCGATGCGGCGGAGTCCGACGGCGACGGATGCGACGCGGGCGCCGTGTCCCCCATGTCGCCGGTGTCCTCCGTCTCCAGGATTCTGGGCGTGTAGTCGTCTGTCCGGCCCAGGAGTTGACCACCCGGTGGGTTGCGGTGGGCGGGGCTCACGCGTCGTACGACGGTCAGCTCGGCGCTCTCCACGGGCAGGCTGTAGCCCAGACGGGGCAGGGTGGAGCGGTGGGCGCGGAGCAACTGGGCCGCTTCCAGCAGGTCGCCCTGTGCCTGGCGGATGGCGCGGGCCGCCAGGTCTGGTGCCCACAGGCCGCCTTCGCCGGAGACCCGGTCGACGGCGAGGTTCAGGTGCCTGGTGATCTGGTCCAGTTCGAGCCAGGGGCTGCTGCCGCCGAACCGGGCCTCCCTGACGAGGCGTTCGGCCGCGGCGATGGCCTCCTGGCCGCCGCGGACTCCCGAGTAGCCCATGTCAGGAGCCTCCGTCCGCGACGACGCGCACGCGGGTCGTGCGCGGCAGTCCGGCGACGGAGCCGTCCCGGGCGGCCAGGAAGGTGTCGACGCCGAGCGGGAAGGAGCTGTTGGCCTCGACGAGCGCGGTGACCGTGTCGCGGCTCAGCCCGCGTACGGTCAGCCGGTTCTCCTTGCGGACGCCCGGCCCGGTGAGGGCGAGGACGAGGGCGTCGTCCGCGGGGTGTTCGCCCTCGGCCAGCGACTCGACCTGGGCGAAGATGCGTGCCCCGAGCTCCGGGTTCAGGGCGTCGCCGCGCGGCAGGGAGCGTAGGTCCTCGTCGGCCAGCGGCCGCAGGGCGACGACCGCGCGCGCCTTGGCCGCCGTGGCGCGCGGGGCGCCCGTAGCGGCGTGGACGGCCTCGACCCAGGGGTCGCCGTCCTCGGCGAGTACCAGCGTCGGCACCTCGACGTCACCGAGCCCGCAGGCGGCGACGGCCGCGGTGGGCGCGAACTCGGGTGCGTCCAGGCGGCGTACGCGGCCGGGCCGGGAGAGCACGTCGAGCAGGACGGTGAAGTCCCGCTGGGATTCCTGGGGTTCGCGGTGCAGGGCGCGGATCCTGGTGCCCTGGTTGGCGACGGCGGTCATGTCAGTTCCTCGAACTTCACGGTGGTGGCGGTGACTTCGGCCCACTCGGCGGCGTCGGCACGCGCGAGGCGCTCGGCGACGGCGGCGCACAGGGCGTCGATCTCGGCGGTGGCGGGCAGTTCGGCGGCGGCCGCGGCGTCGAGCAGTGCGCCGGCGAGGGCCGCGACGCGGTCGTCACCGGAGCGCATGCACCAGCCGGGGGTGCCGTCGAGGTCGACGGAGCATTCGGTGACCAGGACCTCGCCGAGGTAGAAGCGGATCTCCTCGACGGGTTCGCGGACCTGGAGCATCACCATGCCGGTCTCCGGTGCCTTGACCACGGTGGGCTCGGGCACCGCCCCGTCGGCGAGCAGCCGCTCGGCCAGCGGGACTATCTCCTCGTGGGTTGCGGCGGCCAGCAGCTCGCTGCGCCGTTCACGAGTCAGCGTGTCAGGCACGCCATTCTCCTTCCGTTCGTTGGTTCCAGGGGCCGTCGAGCTCGACGATGATCCGCGTCGAGTCGGGACGGCTCCAGGTGTCGCTGCACATGACCGCGAGAGCGCTGTCCGCGTCCCGGCTCAGGCTCTCCACCAGCCACACCGGCCGGTGGCGCTCGGCCTCCAGGCCGGCGGCGACCTCGGGTCCCGGCAGCGTGTAGCTGACCCGGCACCAGGCGCGGACCGGGGTGACCCGGCACATCTGGCGCAGGATCGAGTCGAGCGACTCCACGGCGTGGACCGCCGCGTCGAGTTCGGGCAGCAGGTCGACCGGGATGTGCTCCTGTGACCAGCCGCTGATCAGTCCGTTGATGTAGGACTGACGGACCAGCAGGTGTGCCTCGCTGCCCTCGGGCCGCTCCAGGCGTGCCGCCCGCCGCTCGTCGAGCCTCACCCGGCGTATCTCGCGGACCACGGTGCGGGCGGTGCCGCCGGCATCCTCCACCGTCTTGTGCAGGGAGGGGGCCTTGCGCTGAGACAGGACGTAGTCGATGGGGCGGTTGACGAAGGTGCCCGCGCCGCGGACCCGGCGGACCATGAGACGACCCTCGAGTTCCTGCAGAGCCGCTCTCGCCGCGGCCCTGCTGACACCGAAGCGCGCCGCGATCTCGTGTTCGCTGGAGATACGGGCGCCGGAGGGGCGGTCCGAGATCTCCTCGGCGAGGACATCGGCTATCTCTGCGTACCGGCTTGTCTTGGTCACGTCTTTGATCATTCGGTATGCCCTTGTCCGTACAAGTTCCCGAAAGGAAACACGGGCCCGCGCCTGCGTGAACAGTGGAGACAGTTGTCGCCCATCCATGTCCGGTCCGGGCCCGTCCGCTTCCCGAACGCAACGGCGAAGGCCCGCCGGGCGAACACGCTCGGCGGGCCTTCGTGAAAGGGGGCGTCGACTCGGTCTACGCGAATACCTTGCGCAGCCACATGGCAACGCCCTCGACCAGCAGGACGACGGCCAGGATCAGCAGGACCACCGTCGTGACGACGTCGAACTGGAGCACCCGCGCCGCGTTGAGCAGGTCGTAGCCGATGCCCCCGGCTCCGACGATGCCCAGCAGGGTCGCGGAGCGGATGTTGACGTCCAGTTGGTAGAGCAGATGGGCCAGGACGGCCGGCCAGGCTCGGGGCAGGATCGCCGCGAAGAAGACCTGCCGGCGGGTGGCTCCGGCGGCGAGCACCGCACGGGCGGGCCCGGAGTCGATCTCCTCGAGCGAGTCGGCGACCAGCTTGCCGAGCAGGCCCACCGAGCCGATGCCCAGCGCCAGCGACCCGGCCACCGCGCCCAGCCCTGTGACCACCACGAAGACGATCGCGAGGATCAGCTCGGGTATCCCGCGTACGAGCAGGATGACGGTCCGGAAGGTCCGGGCCACGGCGGGCGAACGCACCACGTTGCGGGCGGCGAGGGTCCCCAGCGGCAGGGCGAGGACCAGGCCGATGAGGGTGCCCGCGAAGGCGATCTGCAGGGTGACCCACAGGTCGGCGAACAGCGTCGCCCAGATGCCCCCGCCGCTGGGCGGCAGGAAGTCGCCGATGGTCGGGAACAGGGAGTCCAGGCCCCTGCCCAGCGCCGCGGGCGAGACATCGGACCGCACCGCGGACGCCACGAGGAGCGCGAGGCCGAGCACCAGCAGGACGCAGCGCCGCACCCGCCGGGCATCCCAACGATGGCTGATCCTACGGGAGTTGGCCCTAGGTTCTGATGGTACCGCGGCCACGGAGACGGACGTCGGCTCCGCCGGGGTCGTCGCGGCGGCAGGCAGAGCCCGGGTGCTCCGGCCGCCGAACCGGCGCCTGCCCCGGGGTTCCTCCTGGTGCAGCAGGTTGCGCCGGATGGCACCGGACACCGACTCCGCCGCGAAGCACAGCAGCAGGACGACGAGGGCGAGCGCCATGGCCCGCTGGTAGTCGATCCGGCCGATGGCGGTGGACAGGGCGTAGCCGAGCCCGCCGACGCCGACGAAGCCGAGCACGACCGACACCCTCAGGTTGATGTCGAGCCGGTGCAGGGCCGTGGCCACCAGCGAGGGCAGCACCTGGGGCAGCACGGCGCCGGTGATCTGCTGCAGGCGGCCGGCCCCGGCGGCGCGCAGGGCGTTCCTGGGTCCCTCGTCGATCTCCTCGACGGCGTCCGCGTACAGCTTGCCGACCATGCCGACGGAGTGCAGGCCCAGGGCGATGACGCCGGTCATGCCGCCGAGCCCGAAGATCCGGAAGGCGGCGATGGCGAAGACGACGTCGGGGACGGCGCGGGCGAGGACGACCACGGTGCGGGACGCCATACGGACCGGCGCCGAGGGAGTGGTGTTACGGGCGGCCAGCAGGGCGAGCGGCACGCTCAGCACCACGGACAGCGCCGTCGCGCACAGGACGATGGCCAGGGTCTGCCATACGAGGCCGAGGAGTTCGCCCAGGGGCGGGAAGTCCAGCGGCACCATGCGGGAGGCGAAGTCGGCGGCGTTCCCGGCGCTGTCCACCAACGTGGGGACGTTGATCTTCAGCGAGGCGAACGCCCAGACGCCCGCGGCCACACAGGCGAGGAGCACCAGGCCGGCACCGATCCCGGCCGCGGCGGGCCGGGCCAGGGTGCGCCGGGTCCCGGTGGCGGCCGGGTCGAGTACGGCGGTCATCGGCGTCCGGCCTCCTCCAGGGACACGCCCGTCGGGGCCTCGTCACCGTCGGAGGCTTTGGCTCCCGCGGCATCGGCGTCCACGGCATCGGAGGCCGGGAGAACGACCTCCTCCTCGAGGTCCGTGTACAGCCGCATGATGTCGTCCCGCCCGAGGCCGTGCGTCGGCACGTCCAGGACGACGCGTCCCGCGCGCAGCCCGACGATCCGGTCGGCCCAGGACAGCGCCAGATCCACCTGGTGCAGGCTGCACAGCACGGTCAGTCCGCGCTGCTGCCCGATGTCCTTCAGCAGCCGCATGACCTGCCCGGAGGACTCCGGGTCCAGGGAGGCGACGGGCTCGTCGGCGAGCAACAGCCCGGGTTCCTGCATCAGGGCGCGGGCGACGGCGACGCGCTGCTGCTGCCCGCCGGAGAGGGTGTCGGCGCGCTGGAACGCCCAGTCGGCGAGCCCGACCCGCTCCAGCCCCTCGAGGGCGCGCTCCCGGACGGCCTTCGGATACGTGAAGAGGCCGAGCCGGGGGCCGCGCAGCGAGCCGAGCGCCCCCTGGCACACGTTCTCCAGGACCGTCAGCCGTCCCACGAGGTGGAACTGCTGGAACACGAAGCCGATGCGGCGCCGCAGCCTGCGCAGTTCGGCGGGCCCGGCGGCGGCGAGATCCGTGCCGAGCACGGTGCCGCCGCCGGAGGTGGCCGTCTGCAGGCCGTCGATGTGCTGCAGCAGCGTCGACTTGCCGGAGCCGGAGAGGCCCAGGAGGGCGACGATCTCACCACGGCGCACCTCGAACGACACGTCGTCGAGGGCCAGGATGGAGGTGTCGCCCTCGCCGAAGCGCTTGGTCAGCCCCTCGAGCCGTACGACGGTCTCGCCGGCCTCCGTCACGAGCCCGACTCGCACTGCTTGTCACGCGTGGCGGCGCAGACGTCACGGACGCTCTTGTAGTCCGAGTCCTGGACCTTGACGTAGCCCCAGTTGCCCTCGATCAGGCAGTCCTCGTCCTTCTTGCACAAGCCCTTGGAGCGCAGGTAGTCGGCGTTGGCCTCGTTGAGGAAGACGTCGTCGATCTGCTGCTTCAGCTTCGGGGTGAGGTCGCTGCTGATGGCGATCGGGGAGCCGGGGATCTCCGCGGACTTCCAGACGCTCTTGAGCTGGCCCTTCTTGATCTTGCCCTGCTCGATCAGCTGGCGGTTGACCATGTCGTCGGTGGCGAAGCCGGCGTCGCACTGGCCGGACGCGACGGCCAGCACGGAGGCGTCGTGACCGCCGGCCATGACCTTGGTGTAGTCGCCGTCCTCCAGCCCCGCCTTCTTGAGTGCGGCGCGCGGGTAGAGGTAGCCGGAGGTCGAGTTCTCGTCGACGAAGCAGATCTTCTTGCCCTTGTAGTCGGCCAGGCTGTTGATCTTCGACTTGGCCGTGGTGAAGCCGTTCGACTGGTAGCCGGGGCTGCCGCCCTTCTCGGGGACGGGCGCACCGACGAGCTCGACACCGGCACCGCTGTCCTTGGCGACGATGTAGGAGAGCGGCCCGTAACCGGCGATGTCGGCCTTGTGGGCGCGCTGGGCCTCGATGACGGCGGCGTAGCTGGTCGCCTTCTGCATGACGACCTTCTTGCCGGTCTTCTGCTCGAGGAGCTTGATGACACCGGCGTAGGTCTGCGCCAGGGTGGTGGAGTCCTCGGAGGGGATGGCGGCGAACACCAGCTGGTCGGGGTCGCGGCCGTCCTCGGTGGTGCTGCCCGAGCCCTCGGCTGCGCTGGTGCCGCAACCGGTCACGGCGAAGGGGAGCAGCGTGCACGTGGCGGCTGCGAAAGCGATACGGACCTTGCGGTGCATGGGAATGCCCTTCGGAGACTGTCTTACGACTGGTGGGCGGCGCTCGCCGTTCACCCTCGTCACTCTCCGCAGATCGCATGTTTCGATGGGCGCCAAAGGGTTACGGCCTGCTGAACTTTGCGGAATGCGACGCACCGCTTGACCGGACAAGCTGCGATGTCATGAATTACCCGACATATCCCATGTAGTTGTTTTATGGTCTGTCGGGCGCGCACTCCCGAGTGACTCCCGGACCACGGGTGAGTGACTCCCGGACCACGGGTGTCCCCATTTCGCATCACGTCATCGCATCACCGGAGGGGACACGGCATGAGCCACGTCGCCGACCCCGACCGCTACAACAGCACCACGCGCCACCGGCGCACCGGCCGCTTGGGACTCGGCCTTCCCGTGCTGTCCCTGGGCTACTGTCACAACTTCCGGGACGACATGCCTTTCGAGACCCGGTGCGAGATCGCCCTGCGCGCCTTCGGCCTCGGCATCACCCGCCACAACCTGGCCAACAACTACGGCCCGCCGTACGGCTCCGCCGAGATCCACTTCGGGCGTCTGACGACGCAGGACCTGGCGCTGCGCCGCGACGAGAGGTGAGGCGAGCGCTGCTCGACCCGCCGACATGGCCGGGAGGCCCCAGACGCTGCCGTACCGGCCGTACGTGCAGGCCGTCGGCGGTGCCCTGATCGGCCGGGCAGATCGTGGGCCCCACCATGGTCGGCGGACCCGTCAGCGAACTGATCGGCGAGGCCCAGGTCATCTACGGGACCAGCCTCACCGCCGAGGACCTGGCCCCGCTCGTCCACGCCCACCTGACACGGAACGAGGCCCTCGGTGAGGCGTTGCCGGCCATGATGGGCAAGCCGCTGCATGCCCACGGCTGAACCGGGCGATACCTGGCATTTGCCTTTAGCGGGTGGAAATCTGCCTTCAGTAGGTGAAAACTGGAGCCCAGACCAAACTGGCCAGAGGAAGTGGATCAAGTGGCGGTCAGGCTGGACGACGTCGCTACTCTCTCCAAAGCCCGCGACCGGCTCTTGGCGGACATGCCGGTGGGGTCGCTCGTGCGCGACCCCATCCTGGCCTCCTGGCGACGGTGCCGGTCCCTGGGCCTCGAGCCGGACCACCACGAGAACCTCCCCTACCAGCAGGACCCGGACGACGTCTATAGTCTCGCCGACGCCGCACGCCCCGTACTCGAGACCCTGGGGAACCGCCTCTCGGATCTCGGGGTGACCGTGCTCCTCAGCGACGAACGCGCCCGGCTGCTCCAGCGCCAGGTGGGCGAGGCCCCGCTCCACCGGTATCTCGACTCCGTCCAGGTCGCCCCGGGGTTCGCATTCCCTGAGGAGATCATCGGCAATAACGGCGTCGGCTCCGTCCTGGCCACGCGGCGACCCGCCTTCGTATGCGGCAGCGAGCACTTCACCGACCAGTTGGACGGGCTCGCCTGTGCGGGCGCGCCCGTACGCGATCCCCTGAGCGGGCAGGTCATCGGGGTGCTAGACCTGACCTGCCTGCGCGTTCGCTCCGATTCTTCCATGTTGACCGTGGCCCTCGAAGCGGCCCGCGGCATCGAACAGCGGCTACTCCAACGCGCCACGTCCCGCGAGCGCGCCCTGCTCGAGGCGTTCCACGAGGCCCGCCGCCCGACGACGGCCAACGGAGGTGCCCAGGCGGGAATCCCGGCGACCGAGCTGCTCGACCGCCACGATCAGCGGATTCTGGAGGAGAGCGCGACTGTGCTGATTTCCTCGGGGCGGGCCGGTCTCGCCGAGGTACAGCTCCCGCGCGGGCGCACGGCCATCCTCCTCTGCCGACCGGTCACCAGCTCCTGCGGCGTCACAGGCTTCGCCGTCGAGGCCGCCCTTCCCACCGGTGTCCTGCGTCGCCTCACCCCGGCGGCGCCCGAGGCCGCATCGCCGGTCGCCGTGCCCTGCCACAGGCCCGCTGTCGTGACCACACCTCAGATGGCGGCCCCTGCCCCGGCCGGCCCTCCAGCCCAGCCCTCCGCGTGTACCGGCCCATGGCTGCTGGCCGTGGGGGAGCCCGGGATCGGCAGGATCGCCGTACGGGCCCGGGAGCGTCTGGGGCTGCTCTACGACGCCGGTGCCTGTGTGGGCACCACTCTGGATGTGACCCGGACCGCCGAGGAGCTGACCGAGGTGGCCGTCCCCCGGTTCGCCGACTTCGCCGCCGTCGACCTGCCGGAAGCAGTCCTGCTCGGCGAGGAACCGATCTGCGTGGACGGGCCGCTGCGCCGGGCGGCGATCGCCGGTGTCCACGAGGGCTCCTACCTCCGTGAGGCGGGCGATCTGATCACCTACGCCGCGTCCAGCCGGCAGGCCAGGTGTCTCATGAGCGGGGAGCCGGTCCTGGAGCCGGAGCTGGCCAAGGCCGCGGGCTGGGACGCCCAGGATCCGGTCCGCGGCGAGAAGATCCTGGAAGCCGGGGTCCACTCACTCATCACTGTGCCCATGCGCGCCCGCGGCACCGTGCTAGGTGTGGTCAGCTTCTACCGCTCCCGGCTCCAGGAGCCCTTCGAGGAGGACGACCTGTCGCTGGCCGAGGAACTGGTCGCACGTGCGGCGCTGTGCATCGACAACGCCCGCCGCTTCACCCGCGAGCGCGCCGTGGCCCTGGCCCTGCAGCGCAGCCTGCTGCCGCGTGGCCTCCCCACACAGCACGCCGTGGAGGCGGCCCATCGCTACCTGCCCGCACGATCCGGGGTCGGCGGGGACTGGTTCGACGTCATCCCGCTGTCCGGGGCGCGGGTGGCGCTGGTCGTCGGCGACGTCGTCGGCCACGGCCTGCACGCCGCCGCCACCATGGGCCGGCTGCGCACCGCAGTCCACAACTTCTCCTCCCTCGATCTCGCCGTCGACGAGGTCCTCACCCAGCTGGACGACCTGGTCGGGCAGCTTCACCTCGACCAGGAGGAGGCGGAGACGGGCAGCCGGGAGGAGCCGGGCAGCCAGGAGTTCATCGGTGCGAGCTGCCTGTACGCCGTCTACGACCCGGCCACCCGGGGCTGCACCATGGCCCGCGCCGGCCACCCCCCGCCGGCCCTGGTCCTGCCCGACGGCACCGTGGAGTACCTGGAGTTGCCCGCGGGACCCCCGCTCGGCCTGGGCGGCCAGCCCTTCGAGACCGCCGAGGTCGAGGTGCCCGAAGGCAGCCTGCTGGTCCTCTACACGGACGGACTGATCGAGCACGTCGGAAACCGGGATGTCGAGCTCGGGCTCGATCAGCTGCGCAAGGGGCTCGCCCACCGAGGCCGGACCCCGGAGCAGGCCTGCCGGGTACTGGACGCACTGCTGCCGGACCGCCCCGCCGACGACGACATCGCCGTGCTCGTGGCCCGCACCAGGGCGCTGGATGCCGCCCAGGTCGCCACCTGGGACGTGCCCGCCGAACCCGCCGTCGTCTCCCGGATCCGCGCAGAGGTGATCGCACAACTGACGCAGTGGGGCCTGGAAGAGCTGGCGTTCACCACCGAGCTGACCGTCAGCGAGCTGGTTACCAACGCGATCCGCTACGGCGGAGAGCCCATCACGTTGCGTCTCCTGCGCGACCGCACACTGATCTGCGAGGTATCCGACGGCAGCAGTACCTCCCCGCACCTGCGCCGGGCCCGCACCACCGACGAGGGCGGTCGCGGGCTGTACATGGTCGCCCAGCTGGTCCAACGCTGGGGCACCCGGTACGGCGCCCACGGCAAGGTCATCTGGACCGAGCAGTCCCTCGTACCCCTGTGAATACGTGGTGGCAAACGGAACCCCTGCTCGATGATCAGGGGCTTCTCGTGCGGTGCGGGCGCAGGAGGAACTGGAGTCGTGGTTGGAGGTCCTGTGTCAAGCCCGGGAGGAGGTCGCTGCCGCCCGATCCAGTGCAGGGAACGTGCTGGTCAGAGTGGACGGCAGGCGGTTGATCCCTCTCGTCCACGAGGGAGAGGAAGTCAAGGTGTGCCGGCACTCCGCGCGGCACAGCGGCGGACCGCTCGGCCCCCCGGCGCCCGCCCGGCCCACCTGGGCGCGGCAGCCGGGTCAGCCGCCCGCCGGCACCTCGCGGGTTGGCGTACGGCCGCGACGGCGGAGGTCGGCGCCGCGCGGCACGCCGGCTCACCGAGGAGCGGGTGAGCCGGCCGCCGCCGAAGCGGCACGGTCCGGCGTGTCGCCCAAGGTCAGACGGGGGTAATCGGGGTGATCGGCGCAATCATCGGATACGACGCATATCGCCGCTCCCCTGTCATCACCGGGGCGACGCGAAGGAGCCCATGAGCATGACCGACGTATCGAGCGAGGGTTCCGCTCCCGACGAGCGGAAGATCCTCACCAACCGGCAGGGCCATCAGGTCTACGACAACCAGAACCAGCGTACGGTCGGGGCCCGGGGTCCCGCGACGCTCGAGAACTACCAGTTCCTGGAGAAGATCAGCCACTTCGACCGGGAGCGGATCCCCGAGCGCGTGGTCCACGCCCGAGGTGTGACGGCCTACGGCTACTTCGAGGCGTACGGGAAATGGGGCGACGAGCCCATCAGCAAGTACACCCGCGCCAAGCTGTTCCAGGACCACGGCAAACTCACAGACGTCGCCGTCCGATTCTCGACCGTCATCGGCGGCCGGGACTCCTCCGAGGCCGCCCGCGACCCCCGTGGCTTCGCGATCAAGTTCTACACCGAGGACGGCAACTGGGACCTGGTCGGCAACAACCTGGCCGTCTTCTTCATCCGGGACGCGATCAAGTTCCCGGACGTCATCCACTCGCTGAAGCCGAACCCGATCACCTTCGAACAGCAGCCGGCGCGCATCTTCGACTTCATGTCGCAGACGCCCGAGAGCATGCACATGCTCGTCAACCTGTTCAGTCCGCGTGGCATCCCGGCCGACCACCGTCACCAGCAGGGGTTCGGTGTCAACACTTACAAGTGGGTGGACGCCCACGGCGACACCAAGCTGGTCAAGTACCACTGGATGCCCAGGCTCGGGGTGCGCAGCATGACCGAGGAGGACGCCGCCAACGTCCAGGCGCACAGCCTCGGTCACGCCACCAAGGACCTGTACGAGGCGATCAGCCGCGGTGACTACCCGGAGTGGGAACTGCTCGTCCAACTGATGGACGACCACGACCACCCGGAGCTGGACTGGGACCCCCTGGACGACACCAAGACCTGGCCGGAGAACGACTTCCCGGCCAAGCCCGTCGGACGCATGGTCCTCAACCGGATGCCGGAGAACTACTTCGCGGAGAACGAACAGATCTCCTTCGGCACCGGTGTCCTCGTCGACGGCCTGGACTTCTCCGACGACAAGATGCTGGTCGGCCGCACCTTCGCCTACAGCGACACCCAGCGGTACCGCGTGGGTCCCAACTACCTGCAGCTCCCGGTCAACTTGCCGAAGCCCGCCACGGTGCGCACTAACCAGCGCGACGGCCAGATGACTTACCACATCGACGGCGGCGGCGAGAACCCCACCGTCAACTACGAGCCGTCCATCATGAACGGCCTGGTCGAGGGCCACTACCCGACCCACGAGGAGCAGGGCCCGGAGCTCCGCGGCCGGCTCACCCGCAAGCGCATCCCGCGTGCCAACGACTACAAGCAGGCGGGCGAGCGGTAC
>NZ_BMQA01000071.1 GCF_014647875.1 Streptomyces brasiliensis | reverse complement strand
ATGCGGCCAACCCGCACCAACCCCCGAACCCCACCACCGGACCTAACAAAGCCCTACTAGGCGAAGCGGTTCACGGCCGATGCAGCCGGACAACCGACTCGATCACGAGCTGTCCGCCCCCGCCCACCGGTCGTTGCTCTGCCCATGCTCCGAGTCCCCCGCCGGGGGCACCCTGCATGAGGTGCCCAAAGACCCCGTCACCAGCGAAAACGCTGAGTGCGGGGTCTTTGTGTTTGTGCAGCGCTATGCCGCCCGGAGCGGCCGTATGTCGGGGTCCGTGGACGAGCTTTGGACGGGATCTTGGGGCATCGGCGCAGGTGAAGCCGGGAAACGGACGAGCCCTCTGGACAGGGCCCCTCGGGCATGGGACGGCCAGGTACCACTGCAACCAGCGCGGCAGCCGATGAGTCTCATCTCGTAACGGGGTGTGGAGGCGCAGATGGATGAGCGCAAATCCGTGCTGAGCGGCAGCCGGGACAGGTACGGCTCTCCCTTCGGGTGGAGGGCGCCGGCGGCCGGCGTGGCCATCGTGGTGTGGATAGCATTCGGACCGTTTGGGCCCGTGTGGCTCTATGTTCTCGGCTGGGCGGTGGCACTGACTGCAGCGGACGGTATCTCCAGGCTGGTCCGCCGCCAGGGCTGGGCCGTTCCTTCGCCAGGCCACCTCGTGGCTGGGCTGCTGCGGCTCGGCCCGGAATCGTGGCTGGTCGCTCCTGGCTGGGCCAAAGTCCGATTGGTTGCCGGGGGCTTTCTGATATTCGCCACCTTCGCCGGATTCATGGGGTGGGAAGCTGGTCAGGAATACCAGGTGCTGGCGAACCTCCGGGACCATGGCCGCAGGACCGACGCAACCGTGGTCGGGATCACCAGCCGGTCGGAGGAAGGCTGGGCGACCTCCGTGACCGTGCACTTCGGCACACCGTCCGGCCCTGTGCGCGCGGATGTCGATATCGCGCCCAACTCGGCAGACGATGCAAAGCCGGGAGTAAACATACCCGTCGTATACAACCCGGCGCGCCCCACCGAGGTCCGTCATGTTACGTACCTCGACGGACATGAGGCCGACGGAATTCTGCAGGGCGGGATCGTGACAGGGCTGCTCGCAGCGGGCTTTCTGGTGGGGACCACCAGGGAGGTGCTCCGTACCAAGCGGCAATCGGATCCGGGCGAGATGCCGGGCGCCCATCACCCCAGGGCCTGAGCGGCCCGACGCAACTCGTGATCACGCCTCGACGCTCCAGCCCAGCCCTATTTAACCGACAGACCACCACGCAGTGATGAGGCCCGGGAACGACGAGACCCCTGGACAGAACGCCGGGGGCCTCGGACATGTGCAGGCTGCGACGGTCGTACTCGCGAAGCAGGTCCTCGATACGCCGGTTGGCGACGTCCTGCCGTCCATCGAGGCACCTCGCGCAGTGGGTCAGCAGGACCTCCACACTGTTGCCCGCGCTTGTGACGCGCGCTGGGGAGGATGTACGTTCCCCCGCATGATCAGAATTGCAGTGATCGTATTCATTGGAGCTCTCGCCATTTCCTTCGGCGTCACGGCGTTGACTGTGTCGCCTTGGTGGTGGCTGGTCGCCGTGTTGTGCGCGGGGATAGCCGGGGTCGGCACTTATGACTTGCTTCAAAAGCGCCATTCCGTCCTGCGTAACTACCCGGTGCTGGGACACATCCGCTTCACGCTGGAGTCGATCCGGCCGGAATTGCAGCAGTATTTTATTGAGCGCAATTTCGATGGCCGCCCGTTTGACCGGGATGTGCGCAGCCTTGTTTACCAGCGCGCCAAGGGGACTGAAGCGGAGATCGCGTTCGGCACGGAGCGGAACGTCTACGCCGAAGGCTACGAATACTTCGAATCGTCGATGAGGCCGCGCCCGGTGCCGGCGGAGCAACCCCGGGTCCGCATCGGCGGGCCGGACTGCACCAAGCCCTACGACATGGCCTTGCTCAACGTCTCGGCCATGAGCTTCGGTTCGCTGTCCGCCAACGCCGTCCTCGCCCTGAACCGGGGGGCCGCCCTCGGAGGCTTCGCTCACGACACCGGCGAGGGCGGCATGTCGGAGTACCACCTGCGCCACGGTGGTGACCTGGTGTGGGAGATCGGCACCGGATACTTCGGTTGCCGCACCGCGGACGGCGGTTTCGATCGCGCGCGGTTCGCCGCCAAGGCTGCTCACGACAACGTGAAATGCGTGTCACTGAAGCTGTCGCAGGGAGCCAAGCCCGGTATCGGAGGGGTGCTGCCCGGAGAGAAGGTCACCGCCGAGATAGCCCGGGTACGCGAGGTTCCCGAGGGACAGACTGTCATCTCGCCCCCCTACCACCAGGTCTTCGACACGCCCCGGGAACTGATCCGGTTCGTCGCCGAAATGCGCGAGCTGTCCGGTGGCAAGCCGGTCGGCTTCAAGCTGTGTGTGGGCTCCCGGCGGGAGTTCCTGGCGGTGTGCAAGGCCATGATCGAAGAGGGCACCACGCCGGACTTCATCATCGTCGACGGAGCAGAGGGCGGCACCGGAGCCGCCCCGCTGGAGTTCGCCGACCACCTGGGCAGTCCGCTCACCGAGGGACTGATCACCGTCCACAACGCCCTGATTGGCGCCGGACTGCGGGACCGGATCAAGATCGGCGCCAGCGGCAAGGTGGCCACCGGAGCCGACATCGTCAAGCGCATGCTGCAAGGCGCCGACTTCACCAATGCGGCACGCGCCATGATGTTCGCGATCGGATGCATCCAGGCGCAGAGCTGCCACACCAACACCTGCCCCGCCGGCGTCGCCACACAAGACCCGCGCCGCTCACGCGCATTGGATGTCGACGACAAGTCGGCCCGGGTCCACCGCTTCCAGTCCGCCACCGTGAACAGCGCACTACAGATCATCGCCTCGCTCGGCGTGAGTGAACCCGCCGAACTGCGCCCGAACATGCTGCATCGGCGCGTGGACCCGGTCACCGTCCGCTCCTACGCGGAGCTCTACGACTGGCTGACCCCTGGCCAGTTGCTGATCGAGCCGCCCGAGTCCTGGGCAGCGGACTGGAAGGCCGCTGATCCCGACCGTTTCACTGTCTGACAGGCCTGTAAACGGATTCGGGGGTGCGCTGTTGTGGCGGACGCTACGCACACCGTCTGAACCACGGCTGCCGGTCACCGTCACGAAATGCCGAACCGAAGTACATCGCCGCGAACAGCCCGACGAGACGCCGGCCGCGAGCACGTCGGTAGCCGCCCGCGTAGGACACGGCCGCCAGGAGATTGCGGGCCTGCTCCGGGTTGGCGACAACGCGCGGATCGACCTGGTTCGAGACCTTGGGCTTCTGCCAGCGAACCGCTGTGACCGGGTTCTCGCGCAGCTCCCCCAGGTCGACCGCGTAGTTCGCGGCGTTGACGAGGGTCCGCCGCTTCCGCCGCACGATCTCAGCGGCTGCCGCGGTGCCGTCGAGCTTCAGCTTGAGCCCGTCGAGTACGGCACGGGCTGTTGCAGGTTCAGCGAGATCCGCGAGCGGTCGGGAGGCCTTTGCCACCCAGTGCAGAACGTTCTGGACGTTGTCCGGGACTTCCCGACTGGCCTCGAGCGCACGGCAGGTATCCCGCACACCAAGGGCTTGAGGGCGTTGATGTCGTGGGTGTTTGCAGCGGAGACGGCCACCGCCAGTGGGATGCCCTGGGCCTCGGACAGCCCGTGCAGCTTGCTGCCCTTCTTGTCGCGATCGGTTGGATTCCGCCCGGTCAGCGAGCCCCCCTTTTCGCCCGCACTGAAGCGGCATCGACGATGGCCGACGTCCAGTCCAACTCGCCCCGGACGCCGAGTTCGTCCAGGACCGTGCGGTGCAGCCGCCGCCATAAGCCGGCCTTGGTCCATGCCGTGAACCGGCGATGCGCCGTGGCTGGGGAGACCCCGAACGTCTCCGGCAAGTGCCGCCAGGCGCACCCACTGGTGAGGACGTAGACCACGGCCGTGAATACGGCCCGCTCATCACGCGGTGCTGTTCCGCCTCCCTGCGGACGCGGAGGGACCGGAGGCAGTAACGGAGCGACCAGCCCCCACAGGCCGTCAGGAACAAGCCGCTGCGACAGATCGACACCCACGGCCAGGCATCACGCCGCACCGGCACTGCCACATGAGACAAGTCCTTAGATCAAGCCTGGCTCTCTTCGACGGGAGCGACTCACAGCGGTCCCGGCAGACGGGCACGGTGCCGCGCGATGACGACCGGGACTTGACTTTCGACCTGGACTTCTCCGAGGGCAGAGCCCTCGACAGTCGTGCTGGCCGGTGGCTGCGCGTACAGGGATGTTACTTGCATCACGCCGGCTTGAACTTGACATTGATGTCAAGGATTAGCTTGGCGACGCCCTCGGCTGAGCACCGGACGAGGGCAGTGAGAAAGGAATTTGCGATGAGCACAGCCTTGGGGTACCGGACCTTTGGTGCCGCCGACGTCCACGAGTTCTTCGACCGGCCCGTTCCGTCGCCCGGTCCTCTCGAAGTCCTCGTCCGCGTCGCGGCCGCGGGGGTCAACCCGATGGATCACAAGCTCCGGTCCGGATATGTCCTGGAGTTGAACGGGCACGTGCCCTTTCCCCAGGTCCTGGGAATGGAGGCGGCCGGGACCATTCTCGCGGTGGGTGAGGAGGTAACCGGCCTGGCCGTCGGCGACCGAGTGACCGGATTCGCCCTGACCGGTGCCGGCACGTACGCGCAGACAACTCTGCTGCTCGCCGAATCCACGGCCCGTATACCGGATGCGCTGCCGGAAACGTGGGCAGCAACCATCCCCATCGCCGGCACCACCGCGCTCGACGTCCTGGACCAGCTCGCGTTGCCCGCTGGGGCGTCACTGCTTGTGAACGGTATCGGCGGGGGCGTGGGAATCGCCCTCGCCCAGATCGCGCGGGACCGCGGCCTGGTCGTGGTCGGCACCGGCAGTGCGGCCAAGCGGGACCGCGCGACGGCGACCGGAGCGGCCTTCGTCGAGTACACCGCAGGCGATGTCGTGGCCCGGCTCCGGGCGCAGGCCCCGGACGGCTTCGACGCCGTGGTCGACACGGTCGGCGGAGACTCCCTGCGGAGCATCGCCCCACTGGCGACGAAGCCGGACGCGCTCGTCTCCGTCGGGGACCCGTCGGTCACCGAGCTCGGCGGCGCGACGGTCCACCGCCGTCTCGACCGGAGCAGCCTCGAGCGCGTCGCCGAGCTGATGGTCGCCGGACGACTCGATCCCAACATCACGGCGACCTATCCGCTGGCGCGGGCAGAGGAGGCACTGGCGCTCGTCGAGTCGGGCCACGCGTCGGGCAAGCTCGTCATCGACATGCGGCCCTGATCTCACGCGTCGCGGTGACGACCGCCCCCGGCAGGAAGGGGACCGCACCGGCCCGCGCCGGGCCGGTGCCGGGTGTTGGCCTCGATCAAGGCATTGAGGGAGTCCCGGGTCTCGACGAGTCGGCTGATGTCGGCGGTCAGACGGTCCCGTTCCCTGACCATCGTTCCGAACGCTTCCTCGTGGATGTCGGCGTCGTCGCTGTCCACACAGGGCAGCAACTGGGCGATCACCTTGCTCCCCAGTCCCGCGTCGAACAGCCGCCGGATGAGGTGGACCCGCGCAACCTCCGTCGCGGCGTAGTACCGCTGCCCGCCGCCGGACCGTGCGCTGCGGATCAGACCCTGCTGCTCGTAGTACCGCAGTGATCGGGCGCTGGCCCCCGTCAGCCGGGCCAGTTCTCCGATCCGCATGGTCGCAGGGGGAGGCGTCAAGGTCACGAGGCGCCCCTCCCGCACATCAGCCAGTACCGCATGGCGACAGCTTAGCCAGCGCGTGGCCTGCGGTACCTCCAGAACAGGACCGGCTGTACGACGCTCCCGGCTCCGGACGCCGCACCCGCCATCGGCCCCCGGTCGAACACCGAAACCACCCTCATCGTCGCCGGCCGGGTGTTCGTGCCCACCGTCGACGTCCACACGTTCGTCGCGGAGGCGAAGGCGACCTACCCGGTCGCGGCCGCCAACCCGGGCAACATCCTCATCTCCTTCTGCCTGGACGACGCGACGACGGGCGCCGTCGCCGTCCTTGAGCAGTGGGCTTCCCAGGACGCGCTGGACCGGCACCTGAGCACCCCGGAGGTTACGGCGCTCTTCACCAAATGGGCTCCGGTGATGCGCAACGAGGTGCGGAAGTACGACGCGGTCAACGAGCGGTCCCCACGGGCCTGACCGACGGACACACCACGACAAACAGAACAGCAACCAGCATCGGAGAAGCATGCGGATCAGCACCTTTCTCACCCCGGCCATGAGCGTCTCCGCGACGGTGGATGCCGTGGCCGCGGCGTCCGACGCGGATGGGGCTCCTCGTCGGGCGCCGTCCAGTCGAAGCCGCCGTCCGGCCCGACGATGTAGCCGTCGAGTGAGACGCTCCTACTTCATCGAGCAGCGAGGCCGGTCGTCCGACGCGCGGCAGCACGGCCTGTGGCGTGCAACCCCGGTGTGCAAGGTTCTGTACGCGCCTTGGCCAGCCCCTATACCGCACCCTGCCTCGTCCTGTCCGCAGCGACACGCTGTCAGACGAGGGTGAATGAATGTCAAGGATCGCCCTAAAGGGCTAATAGTAAGTCAATCTGCTTATATTCACGATGATTTGATGCATCACCAATCGTGAGGGAAGCGGCCTGCGGGTGCCGCGAATACCCCGATCGGCGGCCTAACAGCAGCTCTCCGATATTCCCGACATGACAGGTATGGGGGACATTAGTACGTTCAATCATGCCGGCCGCTGAGCCGGTGTCTCAGAGACAGGAGCAGCAACATGAAATCCCCCCGTCCCAGGACTGTCACCGCCGGTCTTGCGGCTGCCGCGGCCCTGGTTGCGACCGGCATCACGTACGCCTCGGCCGCCTCCGAGCCGGTGGCCAAGGTCGCCCCGGCAGCGGCCCCGGCAGCGGCCCCGGCCGGCGTCGGCGCACCCTTCGGCAACAACGGAGGCAACGGCTACGGCGGCAACGGCAACGGCAACGGCAACGGCAACGGCAACGGCAACGGCAACGGCAACGGAGGCTACGGCGGCAACGGAGGCAACGGAGGCCGAGACAACGGCGGCCGAGACAACGACAACGGAGGCCGAGACAACGGCGGCCGAGACAACGACAACGGAGGCCGAGACAACGGCGGCCGAGACAACGGCAACAGGAACGACGACGACAGGGACTTCGAGGGTCGGATCCACGTCAATGAGCGGTCGTACTCGTCCCGCGCGGGCGACTGCATCACCGTGGTCAGCGGCCTGGGTGCCAGGTCCCTGAACGTCCGCAATGACAGCCGCCGGACGGTCGAGGTCTTCCGCGGGGCGGTGTGCGACAACGGCGCTCCCGTCGCCGTGGTCGGCCCCCACAGCCAGAGCGACGGCGTGAACGTCCGCCACACCGAAGGCATCCACGTCAGAGACGGAGTGGTCGGCAGTTTCCGGGTGATCAAGCACCGCAACGACTGGTAGTCCCGAGCCAGTTGCACGATGAGAAACCCCGGCCCGCCGTAATCGGGCCGGGGTTCCATTGTCCGACATCCGGCGCGCCCCACCCGTGCGGCGCGCGAGACGGTCAGGGACGCCGCGGGCAGGTTGAGCCACCGCCACCCGTCTGGCCCCGTCGGACTGTGCACGGGGTGCGACCGGCGTGAGGCTGGAGGCCGAACCCATGGGCAGCCGGACCGCGAACCCGGTGCGGCCGCGCTCAACCGTCGAGCAGAGACCGGCTCTCGCGCCAGGCTTCACTGCTGCCGGCGCCTGCTCTGCCGGTCGCCCCGTCCCGGCGGACGTCGACCGAAGTCCGGCGTCTGCTGTCGAATGGCCGCCGTCACGGGGAGTGTCTGACAGGAACCCGGCAGATCCCTGGCGCAGCTCCGCGCTCGAGCCGAATGAGGAGGATGTGATGGGACAACTCGATGGGAAGACCGCGGTGGTGACCGGTGGCTCGATGGGGATCGGTCTTGCCAGCGCCCGTCGATTTGTGGAGGAGGGAGCCCACGTCTACCTCACTGGCCGACGGCAGAAGGAACTCGACGCCGCCGTCGCGTCCGTCGGAAGCGGGGCGACCGGTGTCCGTGGCGATGTCGCCAGCCCGGCTGACCTGGACCATCTCTGCGAGCGGATCGCTGCGGACGGCCGCCGGGTGGACGTGCTGTACGCGAACGCCGGGGTCGGGGAGATAGCTCCGCTCGCGCAGATCACGGAGGAACACCTCGACCTCGTCCTCGGCGTGAACGTGAAGGGCACCGTCTTCACCGTGCAGAAGACCCTGCCGCTGCTGAACGACCACGCATCCGTGATCCTCGCGGCCTCGATCTGGACGGTCGAGGGACCTGAGGGCTTCAGCGTCTATTCGGCCACGAAGGCGGCGATACGGTCCTTCGCCCGCACCTGGGCCAACGAGCTCAAGGACCGGGGCATCCGGGTCAATGCCATCAGCCCGGGCACGATCGGCACGCCCCTACTCGATCGAGCCATCGGCTCGGACACAGAGCAGGGCAGAAAGATGAAGGAGTTCCTGGTCTCCCGGATCCCGCTCGGCCGCATCGGCACCCCGGACGACGTCGCGGACGCGGTCCTGTTCCTGGCGTCCGACCAGAGCCGCTTCGTCACGGGCACGGAACTCTTCGTCGATGGCGGCACCGTGCAGGTGTAACGGCCGCCGCGCGGCCCCGTCTGCTGCGCCATCGGCTGGGCGCTGTTGTGCGCTGCTGTTGGCGTGGCGGCCGGCGCACGCCAACGGTCACTCGCTCCCGGCGGGTGCACTCCGCCCATACGTGCTGGTCGAACTCGGGATGCGGGCGAGTCAGGGGGAGACAGGGCGAACGCGGAAGTGGTGCCCCTCCGCTGCGGTGCACCACTTTTGACCTGCACTGTCTATGACAGTGGTGGCCTCACCTGTCCGCTGAGCACCGAGACGCCGCTCGACCTCCGCGAGCGCGGCGGCCGGGAGCCCGCCGCGAGCTGCATCGGCTGCTTCGTCTCCCCCTGCGGTGGAGTACGTCAGGCCTTGCGGGCCTTGACCTCGGCAGTGAGCTGGGGCAGCACCTCGAACAGGTCACCGACCAAGCCGTAGTCGACCAGGTCGAAGATCGGCGCCTCCGGATCCTTGTTGACCGCCACGATGGTTTTAGAGGTCTGCATGCCCGCGCGGTGCTGGATCGCGCCGGAGATGCCGGCGGCCAGGTACAGCTGCGGAGACACCTGCCCGATCTCCAGGGTCGGCGCGCGTTTCTCTCGTGCCCAGTCGACGTGTGACGATGACGGGGACGTGAGGCCGGTGCACTGAGTAGCGGGTACCGCCGCCGGACCGGCTCCGCCGATCACCTCGACGTCCGTGCAGCCGTCCAGCCGGCACAGGTTGGCGATGGCGTGCTCGAAATCGGTGGGGCCGAGGGTGCGGTGACAGACGATCTCCCGTGACTGCAGGCCAGGAGTAGCGGGATACGGAGCGCCGGGACGTTTCTTCGCATTCGTCCGTCTCGCGGAGTCATAGGAGATCGGCGGCCCGGAACCCCCGCAGGGAGAGCAGTCCCCCCTGCTACGAGCGGATCTTCCTCGTGTCCGTCGGTCTTCATGCTCACAGCATGGGGCCATGTTCTCCATGGCGGCGCCGGGCCGGGCCGGTTGGGCGGTCCGGCCCCGTCCCGGTGGCCGTCGTGGGGCTTCGGCTCGGCTGGCGTGGCATGTGTGGGTCAGTGCCCCCTATGGCGTGTTCTCCCGCGGTTCCGCCTGGGTCCCCGCGGCCGGCCGCGCGTCGTGGCTCGCCTGGGGGTATGGGTGGTGCGGTGCGTGGTGGGGCATCAGGAGGGCTGCCGCCTGGTGTTGTGTGTGTTCCGCCGCCGTGCGCGCTTCCATCACGACATCCCCGAGTTCACGCACCAAGCCTTCATATATGGGTAGGTGATTGCCGTCGGTGGGCCTGCTTGTCACAGCGCCGGTCCTTCCGCCTTCGTGCCGTGTCATGGCGCATTCCGGGAACGCCGATTGCCGTCAGGCCCGGTTGAGTCGGACAGCGATTCCGTGGCCGATCAGCAAATACACGACAGCCGGGAGGCCATAATTGAGGAAGACCCGTAGACCTTCTGTATCCATGGTGAAAATGTCCTGTGCCCAACCGCCCAGCCAGTCCGCGGTCCCGTGGATGAACCGAACGAAATCGTTCCCCTGGTTCGCGTCGAGCAGGAACAGCAGGATCCACAGGCCCAGCAGTGCGGCCGCGACATCGGCGATCGTGCTGATCACCAGGGCTGTCCGCCGTGTTGCGGACCGGTTGCGTGCCGGTCGTTCCGGCGGCGGGGGCTGGTCGTACGTCGGGTATCCGGAAACGGGGTCGATGTGGCTCACGAGAAATCCGATCTGACGCATTGTTGCTGTCGACGGGTTGCCCGGGCGATGGGACCAAGCCTCGGAGACCAACCCACTTCTTCCCACATCTGCGTTTGCAGGCGCTATCCCGTTACACGCCTTTACGGACAGCCCAAATGTCGCGGCCTGTTCGCGTAGTTACCCACTTTTTCTCACACCTGGATGCATGTGCGGACGACATGGAAGTAACGGCATATAGGTGCAATGTTCGGGGTGTGCCTGCCGTGGTGACCTCCGCACCACGGCAGGCACACCCCGAGTACTGCGAGGTGGACCGTTTCCTCCCTGCTACCGCGGCCACTGCAACTGGGCTTGCAGCTGCTGCTGAGCGGTTTTCATCGCAGGAGGGGTCCCAGCGTTGCTGTGTCGTGCGGTGTCACGACGCGCAGTAGACGATGGGAGTGACGTTGTAGCTCTGCGTTGTGGAGGTGTTGAAAAACTCGACGGACCAGCTCTCGACGGGGGGGCTCATGCTGTGGAAGTTGTTGCCGACAGTGACCTCGCTTCCTGCGAACCAGCCGCCGGTGATCGCCTTCTGGTCCGCGTTCTCGCAGAGGGCGACCAGAGTTGTTCCCGTGCCTGGCAGCAGTGTCTGTGTCGGCCCGACGACCTGGGCGATGTTCTGGGTACCCGAGGGACCTGTAGGTCCAGTGTCGCCCTGAGGACCAGTGGCCCCGGAAAGGCCCTGAGGCCCCGTCGCCCCGGTCCCGCCCTGCGGACCAGTGGCCCCCGTTCCCTGAGGCCCCGTCGGCCCGATATCACCCTGCGGACCAGTGGCTCCGGAAAGGCCCTGTGGCCCCGTGGGACCAGTCCCACCCTGCGGACCCGTCACCCCGATGTCGCCCTGCGGACCAGTGGCCCCGGAAAGGCCCTGAGAACCCGTCGCCCCGGTGTTGCCCTGCGGACCAGTGGCCCCGGAAAGGCCCTGAGGCCCCGTCGGTCCCGTCCCGCCCTGCGGACCAGTGGCCCCCGTTCCCTGAGGGCCCGCCGGCCCGGTTCCACCCTGCGGACCCGTCGGCCCGCTCTGCCCTTGAGCGCCCGCGGGGCCCGTCCCGCCCGTCGACCCTGTCGGCCCCGTCGGCCCTGTGGGACCCGATTCGCCGCATGACGGTGGGAGGCTCGAGACCCGGACGTAGCGGGCGGCGACCCAGCCGGAACGGTCCGCGAGCTTGTACCACGTGGGGTTCCCGTCGACGCTCTGCCCGAAGGTCCTGCAGGAGAGGCTGATCCGGGCACCGTCGGCGTAGCTGCCCAGACTGGCGGAGTCGGTCGTCGGCAGGGCGCGGATGGTCAAGCCGGTGCCGGCCGTGACGATCCCTCCAACCGCTGCCCGGAACGTGTTCCCTCGTGTGTTTGCGGCCGAAGCCATTGATGGTGAACTGGGCGTTGCCCACTGAACCGCGGTTGCGTGTCCGGAGAGCTCGCATGCCAGCCCGAGGCTTACCGCTGCCAGAATCAGCGGCGAAACCGCGCTGCGTCGCATCTACAACCACCGCACCTTTCCCTCGTGTGTATGCGATCGAGGTGATCGACAAGAGGTAAACGCACAGTTCGCCCGCGATGGTGTTATGACACGAGCAAATGTTGATACTTACCCATACAGGATGTTTCGTCGGCAGGCGCGCACGTCAGATGGTGGGGCCGGAAATGCGGGTGTAGGTCAGGCCGTTGCTGCTGCCGGCGGTCGTGGTCACGGTCACGGTGACGGATCCGGCGGTACCGGCGGGGGCGAGGGCGGTGATCTGGGTGGGGGACAGCACCGTGAAAGCGGCGGGGGCGGCGCCGAACTGGACGCCGGTGGTGGTGGCGAGGCCTGTCCCGGTCAGGGTGACGACGCTTCCGGCGTACGTCGGGCCCAGCGCCGGGGTCAGGGCGGTGAGGGTGGGTGGAGCCACGTAGAGGTAGCTGCCCGGGTTGCTGGTGCCGCCGGGGGTGGTGACCGTGACGGCGGCAGCGCCCGCCGGGTGGGCAGGGGTGACGGCGGTGATCTGCGTCGCGGAATTGACCGTGAACGAACCCGACGCCGTCGCGTCGAACCGAACCGCCGTGGCGTTGAGGAATCCACTGCCCCTGACCGTCACGGTGGTGCCACCGGCCGTCGTTCCGGACGAGGGGTCGATGTCGATCACCGTGGGTGGGGGCGCGTAGTAGAAGTAGGCGGCTGGGTTGTCCGGGTTGCTGGTGCCGCCGGGGGTGGTGACCGTGACGGCGGCAGCGCCGGCCGCGTGAGCAGGGCTGACGGCGGTGATCTGCGTCGCGGAATTGACCGTGAACGAACCCGACGCCGTCGTGTCGAACCGAACCGCCGTGGCCCCGGACAGGTTGGTGCCGGTCAGGACGACGGAGGTCCCGCCGGAGGACGGCCCCTGACTGGGCGTCACAGCAGTGACGACGGGCGCCGCGATGTAGGTGTAGGTGACCGGCTGGTTGCTCGTGCCATCGCCGTTGGTGACGGTGACGGTGACCGTGCCGGTGCCCGGGGGAGCCACCGCGACGATCTGTGTGCTTCCGCCGGCGCTGAACGAGGTGGCCGCAACGGCGCCGAAGCGGACGGCCGTCACACCGGTGAAGCCGGTACCGGTCAGGGTGACGGTGGTGCCGCCGGAGGACGGTCCCTGACTGGGGCTGATCGTGGACAGGACGGGGACGGCCATGGCTGAAACTCCTTCTCGCGCCACTGAGGTCGGCACCACGTACGGAGCGGCTCGCGTACGGGTGCCAGTGCGTGGGGGTGGGTCAGGGCTCAGGCCCGTCCGGGCTTCCAGGAGTGCCTGGGGGCCCGGACGGGGATGGAACGACGTGCCTACGACGGCTGCCGGGTCAGATACCGGGGCTGGCGACGTAGGTGAAGCCGCCGACCGCCGTGGCGGATCCGGCGGGGTTGGTGACCACGACGTCGACGGCGCCCGCGGTGCCGGACGGCGTGACCACCGACAGGGTGGTGGTGTTGATGACGGCGAACGGTGCGGCCGCACCGCCGAACGTGACCGAGGTGGTGCTGTCGAGGTTGGTGCCCGTGACGGTCAGTGCCGTTCCGCCGGAGGCCGGGCCCGAGCTCGGGGTGATGGTGGTGATCGTGGGGTCGGCGATGTAGGTGTAGGAGAGGCCGTTGTTGGTGCCTCCCGCGGTGGTCACGCTCACGGACACCGGTCCGGCGGCCGCACCTGCGGGCACCACGACGGTGATGGCGGTGTCGGAGATCACCGTCGGGGTGGCGGTGACGCCGCCGAAGGACACACTGGTCGCCGTGGACAGGCCGGTGCCGTTGATGGTGATGGTGTTGCCGCCGGCCAGCGGCCCGGAGCTGGCGCTCAGGGAGGACTTGAACGGGGCGCCGACGTAGAAGAACGGCACCGGGTTGCTGGTTCCGCCCGGCGTCGTCACCGTGACCCCGACCGAGCCGGTGCCCGACGGTGAGATCGCGGTGACCTGGGTCGGCGAGACGTTGGTGACGCTCGTGGCCGGGCGCGTACCGAACGTCACGGCGCTCGTGTTGGACAGGTTGGTGCCCGTGATGGTCACCAGCGTGCCTCCGCCGGTCGAACCCTGGTTGGGAGAAATGGGCATGGGGGACACTCCTTCTTCTGTGATGGCCGCGTGAGTCGTTCTTCGCTGGGACATGCGAGGAGCCGACGGAATGGTCGGGCTCTGCCGGCCGCTGCACAGCGCCGCGAGCCACCGCCGACGACGGACGTCGTCGGCCTTTGACCGACCGTGCGGGGAGAACACGCGCTCAGGAGTGCCGCCGGGCCCGGCGTGGACGAATGGCCACGCACGCCGGCATCTGGGCCCAGGCGCACAGCAGCCTGCGCCGATTCCCTGGGCATGGGAAAAACCGGCAAGCGCCGCCCGTTGCGATGTTCCCCCGGCTCGGGGATGGGCAGCCCGCCGGTTTCACACTCTCAGTGACGCATGCATCCGATCGGGTGACAAGAGGCGGTCGAACTGTGTCACCCGAATGGAGTAATACCGTCTTGTCGCATCCCCTTGCAGTGCCGAGGAGCCCAGGTCAGACCGCTGTCGCCGGACGAGCGCCGCGGAGGCCCTCGGCCCGCCGCCCGGCGCGGTGCCACACCGGAAGGCGGCACCGCCGGGAAGGTGCTACCGGGCCGGCGAGAAGGTCCGGCTGCACGCAAAGCCCTTGTCGTGACTCACCGAGAAATCCGGACTTCCGCGGGCCCAGGCTCCGTCGAGCAGACCCTGTACCCCAATCTGCGAATATCCGGGAGGCCGTTTTTCTGAACAGTGAACGGCGGACGGAAAACAGCCGTCTTTCGTCTTGAGGGCGGCGGCGGACGTCATGCCTCGCCGTTATTCCCTGCGGAAGTGACGGTGGCAAAGCCACCGGCCGGCAGGACGTTGAGCCCAGGTGAAACGATTGCTCTCACCTGTTCGGGTGATGCGCCGACGAACTGCTTGCCGGTGCCATGTCGAGATCGATTTGATGTGGATATCCAACCGGTGGGCCGCCCATCCTCTCCGGGGGATGTGGCAGCGACCCTTTATGCAGTCTTCCTTCGGGATGAATTGCATAGGTGCGAGATTGCCGCGATGGGCACCCCCGGCAGGGGAAATTGGATCCGATCAGCCGGTGCCTTCCAGGTACCGGCTGACACGGCCTTTGCCACTTCCGTCGGCGCATGGCGCAGGTGTGCGATTCCCGGCGGCCGGGGCCTGTCAAGCCGTGCGCTTGCGGGGTGTCGTCTTTTTCGCGGCCGTCCCTGAGGAGGACTTGGCGGTCGAGCCCGCCGTGGACTTCGCCGTGGTCTTCGTCGTCGCCCTCGCCGTCTTGGAAGCCGTCTTCTTCTGCGTGGACCGTGCGGACTTGGCGGTCGGCTTCTTCTGGGCCGCCGCCGTCTTCCGGGCCCTCGAGGCCGATTTCCTGCCCGCCGTTTCCTTGGGCGTGGCGCCGCGTTCCGAGAGTGGGGTGATCTCCGCCGTGGTGCCGGAGGGCGTCTCCTCGCCCCGGGACTCCTTCGCCGCCTTCACGCTCTTCTCCAGCGCTGCCATCAGGTCCAGGACCTTGCCCGTGGGGGCAACGGCGGGGGTCTCGGGGGGTGCCTCACCGGACGCCTTCGCGGCGATGACCTCCTCCAGAGCCTCCCGGTACTCGTCGTGCAGGTCCTCCAGGTCGACCTCGCCGAGGGTGTCCATCAGGGCGTCCGCCAGGTCGAGTTCCTTGTCACGGACGGTGACGTCCGCCTCCGGGGCGACGCCTTCGGGGGCGCGGACCTCGTCCGGCCAGAGCAGGCCGTGCATCGCGATCGCGTCGCCGACCACCCGCAGCATGCCGAGGCGTTCCCGGCCGCGCAGGGCGTACTTGGCGATGGCGACCTTGTTGCTGCGCTTCAGGGCCTCACGCAGGAGCGTGTACGGCTTCGCGGCCTGGGCGCCGCCGGCCGCGAGGTAGTACGCGGCGTCCATCTGGAGCGGGTCGATCCGGTCGGCCGGGACGAAGGCCACGATCTCGATCGTGCGGGCGGTCGGAATCGGGAGGTGGGCCAGGTCCTCGTCGGTGACCGGGATGATCGTGCCGTCCGCGCCCTCGTACCCTTTGCCGATCTCCGCGCCGCTGACCTCGCGGTCCTCCAGTTCGCAGACCTTGCGGTAGCGGATGCGGCCGCCGTCCTCGGTGTGGATCTGGCGGAAGGAGACGGCGTGGCTCTCGGTGGCGTTCACCAGCTTGATCGGGATGCTGACGAGGCCGAAGGAGACGGCACCGTTCCAGATGGATCTCACGTGCAGCACCCCTCAGGTCGATACGCGGATGTTTGGTGGTGCTTGGTCCGGTACATCTGCGATTGTCATCGTATGACGCCTATCACCGAGGTGGAGGGGCGACGGATCGCTCTCAGCAATCTGGACAAGGTGCTGTATCCGGCCGGCGGCTTCACGAAGGGTGAGTTGCTGCACTACTACGCGACCATGGCCGACGTGCTGCTGCCACATCTGCGGGACCGGCCCGTGTCTTTCCTGCGGTATCCCGACGGGCCGGACGGGCAGGTGTTCTTCACCAAGAACGTGCCGGCGGGTACGCCCGAGTGGGTCACGACCGCCGAGGTGCCGCGGTCGGAGGGGCCGGCGCGGATGGTGCTCGTGCAGGACCTCGCATCACTGATGTGGGCGGCAAATCTCGTCACAGAGTTCCATACGCCGCAGTGGCTGATCGGGGCGCCCGGGGAGGCGGACCGGCTCGTCTTCGACCTCGATCCCGGGGCACCGGCCACTGTGGTGGAGTGCTGTGAGGTCGCCTTGTGGCTGCGGGAGCGGTTGGCGGCGGACGGGGTCGAGGCGTATGCGAAGACCTCGGGGGCGAAGGGGTTGCATCTGCTGGCGGCCGTGCGGGCGCCTTCCGAGCGGGCGTCCGAGTATGCGAAGGGGCTGGCCGTGGAGGCGGAGCGGGAGTTGCCTCGGCTGGTGGTGCATCGGATGACGCGGAGTCTGCGGGCGGGGAAGGTGTTCGTGGACTGGAGTCAGAACGCTGCGCGGAAGACCACGGCGGCTCCGTACACGGTGCGGGTGGGGGGTGAGCCGACTGTTTCCGCGCCCGTTGCCTGGGAGGAGGTGCGGGGGTGTCGGGCGGTGGAGGAATTGGTGTTCCGGGCGGGGGATGTGGTCGCGCGGGTGCGGGAGTTCGGGGACCTCATGGCGCCGTTGCTCGACGAGGGGGCCGTGCTGGACTGACGCCGTGCGAACGGGGGCCGTGCGGTGTGCGTGCCATGGCTGGGGCTGGGTTCGCCCGCCCGCGCCGGCGGAGCGCCTCCCCCGCTCCCGGCTTCGCCGAGCGAGGGGGGACACCGCCATCGCCCACCCGCGCCGCCCGGGGATCCGCCCAGGCTTTGGAGGCACTGGGCGAGGCATGACCGCCCGAGCGGCAGCAGGACGGCGGCCGTTCGTGGCCAGGAGATACCGCCCGCTACACCCTCCCCCACGTATTCCGGTCCCGGGCCATGGCATGCAGGGCCTCCACGTCCGCCGGTTTCAGTACCCCTCCCCGTCTCGCCAGGTCCGGCAGGTTTGTGTCCTGGAGGATCTGGACCTCCCGTGGGGGTGCCACCGTGGTGAGCGTGGCCGGGGCCGTCAGGACCAGGACGGGGTGGACCTCTGCCGTCAGGGCGTACGACGCGCGGTCCGCTGCCGTGCGGACCCGGCGCAGCAGGGGCTGTGGCTCGTGGCGGCCCAGGGTGACCATCGGGTCGGCCACGAGGACGCGCTGCTTGCGGGTGTACAGCGCGTGGAGAGCGAACAGTCCGCCGGGGCCGATCAACAGGTGGTGGATGCGGTCGCCGCCCGGCAGCGGGATCGAGTGCAGGGCGTGCCAGCCGGCGCCGTCGAGGCGGTCCAGCGCCTCGCCCACCGTCTGCTCGGCCAGCAGCGCCCGCCGGCGCGGGTCCGGACGGAGCCGGTGCGCCGGGCCCGGATCGCGGTCCAGGGCCACGAGCAGCGCCTCGCCGGGGCGGTTCGGGGCCAGGTCGTCGTCCGGGTGGAGCGAGAGACGTGCCAGTTCCGCCGGGGTCGGAACCGGAGGCGGTCCGACCGTCACCGGGCCCGCCATGAAGGGGCCCAGGGCTTCGAGGACGTCGTCTCTGCGCTCTTCGTCGAGGAGGTTGACCCTGGCCGCCTCACGGTCGTACCAGGCGACGTTCCTTCCGTCCCTGAGGCAGACGTACAGCCTTTCCTGCCCGTGCCGCCAGGTCGGTACGACGCGCAGTCCGCTCATGCGTCATCACCCCTCGACCATGGGAACAGGCGGGGTGCTCCGGGGGCAAGAACCCGGTTACCTTTGAGAGCGGTTGGGAGGGGCAGTTGGGGAGGCGCCGTTGCGTACCCGCAGGAAGCAACCCGACGTACCGATTCCGGACAGCCCGTGGAGCGAGATCGTGCCGGGCCTGTGGATGGGCGGGCACGAGTTCATGGGGCACTCGGGACAGCTCGAGTTCGCCGTCGTACGTCATGAGTTCGATCTTGTGCAGACCCTGCTCAGGCTGCCGGGGCACGGGCCCGACCCGGAGGTCGAGCACCATGTGTGGCCGATTCCCGACGGCCCGCTGGACGGCACACAGCTCGCGGGCGTGATCCGGCTGGCGCGGGCCGCGGCGGAGGCGCTCGACGGGGGCCGCGAAGTCCTCGTCCGCTGTTACCACGGGTACAACCGCTCCGGACTCGTCGTGGCGCACGCGCTGATCCACGGGGGCAGCACCGCCGACGAGGCGATCCGGCTCATCCGCGCCCGCCGCTCGCCCTGGGCCCTGCACAACGAGCTGTTCGTCGACTATCTGCGGGCGGGACTGGCCACGGCCCGGTTGCTGGAGGAACTGGCCGAGTAGCCGCCGAACATCCCTGTGGCCTCTCCGCACCGTGAGGCCGAGCCGGTCGCTGTCGTGCGGGCGGAGATCGCCGCGCATCCGGACGGCTGCGGCTCGAAGGGCGCGCAGCACGGGACGGCGACCCGGATGGGCGACTGCGCCGCGGGCGGGACCGGGCCCGGTGTCCGGTCCCGAAGGCGTATCACCGCGATCTGACCGGCGACGGGCGCGACGAGCCCGCGCTGAGCTTCCGGCTCTGCCCCACCAACCGGACCGCCGTACGCGTCCACACCTTCGAGGATCACCGGGCGTCCGGCTCACCCGCACGAACGCCGAGGCGGGCGGCGCGCCGGCGATCCTGACGCTTCCCACGGCACCCCCGACGGCGCACACACCGCGGCCGGCCTCACCGGACGGCATCCGAGCGGCACCGGCCTCATCCCAAGACGCCCGGCTCGGCCTCGTGACGACCGCTCCGATGGCGCACCGTGACGAGCACCAACCTACGGTCACGCCTAGTGTGGCGATTGAGTCGGGTTCGCCCTGCCACCGGAGGTATCCCATGCCCCTGCGCCATTCCATACCCGGCGCGGCCGCCACCGCCGCTCTGCTCCTCGCGTTCTGCGTCACGCCCGCCGTCGCGGGCGGCAGCAGGGCCGACGGCGGTACGTACTACCGCGGCATCGTCACCGCCCAGGGCGGTATCTGGCTACGGGATCAGCCGGACCGGGGCAGCCGCATCGTCGGGTTCGCCGCGGAGGGCGACGTCATCTCGATCTACTGCAAGACCTACGGCGAACCGGCGCTCAACAACCCCCTCTGGTACCTCCTCACGGACGGCACCTGGGCCTGGGGGCCGGCCCGCTTCATCGCCAACTTCGGGGAGTCACCACGCTGGTGCTGACCGCCAAGGCGCACAATCCCTACTATCCGGGTAGGTTCCGGACATGACGAAGGCCGGAACCGCCGTCGCAGCTGCCAAGCCCCTCACACCCGCGGTACCGCCTCCCCAGCGCCGAGGCGTCGAGCTCGCCCTCATCGTGCTGGCCGTCCTGCTGTCGGTGTACGGCTACTGCGCGGTCGGCCTGGCGAGGACCGGCACCGTCCCGCCCGGTGCCGCCGGTTACGGCGCGGGGCTCGGTGTGCTCGCCGTGCTCGCGCATCTCGCGGTCCGCCTCCGGGCGCCGTACGCCGATCCGCTGCCGCTGCCCATCGGTGTGCTGCTCAACGGGCTCGGCCTGGTGCTGATCTACCGGCTCGATCTGGAGACGCCCGACGACCCCGCGGCGCCCGCCCAACTCGTGTGGTCCACGCTCGGGGTGGGCCTGTTCATCGTGGTCGTCCTGCTGCTGCGCGACCACCGGGTGCTGCAGCGGTACGCGTACGTCAGTGTGGTCGGGGCGCTGGGGCTGCTCACGCTGCCTATCCTTTTCCCCGCCGTCAACGGCGCCCGGATCTGGATCCGGATCGCCGGATTCTCCATCCAGCCGGGCGAGTTCGCGAAGGTGCTGCTCGCGGTGTTCTTCGCCGCGTATCTGGCGGCCAACGGCAAGGCGCTCGCGTACGCCGGCCGTCGCGTGTGGTTCGTGCAGCTGCCCACGGGGCGGGTGCTCGGTCCGGTCCTCGCCATCTGGCTGATCAGCGTGGGCGTGCTGGTCCTGGAGCGCGACCTCGGCACCTCGCTGCTGTTCTTCGGCCTGTTCGTCGTGCTGCTGTACGTCGCCACCGGGCGCACCGGCTGGATCGCGGTCGGGCTGCTGCTGGCCGTCCTCGGCGCGGTCGCCGTCAGCTGGCTCGAACCCCATGTGCACGGCCGCGTCGAGGACTGGCTCCACCCACTGGCGACGATCGAGGCGGGCCGAGGTCCCAACCAACTCGCCCAGTCGCTGTTCGCGTTCGCGGCGGGCGGGTTCCTCGGCACCGGCCTGGGCCTCGGCCACTCGGTGCTGATCGGCTTCGCGACCAAGTCGGACTTCATCCTGGCGACGGCGGGCGAGGAACTGGGCCTGGCCGGGCTGTCGGCGATCTTCCTCTTGTACGGCCTCCTCGTGGCGCGTGGTTACCGGGCCGGCCTGGATCTGCGCGACCCCTTCGGGCGGCTGCTGGCCGTCGGTCTCGCCTCGCTCGTGGCGCTCCAGGTGTTCGTGATCGCGGGAGGGGTGACGGGCCTGATCCCGTTGACCGGCATGGCGATGCCGTTCCTGGCGCAGGGCGGGTCCTCCGTCGTCACCAACTGGGCGATCACGGCGCTGCTGATCCGGCTCAGCGATTCGGCCTCACGGGGGCAGCCCGATGCGCGGGTGATCCCGTGACGAAGTACATCCGCCACGCCGCCTTCTTCTGCGCCCTGTTGCTCGCCGCCCTCCTGGTCAACGCGGCGCGCGTGCAGGTCTTCGGGTCCCGCTCCTACGACGGGAACCCGGCCAACCGTCGTGCCGCGATCGCCCGTTACGGCCAGCCACGCGGCGACATCCTGGTCGACGGGCTGCCGGTCACCGGCTCCCGGGACAGCCATGAGCAGCTGCGGCACGAACGAACCTACGCCAACGGCCCGTTGTACGCCCCGGTCACCGGATTCTCCTCGCAGGAGTACGGGACGACGTTCCTGGAGCACGCCGAGGACGGCATCCTGTCCGGCAGCGATCCGCTGTTGTCGCCGTTCCCGCTCTACAACGACGTCACGCGGGCCAGGAACCCCGCCGGGGACGTCGTGACGACCCTCAACCGGGCCGCGCAGGAGGCCGCTTACCAGGGTCTCGGCGCACGCAAGGGCGCGGTGGCGGCGATCGAACCGGCCACCGGGCGCGTGCTGGCGCTGGTGTCCACTCCGTCGTACGACCCGGCGCAGCTGTCCGGCAACGGCACCACGGCGATCTCGGCATGGGCGCGGCTCAACCACGATCCGGAGCAGCCGATGCTCAACCGGGCCGTGCGGCAGACGTATCCGCCGGGCTCCACCTTCAAGGTGGTCACCGCCGCGGCGGCGCTGGACGCGGGCGTGATCCGCGATCTGGACGAACGGACCGACTCCCCCGACCCGTTCACCCTGCCCGGCACCCGGACGCGACTGACGAACGAGGGCGACGGATGCAGGGACGCCTCGCTGCGCACCGCCTTCGAGTGGTCCTGCAACACGGTGTTCGCGAAACTGGGCGCGGACGTGGGGGCCGAGAACATGGTGTCCACGGCCCAGGCCTTCGGGTTCAACGACACGAGTCTGCGCATCCCGTTCTCGGTCTCGCCGAGCACCTTCGACACCACGGTGGACCGGGCGCAGCTGGCGCTGTCGTCCATCGGTCAGTACAACACCCGCGCCACACCGCTGCAGATGGCGATGGTCGCGGCGGCCGTGGCGAACGGGGGGCAACTGCGGGAGCCGTACCTGGTCGAGCGGACCGTCCGTAAGGGCGGCGAGACGATCGCGACGCCGGGCTCCCGGCCGCCGCGCCAGGCCATGCATCCGGCGACGGCGATGACCATGAAGGAGCTGATGACCGACGTGGTCCGTGAGGGCACCGGCGCCAACGCGGCGATCCGCGGCGCCACGGTCGGCGGCAAGACCGGCACCGCCCAGCACGGCGTCGGCAACACCGGTGTGCCGTACGCCTGGTTCGTGTCGTGGGCGCAGGCGGACACGGACCTGGAGCCGAAGGTGGCGGTCGCGGTGGTGGTGGAGGACGCGTCGGCGGACCGCGGCGAGATCAGCGGCGGCGGCGACGCGGCGCCGATCGCGAAGGCCGTGATGCGGGCCGTGCTCGGTCTGTGAGACGGGGGCTGTCGCGACCCGGGGTCCCGACCTACCGTTCGGTCATGACCGCATCCGCAGCCGTGCACCACCTCGCCCAGGTCAACATCGCCCGCCTCAAGTTCCCGCTGGACTCACCGGAGTTGAAGGACTTCGTCGACGCGCTGGACCCGGTGAACGAGGTCGCCGACGTCGCCGACGGCTTCGTCTGGCGCCTGCAGAGCGACGCCGGGAACGCCACCGACATCCCCGTGCTCGGGGACGAGTGGCTGATCGTCAACATGTCGGTGTGGCGGGACACGAACGCTCTCACGGCGTTCATGTACCAGGGCCAGCACCGGGAGATGCTCACCCGCCGCCGTGAGTGGTTCGAGCGGCTGGAGGAGGCGGTGACGGCCCTGTGGTGGGTGCCGGACGGCCACCGCCCCACGGTCGCCGAGGCGGAGGAACGGCTGCTGCACCTGAGGGCGCACGGCCCGACGCCGTACGCCTTCACGCTGCGCACGTCGTTTCCGGCTACCGCCGGCGGTCGATCGCGGTGAGGTCGATGTCTAGTGCTGGAACAGCTCGGTCAGTTTGAGGCGGTTGTGGAAGACGCCGTCGAGGCCGTAGGCCTTCGTCCCTCGGTCGAGAGACCGCCTGGTACGCCCAGCCCACCCAGTCGAGTGCGCCCCTTCACCAGTCAGAAGAGTGATCAACCGGCAGTACGTCGACCTGCCTCGATCGCCTGCTCCACCTCCGCGACCCGCTCCCGCTCCTCCACGCCGAACCGCTCCGCGTCCAGCTTCTCGGCGATCTCCTCGTCCTGGGCCATCAGCAGGTCCAGGTTCGAGTCCCCCATCTCCAGGACGCCCATGTCGACATAGGCCTGCTGAAGGCGCTTGCCCCACAGGCCGATGTCCTTGACGCAGGGCACGATGCGGCTGAAGAGCAGCCTGCGGAAGAGCTGGAGGAACTCGGAGCGCTCGCTGAGCTGCTCCGCCTCCGCCTTGGGGATGCCGAAGTTCTCCAGCACCTCGACCCCGCGCAGCCGGTCGCGCATCAGATAGCAGCCCTCGATGACGAACTCCTCGCGCTCGCGCAGTTCGGCGTCGCCGAGCTGCTTGTAGTAGTCGCGCAGCGCCATCCGCCCGAAGGCCACGTGCCGGGCCTCGTCCTGCATGACGTAGGCCAGGATCTGCTTCGGCAGGGGTTTGTCGGTGGTGTCCCGGATCATGCCGAACGCCGCCAGCGCGAGCCCCTCGATGAGGACCTGCATGCCGAGGTACGGCATGTCCCAACGGCTGTCGCGCAGGGTGTCGCCGAGCAGCGACTGGAGGTTGTCGTTGATCGGGTAGACGAGCCCGATCTTCTCGTGCAGGAAACGGCCGTAGATCTCGGCGTGCCGGGCCTCGTCCATGGTCTGGGTCGCGGAGTAGAACTTGGCGTCCAGGTCGGGCACGGACTCCACGATGCGCGCCGCGCAGATCATCGCGCCCTGCTCGCCGTGCAGGAACTGGCTGAACTGCCAGGAGGCGAAGTGCTGTCGCAGCTCGCCCTTGTCGCGGTCGGTCATCCTCGCCCAGTACGGGGTGCCGTAGAGGGTCATCGCCTCGTCGGGCGTGCCGAGCGCGTCGTACGGATCGACCTCCAGGTCCCAGTCGATGCGCTTCTGCCCGTCCCACTGCTTGTCCTTGCCCTTCTGGTACAGGGCGAGCAGCCGGTCGCGGCCGTCGTCGTACTCCCAGCTGAACCGGGCCGCTCCGCTCGCGGGCACCTGCCAGAGGGGATCTCCCGGATCCTTGGCGTACACGTCGTAGGTCGGCATACCTCGCAGGCTCACACGTGGACGCCGCGTCAACAAGTCATGCGCAAGGGATTGACGGCCTTACTGACAAGCAGTCTCATAAGGCCAGAGGACGTGACCCACGGGTAACGAGGCAAGGGAGCCGGACTCATGACGACCCTGACGGAAGCCGACGCGCTCGACGGACTGCGCGACGCGCTGGGCCTGCTCAAGGACCGGGAGCAAGTGGCCGAGCGGCTCCTCGCCTCTTCCGCCAAGCACTCCTTCGACCCGGACAAGGAGCTGGACTGGGACGCGCCCTTCGAGGAGGGCAAGTGGTTCTGGCCGCCCGAGCTGGTGTCGCTGTACGACACCCCGCTGTGGAAGCGGATGAGCGAGGAGCAGCGGATCCAGCTCTCCCAGCACGAGGCCGCCGCGCTGGCCTCGCTCGGCATCTGGTTCGAGCTGATCCTCATGCAGCTGCTGGTGCGGCACATCTACGACAAGTCGGCGACGAGCGCGCACGTGCGGTACGCGTTGACCGAGATCGAGGACGAGTGCCGGCACTCCAAGATGTTCGCGCGCGCGATCTCGCGATGCGGGACCCCCTGGTACCCGGTGAGCCGGGTCCACCAGAACCTCGGCCGGCTGTTCAAGACCATCTCCACCACGCCCGGTTCCTTCACCGCCACGCTGCTCGGCGAGGAGGTCCTGGACTGGATGCAGCGGCTGACGTTCCCGGACGAGCGGGTCCAGCCCCTCATCCGCGGCGTCACGCGCATCCACGTGGTCGAGGAGGCCCGGCACGTGCGGTACGCCCGTGAGGAGCTGCGGCGCCAGATGCTCACGGCTCCGCGCTGGTCCCAGGAGTTCACCCGGCTCACCTCCGGCGAGTTCGCCCGCGTGTTCTCCATCGCCTTCATCAACCCCGAGGTCTACGCGAACGTCGGCCTGGACAAGCGCGAGGCCATGGCCCAGGTGAAGGCCAGCGCCCACCGCCGCGAGGTCATGCAGACCGGCGCCAAGCGCCTGACCGACTTCCTGGACGAGATCGGCGTGCTCCGGGGAGCAGGCCGCCGTCTGTGGAAGTCGTCCGGCCTGCTCGCCTGAGCAGGCGGCCGGGCCGGCCCTCAGCCGTGCGGACCCTCAGCGATTACCCTGCGGGGCATGAGCCCGCAGGCACCCACCCCCGCCTACCGTCGCCTCAGCGTCGAGGAGCGGCGCAACCAGCTCCTCGACGCCGCGCTGACCCTGTTCGCGCACCGCGCGCCAGAGGACGTGTCCCTCGACGACGTGGCGGAGGCGGCCGGGGTGTCCAGGCCCCTCGTGTACCGCTACTTCCCCGGCGGCAAGCAGCAGCTGTACGAGGCCGCCCTCCGGTCCGCCGCCGAGGAACTGGAGCAGTGCTTCGACGAGCCGCACCAGGGCCCCCGGATGCCCCGCCTCGCCCGTGCGCTCGACCGCTACCTCGCCTTCGTCGACGAGCACGACACCGGCTTCAGCGCGCTGCTCCAGGGCGGCAGCGTCGTGGAGACCAGCCGTACCACCGCCATCGTCGACGGCGTGCGCCGCGCCGCGGCCGTGCACATCTACCGCCACCTCGGCATCACGGACCCCGGCCCCCGGCTGCGCATGACCGTCCGGATGTGGATCACGGCCGTGGAGGCGGCCTCCCTCATCTGGCTCGACGAGGACAAGCAGCCCCCGGCCGACGAGCTGCGAGACTGGCTGGTGGAGCAGTTCGTGGCCGCGCTCACGGTCACCGCGGGCCGCGACCCGCAGACCGCCACGCTCGTCGCCGACCTGGCGGCGGATGTCTGAGACTGGTGCCGTGAAGAAACAGGACACCCCCTTCGAGGGCGGCCCCATGGACGGCCGCGTGCTCGCCGTACTGGTGGGCCCCACCGGAAACCCTCCGAAGACGTACCGCATCCCGGTCCCGGACGCGCACGGCGGCCCGCCCACCGTCCTCGTCTACCGCCGCGAGCCCCGTGGGCACAGCAAGCGGCTCGGCCTGGTGCAGGGGTGGAAGTACACGTACGACCCCGAGGGCAAGCGAGCCGGCGGCCTCCGTCTGCCCTGGTCGAAACGGGACACCGATCCAGACGCCACGCCGTCCGGCAAGCCGGATGACGCGGACGGGTGACCGGGTTGCGCCGAATCGCGCACGTTCGGCGAATATGGTATGCGCGCGTGGTGATGATCTCGGTGCGGCAGGAAGCGGAAGGACCGCCCCCGCACCGGAGGTGACGACATGTCAGGAAGGCTTCTTCGCCTGGTCTGTACCGCTGCGGTGGCGGCCCAGGCCGCCCTCGTCCCGCTGCCCGCGGCGGCGGCACCCGAACCCCGGCGCCCGGTGAAGGACCTGCTGACGGACCTTCATAAGCTCTACCGGCAGGCGGAACAGGCCACCGAGACCTACAACGCCACCGATGTGAAGCTGAGGAAACAGCGTTCCGCGGTGACACGGCTGGACGGCGCGCTGGCCCAGGCCCGGCTGTCGCTGCAGGAGAGCCGAGGCGCCGCCGGCCGCCTGGCCCGGCAGCAGTACCAGAACACCTCCGACATCTCCGCCTACGTACAGCTCCTGCTGTCCCGCGATCCGCAGCACGCGCTGGACGAACGCCATGTGATCGGGGAGCTGGCGCGCGAGCGGGCCGAGACGGCGGCCCGGCTCGCAGGCGGCACGAAACGGGCGGACGAGCTGGCGCGCAAGGCCCGCAGGGCCCTCGACACCCAACTCACGCTCGCCGCACGCCAGAAGAAGAACCGCGACGACGTCCGCGCCCGCCTGACGAACGTGGAGCAGATGCTGGCCTCGCTCAGCGCCGAACAGCTGACCGAACTCGCCCGCCTCGAGAAGAACGAGACCGCCGGCGCCCAGAACGAACTCCTGGCATCGGGCGCACTCGGCGCCGAACGGGCCCCCTCACAGGAGGGCAACAGGGCCGTGCACTACGCGGAGGCCCAGCTCGGAAAGCCGTACCAGTGGGGCGCTGAGGGCCCGGGGTCGTACGACTGCTCGGGTCTGACGTCCCAGGCCTGGAACCACGCGGGCACCCCAATCCCCCGCACCAGCCAGGAACAGTGGGCGAGGCTCCCCAAGGTCTCCCTCAAGAACCTGCGCCCGGGCGACCTGGTGATCTACTTCCCGGAGGCCACGCACGTCGCGATGTACGTGGGCGAGGGCACGGTGATCCAGGCCCCCCGCCCGGGCGAAAGGATCAAACTCTCCCCGCTCGCGTCCAACCCGATTCTGGGAGCCGTACGGCCAGATCAGGCGCGCCCCGCGGCGGCGGCGCAGGGCTCCGCCTGACATGCGGCTCCGCCGCGGGGTGCGCGATCAGCCACAACGAACCCATGGCCGCGCGCACCCCGCGCCCCAACGCCGCCTAGCCCACAGAAGCGAGGTACGCCGCCGTCTTCTCCGACTCAGAGAAGCAAACCCCCGGCCGTGCAGGGCTCCCACCAGCGGTTTCGCCTCAACTGGGAACCCCGCAGGGGGCCGTGGGCCGCCTGTGGGCCGTCAGACCGAACGTCGGGCCGTGTCGTAGACGGTCGCGATCGCTGTGCGCGTCCGCTCCTGGCTGCTCGGCATGAGGTGCGCGTAAATGCGTAGCGTCAGGGCCGCAGCCACGCCGTCCTTCGCAAGCGACTTGAACGCACGCAGCACGACCCCCCGCGAGACGTCGTGATCGCGCATCAGATCTGCGGCGGCCGGCAGGTGCGTCAGCTCAGGATCTGCCTCAATCTTGGCTTTCACTGCCTCCGCGACCTGCATAAAGGTCCCCCGAGGGCTGGCCTGCTGCGCCACGCGGTACCCCTCCCTAGTGGCTCTCTACCTGACCGTGCGTACCCCAGTGTGCATTGCACCGCCATGCCTAGGAGAGTACGGTGGCCAGCTTTCGATCACGGGGGGGGTGATCGGGGTACCTGATCGCAGTGAGGTATCCCTCGCTTCCCGGATGCCGACCCACCGGCGAAGTAGGTCTAGGGTGACGCAGCTGCTCTGCCTTGGCGATCGGCCCAACAGTCCACCAGGTGGACATGGACGAGACGCTGAGCCGGAACGAGTTGGCCCGCGCGATCGCGACAACGACCAGCCTGGACCAGGTCGAGACCTTCAGCCGCGAAGTCTGCGGCTACTCGGAGATCGACTACGAGCGCAACAAGGCCGCATGGCTCAAGGAGCAGCCGCCAACGGAGCTGAACCCGAAGGCAGTCCTGGCCGAGCTGGACCACTTCGAGGCCAGCGCCCGAAGCCGCGGAGTCACCCACACGACGTTCCGCCACATCACCGAGGCCCTGCACCTCAACGGCAACCAGCGCCAGGACTTGCGCGAGTTGCTGCTCAACAGCCGTCCGGAGCAGTACGACGCGCCCCTGTGGCGCATCACGACTACGTCTGAGCAACAACCTTCTTCACGGGTTCAAGCCCCGGCTGCGCTCCGCTCCGCCGGGCGCGCTTCCCGGCTCCGCTCCGCGCGACGCTCCTGCCTTCGGCCCGCTCCGCGCGCGCTGCGCCGACGCGCGCCCACATGTGGATAGGGCCGGTGACCATGAGTCGATCACCGCATAGCGCGGCCCGATCAAGAACATGCCTCCGGCGGGGGATCGACCGGCACCGGGATGGAGGGGGCACCGTCGCCGACTGCGGGCCGTAGTGGCGTGCGCAGGGTGCTCCCATCCCATCCACCGTCAACCCAGGCAGAGCCGAGCAGACGCGGCCCATGGCGTCCAGGTCGTTCGTACAGTAGCGCGCTCCACCTGGACGCCATGAACCACGCCCGCTCCACATGCGTGTGGGTCGACGGCGGACAGGATGGGAGCTGGGGAAGGTGGTGGGTTGGGGCAGGTGGGACGCCACTGGTACGGCAGAAGGTGACCACCCTCATGGGTCTGGGCGCATGCGTGGTCAGGACTGCCGGGTTTGACTCTACGTATGAGTCCCGATCAGCCAATGCCGGGCTCCGAGGAGCCGTTGTGGGGGAAGCCTGACGTACCCGGTCCGCCGACCGATATGCCACCGCTGGCGGCCCGGTGGCGGCGGCTTCTGGCGCGGATCATCGACTACGTCATGATCATCGGAGTCCCCTCCAACGTCGTTGTGTGGATCTACGAACGCACTCACCCCGCCCTCAGCTATATGTGGAGCGCACTACTGGGCGTGATCTTCTGGCTCGTGTACATCGGCTACGACGGCTACCTGCTTACCACCCGCGGCCGGACCTTCGGCAAGCAGTGGATGAAGATCCAGGTCGGCATGCTCCATGACGGATCGCTCCCGGCCGGCTGGCCTGGCTGGCTGCGCGCCGCGGCCTACGGCCTGCCGGGGGTCCTCGCGGGCGCCGGATGGGCACTCTGGGCGATCAACGTCCTTCCGGCGTTCGTCCCGTCCGCCCTCGGGATCCTCTGGCTGATCAACGTCCTGTGGTTGCTGTGGGACAAGCCCTATCAACAGGCGCTGCACGACAAGGTGGCCAAGACCGTCGTGGTCTCGGCCCAGTGACCGGTACTCACGGTTCGGCGGCACTGGCGCTCCAGGCCATAGAAAAAGGCCGCGCTTGTCAAGACCGCATGCGGCGGCTGACACCAGCGGCTGACACCAACAAGCACGAACAGCAGCGGTCGATGCCAGAACTCAGTGGACGATCGACCGAGACGCAGGGGCGGTTGATCGCCGTTGACAGGCCCCCATGATCGACCTGATAAGGATGAGGCCAGACCTTCAAGTCTGTGTCCGGCACAGGCGCTGTTCCAACCTATGGACGACGCCCTGTGGCTTGACCCAGTCATTGTCCGCCGCCCGGAGGGTGCGGGGATCGGCTGCTGACTACGCGGGAGGTGCGTAAGGGTTCCTGTCGGACGCCGGTGGGCCACCCCACTGTGCCCCTGGCGGCGGAACAGGAGCCCAGTACGGGCCGCGGTGGTCCATCCACCATCTACCGATGGTGTGGAACTTCTCCTCGAACCTGCGATCCCAGCTGAGGAACCCGGTGTTCGGCGCCCGCAGACGGGTACGGCGGCCGCCCGCTTCGTAGATCACGACGGTCCGGGTTCCGAAGAAGGACTCCATCCGGATGGCTTGGACGTTCGACCACGGGATGGTCCGGTGGCGGAAGTTGTGCACGATGGCCGCCGACTGCGTGAGAGTGACCCCGAAGGGCCGCCAAGTGATCAGCATCACGAGCGGCAAGGTGACTACTGAGACCACTACAGGATCAAACGGGTCCCCGTCCAACCAGAACAAGACCTGCAAGGCCATGAGGATAACGATGCTGGGCAGCGCAGGCAGCACGCGTTGGAGGCGCGTCAACCGGTAGCGGATGCGCTCCGGCGGTATAGCCCCGGCCTGCGATTGCTCCATCAGTTCCCACCCCTCACACAATGCAGCCGGCACTGGCGCATCATCGTCCGGGCAGCATGGCGGACCAGGGGCGCGCTGTCCATCCGCCTACTCCGGGAAGCCGAGCAAGCGCTCTGGAGAACTCGTCTGGCCACTTACCGTGGCCGTGGATCTTGAGACTGACGAAACCGACGCCTGCGCCGAGAGGAACTTCACGGCCTGGGGTGCTGTGCCCCTTCCGTGCCCGAACGGTCAGCGACCAACGGGGAGCTACGGGGAACAACAGCGAGCCGCCTGCGTTCGCGCAGGTCAACATCGCGCCAGGTCAGCACGGATCCGCATACGCACTCTTCCAAACTAGGGCTCCAGCCCGGCGGTAAAAGCCGCGCTTGTCAAGACCACGTGCGGCGGCTGACACCAACAAGCACGAACAGCAGCGGTCGGCGCCGGACTTCAGTGGACGACCGACCGAGGCGCAGGGGCCGTTGGCCGACGGTGACAGACCCCCGTGACCGACCTGATAAGGATGAGGCCACAGGTTCAAGGCCTGTCAGCCCCACCAGTCGGGGCGTACATAAACCGGATCATGGACTTCTTCCGGAGATGCAGCCACAGGGATAGCCTTCCAGTCCGTTCGAAGGCTACTGGAGGCTCTTGTGCACACCGCCATATTCCTGCTGCGGAGCGCGCTGGGCCTAGGTGGCAGTCTGGTGGGCATCTGGGAGCTGACCCGCCAGGCTTCGGGACCGGGCTGGAGGAAACCGCGGGTCTTCTCTGCGGTCGCAGCTTTGATGCTCGCCGGGCTGCTTGCCGTCTAGAGATGGCCAGTCGGCGTGCCCCTTCCATGCCCGTTCGGTCAGGAAACAGCGGGGAACGGCGGTCGCTGGCGGACGATGCCCACGAGAACGGCCCCTGACCGAGTTACCTGGTCAGGGGCCGTTCTCACTACTCAGCCAGCGGAGGCGGTGGGATTTAAACCCACGGTGACATCGCTGCCACGACGGTTTTCAAGACCGTACGCGGTGACCTCAGCAGGTCGGATGGCGAGAGAGGAGGTTCCAAGTCCCTCGTTGGCTGCTAAGACGGCCAATTCGCGCCCTACCGACATCCAGGCAGATTCACTCACCCTCGGACATATGGCAGCTTCAAGCGGTCGAGCCGTATGCCAGTCCTGTCAGAGACGTGACCCCACGGTGCGCAGTCGCGGCCTTATCGATCTGATGGCCGAGCTGTGCGAAAGGTGCTGGAACTGTCTCGCCAACGGTCTTGCGGCCGTCGAGGGAGCCACGGCACCGCGGCTTCCGACCGCGGACGAGGAGGAAGCAGAGGGGGTGCAGACGAGCGGACCCGCGACCTGCCGCAGGTGTCGTGAAGAGGTGCGCCGCTACCCGACCTACTACGAGCGGTGGGTGGACCTGGAGATTGACGAGCAGCCGGCGAAGGAGGTCCCCGAGCGCTATCGCTGGCGCCTCATGAAGGCCCCGACTCCACACGCCCCGACCGTGATCGCGGTCAGGGTCCGGGTCATAGACCCGCTTCCTAGTGATCCCGTCATTCCGGCCCACGCCTTCCGCTGCCCGGACGAGGAAGCCGAACGCCAGGACCTCAACCCGTAGCCACCGCCCGAGCCACATCCGTGCCAGATCGAGCGGGGAACAACGGGGAACCACGGGCAGCCCCGGAGCCACCACCGGGCATCGTTCGGGGCGCGGGACGCGCAGGTCACGCCGCCGACCACCCAACCTCGCTCCTAAAGCGGTGATCGAACGCGAGCGCCTCAAGGCTGTCCTGGGGGCCGCATCAGCCCCCTGTGGCCATCCTCTGGCCAGATTCGCCCACGCGGCCAGACAGAGACAGCGAACGTCCCGGTAGCTGTCAAGTCAAATGAAACGAATGTGCGGCTATGAACTGTGTTGCTGTGGTTCG
>NZ_BMQA01000070.1 GCF_014647875.1 Streptomyces brasiliensis | reverse complement strand
CAGGCACACAGCCGAAACTCGCTCTTGACCTTCACCAAGGGGAGGTTGTGCGACAGCCTCTGCCCAGCCCGACCGGAGTGCCTAAACCCGGCACAGCAGGCCCCGGCCGCCCACCAGGCCGACGCAACACCACCCGCGCCGCCCGCCCCACCGTGGGAGAAGGCCACGAGCACGGCGCGACACCGGAGAGGCGCCCCGGCTCGAACACGGAGCGAGCGAGGTAAAAACACAAGCTCAGCTTGAGATAAAACCTTCGGCGGTCAGGGTGCTGCGCGTTCGGTTCGCCGCTCGTCTGTTCGTTGACTGCTTTCGAGCAGGGCGTTGCCCACGTCGTAGACGGGGCTCTTCCGCTTGTTGCGGCGGCCGGGCGGGCGTCCCGGCCCGGGGCGGGAGGGTTTCGTGGGGTTCGTGAGAACGGGCAGCGATCCGCGGACTTGGCGAAACCCCCTGCGTACGCGGCCGGGGGTCAAGCGTTCGACGGGCAAGGCACGCTCCCAGGGGCGCTTGAGGTCCTCGGCGAGAAGCCGGGCGAGGCGTAGCTGGGTGTATGCAGCTATGACGAGGGCGGTCCAGCGGTCGGCGGCGGCGGGCTCGCGCAGGCGGGGGCGGGTCCAGCCGAGATGTTGTTTCCAGTACCGGAAGGTGTGTTCAAGGTCGAATCTGCGCAAGAAGCAAGACCAGATGGTGTCAGCGAGAGTGGCGTCGGTGTCGGTGCGTGACCACCACAGCCACAGGGGTTTCGGGCTGCCGCCGGAGGGCAGGCGCTCGACGTCCAGGCGCATCACGGTGCCGGGTACGAGGGGTAGCTCCGGTTCGGGGTGGTGCTCCCAGACCGTCTGCCGGTTGAGCTTGACGTGCAGACGCTCGAAGCACCGGACCCGCATGTGACCGTATCTGTCGAGATCATGCTCCGTCTCGTGCAGGGGCTGTCCCCAGGTGCCCGGAGTGTGGAACTCGAATCGGCTGCCGTGACGTTGGGGCCGGCCACCTTTGGGGCCCACGCCACCGTTGGCGGGCGGGTCGCGGTATAGGACGCGGTCGCCGCGCATGCGCACGCACACCTCCACGGGCAGGTCGGCGAGTTGGTGGGCAAGGTAGGGGCCGTCGTAGCCGCAGTCAGCCACGATCCGGATCGGCTCGTCACCCTCCTTCCATCGCCCCAGGGTGACGATCCTGGTCACGACCTCGCGCAGCTGGGCGGCCGTGCTCCGTTGGACCTGATCACCGGGGCGCAGTCGCTTGGCGTCCAGGGGCGCGGTCCACGAGGTAGCTCCGCTGGTCAGGGCGGCGACGATCGAGTACGCCCAGCCGGGGATCATCTCGTGAGCGCCCTCTGCGCGTCCGTAGGTGTGGCAGAAGGTGCGCTGATCGCTGGTGTCCGCGTCGGGCCGCAGCCACGGCGTGACATCGACGGCGAGCACGATCCCCCCGCCCGGGCCACGCGGGAGGTCACGCAAGGCGAAGGACCAGTTCAGACGGTCGAAGTCGATCCGCCCATCGCTCATGGCGCGCTGCACCGAGCCGTGGGAGCGGGCGTGCTCGGGCACGAGACTGAGTTCGGCGAGGTTGCGCACCGGGCCATCGCTGCACAGCACGGCATCGGTGATCTCAAAGAGAGCGTCGCCCCAGCGGGCGAGGCTGGCGCGGAAGTCGACACGAAACTCCTTGAGTTCACGCAGAGCCGCGTGGCTGCCTTCACGATCAGGCACACTGGACGCGACGGCCGCGTCGGTCTTTGTTGGTGTCACAACCCGAGGATGACGGCGTGGCCGTCGCCATGACCGACGTTTCCCCATGTGGGGGACTCGAACGCATCCTTGCTTGAACCCGAGGTTTTATCTCAAGCTCAGTGCGTTGCGGCAAACCGGATCTTGTTCGAGGTGTGTGGGGCGGGTGATCGTTCGGACAGAGGTGCCGATACTGCTCCGGGCATGAAGGAACGGGCTCCTTGGTAGCGACATGGTTGCTGAGACCCATCACGAGCAAGGAGGCCCGTTGCGGATCGCGTAGCGCCGCTGCCAGTCCGCGGTCCGCTGCTCCAGCCCGTTGCGCATCTGGATCTGGTGGAGTTCGCGGGAGGGCAAGGACCTCCCGCGAAGCAGAGACCTGCTGATCAACCCCCACGATGTGGAAGCCCGCTGCGGCGGCAAACGCGGCATGGTCTGGGACGGCTACAAGGTCAAGACCTGCGAGGACGACCTGCCCCACCTGGTGGTGAACGTGGCCACCATCCACGCCGCGGTGGATGACTCCCGCCTGATCGACAGCGTCCACGAGAACCTTCAGCGGCGCGGGACGAAGCCCGGCGAGCATCTGGTCGACGCAGGCTGTGCACGCTCAGCGGCGAGCGCGGCCGCTACGCCTCTGCCTCCCGCCGGGGCTGACCGGGCCGATGAGCCCTCATGGACGCACGAGGCACACTGTGCCCTGATTCACCCGAAACTCCGCTCATACCCACCTTTGTTCCGTTTCCGGGTGGTCGACCACGAAGCGACCGGGACGGACCGGTCCGCACAGACGCGACGAGCACCTCCTCGAAGGCATCGGGCCCGGGCCGGGTCAGACCTGCCCGGCCCGGGCCCTCGGTAGCGGACGGGCCTTCCTCCGCGAGCCGGCGGGGGCCGGGCCGTCCGGCCGCTCATCCGTAGCGGCGCACTTCATGGAAGAAGTCCTCTACGACGTGCAGATGCCCGGCGCGGGCCACCTCGTCGTACACGTGTTTGCCGACGGCGAGGTCGAGCACTCCGAGGCCGAAGGGTGAGAAGACCACGGGCCGGTCCTGCGGGAGCGCCACCCGGCCGGTCATGACGTCGTCCAGCGTTCCGGTGAGAAAGTCCCTGTTGCCGGTGAGCTGTTCGGTCAGGTGTGGTGAGGTGTCGGCCTTGAGGCAGTGGTCGACGTCGTCGACGATGTTCGCCGATGCGAGCAGGATGTCGGGGGCGAGGTCGCGCAGCGACACGTGCAGCACCAACGGGTTGTGGTCGAACCATGCCGGGTCGGTGACGTGTGGCCGGCCGGCGACGGTGGCGAAGACCACCAGGTCGCTGGAGCGGATCAGCTGCTCCGGGCTGTCGTGCGTCGTGATCCGTGGGGCCGCATCGGTGTGTTCCAGGTAGCTGTGGAAGCCGGCAGCGTGGTCGGGGGACACGTCGTGTATGCCGATCTGGTCGAAGCTCCAGCCGGTTGCGGTCAGAAAGGTGTGGATGTAGCGGGCGATCAGGCCGGTTCCGAAGAATCCGACGCGGGTGGGGCGTCGGCGGTGGCGGCTGAGCCAGCCGGCCGCCGACGCGGCCATCGCGGCCGTTCGGCTCGCGCTGATGATGGAGCTCTCCAGGCAGGCGAGCGGATAGCCGGTGTTGTGGTCGTTGAGGATGAGCACGGCCGAGGCTCGCGGGATGCCGGAGGGCACGTTGTCGGGGAAGCTGGAGATCCACTTCAGGCCGTCCACCCGTACCTGCCCGCCGATCGACGCGGGCAGCGCGATGATCCGCGCCGTCGGTCGGTCGGGGAAGCGTAGGAAGTACGACGGCGGATTGACCGAGTCCCCGGCCGCGTGCAACCGGTAGGTCGCCTCGACGAGATCGACGATCTGCCGTTCTTGGCCCTGCAGCGTGTGCTGGACCTGGGCACCGGAGATCACGGCGAACGGTGGCACCGCGACCTGCGGTGGCGTCGTGCTCGGCTGGGGCATCGCGGACTGGGGCATTGCGGACTCCTTGGCGCAGGAAGGGGACGTGGTCATCGGGCGTTTCCCTCGAAGGCCGGCGGGCAGGGGGTCGGGTGCAGCGGTTCGGCCATGGCGACGACGACGTCACGCGGTGGCTCGAAGGGCTCCCTGCTGTGTGCCATGCGGACGTTGTCGACGAGCATCAGGTCGCCGTCCTGCCACGGCTCGCGGACGGTGTGCCTCTCGTACACCGTGTTGATCAGCTGGACGACGTCCTCGCCGATCGGATCGCCCTTGCCGAAGCGCGTGGTGAAAGGCAGACGGTCGGGGCCGTGGACGTCGATGAGGTACTCCCGCACCTCGGGGGCCATCGTCCACTCGTTGAGGAACGCGATCTGGTTGAACCAGCAGCGTCGGCCGGAGAGCGGATGGCGCACCACGGCGCGGCGGCGCTGGCGGGTGTGCAAGCCTGCGTCGGGCAGCCAGCGGAACTCGATCCTGTGGGCGCGGCAGTAGTCCTCGACAGCAGTCCTGTCGTCGGTGCCGAACGCCTCCGCCCAGGAGGCCCCGATCTCGTCGTGGTACGTGCGCGTAAGCAGCCAGCCCTCCTCTTCGAACCGCTGGACGAGCTCGGGCGGCAGCGCGTCGAGGACGGCGGTGGCGTCGGCGAGAGCGGTGGCTCCGCCGGTGCGGGGCGCGGCCAGGCAGGCCAGCAGCAGCAGGCCGGGGGGCGCGTGGGTGTAGCTGAGTTCGTGGTGCATGCACATGGGCTGGTTGGCCGGCCAGGTGGTGGAGGAGTAGACGCCCGGCGCGCGGGTGCGGCGGGGCGCGAAGGCCTCCCTCTCGGTCATCGGGCCGGGAGCCAGGTGGTGGAGGACGGCCCCGGCCTGGCCGGCCTCCTGCAGAGCGAGGCCGCGGATGACAAGCGCGCCGTGTTCGGTGACGAGGCTGCGGACGGCGTGGCGGTGCTCGGCCGCCCAGCCCGGCGCGTCCCCCCGGGCATGGGCGCCGGTGTGCAGGACGGGGGGTTTGCCGGGGTGCACGTCGAGTTCCGTCCCGGGCATGGGCGCAGCGGCGGGCATGGGGACGGTGGAGGTGGGCAGTGACATCTTTCTTGTCCTTTGCGTGGTGTGGGGGATGTTCCGTGGGTCGGGGACGTCGGACGAGGTCAGGCTGAGGCCCCTCGCGCGGTTGACTGCTGCTGGCAGAGCTCCTCCAGGAGCCGGGCCAGGTCCGTGAGGATGGGGTGGCGGGTGATGTCCGCCAGGGACACCAGGCGGTCCAGGCTGATGGCGAGTTTCACGGCCGACAGCGAGGTGCCGCCCAGGTCGAAGAAGTGGTCGTGGCGTCCGATCCGGTCCTGCGGGACGCCGAGCACGCCGGCCCATGCGGCGGCCAGCCGCCGTTCGGTGGGCGTTCCGGGCGCCTCGACGTCGTCCTTCGCGGCCTGAAGCCGGGTGGCCAGGGCCGTCAGGGCTTTCCGGTCTGCCTTGCCGTTGGCGGTCAGCGGGAGGTCCGCGCACCAGTGGACGGCCGAAGGGACCATGTACGGGGGCAGTACGGCGTTCAGCCGATCCAGCAGGACGTCGGTGTGCAGGGGCCGCGGGGAGGTGTAGAAGGCCACCAGGTGTGTGCTGTGGTCGGGCCGTTCGGCGACCACCACGGCGCTGTCGCGGACGCCGGGCACCTGCAGCAGGGTGTTCTCGATCTCGCCGGTCTCGATGCGGAAACCACGGATCTTGACCTGGGTGTCGCGACGGCCCAGGAACTCCAGCTTGCCGTCGGGCCGCCAGCGGCCGAAGTCGCCGCTGAGGTAGAGGCGCTGGCCTGGACGGTGGGGATCGCTCAGGTAGGCGGGCCGGGTGCGCTCGGGGTCGTTGACATAGCCGCGGCCGACGCAGATCCCCGAGAAGGCGATCGCGCCCGGCGCACCGAGCGGCACCGGGTTCAGCCGCTCGTCGACGACGTAGAGGTGCACGTTGTTGACCGGCCGGCCCAGCGGGACCCGGTCGCCGTCCGGTGAACGGTCCATGATCTCGTGGTTGGTGTCGTCGGAGGTCTCGGTCAGTCCGTAGGCGTTGACCAGCTTGACGTGGGGCTGGGCGGCGAACCAGCGCTGGGCGAGTTGACTCTTCAGCGCCTCGCCGGTGACCGACACGTACCGCAGGTCCGGCAGTTCGCGCGCGTGCTGCTCCAGGTATGTGAGGACGACTTCCAGGTACGACGGAACGACCTGGAGGACGCAGACCCGCCCGCGGGCGATCGTGTCGACGAACCGCCGGACGTCGAGGATCACGTCCTGCTCGACCAGAAGGGTCCGCCCCCCGACCAGGAGCGCGCAGAGCAGTTGCCACAGCGAGATGTCGAAGCACTGGGGCGCGGTCTGGGCGACCACCTGTCCTTCGGCGATCTCCAGGTCGTCGATCTTGGCGTGGAGGTGGTTGAGCATGCCCCCGTGTTCGCACATGGCGCCTTTGGGCTTACCGGTGGAGCCGGAGGTGAAGTAGATGTAGGCCAGCTGGTCGGCTGCCACGGCGATACCGAGGTCGTCGTCGGCGTGGCCCTCCTCGTCGGCGGTGTCGGTGTGCAGCGTCCGCACGGTGGGCAGGGACGCAAGGGCCGCCTGGAGGGTGGTGGGGGCGGTCGGTCCGGTGAGCACCAGCGTGCACCGGGAAGCGGTGAGCATGGCCTTGACGCGTTCGGCAGGCAGATGCGGCTCGATGGGCAGGTAGACGCCTCCGGCCTTGAAGACGGCCAGCACGGCGGCCGGCCAGTCCAGGTTTCTGTCCATCACCACCGCGACGACGCCTTCGCGGTCGAGTCCTCGCGCCAGCAGGGCGCGGGCCAGCCGGTTGGCACGGGCATTGAGCTCCCGGTAGGTCCACTGCCGGTTGCCGTGCACCGCTGCGACCGCGTGCGGGTCGTGCCGTACGCGCCGCTCGAACAGCTCATGGACACCGGCGTCGGGCAGGCTGCGGTGGGGCCCGGCGAGCCCTTCGAGCTGGAAGCGCGCTTCCTCGGCGGACAGCAGGCTCTGCCGGCCGTGCTCCGCGGCCGGGTCGGCGACGATCAGGGCGAGCGCGGTGAGATGGTAGCCGACGATGCGGGCAGCGCTGTCGGCGTCGAGGACATCGGTGCGGTAGCGCGCCCGCAGCGTGAGCCCGCCGTCGTCGTGGTGCGCGATGCCCACCCGCAGCACTGCGTCGGTGGCCGGGGCGCTGCTGCCGGCGGGGGCGTCGCCGAAGCCGGTCGCATCAAGTGCGGTTTCACATGACGGCTCGGGAAGGCCGAGTTCGCACCTGAGGTCGTCGACCGGGTAGTCCCGGTGAACGAGTACCTGCGAGACGGCCTCGTGGGCGTGCGCCAGCAGGGCCCGCCAGGAGCGGGGTGCCGTCGTCAGCCGGCACGGCAGCAACCGACCAGGGGCGAGCCCGGACAGGCCGATGGTGGCGGCGCTTTCACCGGTCAGCGCGGCCAGCACTTTGGCATGCGCCGCCAGCAGCACGGTGCTCAACGGCACGGCCAGGTCGTCTGCCAGTCGGCGCACGGCTGCCGCGTCGCTGACGGGGATCGGTGCGTGGTGCTCGGCCAGTGCGGCAACCGGCTCGCGGGTCCAGCGCGGAAGGGGCGTGCAGCCGCCGGACTCCGTCAGGATGCCGTGCCAGAAGTCTCGGGCGGCGGGAGTGTCGAGTGCCATCAGGGTCTGTCCTTCGTCCGGGTGCTGATGTGGTCTGATGTGGCGGGGTGTGTGGCGCGGCGTCAGATGCGGCCTGCCGGCAAGACGGGTGGGCGGGGGGTGTTGTCGGGCAGCTGACGGGCTGGGTTTCCGCCCCACCGGGCCTTGGAGGGGACGTGTTCGCCCTTCATGAGGAAGGAGTCGCAGGCAAGGTCGACGTGGTCGGCCAGGGTGACGCCGTAGTGGACGAATGCTCCAACACCGAGCGTGCAGTCGGCACCGATCGTGGTGCGGTCGGACTTGAAGGCGCCGTCCTCCTGCGAGTGGCACTGGACCACCGTGCCCGCATTGAGGGTGCAGTCGTCCCCGATCGTCACCAGCGTCCGTTCGGGGAAGAAGGAGCCGTCGTCGAAGACCCGCTTGCCGATCCGGGCACCCTGCAACCGCAAAACCACGTTCTTGAACGGGGTCCCGCCCAACATCTGGGCGTGATCGACCGCCGCCATCTTCCAGAAGCGTTCATGCCGCCAGAAGGACGGCTCGTAGATGGAGCAGGTCAGCGGCCGTTGTGCCGTGAATCCCGTGGCGGCCCGCTCGATCAGGGTGAAGTAACAGACGCTGAAGACGAGGCCACCGACCATGGACAGGGCAATCGCCGATGCGCCCATGGCGGGATAGAGGCTTCCGGCTCCCAGCGTCAGCAGGGTGACGACGAAGACGTGGAACCACCGCGCCAGCAGATACAGCACCGCGGTTGCGGCGTTGTGCCGGTTCTTTCGGGCGAGGCGGTGGCGCAGTTCGCTGCCGCCCGCCAGGGTGTTCAACCGGGCGTCCCGCATCACGGTGCGCGGAATGGTGAAAGGAGGCGAACCCAGCAGACCGACGCCCTCCCGCATCTCTCCGTCGATGGGCACCATGACCTTCGTGGCCAGCAGGCAGTTGTCGCCGGTCCGGGCCTGTGCCGGATAGGCGATGCGGTTCCCGAGGAAACTTCGCGCTCCGATCGAGGCACGGCAGAGACGAAACGACGTGTTGGAAAAGTCGGCATTGATGATCGACAGGCCGTCGGCGACCATCGTGTTGCTGCCCACCGAGGTAAAAAACGGACTGTCGTGCTTGAGTTCCGTGCCGAAATTCGAGCCGGTCTGCGTGACATGGCACAGGTCGTAGCCGACATAGCGCAGGTAGTGAACGATCGCGGAGCTGTCCCCGAATATCGTGGTGAAGAACTTCCGGTTGGTCAGAAAGGCGATCGCCCGCTGCAGACCGTAATGGAAGCCGTAGAGCGGGTAGACCGTGTCCGGCTTGATCGCCCTGTTGAGCAGGCGCGGCACCACGCCCTGGAGGGCGAGCCCGGCGAGCGCGGCGCCGAAGAACAGCGTGAAGGAAGCGGCCAGCGCGCCCAGACACAACACCGAGCCGGCGTGCGGCCATGACCCGGCATCCAGGGGTGCCTTCAGCTGCGGTACCGCGGCGACCAGCAGGGCCGCGCCGCCCGTGGTCAGGGGCAGATACACGAGCAGCAGGGCCAGCAGCTGCCCCAGGGCGTAGCGGACCTTTCTCGTGGCGGAGCAGTCGGCGGCGTGCGTACTGCGGAAGTCTGTGCCGGTGGGCTCGGCCGGTGAACCGTGCCAACGCTCCCCGGCGGGTACGGCCTGCCCGGCGTACAGGGACGAGGCATGACCGAGCTGGGACGCGTCGCCCATCCAGGTGTGGATGTCCAGGACCGCCTGTTCACCGACGACGACGTCCTTGCCGAGAGTGACCGGACCGGTCTGGATGAGGCCGGCATGGGCGCGGTAACAGGAGAACAGAGAGTCCTTGCGTATGACCGCCCCGTCTCCGATGGTGAGCAGATCCGTACACACAGGAATATGCGTGGAAAAGATCGCAACATCGCGGCCGATTTTCGCGCCCAGCGCCCGCAGATACAGCACGAACAGCGGCGACGCCGTGAACAGGCGGACAGGGCTGGTCCGGATCAGGGTTTTGACGATCCACCAGCGCAGGTAGGTGAGGCTCCACACGGGGAACTGACGGGGCGTGAAGCGGCCGATGAGTGTCCATTTGGCCAGGATCGGCACCGTGCACAGGCCGATGAATCCGGCAGCGCCGGCCAGCACGGAACGCAGGTAGCGATCGGCGAGGGCGGAGCCGTCGCCTATCCATGCGTAGCCCCGTGTCGCTGCCAGCGCAGCCAGGTAGCAGTACCCGAGGAAGAACAGCAACTGCAGCAGTCCGCACAGCACGTACTGACGCGTGCCGGCTCGTACCGCGGCCCCGTGCGAGGCCTGTGCGGCGTCCGCGGCCGGCACCGGCCCGCAGACCGGGACGGACGGCGAGCCGGGCGGCCGATGAGGCATGGATACGGGCGTCGGAGGCACCGTGGGGGTCGACGCGCCGGTCGTGAGTGCGGTGCCCGCGGTCGCCGCACCGGTGGCAGCGGATGCGCAGGCCATGGCTTCGGGCCCGGTCAGCGCAGCGGCGAGACTCTCGACCGTGGAATGCCGGTAGACGTCCTTCATCGACACGGGCGGCAGTTCCGCCCGCTTCCTGACCCGCGCACAGAACTGGGCCATCACCATCGAGTCCGCGCCCAGGTCATCGAAGAAGTGGCTGTCGGCCGGCACATGGTCCACGCGCACGACGTCGGCCAGCACCTCGGCCAGCAGCCGTGCGGTGGCGGCCGGCGACCCGGCCCTCCCGGCGTCAGGCCCTCCTCTGTCGTCGGGACACGTGGAGATGCCGGGCGGGCCGGCCGTCCAGGTACGGGGGGAATTCCCTGCCATGTGAGCTCCGATGCCGTCGGTGTGGTGGTGGAGGTGGGCTTCTCCCACCCGCAAAAGCGCCAGAGCCTTTCGCGGCGGATTCCTGACGCCCGCCCCACCAGTACGCCCGGCCGGCACGACGTCGTCACGCCGCTGAATCTCGTAACTTGACACCACACACGGGTGGCGGTACACGCCGGGACAAACCCAGACGGAAGGCACCGAGCACGCCGCCGGAACGCCCTCCCCGAATCCCAGGAATCCGCGCCACTACGCGCGAGCCCGGCCATTGTCAAGCCCCGAATTCCGGCGGCATGACGGAACCAGGGATGATCCCGCGTACTGGTGGAGACGGTTCACACACAGATCAGGAGGCAACCGTGCCGGTCATATCCACCCCTCAGGAATTCAACGAGAACGACCTCTACATCGACCTGGAGGCAATCACCAGACACCAGCTGTTCCTCAAATGTGAAGGTTTCAACTTCGCCGGCTCGATCAAACTCAAGGCTGCCGCCGCCATGGTCGAAGCCGCCGAACGCGACGGTCTGCTCACCGACGGCAAAGTCCTCGTCGAATCCTCCTCCGGCAACCTCGGGGTAGCCCTGAGCATGATCGCGGCCAGCAAGGGCTACGGGTTCGTGTGCGTGACCGACACCCGCTGCAACCTGCCCACCCGGCTGCTCATGGAAGCACTCGGCAGCCAGGTCCACATCGTCACCGAGCCCGCCCGGCAAGGCGGCCTGCTCGGCGCGCGCATCGACCACGTCCGCGCCCTGTGTGCATCGGACGACCGGTACGTGTGGCTCAACCAATACACCAACCCCAACAACCACATGGCCCACTACCGCACCACCGCCCCGGCCATCGCCCGCCACTTTCCCGACCTCGACGTCCTCTTCATCGGAGCCGGTACCACGGGCACACTCATGGGCTGCGCACGCTACTTCCGCGAATGGCACAGGCCGGTACACATCGTCGCCATCGACACCGAAGGCTCCGTCACCTTCAACGACACCCCAGGCCGACGCATGATCCCCGGCCTCGGTACCAGCGTCCGTCCACCACTGCTGGACGACTCCTACGTGGACGAAGTGATACACGTCAGCGAAGCCGACACCATCCGCACCTGCCACCAACTCGCCCGCCGCGGCTTCCTCTTCGGAGGCTCCACCGGCACCGTCGTCAGCGGCGCCACCCGCTGGCTCGCCCAGCAGCCAGCACCCCCCCGGCAGCCGACCGCCCTGGCCATCGCCCCCGACCTCGGCGAGCGCTACCTCGAAACCATCTACCACACCAACTGGATACACGACCTCTACGGCAACGACATACTCGAAGACGCCGCCGCCCACACCCCCACAGGGAACGAAGAACAGACCACGACCAGACCATGACCCGGAACTCCTTGATACGCCCTTCGCCGGCGAGGGACAGCAGGCCGACGGCAGGAAGCTGCATGCCGGCGCCGGCGGCCCGCAGCACCAGCGCCAATGAGCGGCCGGCGCGGCAGTCACGCAGGGTGACACGACGCGGACGGCGTGCGTCAGCCCGCCAGACCACGCCGAACACCCCCCACCATGGCCCACGCCCGGCCCGGCCACCGACGCCACCGAAACCGACAACCCTTCAACACCGCACCCGGGCACCGCACCACGACCACCACAGCACATCCGCCACCCACGGCCACACCCCCGAACACCCACCCCCACACAGAGACCGGTACACTCCCCCAAACCCCCAGACAATCCAATGACATGGCGCATCCCAGCCCCGCGCCCAGCCCTTTCACTACATCCAGGAGTTGCTGGCGGCCGGGAAAGCGCCGTCAACGGTTCGCTCCTACGGGATGGATCTGTTGCGGTGGTGGCGGTTCCTGCAGGCCGTGGACGTTCCCTGGGACCGGGCGACCCGTCGGGAAGCCCGGGACTTCAGCTGCTGGATCCAAGAGACCGTCAAACCCAGGAAAGTCAAGGCCCAGGGCCTGCGAGCGGTACGGGGAGCCGGTGTCGTGAACCCGGTGACCGGGAAGCCGTCGACCGGATCCGGATACGCTCCGGCCACCGTCGTGCACAGACAGACGGTCCTGCGCCGGTTCTACGATGTGCACCGCGATGCGGGGACCGGCCCGCTGCTCAACCCGTTCCCGCTGGATCTGTCCTGCCGCTCTGGGCAGGCTCACGCGCACCACAATCCGATGGACGGCTGGAAGCCCGAGCGGGTGGGCCGCTACCGGCCGAGCCTGCCGCGGCGAATCCCGCCTGGGCGAGGAAGGAGTCCCACTCCTCCTCAGTCGGGGTTCGGTACTCCTCGCCGGCACCAGCCCAACAGGCACGGCTGGCCGACATCCGCGACAACCTGATCGCCCGTATCGCCGAGGCCGAACGGGAAGGATGGCTTGGCGAGGTCGAAGGACTCCAGGTCAGCCTCGCAGGCGCCGAGGAGAAGCCTCCGCAGGAACTGCAAAGGCGAGGAGACCCACGCCGTGATCGAAATCAGCGGGCGAACGGAGATCAAAACGGGACGGACAGTCCGGCTTCGCGCAGCTTGGCCACAGCAGCGGACATGCACTGCTGCACAGTCCTCCCATCGGCACGCATGCCCTGGTCCAGGGGACCCCCACTGGCCGCGAACGTCCACGCTGGCGCGTTGTCAGCCGCCCTCTCGGCGTCCACTCTGATCATGGCATTCACGCCCTGCTCACCCAGCCATTCGAGGATGAGTAGCGTCACGTCCTCAATGCCACGATCTTGAGCGATCTTTGGCCAGCGGCCCCGATTTCCTGTCACTGCCCCGACCCTACCGACGTCCCCGCATCAGTCAGGGCACCCCGTGGTCAAGTTCGAAGCCTGCGTCCGGTGTCCGATGCTCCGCGTCGACCCGCAGCAGCGGCGACGTTTGGAAGAGATCATCTGCAACCTCGGTGACCGCATCGAGGAGGCCCGCGTCAACGGCTGGCGCGGCGAGGTCCAAGGACTCCAGATCAGTCTGGAAGCCGCGCGCAACAAACTCGCCTCCCTCGACCGCCTCACCAGGAACCGCAACCGCACCCCGGTCACGCTGGGTATGCCGATCATCCCCGGAGAATCACGACGAGCCCCGCTGATTTCATCGGGTCGTGCGAGAGCCAGGGCTCCGCCGCGTTCGAGAGCCCCTACTGCTCCGGTGGCGGCGATGTACTCGCCCGCGACTGCCATTTTCCGGCGAGTTCGAGACCCACCGAAGGAGGTGACGCCGCGGGTAGCTGGCGGGACGCGCGGAGGCTGCACTGGGCGATGTAAAGGCCTCCTTGACGAGCGAACTCCGTAAAGGCATCCTTGACATGTGACTGATTCGCCGATGCCTCTCGCGGGCCTGGCTGCTCGCCTCGCCGCGCAGGCCGCCGCCCTGGCGGGGTCGGCTGGCAGCCCAGTGGCCCAGCCGGCCTATCTCGACCTCGTCCGACTCGCCGAGGACGTCGACGGCCTGGCGGAGCAGGTACTGAAGCTGTGCGTGCAGCAGTGCCGGGATGCCGGCCACACCTGGCAGGAGATCGGGGACCTGCTCGGAGTCACCCGCCAGGCCGCGTTCCAGCGGTTCGGCAAGCCCATCGACCCGAGAACGGGAGAACCCATGGACAAGACCGTGCGCATGACCGACGCCGCCGCCCGAGCCACCGAGATCGCGGCCGCCGTCCTCGACGGCCGTATGGACGAAGCCCGCCGGTCGTTCAATGCCGAGGTGCTGGCGGCGTTCACCGACGAGGTCCGCCTCGACGGGCTGGCCACGGTCGCCGGTCTGGTCGGCGCGTTCGAGGGCTTCGGCGAGGGCGAGCCGTTCGTTCGCCGCATCGGCGACCACACGGTCGTCGACGTCCCGCTGCGCTACGAGGCCGGCGACATGAAGGCCCGCGTCGCATTCGACACAGACGAAAAGGTCGCTGGCCTCTTCATCCTCGCACCCGAAACCCCGTGAACCGCTCCACCGCTCCCCGGGGCAACTGGCGGACCGTCAGGAAAGGCAGATAAGCATGGCCACGCCCACCTACGACGACGGCACGATCCGCTGCGACGACCAGGGGATCGCTATCCTCCGCTACTACCCATGGGGGGCAAAGACGATCCGTTATGCCTCGATCAGGGGCGTGGAGACGCTTCCCCTGACCGGCGCGAACAAAGTGCGCAGGTGGCGCATCTGGGGCTCGGGAGACTTCGTCCACTGGTGGAACTTCGACCCCAGCCGGCCGAAGAAGGGTGTGGCACTCGTGCTCGACGTGGGCCACCGGGTCCGCCCCACGATCACACCGGACGATGCAGCCGCCGTCGCCCGCATCATCGCGGAGAAGAGCCCCGAGTGATGGGGTCGTACGCCACCATGCTGATTCCCGTAGCGCTCCTCCTCGCGACGGTGTTCTGGGTCTACCAAGACGCCACGCTCCGCGCCAGGCGGGGAACGCCTGTGTACTTCTCGGCGGGCCCGATCGAAGTGAGCAAGCCCGCCACGTGGGCTCTCGGCTGCCTGTGCTTGTGGATCATCTTCATGCCGCTATACCTCACGTGCCGCCGACAAGCCGACTGACGAGCAGCGTGACGGCCAAATGGCCCACAGCCGCAAAATACGCCGAAAGCATCATGTTCCACACCATTCCACAGGGGTGGCTCCCAATCTCACCGGAATCTAGATGGCTCCCGATCTCGCCGGAGCCGTGGCTCCCACCAACCCCGGAGAAATCAGCCCCGCCATATCCCGTTTCCGAGGGCGCCGCCTCATAGTTCGGAAAGGCTGCTCGTGCTCGATGTCTGTCTTCGCCGCCCGGACCGATGTGCTGCTCTCCATCGGCCGGCGACCGCGACTGGCCGACCTGTACGCCGAGGTCGAGCATGCCCGGGGCGACAGCTTCCGCGCGGACTGGCGTATCCGCGGACAGGCGTATCCGCGGACAGGCACGCCACCGGCTCCTTCGGCAGCCGCCCGGCGATGCGGCCCATGATGGAGCTGGGCCGGCCTGGGGCGTTGGCGAGGATCACGTCCGCGCCCCGCATCGTCGCCGCCTCGGCGATCTTGAATCCCATGCTGGTCTCGGTGAGGACACCGAAGACCAGGATCTTCCTACCGCTCAGGTCCACGTCGTCAGTCCTTTCGCCACAGGCCGCACATACCGGCCGTAGAAGTTGTGCAGGCTGGTCGCCACCCCCACGGCCGAGGCGTACAGGGGACTTCGCTGCAACGTCACACATCCGTCTGGTTGACGAACCCGAGCGATGCCAGTCCCTCGGCCCCACACAGGCGGTCGGATGCGCCCCCCACCTCGGTCTGGAGGAGTTGATACGCGGCGCCGTGCTGGTGCCCCCAGTGCATCGCCGCGCGCCACAGGGCGCGGCCATATCCACGCCCGCGGTGCTGCGGCAGGACGCCGAAGTACTGCGGAAGCAGTCGTGGGGCGCCGCTAGGGCTGGTCATGGTTTCCATGGGTCCAATAGCGCCGGCCACGCGGCCGTCGTGCAGCACGGTGAGGACGGGGCCAACGGTTCCGGCTCGCATCTGCTCGTGGAGGAACACGAACCCGTCCTCGGCCATCTGCTCGGCGAACTCGGCGAACCGGGCCTCATCAGGGAGCTGCTGGTGCTCCTGCACCGGCAGGACCGGAGCGCATCCGGGCCCTTGGGTGAAGTCCTTGAACTAGACGCGTGTGCCGCGGGTGTACGCCTCGGGCTCGTCAGGGCCGAGGAACCACACGACGCGGGCCTTCGCGGCACCGTGGGCCGGGGCCAGCTTCCGGGCCAGGTCGGCACCGGCGGACAGGCTGCCGGGCTCCGCGCCGTACACGTGGACCTTGACCGTGCCTGCGCCTCGGTCGGTGAGGGTGGGGATCAGGGTCTGGCTCCGATCGTGCTCGATGGCGTCGACCAAGACGTGTTCGATCTTGGTCTCGGACCAGCGACGGTCCTTGTCGTACGGGAGGAAGCGCCCCGTTCCGGCGATCTCGACGACGGCCTCGAAGAGGTCAGGAATCGGGTCATCGGGATGGACTGGGCCAAGAGTCGGCACGTACGGCACGGGCATCACGGGCTCCATCCAGCCCCAGTGAAAACGCATGGCCGCACGCTACCCACGTCGCACGGGCGCCGCAGGCCCCGATGCCCAGGCGGCCGGGGCCTGCGCGTTCATGACCGGATCAGGGGCTGATCAGGTCAGTGAGGGTTGTCGTCGCCCGCGTTGCACGAGCACTTGGCACTGTCCATGAGCGGGTCCATGTCGGCGATGCCGGTGATCCGGGTGACCTTCGCGGCCGGGGCCAGGACTGGCCGCGTGAAGTACGGCAGGCCATCACCGGCCTGGGTGGGCCCGTCGTCCGGGGGCGGGCGCCTGGGAGAGATCTCCACTGCTACAGCGGTCATGCGTTCACCGTTTCCTTTCGTCCGTGCTGGCAGTACGCCGCCAGCGGGGCCTTCGCCTCCTGGAAGTGCTTGGCCAGGGGCCTGCATACGGTGCAGGAACCGGAGAGGGCGCAACCCGAGCAGCCTCCGGTGCGAAGCATGAGCCGGTCGGCGATGGCGCCGAGCCGGGCGAGGCCGCCGATGCCCTCCTGGGGAAGGCTGATCTGTTCGTCGCGGCCGATCTTGCAGATGGACACCAGGCCGTGCGGGGGGAGTCGTCGTCTGTGTGATTGCCGTGTAGCGGCCGGTGCGGGCTCTCTTGATCATTCCTCTCTCGGTCCAGCGGGCGAGTTGTCGATAGGTGGCGACGAGGGTGACGTCGCCGAGGAGCTCGGCGATCTCCCTTGAGCGCCAAAGCCGTTCGGGCTCTGCCTGCATGATGGCCAGGACACGTGCCATGCGGCTGCTGGTCTTGCCGTTGCCGGTGTTCTCCCGGACGGTCGTCGCGGGCAGTGTGGGCTCTGGCGATGGGGGCGGTAGGAGCGTGATCGTCGTCGAGGTCACGACCTTGCTGCGATCGGGGCGGCCGTCCAGTTTTCTTTCCGCGTAACGGGAGATGGGTGACTTCACCTTGCGGGTGCTGACGCGGGTTCGCCGTGCGGGTGACAGTGCTGACAGGACTCGGCGGCCGATCTCTCCGATGCCCGGCTCGAAGGCTCCTTGCGCACATACCAAAAGGTCGCGGGCGGTTTGGAGGGCGATGGTGAAATTGCAGCGGTCGGGATCGGTGCCCGGCCTGGACTCCGCCGCCTCGACCATGGTGCGGCGCAGAAGCTGGTAGAGGGTGAGCAGGGCCCACATCTCCTGCTCGACGCCGACCGGGTCGTGCGAGCACAGGACACGTCCGTGCAGGATGGTGTGGCGCAAGGCGTAGTAGGCGCTCTCGTGCTCCCAGCGCTCGTGATAGAGGTGCACGAGGCGGTCGGCGGGGTAACGGCGGGCGTCCAGGAGCGTGGTTGCCAAGCGGTAGGAGCCGTCGAAGTTGCTGCCATCCGTGCAGGTGACGCTCACACGGGCTTCGATGATGCGCACCGGGACGCCGCCGATGACCGACAGGTAGGAGGAGTCAGCGAGTGACTGGAGGACCGGTGGGCGACGGCGCTGGCGAATGCGGCTCAGGACCTGTGCGCCGGTGGCGAGGAAGTCGTTGGCGTCGAAGCCCCGGTCCCACAGCACCAACATCTCGGGGTCCAGATGGTGCGACAACCTGGTGGCGTATGAGGTCTCGCCCTCCCGGGTGGGGCCGAAGACCGCTCCGATCACGGCTCGGGTGCCGGTCTCGACCAGTGTCATCAGCTCGACCTGGGGATAGCCGCCGTGCGGGCACCGCCCCAGCCAGCCCCGGTTGCGCTCGCTGTCAGGCACCTTGATCGAGCTGCAGCCGTCGAACGAAACCGTCCGATACGGGCCGAACCGTACCCCCGGCGTGGTCGGCTGGGCCAACGGTCCGGCCATCGTCGCTGAGATCCCCGTGCGGTATCGCTCCATGGCCCTGACTGATCTCGCCGAGGCCATGGACGACGATCCCCGCGTCCGGCGTGTCCTGGAGGAGGCCGACAAGCTCATAGCCGCGCTTCCTGCCGGCGAGACCGGACAGCACGCGAGGGGACTCGTGTTCCTGGGCCGCCAGTGGGTGGGCCTGGACCCGGCACGCGCGGTCCGCCATCTGGAACGCGCGAGCGAACACATCCCTCTCATCGAGGATGAGGACGCGTACCGGTGCGCTTATCAACTCGCCGAAGCAGCCGCAGCCCTGGCTGCGGCGGACCCCATCGAGGCTGCACGGCTGATGAGCGGGCTGGAGAGAGTCGTCGCCGAGCTCGACATCGACATCGATCCCCCATGGCTCCTGCCGCAACACCTCGGCGGTATCGCTCTGGCGGGCCAGACCGCTGACCCAGTGGCCGCAGAACGACTGCTGCATCAAGCGGAGTTGGCCGCCCAGCAGACCGAAGACTCCGCCACCGCACTCCGATTCCTCGCCGCTGAGCTTGCCGTGACAGACCTCCCGAGGGCCGAACTGCTCGTAGGCAGGATCACGCACGCGCGCAGCCGCAATGTCGGCTGGGCAACACTTATCGAGGCGGTCGGCGAGCACCGGCCTGACCTCCTCGACGAGGTCCTGGAGGACTCCGGGTTCGATCGCCCGGTCCGGCCCGTCGCTCAGGCCCCGAACCTCGATCCCGTGCCACCACCGCCCACCGGGCCGTCAGCGCAGCCCACTGTGCCTGCACGAGGAATTCGGCGCTTCTTCCGCCGTACGGCACCGCAGTCCGTCGAGACCGTCCAACCTGCTCCGCCCGTTGCACCTACCGCGCCCGCAGAGGAGGGCGATCCGTCTTCACTGTGGTGGGTTACCGCCGCGGCGGCGCCGTTCGCAGAGGACTGGGCCGAGCGAGTCGCCTCACGGATCATCTCGCCGTATGACCGGGCCACGGCCTTCCACGCCATGGCCGCCGCGGTGACCGAGGATCGGCCGCTCCGTGCCGAGCAGTGGCTGCGACGTGCCTATGAGCTGCTGGTGGAAAGCGCGAGGGCCGAGTCGGCGCACCCCTCCCCCGCGGAGATGGGGAAGATCGCGCAGGCGGCTGTCACCGTCGCCCCGGACCTCGCCAAGGACGCGGCCGAATACGTCGCGCGAGTCGACGACGAAGAACTTAAGCACATGCCCTGGCAACTCGTGGACCTGGCTAAGCACGTCGCGGCAATCGACCCGCATGGTGCGATCCGCATCGTCAGCCTCATCGAGAAGCAGGCAGACGCACCCAACGACACCGAGCGCCGCGGGATGGCCGAGGCCCAAATAGCTGCCGCTGCGACGCTGGCGCGGTCGAACCTGGGCCTTGCCGAGCAGACGATCCGGCGCGCGGCGCGGTCCCTCGCATCCATGAGCGACGAGCGGGCCGACTCGGTGGATTGGGATCCGGTAGCCCATCTGGCCGTGAAACAACGGGACACGGCCCGCAAACTCTGCCAGTGGGCACTGGAGGAGGTGCAAGGCGAGACACGCGACCAGATCAGAGTGAAGTTGGCCTGGGCCTTCGCCACTGTGGACCTCCCCCACGCGGAGCAACTCGCCGTGTCCATCGGCGACCGCTCCATCCGGGACTTGGCACTGTCCGGGATCGTGGACGACCTCGTGCCAGAGCCCGAATGAGATCGCTTCATCGGAAACCTTTCAGCCGCGGTACTGGTAGGAGCCAGCAACCGCCCGCCGCGCCCTGCCCCGGACACAGATCGCCTCCATGACCGGTGAGGCGGTCGACGCCGTCGCGGGCGGCCAGGGAGCTGGGCGGCCTCTCGCCCGCGCGGTGATCGCGGCGGATCGCGTCGAAGAGTTCGGTGCCCAGCTCGGTCATCGTCTGCTCCCTGGTCTCGGTCAGCGGGTTGTCGGGGTGGAACGGTCCTGCCGTGTGCTGCCCGGCCACCCGCGGGCTCGTCCTCGCTGCAGGCCGGGCTCCGCAGGCTCGTGCAGCGCGCAGGCGCGGGCTGCTTCGGTCACGGCCGCCTGGTCCCAGCCGCTCAGCCGCAGCGGTTCCTCCTCGCCGCGGAGGGGCCGGTCCAGGTTCCCGAAGCAGCCTCCTGCCTCGATGAGGTCTACGGCCCACGCCGGTGTCTCTGTCCAACGGCCGTGGTCTGTCCGGGTGTTGGCCCCTGGCGCGGTGGGGCCGGGCAGCTGGGTTGCCGGGCGGCCGGTGAGGATGCGCAGGGCCAGCGCCGGGGCGGCCGCATCGCGAGGGATGAGGAAAAGCACTGCGGTGGGGTTCGTGTCCTTCGGGGTTTTGCATCGAGTCGGCCGGGCCGAAAAATCGCCAGGGGGAATGAGGAATCACGGCTCGACAAGTTCGGTGGTCCAGGTTGCCGGGGCTGCCCTGTCCGGTGCCGTCACTGCTGGTGCCCCGCCGGTGCCGCCAGGGCCGCCGTGGTCGTGGCCCTCCTGGTGACGCTGCCCGTGCCGAGGGCCATCTCCCCGCGCCGCAGCGCCAGATACCTCCGCAGGCCCCTGTTGGCTTCCCGTCGTACCCCGCGCAGCACCGGGACCTGGGTGGCCCTGTGCAGCTGGTAGTGCCACGGCGCCTGGGCCCCCTGCCGTACCGACATCGCGTAGGCGAAGTCCACCAGATCCCGCTCAAGGTAATGGTCGAGATGCTCGAACCAGGCCATGCTCGTGCGGGCCGCGGCCTGCACGGGATGGAGCGCGGCCCGGCGGCGCTTGTCGTAGGCCTGCAAAGCGGCAGGCAGCTCTGCCTCCGTATACAGGCTGTGCGCGAGCTCGATCGCATCCAGCAGCGCCAGCCGGGTGCCCGAGCCCAGGGTGTAGTGGGTGGTGTGGGCGGCATCCCCCAGCAGCACCACGTTGTCGTGGCACCAGGTGGCGTTGCGTACCTCGGTGAAGTGCTGCCAGCGTGCCGCTTCCCCCCGGGACTGGCCAAGCAGCGCGTGGCCGTCCAGAGCGGAGGCGAAGATCTGTTCCAACAACCGCACACCGTCGGCGGTGTCGAGCGTATCGAGCCCCAGCCCCCGCCAGGTCTCCGGGGCGCACTCGACGACGCAAGTGCTGATTTCCGCGCTCGAGGGGTAGGCGTAAAACCAGATCCACCCGGCCGGGGTCGGTTCGAAGGCGAAGGTGAAGCGGGAAAACACCTTGTCGGTGCCCAGCCATATGTAAGGGTTGCGGCCGGCTTCCAGGCGGGTGCCGAAGTGGTCGCCGTGCACCTGGCGCACCCGGCTGTTGGCCCCGTCGCAGGCGACGATCAAGTCGGCGTCGGCGAGCTCGGCCAGGTCGTCGACCTTGCGGCGGTGCTGGACATCCACCCCCAGCTCGGTTGCGCGTCGGGTGAGGATGTCGAGCAGGGTGGCGCGGGCGATGCTGTAACCGTACCGGCCCAGATACGCGGTCTGTTCCCCGCGGCGGACCTCCTGGTCTTGCCACAGGGCCGAGGCCGCACGCACCGCCTGGGCGCTGTCGGGGTCGTTGCGGTAGAGGTGATCGAGCAGGTCGTCCCCATACCCCACGCCCCAGCCGTAGGTGGCCCCCGGCGGGTCGCGTTCGATGACGGTGATGTCATGGCCGGCATCGCGGCGCTTGGCCGCGATCGCGAAGTACAACGCGCCCGGTCCACCGCCGACGCACACGATCTTCATGGCGCATCCCGTTCCGGCTGCACGGCCGGGCGGCCGCATCGCGGTTGCGACACCCTGGTGCGCCGTCGGTGTCGGGTGGGGGCCGCCCAGCGGCGGAAGGGCGGTCCCGGCCGCCGTCCTCTGCCGGTCGTGTCCTTGGAGCAGTGATCGCATGGCTTCCTCTTCCCTGGGTCGAGTCTCTGAGTTGAATCGGCGGGTTGGGTCTTGGTGCCCGTGGGTCGGTGCGTGCCCGAGGGCCAAGAAGGGGACTGGGCCTGTGCCCGGCACCGGGCCCGCGGGTGCAGCGATCTCACACCTGAGGTGTGTCTGCCGCACCCGCGCGCCCGGGCCTCGGCAATCTCACCGGGGGCTCCTCGGAGTAGCCGCCAGGGCCAGGGCAACGTCGGTGCCGCCTGCCCCGCGTCGGCTACCCCCAGCTGTCGGAACTGCCCCAACTGCTGTCGGAGCTGCCCCAGCTACTCGAACTGCCCCAACTGCTGTCGGAGCTGCCCCAGCCACCGTGGTCACCCCAGCTGCTCGAACTGCCCCAGCTGCTGTCGGAGCTGCCCCAGCTACTCGAACTGCCCCAACTGCTGTCGGAGCTGCCCCAGCTGCTGTCGGAGCTGCCCCAGCTACTGGAACTGCCCCAACTGTCGCTGTCGTCGCCCCAGCTGCTGGCGCTTGCCACGGTGGTGGCGTGCGTCGTGGCGGGTGCGGCCTGGGCGGCGGCGCCGCCGCCCAGGAGCGCCCCTGCGGCGGTTACGGTGATGGCCGCGACCTTGGCCATCTTCTTACTCGTTCGAAACACGACCTGTCCTCCTTTCGGTGGATGAGCCTCGCTCCGGATCGGCGAGGTCGTGTTTCGAGTAAGCCCGAACGGGTCATACGTCGTCACGCCACTGAATGCCGTGACTTGACACCCGCAAATGATCTTGATATAAATCCGCGTCCCGCCCAGGCCAGCCCGGTGCCCAGCCCCGTGACAGCCCTGCCGCCCCCGGGACGGGCCCCTCGAGGCGCCAGCCCCGTAGACCAGCCGGACGGTCACCGCGACCCCTCCCTCCGCACCGGCCCCGGCGTCTTCGCGGTCTACCTGTACGCGGCCAGACCGAAGCTCGTGAAACGGATCATGAACCTGCTGCTCGCTTCGAGACCCCCGAACGCGAAGCCGCATGCTACGACGAGGACATGGCGGCCTACGCATGGCTCCCGAGCCGCACGCGCCGCACAGTGACCGACAGGCCTGACGGCCTCCTGGTCACGTTCAGCGACCCGCCGAGCAGGCCCTGACCCGCACGCCGTCCTCCGGCGCGACCTTGAGAAGGCTGGGGCTCAGCTCCGTGTACTGCGCGTCCAGGAACTCGGTGCCCGTGCCCGCAACGGCCTGGGACTGCCAGCTGCGGGCGATGCCGAGATGGGGGAACTGCAGAAGAGCGGGACGCGACCTTGGCCGCCAGCAACCGCACGCCGACCTGACGGCACTCCGCAACGTCAACCAACGCTTGATCGTGGAGAACAGCCGGCTTCTTGAAGCCGCGACCCGACACGCCTCCGCGGCGTAGCGCACGACTGGAGCAGGCGTCGCCGACCATCGGGACCTACTCCGCCTCACAGACCTGCTGAAGTACAGGCATGCGACATACCTCCCTGTCCAACGCGACGAACACTGCGACCGACCGCTGCGAGCCGACGGCGGTCCGGCGAATCTTGTCCGAGTGGTCCCGGGGACGGCCGAGCCGATGTAGGGAATACGGAATCACGATGCCGCGGGTGTGCGTTTCTTGTCCCAGACGAAATCGCCACGGGAAGATACGAAGTGTCAGTCCGTCAGCTGCTCTGGCGGTGGGAGGGTCGTTATGTCGCAAGGGTGGAAGATCACGGTCATCGTGGTGGCAGCAGTCGGCGTGGTCTCCACGCCGTTGATCTGGTTGCTGGACAGCCCCGACGCGGGACAGCTGACCGGGGCCTCCATCCAGGCCGCCGTCGGCATTGCGGCCCTGATCTGGGCGTTGTTCCAGTATCCAGGTAGCCGCCCGGACGACACGGCCGTCCACAGCGGACAGGCCCGCGCAAGTCGGGGGGGAAGGGCCGTCACGGGCATCAGGCGCCCGCAGGGCATGGGCAACGGATCAGCGAAGGCCGAAAGGACCGGCAACGCCACCGCCGACAGCGACGGCAGCAGCGCCGTCAGCGGCATCGACTACACCTGACCAGCTCGATGGCGCAGAGTACGGAAAGTGAGGGGGATCGTCGCGTGGGCGGAGGCGACAACCACCCAGAGGGCCCTGGGGGCGCCGCACAGGTGGCGGTGACTGACACCGGGAATGCCACTGCCGCATCTCAGGCCACAGCGGTGACCGGCTATCGCGGACCGGCGCCCGAAATCAACATCGCCCCCGCTGTGAGCTTCCCCCGCTGTGCGAGAGGTGCTGATCAGCAGGTCAGGGTGGGTTGACGGGGTTTCAGGTTCGTTCGTTCGGCCGTTGCCTGGTCGGCGTAGTACTTCTCCTCGAACTCGATCGGGCTGAGCCATGCGAGCCGTTCCTGAATGCGCCGGGAGTTATAGAAGCCGTCGATGTACTCGAAGAGCGCGAGGTTCGCCTCGGCCCTGGTGGCGAAGGTGCGTCCGCGCAGGCCCTCCGTCTTGATCAGCATCCACAGATTCTCCGCCAGGGCGTTATTGTACGAATCCCCGACCGACCCTATAGATGCCTCGATACCCGCCCGCATCAACCGGGTTGTGAGCTTGATGGACGTGTACTGACCAGGTTCAACCAGACAGCCGTGGTCGGCGTGGTGAATGAGCTGTCCGGGCTCCACTTCACAGCTGGCAAGGGCGTACTCGAGCGTGGTGAGGACCAGGTCGGCGTCCGCGCGGGCGGAAGTCTCCCAGGCCACCACCCGCCGCGAGAACGCGTCCCGGATCGCGGAGAGCCACAACGGACCCTCGCCAGCGGGGACCACCGTGAGGTCGGTGACCCACAGGCGGTTCGGCGCCGGCGCGGTGAAGTCCCTGTTCACGAGGTCCGGGGCGAGCGTGGCCCTCGGGTCGCGGCGCGTGAAGCCCTTGCGTCTGGGGCTGACGCCCGCCAGCCCGTCCTCGCGAATCAGTCGCTCGACCCGCTTGCGGCCGACATGGATGCCCTCGCGCTTGAGGACGGCGTGCACGCGCGGAGAGCCGTAGATCCCGCCGGAATCGGCGTGCTGACCGACCGCGGACCGGCCTACCACGCCGACGGCTACCACCAGGCGCCCGGCCCGAAGTCGCTGCTCACCCTGCACGGGGCCGAGCACATGCTCGGCGGCATCACAGGCTACGACACTGTCGAGACCACCGACGAGGACCCGGAGCGCGTGGCCGTCATCCAGCGGATGACCTGGGCGTTCCTGCATGACGCCTTCACGTCCGACGGCTCGGCATGGGCGGCGGCGACGTCCGCGTTCGCGAACCTCCCCACCATCGGCCAGCTGGAAAGCAAGTGAGTCCCACGCCTGTCCCCGACTGGTTCGCCGCAGCGCTGGACGCGCTGCGGCGCGCGGACACCACCGCCTTCGTCGAGATGTACGCGGACGACGCGATCCACGAAGTCGTGCTTGCACCCCAGGGACGTCCGAGCGAACTGGTCGGGAAGACCGCGATCGCCGAGTACACGGCGCTCCTGCCCCAGGTCGCTGAGTTCACCGCCTTCGAGGGCTTTCGCTCGCACGTCAGCGGTGACGTGCTGATTGCCGAATTCACCAGGACCGGCACTCGGGTTGGCGCCGGTGAACCGCTCCGGCTCGCGTACGTGTGGTTCATTACTCATGATCACGGCAGGGTCTCACGGATTCGTGACTACACGATGCCCCGCCCGTAGAGGCGCTGACCCACACAGCGGCGTATCGGGCCGACGCCGATGTCGTCGGCCCGTGGCGGACAGCTCCTCCCCTGCCATCCGGGGCCGGTAGGGCGCGTGTGTCATTGACATTCACAATCGCCTCACCACCAGGCTGAGGCCGGTGGTGAGGCGATTGGTCCAGGTGGCAGGTCCGGGCGCGCCGGCGCAGACCTGTCAGTGATGGTGAGATTCGACCAGGACGGGGGCCAGCGGTGTCTGTACACCGAGGCGTGGCCCATGAGGGTGGCCGTTACCGGCGCAAGGCCGAGAGCAGTGCGGCGCCCGCGATCGCTGCGATACCGCCGATGAGCATTGGCGTGCTGTCCGTGGCGAGGTCGACGAGAACGCCGCCGGCGACCGCGCCAACGGTGATGCCGATGTTGGAGGCGGTCACAAGGACCCCGCCGATCTGCTCCAGCTGTGTCGGCTGGGTCCGGGATCCCCAGCTCATCAACGTGGTCGGCACACCCCCGAACCCGAAGCCCCATACCGCTGCCGCGGTGAACAGGCCGGCGATCGAACCGCCGGCGACGAACATGAGGAGCATCCCGGCGCCGAGCACTCCCGGGAACAGGAGCACACCCGCTCGTGGCGCACGGTCGGCCAGGGGGCCGCTGAGAGCCGTGCCGAGGAAGAGAGCGACGCCGAACACGAGCAGCAGCACGGCGAAGCCACCACCATCGATCCCGGACAGGCTCATGGCGGCCGGTCGAATGTAGGTGAATCCGCTGAAGTGGCCGCTGAAGATCAGCAGGACCGCGAACAGGCCGGCGAGGACGATGCCGGAGCGCAGCACCGACCCGAGTGCTCGCAGTCCGCTCGACGCGGTGGGCGCGATATGGGGGAGCACCACCGCCTGCATCAGCAGCGCGAGGACCGCGACTGCGGCGCCGAGCAGGAACACTTCCCGCCAGCTCCATATCTCGCCCAACCACGTGCCCAGCGGTACGGCGGCGACGGTGGCGACCGAGACGCCGGAGTTGATGACGGTCAGTGCGCGGCCGATATGGTCGGCGTGCACCAGGTGCGCGGCCATCGCGGTCGCCATCGCCCAGAACCCGCCGAGCGCGATGCCCAGCAGGAGCCGCGCGGACAGGAGCACGACGAGGTTGGGCGCGAAGGCGACGATTACGTCCGAGACGGCAGCCAGAAGCGTCAGCCCGATCATGACTCGTCGCCGGTCGGCGCGCGGCAGGACCACCGAGATCAGCAGAGCCGACAAGGCGGCGGAGAACGCGGTGACGCTGACGGCCTGTCCCGCTTCACCCGACTTGACGCCGAGGCCGGCGGCCATACGGGGGAGGAGACTCGCAGGCAGGAACTCCGACATGATGATCGCGGAGATCCCCAGCCCCAAAGAGGCGACAGCTGCCCACGACGAGGACTCGCGGGTGGTCGACGTCACGGCGGATCCGGTCGATACGCTCATCGGTGCCCTACCTCTGTACGCGCTCCGGTGATCAGTGAGACGGTCATGTGCGTCCTTTCAGGTGTTCAGCGGCCCGAAAGGGCCGCTGAACACGCTATGAACAGCCGAGATGCACACCCAGAGTCCCCTGTAGCCTGGGGTCTGACAGGGCCCCCTCTGATGCCGCCGCAGCGACCTAGACTCAGTTGCATGGACGAATCCAGCAACGCTCTGGGGGCCTACCTGCGGGCCCGACGCGACTTGGTGACGCCGCAGCAAGCCGGGATCCCCGAGACCGGTGTACGGCGTGTGCCGGGACTGCGGCGGGAGGAAGTGGCCATGCTCGCCGGCATCAGCGCGGACTACTACCTGCGGCTGGAACGGGGCCTGGACCGCAACCCGTCACCCCAGGTGCTCGAGTCGATCGCTCGCGTCCTGCACCTCGACGACGAGGCCCTCGCCCACCTGCTCACGCTCGTCAACGGCGTTCCCCGGCGGCGCAGACGCCGACCGCGTCAGCAGACTCCCCCGCCGGGTGCGCTGAAGCTGCTGGCTTCCCTCGTCCAGCCCGCGTTCATCGAGAACCGGTACTTCGACGTCCTGGCGTCCAATGCCCTGGCCCGAGCCATCGACCCCCGTCTGGCCGTCGGCGGCAACCAGCTCCGGGACATGTTCCTCGACCCAGCGGGACAGGCGCTGTACCCGGAGTGGACGGTCGCCACGGAATGCCTCATGGCCAGCCTGCGGCAGGCCGTCGGCAACGACATCGACGACCCCCGCTTCATCGAACTCACCGGAGAGCTCACGCTGGCCAGTCCCCGGTTCCGTCAGCTGTGGGCCAAGCATGAAGTGCGGGGGCAGACCGCGGGTGTCGTCCGTTTCAACCACCCACAGGTCGGGGACCTCGCCCTCAACCGGGAGCGCATGAGCATCGCCGGTGCCGAGGGCATGATGCTCGTCGTGTTCCACCCGGAACCCGGATCCAGCGACGCGGACAAGCTGACGCTCCTGGCCTCTGCGGCCATCCCCTCCCCGGCCACCTCGCACAAGGAGCTCGCGTGACGACGATAGGCATCATCGGAGCAGGCACGGTCGGATCCCAGATCGCCCGCGCAGCGATCGCCAACGGATACACCGTCGTCATCGCGAACTCGCGCGGCCCGGAAACCCTCACGCGTCTCATCGCCGACTTGGGGCCGTCCGCACGTGCCGCGACCGCCGCACAGGCGGCCACGGCCGGCGACTTCGCCGTCATCGCCGCGCCGCTCAGACTCGTCGACACCATGCCCGCCGAGGAACTCGCCGGCAAGATCGTGCTCGACACGAACAACTACACCATCTATCGCGACGGCCATTTCCCCGTGATCGATTCAGGGGAGAAGACCATCCATGAGCTGCGGCAGGAGCAACTGCCGAAATCGAAGGTGGCCGCGGCGTTCACCTGCATCCGGGCCACGATCCTGTTGCACAGGAGCCGGCCCGCCGGGGCCCCGGACCGCCTGGCGCTGCCGGTCTCGAGCGACTTCCCCGAGGCGGCCGAGCTGGTGACCCGGCTCAACGACCAGTTCGGGTACGACACCGTCGACAGCGGCCCGTTGAGCGAGTCCTGGCGGTTCGGCCCCGGTACCCCCGCGTGGCGCCGTGCCGATGGTACGAGGGAGGGGGGACAGGGCCGCGAGGAACTTGTCCGCAACCTGAAAGCAGCGACCCGGCCGCGACCGGAACATTAAATGATCTTGGTCGGCCGCTCCGCCAGGTGGCGGCCGGGTCACCGCCGGTCCCTTCACTCGGGAGGTCAAGACCCGCAGGACGGGCAGGCCCCGCGCCGTCTCATCCGCCGTGACCAGGTGCACCCGACGCGTCCCGTCGGTCAGCGACTCGACTCGCGCGACGGACACCCCGTCAAGACCGAGCAGCAACGTCGTATCGTTGACCAGGCCCGTGGCTCCCCAATGATCCTTCTGCGTAGAGAACAGAAATGATCACTCAGGACCACGGGCGCCCTGCGTCCAGGGGCCAGTCCCGCCATACACACACCGTCACGAACAGTCAGCGCACCTGACGGGACACACCGCTCAAGTTCGAAGACCCGCGATGCGACCGTCGGCGGTGAGCGATCCCTCCTGTGCAGAGATCGTCGCCCACCGCCGGTACATGTTCAGGTAGACGTCCTGCACAGCGTCTTCTGCGCTGTGCAGGACGCCCGCCTCGACCCGGGCCAGTCGGGAGAACGCCTCGATGGGCGCTGTCACATTATTGTAGTTGAGTGATGCTGACAGCTCGTCAGGCCTGGTATCGCCTCATGTTGCCCCGGCGGATGGCCGTTGTCAGACCGGTGCAGCCGTGCCGGTGGCCTGCTTCCAGGTGGTGAAGCGCTGGTTCATCTCGGTGCGGTAGCCGGGTGCGGTGATGCGGTGGCGTCGGGGTCGGAAGTGGGATGAGATGCCGCTGAACGCTGACAGAAACCGCTGAGCGTGGCCGGGCGAGGTGAAGCGTTTCATCGCCCGTTCGCGCTGGCGGGTCGGCTGGTGCGAGTTCTCGGCCCGGTTGTTGAGGTACTTCGAGGTGCGGTGCTCCCCGCCCGGCATGACTTGGCGGTGGGCTGCGCCGTAGGAGCGAGGCTTGTCGGTGACCACCACCCGCGGCGTGTACTCCAGATCCTTCGGGAGCCGGCGGAAGAACCGGACAGCCGCCTGCGTGTCGCGTCGGGGCTGGACCAGGATGTCGAGGACGTTGCCGTCCTGGTCCACGGCCCGCCATAGGTAGTGCAACCGGCCGTTGATCTTGATGAAGACCTCGTCCAGGTGCCACTTGTCCCCGGGCATCGGCCGTCGCCGGCGCAGGAGGTTGGCGTACTGCTGCCCGAACTTGCCACACCAGCGGCGGACCGTCTCGCAGGAGACGACCACACCGCGCTCAAGCATCATCTCCTCGACCTCGCGGAACGACAGCGGGAAGCGGAAATACAGCCACACGCAGTGCGCGATCACCTCAGCCGGGTACCGATGCCCCTTGTACAACGGCGGCGCACTCTCCACGGTGATCCCCTCCCTGCACGGCCAACCACAAGACCATCCCACGCGCCAGCCAACGTGACAGTGCCCTTCCGGGCTTTCACTGATTCACCTGAATGCCCGGTGTGGCAAGAGCGGTTCAGTAGGAATAGTCCTCTCAGCACCAAATCCACGCCACACCGCCGTGCACAAAAGGTGAGAAGCCAATGGCCAGGTCGGACCCCCTTATATTCGCTATCGCCGGTGCAGCTCTGGCCGCTGTCGCCACCGCTGGGGCGATCAGGGCCGCGGTCGGCGCCGCACCCGCCAGAGTCGACGGTCCGTTGGCCGTGGAAACGCAGCAGATCGCTTCATCCGTGTTCGCTAACGCCAACAAGACCGCCGGTCCCAGCGAAGACGGCACTGCAGTCACACCCATTGGATACCGGGTCATACCAGCAGGTGACCAGACCCGCCTCGGGCACCTCCCGCTGAACGCAGCTCTTCACCCCGACGGTCGCTATCTGTTGGTGACCAACAACGGTCAGGGCGTTCAGAGCCTGCAGTTGGTCGACACGCGGACGAACGAGGTTGTCCAGACACTGTCGTATCCGTCGCCGGAGTCGCTGTACATCGGCCTGGCGTGGAGTCCGGACGGCAAGACCGCTTACGCCAGTGCCGCGGCGAACTCCAAGATCCGGGTGCTGTCGTTTGCGGATGGCCGGCTCACCGAGGGCGATCCCATCAAGCTGCCCACCAAGGCCCCGGACGGCAAAGCCGTCACGCTTTTCCCGGCCGGCCTGGCCATCACCCCGGACGGGAAGAAGCTGGTTGTCGCCGATCAGCTCGGTAACGCCGTAACGGTCGCCGGCACCGCCGGAGGGCAGGTGCAGACCGTTGCCACAGGTCATCGGCCGATGTGGGTGACGCTCAGCAAGGACGGGCGCACTGCCTACGTGTCGAACCAGGGCGCCGACACCGTCAACATCGTTGATGTGGCAGGCTCCGCACCCCAGGTGACGGGGCAGATCAAGGTGGGTCTGCATCCGAACAAGTCAGTGCTCTCCACGGATGGCCGGAGACTGTATGTCGCGAATGGCGACGCCGACAGCGTCAGCGAGGTGGATCTCGCGACCAAGAGCGTGACGCGCAACTTCTCCATGTCACCGCCCAAGAAGGCGCTCATCGGCAGCAACCCCACGGGTGTGGCCCTGGACGGTGCAGGCAAGCGGCTGTTTGTCACCAACTCCGGCAACAACACGGTTTCGGTGGTCGACCTGACCCGCGGCAAGGTTCTGGGGCAGATTCCTACCGGCTGGTACCCCAGTGCGGTGATTTGGCACAACGGCCGCCTTCTGATCACGAATGCCAAGGGGCTGGGGGCGGGCCCGAACAACGGTCCTGGATATCCCAACCCTGAGCGCTCAGGCAGGACGTCACCCAGCCAGTACGTTGGGTCGATGATCGTCGGCACGCTGAGCAGTGTGGACGTGTCGGACTCGGGTGAGCAGCTGGATGCGTACACCCGCCAGGTGGAGCGCACCGCCACCCCGGTGACCAGGGGCGGCGATGCAGTCGTGCCGCGCAAGCCCGGCGATGAAACTCCCATCAAGCATGTGATCTACATAGTCAAGGAGAATCGAACCTACGACCAGGTGCTCGGCAGCCTGGAGAAGGGCAACGGCGACCCCAGCCTCAACTTGTTCGGGGACGAGTCGGCACCCAACACCCGCGAGTTGGCGCGGCGCTTCACCACCATCGACAACTTCTATGCCGGTGGCGAGGTCAGCGCCAACGGCTGGAACTGGGTGGCACAGGCCAACTCCAACCCCTACACCGAGCAGATGTGGCCCGCACGATATTCCGGCCGCAAGGGCATCTACCCCAGCGAAAACAACGCCCCGGAGAACGCTGCCCAGGGCCCCAAGGACTCCTATCTCTGGCAGCGCTTCGACAAGGCCGGTGTGAGCTTTGCGAACTTCGGCTTCTACGTATCGCGCAAGGGCAACGAGTACCACGGGGCGGATCCGGTGCTCGACGCCCGGACCGACCATGCCTTCCAGGGCGACGACCTGGCCTGCCCCGACTCGGCGGGGACCTTCACCCCGAAGAAGTCCAACTGCCTGACCCCGCGGGTCGACCGGTGGCTCAAGAGCTTCCGCTCCTACGAGGCCAAGGGTGAGATGCCGACCGTGCAGTTCGTGAGGTTCGGCAACGACCACACCTCCGGCACCAAGCAGGGCCAGCCGACGCCCAAGGCGATGGTGGCTGACAACGACTACGCACTCGGCCGGCTGGTCGACGCGGTGTCGCACTCGAAGTTCTGGAAGGACACCGTCATCTTCGTCACCGAGGACGACGCGCAGGACGGACCGGACCACGTCGACGCCCACCGCACGCCGGCCCTGGCGATCAGCCCCTACACGCAGACCGGGAAGGTCGACTCGACCTTCTACAGCATGGCCTCGATGGTCCGCACCATCGGCCTGTTCGCCGGGATCGGCCCCCTCACCCAGTTCGACGACTCCTCCACACCGATGAGTGCGTCCTTCACTGACAAGCCCAACTACCGGACTTACTCGGTGATCAAGCCGACGTATCCGATGAACAGCATCAACGACCCCGGCGTCCTAGCTCAGACACCAGGGGGCAAGTAACCCGATTCCGCACAGAACTTCAGGTCATCCGCCTAGATTCGGGCACTGCCCGATTCCGCGGCTTGGAATGCCGCGTCCCTGCGCTGGATCGTGGCCCCTCCGGACGGAGAACTGACGCCGACGGGCAACCGGGCGGTCGGCGCCATGGACGTGGCCATGGTGCGCTGCACGCACCACGCAACCTGCGTTCGGCAGCGTTCTCATCGTGATGTGAGAATTCAGCCCCGGAGTGACCGTGCAGCGGTATACCTGATCTATCTCAGCCTCGATCCGCCGCGTGAATTCTGAGCACGGGTGTCGGGCGGGTTCCGGGTGTTTC
>NZ_BMQA01000069.1 GCF_014647875.1 Streptomyces brasiliensis | reverse complement strand
TTCCTCGGTGCTTTCCAGGTTCCCGCTCTCGCGTTTCCCTTTCCGGCGATCCCGACTTTATCAGAGATTCTGAGTCGGAATTCCCGCCCCGATCGGAGCAGCCCCGGCGCGCACACGGCGGCCCGAGCTTCCCGTTCAGGCGGAGCCGTAAACGTACTGGAGCGGGGCGCCTCGATGCAAATCGAGGCGCCCCGCTCCAGGTTCACGCGTACGAGGCGTCGTACGCGGTCAGACCTCCACGACGACCGGGAGGATCATCGGCCTGCGCCGATAGGTGTCCGAGACCCACTTGCCGAGGGTGCGGCGGATGAGTTGCTGCAGCTGGTGAGGTTCCACCACGCCGTCCTGCGCCGAGCGCTCCAGTGCCTCGTTGATCTTCGGGAGGACGTCGGCGAACGCGGAGTCGTCGATGCCCGAGCCGCGGGCCTGGACGTATGGGCCGCCCGTGATCTTGCCGGTGGAGGAGTCGACCACAACGAAGACAGAGATGATGCCCTCGTCGCCGAGGATCTTGCGGTCCTTCAGCGCCGGCTCGCCGACATCGCCGACCGAGAGGCCGTCGACGTACACATAACCCGCCTGGACCTTGCCGGAGATCCTGGCATTGCCCTCGACGAGGTCGACGACGACACCGTCCTCGGCGATGACGATCCGGTCGTGCGGGACGCCCGTCAAAGCGCCCAGCTCCGCGTTGGCCCGCAGGTGGCGCCATTCGCCGTGCACCGGCATCAGGTTCTTCGGGCGGCAGATGTTGTAGAAGTACAGCAGCTCGCCCGCGGACGCGTGGCCCGAGACGTGGACCTTGGCGTTGCCCTTGTGGACGACGTTCGCGCCCCAGCGGGTCAGGCCGTTGATGACGCGGTAGACCGCGTTCTCGTTGCCGGGGATCAGCGATGACGCCAGGATCACCGTGTCGCCGTCGACGATGCGGATCTGGTGGTCCCTGTTGGCCATCCTCGACAGGGCGGCCATCGGTTCGCCCTGGGAGCCCGTGCAGACCAGGACCACCTCGTCGTCCGGAAGGTCGTCGAGGGTCTTGACGTCCACGACCAGGCCCGGCGGGACCTTCAGATAGCCCAGGTCCCGGGCGATGCCCATGTTGCGGACCATGGAGCGGCCGACGAAGGCGACCCGGCGGCCGTACTCGTGCGCCGCGTCCAGGATCTGCTGGATGCGGTGGACATGGCTGGCGAAGCTCGCCACGATGATCCGCTTGCGGGCGCTCGCGAAGACCTGGCGCAGGACGCTGGAGATGTCGCGCTCGTGCGGGGTGAACCCGGGGACCTCGGCGTTCGTGGAGTCGGTGAGGAGGAGGTCGATGCCCTCCTCGCTCAGACGCGCGAACGCGTGCAGATCCGTGAGGCGGTTGTCCAGCGGGAGCTGGTCCATCTTGAAGTCGCCCGTGTGGACCACCATGCCGGCGGGGGTGCGGATCGCGACCGCGAGGGCGTCCGGGATGGAGTGGTTGACGGCGATGAATTCGCACTCGAAGGGGCCGATGCGCTCCCGGTGTCCCTCGGCCACCTCGAGGGTGTACGGGCGGATGCGGTGCTCCTGGAGCTTCGCCTCGATGAGGGCGAGGGTCAGCTTGGAGCCGATCAGGGGGATGTCCGCCTTCTCGCGCAGGAGGAAGGGGACGCCGCCGATGTGGTCCTCGTGACCATGGGTGAGGACGATGCCCTCGATGTCGTCGAGGCGGTCCCGGATCGACGAGAAGTCCGGCAGGATCAGGTCGATTCCGGGCTGCTCCTCCTCGGGGAAGAGCACTCCGCAGTCGACGATCAGGAGGCGGCCGCCGTATTCGAAGACCGTCATGTTGCGGCCGATCTCGCCGAGGCCGCCGAGCGGGGTGACTCGCAGGCCGCCTTCGGGGAGCGGCGGGGGCGGGCCGAGTTCAGGATGCGGATGACTCAAAAGACTCTCCTCACCACGCGCGCCACGTACCGGTCGGGCACGTGGCGCGCGTGACGTTCGTGCAGAAGCAGTTGTCGTTGTGGACTGCAGGCACCGGTGGCCTGCCTATTCAGTTGTGAAGCTCGAGTGGTGCCAAGTCTGTTGTCAGAGCTGTACCCCGCCTGCGGCAAGATCGATCTTGAGTTGTGCGATCTCCTCGGGCGAGCACTCGACCATGGGTGCGCGCAGCGGTCCGGCCGGGAGTCCCTGCAGGGCGAGCGCGGCCTTGGTGGTCATGACGCCCTGGGTGCGGAACATGCCGGTGTAGACCGGGAGCAGCTTCTGGTGGATCTCCGTCGCCTTCTGGACGTCGCCGGAGGTGAAGGCCTCGACGAGGGCCCGCAGGTCGGGGGTGACCACGTGGCCGACGACCGACACGAAGCCGACCGCGCCCACGGAGAGCAGGGGCAGGTTGAGCATGTCGTCGCCGGAGTACCAGGCGAGGCCGGACTGGGCGATGGCCCAGCTTGCCCGGCCGAGGTCGCCCTTGGCGTCCTTGTTGGCGACGATCCTCGGGTGCTCGGCGAGGCGGACCAGGGTCTCCGTGTGGATCGGAACGCCGCTGCGACCGGGGATGTCGTAGAGCATGGCCGGCAGCCCGGTCGCGTCGGCGATGGCCGTGAAATGCCGGTACAGGCCCTCCTGCGGAGGCTTGTTGTAGTACGGCGTGACGACCAGGAGGCCGTGCGCCCCGGTCTTCTCGGCGGCGCGGGCCAGTTCGATGCTGTGGTGCGTGTCGTTGGTGCCGACGCCGGCCACCACATGGGCCCGGTCGCCGACCGCCTCCAGAACCGCTCGTACGAGGTCCGTTTTCTCCGCGTCGCTGGTGGTGGGGGACTCGCCGGTCGTGCCGTTGATGATCAGGCCGTCGTTGCCTGCGTCCACCAGGTGGGTGGCGAGCCGCTGCGCGCCGTCGAGGTCAAGTGCGCCGTCCGCCGTGAAGGGCGTGACCATGGCGGTGAGGACCCGCCCGAAGGGGATCTGCGGAGTGGAGATCGGAGCCATGGTTACACGCTACTCGCTGCTCAATGCGTGGTCTGCCCAAGGGGTGCGGGGAAAGTCATGACAAATGTGGAGCCCGGCACTGCCTGCTCGGGGGTTCAAGCAGTGCCGGGTCCGTTTGATCAGGCTAGATGAACTTCACCAAATGCCGCAATACGGACACTTCACCAGGCTGATCCGCACATGCGTACCGGACGGGACGACATGCCTGTCCTACGGCGCGACACGGCCGTTGGCGTTGAAGGCGGCGTGCGTGAGCGGCATGAGCTCGGCCCACTCGGCCTCCATCTTCTCGCCGACCATCTCGATCTCCCGCTGCGGGAAGGACGGCACCTTGGCCAGCTCGTGCTGCGTGCGCAGGCCGAGGAAGTGCATCAGGGAGCGGGCGTTGCAGGTGGCGTACATCGAGGAGTACAGGCCGACCGGGAGCGCGGCGCGGGCCACCTCGCGGGCGACGCCCTCGGCGAGCAGCTTCTGGTAGGCGGCGTAGGCCTGCTCGTAGGACTCGGTCAGGACGTCGTGGACCGTGGCGTGCTGGGCCGGCGTTCCCTCGACGAAGACGTACTTGCCGGGACGCCCCTGCTGGACCAGCTTGCGGGATTCGCCGGGGACGTAGAAGACCGGCTGGAGCTCCCGGTACCGGCCCGACTCCTCGTTGTACGACCAGCCCACCCGGTGTCGCATGAACTCACGGAACACGAAGATCGGGGCGCTGATGAAGAAGGTCATCGAGTTGTGCTCGAAGGGGCTGCCGTGCCGGTCGCGCATCAGGTAGTTGATCAGGCCCTTGGAGCGCTCGGGGTCCTTGCTCAACTCGTCCAGGGACTGCTCCCCGGCGGTCGACACACGGGCAGCGAAGAGGACGTCTGAGTCCGAGGCGCTGGATTTCACCAGCTCAACGGTGACATCGCTACGCAGGAGCGGCTTGGAATCGTCGCCGGAGGTCACGGCAGGTCCTTCCCGTCACATCTGTGGTTCGCGCCTACTCTACGGGGCTCTCCGGCCCGGCCGGCCCGCACTTGCGTTACGTTGTTTTCCGGAAATGGGCACCTTTTGCGACACTCGTACGTCTGTGTTGGTGAGACACGTCTGTGCCGGTGAGCCCCACCCGCCCCGTTCGTGAAAGGAGACGCGCCCCGATGTATCTCGGCAATGTCACTCCCCCGCCCCGTGAGCGGGCGTCCGCCGGTCAGATAGCCGGGCGCTGGCTGCTGGGGCTGACCATCGTGGCCGGTCTCGTCGGCTCCCTCGTCCTCGGTATGCCGGCGCTGAAGACTCCCGCGAGCCCGCCGGTCCCGCAGTCACAGGCCTCCCAGGGGCACTGACCCTTCCGGACCCCCTAGGGTGGTGGGCGGGCACACAGGCGGATAGCCTCGCCGGGCACGTCCCATGCATGGAATGAGTGAGGACCAGCTGTGCCCCTGCCCTTCCTGACTGCCGATCGCACCTATGAGGCTGCCGACGACATCTCCCTGCCGTACGACGACCGCAGCCGCTGGCGGCGCCCTTACCGCCCCGGTCCGTGGCGGGTCGGAGTGGCTGCGCTCTGCCTCCTGTTCGCGTCGTTCGTGCTGTTCTCCGGCGTCATCATCGGCCTGACCGGGTCGTTGACGTCCGCCGGCGTGATCTTCGCCTTCGCGCTGGCCGTCATCGCGTATGCGCTGCGTCTGCTGCGCATGGGCGTGTGGGTGAGCGCGCACGGTCTGCGGCACGTGCGGTTCTTCGTCACTCGGACGGTGACCTGGCAGCGGGTCGTCGCCGTGCGTACGGTGCAGCAGCCGGTGCAGTGGCTGGGGCTGCCGCGCACGGTGCAGGGGCAGGCGCTGACGCTGGCGCTGGCGCAGAAGAATCGTGCCGCCGGCGACTCCGCGCCACTGATGACGACGCACAACCTCGACTTCCTGGCCCGGGCGTCGGCCTTCGACCGGGCGTCGGACACGGTGGAGGCGTGGGCGGCGGAGCACCGGCGCGCCTGAGCGACGAAGCCTTGGCGAAGGGGCTGGTCCGCGGGGTGCGGGGCGGCCCCTTCGGCGTGTGGATCGGTCGGGGAGCGGATTCGGGTACGGGTACGGGTCGGATGGTTCGGCGTACCGCGGTGGCGTCGGGCCGAGTTCGGCGGTGGCGCGGGGCCGGCCGGTGTCGGCGTGCGGATGCGAGCGGCCGGGTCCGGCGTATGGCGTCGGCCTGGGTCCAGGTGCGACGTACGGCCGGAGTTCGGCGGCGGCACGTGGCGGCCCGGTTCGACACACCCCCGCGTGCACGGGCCCGCGGCCGCGTCCGGTGCACGGCAGTGGCCTGTCAGGAGCGACATGCGGCAGGCGTAGCGTGCCGCCCCGGCGCAGCCACGACGCGCGCTTACCCGGCCCCGTGCGGCCCCGGCCCCGGCACACGGGGCCGGGGCCGCACGCAGGCCCGGCGTACCGCTACGGCTCAGGCCTCGACCGGCTTGCCGTCGTGCAGGGCGATCGCTCGTTGCATCGCCTTGCGGGCGCGTGGGGTGTCTCGGGCGTCGTGGTAGGCGACGGCCAGGCGGAACCAGGTGCGCCAGTCCTCGGGGGACGCCTCCGTCTCGGCCTTGCGCTTGGTGAAGACCTCGTCGGCCGAGTCGCGGTCGATGCGGCCGCCGACAGTGCGCTTCAGTTCGTCGACCGGCAGGCCGCCCTCCGCGTCGAGTTCGGTGGCGAGCTGGTTGGCCCTGCGGACGAACTGGGTGTTCTTCCACAGGAACCACACGCCGATGACCGGCAGGATCAGCACCGCCACGCCGAAGGTGACGGTGAGGAGCGTGCCGGACTGGATGAGCATGACGCCGCGGCTGCCGACCAGGACGAAGTAGAAGACCAGGACGGCGGCCGTGACGGCGTAGGAGAGCTTGGCTCGCATGTCGTGTGTCAGCCCAGGTCCAGGAAGTGTTCCAGGCCGAAGGTCAGACCCGGCGTCGACACCACGCGGCGCACGCCGAGCAGGATGCCCGGCATGAAGCTGCTGTGGTGCAGCGAGTCGTGCCGGATGGTCAGCGTCTCGCCCTCGCCGCCGAGCAGCACCTCTTGGTGGGCCAGCAGACCGCGCAGCCGGACCGAGTGCACCGGCACGCCGTCGACGCTCGCGCCGCGGGCGCCGTCCAGGGCCGTCGCCGTGGCGTCCGGTGCCGGGGCCGTGCCGGCCTCGCGGCGCGCCTCGGCGATGAGCTGGGCCGTGCGCGTGGCGGTGCCGGACGGTGCGTCGGCCTTGTTCGGGTGGTGCAGCTCGATGACCTCGACCGATTCGAAGTACGGCGCCGCGATCTGCGCGAACTTCATGGTGAGGACGGCCCCGATGGAGAAGTTCGGCGCGATGAGCACGCCGGTCTCCGGGGACTGCTCGAGCCAGCCCCGCAGCTGCGCGAGACGGTCGTCGGTCCAGCCCGTCGTACCGACGACCGCGTGGATGCCGTGCCGCACGCAGAAGTCGAGGTTGCCCATCACGGAGGCGGGCGTGGTCAATTCGACCGCGACCTGGGCGCCGGTCTCCGCCAGGGTCTCCAGCTTGTCGCCCCGGCCGAGGGCGGCGACCAGTTCCATGTCCTCGGCGGCCTCGACCGCCCGTACCGCCTCGGACCCGATCCGGCCCTTGGCTCCGAGGACCGCCACGCGCAGCTTGCTCATCTTCTTGCTTCCTAACGGGTGGGGGTTCAGGCGACGGCGTCGTGCAGCCGCGCGGCCTGCTTGTCCTTGAGCGGGCCGATGACCGACAGCGACGGGCGCTGTCCCAGGATGTCGTGGGCGACCGCGCGGACCTCGTCCGGGGTCACCGCCGCTATCCGGGCCAGCATGTCGTCGACGGACATCTGCTCGCCCCAGCACAGCTCGCTCTTGCCGATACGGTTCATCAGCGCGCCCGTGTCCTCGAGGCCGAGGACCGTGGATCCCTGGAGCTGGCCTATCGCGCGGCCGATCTCGTCGTCGGACAGGCCGTGTTCGGCGACGTGGTCGAGTTCGTCGCGGCAGATCTTGAGCACGTCGTGCACCTGGCTCGGGCGGCAGCCGGCGTACACGCCGAACAGGCCGCAGTCGGCGAAGCCCGAGGTGTACGAATACACGCTGTAGGCCAGGCCGCGCTTCTCGCGGACCTCCTGGAAGAGGCGTGAGGACATCCCTCCGCCGAGGGCCGTGTTGAGCACGCCGAGGGCCCAGCGGCGGTCGTCGGTGCGGGCCAGGCCCGGCATGCCGAGGACGACATGGGCCTGCTCGGTCTTGCGGCCGAGCAGTTCGACGCGACCCGCCGTGCGGATCGTGCGGCGGCCCTCGCGCGGGCCGATGGGCTCCGCCGCGCCGTTCTTGAACGCGCCCGCCTTCTCGAAGGCGGCACGGACCTGGCGTACGACCTTGTTGTGGTCGATGTTGCCGGCGGCCGCCACGACCAGATGGGTCGGGTCGTAGTGCTTCTTGTAGAAGCGGCGGATGCGGTCGGCGGTGAGGGCGTTGACCGTGTCGACCGTGCCGAGGACCGGGCGGCCGAGGGCGTTGTCGCCGAACATCGTGTGCGCGAACAGGTCGTGCACGCAGTCGCCCGGGTCGTCCTCCGTCATCGCGATCTCTTCGAGGATGGCGCCGCGCTCGACGTTGACGTCCTCCTCGATGATCAGCGAGCCCGTGAGCATGTCGCAGACGACGTCGATGGCGAGCGGCAGGTCGGTGTCGAGCACGCGCGCGTAGTAGCACGTGTACTCCTTCGCCGTGAACGCGTTCATCTCGCCGCCGACCGCGTCGACGGCCGCGGAGATGTCCAGCGCACTGCGCCGCGACGTGCCCTTGAAGAGCAGGTGTTCCAGGTAGTGCGTGGCGCCGTTCAGGGCCGGGGTCTCGTCGCGGGAGCCGACGTGCGCCCAGATGCCGAACGTCGCCGAGCGGACCGAGGGCAGGGTCTCCGTGACGATGCGCAGACCGCCCGGGAGGGTGGTCCTGCGGACCGTGCCGATGCCGCCGGTGCCCTTGATGAGGGTTTGGGTACGGGCGACGGCCCGCGCCTCCGAGGAGGTGCGGGCCGTCGTCATGGAGCTACTAGACGTCACTGGTCGGTGTCGTCCTTCTTGTCCGAGCCTGCGGCGGAGCCGCCATCGGATGCGGCGTCTTCGCCCTCGATCACCGGAACGAGGGAGAGCTTGCCGCGGGAGTCGATCTCGGCGATCTCGACCTGGACCTTCTGGCCCACGCCGAGGACGTCCTCGACGTTCTCCACGCGCTTGCCGCCGGCCAGCTTGCGGATCTGCGAGATGTGCAGCAGACCGTCCTTGCCGGGCAGCAGGGAGACGAACGCACCGAAGGTGGTCGTCTTCACGACCGTACCGAGGTAGCGCTCGCCGACCTCGGGCATCGTCGGGTTGGCGATGCCGTTGATCGTGGCGCGGGCGGCCTCGGCGGACGGGCCGTCGGCGGCACCGATGTAGATCGTGCCGTCGTCCTCGATGGTGATCTCGGCGCCCGTGTCCTCCTGGATCTGGTTGATCATCTTGCCCTTGGGGCCGATGACCTCACCGATCTTGTCGACCGGGATCTTGACGGTGATGATCCGCGGAGCGTGCGGGGACATCTCGTCGGGCCGGTCGATGGCCTCCATCATCACGTCGAGGATGTGGAGGCGTGCGTCGCGGGCCTGCTTGAGGGCCGCGGCCAGGACGGAGGCCGGGATGCCGTCCAGCTTGGTGTCGAGCTGGAGGGCGGTCACGAACTCCTTGGTGCCGGCGACCTTGAAGTCCATGTCACCGAAGGCGTCCTCCGCACCGAGGATGTCGGTGAGGGTGACGTAGTGCGTCTCACCGTCGATCTCCTGGGAGATCAGACCCATGGCGATACCGGCGACCGGGGACTTCAGCGGCACACCGGCGTTGAGCAGCGACATGGTGGAGGCGCAGACGGAACCCATGGACGTCGAACCGTTGGAGCCGAGGGCCTCGGACACCTGGCGGATCGCGTACGGGAACTCCTCGCGCATCGGCAGCACCGGCACGAGGGCACGCTCGGCGAGAGCGCCGTGGCCGATCTCGCGGCGCTTCGGGGAGCCGACGCGGCCGGTCTCACCGGTGGAGTACGGCGGGAAGTTGTAGTTGTGCATGTAGCGCTTGCGGGTCACCGGGGAGAGGGTGTCCAGCTGCTGCTCCATGCGGAGCATGTTGAGGGTGGTGACGCCCAAGATCTGGGTCTCGCCACGCTCGAACAGCGCGGAACCGTGCACCCGCGGGATGGCCTCGACCTCGGCGGCCAGGGTGCGGATGTCGGTGACACCGCGGCCGTCGATGCGCTTCTTCTCCTTGATCACGCGCTCGCGGACCAGCTGCTTGGTGAGCGAGCGGTACGCGGCGGAGATCTCCTTCTCGCGGCCCTCGAACTCCGGCAGGAGCTTCTCTGCGGCCAGGCCCTTGACGCGGTCCAGCTCGGCCTCGCGCTCCTGCTTGCCCGCGATGGTCAGCGCGGAGGCCAGCTCCGGGCGGACGGCGCCGGTCAGCGCCTCCAGGACGTCGTCCTGGTAGTCGAGGAAGATCGGGAACTCGGCGGTCGGCTTCGCCGCCTTCGCGGCGAGGTCGGCCTGGGCCTTGCAAAGGACCTTGATGAACGGCTTCGCGGCCTCCAGACCGGCGGCGACGACCTCCTCGGTCGGCGCCTCGGTGCCACCCTCGACCAGCTTGATCGTGTGCTCGGTGGCCTCGGCCTCGACCATCATGATCGCGACGTCGCCGTCCTCCAGGACGCGGCCCGCGACCACCATGTCGAAGACGGCGTCCTCGAGCTCGGTGTGCGTCGGGAAGGCGACCCACTGGCCGCGGATCAGCGCGACGCGGACGCCGCCGATCGGGCCGGAGAAGGGCAGGCCGGCCAGCTGCGTGGACGCGGACGCGGCGTTGATCGCCACGACGTCGTACAGGTGGTCGGGGTTGAGCGCCATGACGGTGGCGACGACCTGGATCTCGTTGCGCAGGCCCTTCTTGAAGGACGGGCGCAGCGGGCGGTCGATGAGCCGGCAGGTGAGGATCGCGTCCTCGGAGGGCCGGCCCTCACGGCGGAAGAAGCTGCCGGGGATCTTGCCGGCGGCGTACATCCGCTCCTCGACGTCCACCGTGAGCGGGAAGAAGTCGAGCTGGTCCTTGGGGTTCTTGGAGGCGGTGGTGGCCGACAGCACCATGGTGTCGTCGTCCAGGTACGCCACGGCGGAACCGGCGGCCTGCTTGGCCAGGCGGCCCGTCTCGAAGCGGATCGTACGGGTGCCGAAGGCGCCGTTGTCGATGACGGCCTCGGCGTAGTGGGTCTCGTTCTCCACTAGCGTTTTCTCCTCGTCTTCGTCCCGGGGCTGCCCGTGTGGCAGGGGGACGGTTGCGGGGAAGCGCTCCGTGCGGTGCGGGCCGGTCTTCGATCGAAGCACCCGGGGCTCGCTTCCCCCGGGGGCCACTACCGAGGACCGGCGGCGGCTAGGCGCGCTTCTCCTCGTTCTGTCTCGTACGTGTTCTGTGCCGTGCGTTTTGCGTTGTGCTACCACAGTACAAAGCGTGAGTGACACTCCGCACGTTTCCGCACGTACGGCAAAGGGAGCGGCCCCCGATCGTTTCGGGAACCGCTCCCTTCACGGCGTCCTACTTGGCGCCCGCCGCACCGCGGCGGATGCCGAGGCGGTCGACCAGCGCACGGAAGCGCTGGATGTCCTTCTTGGCCAGGTACTGCAGCAGGCGGCGACGCTGGCCGACCAGGATCAGCAGACCCCGGCGGGAGTGGTGGTCGTGCTTGTGGGTCTTGAGGTGCTCCGTCAGGTCGGAGATCCGACGGGACAGCAGAGCGACCTGGACCTCGGGGGAGCCGGTGTCACCCTCCTTGGTACCGAACTCGCCGATGATCTGCTTCTTCGTAGCGGCGTCGAGCGACACGCGTACTCCTCATGGTCTGTGAATGCCATCGAGTGCCCCCGGTCTTCATCGCGGGGGAGCTTCCGTTACTCGGGAGGCGGGGATCCGCTGGGCGCGGCCTCCAGGGCCTCGGGGGCTCCGGGGGTGCGTACACAAACGGCCGTCACTCAGGGTACCAGGCACAGGTGGGCACCTTGACCGCGGTCACCGAAGCACCGCTGCGGCGGTCGCCGGGTCAATAAGGTGAGTGCTCGGATCAATGGTGCATGCCGGGAAGGGGTCGCTGCGTCATGGCGGAGACGGCGGAGGAGATCAAGGCGCGCAAGGAGCGGGAACGGGACGAGCTGTACGCGCTCGACATCTCGGACGTCGAGTGGCACTGCGCGCCCGGCGCCGAGGAGCACGAGGAGCGGGTCGAGATCGCGTACCTGCCCGACGGGGCGGTGGCCATGCGGTCCTCCCTGGACCCCGGCACCGTGCTGCGCTACACGGAGGCGGAGTGGCGGGCGTTCGTGCTGGGCGCGCGCGACGGGGAGTTCGATCTGGAGCCCGGGCCGCACAACGGGGGTCTCCCGACGGAGTGAGCGGGCCGGAGACGGTTCGGACGACCTCAAGTGAGTGACTGAGAAGGGGCGGCACGCGCGCGTGCTGTCCCTTCTTGCATGGTTGTGCGGGTTATCGCCCTTCTCGTTCATGCTTGTTGCCCGGATTGTTCATCAATACGCCGACTGTGCACGGCACTTCGGGGCAGGTTGTGACGCAGTGGGCAGTCGCCCGGTGGTGGACGGGCCTGCCGGGGCGGGGCGCCCGGTGATTAGGCTGGGAGAGGGCGCGGTGCCAGAACCTGTGGACGGGGCATCGGCGTCCCAGGGGGAGAGCCGGTGGATCGGACTACCTCGAACGACCACGGACGACTGAGAACGACACGACATGGTCGCCCCGGCACGGCATGAGGGTGCTCGACCACATCAGGAGGAACTGTGAGCAGCGAGCGGGACGGGATCCGCGGGGGCTGGGCCACACCCGGCGATGACCAGCCCGACGCGGAGTCCTCCATCGAGACGACGGGCGAGTTCACGATCGACTACGCGCCGCCCGCGTGGTACACGCAGAACGCGTCGGGGGCGTCGGAAGAGTCCGGTGCGGCCGAGGGTTCGGAGTCGGGCGCGGGCGCGAGTGGGGTGCCTGGGCCGCCCTCCGGTGCGGCCGGGTCTCCGTCCGGTACTGCTCCTTCGGGTACGTCTCCTTCTGCTACGGCCCCTTCGTCTCCCTCGTCGTTCTCGCGGCCGGGTGGTTCGCCGTTCCCGGCGGGGGCTCCGATTCCGGGGCTGACTCCTCCTCCGCATGCTCAGCAGGCCGGGAACGTGACTCCTGGTGCACCGTTCACGCCGCCGCCTCCGCAGCCCGCGCCGGGGGCGCCCTTCACTCCGCCGGCTCCAACTCCTGCGCCGGGGGCGCCCTTCACGCCGCCCGCGCCGCCCTCGTCGGCTGGTGGGAGTGCGTCCGCGGTGCCGAAGCTGCCCGTCGGGAGCGGGTTCGAGCCGCAGGCCGAGCCCGATAGCACGTCGCAGAACACGTCGTCCGTGGCGGATCCGGCCTCGCCCGCGGCCGTGCCGAACATTCCGCTCGGCGGGTTCCAGCAGCAGTGGGCGCCGTCCGAGCCTGCGGTTCCTCCGGCTCCGGTTCCTGAGGAAGAGGAGGAGTCCGCCAGGAGCGGACAACTGGAGAGCGGCGTCACGATGCGGTTCTCCGCTGTCGCGCTGAAGCGCGAGATGGCAGAGATCGCGGAGCGCGAGGCCGCGGAGCCCGAGGCTCCGGCGGACGCGTCGGATGCGGGGGACGACTCGGCCGATGTGGTCGACGAGGTCGAACTCCCCGGTGTCTCCGGGGGAGTTGACGAGGTCGGCGACGACTCCGAGGAGGGCGTGCCTGCGGGTGCGGCTTCGGTGGAGTCGGACGAGGGCGAGCACGAGACTTCGGAGGTCGAGGAGGCTGAGGAGGTCGCCGAAGTCGCCGAGGTCGCTACGGTGGCCGAGGAAGAGGAAGAGGATTCGGCTCAGGACTCCTTGGCGGCGGACGCCGACGCCGAGCCCGCCGGGGTCGTGGAGGACGCGCAGGACGCCGTTGCGAACGAGGCCGAGCCCGAGGACGAGGCGCCCTCCGACGCCGTACCCGAGGACGCCGTACCCGAGCAGAGCGAGCCGCAGGACGCCGTTCCGCCCGCCCCGCCCGCACCGCAGGACGCCCCGCCCGCCTGGACTCCCCCGCCGGCGCCGCAGCCCGGGATGCCGCCGCTGCCGCCGTCGTACCAGCCCGCGGCACCCGAGCCTGCGGCCCAGTGGCCCGCGCAGCAGGCGCAGGAGCAGCCCGCCACGCCCGGCCGGCCGCAGCCCCCGGGACCGCAGGGTCCGGCGCCCGCACCCGCGCAGCAGCCGCCGTTCCAGCCGCAGGCGCCGCAGCCCGCGCCCGCCGCGTGGAACCAGCCCGCCCCCCAGCCCGGCCGGCCGTACGCGCCGGAACCTCGGCAGCCCGCGGCCCAGGGCGGCTACGGCTTCCCGAACTCCGGCGGAGCACCGGCCCCGGCGCCCCAGCCCCCGGCCCCCGCATCCAACCCGCAAGCCGGCTACGGCTTCCCGAACCCGGCCGCACCCCAGCCCCCGGCCCCCGCGCCCGTCCCGCAGGCCGGCTACGGCTTCCCCCAGCCGACCGACCCCCAGCCTCCGGCCCCCAACGCCCCGGCCGGCTACGGCTTCCCCAACCCCGGCGCCGCTCCGGCATCCCAGCCCCCGGCCCCCAACCCGCAGCAGCCCGGCTACGGCTTCCCCCAGCCCCCTGCACAATCCGAGCAGCCCCAACCCCAGTCCCGCGCCCAGGCGCCGCAGGCACCCGCACCCGCCCCGCAGCCTCCCCAGCCTCCCGTGGACCCCCGCGTCGGCGTCGCATGGCCGCAGCCCATGCAGCACGACCAGCGGCAGCCGACGAACCCGGGGGCCGCGCCGCTGGGATACACCGCTGCCGTCGAGTTGTCGTCCGACCGGCTGCTCAACAACAAGAAGCAGAAGGCGAAGAGCGGACGCCCGGCCGCCGCGCCCTCCCGGTTCAAGATCGGAGGGAAGAAGGAGGAGGCCGAGCGGCAGCGGAAGTTGGAGCTGATCCGGACGCCCGTGCTGTCCTGCTACCGGATCGCCGTCATCAGCCTCAAGGGCGGGGTGGGGAAGACCACGACGACCACCGCCCTCGGTTCGACGCTCGCCATCGAGCGGCAGGACAAGATCCTCGCCATCGACGCGAACCCGGACGCCGGTACGCTCGGCCGCCGTGTGCGCCGCGAGACCGGGGCCACCATCCGTGACCTCGTCCAGGCGATCCCGTACCTCAACTCGTACATGGACATCCGCCGGTTCACCTCCCAGGCGCCGTCCGGGCTCGAGATCATCGCCAACGACGTCGACCCGGCCGTGTCCACGACCTTCAACGACGAGGACTACCGGCGCGCGATCGACGTGCTCGGCAAGCAGTACCCGATCATCCTCACCGACTCGGGAACCGGCCTGCTCTACAGCGCCATGCGCGGAGTCCTCGATCTGGCCGACCAGTTGATCATCATCTCCACGCCGTCCGTGGACGGTGCGAGCAGCGCCAGTACGACGCTGGACTGGCTGTCCGCGCACGGCTACGCCGACCTCGTGTCGCGCTCCATCACCGTCATCTCCGGGGTGCGCGAGACCGGCAAGATGATCAAGGTGGAGGACATCGTCAGCCACTTCGAGACGCGGTGCCGGGGCGTCGTGGTCGTGCCCTTCGACGAGCACCTCTCCGCCGGTGCCGAGGTCGACCTCGACATGATGCGGCCCAAGGTGCGGGAGGCGTACTTCAACCTCGCGGCGATGGTCGCCGAGGACTTCGTGCGGCACCAGCAGTCGCACGGGCTGTGGACCAGCGACGGCAACCCGCCGCCGGTGGCCGCCCCGCCGCTGCCCGGCCGGCCCTACCCGCCGCAGGTGCCGGGACAGCCGTACCCGCCGCAGCAGCAGACCCCGCCGCCGCCCTACCCGCAGGCACCCCAGGCCCCGGGCCAGCCGTATCCGCAGTACCCGCAGCAGCCCGGTCAGCCGGGACAGCCGTATCCCCAGCCGGGACAGCCCGGGCAGCCCTACCCGCCGCAGGCGCCGCCTCAGCAGTAGGACCGGGACATGACGAAGGGCGGCCGGTGCCACCGAGGCACCGGCCGCCCTTTCGCGTCGTACGACTGTCTACTCCTCCGCCGCGATCAGCTCCCGGCACCGCTTCACGTCCACGGCCATCTGCTCCAGCAGTGCCTCCAGGGACTCGAACTTCGCCTGGCCGCGCACGTACGCCAGGAAGTCGACCGCGACATGCAGGCCGTACAGGTCGAGGCCCACACGGTCGATGGCGTACGCCTCCACCGTGCGCTCGGTGCCGTCGAACTGCGGGTTCGTGCCGACGGAGATCGCCGCCGGCATCACCTCGCCCTGCGCGTGCAGATAGCCGGCGTACACGCCGTCGGCCGGGATCGCGGTGTGCGGCAGGGTCTCGACGTTGGCCGTCGGGAAGCCCAGTTCACGGCCGCGCTGAGCGCCGCGGACCACAACGCCCTCCACGCGGTGCGGGCGGCCGAGGATCTCGCGGGCGCCCTCGACGTCGCCCGCGGTGACCAGGCGGCGGGTCAGGGTGGAGGAGAAGGGATCGCCGCCGCCCGCGGCACCGGACACGTACAGGTCGACGACCTCGACCTCGAAGTCGTAGGTCTCGCCCTGCTCGGCGAGGAACGCCACGTTGCCCGCCGCCTTGTGGCCGAAGCGGAAGTTGGGGCCCTCGACGACCGCCTTGGCGTGCAGCTTGTCGACCAGGACCTTGGCGACGAAGTCGGCCGGGGACAGCTTCGAGAACTCGGTCGTGAAGGGAAGGATCAGCACCGCGTCCACGCCCAGGTCGGCCATCAGTTCGGCGCGGCGGTGGTGCGGGGCGAGCAGGGGCGGGTGGCTGCCCGGGCGGACGACCTCGCTGGGGTGCGGGTCGAACGTGACGACGACGGAGGGGACGCCCAGCGCGCGGGCGCGCTCCACGGCATGGCTGATGATCAGCTGGTGGCCGCGGTGCACTCCGTCGTAGGAGCCGATGGTGACGACGCTGCGCCCCCAGTCCTGGGGGATGTCCTCCAAGCCACGCCAGCGCTGCACTGTGACCGCTCCTCGAACCCTTGTCCGTGTTTCCGATTAGCTCTTACGCAGCTCTAAGGGTGCCATGCCCGCCGGACCGGGCGGGCATCGGTATCCGGGCTGTGACGGGGCGCACGCGCCCGCGCCGGGGACCGGGCGTACGGTCCGGACGTCAGGCGGGGACCCGTACGCCCGCCAGGTTACCGATCATCCGGCGCGTGCTCGGGCCGACCACGGCGGCCCAGACGTCCGGGGTGTCGGTCAGCCAGCGGGCCACCAGCGCGGCGAAGCCGGGGACGTGCCGGCCCAGGTCGACCAGGCCGCGGTCGAAGCGGGTCGCGCCGTCGGGGGTGCGGACGAGGAGGAGGCCGGTGCGGTGGACGAGGTCCCGCACGTCGGCGTCGTCGCAGTCGCCGGCGTCCCCGCCGAGCGCGGCCGCGTGCAGCAGGGCGTCCAGGACGGCGGGGTCGTGCTCGTGGGTGAGCAGGAACTCCAGGAGCTCGCGGCGCAGCGGACGGGAGGCCGGGGTGCCAGGGGCGGCGAGCACGGTCGCGAGGGCCGCCCGGACCGGTTCGGGGCCGCCGTCCAGGAGGCCGGTGACCAGGGGCAGGAGCGCTGCGCGGGCGGCGGGTCCCTGATCGAGGCGGCGGTCGACGTACTCCGCCACGTGCCCGGCGGTCCCGGGCGCGAGCCGGCCGGCCTCCAGGACCAGGGTGGCCACGCGGCGGGCGAGTACGGGCGTGGTGACGTCGGCCAGGGTGCGCACCGCGGCGCCGGCGTCCGGTTCGCGCAGCCGGGCGCGGAAGGCCGCGAGGACCGGCTCCGGGTCCGTGTCCAGGGCGGGGACCAGGGCGCTCGGCGGGAACTGCGGGTCACCGGACGTGAAGTGCCGCAGGGCCTGCGGGAGGTGGCGGGCACGGGTGAGCGGGTCGCGGACGAGGAGGGCGAGGGCGCCGCCGTGCAGGCCGGCGTCGGCGGGGCGGGCGAGCAGGGCGAGGGCGGCGTAGCGCAGCAGCTCGCGGTCGGCCTCGCTGCGGACGTGCGGTGCGGCGAGCAGTCCGTACGCCACGGCCGCCACCCGGCGCGCGGGGCGCTCGTCGTGGGCCCACCGGTCGACGGCCCGGCAGACGGCCGACGGCTCGTCCTCGGCCAGTACGACGAGCAGCTCGTCGGCCCGCCGGTGCGCACACCCCACCAGTACCTCGGTGAGGTCGTCCGGGGCCTGGCGGCGGTGCGTGTGCAGCAGCGCCTGCGCAGCGGTCGCCACGGTGGCGTACGGCGTCGCGGGCAGCGCGCGCTCGTCGTCGAACCAGCGGGTCAGATGCGGCTGTACGGCACCGGGGTCGGCGGCGAGCAGCCGGGCCACGGCGTCGAGGTAACGGGGAACGGGTACGGCGCGCCCGGCACTCTCACCGGGGTCCTCCGTGCCGGCCCCCGAAGGAGCCTCGTCGGCCAGGATCAGGCTGCGCAGCAGGTCCAGGCGTTCGGCGTCCGGGATAGGCAGGTCGGCCCAGAAGGCGGGGCCGAACTCGCCCGGTACGGGCCGCTGCCGGCGTCGCCAGGTCACGATCCGGTCGGCCAGGAGGCGCAGCACACCCGTGTACGGCGTCGCGTCGGGGACGTGCAGCAGGGTCCGGGAGAGCAGCCGGGCGGCCCACCAGGACGCCGGGTCCGCGTCCAGCGCGTGGGTCAACTCCTCCAGGCGGAGGCAGAGTCGGCGGTGCCCCTGGTGGCGGGCGAGATGGAGCAGGGCCTGGACGACGGGGCCGATGCGGTGGTGCGGTACGGGCATCGGGTGGGCGCCGTCCGGAGTGCGGCGGCGGTGGACCAGAGCGTGCAGCGCCTCGTCGAGGTCCAGGTGCATGCCCTGGATCCAGTCGGCCAGCTCCTCGTGGGCGAAGCGGTAACCGCCGCCCGCCGGGACCAGGAGCCCCTCGGCCAGCACGGCGGACGCCCAGCCGCTGCTGCCGCCGAGCCGGGCCGGTACGGGCCCCCACGGAAACACCGCCTCGAACGACTCCCGGTCCAGCTCCCCGTGCCCGGGGCCGAGGCTGCGCCGCGCGGCCTCGTGGACCTGTCCGCAGACCCGGGCTGCGAGGCGTCGTACGGCCGTACCCCGCAGGCCGTGCTCGGCGGCGAGGCGGACCGCGATGCGCAGGCACATCAGGTCGAGGTGGGCGGAGAAGACGTCGTGCCGGTCGGCACGGCTCGGGAGCGGGGCGTCCGGGAGGGCGGTGCGGACCTCGGAGAGCAGACGCAGGGTGAGGGGGTGACCGGCCTCGCGCTCGGTGAGGGCGCCGTCGGGAACGCCGTACCGGGAGCCGGCCCGGCGGGCCTCGTCCGGGGCGAGGTCGCCCAGGTGGACACAGGGCGGCAGACCGGGCTGGGCGTCGGCACCGGAGCCGGGGCGGAACAGCTCGCGCGGGAACCGGTCTCCGGCGCCCTCCCAGTACTCCTCCCGGCACGCGACCAGGAGCCGCGCCCCGGTCTCGCGCAGCCAGTCCGCCGTGCCCTCGGTCCACTCGGAGAGCCGGTGGGCGAGGACGGGAGGCATCTCCTCGGGGCCGTCGAGCAGGAGCAGCAGGGGGTGGCCGGCCTGCGCGGCGAGACGGGCCAGGCGCTCCGGGGCGAGGTCGCCGAGTTCGGCGGGCGGGACGGCCCTGGAGGCGGCGACGATGAGTGCGGCGCGCTCCAGGGCCCGGCCCGCCGCGTCGGCCACCGAGGCGTCGGCGTCCCGCAGGTCGGCGCCGCGCAGCCAGAGGGTGGGGGCGGGTTCGGCGTCGTGGTGGCGGCGGGCGGCGAGGGCTGCGAGCTCCGTCGTACGACCGCTGCCCGGGTCGCCGACGAGGCCGAGGAGGGTGGCTCCGCTCGCCGTGAAGGCCGACAACTCCCTTACCGCATCGGCTCGTTCGACAGGTTCCACGGACGCGGGCGTTATGCCGCCGAGGTCTCCGGCGAGCGCACCGGGCGGTCCGTCCTGCGCCACCGATGTCGCCGTCAGTTCCAGGACGCCCGCCAGATTGAGGTCGGTGCCGTAGGCGGGCACCGTGGCCGCATTGCGGGCGAGCAGGTCGGCGAGTGGGCCCGGCGCCGGGTGCCGCAGCGGTACCGCGAAGCCGACGTCGCGGTGGCCGGACTGCAGGGCCGTGCCCAGGACGGCGAGGACGGCGCCGGTGTCCGCGTCGAGCACCGGTCCGCCGGCGGCCCCGCCGGCGAGGCGCAGCGCGTCCCGTCCCGCCGTGCCGATCGCCAACTCCAGTGCGTCGTCGAGGAGATGGAAGCGGTCGGCGGCCGTGTACGTCACCTGACCGGCGCCGAGCACCCGGGCCTCGCGCCAGCACCCGGCGGCGATCCGCACATACGTGCCCGTCTCGATCCGCTCCCGCACGGCGACCGGAAGCGGCTCCACCCCCAGCCCTTCGGTGCGGACGAGGGCCAGATCCAGCTCGGGCAGCGAGGTGACGGCCTCGGCGGTCACGAGACAGGTGCGGTCCCCGACGTGCAGGAGGAGCCGAGCCAGCCCGTCGACGGCTTCGTGGCTGGTGACGACGGTGCCATGGTGATCGGCCGCGAACCCGGTGCCGCGGGGCCGCCCGGCGAGATCACGGACCTGGACCAGACAGTCACCGAAAGCGGGCGGCGGCGCACCGGTACGGTCACCGATGACGGCACCCACCCCGAAGCCCGCTTGCCCACCGCGTCCTGCCCCACCGCGCCCGTCACTCCCCCGCACCCCGCGCGGCCCCCGGCGTCCGTGACCGGCCGACTTCCGCGGGTCCCGTAGCGCCATGGCTGAACCTCCCCGCCGCACAGCCGTACATCTGTGCCCTCTCTCCGACGGTAAGGGCGGAAAGATCGGTGGGACAGATCGTGGGGGGAAAGCGCCCCCTTCCGCTCCCCCGGTTCACTCCGAGCGCCTGCACGGTCGGGTGAACAGGCGGGGGCGGGTGGATACACCCTGGGGGTGGGGGAACCGAGGGGGGACCGTGGAGCGGCGGCAACGACGACACCCGTGGCCGCCGCTCCACGGACAGGGACAGCGCGTCCCGCCCCGGGTCAGGCGAAGACCGCCAGGCTCTTGGCCTTGCCCTTCTGTTCCTCGACCAACGCCAGGAAGCCGCCCTCGGGATCGAACACGGCCACGGGCCCGGCGCCCGCGTACACGTCGGGCATCTCGAGCCGCACGCCGTTGGTGAGCAGCCGCGCCCGTCTGGCGTCCACGTCCCAGCGCGTGAACGCGGCCGCGGCGGCCTCCGCGATCGGCATCACCGTCAGCTCCTGCTGAAGCTGGTCCAGGGTCTTGGCGCAGTCCAGCTTGTACGGTCCGACGCGCGTCCGGCGCAGCGCCGTGAGGTGTCCGCCCACGCCGAGGTCGGCGCCCAGGTCGCGGGCGAGGGCGCGGATGTAGGTGCCGGAGGAGCAGACCACCGAGACGACCAGGTCGAGCACGGGGGTGCCGTCCTCGGCGACGGCGTCGCGGACGTCGTACACGGTGAAGGACGAGACGGTGACGGGCCGGGCCGGGATCTCGAAGTCCTCGCCCTCCCGCGCCCGCTTGTACGAGCGCACGCCGTCGATCTTGATGGCGCTGACCTTGGACGGCACCTGCATGATGTCGCCGGTCAGCTTGGCGATCCCGGCGTCGACGGCCTCGCGGGCGACCTTCGAGGCGTCCACCGACCCCGTGATCTCGCCCTCGGCGTCGTCCGTGACCGTCGTCTGGCCCAGCCGGATCGTGCCGAGGTACTCCTTCTCGGTGAGGGCGAGATGCCCGAGGAGCTTTGTCGCCTTCTCGACACCGAGGACGAGGACACCCGTCGCCATGGGGTCGAGCGTGCCGGCGTGGCCGACGCGACGGGTCCGGGCGATGCCGCGCATCTTGGCGACGACGTCGTGCGAAGTGAAGCCCGACGGCTTGTCGACGATGACAAGGCCGTCGGGCGGAGTGGGCTTGCTGGTCATTCGGCGGCGTCGTCCGTCTCTGCCTCGTCGTCGGCTTCCTCGCCCGGCTTGCGGTACGGGTCGGCGTCACCGGCGTACGCGGCGCCCGCGGACGCCTCGCGCACCTTCGCGTCGGACTGCCGCGCCTTGTCGAGGAGGTCCTCGATGGTCCGGGCGGTGTCCGGCAGGGCGTCCGCGACGAAGCTGAGCGTCGGCGTGAACTTCACACCGGCCGCGCGGCCGACCTCGGAGCGCAGGATGCCCTTGGCGCTCTCCAGGCCCGCGGCGGCGGCCTTTCGCTCCTCGTCGTCCCCGTACACCGTGTAGAAGACGGTCGCCTCCCGCAGGTCCCCGGTGACCCGGGTGTCCGTGATGGTGACGTGCGAGCCGAGCCGCGGGTCCTTGATCCCGCGCTGCAGCTTCTGGGCCACCACCTCTCGGATGAGGTCCGCCAGCCTTTTCGCCCGCGCGTTGTCGGCCACTGGTCCGTCTCCCGTTCTTCCTGTTCCTTGTTCAAACTTCAGTCGTCGTGGTCGCCGTGGAAGCGCCGTCGCACCGACAGCAGCTCCACCTCGGGGCGCCCGGCGACCAGCCGCTCGCAGCGGTCCAGTACGTCGCTCAGATGCCCCGCGTCGCCGGACACCATCGCCAGACCGATCACGGCCCTGCGATGGAGATCCATGTGATCGACCTCCGCCACGCTCACCGCGTACTTGCGCTGGAGTTCGGCGACGATGGGGCGGACGAGGGAGCGCTTCTCCTTCAGCGACCGTACGTCGCCGAGCAGGAGATCGAAGGACAGAGTCCCGACATACATGTGTGTGTCCGGATGACCCGCCGGTACGGGATTGACGGGCCTGCCGAGCGATCGGCAGGAACATCAGCACCGTACAACGAACGGCCGGGGCCGATCGACGGAAATTACTCTCCGTCGACCGGCCCCGGACCGGACCGTTCCGGAAGCCCGGGCTGTTACACCCGCGGCTTCTCGCGCATCTCGTACGTCGCGATGACGTCGTCGACCTTGATGTCGTTGAAGTTGCCGAGGTTGATACCACCCTCGAACCCTTCGCGGATCTCGGTGACGTCGTCCTTGAAGCGACGCAGTCCCTCGATGTTGAGGTTCTCCGCGACGACCTTGCCGTCGCGCAGCAGGCGCGCCTTGGTGTTGCGCCTGACCTCGCCGGACCGGATGAGCACACCGGCGATGTTGCCCAGCTTGGACGACTTGAAGACCTCGCGGATCTCCGCCGTACCGAGCTCGACCTCCTCGAACTCCGGCTTGAGCATGCCCTTGAGGGCCGCCTCGATCTCCTCGATCGCCTGGTAGATGACCGAGTAGTACCGGACGTCCACGCCCTCGCGCTCGGCCATCTGCTGCGCACGCCCGGCGGCGCGCACGTTGAAGCCGATCACGATGGCGTCGGAACCCATCGCCAGGTCGATGTCGGACTCCGTGACCGCACCGACGCCGCGGTGCAGGACGCGGATGTCGACCTCTTCGCCGACGTCCAGCTGGAGCAGCGAGGACTCGAGGGCCTCGACGGAACCGGACGCGTCACCCTTGATGATCAGGTTCAGCTGCTGGACCTCGCCGGCCTTCAGCACCTTGTCCAGGTCCTCGAGGGACACACGACGCGTGCGCTTGGCGAAGGCCGCGTTGCGCTCACGCGCCGCGCGCTTCTCGGCGATCTGGCGGGCCGTACGGTCCTCGTCGACCACGAGGAAGTTGTCACCGGCACCCGGGACGTTGGTCAGACCCAGGACCTGAACCGGCGTCGACGGGCCGGCCTCGGCGACGTTGCTGCCGTTGTCGTCGAGCATCGCCCGGACGCGGCCGTACGCGTCGCCGACCACCATCGTGTCGCCGACCCGCAGCGTGCCTCGCTGGACGAGCACCGTCGAGACGGCACCGCGGCCGCGGTCGAGTCGGGACTCGATCGCGATGCCCTGCGCGTCCTGGTTCGGGTTGGCCCGAAGGTCCAGGGCGGCGTCGGCCGTGAGGACGACCGCCTCGAGGAGGCTGTCGATGTGCAGACCCTGCTTGGCGGAGATGTCGACGAACATCGTGTCGCCGCCGTACTCCTCGGCCACCAGGCCGTACTCGGTCAGCTGGCCGCGCACCTTGGTCGGGTCCGCGCCCTCGACGTCGATCTTGTTGACCGCGACCACGATCGGCACGTCGGCCGCCTTGGCGTGGTTCAGGGCCTCGACGGTCTGGGGCATCACGCCGTCGTTCGCCGCGACCACGAGGATCGCGATGTCCGTCGACTTCGCACCGCGGGCACGCATGGCGGTGAACGCCTCGTGACCCGGGGTGTCGATGAAGGTGATCGCCCGCTCATCGCCGTTGACCTCGGTCGCGACCTGGTAGGCACCGATGTGCTGGGTGATGCCGCCGGCCTCGCCCGCGATGACGTTCGTCTTGCGGATGGCGTCGAGCAGTCGGGTCTTTCCGTGGTCGACGTGACCCATGACGGTGACGACCGGCGGGCGGACCACCAGGTCCTCCTCGTCGCCCTCGTCCTCGCCGAACTCGATGTCGAAGGACTCGAGCAGCTCGCGGTCCTCCTCCTCCGGGCTGACGATCTGAACCGTGTAGTTCATCTCGCCGGCGAGGAGCTGGAGGGTCTCGTCGGAGACGGACTGGGTCGCGGTGACCATCTCGCCGAGGTTCATCATGACCGCGACGAGGGACGCCGGGTTCGCGTTGATCTTCTCCGCGAAGTCGGTGAGGGACGCACCGCGCGACAGGCGAATGCTCTCGCCGTTGCCGCGAGGCAGCATCACGCCGCCGACGGACGGGGCCTGCATGGCCTCGTACTCCTGGCGCCTCTGCCGCTTCGACTTGCGGCCACGACGCGCGGGACCGCCGGGACGGCCGAAGGCGCCCTGCGTGCCACCGCGGCCACCGGGACCGCCGGGACGGCCGCCGAAGCCGGGACGGCCACCGCCGCCACCGCCACCGGGACCGCCGGGACGACCGGCGAAACCGCCGCCACCGCCACCGGGACCGCCGGGACGACCGGCGAAGCCACCGCCGCCGCCACCACCGGGACGACCGGCGAAACCGCCGCCCGGACGACCGCCGCCACCGCCACCGGGACGACCGCCGCCACCGGGACCGCGACCGCCGGGACCGCCGCCACCGGGGCGGGGGCCGGCAGCGGGACGCTGCGGCATCATGCCGGGGTTCGGGCGGGGACCGCCGGGGCCGCCGCCGGGACGCGGGCCGCCCTGCGGACGGGGCATCCCGCCCGGGGTCGGACGCGCGCCGCCCGGAGCCTGCGGACGGGGACCGCCCGCCGCGCCCTGGGGACGAGGACCGCCGCCCGCACCCTGCGGACGCGGAGCGCCGCCGGGGGCACCGGGGCCGCCGGGACGCGGGGCGCCGCCCGGACGGGGCGCCTGCGGGCGCGCCATACCGGTGGAGCCTCCGGAGGTGAACGGGTTGTTGCCCGGACGGGGTCCGGACGGACGGGCACCGGGACGCGGCGCCTGGCCACCAGGACGGCCGCCACCGGGACGCTCGCCGCGCTCGCCGCGGCCCTGGCCACCCTGCGCGGGACCACCCGGACGCGGAGCGCCCGGACGCGGTGCCTGGCCACCCGGACGCTGAGCGCCGGGACGGGGGCCGGAGGCCGATGCGGCGGGGGCCGCCGGGGGCGCCGTGAACTCGGGCGCGGTCGGCGCCGGAGACGCCGGGGCGGGCCGCGGCGCGGGCTTCGGACCCGGGGTGGGTCGGGGGCCGGGAGCGGCCGGGGCGGCCGGAGCCGCGGGCTTCTCGGCGGCAGCCGGCTTGGGGGCCGGCGGGCGCGGCGCGGCCGGACGGGCCACCTGCGCCGGGGAGGGGGCTGCCGGCTTCGCCGGGGCAGCCTTGCGTGCGGGGGCGGACTTGCCGCCTCCGTTGCCCTGCTGGAGGGCGTCCGTCAACTTGCGGACAACGGGCGCTTCGATGGTCGAAGACGCCGAACGGACGAATTCACCGAGTTCCTGGAGCTTGGCCATGACGACCTTGCTCTCAACCCCGAACTCCTTGGCGAGTTCGTATACCCGGACCTTAGCCACTTCGCTCCTTTTAGGTCCGGGTGCGTCCGGACCGTCGCTACTTCATGGGCGTACTCATCGCGTGCTCATCGAGTGCTCATCGCAATCTCGACCTACTTCCAACTCGCGGGGGTACCTGGGCCGCACGGGGTTCCGCACGACACGTCTTACGGTGTTGCCTGCTCAGCAACTGTCGTCTGCTCCACGTACTGGCGCAACGCCTTTGTGTCGAGCGCTCCCGGGGCACGGAGTGCCCGCGTGAACGCCCGGCGGCGTACCGCCTGGTCGAGACAGACCGAGGCGGGGTGCACATAGGCACCCCGGCCGGGCAGCGTACCGCGACGATCCGGGACGCATTCGTCCTTGATCGCCACGATGCGCAACAGATCGCTCTTGGCCGCTCGCTCCCGGCACCCCACACAGGTACGTTCAGGGCATGCTCCGGCATGCGTCCGGCCAGACACTCCTCAGTCTACCTCCCCGTACCGACCTCACCCTTCTGGGGCAGGATTCGAACAGTTGCCGTGCAGAAACTGTCGTGATCCAAGCGCCCTGCGGCTTGGATCTATTCCCCGGCGCTATTCGCCGGGCTGCTCGGTGTCCGGACGGATGTCGATCCGCCAGCCGGTCAGCCGGGCCGCAAGGCGGGCGTTCTGCCCCTCCTTGCCGATCGCCAGTGACAGCTGGTAGTCGGGAACCGTCACCCGGGCGGACCGGGCGGCCAGGTCCACGACCTCGACCTTGGACACCCGGGCGGGTGACAGCGCGTTCGCCACCATCTCGGCCGGGTCGTCCGACCAGTCGACGATGTCGATCTTCTCGCCGTTCAGCTCGCCCATCACGTTGCGCACCCGGCCGCCCATGGGGCCGATGCAGGCGCCCTTGGCGTTCAGGCCCGAACGGGTGGAACGGACGGCGATCTTGGTGCGGTGGCCGGCCTCGCGGGCGATGGCGGCGATCTCGACGGAGCCGTCGGCGATCTCCGGCACCTCGAGCGCGAAGAGCTTCTTCACCAGATTGGGGTGGGTGCGTGAGAGGGTGACGGACGGACCGCGCACGCCCTTCGCGACCCGTACGACGTACGACCTCAGCCGCATGCCGTGCGGATACGTCTCACCCGGGACCTGCTCCTGCACCGGCAGGATGGCCTCGAGCTTGCCGATGTCGACGAGCACGTTCTTCGGGTCGCGGCCCTGCTGGACCACTCCGGTGACGATGTCGCCCTCGCGGCCGGCGTACTCGCCGAGCGTCGCGTCGTCCTCGGCGTCGCGCAGCCGCTGCAGGATGACCTGCTTGGCGGTGGTGGCGGCGATGCGGCCGAAGCCGGACGGAGTGTCGTCGAACTCGCGGGCCTCCTGGCCCTCTTCGAGGTCCTCGGGGTCCTCCTTCGCCCACACGGTCACATGCCCGGTCTCCCGGTTGAGCTCCACGCGCGCGTGTCGGCGGCTTCCCTCGGTGCGGTGGTAGGCGATGAGGAGGGCCGACTCGATCGCCTCGACCAGCAGGTCGAAGGAGATCTCCTTCTCCCGAACCAAGCCCCGCAGGGCACTCATGTCGATGTCCATGGCTACGCCTCCTCTTCCTTCTCGTTGTCCTTGTCGTCCCCGTTGTCCTTCTTGCCGTCCTTGCGGCTGAACTCGACCTGCACGCGCGCCTTTGCGATGTCCGGGAAGGCCAGTCTGCGCGTGGTCGCCCTGCGGCCCTTCACGCCGGGCACTTCGAGGTCGAGGCCCTCCTCGTCCACGGCAAGGATGCGGGCGACCAGCTCGCCCCCCTCGTGGAGCTGGAACCTCACCAGGCGGTCGGTGGCACGAACGTAGTGGCGGTACTCGGTGAGGGCGCGCTCCGCGCCCGGCGTGCCGACCTCCAGGTCGTACGCGCCCGCTCCCATCGCGTCCGTCTCGTCGAGCTTCGCCGAGAGCGCGCGGCTCACATCGGCGATCCGGTCCAGGTCCGCTCCTGTGTCGGAGTCGACGACGACGCGCAGCACCCGCTTGCGTCCCACGGAGTCCACGGCGATCTCTTCGAGGTCCAGGCCCTGTGAGGTGACGAGCGGTTCCAGAAGTTCTCGCAGCCTCTCGCTCTGGGTGGTGCTCATCCGGGTGACTCCTCGGCCGCGTGTGCTGTTGTGGGATGGGTCGCGTGTCTGGTCAAAGGGTATCCGGTCGCGGGGTGTGTTGCCGTCCACGTGTGTCCGGCGGCGGGGCCGCAGATGGACGCGGCCCCGTGCCCCTGGCCGGGTCCACCGAGCCGGTGACATGAGTCGGACGGGTTCGCGGGTACCGTGATCACCGGCGGGCCCGCTCTCCCGCCCGTGAGTTCGTACGAGCCCCCGAGGACGTCTGCCGTGCCCCTCTCCTCAGCGTCGCGCGCCCTCCGCGGCCCGCGCAGAAGATCCCTGCTCGCCTCGGCCGCCGGGGCCGCCCTGCTGGCGGGCTGCTCTTCCGGCGGGAAGGACGGTGCGGACGCCGACGGCGGCACGGACAGCGGTCCGTCGCTCACCGAGAAGGCACGCGCGCGTGCGCAGCGGGACAGCCGGGGACTGGTGGAGCAGTACGACGCCGTCATCGCCGCGCATCCCACGCTGGCGGAACGGCTGGGGCCGCTGCGGGCGGAGGCCGTACGGCACGCAGATGCGTTCGGCGACGGCGCCGGGGCCACGCCCTCCGCGTCCTCGTCGGTGGTAGCACCCGCGGCCCCGCCGCCCGCGGTACCGGCGACCGAGAAGGACGCCCTCGCCGGCCTCGCCACCGCGGAACGCGCACTGGCGGACCGCCGCGCGAAGGCGCTCCTGGACGTACCGGGCGAACTGGCACGACTCCTGGCGTCGGTGGCGGCGGCCGGAGCCGCGCACGCGTATCTGCTGACGGAGGGTGGCAAGTGAGCGATCAGGACAGGGCCGTCGAACTGACGGCGGTGCAGGCGGCGTTGGCCGCGGAGCACGCTGCCGTGTACGGGTACGGCGTCGTCGGCGGGCGGGTCGGTGCGGAGCGGCGGGGCGAGGCGCGGGCTGCCTACGACGCGCACCGGGCCCGGCGGGACGCGCTGGTGCGCGAGGTGCGGGACCTGGGCGGCAGGCCGGTCGCGTCGAGCGCGGCGTACGCGCTGCCGTTCGCGGTGCCGGACGCGGCCGCGGCGGTCCGGCTGGCGGCCGAGCTGGAGGACCGCGTGGCCGGGGTGTACTCCGACCTGGTGCGCGCCACCGAGGGTGCCCGGCGGGGCTCGGCGGCGCAGGCGCTGCGGGAGGCCGCGGTGCGGGCAGTGCGCTGGCGCGGCGGGAGCGTAGCCTTCCCTGGTCTCGCCGAACGGGCCGGCGAGACGGCCGGTACGGCATCGGGGTCGGCTTCGGCGACTCCGTCGGCGTAGCTCCGTTCAGCAGGAAGGGAACAACTCGCGTATGGCTTTCGAACCGCCGCGGCGCCTGGTGAGGGCGCTCGGTGAGACGGCACCGCAGGGTGACGACTGGTTGGAGAAGCTGCCCGAGACGGCACAACAGGCCGTCGCGGTACGCGAGTTGACCGTGGAGCGGGTCCAGGTGCCGGGCGGTCGCAGCAGCCTGGTCGTGTTGGTGCGGCAGGCGGACGGCACCCCGGCGGTGCTCAAGCTGGCCCCGCGCCGGGCCCGGCCGGAGAGCGAGCGGGCGGCACTGGCGCACTGGGGCGGCCTGGGTGCCGTACAGCTTCTGGAGCCCTTCACCACCGAGGGCGTGCTGCTGCTCGAACGGCTGCACCCGGACGTCTCGGTGCGGTCGCTGCCCGAGTCCAAGGCGCTGCTGGAGGCGGCCGGGACGCTGCGTCGGCTGTGGGTGGAGCCGCCCGCCGACGAGAACGCCCACCGCTTCGAGACCGTCGCCGAGCGGACCGGGCGGCAGGCGGAGGCGATGCGGGCGGGAGCCGAGGCCGAACCCGAACTGGCGCCGCTGGTCGACGCGGCGCTCGCGGCCCGTGAGGAACTGCTCGCCTCACCGCCCGAGCACCACCTGCTGCACGGCACGTTCCGGCAGAGCAAGGTGCTCGCCGGGGAGCGGATGCCGTGGCTGGCGGTGGGCCCTGACCCGGTGGTCGGCGAGTGCGCCTTCGACCTGGCCCGGCTGGTCCGCGACCGCGTGGAGGACCTGATCGCGTCTCCTTCGGGCTCGGCGACCACGCGGCGCCGGGTGAAGCGCCTCGCGGAGTCCCTGGAGGTGGACCAGGACCGCTTGCGGGGCTGGACCCTGTTCCGCGCTGTGGAGTCGGGTGTACGGGCGCACCGGGTGGGGCGCGAGAAGGACGCGGAGCTGTTGCTGGAGTTTGCCGGCTGGCTGTAGCGGGCGCACCGGCAGCGGCCGGCGGCCTCTCGCACGAGCAGGGCCGTCCCCCGCCCGTGGCTGGGGAACGGCCCGTCGAACCCGGTGAGTTACGCCTGCATCGCGGTGAGGCGGGCGATCGCCTCGTCCACCGTCAGTTCCTCGCGCTCGCCCGTCTTGCGGTCCTTCAGTTCCAGGACGCCCTCCGCCGAGCGGCGGCCCGCGACCAGGATCTGGGGGACGCCGATCAGTTCGGCGTCCGTGAACTTCACACCCGGGGAGACGCCCGCCCGGTCGTCGACCAGGACGCGCAGACCCGCCGTGCGCAGCTTCTCGGAGACCTCGAGGGCCAGCTCGGTCTGCAGCGCCTTGCCCGCGGCGACCACGTGCACGTCGGCCGGCGCGACCTCGCGCGGCCACACCAGGCCGTGCTCGTCGGCGGTCTGCTCGGCGAGCGCGGCGACCGCGCGGGAGACGCCGATGCCGTAGGAGCCCATGGTCACGCGGACCGGCTTGCCGTTCTGGCCGAGGACGTCGAGCTTGAGGGCGTCGGCGTACTTGCGGCCCAGCTGGAAGATGTGGCCGATCTCGATGGCCCGGTCGAGCTTGAGGCCGGTGCCGCACTTCGGGCAGGGGTCGCCTTCCCGGACCACCACGACGTCGACGTACTCGTCCACCTCGAAGTCACGGCCCGCGACCACGTTCTTCGCGTGCAGGTCCGGCTTGTTGGCACCCGTGATCCACGCCGTGCCCGGCGCCACCCGCGGGTCGGCGAGGTACGTGACCTTCTCCAGGCCCTGCGGACCGACGTAGCCGCGCACCAGATCCGGACGGCCCGCGAAGTCCTCCTCGGTGACCATCTCGACGACCGCCGGGGCGAAGTGCGCCTCGACCTTGTCCATGTCGACCTCACGGTCACCGGGCACACCCACGGCGACGATCTCGCCGTCGACCTTCACCAGGAGGTTCTTCAGCGTGGCCGAGGCCGGGACACCGAGGGAGGCGGCCAGGGTCTCGATGGTCGGGGTGTCCGGCGTCGGGATCTCCTCGAGCGCGGGCACGGCCGAACCGTCGACCGGCTTGAGCTCGTACGTGATCGCCTCGGTGTTGGCCGCGAAATCGCAGTTCGGGCAGTCCGCGAAGGTGTCCTCGCCCGCCTCGGCCGGCGCCAGGAACTCCTCGGACTTGGAGCCGCCCATCGCGCCGGCGGTGGCGGCGCAGATGCGGTAGTCGAGGCCGAGGCGGTCAAAGACTCGCTGGTAGGCCTGGCGGTGCAGGGCGTACGACTCGGCGAGGCCCTCGTCGGCCAGGTCGAAGGAGTACGAGTCCTTCATCAGGAACTCACGGCCGCGCAGGATGCCCGCGCGGGGCCGGGCCTCGTCACGGAACTTGGTCTGGATCTGGTAGAGGATGACCGGAAGGTCCTTGTACGAGGACGCCTGGTCCTTCACCAGCAGGGTGAAGATCTCCTCGTGGGTCGGGCCGAGGAGGTAGTCGCCGCCCTTGCGGTCCTGGAGGCGGAACAGCTCCGGGCCGTACTCGTCCCAGCGGCCCGTCGCCTCGTACGGCTCCCTCGGCAGCAGGGCGGGGAGCAGCACCTCCTGGGCGCCGATCGCGTCCATCTCCTCACGGACGATCCGCTCCACGTTGGCCAGCACCCGACGGCCGAGCGGCAGCCAGGTCCACACACCGGCGGCGGTACGGCGCACATAGCCGGCGCGTACGAGCAGCTTGTGGCTGAGGACCTCGGCGTCCGCCGGGTCGTCGCGCAGCGTCTTGGCCATCAACTGGGACATGCGCTGGACCGGTGCGTTCGCCATGGTTCTCGTACTCCTGCTGCGTGAAGGTGATGGCAGGAGGTTAGCCGGGCGTGCTGGGCAGGCGGAAATCGGTTATCGGCGGCGAAGCGGGAGAGGGGCGCCCATCACGGCGTACGGCTTCGGCGCGCTCGGGAAGTGGACCTGGCGGGCGAGGTCCTGGTAGCCGAGGGAGCGGTACAGGCCGCGGGCGGGGCTGTCGGTGTCGACAGCGGAGAGGATCGAGCGCGGTTGCGTGGCGGCGTCGGTCAGGGTGGTGATCAGGGCGCGGCCGATACCGCGGTTCTGGTAGTCCGGGTGGACGTGCAGCTCGGTGATCACGAAGGCGTCGTCGAGCCAGGCGTCGGTGCCCTGGGCACGGAGGTAGGGCTCCACGACGGTGGACCACCAGTGGGCACGGTCGTTGGGCATGCCGTAGACGAACCCGACGAGGTGCCGTCCGGCGGTTGCGCCCAGGGCTCTTGCGCCGGGGTAGGTCATGTGGCGGAGGACGATGTGGCGGCGTACGGCGACCTCGTCCTGGCCCAGTCCGAAAGCGACGGCTTGGACGGCGAGGGCCTCGTCTACGTGGGTCGAGAGGTCCAAGGGGCCGATGACGAGGTCCATGCCGGGAGCCTACAGGGGGTGTTGTGTCACGTGCGGGGGGCAGGTGCACGGTTGCTCGCGCCCACGCGGCGGAGCCCCATGTCGATCCAGCCGCGCGCCACTTGAGGCGCTGCTGCCCCTGAGGACGGCTAGAAGAGCACGCTCATGAACGCGCCCACCTCTTGGAAGCCGACCCTCAGGTACGTCCGCCTCGCTGCCGTGTTGAAGTCGTTCACGTAGAGGCTGACTATCGGGGCCACGTCTGCCAGGGCGTAGCGCATGACCGCTGCCATGCCGGGGGCCGCCAGGCCCTGGCCGCGGTACTCGGGGGCCACCCAGACGCCCTGGATCTGGCAGGCCTGCATGGTCGCCGCGCCGATCTCCGCCTTGAAGACGACCTTGCCGTGCTCGTCGAGGCGGGCGAAGGAGCGGCCCGCGCCGACGAGTTCGGCGACCCGGGCCTGGTAGAGGAGGCCGCCGTCGCCCGCCAGCGGGGAGACACCGACCTCCTCGGTGAACATCGCCACGCACGCCGGCATGATCGTCTCCATCTCGTCCTTGCGGATGCGGCGGACGTACGGATCCGGGGCGATGTCGGCGGGCATGCGGTCGGTGACCATGAGCGGCTGGTGGGCGCGGACCTCGCGGGCCGGACCCCAGTGCGGTTCCAGCAGGCGCCACAGCTGGGCGGTCGCTTCGGCGGGGCCGACGATCGACGAGCAGCGGCGGCCGGCCCGGCGGGCGCGGTCCGCGAAGGCGCGTACGGCCCTCGGGGTGGCGCAGATCGGGACGAGGTTGGCGCCCGCGTAGCACAGGGACGTGAGCATGCCGTCCTCGTACCAGCCCCACATCTCGCCGCCGAGCCGCCACGGGTCGAGGCCCGCGATCTGTACCCGGGACGTCACGAAAGCGTTCGCGACGGGCTCCCGGTCCAGGACCGCGAGCGCGGCGTCCAGGTCGCTCGGTTCGAGCACCCGCGAGGTGGTCTGGGTCAACACGTACGGGGCCTCACGCTGGGGGTTCTGCTGATCCCCGCACTATAGCTGCGCTGCTTGTGGGGGGCGCCCTGAGCTCGGGGAGCGGGGGCCTGTACGCGGGTGCCGGTGCGTTGTGGTCTCTCGCGCCCACGCGGCGGAGCCGCATGTCGATACAGCCCCGCGCCCCTGACGGGGCGCTGCCGCCTGCGTCGGCTTCGAAGCTCAGCCCGCTACCGATACCGACGGTTCGCCCGAGGCGGCGCCCTCTGCCTGCATCCGGTCGGCCAGCTTCATGGCCTCCTCGATGAGGGTTTCCACGATCTTGGACTCGGGGACCGTCTTGATGACCTCGCCCTTGACGAAGATCTGGCCCTTGCCGTTGCCGGAGGCGACGCCGAGGTCGGCCTCGCGGGCCTCGCCGGGACCGTTCACCACGCAGCCCATGACGGCGACGCGGAGCGGGACCTCCATGCCGGTCAGGCCCGCGGTGACCTCCTCGGCCAGCTTGTAGACGTCGACCTGGGCACGGCCGCAGGACGGGCAGGAGACGATCTCCAGGCCGCGCTGCTTGAGGTTCAGCGACTCCAGGATCTGGATGCCGACCTTGACCTCCTCGGCGGGGGGCGCGGACAGGGAGACGCGGATCGTGTCGCCGATGCCCTCGGAGAGGAGGGCGCCGAAGGCGACGGCCGACTTGATCGTGCCCTGGAAGGCGGGGCCGGCCTCCGTGACGCCGAGGTGCAGCGGGTACTCGCACTGGGCGGCCAGCTGCCGGTACGCCTCGATCATCACGACCGGGTCGTTGTGCTTGACGGAGATCTTGATGTCCCGGAAGTCGTGCTCCTCGAAGAGGGACGCCTCCCACAACGCGCTCTCCACCAGGGCTTCCGGGGTGGCCTTGCCGTACTTCTGGAGCAGACGCCTGTCCAGAGAACCCGCGTTCACGCCGATGCGGATCGGCGTGCCGTGGTCC
>NZ_BMQA01000068.1 GCF_014647875.1 Streptomyces brasiliensis | reverse complement strand
CGAGAACGAGCTCGGCCTCAAGGTCGGCCAGGGCCTCGGGATCGGCCCCGAGGACGTCGCTGCGCTCAAACCGCTGGACGACCAGACCCTCACCGACGAGGACCAGCAGCGCCTCGCCAACCTGGGCAAGAATCCGCCGCGGAACGTGGCGGGCCTGGTCATGACCCACTGCGTTCCGGACGAACGGCACATCGTGACCCGCTGACCGTTCGCCCGACCGCCCGCCGCCCCTGGACGCCGATCTGTCACCGTCCGGCGGCGGGGGCGGCGGCGCGCACGCCACACAGCGCGATCAGCGGCACGCCGATGTCGTCCAGGTACAGCGGGCTTCGGCAGCAGGTCGGCGGGCAGCAGCAGTTGGGCCACCGCGTCCCAGAACCCGATCATCCGGTACCTCCGACCGGCGCCGTCGCTCCAGCGTGCAGTGCACTGGTTGGAACACCCCCGCCGGGGACTACGGCTGCCCCGCACCTGATGAGGCTTCAGCCCACCATCAGCGCGGATGCGCGAGGTGCGAGGAAATGATCCATCACCAGTTCGGCGGCGCCCCGGGCGGCCACTTGCTCACCCACGGCGGATCCCTGCACCAGGACCTTCTCGCGCGCCGCCACGAGTTCGCGGTCGACGAGGTCGGGGATGACGGGGAGGAACGCCGAGCTGAGCCGGTCCCACAGCGGGCCGCCGAGCACCACCCGCGGGACGTCCAGCAGGTTCACCAGCACTCCGAGGCCGACGGCGACCCGGCGCGCCGCGCGCTCGAGGATGCGGGACGCGACGGCGTCGCCCGCGGACGCGAGGGCGCACAGCGCGGAGCAGGCGTCGTCGACGGCGACGTAGTCGTTCAGGTTCGGCAGCGGCATCAGGCCGACCCGGGCGGCCTGGAGAACGAGCGCCTCCGGGACGCAGGCGGCGGCCAGGCCTCCGCGTCGGCCGCTCCACTCCAGTTGTTCGGCATCGGGATCGACGACCAGGTCCCCGACCTCGCCGACGTTGTTCGTGGTGCCGCGGATGACCTGGTTGTCGAGCACCACCGAGGCGCCCACCCCGGATCCCAGGTAGAGGAAGACGAACGAGGTCGAGGACTGGGGTGATGAGCGGAGCTCCGCCGTCGCGGCGGCCGTGACGTCCTTGTCGAGGAGGACGGGCAGTCCCGTCGCTTCGTGGAGGTCCGCGCGCAGCCGGACGTTGCGCCAGTTGGGCAGTTGCGGCGGGTCGAGTAGCAGCCCGGCCTCGACGTCCAGCGGGCCCGGGGCCGCTATGCCCAGCCCGAGTACCCGGGCCCGGTCGATGCCGGCCTCGGTCATCAGACCGTCGACGGCGTCGGCGATGAAGGCGGTCACCTCGGACGGGTTCGTGGCCTGTGGCGTATGGTCCTGGCGGCCCAGCCGGACCTCGCCCTCGAGGTCGAGGAGCACGATGGTGAGCCGGGCCGGATCGATGTGCACACCGACCGAGTACGCCCCGTCCGGGTCGGTGATCAGCGGAATGCTCGGGCGGCCGCGGGCGCTGCCCTCTGGCGTGCTCTCGCGGATCAGCCGGTCGTCGATCAGCCGGCGGGTGATGTTGGAGATGGTCTGCGAGCTCAGACCGGACTCACGCTGCAGATCGGCACGGCTGACGCCACGAGACCGGCGGACCAGGTCCAGTACCACCGCCTGGTTGAAGTCCGCCACCCGCAGCTGGTTGCTCCCTCGCCGCATGCCCGGCTCCTCACATCCGTCGACGACCAGCGATCCTCGCGGGCCTCACACAATTTAATCAATTGGATCGATGATCCCGGTGCGATCGGGCGAAATCGTGGGCCGAGGTCATGTAGGCAAATGACCTGGTTGCCAAGGCTTGACTGGCTACGGACGCGCCACTTACGATCGCCAAACTTTATCCGATCCGCTTGATAAAAGCATGGACCGGAAGAACCGCAGTCGGGAGCTGGAGACCAGGAGAGGTGACGCGATGAGCCGCAACCGTGTCCTTGCCACAGCCACGGCCGGGATGCTGCTGACAGGAGCACTCACCGCCTGCTCGGGCTCGGGCGGGGACGCGGACGGCCCGGTGACCATCAAGCTGCTGGAGTACCAGGAGCCCCGCGCCAAGGTCGTCAAGGCCCTCATCCCGGAGTTCGAGAGGGCGATGGCCAAGCAGGGGCGAAAGATCAAGGTCGAGCTGGTCGCCGACACTCTCACCGACGAGCAGTTCCACACCAAGATCACGCAGCAGCTCCACTCCGGCACTGCGCCGGACGTCCTCGACATGGGCGGCAGCAACGTGACCGGGTTGGCCGGCGCCGGCTACCTGCTCAAGCTCGACGACTACCTGGACAAGTGGGACGGCTGGGGCCAGTACTACACGTCGGCCAAAGAAGCCGCACGCCAGCCCGACGGCGGCTTCTACTCCATCCCGCATGAAGCGAGCCTGCAGAGCCTCTTCTACCGCAAGGACGTGCTGCAGCGGCTGGGTGTCGACACCTCGCAGCCGCGTACGTGGGACGAGCTGATCGGCAGGCTGAAGAAGGTCAAGGCCAAGACCGGCGAGGCCCCGATCGTCATACCCGCCGGCACGGCCTGGGGCGGCGGCACGTGGACGGAGGGCTTCTTGCCCCTCGTGGCCGGCACCGGCAGCACCTTCTACGACGCCAAGTCCAAGAAGTGGACGCTCAAGAGCAAGGGGCTGTCGGCCACCTTCGGCCTGTACGACGAGCTCATCAAGGCCGGCCTCCTTCCGGTCCGGGACCTGCAGAACCCCAATCCGTGGGAGCCGACCAAGTACAAGAACTTCGTCAAGGGCACCCTTCCGGTGTCGGCCCAGGGCAGCTGGGGCTGGAAGTTCGACTGGGGCCCCGAAGGCGCGGCACCGATCGAGAACCTGCGCGAGAAGGTCGCCACATGGGACTACCCGGCGCTGGTGCCGGGCACCAAGCCGTACTCGATCAGTGGCGGCGGCTACGGCTACAGTGTCAACGCCCACGCCAAGAACCCCGATGCCGCCGTCGAACTCGCGAAGTGGCTGAGTTCCGGGACGCCCCTGGCCAAGCAGTTGGTGACGGTGGGGGCGGTCTCGCCGCGCAAGGGCCTCTCCGGCACTGCCCCGTACAAGAACGAGCCGTCGCTCCTCGACGCGGAGCGCAAGCTGCCGGGCAGCATCCTGCCGCCGCGCGGTGACGGCGAGGACCAGGTGTCCCAGGCGGTCCAGAGCGCGACAGGGAAGATGCTGTCCGGGCGCGCAGACGGCGGCCAGGCCGCCGCGGCCTTCGCGAAGGAGGCCAAGGAGCTGCTCGGCGACAATCGGGCGGCGGAATGACCATTGCCAAGGCCCTGTCCGGCCGACCGATCCGGCGACGGCGGGAGCGCGGAGTGCTGCCGCTGTTGCTCGGGCCTTCGATCGTCCTGATCGCGGTCTTCGTGATCGCCCCAGCCGGTTACGGCATCTACCTCGGTCTCACCGACACGCAGCTGACCGGCTGGGCCGCACGCGACCCGCAGTTCGTCGGGCTGGAGAACTTCCGGAACCTGCTCGGCTCCGAGGACTTCCTGGCATCGCTGGGCCGCACGGGCGAGTTCGTCCTGTGGTCGGCGATCATCGGGCAGACGGTGCTCGGCATGGTCGCCGCGCTGCTGCTGCGCACGAAGTGGCTGCGCGGCAAGGGCCTGTTCGGGGCGCTGGTGCTGCTGCCGATGGTGGTGCCCGAGGTCGTCGCATCGCTGACCTGGGCGAGCGTGCTCTCCTCCGATGGGGACGGCACCCTCAACCGGCTGCTGGGCCTGTTCGGCTCCGGTGCGGCGGCACCGCTGCAAGACCATCCGATGGCGTCGGTGGTCATCATCAACGTCTGGCGCGGCATCGCGCTCGCCATGATCATGTTCCAGGCCGCACTGGAGGACGTCCCCGACGAGCTGATCGAATCGGCGCGCATGGACGGTGCGAGTGCGCTCCAGGTCTTCCGGTACATCACCCTGCCGCTGATCCGCGGCCCGGTGTTCCTCTACCTGCTGCTCACCACCATCACGACGGTCGGCGTCTTCGGCCTGGTCTACTTCCTGACCCAGGGCGGTCCCGGACAGGAGACGGAGCTGGCCTCCATCTACATCTTCCACCGCGCCTTCCAGTACTCCCAGATCGGCCTGGGCAGCGCCGCCTCGGTGATCCTGCTCGTCCTGCTGATGATCCTGGGCCTGACGTACGCCCGGCTGGCCAAGGTGGAGGTCTGATGGCGGCCACGACAACGGTCGAGCCCCAGGCGGCCACCGCACCCGTCAGTCCCCCGCGTCGTCGTACGCCGACGTGGTCGGTCGTCCAACGAGCACTGCAGTACGCCCTGATGGTGCTGCTGGCACTGTTCTGCGTCGTACCGTTCGCGTGGGTCGCGCTCACTGCGGTGGACGCCGACGGAGGACCCACGGTCAGCCTGCCGGCGTTCACCCTGGACAACTTCGTCCGGTTCTTCACCGACGGCGGCACCCCGCGGCTGTTCCTGAACAGCGTCATCGTGTCGTTCGCGGCGACCGCGCTGAACCTGGTTTGCGGCCTCCTCGGCGGCTACGGGCTGTCCCGCTACCGGTTCCGCGGGCGTACGACCTTCATGTTCGGGATCCTGCTGATCCGGGTGATCCCGCCGCCGGCGACGATCGTGGCCCTGTACCTGCTGATGGTCAAGATGCAGCTGGACGACAGCTACCTCGGCCTGATCCTGGCCGAAGCCGCGGCGGCGCTGCCGATCACCCTGTGGCTGCTGAAGGGGACCATCGACGCCGTTCCGGCCGAACTGGAGGAGGCCGCCTGGCTCGACGGGAACACCCGGTTCGGTGCGATCCGCCGGATCATCCTCCCGCTGGTCGGCCCCGGTCTCGGCGCCGCGGCCATGCTGACGTTCATGCACGTGTGGGGGGACTTCCTCACCCCGCTGGTGCTGCTGCAGTCGCCGGACCTCTATCCGCTCTCCATCGGCCTGTTCCGCTCGTTCACCGCCTTCCACCAGGTCGACTGGGGCGTGCTCGCCGCGAGCGCTCTCGTCTACATGGCGCCCCCGGCCGTGCTGTACATCTTCCTGCGCCGGCATCTGATGCGTTCGAGCCTGGGCGGCGCCATCAAGGGCTGACCGCCCGCGTCCACCGACACATCGTGGGCGACGGGCCGTCATGCCCTGCCCGGCAACATCCAGTAAGCAAGAGGAGACGCTCACTTGGTTGACGACAATCCCAACGGCCGGGTCCAGCTCGACGCCACCGCACTGGCGATGCTTCGGGTCCGCCGGTTCACCAGGGTCCGGATCCGGCCCGCCGTCTACCGCGACACCCGCCCGACTCGGATCGCCGCGTGGACGGTCGGCGGTGAGCCGGTGCCGTTCGCCGACGCCGTGACGAAACCGTTCGAACCGTTCGCGCTCGGTGAGCCGTGGGGACGGCCCTGGGACACGACGTGGTTCGACGTCTCCGGCGAGGTGCCCGCCGACTGGGCGGCCGGGGGACAGGCCGAGCTCGTCGTCGATCTGGGATTCACCGGCGATCAGCCCGGTTTCCAGGCCGAGGGGATGGTGTACCGGCTGGACGGAGAGATCGTCAAGGCGATCGAGCCGTACAACGCCTGGGTTCCGCTGCCCGCTCCCGGTCCCTTCCGGCTGCTGATCGAGGCGGCCGCGAACCCGATCGTCCAGGTGCCCTACGAGTACGAACCCACGGCGATGGGCGACAAGGCGACCGCCGGCGACGAGCCGCTGTACCGGCTCACCGACCTGTCGGTCGCCCGGCGTGACCGGGAGGTGTGGGAGCTGCTGCAGGACGTGACCACCCTCGACGGGCTGGTCGACGTCCTTCCGGAGCAGGGCGCGCGGCGCGCGGAGATCGTGCACGCCCTGGAGCGGATGGTCGACGCCATGGACCCCGACGACGTGCCCGGCACCGCCGCGCGCGGACGGGAGGTCCTCGCACCGGTGCTGGCCGGCCGCGCGCCGGACAGCTCGCTGATCGTGTTGGCGGTCGGTCACGCCCACATCGACTGCGCCTGGCTGTGGCCGACCCGGGAGACCGTACGGAAGGTGGCGCGGACCTTCGCCAACGTGCTGGACCTCAGCGAACGCCACCCGGAGTTCGTGTTCGCCGCCTCGTCGGCGCAGCAGTACGCCTGGCTCAAGGACAGCCAGCCACGGCTGTTCGAACGGGTCCGCCGGGCGGTGGCCGACGGCGTCATCCGCCCGGTCGGCGGCATGTGGGTCGAGTCCGACACCAACATGCCCGGCGGTGAGGCGCTGGCCCGCCAGTTCGTGCTCGGCAAGCGCTTCTTCGCCGAGGAGTTCGGGGTGGACAGCGAGGAGGTGTGGCTGCCCGACTCGTTCGGCTACACCGCGGCACTGCCGCAGATCGCCCGGGCCGCGGGCGCCCGCTACTTCCTCACCCAGAAGCCGTCCTGGAACGAGACCAACCCGATGCCCCACTCCAGCTTCCACTGGGAGGGCATCGACGGCTCCCGGGTGTTCACTCACTTCCCGCCGGCGGAGACCTACAACTCCGACCTCGGCGCCGCCGACCTCGCCCGTACCGAGCGGACGTTCCGGCAGAAGGGCAAGGCGCGCCACGTCCTCGGGCTGTACGGCTGGGGCGACGGCGGCGGCGGTCCCACCCGGGAGATGCTGGCCGCGGCCGAGCGCAAGTACGACCTGGACGGATCGCCGCGGGTGCGGCTGGCCGACCCGGACAGCTTCTTCCGCGCGGCCGAGGCGGAGCTGTCCGCACCGCCGGTGTGGGTCGGCGAGATGTACCTCGAGCTGCACCGCGGCACGCTCATCTCGCAGGCGCGGAGCAAGCGGGGCAACCGGCACAGCGAAGCCCTGCTGCGGGAGGCCGAGCTGTGGGCGGCGACCGCGGCCGTTCGCCGGGGCGCCCCCTACCCGTACGACGAGCTGAGGCGGATCTGGGAGACGGTCCTGCTGCTGCAGTTCCACGACATCCTGCCGGGTACGTCGATCGCCTGGGTGCACCAGGACGCCGAGCGGGACTACGGGCAGGTGTCGGACGAGCTGACGGCTCTGATAACGACCGCGCTCGACGCGCTCCGCGGCGATGCGGACGACGCCCTGGTCGCCGCCAACGCCGGCCCGTACCCGCGGCACGGCGTACCGGCTATGGGCCTGGGGGCGGCGACGCCGGCTGCGAGGGCCATACCGCGTCCGGCGGGTGACCGGATCGTGCTCGACGACGGGATGCTGCACGTCGAGATCGACCGACGCGGAACGCTCGTCTCGGTCGTCGATCTGGACGCGGACCGGGAACTGCTGCCGCAGGGCGTCGCGGGCGGCGTCCTCCAGCTCTTCCGCGACACCCCACGCGAGTGGGACGCCTGGGACATCAACGACGAGGACAAGCGCAGCGGCCGTGACCTCGTCGAGCCGGTGTCGATCGACATCGTCGGCGATGCGGTGGTGGTGCGGCACGAGCGCGGCAAGACGGTGATCACCGCGTCGATCCGGCTGTCCGAGGGCAAGATCGATTACGCCTTCGACATCGACTGGCACGAGTCGCAGAAGCTGCTCAAACTCGCCTTCCCGCTGGACATCCGGACGGATCGATCCACCTCGGAGATCCAGTTCGGTCACCTGCACCGGCCGATCCACCAGAACACCTCCTGGGACGCCGCCCGGTTCGAGACCGTCGCGCACCGGTGGATCCATGTCGGCGAGCCCGGCTACGGCGTCGCCATCGCCAACGACGTGGTCTACGGACATGACATCCGAGGCGCGCAGGCACCCGGCGGCCGGCCGATGACGACGGCGCGATTGTCGCTGCTGCGCGCGCCGCGCTATCCGGACCCGTCCGCGGACCAGGGGCGGCACGCCTTCTCCGTCAGCCTGCGCCCCGGCGGCATCCCCGACGCCATCGCCGACGGGTACGCCCTGCACCTCCCCCTGCGCACGGTGCCGGGCGCTGCCGCGGAGCCGCTGCTCGAGGTCACCGATCCCGCTGTCGTCGTTGAGAGCGTCAAACTCGCCGAGGACCGCTCCGGAGATCTCGTGGTGCGCCTGTACGAGGCCCATGGCACACGCTCGCGCGCGACCGTGCAGACCCGGTTCGGCTGGCACGAGGCCGTCGCCACCGATCTTCTGGAGCGCGCCGTTGACGGCGAGGCTGTCCGCGGGACCACGCCAGGGGCCGGGGTCGAGCTCGAACTGCGCCCGTTCGAACTGCTCACCCTCCGCTTCCGCGACCCGGTGGCCTGAGGCCTTACGCATCGACGAGCTGAACGGAAAGGGAGTCCACATGTCGGTTGACCAGTCCGACCCGCCCCGGCCGGAGTATCCGCGGCCCCAGTTCCGGCGAGAGCGCTGGCTGAACCTCAACGGCAGCTGGGAGTTCGAGATCGACCGCTCCGACACCGGTCGCGAGCGCGGGCTGGTCGAGCGGGAGCTGGCCGACGAGATCGTGGTGCCCTTCGCCCCCGAGGCCAAGCTCTCCGGAGTCGAGGAGCAGGACTTCATGCGGGCGGTCTGGTACCGCCGCGTGATCACCGTCCCCCGGCCATGGGAGGGCGACCGCGTGCTGCTGCACTTCGGCGCGGTCGATCACGACGCGACGGTATGGGTGAACGGGATCGAGGTCGGGCGGCACCGGGGCGGCTTCTCCGGCTTCACCTTCGACATCACCGATGCGGCCCCCGCCGGGGAGCCGGTGCCGCTGGTGGTGCGCGCCCGCGACGACCCGCAGGCCCCACAGGCCCGGGGAAAGCAGTCGGTACCGTACGCCCCCCGCGCGGCCAAGTACTGGCGCACCACCGGCATCTGGCAGACCGTCTGGATGGAGCCGGTGCCGCCGACCGCCATCCGCCGCCCGCGCATCACACCGAACGTCGCTGCCGGAGCGCTCGACGTGGAGGTGCCGCTCTCCGCGAACCTGCCCGGCGGTGCGGTGCACATCCGGGTCCGCGACGCTTCTGGCGACGTGACCGCCGGTACGGTACGCGCCGACCTCGACCTGACCCCGCGGCTGAGCCTGACGCTGCCCCCGGAGCGGATCCACCTGTGGTCGCCGGCCGACCCGCACCTCTACGGCGTGGACATCGAGCTGCGCGACGCGGACGGACACGTGGTCGACAAGGTGGAGTCGTACGCCGGCCTGCGCAGCGTCGCCATCACGGGCAAGCAGATCCGCATCAACGGCGACGTCGTCTTCCAGCGGCTCGTGCTCGACCAGGGCTACTACCCCGACGGGCTGATGACCGCGCCCAGCGACGCCGATCTGATCCGCGACATCCGACTCGGCCAGGCGGCCGGCTTCAACGGTGCACGGTTGCACCAGAAGGTCTTCGAGGAGCGCTACCTCTACCACGCCGACCGGCTGGGCTACCTGGTCTGGGGCGAGTTCGGCGACTGGGGCTGCAACACCGACCAGGGCCAGTCCGCGAACCAACAGCCGGACGCGTCGTACATCCAGGAATGGCTCGAGGTGCTGGAACGGGACCACTCCCACCCGGCGATCGTCGGCTGGTGTCCGATGAACGAGACCTGGCAGGAGTACGGCGACCGGATCACCACGCTGGACGACGTGATGCGCGGCATGTTCCTGGCGACCAAGGCCCACGACACCTCCCGGCCGGTACTCGACACGTCCGGCTACGCGCACCGGATCGCCGAGTCCGACGTGTTCGACAGCCACGACTACGAACAGGACCCGAAGGCGTTCGCGGTCCATCATCAGGCGCTCTGTGCCGGCGAGCCCTACGTGAACCGATCCGACAACACCGGCGAATCCTGGTCCATCGGCTACCGCGGACAGCCCTTCTTCATCAGCGAGTTCGGCGGCATCTGGTGGAACCCGGCCGAGGCCGACCAGCCGCAGTCCGCCACCACATCCTGGGGCTACGGCGACCGGGTACGCAGCGTCGAGGAGTTCTACACGCGATTCGACGGACTGGTCGGCGCGCTGCTCGACCACCCCGACATGTTCGGCTACTGCTACACGCAGCTGACCGACGTCTTCCAGGAGCAGAACGGCATCTTCGGCTTCGACCGCTCGGAGAAGTTCGACATCGAGCGCCTCCGGGCGGCCCAACTCCGGCCCGCGGCCATCGAACTCAGGGAGGGACCCCGCGCGTGAAGGCCATCATGGTCAAGTTCGACAGCCTGAACCGGCACATGCTGGCTCCGTACGGCGCGGACTGGGTTCACACCCCGAACTTCGCGCGCCTCGCGGCCCGCTCCACCACGTACGACAACTGCTACGTGGGGTCGATGCCGTGCATGCCCGCGCGCCGCGAACTCCACACGGGCCGGCACAACTTCCTGCATCGCAGCTGGGGTCCGCTGGAGCCGTTCGACGACTCCATGCCCGAGATCCTGAAACAGCACGGCGTGTACACCCACCTGGCCAGCGACCATCAGCACTACTGGGAGGACGGCGGGGCCACCTACCACGGGCGCTACAACACCTGGGAGTTCTTCCGCGGCCAGGAGGGCGACGCCTGGACAGGGCAAGTGGCCGACCCCGAACCGCCGGAGGATCTGCGCAGCAACCGCAACGATCTGTGGCGCCAGGACTGGGTGAACCGCGCCCACATGGACACGGAGGAGAAACACCCCCAGACGCTGACATTCGACGCCGGGCTGGAATTCCTCCGCGTCAACCGGGCCGAGGACAACTGGTTCGTGCAGATCGAAACATTCGATCCGCATGAACCCTTCTTCACACACAAGCGTTACAAGGATCTCTATCCGCACGCATACGACGGCCCGCACTTCGACTGGCCGGACTACACCAAGGTCACCGAGACGGACGCACAGACCACCCACGCGCGCTACGAATACGCCGCCCTGCTCTCCATGTGCGATCACTCGCTGGGCCGCGTACTGGACGCTATGGACAACTACGGCCTGTGGGACGACACGCTGCTGATCGTCTGTACCGACCACGGCCTGCTGCTCGGCGAGAAAGGCTGGTGGGGCAAGCTCGTCCAGCCCTGGTACAACGAGCTGGCGCACATCCCGCTGTTCGTGTACGACCCGCGTCGGCCGACGCGCGCGGGCAGCCGTCATACCGGCCTTGTGCAGACGATCGACATCGCCCCGACGCTTCTGGAGTTCTTCGGCGTCGACCGCAGGCCCGACATGCAGGGCCGCCCTTTGAGCGAAGCGATCGACGACTCCCTGGACGAGGTGGCGCTCCGGGAATCCGCGATTTTCGGCATGTTCGGCGGCCACGTGAATATCACCGACGGCCGCTGGGTCTATATGCGTTCCTGTCGTGATTCGACCAACCAGCCGCTCTACGAGCACACGCTGATGCCCACCCACGGCCGAGGCCGCTTCGCTCCGCACGAGCTGATCGAAGCCCAACTCGCCGGCCCCTTCGACTTCACCAAGGGCGTACGCACGTTGCGGGTCCCGGCCAGGATCGGCCCAGGCTTCGATCCTTCCCGCTTCGGTACTCTGCTGTACGACCTGGCCGACGACCCGCAGCAGGAGCGGCCGGCCCAGAACGGCGAGGCGGAGCTTCGCATGATCCGTTTGCTGGTGGAGCAGCTCCGGGACAATGATGCGCCACCGGACCAGTACGAGCGCCTCGGCCTGCCTCAGGACCCGGAACAGGTGACCACCGCCCATCTTCAGGTCGCCGCACACCGCGAGCAGCCGAGACAGGTGGCGGCGCTGGGTTCCGCACCGCGGGCCGACGAATTTCCCGAGGGAAGGCTGGGCCTGCGTACGCCGCTGACCGTGCTGTTGTCCGATCCGGTGGCCGTCGAAGCGGTGCGCCGCTTCGTGCCCGGTCTCACCGACTCCGAGCTACTGACCGTGCGGGGCTCCGTGTCGCTGCTTCAACTGTCCGCCGCCACCGGGCAACCCGACCGCGACCAATTGACCGGGCTCGCCGACGAACTCGTGCGCCTCTTCCCCAGAAGCTGAATCCCGATTTGGCCACGTTCTCCCGGCCCGGGACGTTCGGATAGAGCACGGCGCCTGGCAGCGTCGCCGGGCGCCACGAGCGACCCTGCCGCCGCAGCAACGCCTTGCCGTCGACTCCCTACCGCAACAACTCCGCCCGCTGCCGCGGCGCTATCGCGGACACGTCCAACTCGCCCATCCCAACGACTCGATCACCCAGGCGCAGATCACTGAGCTGACTGAAACCTTCGAACGGCGCCGGCACACGCTCACCCACTATCAACGCCGAGGCTCATCGAGACTGAGCCGCGTGGCGATTGCGTACACCCGCCCGGACAGCACCGGCTGAGACGCACCCTCAGTTCCGCACCCCAGTGACGTAGCTCCGCCTAACGCAGCATGCGTCACACCGCCCGGCTGAGGGGGACCCCTGCAGGCACTGCGCAACAGCCCTTGCCCGGATGCCAGCATGGGGATGTGTCTATAAAGCGGTATGTATTCGACATTCGCAAACCGGACCCGGACCGGCCTTGTGTGCCGGCCTGGTGCGCCGCGGACTCCCGGACAGTGCCACGGCGAAGTGCTTGCGGATCGCCCGTGGCGACGGTCGACCGGACGCGGATCGCAGACGGCCAGGGCACGCGTTCACCTCCCCAGCGGCCGTAACTGAGCGGTTCCTTCGTCGCCGGACTTTCCGCCCGGCTGGGCTCCTTCTCTCCGGCAAGGAGGCAGGTTCTGGGCGAGGACGTGCCCGTGGAGGTGTTGGTTCGTCCCGGCGGCCGGCGGCCGGTCCTCCGCAGAGGGAGGACCGGCCGCCGCGACGCGTGGTCACCCGCTGACCGTGAGACCGGGATTCCGGCGCTTGACGTACAGCCGGTCGTGCCCGGGGCCGGTCCATTCCAGCCGTACGACACCCGGCACAGCGGACTGGTCGATGCGTGACGGATCCGACCAGTAGCCGAAGTTCGGGTTGCGGAAGAACGTCGACCACAGGCCGCCGTGATGGTCCGCGAAGAAGTTGTTGTGGCCGATGCCCACACCCGCGGTCCACCTCTTGGAGTACGGGCCCTCGAAGGAGTCCGAGACGGCGACGACCGCGTCGTACTGGTACTGAGTGTGACCCGCTCCGCCGGTGTCGTAGGCGTACCGCGCGCTGCCGTCGGCATTGAGCGACGCCCAGTCCCAAGCGGTCTGGACGAGGTGGTACTTGCCCTGGTGCTTGAACACGTACACGCCTTCGCGATACGGCTCGGGCGAGTAGGGCGCCTGCTGGAACTTGGGGAGGTTCGTCGTCGGGACGATGTCCTCCATGTCGTCGCGGAACTTGGCGTACAGGTCGTTGTGCAGCACGAGCCAGGCGTCGTCGCCCTCGGAGTAGAGGCTGCCGTCGATGTGGTGGTAGGCGCCGGGCTCGATGAACTTCGGGCCTCCGATGAAGGAGTCGCCGAAGGGCTTGTCGAGGTTGCCCTCGACGAGCCGGTACGGCCCCTCGACCCCGCCTTCGCTCACCAGCAGGAACGAGCCGACTTTGCGGGAGTGGTCACCCATGCACGTGACGATGTACCAGGTCCCGCGGAAGTAGTGCAGTTCCGGGGCCCAGACCTCGCCGCGCTTGCCGAACTGGTCGTCGTACCAGTACTCCTGCCAAGGAGCGACGACGGTGCGTCCGGGCCGGTTCTCACCGACGAACTCGGGGGACCACACCTTGCCCCGCTCGGCGCCGGGCCGTACGCCGGTCGTGTCGGCCAGTCTCCACGGCCCGTGGAGGGAGGGGGCCACCCACACGAAGATGCCGTCGTTCCAGGGCGCGGCCGCTTGGAGTCCGGGCACCCGGGTCGTGCCCGTGGCGACATAGAGCGGACGGCCGTCCACGACGAAGCAGTTGACGTAGGTGTCCCGCATCCATACCTGGCCGTGCTCCTCGTCGCGGGGGCGCAACTCCAGCGGGAGGACGAAGGAGTTGTCCTCGCGTGGCCACAGGTCGAGTCGGGTGTCGGCGAGGCCGTAGGGCGTGGGGTCGGGCCAGTTCGACGGGTAGCGTCCCATAGGCGTGCCGTCCAGGGGTCCAGGCGCTGCCTGCGCGGTGGCCATGGGAAGGGCCGCCGCTCCCAGGCCGGCGACGCCGGCCAACAGGGTCCGTCGGGGCAACCCGCTCTCGGTGCTGGTCATCAGTCAGGTTCTCCTTTTTGTCCGAGATGCCGGTGCCCTGCCTGGGAGGACCCCGGCGGGAGTGGTGCCTGCTGTCTGTGGTGCGTGCCCTGTCGACGACAGGGCACATGCCGCTGCGGGAGGCCAGGTCGGTGGAGCGGTGGACGTCCTGGACACCTGCTGAGGTCGTGAAGCCCGCTGTGGCCGAATGGGCCTTGTCTGCAAGGCGGTTCGTGTACGAGGTCTTCGTGCTCGCGCCCGGGTGTGCTCGGGGCCGTCCATGGCTGTCGTGGCGCAACACAGCATGTGAAGGACCCTTATTTCCGTCAACAGGCCGTACGAATAATCTGGGGTGCCCGGGGCTTCTCTCCGTCGCGCGCTGAGGTCTTTACGCAGGTCCTGTGAGCAGTCGGCTGACCGGCCTGGTGTATCACGATTGCATAACGAGCCCTCTGTGAGGTGCCTGGCCGCACGGATGGTCAGCCTTCCCGCCGGCCCCCGGTACCGGATGGGACAGGGACCTGCGCGACGGGGTTCCGTGCTCGAGGCCGGGGGAGTAGGCCGCCATCTCCTCGCCTTTTTCTGTCGGAGTGTTGACGGAATTTTTCGGCCTGCCTACTTTGACCGGCATGCAGATGCCCACCGGAGTGCACACACTGGTCAGGCGCACCCATGAGGAACGCGTGATGCGTGCGCTGCAGGAGAACGGCGCCATGAGCCGGGGTGAGCTCGCCCGGGTCGTCGGCCTGTCCCGCACCACCCTCTCCGAGATCACCGGCAGCCTTCTTCAACGGGGCGCCATAGTCGTCGTGGACACCGACGCCTCCAGTCGCGCGGGCAGCGGGCGACCGGCCGAGCGGCTGGCGCTCGATCCGGCGTCGGCGCAGTTCATGGGCGTCGACTTCGGCCACCGGCGCGTACACGTCGCCATCGCCGACGCCTCACACGAGATCATGGCCTCGGACTCCGTCCGGTACGACGACACGGCGTCCTGGCCGACACGGACCGAGCTGGCACTCGGGCTGATCGACCGGCTGAGCGCCGAGGCCGGCGTCCACTTCGGGGCACTGCAGGGCATCGGCATCGGCGTGCCGGGGCCGTACCCGGCACCGGAGGGGACGGCCTGGTCTCGCGCCGCCGCGGGCAAGACGGTGCTCCGCCCGGCCCCGGAGGGCGTCGACGTGGCGTTCGCCGAACGTTTCGACGCCCCGTTGATCGTCGACAACAACACCCGCCTGGCCGCCCTGGCCGAGGCGATCACCGGCGCCGACAGTGTCGCCGACCTGGTGTACGTACGCCTGTCGGACGGCGTCGGCGGCGGGCTCGTCGTCGGCGGGCAACTCGTCACCGGCTCGACCGGGCTGGCAGGCGAGCTCGGGCACGTCACCGTCGAACCGGCGGGCCGGCCGTGCCGGTGCGGCAAACGCGGCTGTCTGGAGACCGTGGCCTCGGTGCCCGGGATCCTCGCCGCCTGCTGGGAGTTCGGCCTCCGCCTCGAGAGCCTCCAGGACCTGGCAGCCGCCGTGGCCGGCGCCCATCCGGTCGCGGACCGGGTGCTGCGGGAGGCGGCCGGGGCGCTGGGACGCGTCGTCGGAGCAGCGACGATGACCCTCAACCCGGCGAAGGTCGTCATCGGCGGCGACATCGCCCGGCTGGCGCCCGTCATCGTGGAGCAGGTCGCCGCCACCCTCGCCGGTGAGCTCTTCCCGATCGCGCCGGCCGGTCCCGTCGTCGAGGCGGCGCGGCTCTCGGACGACGACGGCGCGCTCGGCGCCCTCGCCGCGGTCTTCCACAGTTCCCCCCTCCTGGCGAGATATCCGGAAACCGCCGAGGTGAAGGGCGGTTCCGGCGCACGCACCTCCACCACGGAAGGAGCCGTCCATGTCCGTCCTTGACAAGAGGGGCGCCGGCCGGCGAGACCCTGTACCCGAGACGACGCCCGGGACATCCACCGACTCCGGTGCCGTGAACGCCGCCGAGAGGGCACCGCGGCGTTCGCGGGCGGGACGGCGCGGGTTGCCTCTCGTCCTGAACGCGGTGTCCATCGCGCTGGGCATCGCGATCTGGTGGGCGCTGGCGTCCGCGGGCTTCAAACTGCCCACACCGCCGGAGGTCGTCGCGCGGGCCAGGACGCTGATCGACAACGGGACGCTCGGCAAGGACGTGGTCGCCAGCCTGACCCGGGTCCTCATCGGCTTCGCACTGGGCACGGCCGTGGCCATCCCGGTCGGCTTCCTCATGGGCTGGTACGCCGTGCTGCGAGGCCTGATCGAGCCGTGGATCCAGTTCTTCCGGACCATCCCGCCCCTGGCGATCATCCCGCTGGCCGTCGTCGTCATGGGGATCGACGAGACACCGAAGATCTTCGTCATCTTCCTGGCCGCGTTCCTCGCGTGCGTCATCTCGACGTTCCAGGGCGTGGTGAGCGTCGACCGCACGCTGATCAGTGCCGCCCGGGTACTCGGTGCCAAGGACATGACCATCTTCGTGCGTGTCGTGGTGCCCGCCTCCACACCGTTCATCCTCGTCGGCATGCGGGTGGGCCTCGGCTCGGCGTGGGCGACCCTGGTCGCCGCCGAGCTGGTGGCCGCCCAGCAGGGCCTCGGCTACCGGATGCAGAACGCCGAGCTCTACTACGACCTTCCGACGATCTTCGTCGGCCTGATCTCGATCGGGATCCTCGGTCTGCTCATGGACCGCATCCTCCTCCTCGCAGAACGCAGGCTCACCGCATGGCAGGAACGCCGATGACCAGCACCACGGCCAAGATATCCGTCCAAGGCGTCACCAAGACCTTCGCCCTGGGACGCGACACGTTCACTGCTCTCGACGACCTCTCGCTCGACATCGCGGACAACGAGTTCGTCACCGTCGTCGGCCCCTCGGGCTGCGGCAAGAGCACCCTGCTGAACATCCTTGCCGGACTGGAGGAGCCGACCGCGGGCCTGGCCCTCGTCGACGGCGTACCGGTGTCCGGGCCGGGACCCGAGCGCGGTGTGATCTTCCAGCAGTACGCCCTCTTCCCCTGGCTCACCGTCCGGCAGAACGTCGAATTCGGCCTGCGGACCGCGGGCGTGCCCAAGGCCGAACGCCGCAGGCGCGCGGAGCACTTCATCGCCCTGGTAGGGCTGGAACAGTTCGCCGACGCGCTCCCGAAGACGCTCTCCGGAGGCATGCGTCAGCGCTGCGCCATCGCCCGCGCCTACGCCGTCGACCCCTCGATCCTGCTGATGGACGAACCGTTCGGCGCGCTTGACGCGCTCACCCGGGTCAAGCTCCAGGAGCAACTCCTCGACACCTGGAGCAAGGACAAGCGGACCGTCCTGTTCATCACGCACGACGTCGACGAGGCCGTCTTCCTGGCGAACCGCGTGATCGTCATGGCCGCCCGGCCGGGACGCGTGTACGACGTCATCGACGTCAGCTGGACCACCGCGCGCGACGAGCGTTTCCGCCTCAGCCCGGAGTTCGCCGCCCTGCGCAACCGCGTGTGGCACTCCGTCTACCACCAGGACGGCCCTACGGCCGCCCCCCAGCCGTCGACGACGATCTGACCCGGAAGGACTTCCCCTCCATGCCGCTCACGACCTCCCGCAGAGGTTTCACCGCTGCGGTCGCGGCCCTGGCCGCCGCCTCCCTCGTAACCGCCTGTGGCGCCGACTCCTCCTCCGGCAAAGGCGGTGAGAAGGTGCGTATCGGCTACATCGGCGACTTCAACGGCACCAGCCTGATCGCCATCGCCGATGCCAAGGGGCTGTGGGACAAGCACGGCCTTACCGCCGAGAGCAAGGTCTTCACCAACGGCCCGCTGCAGATCCAGGCCCTGGGCACCGGCAACCTCGACCTCGGCTACATCGGCCCCGGTGCGATGTGGCTGCCGGCCTCCGGCAAGGCCAAGGTCGTCGCGATCAACACCCTCGGCAACTCCGACCGCGTCATCGCGCAGCCCGGCATCACCTCGATGCAGCAACTCAAGGGCAAGACCGTCGCTGTACCCGAGGGCACCTCAGGTGACATGATCCTCACCCTTGCCCTGAAGAGGGCGGGGATGAAGAAGAGTGACGTGAAGGCCGTGCCGATGGACCCGTCGACCATCGTCTCGGCGTTCTCCTCGAAGAAGGTCGACGCCGCCGGGTTCTGGTATCCCGCGGCCGCGACCATCAAGGAGCAGGTGCCGGGCATGGTCGAACTGGCCAAGAACTCCGACTTCGCCGGTGAGGTCTCCTTCCCGACCGCCTTCGTCGCCGCCGACGACCTCGTCGCCAAGCAGCCGGCGAAGGTGAAGAAGGTCCTCGCCGTGCTGCGGGAGGCGATCGCGTTCCGCTCCGCGCACGCCGGCGAGGCCATCAAGCTCACCGCCGGCAAACTCGGCATCCCCGAAGAGCAGGTGAAGGCGGATGCCGCCAACAACAAGCTGCTGACCGTCGGCGAGTTGGACGCGCTCACCAAGAACGGCACCATCGACAAGTGGCTGAAGGGCATGAACGACTACTTCGTCCAGGCAGGCAAACTCCAGCACCCCGCCGATCCGAAGACTTACTACACCGGCAACCTCTTCACCGGAGCAGGCAAGTGACTGCCTCCAGCACGTCCGCCACGTCCGGGAAGAACATCCTCTTCCTCATGACCGACCAGCACCGGGCGGACACCCTCGGCGCCTACGGCAACCCGCTGGCGCGCACCCCTGTCCTCGATGAACTCGCCGCCACCGGGACCCGCTTCGACCGCTGGTACACGCCCACCGCGATCTGCACCCCGGCCCGGGCCAGCCTGCTGACCGGCCGGGCACCCTTCCGGCACAAGCTGCTCGCCAATTACGAGCGCAACGTCGGCTACCTCGAGGACCTGGCGGAGGACCAGTTCACCTTCTCCCGGGCGCTGCGCGAGCACGGCTACAACTGCGGCCTCATCGGCAAGTGGCACGCCGGCAACCGGCGGACGGCGGCCGACTACGGCTTCGACGGCCCGGAACTGCCCGGCTGGCACAACCCGGTGGACCATCCGGACTACCTCGCCTACCTCTCCGAACGCGGCCTGCCGCCCTATGAGATCAGCGACCGCATCCGCGGCATCCTGCCCAACGGCGGCCCCGGAAACCTTCTCGCCGCCCGGCTGCACCAGCCGGTCGAGGCCACTTTCGAGCACTACCTGGCCACCCGCGCCATAGAGCAGCTCGAGCGGTACGCCGCCGACCACCGTGAGCGCGAGCAACCGTTCTTCCTCGCACTGCACTTCTTCGGACCGCACCTGCCCTACATCCTCCCCGACGAGTACTTCGACCTGGTCGACCCGGCGGACGTGGAACTGCCGCGGTCTGTCGCGGAGACCTTCCACGGCAAACCCCCGGTCCAGCGCAACTACAGCGCGCACTGGACCTTCGACACCATGCCCATCGAGACGACCCGCAAGCTCATCGCGGTCTACTGGGGCTACGTGGCGCTGATCGACAGGCAGATCGGCCGGGTCATGGACGCGATGGAGCGGCTCGGGCTGGTGGACGACACCGCCGTGTTCTTCACCTGTGACCACGGCGAGTTCACCGGCTCCCACCGGCTGCACGACAAGGGCCCCGCGATGTACGAGGACATCTACCGCACGCCCGGCCTGCTCCGTGTCCCGGGCGCCCCGGGCGGCATCGTGCGGACCGAGTTCGTCAGCCTGCTCGACTGCACCGCAACCATCCTCGAACTGGCGGACATCGACCCGAAGCCCGCGATCGACTCGCGCAGCCTGCTGCCCCTCGTCCACGGCGAGACGGTGGAGTGGGACGTGGACATCGTCTGCGAGTTCCACGGCCACCACTTCCCGTACCCGCAGCGCATGCTGCGCGAGGACCGGTACAAACTCGTGGTCAACCCCGATTCGGTCAACGAGCTCTACGACCTGCGGACCGACCCGGACGAGTTGCAGAACGTCTACGCCCATCCCGAACAGGCGGAGGTCCGCTCGCGGATGATGCGTCGCCTGTACGACGTTCTGAGGGAACGCGGAGACAACTTCTACCACTGGATGACGTCCATGTACGACATCGGCGAGGTGGGACACGACCCGACCCTGAGCGGGCTCGACGAGTCCACCTACCAGACGTAGCAGGTGTGATGGCATGGCGCGGACTCCCGTACGGTGCGCACCTTCCGCGCGGCCCGGCGGAGCCCGTGGCGCCTGCGTCCCCGCCGCATCGACAGCCCTTCGACCCGAGTAATCCAGCACAGGCCTGCTGCCCCCGCAGCTTCACGCCCCAGAGGCGCGGACCACGCAGGCCGGATGGCCCTGCACCCGTCCCGAAGCACCGCCCGGCAAGGGCACCAGCACAGAACCGCAGGTGTCGGATGATGCCCGCCGACGAAACGACCCGGGGCTCCGAGCCCGGACGGCGGTCCGCAGGCGCGAACCGCCCCATGGACCGGACACCGGCCGCGCAACCGAGGACTTCGACCATGACCCGCGATCACCACCCCTGCTGCACCCCGTCCGGCACACCGGGCGCCATCGCTGTCTCTCCTCCGGCAGCGTCGCCGACGCCGGGCTTCGCCACCCGCAGGCGCTCGACCCGCGGACAGGTCCGCCTGCCGGGCGGTGAGTTCGCCATGGGCGACGCCTTCGACGAGGGCTATCACGCCGACGGCGAGACACCCGTCCACACGGTACGTCTCAAGCCCTTCCACATCGACGAGACCACTGTCACCAAGGCCCAGTTCGCCACCTTCGTCAAGGCCACCGGGTACGTGACCGACGCCGAACGCTACGGCTCCTCGGCGGTCTTCCACCTCGTGGTCGCCGCCCCCTCGGCCGATGTCCTCGGCAACGCTGCCGGAACCCCCTGGTGGATCAACGTCCGGGGTGCCCACTGGCGCCGCCCCGAGGGGGCCCGCTCCGACATCACCGGCCGCCAGAACCACCCCGTCGTCCACGTCTCCTGGAACGACGCGACCGCCTACGCACAGTGGGCCGGCAAGCGCCTGCCCACCGAGGCGGAGTGGGAGTACGCCGCACGCGGCGGTCTGGTCGGCCGCCGCTATGCCTGGGGCGACGAGCTCACCCCGGACGGCAGGTGGCGCTGCAACATCTGGCAGGGACGCTTCCCTCACACCAACACGGCCGAGGACGGCCATCTGACCACCGCACCGGTCAAGTCCTACCGCCCCAACGGCTTCGGCCTGTGGAACACAGCCGGCAACGTGTGGGAATGGTGCTCCGACTGGTTCTCACCCTCCTACTACGCCCAGGCACCCGTTCAGGACCCGCACGGCCCGGACACCGGGATCGCACGGGTCGTGCGCGGTGGTTCCTACCTGTGCCACGAGTCCTACTGCAACCGTTACCGGGTCGCGGCCCGTTCCTCCAACACCCAGGAGTCCTCCTCCGGTAATCTCGGCTTCCGCTGCGCCAATGACACCCTGGCCACCGGCAGCCATGACACCACCGTCAGGCTCTGGAGCGTGAGCTGAGCAGGGGTGTGGTGACCGCCCGCCAGCGCCCGCTGAAGGACCCGAGCGCGACTGCAGCCTCGATCCACCGGTCGGTTTGGGTCGGAGTGTCATACGCCGGAGCTGAGTATCAGTGTGGGGTCTTCCAGGTCGGTCCAGACGGCCAGGTCCAGTGTTCGCTCCAGGCCGTTGCGCTCGGCGGTGGTGATGCGGCCCGGTTCGGTGGCGGTGATCTGCTGGAGCCGGGCGCGGTCGAGGAGGTCGAGGGCGGGGTTGTTGTCCGACGACAGCAGATCACGGACCTGGGTCTGCAACTCCACTACGTAGGCCGGGTCCTGGGTGGAGGGGTAGGGGCTTTTGACCCGCTGCACGACCGAACGCGGCAGGAGATCCTGGGTGGCCGCCCGTAGCAGGCTCTTCTCGCGGCCGTCGAAGGTCTTCAGCGACCATGGGGTGTTGAAGACGTATTCGACCAGGCGGTGGTCACAGAACGGGACGCGGACCTCCAGGCCGGTGGCCATGCTGAGGCGGTCTTTGCGGTCTAGGAGCATGCGTACGAACCGGGTCAGGTGGAGGTAGCACACTTCCCGCATCCGGCGTTCCAGCGGGTCGTCCTCACTGTCCAGGCGTGGTACCTGCGCCAAGGCTTCGTCGTAGCGCTGTTCCAGGTGCCCCAATGAGGGCGTAACAAGGGCCATTGGCCGGTGCAGCTCGCACCGGGGAGGTGGCAGTGCGACCACTATGTGCTGTTCCCTGTCTTGAGAAGCGTCGCAAGGTGGTGCGGGAAGACCCGTCGGCGACGGGTTGAACCAATCGAAGCGCGTCACAGCCGCCGTGAGACCGGTGTGCCGCGGTTTGACTTCGAGCCTGCTCCAGTCCCGGCGTCGTGGTCGTGAGGCATTCGAGCATCACCGGCCCAGGCGGCATCCGCGCGCTGCGCCACTGCCCCCTGCTGGCCTCCCGCACCACCGTCCGGCTGCACATCCTCCCGCTCACCGCCGATGAGGTGCGCTGGACCATCCCACGCCTCCGCCCCGTGTGGCGCGACGTCGACCAGGCCACTCTGGACCGGCTTGATGCCCGCCACGGCCGCGGCAACCTCCGCCGCTGGACCAAGATCACTCATCACGCCCTGCGCCTTCAGCGCCGCGCCTTACCACCGACAACCGCTCTGCTGGAACGCTCCTCGAAGGCTGCCTCCCGCCACATGAACTGTCTCCGGGTGGCAGGGCCTTGGGTCAAGCGTCGGTGTCTCCGGCCGTACCTGACCCTCATTTGCAGGTGGGCGGCAGACGCCACTTGGGAGACCGCCACCGAGGGTAGGACCGACTCGCGGGCGCCTCGCCTGGGAGATGCGGGAGGGGGCGTTTCGGGGCATCGTGGGGATAAGGGGGCGGGGCCGGTCATTGGCCCGAGTCATGCGAGCATCGCCCTAGTCGAAGGAAACGTGATGGCCATAGCCACAGACATGCTCGTTCCTGCGCTGCGCGAGGTCCGTGAGGCCGAAGCAGCACTTGCCGACCGCTTCAAAGCACACCTCGCCGTTACGCCTGCCGGGGAGTACCGGGAGATCCTGGAGCGCCGTGTCGGCGATGCCCGAGGTTACGTGTATGCCATCGACGAACGCCTGGATACGTTGAAGCCCCGCGGGCTCGTGCAGAACGTTCTCAACAACGCCTGGGACCTCACCAGGCAGGCGGCCCGGCTGCCCCTGGATGCGGCCATGGTCGCACCGAGCGCCCTGTTGCGGAGCCAGCCAGCGAAGGCGACGGAGGAGCAGCTACTGAAGAACGTCGAGGAGGAGTACGCGATCACAGCCTCCGCCGTGGCCATCTGCCGGGCCGCCGAGCGTATCGCTCAAGAGGCCCAGGACACCGTCACGGAGGACCTGCTCAGCTCCATCCGCCGCGACGGCGAGGAGACGCTGGAAGAACTTGCCGGCAGTCTCGACGAGCAGGCACAGGCGGCGGTGGCGGCCGCCGAGGCAGCGATGGAGGCCACTGAGGGCGCCGGCGCCAGCCAGGCCGTCCGCGACTGGGGCAGCTGGCTGCGGGAGACGGCCGAGCGGATGCCCGGCGTGGACCGGATCCAGGGCGTGCCGGAGGGAGCTCTCCTTGCGGAGGACGAGCTGCCGATCGCCGACTACCGCAGGCTCAGCACCAGGATGATCCTCGACCGGCTCCCGCAGCTGTCGCAGACGGATCTTGCCACTGTTTGCTCCTATGAGCGTTCTCATGCGGCCCGTCCTGCGGTCCTGAGCAGGATCGCGGATCTGCTCGGGCACGAGCCCTGGCCCGGTTACGACGCCATGAATGCGGGTGACATCCGCAAGCGGCTGGCTGACGCGGGAGAGAGCCTCACCCGGCGGGTGCTGGACTACGAGCGTCGCCATCAGGCACGCTCCACCATCCTCGCGGCTGCGGAACGCGTCCACGCCTGACCGCTCTCGGTCCGGCGGGGCGGTCGATGCCGCACCCCTTTGTGGCTGTCGGGCTGATGTCACGCCCTCGGGCTCACGTGCCGGGCCGCGGGGCTCGGGGGCGACGGTGCTGGTAGGTCCACAACTGGTCGACGTGGGTGAAGCCGAAGGAGTGGAAGAGACGGGTGGCGGCCTGGCTCTCGGAGGCGGGCTGCTGGGCGTCGTCGAGGACGAGGGCGACCTCGGTGGCGCCCTGCTCGGCCAGCAGGGCAAGGGCCTGGGCGAGAAGCTTGCGGCCCAGGCCGCGGCGACGGTGAGTGGGTAGGGTTTCGATCCAGTGCACTGTCGCGGTGCGGTCGGCTTCTGCGCTGACCACGGCTTCTGCGATCGGCTCGGCCGCCTCACGGATGATCAGCCGGTGCCCCGGAGGGACGTCGCAGGGGAAGACATCGGCAACCAGCTTGGCCGGCGGGGCCTCGGCGGGCAGCCCGCGGTGCAGGTAGCGGCCCGAGCGCAGGCCGGTGAAGCCGTACTGCACCAGAGTGTCATGGGTGGCGCCCCGGTGGGTGCGGGGCAGACCGCCTGGCCCCAGGAGACCGGGCGAAGCGCCGGCGAATGCATCGATCCGCGGGCAGTGGGCGAGGGCGGCGAGCGCCTGGCCGAGCAGGGCGCCCAGCGCAGGCCCATCTTCGCGGGCGTGCACCCAGCAGATCAGACCCGTGTCCACATCGGTCCAGGACAGGTAGCCGATAATGCCGCACGGACGATCCTCGGCATCGGCCAGAACGCTGATCTGCGGCCAGACCGGTATCACCCACCCGGCCGACGAGAGCGCACCGTGCTGCGCTGCGGCCAACTTCTGCGCGGTGCAGTGCGGCTGTCCCGGCAACCGGTCGGCATCAATGAGTTCCCGCACCCACGGTCCGTCGTCGGGCCGGTACGGGCGTATCGCCGATCCGCTGTCGGGGCTGGTCGAAAAGGCCATCGTGTCCGTCCGCACGTGCTGACGTTCCCTGCTGCCTATCTCATAAGACTCCCCCGTTCCGCCCACGTTGTCACGGGCTCTCCCGGCTACGCCCTGGGTGAACTACCCGCTGGGCTGTGGGGAGTCGTCATGCGGGTGGCACACGGCGGAAGTGGCCAGCAGTAGTGAGCGCACCTGATCGATGACCGGCTGGTGCAAAGGAAGCGTCAAGTGGCCCACGCCGGGCACGAGCACGTTGCGCGCCGTGAGGTCGGGATGGTCGATGCGGCCCCTGGCGGCGGGGATGACAGCCTCGTCCAGGTCGCTGTAGAAGGCCACGAACCGGGTGCGGCATCCGATGGCGGGCTCGGCGAGTTCGGTTATCAGCTCGCTTCCCGGCCGTAGCTGGCGCAGGAGCGGATGGGGCGGGGCCAGCAGGGCCGTCATGCTTCCACCGTGCGGCGTCGCCAGCGTGATCAGCAGCGGCACGTATGCGTCCCCGCCAAGACGCTGTACGTAGTAGCGGGCGATCAGCCCTCCCAGGCTGTACCCGATCAGCACCACGCACCGCGCCCGGTCACGGGCGCACGCCAGCTCCACCTGCTCTCCCAGAACCCGGGCCGCCGTACGGATGTCAGCACTGTTGAACACGTTGTAGTTGACCAGGATGAAGGGGCCCACACCGCAGTCGTCGCCCAGCCCGCGCTGCAGCGCCGAGACGACCGACGCTCGGTCGGCCAGCCCGTGCACCAACAGCACGGGGAGGCCTGCACCTGCCGACGGCGCCTCGTCCTGGTACACCGACTTCGGCGCGTGGCCCACGCGCCCGGTCAACTGTCCGACGCCCCCCACAGCCATGTCGAGCGGGAGCCGCACCAGGCGCACGACGGCCCTACCCGCCTCGACACCCGCGCCACGCACGGGTGGCAGCCCTGGCACCGACAGGTGCGGCCCGAAAGGAATGCTCATAACCATGGACCCTACCTACATACGCTCATATTCACCTCATATGCATATAAAACGCCTCGTGTTCCCACCCGATTCCCTAACCCCAGTGGTAACCGGCAGTGCACCCTGCGTGTGTTCCTGGCCGCGTCTGGCCTGAGCAGGGACCGCCACAGACCAGGGCGTTGTGTGGCGGACACGCTTCCGGACACCCTCGCCGGCTTGGGGAGTGCCAGGAGCTGACGGACTGGGGCGTGCTTGCGAGACCGTTCGATATCGTGCGCGGTGACGATGCCACCGAGGTGACCGTCGTCCATGACGAGGATCGGCAGGCCGCCCCTGATGCCGAGGCGTTGAAGGACGGAGTTCAGCACCTCGTCCAGTGTGGCGAGCGTGCACTGCGACAAGATCCGCACGGATACCTCGGCCAGTCAGGGCGCGTAGCATTCCCGCCCGTGCCGCTCCGAGGCTGCCGCCGCCGGACAGAACGAACGCGGTCATTATCTTCGTCCGCCTCCCTTGGCCGGACCGCCCCGGAGCCTAGCCTGTCGCGCACCCAGGAGCAGCCCGCTTGCCGGAGCCCGGCACCCGCACCCTGCACCCCCTCCCGTTGCGGCAGGGACCGCAAATGAGGGTGCTCGGCACGCTCAACCGGCTCGCCGGCGAAGCTACCCGGGCGGCTGCCCAGGTCCGGGTAGCGGTTCAAACTTGGTTACCCGGTACTCGATCCGGATCTCATCGGCCAGTCTCAGCGCGCCGAGGAAGGCGCTGTATGGCTTGATTCCCCAGGTGGACTGAGTGAGGGTCGCCCAGCCGCTGACCATTGCGTCCCCGTCGCTGCCCCCGTGGACGGTCACTGAGTGTGCCCGGCCTTTGATGGTGAGGTCACCGGTGATCTCGAAGGACTGGGGTGTTCCGGTGATGCTGGTGGAGCTGAAGGTGATGGTGGGATGCTGGGCGGTGTGCAGCAGGGCCTTACCCTCGAGGGTCTTTTTGATCTCGGTCCGGTCCCCATCGGTGAGGGGTTTCAGCCCACCGCTGCCTTCCCGGACGGTCAGCGATTCAGTCTCGACTGTCACGTTCACCGACGACTTCCCGGGGTCATCGGCGACGACGATCGCGTTCCCGGACCAACGGGTCGCCTCGATCGTGAGGTCGTGCCCCGCCTTACGGCCGAGCCCCGAGCGACTGGTCTTGATGAGCAGGCGGCCGGTTGACTGCCCGAAGCTATACATCCCATCACACATGGTCACAGAACTGACTGTACGTGACGGCAGCGAGCTTGCCAGGCGACCGCTCCGCGTCCGCGCGCTGACATCACCAGCAAAGTGGGTATCGCGCGGTTCGTATGGAAGGGTCGCGAGCGGCTCTACCGCGGCGATGTGGTCGGCGGTCCTTGGGACCGAGGTGAACTCCGGAGAAGACCGTGCACCGGATCGTCCGCGAGGATCCCCCTGTGAGGGCCCACCGCTGCCCGGAGTGCAGAGGTGAGGCTACCTACCAGGTCTTCTCCGGCTAGGCTGGCATTAACTGAGCGTAGCAGGGTTATACTTACCGTAATCGGTCACGCACGGTTGACTCCAGGCTCACACACCGTCGACGTGAGGCAAGCCATTGACTGCTGACCTGCTCGCTCCCCTCGACCTGGCGTTCTGGAACATCGAATCCGCCGACCACCCGATGCACCTCGGCGCCCTCGGTGTTTTCTCGGCCCACTCGCCCACCGCCGGAGCGCACGCGGCCGACCTGCTCGCCGCCCGCGCCGCCGCCGTGCCCGGACTGCGCATGCGCATCCGCGACCTGTGGCGGCCACTGGACCTGCGGCTACCCCTCGCCCACGGCCTGCGTCAGCCGCTCAACTTCGGCGGCGCCACCCGCGAGCCCGACCCGTGCTTCGACCCGCTGAACCACGTCCGGCTGCACGCCCCCGCCACCGACTTCCACGCGGCCGCCGGCCGGCTCATGCAGCGCCCGCTGGAGCGCAACCGCCCGCCGTGGGAGGCCCATGTCTTGCCCGGCGAGGACGGCGTCTCCTTCACGGTGCTGTTCAAGTTCCACCACGCCCTCGCCGACGGCCTGCGCGCGCTCACCCTCGCCGCGGCCATCCTCGACCCCATCGACCGGCCCGAGCCGCGCCGCAGGCCCGCCGCGCCATCGCGTGGCCGGCTGACCGACGTGCGCAGGCTCCCTGGGCGGCTGCGCGACGCGCTCTTCGACTTCGGCCGCGCCCTCGACATCGGCGCCTGCGTCGCCCGCACCACCCTGGTCACCCGCTCCACACCGGCACTCACCGCCGAACCCACCGGCACCCGCCGCACAGCCGGCGTGGTCGTCGACATCGACGACGTGCACCTGATCCGCAAGGCCGCGGGCGGCACCGTCAACGACGTGCTCATCGCCGTCGTCGCGGGCGCCCTGCGCAACTGGCTGGAGGAGCGCGGTGAGCCCACCGAGGGCGTCGCACCGCGCGCCCTGATCCCGGTCTCCCGGCGCCGCCCGCGCACCGCCCACCCCCAGGGCAACCGGCTCTCCGGCTACCTCATGGAACTGCCCGTCGGCGTCCCGGACCCGCTGCGCCGCCTGACCGCCGTCCGCACCGCGATGGACCGCAACAAGGCCGCGGGCCCCGACCGGGGCGCGGGCGCCGTCGCACTGCTCGCCGACCATGTGCCAGCCCTCGGGCACCGGCTCGGCGGGCCGATCGTCGGCCAGGCCGCGCGGCTCTGGTTCGACATCCTGGTCACCAGCGTGCCGCTGCCCAGCTTCGGCCTGAAGCTCGGCGGCCACCCGCTGACCGCGGTCTATCCCTTCGCTCCGCTGGCCCGCGGCCAGTCCCTGGCCGTCGCGATCTCCACCTACCGCAGCCACGTCCACTACGGCCTCGTCGCCGACGCCAAGGCCGTCCCCGACCTGAACCGGCTGGCCCGCGCCGTGACCGAGGAGGTGGAGACCCTGATCACGGTCTGCGGACCCTGACCGCGCCGTCACCCGGATCGTCCGCCCCAGGGGCGGCTCGACAAGGAAGCGGCCTGAAGCCCGCAGGGAACTCAGGCTCCATGGGCGACGAGCGAGTCGTAGATCGGGAAGATGACGTGCGGCCCCGTCACAGTGAAGATCCGTCGGATGTTCGGATTCGCGATGACCAATCTCAGTTCTCCCACGCGGGTGTGGAGACGTTTTCGGATGCCGACGAGCACGCCCAGGCCGGTTGAGTCCATGAAGCTCGCGCCGCGCAGATCGATGATGAAGCGGCGGCGGCCTTCCCGGATCCGGCCGACGGCGTGTCCCCGGATCTGCGGCACGGCGTACACATCTGCCTCGCCGTTGATCTTGACGATGGTCCAGTCGTTCTCGCCACATTCGTATGCCAAGCGTTCCAGCGCGGCGTGCTCGTCATCGCACGGCGCAGCATTTCCAGCTCCGGACCACGACGCCGCACTGGCACCCCGGCAGGAGAACTCATATCAGATGTAAGGAAGGACTGCCGGAGCAGGAAACCGGGTCACGACGGCGCGGGTCCCTGCCGCGCATCGTCCCCGGATGTTCGCCTTTGCATTGTTCAAATAACACATCCAGGACCTGTGCGGTTTTCGCGTGAGTGCGGACAAACCCGACAGGCATCCCCACGAGCAGGAGAGCAGTACCAATAAACGGGTTCCTCATGACTGTGTTCACCAAAGCCGCCATGGCGCTTTGTCGAGCCCATCATCGTGCGCCTGGCGCCGGGCTGGCCGGCCGCTACCGCGCCGACGCATCTTGTCCTGCGACTATTCCTGACGCTCCTTGGCTTCTCCTCTTCCCTGGCCGCGCAGGATGGCTGTGGCACCTCCGATGGCCAGGGCGACGGGCCAGTCGAGAGCACCAGCCACCGCGAGCGCGCCCAGGCCGCCGTAGAAGAGAAGATCCCTGGTCGGCAGCCTTGATGTCATGGCCTGCGTATTGGCCACCACGTCCCCCGGCGTGAGGTAGGGGATGTGGACCGGCGCATGCACATCCAGGGTGTGCATGCGCAGCTTCCCGTCCGCAGCCGCGGCGGGTTGCTGTGCTGCTGACTTGGCCCTCGGACGGGCACGGGCCGCCGTCGTTTTCCGTGTTGTGGTGGCTGCGCGGGGCATAGCCGCCTCCTCGATGGATCCTAGTGCGTTTCGCACCTTCATTGTGGCGCGCATACGCCAGGAGGGTCAGTTTCAGCCAGGTGCGATTGCCGGTCTCCCGGGTGCTCGGCTACAGCCGATGTACACGGTGCTGATGCGGGACGCCATCGGCGGTTTGCGAGGTCCTGGCGTTGTCGGCAGGTGACCGTTCCCGGGTGCGGGGAGATGGTGGAGAATCGCGGCCGGAGGAGAATGCTGAAGCATTCTCCTCCGGCCGCGCGGGGAAAGGCGATATCGGTGATCATGGTTTCCTGTTATCAGCCTTACTCAGGCTCGGCCGTCAGGGGTTCGTCTGTCCCACGGACGGGGCGGGCGGTGTCCCGCCTCACGGAGTGGCTGACCAGGCCACGGTCGGCACGGTGTGCCGGATCCCTTCATCCGTCTGGGGCCCGACAGTAACGCAGCGCTATGTGGGTATGCGGGTCCGAGCTGCGGAGATGATCTGCTGGCGGTGTTGGTGCTGTCGTTCGTACTCCAGCACCTGCCAGGCCACGTCGTCGGACACGTCGTGCAGGTGCATCGTGATGCGTTCTGGGTCCATCGCGTCGTAGCCCGTCCAGGGCTCGGCTGCGCTGAGGTGCCGGATGGCGTTCAGTATCCCGGGGCGGCGCGCGTGTGCGCGTTCGTAGCCCTCGATCACCGTCAGCTCCGTCTGGGACAGGCCGTGCAGGCGCTGCTGGATTTCCGTGACGCCGAGTCTGTTGAAGCCGGGGATGGGCAGAGCTTCTTCGCGGGTCATCGCGCCCTGCACCTTGTCGGCCACACGGGTGGCGGCGAGCATCTGGCCGGGTCGCTGACGCGTCTGGTGACCCTTTGGAGCACTGCCCGCAGCCTGGCTCTGGCCGCCCGCACTCTGCGCACGATCGCCTGCAGCAGGCTGCCGCCTTCGGCAGCTTCTCCCCGCGGCGGGCGGGGATCTTCGGCCGCCTCCGCCACGGCCCTGGCCCGTCGGGCGAGGTTGTCCTCGCTGGTCTCCAGCAGCACCTCGTCCTGCCGCCCGAGCATGGCAAGCAGCTCGGCGGTCTCCTGGTCGTCGAGCCGTTCGGCGATGTCCTTGCCTGCCTGGCAGGTCGCCAGCGCCCGCGCTGCGGCCGTGTACTCGTCCACGGCGGCCCTCAGCAGCCGACGCTCATCGGCCGGCCTCTCACCGCGCACGATCTCCGTCACGGCCAACACCCCCGCCTCCAGGGGAAGTAGGCTCGCCCGCACGGCGCTGTGGGTCACCATCCACGTCAGATGCTCGGCAGCCGACAGCAGCCCACGGGGCGGGCGTATTTCGCGCATCCGGGCCTCGATGCGCCCGAGGTGGTACTGCGCCTCGGTCGCCTGGCTTTCGAGTCGTTGCCGGTCGGTGCCCGGCGGGGTGAGGGTCGCACCCGTCCGGAACCGGTCGACGATCGCGGTATGGGCGTCACGGGCGTCTTCCAGTGCCGGTAACAGCGCATCCGTCTTCGCTGCCATATGGTGCTCCTGAGCTCGGGCGGCATGGCTGCCGCGCACGACAAAGCGCCCGCCGTCCGTCGCTTCGGCCGGGCAACCAGAACCCATCCTGCGGAAGCCTGCCGAAGATCGCCTGGCGAGCCAGCCACCTGGGTAGGCCATTCCACGGCCTGCGCAGATCACCGGCGAGTCGCGCGCGGCGACCGTGGGCTGCCGTGCCGGGACTACGGGGGGCCGTTGCCTGGCAGGGACCTCGTGCCCGGTGCTGCGCGTGGTCATCTTGGCGCGGGTCGGTGCGGCGGTCGTCCTTCGGCACCATCGCGCGGTCGTCCGCGGGGAGAGCCCCCGTCGCCGGAGCACGATGTGGCCGCAGCCGCGGGTGTAGGGGCGGGGGCTGTTCGGCCCAGATGGTCTTGCCAGTGGGCGTGTGCCAGGTACCCCAGCGTTCGGCGAGCTGGCCTACCAGGGACAGGCGAGCCGTGGGTTCGGCCGGCGATGAGCCGGGGCAGGAGCTGGGCGGTGCCGGACTGCCAGTGAATCCACTCGATGGCGCCGCCCTTGGAGACGACCCGGCCGCGCTTCAGAAGCCCGGGTCGCCGAACAAGGCGTCCGGTCGGGCGCTCGGTGCGCAGCCGGTGATGCCCCGCAGGAGCGAGCACGGGGCTCCTCCTCGGTCGGATGACGGTGCTATTGCGGCTACAACCACGGCCACCACCACCGCCTGGAGCGATGGGTTCACCAATAGCGCGGTTAACTCCAGCCCGTTGAAACCCTGTTGTGCGGATCTGCCGACTGCTACGGTTTGAGCGAACGCTCAAACCACTTGCTCAAACCAGTTGCTCGAAGTCAGCGGAAGGACCTGTGCCGGAAGATGGCCAAAGCCGGAGGGAAGAAGAGTCCTTCAGGGGCGGAAGAGACACGCGCCGCCTTGGTGGCGGGAGCCATCGCCGCTCTGCGTGAGAAGGGGTTCACGGGAGCCAGCGCCCGCGAGATCGCAAGACACGCGGGGTGCAACCAGTCCTTGATCTTCTATCACTTCGGGTCGGTGGTGAACTTGCTGCTCGCGGCCCTCGACACGATCAGCGATGCGCGGTCCGTGCGTTACCGGGACGCGGTCGAGGAGTCGGGCAGCCTCGGTGAGCTCGTCGATGCCGCCAAGTCGATCTTCGACGAGGACCTGGACAACGGGTACGTCGCGGTGCTGGCCGAACTGATCGCGGGCGCGCAGTCGACACCGGGACTGGGGGCCGAGGTGGCCGCACGGATCGAACCGTGGCGAGACTTCACGGCGAACGTCGTGGAGGACGTCCTCGCGGGCACCCCCCTGCCCGTGCTTGCGTCGCCGCAAGACATCGCCCACGGCATCGTGGCCCTCTACCTCGGCCTCGAACTGCTGGCCGGCCTGAACGGCGAACGCGGTGCGGCCCTAGCGCTGTTCGACCGGGCAAGTCTCGCCGCCACTCTGTACGACGCCTTCATGGCAAAGGAAGACCTGCAGGATCCGCATCCACAACAGTCCGACAGGGAGAACGAATGAGAACCAGCTCCTGGCCGTGGTTCTGCGCCTGGCTCACCGTGGGCGCAGTGGGGTCGCTCAGCCTTCTGACCGTGCTCACCGTCGGCCTGTACCTGCTACCCGTCGCCGTCTTGGCGGCCGGCCTGCTGGCGTCCCGGCGGGGCTCCTCGGCAGGACTTTCGGGTGGGATCTCCGGGCTCGGACTGCCACTCCTCTACGTGGCCTTCCTCAACCGAGGAGGTCCGGGGACTGTGTGCACCACGACAGCCACGGGCCAGTCGTGCACTGACGAGTACAACCCCTGGCTCTGGCTGACCGCCGGCATAGCCCTCCTGATAGCAGGGATAGTGATCAGCGCCATCCGGAAGCACACGACGACGACTCGCTGAGGCCGCGCTCGGCGGGTTAGGGGGCACAGGAGTGCGTGGAACAAGGACGTTACTGGTGCCCAATCAATGTCCGACCTCGTGGAACCGGCACAACCGGTGCTGGAGCCGGCAGCCGCGACGTTCGTGAAGGCGACGGCCGATCCGCCCTTCCTGTACGAGCTTCCGCCCGCCGAAGGACGCGAGGCCGTCAACCAGTTGCAGTCGGGCCCGGGGAAGCTGCCCGCCGTGGACGAGGAGTGGCTCACCGTCCCGGGCGGCCCCACCGACCACGTCCGCGTACGGATCGTCAGGCCCGCCGGGACCGTCGGCACACTGCCGGTGGTGCTGTACGTCCACGGCGCCGGCTGGATGTTCGGCAACGCCCGCACCCAC
>NZ_BMQA01000067.1 GCF_014647875.1 Streptomyces brasiliensis | reverse complement strand
CTGCCAGCTGTCCTCGGGGTCCATGGTGGCCAGCGCCGCGTTGATGCCGCCGGCGGCCAGCGCCGTGTGGGCGTCGTCCTTGGGGCGCTTGCCGACCGCCAGGACATCGACCCCGGACTCGGCCAGTTCGATCGCGGCCCGCAGCCCCGCACCTCCGGTACCGATCACCAGCACCATGGTGGACAGACGTCGTTCGGTGATAGCCACGGCCTTGCTCCGTTCGCCTAGGTGGTCACTTACTGAGACCAGGCGGTTCGGGGTTCTGTGACAGGCAGGGTCAGGGCCGGAGTCCGGGCCTCGGGAACGGTGCGCCCACTGTCACAACGTGCGGCGCGGTCGTCCACGCGGTCACCCAGCCCGAGCACGTCGCGGTCAACGAGATCCTGATCCGACCGACCAGACCCGCTGAACGCGGAACGGTCCCACAGCTGGTAGGCGTTCCCGGCGTCCATGACGTGCCCGGCCCCGTACACGGTGTGCCGTGTCTCTGTGTCGGCTCGCCAACCGATGTCACAACTACCGCCCTCACTCTGTCTTGAGAAGGTGAAGCCGAGAGAACAGAGGACACCGTGCGTGAGATCCTGATCGTGGGTGGCGGCTACGCGGGCTTCTACACCGCGTGGGGACTGGAGAAGAAGTTGCGTCGCGGGGAGGCACGGGTCACCGTCGTCGACCCGCGACCGTACATGACGTACCAGCCCTTCCTGCCGGAGGTCGTGGCAGGCTCGATCGAGGCGCGTCACGCGGCCGTGTCACTGCGGCGGCACCTGCGCCGCACGCGACTGATCGCCGGAACGGTCACGGACATCCGCAACGCCGACCACACCGTCACCGTCCGGCCGGCCAGCGGGCCGGACTACCGGCTCACCTACGACATCCTCGTGGTCACGGCCGGGGCCGTCACCCGCACCTTCCCCATACCCGGGCTCAGTGATGAGGCCTTCGGACTCAAACATGTCGAGGAGGCCGTCGCCATCCGTGACCGGCTGCTCACCTCGTTCGACCGGGCTGCGTCGCTGCCGCGCGGTCCCGAACGCCGCAAGCTCCTCACGGTCACGTTCGTCGGCGGCGGATTCTCCGGGGTGGAGGGGTTCGGCGAACTGCTGTCCCTGGCGACCGCGCTGCTCAAGCACTACCCCGAGCTCACCCCGGAAGAGCTCCGGTTCCACCTGGTCGAGGCACGCGGCCGGATCCTGCCCGAGGTCGGCGACCGGCCCGGCGCGTGGGTGGTCCGCGCGCTGGAGAAGCGCGGAGCGCAGGTGCACCTGAACACCCAACTCGTCTCCGCGGAGCACGGCCATGTCGTGCTGTCGAGCGGTGAGGAGTTCGACACGGGCCTGCTCGTGTGGGCCGCGGGCAACGCGTCGAATCCCATTGTGCACAACCACACGGACCTCCCCGTCGACGAACGCGGCCTGCTGATCGTGCGTGCCGACCTCGGCGTCGGCACGGAGACCGACCCGGTGGAGGACGTGTGGGCCGCCGGCGACGACGCGTCCGTACCCGACCTCGCGGTGCGCCGACCCGGAGCGCACACGGTCCCCAACGCACAGCACGCGGTACGCCAGGGCAAGCGCCTGGCGAAGAACGTCCTGGCCACGCTGCGGGGACGGGTTACCGAGAACTATGTGCACCACAGCCTGGGAGTGGTGGCCACGCTGGGCCTGGGCCGCGGCATCTTCCAGTACCGGCGTCTGGTCGTCAAGGGCTTCCTCGCCTGGCTCATGCACCGCGGCTACCACGTACTCGCCGTGCCGACCTGGGAGCGCAAGGTCCGGGTGCTCGCCGTCTGGGCCACTGCCGTGCTGTACGGCAGGGACGTCGTCTCCCTGGCCTCGGTGCAACAGCCTCGGGAGGCCTTCGTGTCCCATGGGAACCCGCGCCGCAGCGACCAGCCCGCAGACGTGCCCGCCCAGTGAAGTCACCGGGAGCGAAGACGGGCGAAGGCTCGACACTGATCACGCGCTGGAGAGCGCTGGCGCGCCTGCACCGCCGGATCGAGGGCGCGGTCGAGCGACGGCTCCATGAGGAGCTGGGGTTGAGCCTTCGCGAGTTCGAGTCGTTGGAGGTGCTGCACCACGGTGCCACCACCGCGGGCGGGCGGCTGTATCTGCAGGATCTGGCTGCCGAGATCGTGCTGAGTCAGTCGGCCACGAGCGGACTCGTGACCCGGCTGCAGGGCCGGGGCCTCATCTCCATCGCGACCGCAAGCCACGACCGGCGCAGTGTCGACGTGTACTTGACCCCAGTGGCGCGGGAAGTACTGCGCCGCGGAACCCCGTTGGTCGCCGAGGCCGTCCGTCACGCCGTCCAGGCCCTCGACAAAGGCGCCGACCCGGCCCTGCTGCGCTGTCTCCAGGAGGTGGCACCGGGTGGGTGGCGCGCCGAAGCGTTGTCACGTACTGCTGACCTCTGAGAACGGGTCAGCGGAACGACAACGCGTTACGCCGGACGACATCCGAGGTGGCCGACCAGTCGAACTCCGCGCCGTATCCGACCGCCATCTCGGACAGAACGTTCTCGTCGACCGGTCCGGAAATTGCCCCGCAGTCCCCGAAGAACTTCTCGAACCCGGCCGGCGCGATGATTTCCAGTACGGAGGCCGGTTCGTCTCCGCGGTTCCAGAACGCGTGCCATTGCCCGCGCTGCTGATGGATCCGTTCTCCTGCGGCGGCCTTCCGCTCCTCGCCGTTCGACAGTGCCCAGACCTCGCCGCTCAGTGCATGGACGTACGCGTCCTCGCGTGCGCGACGATGCACCGGCGCCCCCAGAGCCCGCGGATCGAGAAGGTGCTGCACCAGGGAGAACCGTCCCTCTGTGTCGCTGCCGTGCATGAGGAGACGACTCTGGACGCCGGGCAGACAGGGAAGCAGGGGCGCGTCCCGTCGACCCAACGCGTCTGCCAGAGCCTGAGGAGTCAACTCAAACATAAATTTCCCTTGGTGGCCGGTGGTGAGTAACGGACAACGAACAATATAGGCATTGATCCACAGCCTGGATATTCCAGAAAGGTGGTACCCGATTTCCCGCCGGATATAGGGTGGGGCCGTGAAAGAGTCGGCAATGAGACGGATTGCAGAAGAGGTCGGCGACGCGGCCGTGCGCAGCAAGGACATCGTGTCCTTGTGGAGCGTCGTGACCGATGTCCTGTGCGCCGTCATCCCCGAGGTGTGGGACACCTGCTGGTACAGCGTCGACCCAGCGTCGCTGCTGGTCACCAGCCATTACCGTCAGGGCAGGGCCCAGGTACCCGCAAAGCTCCTCGAGGAGTTGATAATTCATGAGCACTACGCCGACGACGTGAACCGGATCGCCGACCTCGGCCGTTCCGCATCCGGAATGTCCGGGATCCACGAGGCTACCGGAGGAGATCCCGGGGTCAGCTCCCGCCGACGGCGGGGTCTGGAGGTCGGCAGCGATCAGGAACTGCGCGTGACCCTACGCACGGGTGCCAAGGAGACCTGGGGCGCACTCTCGCTCTATCGCGAGGAAGGACGTCCGCCGTTCGACGCGGACACACATGCGCTGCTTCGCACCATTGCGCCGGTTGTGGCTCAAGGCATGAGGCACATGCTCCTGCAGGACACAGGAGACGGTGATGCGGGAAATGGGGGAGAAAGCTCCATCGCGGCAGAGGACACCCCCGGGCTCGTCATCCTCGACCGGGCCTTCGCGGTGCGGTCGACGTCGCCCGGCACAGAGCGCTGGCTGCGCCGCCTTCCCGACAACGACCCGGACGCAGGCCGATTGCCGACGGCCGTTCTGTCGGTGGCGGCCGCGGCGCTGCGTGCCGCGGACAGGAACGAGGCGATGGCACAGGCACCGCTCGCCCGCGTCACCTCTCCGGACGGTGGCCGGCTCGCCCTGTACGGGACCCATGTGCCGGGGCAGGGGATCGGGGAAGGGGTCGCAGTGATCATCGAGCATGCGTCGCCCGGGCGGATGCTGCCGTTGCTGATGTCGGCCTACGCGCTGACGGACAGGGAACGGGACGTCGTCCGTCTCATCCTTCGGGGCAGGTCCACCGCCCAGATCGCCGCGTGCCTCTTCGTGACGCCCCACACGGTGCAGCAGCACCTCAAGAGTGTCTTCGCCAAGACCGGCGTACGGAGCCGACGGGACCTGGTGGGGATCTTCTTGTCCGGCCAGTGACCGACGTCGTCGGCCGAGCCGGTGGGGCAGGCCGACCGCAGGCCGGCGCGCCACCGTGGCTCTCCTACTTGCTGAGCCGGAGGTCGGGACCGAACACGTCGTAGTGAATGGCCGCGGTGCTGAGCCCGTGCGTGAGGAGGCCGCTGCGGACCGCCTGCACGAACGGAAGCGGGCCGCACGGAAGGTGGTGGTGTCCCGCGGCAGTGTCGGGCCGGTGACATCCGCCCGGCCTTCACGTACGTGCGCCGCGTGTGCCTCAGGCCGGCCCGGTTCGCCGGTGACGGTCTCGTCCCACTCGCCGGCGCCGTCCTCGTACCACGGGTGCAACGAGGCGTTGCGCCGCGGGCTCACGAGTCCGGGCAGCTCCAGCCGGGCGTGGTGAACAGGGGAGAGGTCGGCGCGGACGACGACGGGCCGGTGAGTCCAAGATGCATATCAAAGATGGTGTGAATGTCGTCAGTGGAGAGTGGGCCTGGGCCACGCTCGCTGCGAAAGGCTTGGAAGCGCGAGAGCCCTCCCGCACGTGAACCCCCGCGGCGCGACACCGCAGGGGGAGAAGAAAGCGTCTTCAGGCCGCTTACATGGCGTGGTACAGGCCGCGGCCCGTGCGGCGGATCCGTGAGGTGCCGACCAAGCGGTCGAGAGTGCTGCGGACGGCGTTGATGCTGCCACTGTCCGTGGCGCGGCCAAGCACCGCTGCGACATCACGGGCTCGCACCTCGACGTCGCCGGCTCCGGAGAAGTAGTCCAGGATCTGTTCGGTGAGCTTGCCGTACTTCTTCTGCTCACCCGTCTCTTCGGAGGACTCCGGCGAGACATCGAGGTCCTCGGGTGCAGCCGAGGACTGAGGCTTACGATGCGCACGAGCGGTCGTGGCCGCGACATCGGCCGGATCCGCCGCGGGCTGCTCCGGCCTGGGACCGGCATGTGCGGCGGCCCTGACACCGGCCCTGACACCGGTCCTGCCGAGGGCGCCGGAAGTGCCCGACCCGGCCGACATCAGGGCCTGAAGGGCGCCGAGGGCCCGCTGGACGGAGCTGAGATGGGCGACGACGGCAGCCAGTTCTCTCTCCAGGGACTGCTTCTGGACTTCCAGACGGGCCAGATCCTCCTGGAGGCTCTCAGCGGTGACCTCAATGTCATGTGCCGCGTGGGTGACAGACACCATGTGTTCCTCTCGTCCTCAACCCTCGTGGTCGCGTCCGTGTTCGGCTCGCCTCGAATCGTCGTCCGGCTCCCCTACGGATACCACTGCACATCATATGCGGGAGCCCCCTCGTCGGAGATGGATGGAAGCATGTGAAGGACCGGGGCCCGTGCTCCGGACGAGGTTTCGAGCGGCGCAGCCGGCACGGAGCATGTCCAACTGCGCCTCGAGCGCGAGCCGGGTGCTACTCGAAGTCGCAGCCCGGGTCGGCGGCGTCCTGCGCGAAGGGGGCACCGTGCGGCAGGACGTAGAGAACCTCCAGCACGACATCGGTGGTGCCGCGGTTCTGGCCGATGTGCACGTGGTCGGCGCCCGACGGCTCCTGAATCGAGCTTCCCTTCGGGTACACACCGTCCGAGGCGCAGGTCGCGTCGAAGTGGCTCAGGGTTCCCTGCTTGACGTAGCCGTACAGGGTGCCGTCGTGGTGGTGCCAACCGGTTCCCTGACCGGGGGGAATGGTGATCTCGCGCAGGACGTAGTCCCGGTTGCCCACGGTGGTCTGGGCGATGAGCTTCGCGGTGACGCCCGGGCCGCCCGGAGTCGCCTGGGCGGTGGCCGGGAGGGAGAGCGCGGCGAGCACGGCAGTGATCACTCCCAGACGTGACAGATTGTGCACGATGGTCTTTCCACGGTGGATGCGGTACATGGAGGACGACCCGGTTGTCACCCGATGCGTGATGGTGCCCCGGCGAGACGGCACAGGCGCGATCTCGTCAAGTCGTCGTGGACCGCAGGCCGGAGCGGCATAGTGTGCCACCCTTGAGTGCCGCCGGCAGACGGTGCTGGACAGTGACGCATACCTCGGGGCGCGGCTGAAGTGACGGTCGCGTCCCGCGCGAGCGTGCAGACATGCCGGACCTGGTACCGTTCCTGAGGCTACGTCAGAGAACCGGGACAGTACCAGACAAGGCCGTCGCCCTGAAGCCAGCGTCTGCATCGCCTGATTGACACTATGTCAAGAAGAAGCATGACACTTCACTCAACGCATACGGCACTCCAAGCGCTGACACCGAACTTGCACGGCGGATGTCACAAAACAGGGACCTCCGTTGTCAATGAAGCAGACGCGATGGGAGGCACCGTGATGATCAGTGGTCGCCGCTCGTGGGGAGCCGGGCTGCCGGTCTCGCAAGACCCTACGGGTAGCTGTGCCCCGCCCGAACGCCGTTCGCCGAAGCGGCTGTTCCCCGGGCAGCCGGATGATCGCGCCACTTGACAGCGCTGGATACTCGGAGGAACGGAGACAGAAGGATCATGTATCCCGAGACGCCCCCCGCGGAAGGTGCCCTGGACGAGACTGTTTCTGTCTTCGTGGAGCTCCGGCCCCGGCTCTTCGGTATCGCATACCGCGTACTGGGAAGCGCGGTCGAGGCCGAGGACGTGGTGCAGGAAGTGTGGCTGCGCTGGCAGAAGGCCGATCGTTCGGCTGTGGTCAGCCCCGTGGCCTTTCTGTCGAGCGCCACCACCCGGTTGGCGATCAACGTGGCGCAGTCCGCCCGTGTGCGGCGGGAGACCTACATCGGTCCGTGGTTGCCCGAACCGGTCGACACGAGCAATGATCCCGAAGTGGGTGCCCAGCGGGCGGAAGCACTGGAACTCGCGCTCCTGCTGGTTCTGGAGAGGCTGACCCCTACGGAGCGGGCCGCGTACGTCCTGAGGGAGGCGTTCGACTACGCGTACGCCGATATCGCGGAGATGCTCCAGCTGACAGTGGTCAACGCGCGAAAGATCGTGAGCCGGGCGCGCAGGCACCTCGTGGCGGAGCAGCGCGAGAGCGTCGACGTGACCGAGCACCGGCGTCTGCTCAAGGCGTTCGTGGCGGCGGCACGGCAGGGAGACATCGCCTCTTTGGAAGGGCTCCTCACACCCGGAGCCGTGAGTCTGTCCGACGGCAACGGCATACGCGGCGCCGCTCGCATCCCGGTGCTGGGACGTGCACGGGTGGCGAATCTGTCGACCGCGTACCCCCGGTTCTGGGGCGAGGTGGAGGTGCGCTTCGTCCAGGCCAACGGACGCAGTGGGGTGCTGCTCTACCGGGACGGCCGTCCCTCGACCTTCATGACGATAGCGGCGTCGAGCGAAGGCATTCACCGGGTCATGTGGGTGTTCAACCCGAGCAAGATCGCCGCTTTCCTCAACTCGCCGTCGCGGCACGAGACGGCGCTCCGAGCCTGATGGAAGCGGTCCTGGACACGGCGTGAACCAATAGGGCTGCACCCATGCCGGTGCGGCCGCCGAGGCAGGACATCGTCGGTGGCCGCACCGACACGACTGCGGGATGCATCAGCGACAACTGGGAGCGGTCTGGTTCCAGGGACGTAGCTTGTCGGGGTTGACGACGACCCAGACCTGGACGATGCGAGGGCCGGCGAGGTCGAGGCTGATGACCGCGGCGACCCGTCGGTCGTAGCGCACGACCAGCCCAGTCCGCCCGTTGACGGAATGCGGGTCCACCGTCGTGCGCGCCCGCGGAGCCAACAGCGTCAGCAGACTCCGGGCCACCTGCTCTCGGCCATGAACGGGCCGTACCTGCGCCCGTACCTTGCCACCGCCGTCGAAGAACGCCGTCACGTCCTGCGCCAGCAACCCCACCAACCGCTCCGCATCCTGGGCCGCACACGCCGCGCGCACCTCATCCACCACCGCGGCCTGCTGCTCCGGCGTCGTGGGCCGCCCTCGCCTGGCCCGAAGGCTCTGCCGCGCCCGCTCCGCCAGCTCGGAGCACTCCGGCTCGGACCGTCCGACGATGTCGGCCACCGTACCCGGCGCCATCCCGAACACATCGCTGAGCACGAACGCGGCCCGCTCAGCCGGAGACAAGGCATCCAGCGCCCCCAACAGCACCGCGCTCACCTCCCGCTCCAACAGCCGTCGCTGCTCACCGGCTACGTCGCCCGGGTCCAGGGCCGGTCCACCACGCCGCCGCCTTCCCGGCCGCGCCAACCGTTCCAGACAGATCCCACCCACCTCGCGCGACAACCAGGCGCGGGGCTCCTCGATCACCTCCCGCTCCGCCTCCGTAAGCGCATACCACCGCCGATAGGCCTCATCCACCACTCCTTCGGCCTCAACGCCACTGCCCAGCATCCAGAACGCCACATCAAGCAGATGCCGTCTCTCATCCACCAACTCCCCGATCGGCAGTGCCTCATCGGCAAACTCCATGCCGCACCCTCCTTCGTCACAGCACCTCAGCACCACACCACCGGGCGGCCCAGGCATTCCGTCGGCGTGTGTGCGGGGGTGCTCTGTCCTTTCGCGATCAGGGAAGGCGGCGCGTCAGTCGGCGATGCAGCGCTGCGCACGACGTCTTCTCCTTCTTCGTCTGTTCGACAGACCAGACCGGACAGGCACAGATCTTGTGACATCAGGGCGGCTGCGCCGGCTCGGCCGGCGCTTCGGTGTCACACAGAAGCCGGCCGACCGGTCTCATGTGCCAGAGACCGTGACGTGGCTCATGGAGGCACCGGCAGGGACGCACCCCCAAGCGGCCACGCAGCCTCGGCCGCATCGGTTCATCGCAAAGAACCGGACACCTGTCGTGTACGCGAGCGCACGACCGTGTCGAGCGTTTGCAAGCCCATCCATCTTTCCGCGCAGGAGGAAGCTCATGGACTGGCGTGAATTGGCCAACTGCCGAGGCATGGACCCCGACCTGTTTTTTCCCGTCGGGAACAGCAGCAGCGTCGCGGCACTCGTACAGATCGACGAGGCGAAAGCCGTGTGCAGCAGCTGCCCCGTGGCACAGCAGTGCCTGGACTGGGCGATGCACGTCGACCCCGTGGAGGGAATCTGGGGCGGAACGACGGAAGCGGAACGCCGTGCCAAGCGACGCAGGGCACTTGCCTACCGCAACACAGCGAGAACGGCCGCCTGACCGCCTGTGCTGCCACGTGTCACACCTTCGTCGGCTGGCCTGTCATACGAACGACAACAGCTTGCGATTTCCGGCCAGGGACCACTGGCGTAACGCGCCGCGCTGCCATGTGAACACGCCGTTCCACCATTCATCGAACGTGTGACACCGATTCCACTTGCCGACGCCGTGCGGGCGCGGCCTCTTTCGAGTGCAGGAATGAGTGAGGAGAAATGGTCAGCGACCTTCCGTCGTCCGCGCCACGGCAACAACGTTCAGGGGAGAAGCTCGCCGCATGGGCCGATGTCCGACTCGGCACGCGTGGCTTGTCCAGGGCCACTGCGCGCCGGGTCTTCCCGGACCACTGGTCCTTGCTCCTGGGGGAGATCTGCCTGTACAGCTTCCTCGTCCTCGTCCTCACCGGCGTGTATCTGACGTTCTACTTCCACCCGTCGTCACAGCCGGTGCAGTACAACGGCAGTTACGTTCCCCTCCGCGGGCAGTGGGTGTCGGAGGCGTTCGACTCCACGATGCACATCTCGTTCGACGTGCGCGGCGGCCTGCTGATCCGGCAGGCCCACCACTGGGCAGCGCTGATCTTCGTCGCGGCGATGTTCGCACACACGATGCGGGTGTTCTTCACCGGGGCGTTCCGCAAGCCGCGCGAGCTCAACTGGCTATGTGGATTCCTTCTGCTGGTCCTGGGCATGTTCGGCGGCCTGACGGGCTACGACCTGCCGGACGACCTCCTGTCGGGCACCGGTCTCGCGGTCGTCAACGGCACCTTGCTCTCCATCCCGATCGTGGGCACCTACCTGTCGATGTTCCTCTTCGGGGGAGAGTTCCCGGGCGAGGACCTCGTCGCACGCTTCAACACCATCCATGTCCTGGTGATCCCCGCGGCCATGGTGGCCCTCATCGTCGCCTACGTGGCCCTCTCCCTGCGCCATCGGCACGCGCAGTACCCGGGACCGGGGCGCACCGAGAAGAACGTGGTCGGGCTTCCGTTCCAGGTGTACGCAGCGAAGGCGGCCGGGTTCTTCTTCCTGGTGTCCGGGATCGTCTTCGTCATCGCGGCCATCGTCCAGATCAACCCCGTGTGGCTGTACGGGCCCTACCGCGCCGACCAGGTCTCCGCCGGCTCGCAGCCCGACTGGTACATGGGCGTCGCCGACGGACTGCTGCGCGTCATGCCCGGCTGGGAGATCGACATGTGGGGTCACACGCTCGCCCTGGACAACCTCATCCCGCTGGCGGCGGGAGTCGGCCTGTTCCTCGCGCTGGGCGCGTACCCCTTCATCGAGTCCTGGCTGACCCGTGACGACCGCGCACACCATCTCCTCGACCGGCCACGCAACCGGCCCGTTCGCACCGCCCTCGGCACCGCGTGGCTCAGTGTCTACCTCGTGGCGCTCATCGGTGCCGCGAACGACCTGATCGCCATCCGGCTCCATGTCTCGGTCAATGCTGTCACCTGGGCGGTCCGCGTCGGTCTGTTCGCCGCACCCGTCCTCGTCTTCGTCGTGACCAAACGCCTCGCCCTCGGTCTCCAGCGGCGCGACCGCGATCTGGTCCTGCACGGCCGTGAGACCGGCATCATCAAGCGTCTCCCGCACGGGGAGTTCATCGAAGTGCACGAACCGCTCAGCCGGGAGCGGCTGCACGAGTTGACGGCCCATGAGCAGTACGAGCCCCTCACGCTCGCCCAGGCGGGCAGCGTGAACGGCACGCCCACCCGCGTCCAGCGGCTGCGGGCCCGGCTCAGCCGCGGTCTGTACGGCCAGGGAACCCAGATCCCGAAGCCCACCGCGGCCGAGTACAAGGAAGTCACCGGCCGAGGGCACCACTGACACACACCGTCTCCACTGCTGTCACACCTTCAATGGGTCAACTGTCATGAGAGTAGACATGGCCCACAATTCATTCTAGACAAGGAGCAACGCCATGAACCATCACATACTCGAATCCGCCGCCCAGGAGATCGCCGACGCGACGGCCACTCCGCCGTTCCTGTACGAACTCGGCCCGGAAGGCGCGCGGAAGGTGCTCGACGACCTGCAGGCCGCGCCCATCGAGAAGCCCGACGTGCAGGAAAAGTGGGTCACGGTGCCCGCCGAGGTCGGCGACGTCCAGGTCCGCATCGTCAAGCCCGTCGACGCCGAGGGCACCCTCCCGGTCGTCCTCTACGTGCACGGCGGGGGCTGGGTCATCGGCAATGCGGGGACCCATGACCGCCTGGTGCGCGAGCTCGCCGTCGGCGCGCACGCCGCCGTGGTGTTCGTCGAGTACGACCGTTCGCCGGAGGCCAAGTACCCCGTCGCCATCGAGCAGGCGTACGCGACCGCTCGATGGATCACTGCGAAGGGCGAAGACGAGGGGCTGGACACCTCGCGTCTGGCGGTGGCCGGCGACTCCGTCGGCGGCAACATGACCGCGGCACTGGCCCTCATGGCCAAGCAGCGCGGTGACGTGACCTTCGTGCACCAGTCGCTGTACTACCCCGTCACGGACGCGGCCCAGGACACCGACAGCTACCGGGAGTTCGCCAACGGCCCCTACCTCACCGCGAAGGCGATGGCCTGGTTCTGGGACTGCTACACCACCGACCCCGCCCAGCGCGCCGAGATCACCGCCTCGCCGCTGCGGGCGAGCCTGGAGGAGCTGCGGGGACTGCCGCCCGCGCTCGTCATCGTCGACGAGAACGACGTGCTGCGCGACGAGGGCGAGGCGTACGCCCGCAAACTGACCCAGGCCGGCGTTCCCACCACGAGCGTGCGCATCAACGGCACCCTGCACGACTTCATGATGCTCAACCCCGTGCGCAACACGCGGGCCACCGACGTCGCCATGCAGCAGGCCATTCACACCCTGCGCACCGCCCTGCACGAGGGCTGAGACCCCGCCGGCGCCCCGCGCGCGGCCCTCGACCGCGCGGCTGGCTGCGAGAACCACACGCGACTGCCTCCATCCAGCACGGATGAAACAGAACTCCGATCCGAAAGGCCCCTGTCATGCAACGACCTTCTCTGCCCCGGCGTTCCCGTGGCCGTCTCACCCTCTTGGCGACGGCAGGCGTCGCCGTGGCCATGCTCGCCACGTCGGTCGCGCCTGCGAGCGCCGGCAAGGCCTCCTCGTCTTCCGGCCGCAAGCCCACCGTCGTTCTCGTCCACGGAGCTTTCGCCGACTCCAGCAGCTGGAGCGGCGTCGTGAAGCAGCTGAAGCGGGAGGGCTACCCGGTCGTTGCCGCGGCCAACCCGCTGCGCGGGCTCGGCAGCGACGCTGCGTACCTGAAGGAGGTCCTGGCCGACATCGACGGGCCCGTGGTGCTGGCCGGACACTCCTACGGCGGCTCCGTCATCAGCGACGCCGCCCAGGGGGCCAAGAACGTCAAGGCGCTGGTCTACGTCGCCGCCTTCCTCCCGGAGAAGGGCGAGAGCGCGGTCGAGCTGTCGGGCAAGTTCCCCGGCAGCACCCTCGGCGAGGCCCTCCGTCCTGTCCCGGTCACGCTGCCCGACGGTACCCAGGGCACCGACCTCTACATCGAACAGGCCAAGTTCCACCACCAGTTCGCGGCCGACGTCCCGGAGAGCACCACCGACGTCATGGCAGTCACCCAGCGGCCGGTGACGAGCGCCGCGCTCGAGGAGGGCGCGTCCGAGCCGGCGTGGAAGACCATTCCGTCGTGGGTTCTCGTGGCCACCGAGGACCTCAACATCCCCGCGAAGGTCCAGGTCTTCATGGCCGAGCGTGCCCACGCGCACATCACCGAAGTCCGGGCGTCGCATGCCGTGAGTGTCTCGCAGCCACACGATGTCGCCCGCATCATCGAGGAGGCGGCGCGGACGGTCCGCTGACCGGCCGGCAGGTTCCGGGGCGGGGTGGCCATGTGGCCACCCCGCCTTCTTGGTCGTCCGCGTCGCGTCGCGGGCCGTGAGCGGTCAGGTCGGCGACCGGGGCGCAGGCCTGGGCGAAGGAGTCGAATCCTCCGCGCACATCGGAAAACATGGCGTGGCGGACGGAGAAACCGAGCATGCTGCGCACCGGATCACGGGGATTCCTCCGCGACTGGTTCCGCGACGAAGGCGTGGGCTTTCCGGGGTGGCCCTGGCGGCAGGGCCACCCCGGAAAGCCCACGCCTTCTGCTGGGCGAGCCAGTCCGTGAAGCGGGTGCGGCGATGTGCGCGTCGGGGCCGGGCAGCAGCGTGGTCTCCTGCAGCTCGGCCCCGAAGTACGTCGCGTGCGGATCGGTCATCAGGGTGCGCGGGTCGCTCTTCGCGGCGAGGCGGCGCGGCACGAGCACGTCACCGGGCCCGGGGCAGGCAAACCCGTGGACGGGTGTCAGGGATGAAAGCTGTCCAGCGGAACGCCGGGATCGGCGAGGACGGCGTCGTCGACCTCCGCCTCGGACTCGATGAGGGTACGGATCGGGTCGATGACGTCCCACACGTTGACGCTCATGCCCGCGACGACGCGGTTCGCCGACATCCAGAACGCGATGAAGCGGCGCTCTTCGGCCGGGCCCCGGAAGACCACGCGGTCGTACCCGCCCGGTTCGGTGTATCCGGTGTACTCCATGCCCAAGTCGTACTGGTCCGTGTAGAAGTACGGGAGCCGGTCGTACACGGCGTCCTGGCCCAGCATGCTCGCCGCTGCCGTGCGGGGCTGGTTCAGTGCGTTGGCCCAATGCTCCACGCGCAGATGACGGCCGTACCGCGGGTGGTAGGCGTTGGCGACGTCTCCCGCGGCGTAGATGCCGGCCACCGAGGTCCGCAGATGCGCGTCGGTCACGACGCCGTTGCGCACCTCCAGACCCGCCTCCTGCGCGAGTTGGGCGTTCGGCGTGATGCCCACGCCCACGACGACGGCGTCGGCGGGCAGATGGGTGCCGTCGGCGAGCAGCACCCCGTCCGCGCGCCCCCCGCTTTCGGTGATGCGCACGACCTCCGCACGGGGGTGCAGGCGCACCCCGTGCTCCTCGTGGAGACCGGCGAACACCTGGGCCGCCTCCCGTCCCAGGACCTTCAGCAACGGCAGATCGGAGTGCTCCAGCACGGTCACCTCCGCCCCGGCCAGGCGGGCGGCCGCCGCGGTCTCCAGGCCGATCCACCCGCCGCCGATCACCACGATCCGCGCCCCTTCGGTGAAGGCGGCCTTGAGCCGTTCACTGTCGCCGACCCGCCGCAGGTACAGCACGTTGTCGCGGTCGGCCCCGGGAATCGACAGACGGCGCGGGGACGAGCCGGTGGCAAGCAGCAGCTTGGCGTACGCGATACGCCGGCCACCCTCCAGTTCGACCTCCGCCGCGCGCGGGTCGACGGCGCTCACGGGCGTGCCGAGCAGCAGGTCGACGTCGTGTTCGGCGTACCAGTTCTCGGGGTGCACGTAGATCGAGTCACGGTCCTCCTTGCCCAGCAGGTAGCCCTTGGACAGCGGGGGCCGGATGTAGGGGCGATCCCGCTCATCGCCGATGATGAGGAGGGGGCCGCCGTAGCCGCGCTCCCGTAGGGCCTCCACGGCCGTGCCCGCGGCCAAGCCGCCCCCGACGATCACAATGGGATTCTCACGAGGCATGACGTTCCTCATTTCCGGTGTCGCGTAGTGGGAGTCATGGTGCGCGACTCATCCACCAGACCGAGTCATCACCTTTCGTGTGACACGCGTTGCGGGCCGAGAGAACGCGCAAAGGACGTCGGGGACCCGTTGTTGTCACACCTTCACGTATTGCTTGGTCATACAGATGGCTGGAGGAGCTGGACCGGTCAGCCGGTGATCACGAACGACTCCATGGACGGCGAAGGAGAGGAAGATGACCTACGTCATCGCGCAGCCCTGCATCGACGTCAAGGACCGGGCCTGCGTGACGGAGTGCCCGGTGGACTGCATCTACGAGGGAGAACGGACCCTCTACATCAACCCCTTGGAGTGTGTCGACTGCCACGCGTGCGAGCCCGTCTGCCCCGTGGAGGCGATCTTCTACGAGGACGAGCTGCCGCAGCGCTGGGCCGCGTACGCGGCCATCAACGCCGAGTACTTCGAGCAGCCTGACCGTGGGCAGGACCATCCCCTGATCGCCGGGCTGCCGCACCAGACCTCGGACAAGAAGGACATCGCCGTCTTCGCCATCCGCAAGGAGGAGGCGGCCGACGTCGACCGGTGGTTCCCGTCCTGACCAGGCACATGCGACACGAATCCAGGATCGTCCGGATCGGGCCGGCCGACACCGAGCAGGTGATCCTCCTGCACCGCAGGTGTTCCGTGGCCACACTGTGGAGCCGATACCACAGGGCGATGGGCGATCCCCGCTCGTACCTGGGTGGCCTGCTGACCCGGCTGGACTCGGTCCACCTGGCGGTGCGCCACCAAGACGGCCGACTCGTGGCCGTAGGACACCTGATGCCGGACGGGGACCGCGCGGAGGCGGCCCTGCTCGTAGAGGATCTATGGCAGAACCAGGGGCTCGGGACCCGGTTGCTCCGCCATCTCGGGGGCCATGCTGTCGGCCATGGCTGGCGTGCGGTCTACGGCCTCGTCCTGCCCGGTGACGAACGGATCCTTGCGATGCTGCGCCGCACCTCGATCCCTGTTCAACGGGTCGAGGAGGAGGGCGTGACGACGGTTTGGGCGGACACCGGCGACATCGCAGATGCCCTCCCGCTCCGGCGCGGCCGATCCCGGCAGCCGACCCGCGCCGGTGACTGGTGAACACCCAGGGCACCGCTTTCACCGACAGCCGGCGCGGACCACTGTGGAGTGGTGCCGCCCCGACCGTACGCGTTGCCACTGGCGTCGGCGGACGGTGGCCGGGAGTACGTCTAAGGAGCCAGCGTGATGGTGATCGGGCTGCCGCGCCATGCCATGCGCGCGTAGGGACAGAGAGAGTCAGCCTGTTCCAGCAGCGGAGTTGCGATCTCCGGATCCACCTCCGGCCAGTTCACGACGAGACCGACGCGCAGCAGATAGCCGCCGTCGTCCGGATCCCGCCCGAAGGCGACGGTCGCCTCCACGGAGATCGCGGCAGGGTCGAGTTCCTCCTGCCGCGCCACCAGGCTCAGGGCCCCATGGAAGCAGGCAGCGAAGCCGGCGGCGAACAGCTGCTCGGGATTGGTGGCCTGTCCGTCCCCGCCGAGTTCGGCGGGCATGCGCAGGTTGATGTCCAGGGCCCCGTCGGACGAGCGTGCCCTGCCGGAGGCGCGCCCGTGGGAGGCGACACCGCCGCTCACCGTCACGGTCGTCGTGTAGATGGGGGTGAAGGCCGGGCCCGTGTAGTCCTTCTGCGTGGACAGGCTGGGCAACTGGAACTGCTCGGTCACAGGATGACTCCGGCGTTGTCGTGGTGCGTGCCTCGGCTCATGCCCGACGGCGCGTACACAGATGGCAGGGATGCGGTGGGGACGCCGCCTGCCGGTGGAAGGATCTTCTCTCGGCGGGCGAGGCAGAACACCCGTCGCAGGGCGGGCGCCTCCGCGCCGCCGACGACATTCGTCACGTAGTCCTGTCCTTCGGTCAGCGGAAATCCGGATTCCAGATGACTGGTTGACCGATGAGTACCCGCACCTGTGACATCCGGGGGCCATGAGCTTGCGTGCCGGGTGGTATCGATGCTGTGAGGGCTGGCGCTCAGCGGCCCTCCAAGGGCGCCACACGCGGTAACAACTTGCCTGGAGTCAAGCCCCGCATGACGGGGTCGATCCTTCCCACGGACACCCCACGGACAGCAGGGCCAGGGCGTTCGTCCAGCGGTTCACCAACTGACGTGCGTTGTCCTCCGTGGTCCCCGGGACCTGTTCGAACCGGGCCTGTCGAGGGTCAGCGCCAGGACGGACGCGTCGGTCCGGTCGGGCCACGGGAGGAAGCCCTGGGGGCGTAGTTCGTCGATCACTTCGGCACGGGAGGCCGGCCACATCCAGAACGTCTCCGTGTGCTCGCGCAGCAGGTGTCTGCCCGCGCACACCCAATAGTCGAACCGTGTGCGGATCCGGGCGCCGTCGGCCGACATCACCATGCGTCCCCCGTACTCGTGTCGGCCGATCCGCTGCGCCGGGAAGAGACGCACCACCTCCGCGTCGGGAAGTCGAGCGGGTGGCAGTTGAAGAAGCAACGAACCGCCGGGGACGAGTGCCCGGGCGATGGATGGCCACAAGGCGCGGCGTACGGCGGGCGAGAGGCAGGCGACGGTGTTGTGACAGATCGCCACGTCCGCAACCTCGTACAGCTCCGCCTGGCCGAGCGGGCAGGGGTGGACCGTGACGCGCGCCCTCGACTCCGCGGGCAGTGAGGCCAGACGCGTCATCAGCGAGGTCCGCATCGCACGCGCGGGTTCGACGGCGTGCACGCCTACCTCGGATTCGAGAAGGCTCATCAAGGTCACACGACCGGTTCCGGCGCCCACGTCCAGCACGCCGAGCCGAGCACCGCGCACGACGCCGCTGTAGAGGCGGTGGACCCTTGTCGCATCCTGCTGCGCCTGGAGCACGTCGTAGAACTCGGCGCTGACGGCGTAGTCGTCCAGCTGGCGCGGAGTGGCCGACGGCCGGGAGATGACGGTGTGCATACCCAGCAAGACAAGCGATGCGTTGCTTTTGTGACAACCGTGTGGTGGCAGGTGCTGTGCCCGGGTGCGTGCGTCACCGGCGGTCAGCGCCGTGCGAGCCACTGTGCGAGCGTCTCGTGACCCGCGTGGGCCGCAGTGCGGGGCAGCAGCGACCGCTCGGCGACCAGGGCGCCGAAGAACGGGGCGCGCGCGTCGGTGACCACGCCCCGCAGGTCGCCCCGGGCGGCCTGCAGCTTGGCGACGAGGTCGTCGAGCCGGTACTCCTCGGGGCCGGCGATCTCCAGGACGCCGTACAGGGGCAACCCGACGGCGACATGAGCGAGTTCGGCCGCGACGTCGTCCGTCGACACCGGACGGATCAGCGCGGGCGTGACGTGCACGCCGTCCGCGTGCGCCGTCGAGCGGGACAGGGCGTCCACGGACTCGAAGAACGGCGTGGCGCGCACGAGGGAGTGCGGGATCGGCGAGCGCCGGGCCCGTTCCTCCTGGACCGCCTTCGCACGGAAGTAGTCCCGCTGCACCAGATCGGCTCCCACGACGGACAGCGCGACATAGTGCTCGAGGCCCGCGGAGGCGGCGGCCTCCAGCAGGTTTCTCGTCGACGTGCCGAAGAACTCGACGCTCGTCGCCTCCGCACGGGAGGGCGCGTCGGTGACGTCCACAACCACGTCGGCGCCCCGCAGAGCCCCGGCAAGGCCCTGCCCCGTAATGACATCGACACCCTCGCGGCGCGAGACGGGCACGACCTCCACACCGTGGTCCCCGAGCCTGGCGACAGTCCTGGAACCGATCAGGCCGGTGGCGCCTGCAACAACGACTCTCATCTGGGTCTCTTCCCGTCAGGGGGTCGGTGCCCCACGGATGCGGTCGTGACGGTGACGTCAGCCACTCACGACACCTACGACAGTGTTTGTGCCGTTGTTGTGACACCGCTCCACGAACTTGCCCCTGCAACGCCATAGGTGTCACAGATCCACATGGCGCCCGGTCAACACAGATGAAGGGGGCGAGGGAGATGTGCTTCGCCCGAACACCTGGCGACTCATGGAAGGTGCAGAACAATGTCGGACAACCACGCAGCGCACATGCACGGAGCCGGCGACCAGGCGGCGTCGGAGAGCTGGATGACCGCGGCGCAGCTGCTGCAGGACGCCGCGCCCCTGACGATCCCCGAGGGCGCCTCGGGGATGACCATTCAGGTCGAGTGGGAGCCCGGCGACCCGGGAACCCCGCCGCACCGCCACTCCGGGCCCGCCTTCGGCTACGTCGTGGAGGGCGCGGTCCGCTTCGAGCTGGAGGGCGAACCCGAGCGGGTGGTGGAGGCCGGCGGCACATTCTGGGAGCCGGGCGGCGACGTGATCCACTACCAGGACGGCAACGCGCTCAGTGACGCGCGGACCCGGTTCGTCGTGACCATGATGTGCGCGCCGGGAAAGCCCATGCTCGAACTCGTCTCCAAGGAGGAGCTGGAGCAGCGCGCCCACCTGCGCGCCCCGCGTCCCACCGAGTGAGGCCCCCGGGACGCAGCCGCCGCGCGGGAAAGCACGCCGGGACATGAGCGCCACCGACGCCGTGCACGCCCTGCTGACCGCGCTGTTCGTGGGCGCGGCCGCCTACGCGGTGCGGCACGCGCTCGAGACTCCCGGGGCGGCATGGCGCGGCCGCGTCGACCATCTCCTGCACGCCGCCATGGCTGTGGCGATGGCGGCGATGCCGTGGGGGCCGACGCTGCCGCGGACCGGGCAGACCGTTTTCTTCACCGCCGCCGCCCTGTGGTTCCCGCTCACACCCGTGCGCCGTCCCAGGGAGTCCCTCCCGGCCGCGACGGCACGGCGACTGCCGTATGCGCTGGGCATGGCCGCGATGGTCTGGATGCTTCGCACACCGCATGCCACGCACCACGCACCGGCCGAGGGGGAGTCGACCACCGGATCACTCGTCACCGCCGCGCTGGCCCTGTGCCTGCTCACCTGCGCGCTGCGCTCGCTGACCCGCGACATGCCCGTAACGACAACCCGGGCGTCCTCCTGCGGCCGTACGGCCACTTCTGGGACGGCTCGACGGCCCTGGGTACAGCGATCATGCTGTTCATGCCCCACTGACCGGCATGATCGCCCGCCCCGTGTCATGACGCGCCGATGACGGCCTTGCTGCGCATCAGGAAGTCCGGCAGACAGCCGTCGTCGGGCACCCCGGCGCCATCCAGTGGGTCGGGTGATCTCCGATGCACAGATTGGCGATGGTGGGTTCCGCCGGCAGCTGGTCCAGCAGCACCTGGTCGTGCGTCGGTGCCGACACGACGAGCGTCTCGCGTAGCGGGGCGATGCCGTCCCATCGGCTCCTGGGCGCCACCCCCACGCAGGGGGAAGGGGAGTTCGGTGCGCGGCTGGACAGAGTCGGGCCGGTCGACCAGGTGGACGGCGGGGTGCAGTACGGCACTGCCGTCGCCCAGGCCGTCGGCGATGCCGTCCTCACCGAGCCGGGCCCGCGCCCCCGCCGCCACCGTCGGGAGAGGGGTGCTGAGCGCGCGGGCCCGGTCGAGTGGGCACACCGGCGACGCGGCCCGCTCGTCCTGCGGCGGCAGACTGGGCAGTACCGCCAGGCGCTCGGCGACCGCTTCGGCGATCGGCGCCGGATCGCCTTCGACGACGATCGCGGCGGCGTCGACGCACGTCGTGCCGCGTTCGTCGGCGACGGAGCCGACGGTCGTGTCCAGCGCGCACGCCAGCCTGTGTCCGCGGTAATGAGGATCTTCGTACGGCCCGGCCCCCGGGGCAGCACCCGGCGGCCGTGGTCGTACCGGGCGACGACATCGTCGCCGTACACGACGGCCCGGTCGGAGCCATGCACGAGCGTGCCGGCGGCGCGGTGGCCGGCAGCGTCACCCGGTCCTCGCCCACCCCTGCCTGACGCAGCACGCCGACCAGCCGGTGCGGTGTGAACGGCTCGCGTCACGAGGGACGGACCGCGGACGCGATAACCCAACGCCAGCGCCTCCAGCCACAGCGGGTGGACGCCCGCGTGATCACCGGAGGCGTTGACGGCGAACACCTCGCCGCGCCCACACCGCGTGCCCGGCCCGCACGGCCTCGTCCCGCAGCCCGAGGCGGCGCCCCGCGGCGGCCGGCCCCGGCCGGCGGCGGGGGTGAAGCAGACCGATCCGCGCGTGCGGAGGTGTTCAGTGGCTGAACAGCTCGAACACGACGGCCGGTTCACCATCGAACCGCGCGCTGTGCGCCCGCGTGGCGGTGGTCAGGAAGCGACGTACCTACGTCTCCGGGGCCTCGTTGGTCAACGCCGCGATGTACGCGCGGTGTCGCAGCAGGGTGCGATGGTGTTCACCCGAACTCCCTCGGGGTCCTGGACGCTCTCGGCCGCGGCGTGGCGCGTTCCGCCGGCCAGGGGACGCTGGGTAGGTGCTGGAGACATTGACGATCGAACCGGAGGCGGGCCGCAGGTGCGGCAGAGCTGCATGAGAAAGCGGGCTCGGTGCCGTCACGTGGAGTTCGAACAGGTGAGTGATCAGCCTCCGGTCCGTCTCGGCCAGGGGCATCGGGGCGGCGATCCCGGCGTTGTTCACGAGCAGGTCCAGTCGTCTCCACCGCTCCACGGCGGTGGAGACCATCCTTTCGGCGGCGCCCTCCTCGCACACGTCCGACGACAGGACGGCGATCTCCGGTCACCTCGACTCGTCGGGCACTCTCGGCTCGGCTGAAAGTCCGCCTCCTCGGCGCAGGCCGGGATGCGACGAGGAGGCGGACAGCATGGCGGCCGTGCGGGCGGCTCAGCCGAACTGGCCGGGCTGATAGCTCCCGGCAGGCTGCTGGTTGATGACGTTGATGCGGTTGTAGGCGTTGATGATCGCGATGAGGGAGATCAGCGCGGCGAGCTGGTCCTCGGCGTAGTGCTTGGCGGCGTTCGCCCAGGCCTCGTCGTCGACCCCACCGGCAGCGTCGGCGAGCCGGGTGCCCTGCTCCGCCAGTTCCAGCGCGGCGCGTTCGGCGTCGGTGAAGACGGTGGCCTCCCGCCAGGCCGCCACCAGGTTGAGGCGCTGAGCGGTCTCTCCCGCGTGGGCGGCGTCCTTGGTGTGCATGTCGGTGCAGAAGCCGCAGCCGTTGATCTGGCTTGCGCGGATCTTCACCAGTTCCTGTGTCGTGTGCGGCAGCGTTGAGTCCGACAACACCTTGTTGGCCGAATTGATGTGCTTCAGAACCTTGGCCCCAAGCGCATTGCCGAAGTAGTCGAGACGCGCATCCATGGTGTGATCTCCTCGCCGTAGTGCTCATTCACACTACTGACCGGGCTACCCGGTGAACTGTGACACGGCGGGAGATGCGGCGTGCGTCAGATCACTGGGTGCGTGCTCTGTTGTGAGAGCGCAGGTGGCTGTTCCGAGAGCCTCCGAGACTTGCCAGGGAGTGCAAGTTCGCAAGCTATCGGTCAACTCCGTGCCTCAGCCGCCAAGTCCACGCTGAGCCATCGCCTCAAGGCGCTGCGCGAGGTGGGCGTCACGCAGACCCGCCAAGTGGGCACGCGTTGTGTCGTGACCTTGCCGCCCTGGAGGCCCGTTTCCCCGGCCTGCCGCCGGCACTGCTGTCGGCGGCCACGGCCGAGGGCGTCGGCGAGCATGTGACGGAGAGCGCCGAGGAGGCCAGACCCGGCACGTCCCCTGCTGGCACACAGGTAGGGGACGGAATACGACAACGTTTGAACACACTGTGTCTGAACGCTGTTTCAGCGGTATGGTCGTGGGCACGCCGTCACATGACGGTGCGATTCCGCGGTGCCTGTGCGGGAGCTGGCCAGGCGCTGAACACAGGAAGCGACTGTGCCGCGGGCGCCGCCCCGCTCGTCTGATGCCGTCCGGAGCCCATCCGGCTTCCTGCGTGAGACCTCTACCGACAAAGGACCCCGAATCATGCCTGCGATCCTGATCCACGGCGTCCCCGATACCCACCATGTGTGGGACGGCGTTCGCCGGTATCTGACCCGGACCGACGTGGAAGCCTGGGACCTGCCGGGGTTCGGCGTACCGCGACCGGATGGCTTCGGCTCCACCAAGGAGGAGTACGTCGACTGGCTGATCGACCGGTTGGAGCGTGTCGGCGAGCCGGTCGACCTCGTCGGCCACGACTGGGGCTGCATCCTCACCGCTCGCGTCGCCTCCCTACGGCCTGATCTGGTCCGCACGTGGGCGGGCGGCAACGGGCCGGTCGACGCCGGCTACGTCTGGCACCCGCTCGCGAAGATCTGGCAGGACCCGATCGAGGGCGACCGCTTCATGAGTGAGCTGGAACCTGAATCGTTCACCAATGATGTGGTGGCGGGTTTCGACGTACCGGTCGACCTCGCCAGAGAGATGGTGAGCCGCGTGGACGAGCCCATGAAGGACAGCGTCCTCAGGCTCTATCGCTCCGCCCTGACCATGGGGGCGGAGTGGGAGCCGGCGCTGTCGCAGGTGGCCGCGCCGTGCCTGGTGTTCTGGGGTGTGCTCGATCCGGCCTGCCAGATCGAGTTCGGTGAGAAGCTCGCCGCCTCGTTGCGGGCTCCCGAGGTCGTGAGGCTCGACTGCAACCATTGGCCGCTCCTGCAAAAGCCCGCGGAGGTCGCCACGGCCATCGAAACACACTGGAACAGGCACGCGGGTGCGGGCAGGTGAGATGCGGAGCCATCAGTGCTCCGCTCATGTGGGCGACCGCCGTCCGTGACGCGTCGCCGTCGGCGCAACCACGTCCCACTGCCTGTCCGCCCCCTGGCCGTTGCCGTTACCAGCGATGGCGTCTCCACGCGGTAGCACAGCGGCCACTTGCGGTACCTCACTCGGAGGCCGCCCGACCGACGAGCAATGGGCCGCCCGTCTCCGTTCCCACGGCCCTGAACTCACGCCCTTTGCGCCTCCCGCACACCTTGCAGGCGCCGGGCCTGCAACGGCGCCAGATTTTTCAGCCGCTCCGCACCTTTGGTGACCTGCGCCCCGCGATCGTGCGGCGCGCTGCGCAAAGCCCTGCATGCATGCCCACGGCCACGAAGAGAGCGTTTGCTGCTTGAAGTGGCTACGAAGGGTGCCTGACGGGAATTTTTCCCAGGTCAGGCACCCTTTCACATGGCTCTAGAAGAAGCCCAGTTTGCGCGGCGAGTACGAGACCAGAAGATTCTTCGTCTGCTGGTAGTGCTCCAGCATCATCTTGTGCGTCTCGCGGCCGATCCCGGACTGCTTGTAGCCGCCGAAGGCCGCATGGGCGGGGTACGCGTGGTAGCAGTTCGTCCACACGCGGCCCGCCTGGATCGCCCGGCCCGCCCGGTACGCCGTGTTGATGTCCCGGGTCCACACGCCGGCGCCGAGGCCGTACAGGGTGTCATTGGCGATCTTGATGGCGTCGTCGAAGTCGTCGAAGGACGCGACCGAGACGACCGGACCGAAGATCTCCTCCTGGAAGATCCGCATCCGGTTGTCGCCCTCGAAGATGGTCGGCTGGACGTAGTACCCGCCCTTCAACTCACCGTCGTACTCGACGCGTTCACCGCCCGTGAGGACCTTGGCGCCCTCCTGCCGGCCGATGTCCAGGTAGGAGAGGATCTTCTCCAGCTGGTCGTTGGAGGCCTGCGCACCGATCATTGTGTCGGTGTCGAGCGGGTGCCCCGGCTTGATCAGCTCGGTGCGGGCGACCGCCGCCTCGAGGAACTCGGCATAGTTCCCGCGCTGGACGAGAGCCCGGGACGGGCAGGTGCACACCTCCCCCTGGTTGAGCGCGAACATCGTGAAGCCCTCGAGCGCCTTGTCGCGGAACTCGTCGTCCCGCGCCCAGACGTCGTCGAAGAAGATGTTCGGGGACTTGCCCCCCAGCTCCAGCGTGACCGGCTTGATGTTCTCGGAGGCGTACTGCATGATCAGCCGCCCCGTCGTGGTCTCACCCGTGAACGCGACCTTCGCCACCCGCGGGCTGGACGCGAGCGGCTTGCCCGCCTCCACACCGAAACCGTTGACGATGTTCACCACGCCCGGCGGCAGCAGGTCCGCGATCAGGCTCATCCAGTAGTGGATGGACGCCGGAGTCTGCTCGGCCGGCTTGATGACGACCGCGTTGCCGGCGGCGAGCGCCGGCGCCAGCTTCCACGTCGCCATCAGGATCGGGAAGTTCCACGGGATGATCTGCGCGACGACGCCCAGCGGCTCGTGGAAGTGGTACGCCACCGTGTCGTCGTCGACCTCGCCCAGCGAACCCTCCTGCGCCCGGATGGCGCCCGCGAAATAGCGGAAGTGGTCGATGGCGAGCGGGATGTCGGCCGCCAGCGTCTCTCGTACCGGCTTGCCGTTCTCCCAGCTCTCGGCCACCGCCAGCGGCTCCAGGTGGGCCTCCATCCGGTCGGCGATCCTGAGCAGGATGTCCGAACGCTCCGTCACCGACGTACGGCCCCAGCCGGGGGCGGCCGCGTGCGCCGCGTCGAGCGCCCGTTCCACATCCTCCGCGGTGCCCCGCGCGACCTCCGTGAACGGCCGCCCGTTCACCGGCGACGGGTTCTCGAAATACTGCCCGCGGGCCGGCGGCACGTACTCGCCGCCGATGAAGTGGTCGTAGCGCGCCTGGTAGGAGACGATCGCGCCCTCGGTGCCGGGCGCCGCGTAACGGGTCATGCTCTTCTGCCTCCCGGGAAAGTGCTGCCCGCCGTTGGGCAGCTCTCGCCGCGAGGCTAGGAGCGCGGACGTTGCGACCACGTTGCATGGCCGGTCAGCGCGGTACACGGCTCTCCGGCAGCGCGAGTTCGGACTCCAGCCCGGCCAGCCGCGCGTGCACCGCCGGTGTCGGCCGCAGCGAGGCGAGCGCCCGCCATACCGCCAGGTCGTCCTCGCTCCAGGGTGCGTGCGCCCAGTCCGCCAGCAGGTCGGGGTCCCGGCGGGCGATCAGCGCCGTCCGCAGGCCGTCGGCCAGACGCCGCCTCAGCCGCACCACTGCCGGCGCCTGTGAGCCGGGCAGCAGCGGGCCGGTGTACGCCGCCACGGCCGCGGTGACCGCCCCCGCCTCCAGCCGCCGCTCCACCACGGCAAGGTCGGACTCGACCGGAGCGGTCAGCCGGTACGGTCGCGACGCGAACAGCCCCGGACCCAGTAGCCGGCGCAGCCTGGCCAGTTCGGCGCGCAGCGTCACCGGCGTCACCGACTCGTCCTCGTACACCGCGCACAGCAACTCGTCCCCGGTCAGCCCCTCCGGATGCCGGGCCAGCAGCACCAGGAGCTCGCTGTGCCGACGGCCGAGCCTGATCCGGTGCCCGCCCAGGCGCAGCACCGCCTCGTCGCGGCCCAGCACGGTCAGGCCGGGCATTTCCGCGGCGGGCGGCGGCGGGGTGAGCAGCGCGAGCTGGGACTCGGCCGCACGCGCCACCGCCTGGACGAAGCCGAGGCTGTGCGGATGCGCCAGCCCGTCCCCGCCGGTGATGTCCACCGCGCCCAGCACCTGCCCGGTGCGCGGATCGTGCACCGGCGCGGCCGCACACGTCCACGGCTGCACCTGCCGGATGAAGTGCTCGGCGGCGAAGACCTGCACGGGACGGTCGACGGCGACCGCGGTCCCCGGCGCGTTCGTGCCGACCGCGCTCTCCGCCCAGCGCGCCCCCGGCACGAAGTTCATCCGGTCCGCCCTGCGCCGGGTCACCGGATGGCCCTCCACCCACAGCAGCCTGCCGTGCGCGTCGCACACCGCCAGCAGATGCTCGCCGTCGGCCGCGAACGTGCCCATCAGCTCCCGGAACAAAGACATCACCCGCGCCAGTGGATGCTCCGCCCGGTAGGCACCGAGGTCGCCGTCCGACAACTCCACGCGCGCCGAGCCGTCCGGACCGACGCCTGCCCGCGCGGACCGCCGCCACGAGTCCGCCACAACCGACCGCACCGGTCGCGGCACGGTGCCCGCCGTGGTGAACGTCTCGTGCGCCCGGCGCAGCACCCGGACGCGCTCGGCAGGGTCGGCCCCCGGCTCCAGGGCCACCCATGGATCGGACAACTCGGCCTCCCCGGAAGGCGATGCGCTGGGGACATCGTCACTCGGGGTGTTCGCGCGGACAAGCTCTTCGACGGGCCTGACTCGAACGACGGGCGGCACCGCGCACGTGTCAGGCACCGCCGAGCAACCACTGCCGCGTCCCGCAACCGGTCGGTCAGGCGAAGTTGACGAGTCTGATGTAGCGGACCCAGTCCCAGTTCGGCCCCGGATCGGTGTGGTCCGTGCCGGGCACCTGGTAGTGCCCGAGGATGTGTTCCCGGTCCCTCGGGATGCCGTACCGGGTGCAGATCGCCGCCGTCAGCCGCGCCGACCGCTCGTACAGGGCGTCGGTGAAGTACGACGGCTCGTCCACCCAGCCCTCGTGCTCGATGCCGATGCTGCGGGTGTTGTAGTCCCAGTTCCCCGCGTGCCAGGCGATGTCGGTCTCCCGCACGCACTGCGCGACGTGTCCGTCCGCGGAGCGGACCAGATAGTGCGCCGACACCTTCTTCGACGAGTTCTGGAAGATGGACAGGGTGGTGTCATAGGACTCCTGGGTGACGTGGATGATCACGCGGTCGACGGCATGGTCCATGGGCCGGTCGGCGGCGGTGTAGTTGGCGGTGCTCGCCGACTGCCATTCGGCGGTGGGATAGTCGACGGCCCGTGACTGCGCACCGGCTCGTGCGTCGGGAAGCAAGGCGTACGGGACGGCGGCGAGGGCCGCGCCCTTGAGGACACGCCGCCTGCTGGGAAGCGGTCTTGTCCGGTCCATGGTGGATGCCTTTCGGGAGTGGGGGGAGTGAGCGGACACCGACGTCAGGGACGCGAACACCGACGTCAGGAGCGCAGCGTGGTCGCCGTCTCGCTCAGCTGTGCGTGCAGTCCGCGGTACGTCTCGCGCCGGGGCAGCCATTCCTTGCGCAGCTTGGCCACGCACGTGTAGTTGGTGTCGCACACGTTGGCCAACGGCGATTCCACCGCCTGGGTTGCGAACTGATACGCGTCCAGCTCACCGAACCCGTAGTCGCGCACCAGCCACTGCACCAGGTCGAGCTGTGATATCCGGAAGGCGTCCTCCAAGGGGCGTGCCGAGCCGGTGGAGATGATGTGCGTGTCGGACTCCAGCCGTGGCCACGGGGTGGCGACCCCCTTGAGGAGTTCGACGATCACCACGGTGTTCATCGCGCACTCGACGGCCACCCCACAGGTCTCGCCCTCGCCCTGCCGCGCGTGCCCGTCGCCGAGGCTGAGCAGCGCCCCCTCGACGTTCACCCCGAGGTAGCAGGTGACGCCGGCCCGCATCTCCGGTGTGTCCATGTTTCCGCCGTGCGCGTCGGGCACCAGGGCCGAGCGCACCTCCAGGTTGGCGGGCGCCACCCCCACGGTGCCGTGCATCGGGTCGAGGGGCAGCTCGGCCTCGAAGTCGCCGTCGTGCGCCCGGAACAGCGCGGTGCGCCGCGTCCGGTCCAGCTGCCAGATCCACACCGTCTCCGGCAGCGGCGGCTGCAGCGTGGCCGTTGTATGGGTCGAGGTCAGCGCGCCGAACAGGGGGACGGTGGTCGACGCGGCCCAGTCCCGGGCCGGTTCGACCGACACGAAGTGCACCGCGACCGTGTCGCCCGGCTCCGCGCCCTCGATGTGGAACGGCCCGGTCTGCGGGTTCAGGAACGGGAACTCGCAGACCTCGGACACCAGGTCCTTCTCGGACCGGACCCGCCCGGCGAAGCAGTCCTCCGTGTACAGATCGAGGACCGTGCCGGGGGCGATCCGCGCCAACGGTGCGGCACCGCCGAACGTCCAGGCGTACTCGCCAGGTCCGGGGCGCACCGTCATGATTCGCGGGTCGGTCATTGCTGGACAGCTCCGTTCTGCCGAAGGCCGGCGGGGGCGGGTTCGGCGAGGTGGACACGGGCGGTGTCGGCTATGCGCTCGGGAGGAGCAGCAGAGGCGGGACGAGCGCCTCCACTGCGGCGGCCGGCGCCATGGCGGTGATGCTCTGGAACAGGACCTCGCGCAGACCGATGGCGTCACGCCGCAGTCCGCCGACCGTCTCCCCCGACATATGTGAACCTCCCCCTCGGCCACCTCGAGGCCCCGTGGTCCGGACGGTCCGACGGCTGCGCCTCGCGTGAATCACGGTACGGCGCTTGCGGGTTGGGCAGAAGGGTGCCGCTTGGTTCGGTGGACGACGCGGGAATTGTGGATAGTTTGGCCACCCGATCGAGTGAAGTCGGCCCGGACCAAGGGGATTTGCGCTGCTCCTGTGACAGTCCTGTGGCCGGAGGAGTGGCTTCCGTCACAGTCTGTCGTGATCCAGTTCTGATCGACTCGGCGGATGCGCCGCCGCCCCCTCTCCCTCGGCTCGACCGCCCTCGTCGCGGGCCTGCTGCTCCTGACCGCCTGCGGGCAGCAGCCCGGCCCGTCGTCCGGACGGTCCTACGGTCCCTCGTGCGGTGGCGGGCACTCATCCAGCTCGGCTGCCCCGGGCACGCCCGGCGGCGAGGAGACGGACGGCGTCAGGATCGTCCGAGCGGGGGACGGGCCGGATCGCTGCGCGGTGTTCCAGGTCACGAACCACCACGCGGAGCCCTTCACTTACACCATCACGTTCGGGTTCCGAACCGCGACCGGGACCGTGCCGACGTACGAGAATCGGGTCGTGCCGTCCGTCGAGCCCGGCGCGACCGTCTCGGGCGGGATCGACACGGTCGACCGACAGGCGGGCGGCGCGGCCGAACGGTCGCGGGTCGAGGTGGTCAAGGTGAGAAGCGTCCCTGCCGACGAGGCACCGGCCCCGGGCGGCCCCTGCCCGTCCTCGGGCGTCCGCGTCTACGCCGACGACGGCGACGCCGCCATGGGACTGCGCGTGGTGACACTCCACCTGGTGAACTGCGGAACCGGCATCTACCGGATCGAGGGCTACCCGCGCCTCAGCGTCCTCGACTCGTCCCACAAGCGCGTCGCGGACCTGCGCATCCTGCACGACGGATCCTCGATCGCCCTGAGCACCGGCGCCGACGGCCCGCCCCGGCCGCTGGCCCTGAAACCGGGCGAACGCGCCCACGCCGGCCTGGTGTGGCGCAACACCGTCCTGTCCGGCACCCCGGTGAACGCGCCATACGTCAGGGTGTGGGCCGAACAGGGCGCGGCACCAGTGATGGTGACACCGGAACTGGACCTCGGCACGACAGGCAAACTGGCCGTCGGGCCGTGGAAGAAGGAGTCGTGACAGGACAAACATGCTGCTCCGCCGCGGCCCGCTTGCCAGGGTGATCGTCGCCATGCCCACCTCCACCGCCCACCACGGCACCGAACTCGCCTACCACGTCGTCGGAGACGGCGACCCGCTGATCTGCTTGCCCGGCAGGCCGATGCAGGCCTACGCCTACCTCGGGGATCTCGGCGGTCTGTCCCGGAACCGGCGGTTGATCGAGCTGGATCTCTTCGGGACCGGTGGGTCGGCGGTGCCGGACCACCTCGCGACGTACCGCTGCGATCGTGTGGTGGCGGACGTGGAGGCACTGCGCCGGCATCTGGGCCTCGAGCGGATGGATCTGCTCGGACACCCGGGCGCCGAGTTCGCCGGGCTGTTCGCCGACGCGCGGTTCGAGGTCGAGCCCGGCAGCGGCTGTTTTCCCTGGCTGCACGACGCCGTGCGTTTCGTGAAGACGGTCGGAGCCTTTCTGGGCCGAGGCCCTCGCGCCGGCCGCTCAGCCCCGTTCGGCCACCGACGCCGGATCGTCCAGCACGGCCCGAACCACCGAGTGCGCCGCGCCCAGCAGAGGTCCCTGGGGGCCGAACTCCGACACCGACACCGGACAGGACGGTCCCGCCGTCCGGTCCGCCAACTCGCTCGCCAGCGACGGCAGTAGCCAGGGCGACAGCCCGGCCAGCGCACCGCCGAGCACGACGGACTCAGGGTCGAGCAGATTGACGGCCCCGGTCAGGGCGATGCCGAGCGCCGTACCGGCCTCGCGCAGGGCCTTTCGTACCTCCTTGTCGCCCTCGTCCGCGCGCTGTGCGAGCAGTCCGACGAGATCCTCGCCCGGTTCGAGGCCGGCTGCGCGCAGCACCGCCTCCTCACCGGCGTACTGCTCCAGGCAGCCGCGCCCGCCGCAGACGCACGGCGGCCCGTCCGGCCACACCGGCACATGACCCAGCTCGCCCGCGAACCCGCGCGTGCCGCGCAGCAGTTGTCCGTCCACGACGACCGCCGCACCGATGCCGATCTCGGCGGACACGTGCAGGAAGTCCGGCGGGGTACCGTCGCCGAGCCAGAGTTCCGCGAGGGCACCGAAGTTGGCCTCGTTGTCCACGGTCAGGGGCAGACCGGTGGGTAGCAGGGCACCGAGGTCCGCGTCGTGCCAGTCGAGGTTCGGCGCGCGTACGACCGTGCGGGCGTCCCGTGCGATGAGGCCGGGCACGGCGACCGCGAGACCGGCCGGCCACAGCCCCTCGCGCTCCGCCGCGCCGACGACCCGCCGGACCAGTGTGGTCAACTCGGCCAGTACCGGCTCCGGGGCGCGGCCCCGGTTGGGGCCGTGCCGTACGGCACGCGCGCGTACCTCGCCGCGCAGGTCGACCGCGCACACCGCCAGATGATCGACACCGACCTCGGCGCCTATCCCGGCCGGACCCCGCCCGCTGACGGCGAGCGCCGATCCCGGCCGGCCCACTCGGCCGGGCCGCTCGGGGCCCAGCTCTTCCAGGAGCCCCCAGCGGATCAGCTCGTCCACGAGCGTCGACACGGCCGCCCTGGTCAGACCGATGCGCGAGGCGACCGCGGCGCGTGAGAGCGGTCCCTCAGCGCTGACGGCGTGCATCACGCGCGCGAGGTTGCGACGGCGCATGCCCCGCTGGGTGTCGGGAAGAGCGCGGCCGGAACCGTTCGGGCTCTCGTGCAGCGGTGCGGTCATGCCTCCGTCAATCCTCGGTCCGTGGCCCTGTCGGGCGCTCCTCGCGGGTGTCGGTCAGTGGGCGTCCGTCCGCCGCTCCAGCAGCGGGGCCGCGTCGGAGAGTACCTCGGACATCCGGGCGAACGCCGCCTCGTCCCGTTCCACCGCCTCGAGCACCGGCCCCGCGGCCGTGTTCCACCGGCGCGCCACCGCGGCCGGATCCTCGCCGGTCAGCAGCCCGGCCGCCTGTGCGGCGGCACCGAGTGCGACCAGTTCCTTGGCCTCGGGCACCTGGACCGGCCGCCCCGACAGCCGCCGTACGGTCTCCTGCCAGGCCGCGCCACGGGCCCCGCCGCCGATCAGCAGCAGCGGTGTCGTACGGTCCGCCTCCTCGTCGAGCACCAGGTCCAGGGCGCCGAGCAGGGCGTGGACGGCGCCGTCGTACGCGGCCTGGAGGAGCTGTCCAGGGGTCGTGTCGTGGCGCAGACCGTGCAGCAGGCCGGAGGCGTTCGGCAGGTTCGGGGTGCGTTCCCCGTCCAGGTACGGCAGGAAGGTCACCGATCCGCCCGGCTCGACGGCCTGGCGGTCCAGGCCCAGCAGGGCGGCGATGCGGTCGACGGCGAGAGTGCAGTTCAGCGTGCAGGCCAGCGGCAGCCAGTCGCCGTGCGCGTCGGCGAAGCCGGCGACCGTCCCGGTCGGGTCGGCCGGGCGGTGCTTCGAGACCGCGTACACGACGCCCGACGTGCCCAGGCTCAGCACCGGGGTGCCCGGGCGCAGGCCCAGGCCCATGGCGGCGGCCGCGTTGTCGCCCGTGCCCGCCGCGACCAGGGTGCCCGTGGAGAAGGGCAGGTCGTGGCTGCCGCGGACGGTGCCCGCGACCTCGCCGGGCCGGACGATCCGCGGCAGGGACGCCGGGTCGAGCCCGATGTGGGCCAGCGTCTGCTCGTCGTACGCCTCGCTACCGGCCGCCCACCAGCCGGTGCCGGAGGCGTCGCCGCGGTCGGTCGTGCCCAGACCGGTGAGGCGCTCGGTGAGGTAGTCGTGGGGCAGGCGCACCGCCTTGGTCGCGCGGACAGCCTCCGGCTCGTGCTCGGCCAGCCAGGCCCACTTCGTGACCGTGAAGGACGTGCTGGGCACGCTGCCGGTGCGCTCGGCCCAGGCCTTCGGACCACCCAGTTCCTCGATCAGGCGGCGGGTCTGCGGAGCGGAGCGTACGTCGTTCCACAGCAGGGCCGGGCGCACCGGCTCGCCGTCCGCGTCCAGGGTCACCAGACCGTGCTGCTGGCCGCCGATCGACACGGCTGCCGCCTCATGGGCCGGCTCCCCGCACTGGCGCAGGGCCTCGCACAGCGCGTCCCACCACTGGCGCGGGTCGCTCTCCCGGCCGGCACCGGTCGTGACGGTGTGTGGCGCCTGGCCGCTCGCCACGATCCGACCGGTCGCCACGTCGACGACCAGCGCCTTCGTGGACTGGGTGGACGTGTCCACGCCGACGACGAGCGGACCCTCGGCTGTTGACATCGTGCTCTCCCTTTTCCGCGGCTCGCGGGGTCTGACCTGCTGTTTTCAGGTTCGTCCAGTCAGTGGTGACCGGATTGTCACCTTTTTGGGGATACCTTGTCTCTTCACAGAGACGCGAACGCATACTAATTTGTAAACGGCCATGACGAAATAGTCGGAGCAAGCAAGGAGCCGCGGCATGAGCTACCAGCCCACCCCTGAGGACAGGTTCACCTTCGGTCTGTGGACCGTCGGCTGGCAGGGAAGGGACCCGTTCGGCGACGCCACGCGGCGTGCCCTCGACCCGGTCGAATCGGTACAGCGCCTGGCGGAACTGGGCGCCTACGGTGTGACGTTCCACGACGACGATCTGATCCCGTTCGGGTCCTCGGACGCCGAGCGGGAATCGCACATCAAGCGCTTCCGCCAGGCCCTGGACGCCACCGGCCTCACCGTGCCGATGGCCACCACCAACCTCTTCACCCACCCGGTTTTCAAGGACGGCGGGTTCACCGCCAACGATCGTGACGTGCGTCGCTACGCGCTGCGCAAGACGATCCGCAACATCGACCTGGCGGCCGAGCTGGGCGCGAAGACCTACGTCGCCTGGGGCGGCCGTGAGGGCGCCGAGTCCGGCGCCGCCAAGGACGTCCGCGTGGCCCTG
>NZ_BMQA01000066.1 GCF_014647875.1 Streptomyces brasiliensis | reverse complement strand
CGGTGAAGACGGTCCAGGCGAGGTTCCGCTCACGCATCGGCAGTGCCGACGTGTCGCCGGTCAGGGCATACGCGAGCGGATTGGACGTGATGCACTGCCACGAGGCGTCGACGACCTGGACGGGCAGGTCGGTCAGGCGGTCCAGGATCCGCTGCACGCTCGGCGTGACATGACGCTTGATGCTCCCGTGAGCAGGCTCGACCTGATCCGCGACCCGGAAGAGATGTGCGCGCTCCTGGTCAGAAAGCCGCAGCACACGAGCGAGCGACATGAGCACCGACGACGACGGGTGGGTCGCGCGGCCCTGCTCCAGGCGGGCGAGGTATTCGACCGACAACCCGGAAAGCTGGGCGACCTCCTGCCGGCGCAGGCCGGGCACGCGGCGCCGGCCGCCCTCCGGAAGGCCTATCTCGGCGGGTGACACGCGGCTGCGCCAGAGGCGCAGGCTGCACGCGAGCTCGTTCGAATTCGAAACCACGACCCCACTTTAGTGCGGCGCGGCAGGCACAGGGTCGCCCTGCCAGTACGAGGCTCAGCAGGTCCATTTTGCCTGGTGCGTGGAGAGGTAAGGATGGATTCACGGCCTCGTTCAGGGCCGACGGGTCACACCCGTCACCACGGGTGTGACCACCTACGAACTGGAGAGATTGACGATGAGTACAGGCACGTCTGCGCAGGAGCTGCGCGAGTTCTACGGGCGGTACGTGGAGATGGCGAACACGCGTGACTTCGACGGAATCCGCGAGATCCTTCACGACGAGGTTCTTCTGGGCGGCACCACTCCGGTTCCCCGTGACGCCATCATCGCCGAGCTCCGCAAGCACACCGAAGCCGTCCCGGACCTCCACTGGGAGATCCAGGAACTTCTCGTGGAGGGCAGTCACATCGCCGCTCGCGCACTCGACACCGGAACGCCGGTGGCGGAGTGGAACGGTGTGGCCCACACCGGAGCGAGCATCTCCGTCGCCGAGACCGCGTTCTACGAGGTCGTGGACGGCCGATTCAAGACCATGACGTACCTGATGGACGTCGACGCACTGCGGCAGCAGCTCGCCGGCTGACCCACGATCGGTCCCCCGCAGGGTGACCTCGGTGTCCGCCCACGCCCATGCCCACGCCGGAGTGACGCGAGATCGTCGTCGCCACTCCGGCGGCCACTTCCAAGTCAACGGTGGCCAGGCCCAGTTCTTGCTGAGGGATGCGGCGGATGCGCTGACCGGCTGAGCAGACGAAACGTGCTCAGCGTCACGCGGGTGACTGCGCTTCTGCCCTGCTCGGTCTACAGGCCGGAACCGCAGCCGCCGTCCCGATTCGGAAACTAGGAACACCATGATTGAGGGTTTCACCAGCCGCTTCGCTGAAGTCAACGGCACCCGGCTGCACTATGTCATCGGAGGCCAGGGCGACCCCTTGGTCCTGCTCCCCGGTTGGCCACGCACCTGGTACCAATTCCACAAGATCATGCCGCCGCTGGCACGGCACTACCAGGTAATTGCCCCGGACCTGCGCGGTATGGGCGACTCCGACAAGCCCGCGGGCGGTTACGACAAGAAGACCATGGCCCGAGACATCTACGAGCTGCTTCGCTCCCTCGGACATCGCCAGGCATATATCGCAGGCGAGGACATCGGGTCGATGGTGGCACACAGCTTCGCCGCGAACCATCCCGAAGCGACCCGGAAGGTCGCTTTGTGGGAGGTCGGACATCCCACCGAGCTGTTCAACCAATTCCCCCTGCTACCCCAGCCAGGCAAGTTGCCGTCACTGTGGTGGTTCGCGCTCAACGCGGTCAACGAATTGCCCGAGCAGCTCCTTGAAGGGCGGTTCCGGTTTATCGTCGACTGGCTGATCGACTTCCAGGGCGACCCCAAAGCCTACAGCGAGGAGACCCGAGCCGTTTACGCCGCCGCCTACAGCAGTCCGGATGCGATCCGCGGGGGGAATGGCTGGTACAAGGCCCTCCAGCAGGACATAGCCGATCTGAAGGACTACCCGGTACTGACCATGCCCCTGCTCGGAATCGGCGGCAACAACCTCGAGGTTCTCCGTACGCAGCTGGAGGGGTTGGCGGCAGACGCACGCTACGTCGAACTGAAGGGGGCGGGTCACTATATCGCTGAAGAACGCCCCGACGACATCGTGCGGGAGCTCATCGCTTTCTTCGCGTAGCCCCAGACCTTGACCTCGCCCCAGGGGTCTGGGACGGGAATGCCGGTTCGCTGGAATGGGACTACCGGGAGACGGTCGAGCACCTCAGCGACGATCTCTGTGCGTATGCCGTTCAACCGGGTCCCAGGACACCACCCTTGGACGGTGAGGTTCCCTTCGTGTGGGAAAGCCGGCGGCCCGGAGGCCTGGCGAACGCCGTTCACGCGGACCGCTCGCCGGGCAACTCGAGTCCAAGTCCGCACCGTCGGCCTGCCTTGCGCCATGGCCGGCCTCCGCAACCTCGCGATCACCCTTCACCGGCACAACGGCCGCAAAAACACCGCCGCGACCACCCGTCACGCAGCCCGCGACTACCGACGGCCCCCGCCCGGTGGCCGTCCGGGGCCGCAGTCCAGCCCCGGAAGACGCCTGTGGAACATGTGTACTTGAAAGTGGCACGCTTCCTCGGCTCGACGCGGTGGCCCGTTTCCGGTCCCGGACCCTGCACACCCGGCGTGGATCTCAGCCGGGAACGCGGGTGTACTCGTTGCTCAGGTCGGTGATGAGGCCGTTCTCATCGAGCCCGGTACCGGCCGGTTCTGTACGCGGGCTCCCTCGCCGCCGTCCGGTCACCTGTACCGCCTCGCCGGTGAACTGCCCCTCCCCCGGAGATCCACGCCCCCGAAAGCTAGTGCTGTGGCCGGGAAGGTTTGCCGGGAAGCTCGCGGCGTCCGGTGCGGTGCATCGCAAGGCGGAGCGTCACCCGCGTACTGGATGTACTCGGGTGAGGCGACAACGCCGCGAGGTGCCGTGCCGGGCGTCGCGAGCCGGTGAACCTTTCCGGTCACAGCACTAGATCCGCCCGGGACTCCTGCGCGTGCTGCGTAGCTTTGACGACACCCTGCCGGTCACCGTTCACGACGGGCGCCTGGACCCGCCGGCACGCAACGCCGCCGCGGCAGACCTTTTCGGGCCGGTCACGGACGACGGCCGGTACGGGCGCGACATCGTAAGAACGCCTACGCACACGCTGCGTCACCACCCGGCGCGCCCGCGGACACCTCCACCCCGCCCGAATTCGAAGACCCACTTTCCCGTCGGCCACCGTGGAGAAGATCAGTCGCCGCAGCGGCTCGGGCGCCACTGCCACGTGGGACACCCGAGCCGCCTTGACGCGCAGGAGCGAGCCGGCGCGGGGGAGGACCAGCCCGCTCCTGCGGTCGGCGCCCGCATGCCTCCCCATGAGGGCGGGCGCCTAGACCTGCATGATCAGGTCATCCACTTCAGCGCACCGGACGGCGGGAGTGTCACCCGGGACGGGAGCCGGGCCCCTGCTCAACATCCCTGTGGAAGAAGGGTGTTGACGTCTTCACGGCTTCGCCGCCCAACCGTGCGGCAGCCCCGGAGGACATCCCCACACCGGGAGGACCTCACCCGGAGGGTGCTGCTCAGCCAGACCCAGTCATCGCCGCCGCAACCCTCGGCACCCGGCCGACCGGCGTCGAACCCCGGTAAACCTCACGGCTCACCAATGGCGTATTTCCCGCGAGTCCTCCTATTCCACGCAAAGGCCTCTTTGATTCGCACATGCCACCGGCACGAACATCACCCCATATCAAAGAATCGTTTCGGCTGACCGGAAGTCCCCAACAGTCATGGAGTGGTTACTTCACCGTGGTAGGCGTGGCGTAGGGTAGCTGTCCGATTAACTGTCTGATTCCATACCGGAGTTGACGGTCGGTTCCCGCTGCGCCGTGCGTCCCCCAACTGCTCGCCCGAGAGGACTCCGATGCCCGAAACCCCGACTTATGCAGTGCGTTCGGAGCCAGGCCCGGTGACCGCGGCGGGCTCTACGCGGAACAGGCACGGCAGACCGTCGGCCAAGGACGCGCCGACAGATTCGGCCATTCGTTCGTCAATCGTGCGTCTCAGCGTGCTGCCCGCGGCGCTCATGGCCCTCCTCGCCGTGGGCGTCGTCCTCTTCGTCCTGCTCAGCCAGGAGGGCGCCGCGGACGCGGCCACGTGGGCCGTCCTGACCGCCGCCGCCGTCCTCGGCTGCGGTGTGCTGGCCGGCGGACTGGTCGCCGGGCGTGCCGAGGAGCGCCGGGCGGAGCAGCAGTACGCGCCGCTGCGCCGTACCGTCGCCGCCGGACAGGCCGACCTCCAGGACGTGCTGCGCCGGGTCGAACGCGGCGAGCCCGTCGAGCAGGTGCCGTTCACCCATCACGCGCCGCCGCCCAACGACACGCTGGGCCGGCTCGGGTACGAGATCAGCGTCGGCATGTGGCAGGCCCGCACGGTCGTGGCCCAGACGGCCCAGCTCTCCCGTGCCGCCACGCCGGACAACGAGGAGAAGGTCGAGGTCTTCGTCAACCTCGCCCGGCGCCTGCAGTCCCTCGTGCACCGCGCGATCAACATGCTCGACCAGCTCGAGAACGATGTCGAGGACCCGGAGCTGCTCAAGGGCCTGTTCCACGTCGACCACCTGGCCACCCGCATCCGCCGCCACGCGGAGAACGTCGCCGTCCTCGGCGGCTCGGTCTCCCGCCGGCAGTGGACCCGCCCGGTGACGCTGACCGAGGTGCTGCGTTCGTCCATCGCCGAGGTCGAGCACTACTCGCGGGTCAAGCTGGTCCCGCCGATCGAGGGCACGCTGCGCGGCCACGCCGTCGCCGACGTCATCCACCTGCTGGCCGAGCTGGTGGAGAACGCCACGATCTTCTCCGACCCGCACACCCAGGTCCTGCTGCGCGCCCAGCACGTGACCGCCGGGCTGGCCGTCGAGGTCGAGGACCGCGGTCTGGGCATGACCCCGCAGGAGCAGGCGCGGACCAACGCGCTGCTCACCGAGCCCGACCACATCGACCTGAGCAAGCTGCTCGCCGACGGCCGCATCGGCCTGTACGTGGTGTCCGCGCTCGCCCGCCGGCACGGCATCGCGGTCCGGCTGCAGAGCAACATCTACGGCGGCACCCAGGCCGTCCTGGTCATCCCGCGCGGGCTGCTCGGCGAGGAGCCCCCCTCCGAGGTGGCCATCCATGCGGCCACCGCGGCACCCCAGCCCCAGGTGCCCCCGGCGCCGCAGTACCAGCCCGTGCAGGCGGCCCCCGCACAGCAGGCGATGCCGGCCCCGGCGGCGGCCACGGCGCTGCGCCAGCCTCTGCCGCCCGTCCAGCCCCAGGGCGCGCCCGCTGCTTCGGCGCAGCCGCATGGCCCGGCGCAGACACACAGCCCGGCGCAGCCGCACGCGCTGGAGGCGGCCCCGCCCGCGCCGCACGAACATCGCACGACCACGCACGACAGGAACGTCCGGGACGAGCGCCCCAGTCTGCCGCAGCGCCGCGCGCAGGAGCACCTGGTGCCCGAGCTCCGGAACGGTCCCCTCCTCCACCGGGCCGACGGTGACGAGGTGGAGCACGATCCGGGACTGATGGCGAGCTTCCGCCGCGGAGTGAGCCTCGCCGACAACGAACCCGACGAGCCTCCCGCCCACAGCTCTCGCTGACCCGCAGGCTCCGTACTTGTAGCTAGGAGAAGAACGCCATCGTGAGCGACATGCATGCTGGCCAGCCGAAGAACCTGGACTGGTTGCTGGCCGGACTCGTCCAGCGGGTCCCCTACACCCGCAGCGCCCTGCTGCTGTCTTCCGACGGACTGGCGAAGGCTTTCGACGGGATCGAGACCCAGGCGGAGGCGGAACACCTGGCCGCCCTGGCGTCCGGTCTCCACTCGCTCGCCCGCAGCGCGGGCATCCAGTTCGCCCAGGGAGCCGACGTACGCCAGGTCGTGGTCGAACTCGACACCGCGCTGCTGTTCGTGTGCGCGGCGGGCTCCGGTGCCTGTCTGGCCGTGCTGGCCGAGCGGGAGGCCGACGCGGCCGTCCTCGGCTACGAAATGGCCATGCTGGTCAAGAGCGTTCGACCGTACCTGGCCACGCCCGCCCGTCAGGCGGCGGTCGGCGCGTCCATGGATCCGGGGCGCTGAGGATGTCGGACGCGGAGGAGGGGTCGTGGCTCGACGATGAGGCCGGCAGGTTAGTACGGCCGTACACCGTGAGTAACGGGCGCACCCGTCCCTCCTCGCACTTCGACCTCCTCACCCTCGTGATGGCGACCGGCACCCGGCCGCAGACTTACCTCGGCCCCGACTACGACCAGGTACTCGCCCTGTGCGGTGCGCCGGTCTCCGTCGCCGAGGTGGCCGCTCACCTGCGGCTGCCGGCCGTCATCACCAAAGTCCTGCTCTCCGACCTCGTGACGCACCAGGCGCTGACCACACGGGCGCCCCGTGCCGTCGAGGCGGCCTCCCCGACCGATCGAAACCTCCTGGAGGCGGTGCTGCATGGCCTTCGCAAGCGGCTCTGACCCCTTCCCGACCGCCCTGAAGATCCTCATCGCCGGAGGCTTCGGGGTCGGCAAGACCACCTTCGTCGGAGCGGTCAGCGAGATCGAGCCGCTGAGCACCGAGGAGTTGCTGACCTCGGTCAGCGCCCGTACGGACAGCCTGGTGGGCATCGAGGCCAAGACGACCACCACCGTGGCGATGGACTTCGGCCGCATGACGCTGGACCAGGATCATGTGCTGTACCTGTTCGGCACCCCCGGCCAGGAGCGTTTCTGGTTCATGTGGGATGAGTTGTCCAACGGGGCGCTGGGTGCCGTGGTCCTGGCGGACACCCGCCGGCTGGACCACTGCTTCGCCGCCGTCGACTTCTTCGAGCGGCGCGGCATCGGATTCATCGTGGCCGTCAACGAGTTCGACGGCGCCTACCGCTACGAGTCCGATGAGGTGCGCGCGGCCCTCGATCTCAAGCCCGACGTCCCCGTCGTCATGTGCGACGCGCGGCAGTGCAACTCCTCCACCCGTGTGTTGATCGCACTCGTCCAGCATCTGCTCGCCTCGACTCCCGGCACCACGCCCGCGGAGCTTAACCTGTCGCGCTGAGCCATCGGCCGGTGCGACCGAATGGAGCCTGCATGTCAGCCCCGGTTCCCTACCACACCTCGTACGACCCGACCAGCCATCTGCTGCTGACGCCCGAGGACCGTGACGCCCCCGCCCGGGTGGCGCGGCTGCGCGAACTCGGCTTCGGGGACACGCCCGTCCCGGAGTTCGACGAGTTCGCCCGCAATCTGGCCGAGGTCACCGGCGCGCCGTTCTCGATGGTCAACTTCATCGACGAGAACCGCCAGTACTTCGCCGGTCTGTACGCCGCCGGCAGCCCCGGGGTGCAACTGGAGGCGGCGCCCCCGCAGCAGAACCAGGTCGGCCGGACGATGACGCGCGACCAGGGGTACTGCCCGCACGTGGTCGTGCGCAAGAAGGCGCTCGTCCTCGAGGACGTCTGCGACTACCCGCGGTTCGCGGGCAACCGGGTCGTGGACGAGATCGGCATCCGCTCGTACATGGGCGCGCCGCTGATCGACTGGAAGACGGGTATCGCCCTGGGCACGATCTGCGTCGTGGACACGGACACCCATCCGTGGGGGCGCGAGGGCCTGGCGACCATCAAGGCGCTGGCGGAGCAACTGGTCGGCCGCATCCACGACTTGGAGGAGCGGCGCGGCAGGTGAACGCACGGGTTCCGCCTCCCCGGACGGCGCGGGGCGGGCCCGCACAACGTGCACGGGAGCCGCGGGCACGACGCTGTGTCCGTGGCTCCCTGCGGTTCAGCCCGCGTGCCCGGCCGTCTCCAGCTGCCCCAGCGGGCGTTGCGGCCGCACGGTCCGTACGAGACCGGACAGCCGCTCGGACCACTGGCCCTTGGCCGTGCCGAGCGCCTCCTCACCCAGCCGCAGCAGCTGGATCTCGGAGGTGCCCGCGGGGGCGTAGATGTGATAGGCGTCGCGCAGATACCGCTCGACGGGGCGGTCGGTGAACAGCCCGCTGGCGGCGTGGATCTCCATGGCGTCGCGGGTGGATTCGACGGCGGACTCGTGGTTGAGGAATTTGGCGTTCATGAGCTCCGTGTCGCACGGCAGCCCCTGGTCGAGCAGGTATACGGCGTGATAGGCGGCGAGCCTCGCCGTCATCAGGCGGGACTTCATCCGGCCCAGTTTCAGCTTGATGTTGTTGAGTTCGCCGAGCGGTGCGCCGTACCGCTCGCGTTTGAGGCAGAGGGCGGCCGTCTCCTCGAAGGCGGCCTGGTGGATGCCGAGCGAGACCGCGGTGAGGTTGGGCCGGCCGTACAGGATGCTCGAGGAGTAGGCGACGGACAGGCCCTGGCCCTCGACGCCGAGCAGATTCGAGGCCGGGACACGGCAGTTGTCGAAGAGGAGTTTGCCGAAGCTGAAGCCGTGCAGGCCCATGGCGGGCCGGTGCTCGCCCAGCGAGAAACCGGGGCGGTCCGCCTCGACGAGGAAGGCCGACAGTCCCCTCGATCCCTCGCCGGTGCGGACGACGACCCCGTGCAGGTCGCCGACGTGGCTGTTACCGACAAAGATCTTGTGGCCATTGAGGATGTAGTCGTCGCCGTCACGGACGGCGGTGGTGCGCATGCCGAGCACATGGCCGCCCGACTCCACCTCCGTGACCGCGATGGTGGGCAGGCAGACGCCGGCGGCGACGCGCGGCAGCCAGGTCCTCTTCTGCAGCTCGTTGCCGAAGTGGATGATCTTGGCGACACCGAGCTGGGAGGCCTGCACCATGGCCCCCATCGCCCCGCTGACGCGGGCGAGTTCCTCGATGATGATGGTCTTGGCCAGGTGCCCGGCCCCCATCCCGCCGTATTCCCTGCCGATGGTGACGCCGATCCAGCCCTGCCGGGCTATGAGCCGTGACAGCTCATGTGCCACGGTGCGCGACGCCTCCATCTCCGCTACCCGCGGACGCACCTCCCGCTCGGCGAACTCGCGCACGCGAAGTCGCAAGTTCTCATGCCATCCGCTGGTGAAATAGCGTTCCACAACCCCTCCTGCACGCTGCCCCCGGTCCGGCCGGAACGGAGGTCGTTCATCGGGCAGTGGTTCTTCGCCCAGGCTGACGCCCAAATAATTGTCTACTTATCGATCCATCTCGGCCAAGATCACCTCGTAGGTTGACTGAATTACGGCATCTTGCATTCCGCATCAACTGTGCGATACGGAGGTGGACTTGACCTGATCCGCACGGGCTACGGAGAGAAACCGCTCAAGCCTGAACAAGGTTCAACTCCACCCTGACGGTGGTCTGCCCACCAGGCAATTGCCTGGTGGGCAGACCACCGTGCCGGACGACAACCGGTCACGTTCTGTATGGCCGATAAGGGGACCGGACGCGGCGCTTCCAGGACGGCCTACCGTCGGAGTTCGGCCATCCTTGCAGGTGCATGGACCCATGAGAGCGGGCACAACCGTCACATACGCCACTTCACACCACTGGTTCCTCGGCGGAACGGCGGTCTCGGTCAGGCGTGGTCCGCGCAGCAGGGTGTGGGATTCGGCACCTCGAAGGGTGCCAGGGCGCCGCCCGCCGCCGGGACGAGGGCGAGTGTCAGCCGGCCGCCGCGCCACTCGGGGCGTACGTGGTCGCGGGTGACGACCGGCGTGGCGGGATCGGGCACGTCGGGTGCTCCGAGCACGGTGAGGTGCTCGACGGCGGTCAGGGCGAGCACGTCGGCCACGGTGACCGTGCCGGTGAGGTGCTCGACTCCCGGGAACACCACGGCCCGGCCGGCCTCCCGGCCGGCGTGCTCCGCGGCGGCTCGCGCGGCGGCGCGCGCCGCCGGCTCCGGGCCGTACGACAGGTCGCCCAGGGCCGCGCCCAGCCCCGGAGTCTCCGGGCCGGTGATGCTCCGCCACGCCTCCTCGGCCGTCCCCGCGTCGGGCAGGGCGAGGGAGACGGCCGTGCCCCGGCGGTCCTCGGCGCGGACCAGGTGGGTGCAGACGAGCGTGCCCGGCGGGAGGCCGAGGCGGGCCACCAGGTCGTGGACCAGGTGGTCGGCCTCCCGCAGGCTCGCCGTGCCGGCGTCCACCCCGATCACGGTGCGGACGCCGGACGCGTCGTGTGGTGCGGTCATGCGGGCAGGACCCACATGGGGTTGGAGTAGAACCACAGGTCCTTCCACGGGTCGGCGTCGCCGAGCACGTCGATGGCCGGACCCGCCGGGTCGACGGCGGAGCCGTTCAGACCCACCGCGGAACGGTTGCCGTCGGTGCCGCGCAGCCGGACGTAGAGCGGCTTGTCCACCCGGCCCAGGCCGTACGTCAGCCGGACTACACCGGTGGCCTTGTTCACCTCGAAGGACTTCACCACCTTGGTGGCCGGGGTGGTGAAGACGTCCTTGTCCGCGACCGGGCCGGTGACGGCGCCCTGGATGACGTCGACGCGGGCCAGCGAGGGCACGAACTGGGACCAGTTGGGGCCGTTGGCCAGGCTGATCTGGACGACCAGGTCGACCTGGCTGCCGCGGCGCACGTGCAGGGCGCCGCCGAGCGTCACCTCACGGCCGCCCGAGCGCAGCCGCGCGTCGAGACCGCTGATCAGTCCGCCGTGGTCGACCCAGACACGGCCGGCGCGGATGCCGTCCATGACCGCCTGGTACGAGAAGGAGGCGGCGCCGACGTGGGTGCGGCTGTACTGGCCGGGCCAGAAGTCGGTGTCCGTGAGGCTGATGCCGCCGCCGTACACCGGGTCGTCGTAACGGCCGTTGGCGTTGAAGTCGCTGTTCGGGCCGCGCACGGCGGAGTCGGCGTACACGTTGTGGGAGTCGGAGTTGGCGGTGATCCACCAGGGCTTGCCCTCGGCGAGCAGGCTGTCCCACAGGCCGCCGACCGTGGCGGTCATCCAGTCGAAGCCGCCCCAGGTGCGGTAGCTCTCCAGCGGGTAGCCGGCGAAGGAGTCGGCGCTGGGGCTGTTGTCGTAGATGCCGCGCGCGCCGCCGGGGCCCTTCGGGGCGGGCAGTCCGCCGGCCTGGTGGCCGGGGGCGCCCTCGAACCCTACGGCGATGTCGGGCTGGGCGTCGCGCCAGGCACGGATCTCGTGCGGGGAGTCGATGCCCTTGCGCGCCGGGTGGTTGGCCAGGAACAGGGCGTCCTTGATCTTGCGGCGCTGCACCTGCTCGGCGAGGAAGTTGAAACCGGCGATGGCGAGGGCCTCGTTGGCCGGGGTGCCGGCGCCGGCGCCCTTGACCGAGCCGTCGAAGGAGTTCTCGAACTCCTTGAGCACGGCGACCTCGTTGCGGCCGGGGTGCACGAAGACCGTGCCGTGCTCGGCCGCCGGGATGTTCCACTCCAGGCCCTGGAAGACCAGGGTGTCGTCGATATCGTCGCGCGCGGCAACGATGTCGGGGTTGACCTTCTCGACACCGATCTTGGCGTGCTGCTCGCTGCCGTGGTCGGTGATGACCATCCAGTCGAGGCCGTGCGCGTTTGCCTGCCGGACGTGGTCGATGACCCGGTACTTGGCGTCGGAGCTGTACTGCGTGTGGATGTGGTGGTCGCCGGCCAGCCACAGGTAACCGCCGGAGCGCCCACCGTGCGAGGACGCCGTCGCGGGCGCCGACGCGGCGGCCTGGCCCGCGCCGCCGAGCACGCTGCCCGCGGCGAGGCCGGCACCGAGCAGTCCGGTACGGCGCAGCATCGAACGGCGCGAGAGCTGGCCGGGGGTCAGCTCCTCGTCCGGGACGGAGAGGTCGAGCGCGGGCGGCAGCGAGGTGGCTTCGCCGTCGCCGTGGTGGTGATGGTGGTGACCGTGGTCATGCGTGTGACCGTGGCTCATGTTCAACTCCCGCTGACCGCAGGGATGTTCAGGACGTCAGGAGTCTGCAAAGGCACGGTAAACAATGGGGATCGAAGTGATGGTGGGGTAAAGAAGGACGGATGTGCAGCGCGAGCACGGTGCACGCGTGCGGAAGCCAGGCGCCGTGCACTTGGTGCGCAGGGTGGGGCGGTGCCGGGCTTCGGCACACGTCGGGCCTCGGGACGCGAGGAGGTGTGTCAGCGGGCGCCGGGTTTCGGTGCATGACGGGCCAGGAGGACACCGTGACACCGAGCGGTGGCCAGGTTTCGGGGCGACGGGCCGGGAGGACGCCGTGGCCGAGCGCCGTCGGTCAAGGGCCCGGCCGGTGCCGTACGAGTCCGGTAACGGGCCCGCCACCCACAGCGGGCGAGCGCCGTCGGTCAGCCCGCCGTCCGGCGCCGTACGAATCCGATCGCCGGCGCCACCGCCAGCAGCACCGCGAGCACCGCGTAGCCGTGCGTCAGTGTCGTGAGCGTAGCGACCCCGGCGACCAGCAACGGGCCGCCCGCGTCGCCGAGTTCGCGGCCGAGTTCGGCGGCACCCATGGTCTGGCCGAGGCGTTCCTGCGGGGTTGAGGTCGCGAGGGCGGCGAAGCCGAGCGGGGTGATCAGGCCGGTGCCGGCGCCGGTGAGGGCCGCGGCGGTCAGCACGCCGGTCAGGCCCGGCAGCGTCGCGCAGGCCAGGCCCGCGGAGGTGAGCAGCAGGCCCGCCGTGATGCCGCCGCGCGTGGTGAGGCGGCCCGCGTCCAGGGCGCGCCCGGCCCTCGGCTGGACGACCGCGGCGCAGGCGGCGAGCACCGACACGGCGGCGCCGGTGGCGACGGTGCCGAGGCCCGCGGCCCGGCCGGAGACGGGAAGGAAGCCGACGCCGACCGAGAGGGCGGCGGTCGCGGCGGCCAGGGCGGCCGTCGGGGCGAGGAAGGCCGGGTCGGCGAGCCGGCGGGCCAGATCGAGCAGGGTCTGCCGGGCCTTGGGCAGCGGAGGTACGGCGGGCACGGCGAGCGCGGCCCAGCAGGCGACCGCCGCGCCGAGCACGGCGAGGACGGCGAACAGCAGCCGCAGACCGCCGACCCACACCAACACCCCGCCGAGCAGCGGGCCGAGGGTGTAGCCGATGGACTTGTAGAAGCCGTAACTGCCGAAGGCGCGGCCGTGTTTGGCGGCCGGGTTGAGACGGGCGACCAGCGCGGAGGCCGAGGGCGAGAAGGCGGAGGCCGCGGCACCCTGACCCAGGCGTGCGGCCCACAGCCAGCCGGGGCTGTCGGCGACGACGTACACCGCGGAGGCCAGGGCGAACCCCGCGAGCCCGCCGAGCAGCACGGGCCGCGCGCCGATCCGGTCGGCGAGGCTCCCGAACACCGGCTTGAGCACCACCTCGGCCCCGTCGTACAGGGCGAGCAGCCCACCGAGGACGAGCAACGAGGTGACGGCGTCGGCGGAGAAACCCCCGAGGTTCGCGGCGATGCCGTGCGCCCCGAAGGCGGTGGTGAACCCGGCGGCGTACAACGGCCCCATCTGCCGGGCGGGCGCGGGGCGGCTCACAACGCGTCCCCCTGCGTCCCGTGCAGCGCCGCGAACACCCGGTTCGCGTAGTCCTCGCACGCCGCCGCGCACTCCTTCAGGCGGCTGGCCGCCTCGGCGGCCTCCGGGGCGCCGAACACGTCCCGGAGGGTCAGGTCGCGGTGCCAGCGGCGCAGGCGATCCAGGGACTGCTCCTCTTCCTCCAGTTCGGCGAGGGTGAACTTGGCGATGCGGATCTCCTTCGCCAGTTCCTGCTCGAACTTGCCGCAGTCGGCGAGGAACTCGGTCCAGTCCGCCGACCGCTCGGCCGTGAACAGCGACTGGAAGCGGTCCGCGTCCTCGGGGCCCCGTCCGGACGCGTTGAGGGTGACCACCTGCCCACCGGCCTGCTCGGCGAGTGCGAGCGCGCGGGCGACACCGTCGGCGAACACCGGCACGTCCGGTGCGGCCCACACGCCCTGCCCGAGGGACAGCGCTCCGATCTTGCGCAGCTCGCGCCAGACCGCCACCCGGTGCCGGGTCGGCTCGGCGGGCACCTTGATCACGAGAACGAGCCAGCGGCTCACCGTTTCCTTCTTCGCCACAGCCAGGAATGTATCAGGCGTTACATTCCTGGCCGTACGCACGTCACGCGCTCAGGACTCCCGTGCCCAGCAGGCCCAGCAACAGCACCCCTATGACGATCCGGTACAGCACGAACGCGTTGAACGAGTGCCGGGCGACGAACTTCAGCAGCCAGGCGATGGAGGCGTACGCGACCACGAACGAGACGGCGGTCCCGACGGCGAGCGGCACGGCACCGACGCCGGCGCCGACCGCGTCCTTCAGCTCGTACAGCCCGGCGCCGGTCAGCGCCGGGATGCCGAGGAAGAACGAGAGGCGCGTGGCGGCGACCCGGTCCAGGTCGAGGATCAGCGCCGTGGACATGGTGGCGCCGGAGCGGGAGAAGCCGGGGAAGAGCAGCGCGAGGATCTGCGAACTGCCCACCAGCATCGCGTCCTTGAACGACGTGTCGTCCTCACCGCGCTTGTGCCGGCCCATCTGGTCCGCCGCCCACATCACCCCGGACCCGATGATCAGCGAAAGGGCCACCACCCACAGCGACCCCAGCGGACCCTCGACGAGCGACTTGGCCGCCAGGCCCACGACCACGATCGGAATGGTCGCGTAGATCACCCACCACGCGAACTTGTAGTCGTGGTCGTGACGTTCCTCACGGTGAACGAGGCCGCGCCCCCAGGCGGAGACGATCCGCACGATGTCCTTGAAGAAGTACAGCAGCACGGCGGCGATGGCGCCGACCTGGATGACGGCGGTGAAGCCGACCACGGAGGTGTCGTCGACCGGGATGCCCATCAGCCCCTCGGTGATCTTGAGGTGGCCGGTGGAGGACACGGGGAGGAACTCGGTCACCCCCTCGACGACACCGAGGACGGCGGCCTGACCGATGCTGATAGCGCTCATGGGCATTCCAATGGCACACTCGAGAAGGGAAGAGCTTTTACACGTGAGTAAAAGTTCGACACGACTGTAGAAGACGATCGGGAGAACGACAAACCCCATGGGAGCCGACGCACAGGAGCGGGGCCCGAAGCGCGCGAACGGCGTCCGCGAGAGCCAGCTGCTCGACCTTCTGCAGCGGGCCGGCGCCGCGCTGACCCCGGGCGAGGTCACCGAGCGGCTCGACGGCGAGCTGACGTACAGCAGCGTGGTGACGATCCTCACGCGCATGCACACCAAAGGCCTGCTCACCCGCACCGCGCGCGGCCGGGCGTACGCCTACGCCCCGGTCACCGACGACGCCGGATTCGCCGCCCGGCGCATGCGCACCGTCCTGGAGAGCCGCCCCGACCGCGAGGCCGTGCTGGCCCGCTTCGCCGACGGACTCTCCGGCGCCGACGCCGACCTGCTGCGCCAGCTCCTCGACCCGGAGCAGGACTCCGCCCGACCCCTCGGCCCCGGGCGGGAATCCGACCGCCCGAGCGACGGATAGGGGTCCCGCCGATGCGCATCGCCGTCTATGTGCCGCTGCTCCTGTCACTGATCGCCCCGCTCGGGGCCCGCCCGCTGTCCGAGCGCTGCGAGCCGAGGCTGGCCACCTGGCTGCTCACCGCCTCCTCGCTCGTCCTCGGCGCGGCCACCACGGTCTCCCTGGGACTGCTGGCGATCACCGGCCTGATCCGCCTCCCACTGCTCGCGGGCCTCGGGCACTGGTCGGCGAGCGGCGCGCGGAGTGCCGACCCCGCGCAGGTGTCCGTGGCCCTGGTCGCCGGTCTGCTGCTCGGCGGCGCGCTGCTCACGGCCGGCCGGATGCTCTGGCGCCGCGCCCGCACACTGGCCACGGCCGCGCTCGACGCCGCCTGCATGCCCACGCGCGACGGTCTGGTCGTCGTGGCCGACGAGGCACCCGACGCCTACGCGCTGCCCGGACTGCCCGGCCGGGTCGTCGTGTCCACCGGAATGCTCGACGCGTTGCACGAGAGTGAGTACGAGATCCTGCTCGCGCACGAGCGCGCCCACCTGGCCGGCCACCACTACGCGTTCGTCGCGCTGGCCCAACTGGGCGCCGCCGCCAACCCGTTGCTGCGCCCCTTCGCCACCGCCGTCACCTACACGATCGAGCGCTGGGCGGACGAGAAGGCGGCCTCCGGCACGGGCGACCGTACGCGGGTCGCGCGCGCCGTCGGCAAGGCCGCGCTCGCCGCGCACCACCGCCCGGCCCTCGCCCGCGTCACGGACGCCGCCCTCGGGCTGCTCGGCCGGCGCGGCCCGCTCGCCAAGGCCGGTCCGGTCCCGCGCCGCGTGGCCGCGTTGCTCGCCCCGCCGCCGGGACGCCATCCGGTGCTGACGGCCGTGACGGCGGCGGTCCTGGCGGCGGCGACGCTCGCCAGCGCCGAGGCCGCCCATGACCTCCACGTCCTGCTGGAGAGTGTCGGAATCCGATGAAGACGGTGAACCCGGACCGGCGGACCCGCGCATCGACCCTACGTGATGTAGGTTCCCAACCGTCCACGGCACACGTCTGCTCCATCGGGGGAATCATGCACGGCATGGAAGCGCAGAAGGCGCGGCGGCCCTGTCCGGACGCACCGGCGCGGGGCGCCGGTCTCGTGCCCACGGTCGTGGTCCTGGTCGTGAGCCTCGCGATCGCCGCGGCGGGGGTGTATGAGCTGTGCGGCTTCGGGCTGCACAGCCTGGACAAGCGCCCGCATCTGTTCAGCGACGGACTGGCCACCGGGGGTGTGATCGCCGCGGCGGTCGCGGCCGGGGCGGCGGTGGGCAACCTGGCCTGGCATCTGGCGGCGGCCCGGCGCGGTGCGGGGCAGGCGGAGTGCCGTACCGAGGACGCGGAAGGCCGCGCGGAGGACACCGAACAGGCCCCGGCGCCCGTCGAGTGCCGCGCGGAGGGCGCCGCCGAATAGGCACCGGCGCACGGCGCGCCCGTATCCGCTCCCACGCGCCCCGATTCCCGCGGATTCCCGCACACCGCGGGCGCACAGCCCTCGCAAATCTCGGTTACCCTACAGACTGTAGGGTCAGCGACGAGGTGCGCGCCGGACCGCGCGGCCCGCTGGCCGTCCCGTCCCCCAGTCCCCAAGGTGACCAGTCACCATGCCTTCACCGCAGTCGACGCTCATCCCCCCACGGATCCCCGGCCCGCGCAACCCCCGCCGCATCCCCACGGCGGACGCCCACCGCCTTCGGGCCCGTGCCGCCGCGGCCACGGTCTGGTACCTGCGGCTGCTCGCGGTGCTCAACATCGCCGCCGTCCTGTCGCTGCCCTTCCGCGAGGAGGTGCACGAGCACAACGCGGGCGAGTTCTTCACGCCGTACCTGGCCACCGCGGGCCTGGTGTCGGCCGCGCTCGCGCTGTTCCTGGCCGTGGTCATGCGGCGCCGCAAGCGGGCCGCCTGGGTCTTCAACCTGATCCTCGCCGGTCCGCTGCTGTGCCTCTACGCCTTCGCACTCACCCGCGACCCGTACCGCGAGCATCTGTTCAACTGGCTCTCCGCCCTGCTCACCGGCCTGTTCGTGGCCGCCCTGCTGCTCGGCCGCCGCGAGTTCCACGCCGTCGGCGACCGATCCAACCCGCGGCTCGCGCTGGCCGTCGGCACGGGCGGTCTCCTGGTCAGCGCCGGCCTCGGCACGCTGCTGGTCGGCGCGACGAACAAGGTGTCCGGAGCGAGCCTCGCGGACCGGATCGCGTACACCCTGCTGCGCGGCGTCAGCGTCGGCCCGCTCGCCGACGGCATCGGCACCGTGGACGCGCCCCGCTGGGCCGACGTGATCGTCAACGTGCTCATGGCCGCGACGTTCCTGCTCGTCCTGTACGCCTGCTTCCGCGCCCCGCGCGGCCGGGCGCTGCTCGGCGAGGCGGACGAGGCGCGGCTGCGGAACCTGCTCGAGCGGCACGGCGAGCGCGACTCGCTCGGCTACTTCGCGCTGCGCCGCGACAAGGCCGTCATCTTCTCCCCGAGCGGCAAGGCCGCCATCGCCTACCGCGTCGTCGGCGGCGTCAGCCTCGCTTCCGGCGACCCCATCGGCGACCCGGAGGCCTGGCCCGGCGCCATCGACGCCTGGCTCGCCGAGGCCCGCCGGCACGCCTGGACGCCCGCCGTGATGGGCGCGAGCGAGGAGGCCGGCACGATCTACGCCCGGCACGGCCTGGACGCCCTGGAGCTGGGCGACGAGGCGATCGTGGACCTCGCCGACTTCAGCCTCGACGGGCGCGCCATGCGCGGCGTGCGCCAGGCCCACAACCGGGTGCGCCGGGCCGGGTACACGGTCCGCGTCCGGCGCCACGAGGACATCCCCGAGGAGGAGATGGCCGTCCTGGTCGACCGCGCCGACCACTGGCGCGACGGCACCACCGAGCGCGGGTTCTCGATGGCGCTGGGCCGGCTCGGCGACCCGGCCGACGGTCGCTGCGTGATGCTGGAGTGCCGGGACACGGACGGTGAACCGCGGGCACTGCTCAGCTTCGTCCCCTGGGGCGAGCACGGCCTCTCCCTGGACCTGATGCGCCGCGACCGCGCCTGCGAGAACGGCCTGATGGAGTTCATGGTCGTCGAACTGCTGCTGCACGCAGGTGAGTTGGGCGTACGGCGGGTGTCCCTCAACTTCGCCATGTTCCGCTCGGTGTTCGAGCGCGGCTCCCGGCTGGGCGCAGGCCCGGTGCTGCGGCTGTGGCGCTCGATCCTCACCTTCTTCTCCCGCTGGTGGCAGATCGAGTCCCTGTACCGGGCCAACGCCAAGTACCGGCCCCTGTGGGAGCCGCGCTATCTCCTCTTCGCCAAAAGCGCCGACATCCCGCGCATCGGCCTGGCCAGCGCCCGCGCGGAGGGCTTCCTCGCCGCGCCCGCGCTGCCGCCCTTCGCCCGGCGCGCCAAGTCCCCCGGCCCGGAGGTCACTTCGTCCCCACTGTCCGCAGCACGGTGAGCACCAGGGTCCGTGCCACCGCCACCACCTCAAGCACGGAAACGTGTTCCCGCGCGCTGTGCGCCACCCGCACGTCGCCCGGCCCGAACTGCAGCGTGGGGATGCCCGCCCCGGTGTAGAGCCTGAGATCGCTGCCGTACGGCGCTCCGCGCTCCCGGGGCCGGGCGGCCCAGCCGTTGGCGTCGGCGCACGCGTCGCGCACCTCGTCCCGCAGCGGATGGCCCTCCGGCAGCCGCCCGCTCGCGAACTGCCCGCCCGGCCACGTCACCGTCGCCGGATGCTCCCGCAGCCAGGGGTCGGCGGCGCACACCTCGGCCACCCGGCGCTCCAGCTCGGCGCGCGCCTCGGCCGGTTCCTCCCCCAGCCGTACGCCGAGCCGCCCCTCGGCGACCAGCAGGTCCGGCACGCTGCTCGCCCAGTCGCCGGAGCGCAGGGTGCCGACGGACAGGGCGTAGGGGATCGGATACTCGGCCATCAGCGGGTCGGGACCGGAGTTGCGGGCCGTCTCCAGCTCGGCCAGCGCGCGGTGCAGAGGCACATAGGCGTCGATCGCGCTGACCCCGGCGTCCCGGGAACTGGCGTGCGCCGCTTTGCCGGGGACCGTGATCCGGAAGGTCAGCGCGCCCGCGTTGGCGGTGATCAGCGTGCCGGAGGTCGGCTCGGTCAGCACGCAGGCGTCGCCGCCGTACCCGCGCCTGAGCGTGCCGAAGGCGCCGATCCCGCCGTCCTCCTCGCCGACCACGAAGTGCACGGCGACCTTCCCGCGCAGCCGCACCCCGGCCGCCCGGACCGCCGCCAGTGCCGCGAGGTGCGCCGCCAGGCCCGCCTTCATGTCGCAGGCTCCGCGCCCGTGCACGACGTCCCCGGTCACCCTCGGCACGAACGGGTCGCCGCCCCACGCGGCGAGGTCCCCGGGCGGTACGACGTCCACGTGGCCCTGGAGGATCAGCGTCGGCCCGTCGTCACCGCCCGCCGTGTGCCCGACCAGACCCCACGCCTCCTCGCGCTCCACCTCCATGCCGGGGAAGCCGGGTTCGGCGAGCAGCTCGGGCAGGTCCATCGACCACAGATCGACGTCGAGACCGAGCCGCTCCAGCCGCCCGGCCAGCAGGTGCTGCAGCTCCGACTCTGCGGCGCTCCCGGTCAGGCTCGGAACCTCGATCAGCTCGAGCAGGGTCCGGCCGATGCCGGCCTCGTCGAGGTGCGCGAGGGCGGCGGCCTCGTCGTCGGTCAGCATGCCGGGCTCCTTCTCGGGCGGCGATCGCGCCGTTCGGCGTGACCGTGCGTTCAGGGGGTGATCGTGGCTTGCACCCCGATCATCGCCCCACGCCCGCCGCCCCGAACAGACGTCCGCGCATCCCGGCCCGCTCGTACACCGCGATCGCCGCGGCGTTGGTCGCGTCCACCATCAGCGCGGCGCGCCCGTACCGCCGTACCAGCGCATCGACGACGAACCGGGAGACGGCCGCACCGAGCCCTCGCCCGCGGGCGCGCGGATGCGTGACCACCCCGGCCATGAATCCGCAGCCGTCCGCGGACCAGGCGTCGGCCGCGACGGCGAGGGCCTCGCCGTCGGCGCCTTCCGCACCGGCCCAGCGGCGGACGCCGGGCCGGCCGGGCTGGGCGTACGAGTCGGGGAAGCAGAGAGCGAAGAGCGCCCGCGCGGCGTCCTCGCCGTCCGGGTCCAGCCAGTCCACGCCGGTGACGGGCACCGGAGGCTGGTCCGTCACCATCCAGAGGAAGGAACGCGGTCCGGGGACGAGTTCCGGGATCCCCCGCACCAGCGCGTCGATCAGCGCGGCGTCCCCGAAGGGGCGGTAGGTCGGACCGACCTCGGCGAGCACGTCCCGGACCAGTGGAAGCGCGTCCTCGGCCGACCCGGTGACCGCGATCCGGTCACGCCCGGACAGCCGTGGGCCGGCCACGGCGACGGCCGACCCGGACCGGAAGACCCGCACACCGGGTCCCGGCCGCCCGTCGGCCCCGGCCTGCCGCGCCCAGACGAGATGCGCCGGCCCATCGGCGGTCGGACCGTCCACGTCACCCCTCCTTCCGAGCCCCTCCCGGAATCACCCCGCCCACCGTAAACCCGATCACCGAACCGCCCCCCTCCCGGCGGAAGGCGAACGGTGCTCCGCCGTGGGCCATGGCGACCTCGCGGACGATGGACAGGCCGAGGCCGGAGCCGGGTTGGGAGCGGGCGTCGGCGGCTCGGTAGAAGCGGTCGAAGATGCGGATCAGGTCGCCGTCGGCGATACCGGGACCGCGGTCGAGGACCTCGACACGTACGGTCCCGGGCCGGGCGGGCCCGGTGACGGCGACCTCGATGGGCGACGTGCCGCCCCGGTCGAACTTGGCGGCGTTCTCGACCAGGTTGGACACCGCCCGCTGGAGCATGCCGGGCCGCCCGTCGGTACTGGTGTCGCCGCGCGCCCGCAGCACGATCTCCCGCCCGGTGCGGCGGCGGGCGAGACCCACCACGTCCTCGGCGATGTCGGCGATGTCCACCCGCTGCGGCGGCTCGGTGTCGGACTGCCCGGCGGCGAGATCGACCAACTCGTTGACCAGGTCGGTCAGTTCGCGGGCTTCCTGGGTGAGGTCGGCGACCAGGTCGTCCCGTGTCTCGGGCGGCAGTTCGTCGATGCGGCGCAGCAGGGAGATGTTCGTCCGCAGCGACGTCAGCGGGGTGCGCAGTTCGTGGCCCGCGTCCTGGACCAGGCGCCGCTGGTCCTCCTCGGACTGGGCGAGGCGGCCGAGCATCCGGTCGAAGGCGCGGCCCAGGCGCCCCACCTCGTCGAGGCCTGCGACGGGCACCTCGATGCCCAGGCGACGGGTGCGGGCGACGTCCTCGGCGGCCGAGGTCAGCATGACCAGGCGCCGGGTGATGCGGCGGGCCAGCCACCAGCCGAACAGCCCGGCGGCGACCACGACGGCGGACATCAGCACGAGCGTCCGCTGCTGGAGCGCCCGCAGCAGGTCCTCGGTGTCGCTGAACTCCTGCGCGACCTGCACCGCGCCCCGCCCGTCGCCGAGCGCGACGGTGGCGACCCGGAACAGGTCGTCGGAGACCCGGACGTCCTTGTACTGGACGGTCTTCCCGGCCTCGCCCGCACGGGCGACGGCCCGGTCCTTGGCGGTGACGGGCAGCACCGGGCTGCCGTGGTCGACGATCTGCCCCTGCGCGCCCAGCACCTGGACGTCGGTGCGGCTGGGCCGTACGACGTCGTGGCCGGGCCGGGAGGAGCTGAAGTCCTCCGGGACCATCTGGTGCTGCCGCACCTCGCCCTGCACGTCCTGGACGACCTGCGTGAACACCGACTGCTGGTCGAAGCGGACGAGCCGGGCGGCGGCGCCGTAGGACAGGATGCCGACGAGGATCGTGACGGCGGCGGTGACGGCCGCGAAGGAGACGGCGAACGTGGTCCGGAGCGAGACGAGCCCCGGCCGGCGCCGGGCGAGCGCCCGCCGCAGACGGCCCACTCAGTCCTCCCGCAGCACGTAACCCACACCCCGCACGGTGTGGATCAGCTGCGGCGCGCCGGGCTCGTCGAGCTTGCGGCGCAGGTAGCCGACGTAGACGGCGAGGTTCTTGGAGCCGGGGCCGAAGTCGTAGCCCCAGATGCGGTCGTAGATGGTGGAGTGGTCGAGGACGATGCCGGCGTTGCGGACGAGCAGTTCGAGCAGCTCGAACTCGGTGCGGGTCAGCTCCAGCTCGCGCCCGCCGCGCCAGGCCCGGCGGGCCTGGAGGTCCATGCGCAGTCCGGCGGCCTCGAGCAGCTGCCGGTCGGAGACCTGCGGCGATCCCTTGGCGGGCTCGGCCCCGGCGCTTCCGGCGGTCACGGGGGTGGTGCGCCGGAGCAGGGCGCGCAGGCGGGCGAAGACCTCCTCGACGTCGAAGGGCTTGACGACGTAGTCGTCCGCTCCCGCGTCCAGGCCCGCGATCCGGTCGGCGGTCTCCACCAGGGCGGTGAGCATCAGGATCGGTGTGCGGTCGCCCTCGGCGCGCAGCACCCGGCACACCTGGAGCCCGTCGATGCCGGGCATCATCACGTCGAGGAGGAGGACGTCCGGCGCCGTGCGGTGGGCCTGCGCGAGCGCCTCCACACCGTCGGCGACGGCCGTCACCCGGTAACCCTCCAGGGTCAGGGCCCGCTCCAGGGCGTGACGGATGGCGCGGTCGTCTTCGGCGAGCAGCACAGTCTGGGACACGCACCCAGTCTGCCAAGGCGTCCGGCTGTTCGGCCGGGGCGAACGGGTCTGCGATCACCCTTTTTACCCGGCTCTCACCGTCACGGACGCAACCCGCGCACCGCGCCTACCGTCTTCTCACCGTCGCACGTCGTCATGCGCTGAGCTTTGCCAGCTGCTCGGCGAACGGCACGACCTCGAGGTCGTGCTTGGCCGGCCGGGCTGCCGTGGACAGCCCCTGCATCAGGGCGGCCAGCTCGCCCGCCGCCCGGTCGATCCGCTCGGGCAGACCCTCCGCGCCCCAGTCCTCCGAGGCCGCGTACACGGCGGTCGGGACGACCACGGCCCGCAGATAGGCGAAGAGCGGACGCAGTGCGTGCTCCAGGACCAGGGAGTGCCGGGCGGTGCCCCCCGTCGCGGCGATCAGCACCGGTTTGCCGGCCAGCGCCTCCTTGTCCAGCACGTCGAAGAAGGACTTGAACAGCCCGCTGTACGACGCCGTGAACACCGGCGTGACGACGATCAGGCCGTCCGCCTCGGTCACCGCCTGCTGCGCGGCGGCCAGCTCGCGGCCCGGGAAGCCGTTGGTGAAGTTGTGCGCGATCTCGACGGCGAGGTCACGCAGCTCGATCACCTGCAGGTCGACCGGGGCCTGCCGGTCCACCGCGGCGGCCAGCCGGTCGGCCAGCAGCCGCGTGGAGGACGGCACGCTCAGTCCCGCGGAGACGACGACGAGCTTCATGCGTTCACCCCTTCGGAAGCGGTGTCCGCGGCGGCGCTGTTCTTGGCCGCCAGCAGGGACTGGTGGGTCGGCGCGTCCGGCACGTTCGCGGGACGGCCCTTGGCGAACTCCTCGCGCAGCACCGGCACGACCTCCTCGCCGAGCAGGTCGAGCTGCTCGAGGACGGTCTTCAGCGGGAGACCGGCGTGGTCCATCAGGAACAGCTGGCGCTGGTAGTCGCCGGCGTACTCGCGGAAGCCCAGCGTCTTCTCGATCACCTGCTGCGGCGAGCCGACGGTCAGCGGGGTCTGCTCGGTGAAGTCCTCCAGGGACGGACCGTGGCCGTAGACCGGGGCGTTGTCGAAGTACGGCCGGAACTCGCGCACGGCGTCCTGCGAGTTCTTCCGCATGAACACCTGACCGCCCAGGCCGACGATGGCCTGCTCCGGGGTGCCGTGCCCGTAGTGGGCGTAGCGCGCCCGGTACAGCTCGACCATCCGCTTGGTGTGGTCGGCCGGCCAGAAGATGTTGTTGTGGAAGAAGCCGTCGCCGTAGTACGCGGCCTGTTCCGCGATCTCGGGCGAGCGGATGGAGCCGTGCCAGACGAACGGCGGGACGTCGTCCAGCGGGCGGGGCGTGGAGGTGAAGCCCTGCAGCGGGGTGCGGAACTTGCCCTCCCAGTTCACCACGTCCTCGCGCCACAGCCGGTGGAGCAGGGCGTAGTTCTCGATCGCCAGGTTGATGCCCTGGCGGATGTCCTGCCCGAACCAGGGGTAGACGGGACCGGTGTTGCCGCGGCCCATCATCAGGTCCATGCGCCCGTCGGCCAGGTGCTGGAGCATCGCGAAGTCCTCGGCGATCTTCACCGGGTCGTTCGTGGTGATCAGCGTGGTCGAGGTGGAGAGGACCAGCTTCTGCGTCTTCGCCGCTATGTAGCCGAGCATCGTGGTCGGGGACGACGGGACGAACGGCGGGTTGTGGTGCTCACCGGTCGCGAAGACGTCCAGGCCGACCTCCTCGGCCTTCAGGGCGATGGCGACCATGGCCTTGATCCGCTCGCGCTCCGTCGGCGTACGGCCCGTGGTGGGGTCCGGCGTGACGTCGCCGACGCTGAAGATCCCGAACTGCATGGTCGCTCACCCTCCAAGTGGTTGACGCTTCAACTATACCCCTCCAACGGCGACCACCCGCCCGGTATTCCGCCCGCTGTCGGTGGCCCGTCCTACGATCCCCGCATGGCCACCCCACGCCGTGACACCCGAGGCATCGTCGACGCCGCGGACCTCTTCGCACGGGTGGACTTCCGCCTGCGCGAGCCCGCCGAGCCGCTGCGCGCCCGCGTCGAGCACTACTGGCTGATCGACTGGAACCTCACCGAGCCGTACGTCTCCCAGGTGGTCCCCCACCCCGCGGTCCACGTCGTCTTCCAGCGCTTCGCGCGCGAGGACCCCTTCGTCGAGGTCGCGGGCGTCCAGCTCGGCCTCTTCACCCAGCGGCTGGAGGAACGGGGCCGGGTGTGCGGCATCAAGTTCCGGCCGGGCAGCTTCCGCCCCTTCGCCCCCGCGCAGCCGGTCACGGACTGGACGGGCCGCCGCGTCCGCTCCCCCGGGATCTTCCCGCCCGGCCACCTGCCCGCCGCTCTCCCGGCCGTCCTCACCCCGGACGACGAGGAGGCCCGCGTCGCCGCCCTCGACGCGTTCCTCCTCGCCCTCGACCCCCGCCCCGACCCCCAGGCCGAACTCGCCACGGCCCTGGTCGAGCGCATCCGCACCGACCGCACGATCCGCCGCGTCACCGCCTTCGCCCGCGCCGAAGGTGTGTCCGTACGACTGCTGCAACGGCTGTTCGCCGCGTACGTCGGGGTCGGCCCCAAGTGGGTCATCCTGCGCTACCGCATCCACGAGGCCCTGGAACGCGCCGAGACCGAGAGGGCGGTGGGCTGGGCGGACCTGGCCGCCGACCTCGGCTACGCCGACCAGGCCCACCTGGTGCGCGACTTCACGTCGACGGTGGGGGTACCGCCGGGGGCGTACGCACAGGCCGTGCGCTAGAGGTGCCGTGCACCAGAGGTGACCGTGGACTTACGGCACCAGCACCAGCCGCCCGCGCATCCCGCCCTCCGCGAGACGGGCGTGCGCCTTCGCCGCCTCGGCCAGCGGGTACGTCTCGGCCACCCGCAGCGTCAGCACCCCCTCGTCCACCAGCCGGACCAGCTCGCCCAGCCGCGCCCCGTCCGCGCTCACCGCGACGGACGTGGTCCGCACACCGCGCTCGGACGCCGGGTGGGCCTGCGGGATCACACCGGCGTACACACCCCCGTCCCGCACCCACGCCAGGGCCGCCTCACCGAGGACGGCCGTGTCGAGGACGGCGTCGAAGCCGCCCGCGGTCCCCGTGACCGCGAAACCGGCCGCGCCCAGGGACCGTACGAGCTCCTTGTCCCCGTCCCGCGCCAGCCCGGTCACCGCGATGCCGCGATGCGCGGCGAGCTGCACGGCGAACCCGCCGACCGCACCGGCCGCACCGGTCACCAGCAGCGACCGTCCCGGCTCCAACTCCAGCAGATCCAGGGCCTGTACGGCGGTCAGCGCGTTCAGGGGCAGCGTGGCCGCGTGCACCGCGTCCACCGTCGCCGGCGCCTTGGCCACGGCGTCCGTGTCCACGACGACGTACTCGGCATGTGTGCCCAGCGGCTTCACCATGCCCTGATCGAGCGCCACCACCTCGTCGCCCACGCTCCAGGCGGTGGCCACGCCCACGGCGTCGACCGTCCCCGCCACGTCCCAGCCGAACCCGATCTGCTTGCCGGCCCCGCCGAACACACCGGCCCGCACACCCGCGTCCACCGGGTTCAGCGCGGCGGCGGCCACCTTGATCCGCACCTGCCGCGCACCCGGCGCGGGCACCTCGCTCTCCGCGATCTCCACGACCTCCGGCCCGCCGAACGTCCTCACCACGGCAGCGCGCATGACCAACAACTCCCTTGTCCCATCTGTTCGCATCGGTATCTCCTCCGCTGCGGACAACCGTAGGAAGAGCTACTATCCATCGGAAAGTAGTTACCTGAGAGTGCGTAGGTCCCCCGGAGGTGAGCCGATGCCGACCATGACCGCGGCCCAGCGGCGCGAGCGGGCACGCGTCCAGTACGACGCGTTCATCCGCAGCTGCCCCACCAACCAGCTCCTCGACCGCCTCAGCGACAAATGGGTCAGCCTCGTCGTCGCCGCGCTGTCGACCGGGCCCATGCGCTACAGCGACCTCAGCCGAAAGATCGCGGGCGTCAGCCCCAAAATGCTCACGCAGACCCTGCGCACCCTGGAACGCGACGGCATCCTGACCCGCACGGTCACCCCGTCGGTCCCGGTCCGCGTCGACTACGAACTCACCCCGCTCGGCGCGAGCCTCGCCCACCTGCTCACGGCGGTGAAGGACTGGGCCGAGACCCACATCGAGGAGGTCCACGAGGCCCGGGAGAAGTACGACGCCGAGAACTAGACCTCCGGCGCGGGCTCCAGCAGCCGCGCCCGCAGGGTCCGGGCGAGCCCCCCGGCGTCCATCCCCAACTCCCGTTCCACATACGCACCGACGGACCCGTAACGCGCCCGCATCGCGGCGAGGTACAGCCGCATCACCGGCTCCGGCGCACGACCGAAGGCCGGCCAGACCGGGCTGCGGCCGTCATTCCGGGCACGCCAGTCCGCGAGGAGCGCCGGGGTCGCCCGGTTCGTGAGGGCGAAGTCCTCGACGACCGACTCCTCGGGGACACCGAGCAACGTGAGAATCAGGGCGGCGAGCTGACCCGTACGGTCCTTGCCGGAGGCACAGTGGAACACCAGCGGGCCATCGGCCTCGGCGACCACACTCAACGCCGCCGCGATCTCCTTCACACCGTCCCGCGCGACCTCCATGTAGCGCTCGGCCAGATAAGGGCCCGGGTCGACGTCGGCGGTCAAGGACGGCTGGTCGTACGGCCGGTGCTCGATGCTGAGATTGTGGTATGTGAAGGACGGGTGGGCCGGAACACGCCCCCTGGACCCGGCCTCCCACGGATGCCGCAGGTCCAGCACCGTACCGATCCCCAGGGACAGGAAGCGGTCCCAGTCAGGTGTGCCCTCGGTCAGCTTCCCCAGGGAGTCCGCGCGGTAGAGGAGGCCGGGGCGGACGCGGTGGTGGCCGTCCGTTGCCGAATAACCGCCCAGATCACGGAAGTTGTGCAGCGCCTCGAAGCGTATGTGTCTGTCCACGCCCCGAGTCTGACCCCGATCGGGTCAGTGTCCATGGCGTACCGCGTAGATCATGACGAACGCCACGATGTGGATGCCGAAGAGGAAGTACGCGAGGAAGTACCAGACCTGGCGCTCGTTCTTCGTCTCCTGAGCCAGACGGCGCTTCTCCGCGGAGACCTCGGGAGAGAGCTCCGGGGACGCCCCGGCGGCCTCCGCCTCTCGTTCCGGCATCACAGCTCCCTGTGCACCTTCGTGTTGGACGCCTGGGCACGCGGGCGCAGGACCAGGAGGTCGACGTTGACATGGCTCGGCCGCGTCACCGCCCACGCGATCGTGTCCGCCACGTCGTCCGCGGTGAGCGGTTCGGCGACACCCTCGTACACCTTCGCCGCCTTCGCCGCGTCGCCGCCGAAGCGGGTCAGCGCGAACTCGTCCGTCCTGACCATGCCGGGCGCGATCTCGATCACCCGCACCGGCCGCCCGACGATCTCCAGCCGCAGCGTCTCCGCGAGGACATGAGCACCGTGCTTGGCGGCGACATACCCCGCGCCGCCCTCGTACGTACCGTGGCCCGCCGTCGAGGACACGACCACCACCGTGCCGTCGCCGCTCGCGTCGAGCTTGGGCAGCAGAGCCTGGGTGAGATTCAGCGTGCCGAGCACGTTCGTCTCGTACATCGTGCGCCAGTCCGCCGGGTCACCGGTGGCCACCGGGTCGGCACCCAGCGCGCCGCCCGCGTTGTTGACCAGCACCCCGACCGTCTTGAAGGCCGTCGCGAACTCGTCGACCGCGGCCCGGTCGGTGACGTCCAGCTGGTACGCCGTCGCCGCGTGTCCCGCCTCCACGATCTCCTCGGCCAGCGCCTCGATACGGTCCTTGCGGCGGGCGGTGAGCACGACCCGGTACCCGGCCTCGGCAAGCCTACGGGCCGTGGCGGCGCCGATTCCGCTGCTCGCACCCGTGACGACGGCGATCCGGGAGGCGGCGGGCGGTGCGGCGGCCATGGGCTGCTCCTAGGGCGTACGGACGTAGGTCACTGCCCAGGGTAGGCGACGGCGACCGGGGACCAGCCGTCGGTTCTCGTCAGCTGCCGCCCCGCGGCGCCCACATGATCACCGCCATCCCCGCGAGGCAGATCAGCGCACCCGTGATGTCCCAGCGGTCGGGCCGGTAGCCGTCGGCGACCACGCCCCACAGGATCGATCCTGCGACGAAGATCCCGCCGTACGCGGCGAGGATGCGGCCGAAGTGCGCGTCCGGCTGGAAGGTGGCGACGAAGCCGTACGCCCCGAGGGCCAGGATGCCGCCGGTGACCCACAGCCAGCCGCGGTGCTCGCGCACGCCCTGCCACACCAGCCAGGCCCCGCCGATCTCGAAGAACGCGGCGACGACGAAGAGGGCGGCGGAGCGGAGAATCAGCATGCGTGCAGCCTGTCACGGGCGCTGTCACCTGATGGAGGGCGCCTGTCACCGGCCACGCGTGGGATACATCCGTACGACCGTCGGATCACAGGGCTGGGAGTACGCAATGGGTGGCATGCGGGGAACGAGGGCGCTGGCCGTGACGGGCGCAGCGCTGGCGGCGGTGGCCGTGGCCGGTCCCGCCCGGGCGGGCGGCGCGCCGGAGGCCGATCTCGTCTACCACGGGTCGGTGGTGATGAACGGCAAGCGGCTCGAGGTCCGGCTCACCCCGCGCAACCAGGGGCCGGCCGAGGTGCCGAGCGCGAGCGTACGGCTGCGCTGGTCGATGCCGCTCGCGGAGCGGCAGAACCTGCCGGCCGCGTGTGTCCGTACGGACGCGCGGACCGTGGTGTGCGCGACGGGGCCGCTCGACGTGGACGGGCTGGGCGACCAGATCGCCGTCGGGGTGGGACTGCGGGGCAAGGCGCAGGAGGTGACGCTGGAGATCGACACGGTGTGGAGCGGCGGCACCGTGGACCGCGACCGGACGAACGACCGCACCCGGGTCCTGGTCCTCGACACCGGCGACGCGTACTCCTTCTGACGACGCCGGGCAGGAACGAGAGCGAGCGGACATGTCCGGGAACGGGAGCACGCGGTCGAGGCTGCTGGCGGAGCTGGCCACCGTCTCCCGCCGCTACATGGCGGCATACGCCCTGTTCAACCAGGCCGTCGCCGACCACCTCGGCCTGCACCCCACCGACCTGCAGTGCCTGAACCTGCTCACCCTGGAACCGGGCCCGGTGACGACGGGCCGCATCGCGGAACTGACGGGCCTGACGACCGGCTCGGCGACCCGTCTGGTGGACCGACTGGAGCGGGCGGGCTACGTCGTCCGCGAACGCGACGCGACCGACCGCCGCCGCGTCCTGGTGGCGACGGTCCCGGAGAGGATCACCGAGTTCTGCCAGACCTGGGAAGACCTCGGCGGCACCTGGTCGACCCTCTTCACGGACCTGGACGAACCCGAACTGGCCGCGATCGTCCGGCACATGAAACGAACGGTGGATTTCAGCACACAACAGATCGCGCGTCTGCGGGAGGGGCGGGCCTGAGCCCCCGGCGTCGGCCGGGGGCTCGTCGCCTCATCCCTTCACGCAGACGACCTGCTTCAGCTTCGCCACGACCTCAACGAGGTCCCGCTGCTGGTCGATGACCTGGTCGATCGGCTTGTACGCGCCCGGGATCTCGTCCACGACGCCGGAGTCCTTGCGGCACTCCACGCCCCGCGTCTGCTCCTCCAGGTCCTTCGTCGAGAAGCGCCGCTTCGCCGCGGTGCGGCTCATCCGCCGACCGGCGCCGTGCGACGCCGAGTTGAAGGCCTTCTCATTGCCGAGGCCCCTCACGATGTACGAACCCGTGCCCATCGAGCCGGGGATGATCCCGTACTCGCCGGACCCCGCGTGGATCGCGCCCTTGCGGGTGACGAGCAGATCCATGCCCTCGTAGCGCTCCTCCGCCACATAGTTGTGGTGGCAGGAGATCTCCGGCTCGAACGTCGGCTTCGCCTTCCTGAACTCCTTGCGGATCACGTCCTTCAGAAGCGCCATCATGAGCGTGCGGTTGTACTTGGCGTACTCCTGCGCCCAGAACAGGTCGTTGCGGTAGGCCGCCATCTGCGGGGTGTCCGAGACGAAGACCGCGAGGTCACGGTCGATCAGCCCCTGGTTGTGCGGCAGCTTCTGCGCCATGCCGATGTGGTGCTCGGCGAGTTCCTTGCCGATGTTCCGGGAGCCCGAGTGCAGCATGAGCCACACCGACCCGGACACATCAATACAAGCTTCAATAAAATGGTTGCCCCCGCCCAGCGTCCCCATCTGCAAAGCCGCCCGCTCTCGACGGAACTTCACCGCCTCCGCCACCCACTCGAACCGCCCCCAGAAGTCGTCCCACCCGGCCGTCGCCAGCCCGTGGAAGCTCGCCGGCGAGATCGGGTCCTCATGCATCCCCCGCCCCACCGGAATCGCCTGCTCGATCTTCGAGCGCAGGCGGGACAGGTCGCCCGGGAGGTCGTTCGCCGTCAGGGACGTCTTCACCGCCGACATGCCGCAGCCGATGTCGACGCCCACCGCCGCGGGGCACACCGCACCCCGCATCGCGATGACCGAGCCGACCGTCGCACCCTTGCCGTAGTGCACGTCCGGCATGACCGCCAGGCCCTTGATCCAGGGCAGGGTGGCGACGTTGCGGAGCTGCTGCAGGGCGACGTCCTCTACCGTCGCGGGGTCGGTCCACATGCGGATGGGGACCTTCGCGCCCGCCATTTCCACGTACGACATATCTTCCCCATTCCCCCGGATGACAGACAAAAGCCTCAAAAAGAGCGCACCGCAAAATCGGCGCCCAAGTCGACGAAAAGGGACAACGGACCGGCGTCCGCGGCGGTGCGTGCGATACACATTGTCTCCAGGGGGCGCCCCGCCCCGGCAAGCGAATAACCAGCGGGGACACTGCAGGACCCGAGAGCGCAGAGCCCGTCGAGAGGAGCCCGACCGTGCAGCGGAAGGCGTACGTAACCGGCACCGTCGCCCTTCTCGCGGCGCTGCTGGCCGGCTGCACCGGCGGCTCCGACGAGGGCGGCGGCACCGACAACTCCAACCCGGGCGCCGCCGGTACGGCGACCGCGGAGGCCCAGCCCGGCAAGTACCGCACGCTCCCCGACGCCTGCGGCGCGGTGAGCCACGGCACCCTCGACTCGCTCCTGCCCGGGATCAAGCAGCTGGCCGACCCCATCCAGCAGGACAAGGCCTACGCGGGCGACCCGACGCTGACGTACGACACCGACCGCAAGGTCGCGTGCCGCTGGAAGGTCGAGTCCGCCGACGCCACCGATCATCTGCTCGTCGACTTCGAGCGGGTCGTGTCGTACGACAACGCCGTCAGCGACGACAGCGAGGCGCAGCAGCTCTTCGCGACCAAGGAGACGGCGGCCGACCTGCCGGAGCCCAGCGCGACGCCCACGGCCTCCGCCACCCCGAGCAGCTCGGCGCCCGCCACCGGCACACCCTCGGCCTCCGCCTCCGCGTCCGTCTCGCCGGCCGACCTCCAGCCCCGCGTGCTGAGCGGACTCGGCGACGAGGCGTATCTCGACGACCAGCTCAGCGGTTCCGGTCCGGCCGAACAGCGCACGGTGACTGTGGCGTTCCGCACGTCGAACGTGATCGTGACCATCGAGTACGCGGAGCAGCCGGCCGCCGGCGGAACCTCGCCCGACAGCAAGGAAATGCAGGACAGGGCGCGGAATCTGGCCGCGCAACTGTCCGGTTCGATGGGTGACTGACCGTCTCTGCGGCCCCTTCCGGGGTCGTACGCGAAGGTCGTGAACGAGAACCGCACAGCTTCTTCACCGCGTACCGTGGCCCCTCGGACCCGATCCGACCGCAGGAAACCCGAGCGTCAGAGTGAAGGAACCATGCAGCGAGCAGCCCAGCGAGACGACCGTCGTGCCCAGCGTGACCAGCGAGCCGGGAGGCTACGCCGTGTCCTTGTCTGTGCCGCCGCCGTCCCGGCGGTGTTCGTCGTCGCCGGCTGCTCCTCGGGCTCCGGCTCCGACGGGGCCGGCGCGAAGGAGACGGCGGGGAGCTCCAGGAGCAGCTCCCCGAGCCCGTCCCCGACCGTCCAGGCGGCCGCGTACCGCAAACTGCCGGAGGCGTGCGCGGTGCTGACGAAGAACACCCTCGGCGAACTCGTCCCGATGGGGACGAAGTCGGGCAAGAAGGGCACGTCGGACGACACGTCGTACCGGGCCAACTGCTCCTGGAGCAGCCTGGACAACAACGGCGTGAAGGGCTCGCAGTTCCGCTGGCTCCATGTCTCCCTCCTCCGTTTCGACTCGGACGTCAACCGCGGCTCGGGCGAGAAGCAGGCGCAGGCGTACTACGACAAGCAGGTCAAGGACGCCCAGTCCGTGGCCGGCGCCAAGAACTCGAAGGCGACGCCGGTCGCCGGGACGGGCGACGAGGCGACGGCGGTGCGCTACGACCTCAAGAAGAAGGAAGGCAGCTTCAAGCAGCAGACGATCGTGGCGCGCGTCGAGAACGCCGTCGTCACCGTCGACTACAACGGTGCGGGCCTGGCCGGCGACAAGACGCCGGACGCGGACGATCTGACGAAGGCGGCGCAGAAGGCGGCCAAGGAGGCCGTGGCCGCGGTGTCGTCGGCGAACGCCTCGGACCGTGCGGGCTCCTCGAGTCCCGCGCCGTCCAAGTCGGGTGCTAAGACGGGCAGTTCGCCGTCGGCGTCGGCGTCGAAGAAGAGCTGATCCACGGCCTCCTGACGTACCGGCAACACGCGCGCCGCGCTCATGTGCCACCCTGTTGCGCGCAACAACACGCAAGGGGAGGGGAGTAGGGGTGGCCGCGCGAATACAGCTGACCCGGACGCACCGCATTCTCATCGGTGTGGTCGTCTCCGGCGCCGTGATCATCGCCGGTATCGGCTTCGCCGGTTCCTACGCGGCCGTCCGTGAGCTGGCCATC
>NZ_BMQA01000065.1 GCF_014647875.1 Streptomyces brasiliensis | reverse complement strand
TCCAGCTCACCGTCGAGCGGACCCCGGCTCCCGGGCAGCGGCGGAATCCCGAACTCGAGGCCACCGTCGACCAGGACAGACAACCGGCACAGCCGGGTGGCGTGGAGCCTCAGCCGGCGGACCAGGCGCGACCCGTACAGCCTGAACGATCGCGTGCAGCAGACCCGGCAGGCGAAAGAAACGCCCAACACCTCGCCGACGCCTACCAGGACTGGATCACCGCCTTCGGATTCGAGCCCAGCAGCGCGCAGTTCGCTCTGTGGCTCCAAGACCAGTACGGCATCGCCACCGCGGCCGGAGAGCCACTGTCGGACGAGCAACTCGAACCCCTGCTGCGGCTCCTCAAACAGCGGCACTCGCCCGCAGCCGAAGCCCATGAGTGGGCCGAACCCCAAGGCGCGCAGGACGCGGACGACGGATGGAGGTGGGGCGACTACTTCTACAACGCCTGGCTCACATACGCATCGGAACACGGTTCCTCTCCCGATGCCGTCGCGTTGGCCGAGTACGCGTATCAGCGTGACGGCATCACAGGAGCAGCAGGCCGGCCCGTCACGGCAGCGGAACTGCAGGACTACGTCGCTGAATTCCAGGACCGGGAGTACGGCATCGGCGAGCCCGGCTCCGCCCCGTCAGCTGAAGGCGAAGAGCGGGCCGACCCCACCGGGCGGCTGGAGGAGGAGTTCCTGGCGGGCAGAGGGGCCGGACAGGAGGCCGTAGCCGCCGGTGCCCAGGCTGCCCAGGGGCAGCGTGGGCCCAGGATCGACGCCACGGTCGACGAGCTGCGGGGCTCCGTCGCGGGAGGGGATCTCACCGTCGTCGACCGCTACTACCTCGCGTGGATGGAATACCAGGCTCAGCACGGTAGCGAGCCGTCCGTCGATGAGTTGTCCGTGTACCTCGCGCAGAAGGGCATGTTCGGCCGGGCAGGCAAACCCGTCAGCCCGTCCACGCTGCGCCGCTATCCGCTCTGGTTCCGTACCTACAACGTCTGGGCCGAGCATCGCGTGCGCACCGAAGAGCCGTCGGCTGACGCTGTTGCGCAGGACTGCGCGGCTCGCGGGATCACGGCCCAGTACAACAAGCCGATCACCCCAGCCCAGATCGGCGAGCAGACCAGCGACTTCGAGCGGCGATGGCACGCGCTCGCCCAGTATCACGCCGACGCCCAGCAGTAGCCGCTCGCTGTCCAGCCCACACCGCGGGTCTCAACATCCTCGCCGAACCGCTGTGGCTGTGGGGCAAGGCGCTGTTCGAAGGCGGCAGAGCAGCGCCCAGCGGACTCACCCTCGACTGCCTCGGGGCTTGGACCGCCCCGCGCGGTCCTTCCGTTGAGTCCACGAGGTGCCAGTGGTCTTTGCGAGCTGGGCACCCTGTCTGACAAGGCATTCACCATGGAGCCCACCGTCTCGATCGCCGCTGTCGGCAACTGCTGCTCCGCGGTTGGCAAGACCCTCGAGGAGCATTTTGTTCTCGAACAGCAGGTCCGCAGTCTTTGGCGGGCTCTCGGCGAAGCTGCCGGGTCTTCTCCCCGGTGATGGAACGTCACCCGGGTTTGCAGGTTGTGGGCGACGGCGTGTGTATCGAGGGTCGCGACGGAGATGAGCACTGCTGTGCGTGTAGTTTAGTTCACTTCTACTTCCCCTGAAGTACGGCAATTTCTCATCTTGTTTATTCGTTTTTCAGCCAGCTGGATCGTCCTTTACGCGCTTTTTGGGTCATGAAAACCTTGAGTGTGACGTGGGGGGCACTGTTGATCTCTCGTGGGTTCTTCTGGCTATGATCCGGGCCTTATTGTGGCGCTTGTGTGATGCATGGGGTGGGGCTGTGGAATCGCACGTGAGGGCTGGAGTTCTGTCTGCGCGGAACTCGCGGAGACGTCGCATGCTGGCCAGGCTGGTGGCCTGGGCGCTGCTTACCAGCGGTGTGGTCCTGGTCAATTCGCCCGGCGCTCACGCGGATGCGGTACAGCCTCAGACGCCGTCGGAGCAGGCTGCGGCGTCCGGTGAGCCGGTCGAGGTGACAAGCGAGCGCACGGAGTACTCGCAGACGTTCGCTAATCCGGACGGCACCTACACGCTGCAGCAGGCGACGGCGCCGCAGCGGGCGAGGGATGCTGCGGGCGGATGGCATGACATCGACACGACGCTGGTGCGCAGGGCGGACGGCTCGATCGGGCCGCGGTATGCCACGGCCCAGGTGTCGTTTTCGGCCGGCGGCGCACAGGACATGGTCCGGCTGGCGCAGAGCGAGCGGGCGTTGTCCGTGCGCTGGCCGGGCCGTCTGCCCGAGCCGTCGCTGGACGGGTCGACGGCCACCTATGCGGATGTGCTGCCGGGTGTGGATCTTCAGTTGACGGCGGTGCCGGACGGGTACCGGGAAGTCCTGGTGGTGAAGTCGGCCGAGGCCGCGCAGAGCCAGGACCTGGAGCAGCTGCAGTTCGCCGTCGCCGGTGACGGTGTGTCGGTGGTTGCGGGGGCCGGCGGTGGTATGCGGGCGCTGGATGCGGACGGCAACGCCGTGTTCACCGGACCGGCCGGGCAGATGTGGGACTCCGCCGGCGACGGCGCCGAGCCACAGCTGCTGACCGCGTCTGCGGCCGGGACGTCCTCCGGGGCGGGGGACGCCGGTACGCAGACGGCCGGCGCCGAGGCGCCGGTGCATCCGGGGGACGGGGATGCGACGGCGACGCTGCCGGTGCAGGTGGACGACGGCAGCATCGCGGTGGCGCCGGATCTGGGGCTGCTGCGGGGCCAGGACACCGTCTACCCCGTCTACATCGACCCGTCGGTGGGGCTCTCGCGTGCGGAGCGCACGGTGCTGTCGTCGGACGGTGACGCATTCTACCAGTTCTCCGGCGACTACGGTGTGGGGCGCTGCTCGAACGCGGACGGCTACTACTGCGGTGACAACTATGTGAACCGCATGTATTTCGAGTTCAGCCCGAGCGTGCTGGCCGGGAAGCATGTCCTGCACGCCACGTTCAGGGCGCACGAGACATGGTCCTTCAACTGCAACCCGTATACGGTCAATCTGGAGCGTACCGGGAACATCAGTGAGGGGACCCGGTGGCCGGGGCCGTCGACTGTGAGCCTGATGGATTCGGCGAAGGTGTCGGCGGGGCGTGGTGACAATTGCAGTCCTTCGCAGCCGGATGCGTGGGTCGAGTTCAATGGCAGTCTGACGAAGAATGTGCAGGATTTCGCGGATGGGAAGTTTTCCCGGCTGACGCTGATGCTGCGGGCGCTGGACGAGAGCGAGCCGCGGGCCTGGAAGCGGTTCGACGACAACGCCGAGGTCACGGTGGATTATGCGCCGAATCCGGGTGTGCCGATCAACGTGGGTGTGATCCCGGGTGTCGCGTCGACGGGTGCACACGGTTACTGCAATCCGGTCAGTGACCCGCTGGTCGTTACGGTGGACCAGCCCACCGTCCGCGCCCGAGTAGAGACGCAGGTCCAGCCGGGCACCAACGACGATCCTGGTCAGCTGAAGGCCAACTACCGCATCGCCCGCAAGCTTGCTGACGGTACGTGGGAGGAGATCTGGGCGGCCGACTCCGAAGGCGGCTATCAGCATGATGGCGCGCTGCTCGATCTGCAGACGACAAAGCGGACGGACGGCAGCACCTACCGCTACCGGGCCCGCACCCAATCCCACTGGTCCTACAACGGCAGCAGCGGAGACTTGTACTCGTCGTTCTCCCCGTGGTGTTACTTCATCATCGACTCCACCGCGCCGAAGGCTCCAACGATCGAACCCAAGGACCCGACCAACGGATCACCGTACGTGGAGTGCACGACGGATGTCTGTCCTGCCAAGGGCGGGCGGGGCGTGGCGGGCACGTTCGTGTTCAAGCCCAACAGCCTGGATCCGGACATCAGCAAGTATCAGTGGGCGCTGTCCGGCCCGAGCGGTCAGGAAGGCGGCACGCACACCGTTACGGCGAAGGCCGATCACACCGCCGAGGTCACTGATGTCACACCGAGCATGGGCGGCACGCACCACTTGAAAGTGTGGGCCATCGATGTCCGCGCACGGACGGGCACGCCAGAGACGTTCGACTTCCAGGTGGCTCTGCCGCCGGGGCCGGTCGGGCGCTGGCACTTCAACGATGGTGCTCCCGGCTCGGATGTGACCACGGCCAAGGACAGTGCTGCGGATGATCCGCAGCACGACCCGACCGCGCCCACGCACAATCTGACGATGCATGACGGGGCCGGTTTTTCCACTATGGCGCGGCGGGGTGATGAGGACACGTCGCTGTGGCTGGACAGCAGCAACCCGGACCTGCAGAAGGCGTACGCCGATTCGAATGGCCCGGTGGTGAACACGGCGCACTCGTTCACGGTCTCGGCGTGGGTGAATCTCACGGATACGTCCACCAGCCGGATGATCCTGACCGAGCCGGGCGCGCAGGCGCAGGCGTTCGCGCTGTACTACTCGTCCTCGACTCGGTCATATGTGTTCCACTACACGGTGACGGACTCGGCGACGCCAGTCTTCGTCAAGTCGGTGGCGACCACCACGGATCCGCCACTGCGGGTGTGGACGCACCTGGCGGGCGTCTACACGGCCGCGACCGATGCGAGCGGTAACCGACGGCCGCAGGACGACACCATCCAGTTGTTCGTCAACGGCCGCGCTCAGGGTGATCCGGTCAACCTGCTGGCGAACGCGCCGAGTTACGTTCCGTGGGAGGCAAGCCAGGGCCTGCAGGTAGGACGCTCGGTGGTGCGCGGCGCGGCGGGGCAGTACTTCCGCGGTCGTATCGACGAGGTCGCAGCCTGGCAGAGCGCACTGTCCGCCGAGGAGGTCGCCGAGGAGGCTCGGACGCTGGAGAACAGCATGCCGGGGGTTGAGCTAGTGGGGGACTGGAACGCGGAAATTTCTACGGGGAGCACGGTCAGCGAGTCCTCTCCCTACCCGATCGCAGCGATGACGCTGTCCTCGGGCGCGCATCTGGATGAGGAGTCGAGCACGCTGGTGGTGGACGGCAGCGGCGGCTATGCGTCGGTGACCGGCCCGGCCATCGACGAGAAGGGCTCCTTCACCGTCTCCGCCCAGGCCCAGCTCGATCCGACCTCCCTCAACGCTAAACCCGACGGCTATCAGGCCCAGATCGCCGGCCAGGCCGGAAGCGGCGGAGTCTCGTGGGCCCTTGCGGTGGTGAAGACGGGACAGGACTCCTACGTGTGGAAGTTCGTGCGCACCACGCCGTCCGGGTCCACGGTGGCCATGTCCGATGTGACGCAGGTGGACGAACTTGCCGACACGATGTCCCCGGTGACGCTGACCGGCGTGTATGACGCGCAGGACCAGGGTGGCCGCATGCACCTGTATGTGGGCACCACACCGGTGGCCGACGGTGACAACAACGCGGTCACCTCACCTCAGCAGGGCAGCGGAAGCCTGTCCATGGGAGGCACGACCAGCAGCAGCTACTTCGCGGGGCGGCTGAACCGTCTGCGGATCTGGGTCGGAGCCATGACCCTCGACGAGGTCCGTGAACGTGTGATCGTCGACGACTGAATCCCGCCGGGCGGGCGAAACGACACAGGCTTCGCCCGCCCTAATGCAGTGCTCGGCAGCCGGTGCGGCTGCACCTCTGATCTTGCCCGTCGTGCCCAGTACGACCCACCGACTCTGACCCCTGCAGGGGGTCTTGATGGAGCTTGGACATGAGACCCATGCCGCTGTTCCGCCGCCGAGCCACCCAGTCCCGTACGCGCCTGCACGGCCGGATAGCCGTCACGGCCGCCTTCGCGCTGCTGCCCGGTCTGCTCAGCCCGCTGGCCGCGGTGGCCGAGCCCGCGAAGCCGCTTGGCCGTCCCGAGCCGCCCAAACAGGTCTCGGTCCAGACGTCCCCCCTGAAGCCGAAGGCGACGGCCGCCTCCCGGCTGATCGCCCGTCAGGAAGCGGCCGACAAGAAGGCGGCACAGCGGGCCCTGCGAGACCAGCACAGCACCTCCGCCTGGCCGGGTCCCGCCACCGTCACCCTCACCGCCCCGGCTTCCGGAACAGCCAAGGCCACAGCTGGATCCCTGCCACTGACCCTCGCCACGCCCACCACCGGCGCCGGCAAGCAGGCCACCGGGGCGAAGAAGGCGGCCCCGACGGTCAAGGTGAGCGTGCTGAGCCGCAAGCAGACCAGTGCTCTGGGTATCAAGGGCGTCGCGCTGTCCGTCACGGGTGCCCCCAGCGGTGGCGCGGCGGAGCTGGGCATCGACTACTCCGCGTTCGCCGACGCCTATGGCGGGGACTGGGCCGGACGCCTGCAGATCCTGAAGCTGCCCGACTGCGCCGTCACCCATCCGGGCAAGGCTGCATGCCGCACCGCGAAGCCACTGCCGCAGACCAACGACCGTGACGGGCAGCGGCTCCGTGCGCGCCTTACTTTCCGCACCACCCGGACTGCGGCACCGAACGCGTCCGCGGCGCCGTCGGCACCCGCTGGTGGGCAGACGATGCTGCTGGCGCTCGCGGCCGGAACGCAGTCCGGTGGCGGCGACTACAAGGCCACCCCGCTGTCAGCGTCCTCCACCTGGGAAGCTGGTGGGTCGTCGGGCACCTTCACCTGGAACTACCCGCTGAAGGCTCCTCCGGCTGCGGCCGGCCCGCAGCCGGATCTGTCGATCTCCTACGACTCCGGCAGTGTGGACGGCCGCACGGCCAGCACCAACAACCAGGGCAGTCAGATCGGTGAGGGTTTCGACCTGACGTCGTCGTTCATTGAGCGGAAGTACGGCTCGTGTGACGACGACGGTCAGGATGGCAAGTACGACCTGTGCTGGAAGTACGACAACGCTTCCCTGGTCCTCAACGGCAAGTCCACCGAGCTGGTCAAGGACGACACCAGCGGCACGTGGCGTCTGAAGGGTGACGATGCCTCGACGGTGACCCGGTCGACGGGGGCGGACAACGGCGACGGCAATGGCGAGTACTGGACGGTCACCACTGGGGACGGCATCCGCTATGTGTTCGGCCTGAACAAGCTTCCGGGCGCGGACACCGAGCGCACCAACTCCACGTGGACGGTGGCGGTGTTCGGTGACGATGCCGGGGAGCCCGGCTACGACCAGGGCAGCGCGTTTGCGAACCGTTCCGTGGTGCAGGCGTGGCGGTGGAATCTCGACTATGTCGAGGACCTGCATGGCAACGCCATGTCGTACTGGTACACCAAGGAGTCCAACTACTACGTCAAGAACGGCGCGAGTACAGCCGCCTCCTACTACATCCGCGGCGGCTACCTCAGCAAGATTCTTTACGGGCAGCGGGCCGATGCCCTGTTCTCCGGCAGCCCGGCCGCCTCGGACGAGGTGTCCTTAACCTATGACGAGCGGTGCATCCGCACCGATACCGGCTGCGACTCCCTGACCGCGTCCACCAGCCCTCACTGGCCGGATGTGCCCTTCGACGCGATCTGCGCGTGGGAGGCGACGGACTGTGATTCCACGGGTCCCGCGTTCTTCACCCGTAAGCGCCTGACCGGCATCACCACCTCGGCGTGGAACGCGGCGTTGTCCCCGAGCGCGGGCTTCGAGCCGGTCGACTCGTGGAAGCTGACGCAGGTCTACCTGGATCCTGGTGAGGTCGGTGATTCCAGTGACCAGTCGCTGTGGCTGCAGTCGATCCAGCATACGGGTGAGCACGGCACGCCGTTGTCGACGGATCCGGTCAGCTTCACCAGCGAGTTCCTCACCAACCGGGTCGACGGCAGCGCCGACAACATCCTGCCCCTGGCCAAGCCCCGTTTGACCGGTATCACGACGGAGACCGGAGCGAAGACCGCCGTCACCTACCAGCCAGCGGACTGCGTTGCGGGCCAGAGCATGCCCCGCCCCGACCAGAACACCCGCACCTGCTACCCGGTGTACTGGCGGCCCAACGGCGGCGACGTGGACCCGGTGCTGGACTGGTTCCAGAAGTACCCCGTCTCGGTCGTCAGCACCACTGACGAGACGGGCGCCTCGGGCACCATCACGGACAGCTACGAGTACTCGGACACGGGCGGCGCCTGGCACTACGACGATGACCCGTTGACGCCGGAGAAGGAACGCACCTGGTCCATCTGGCGCGGCTTCGAGAAGGTCACCCACTACACCGGCCCCAGCAACGGCACCCGGAGCAAGACCGTCGCCGTGTACATGCGGGGCATGGACGGCGACCGCCTCCTCGAGGCCGACGGCAAGACCCTGGACCCCGACGCCCGCCGACGGGCCCAGAGCACCGGTATCAAGGCGCCTGCTCTCACGGATGCCGACCAGTACGCGGGCTTCACCCGGGAGACGGTCACCTTCAACGGCGCCGACGAGGTCACCGGCACGATCAATGATCCGTGGTCGCAAAAGACGGCCACCCAGCACAAGTCGTACGCCGACATCGAGGCGTACTACGTCCGCACCGCCGCCACCCACACCCGCACCCGCGTCACCAGCGGCAGTCAGCCCGCCGACCGCACCCGCACCACCGCCACCACCTACGACGACTACGGCATGCCGCAGACCGTCGAGGACCAGGGCGACGACGCGGTCACCGGAGACGAGACCTGCACCCGCACCTGGTACGCCCGCAACCCTTCGGCGGGGCTGACATCGCTGGTCTCCCGCACCCGCACCACGGCCAAGCCCTGCGCCACCGCGGACAGCGCACTCGACCTGCCGGCCGACTCCATCAAACCCGGCGACGTCATCGCCGACACCGCCACCACCTACGACGCCGACACCGCCTGGACTGCGGACCAGACACCCACCAAGGGCGAGGCCCGGTGGACGGGCCGGGCCAGCGGCTACGGCACCGGTGGTCAGCCGAGTTGGCAGAAGCTGAGCCTCACGACGTTCGACACCCTCGGCCGGCCCCTGATCGTCACGGACACCAACGACACACAGGTCAGCAAGACCACCTACACCCCCATAGCCGCCGGCCCGCTCACGGCTACCGAGGTCGCCGACGCCAAGACCTACGCCACGAAGTCGGTCATCGACTTCGCCACCGGCGCGGCGACCAAGGTCACCGACCCCAACAACAAGATCACCGAGTCGACGTACGACAGCCTCGGCCGCGTCACCCAGGTGTGGCTCGCCAACCGGCTGCGCCTGGCGGGCGCCACGCCGAACTACAAGTACGACTACCACGTGTCCAAGGACACTGTGTCCTCAGTCGCCACCAGCAGCCTGACCCCGACCGCCTCCGGCTACAACACCACCTACATCATCTACGACTCGCTGCTGCGGGCGCGGCAGACCCAGTCACCCTCCCCGTCCGGCGGCCGCATCATCGCCCTGACCCAGTACGACACCCGCGGCCTGGTCAGCTCCGCACTGTCGGACATCTGGGACGCGAACAACCCGCCGTCCGGCAGCCCCGCCACGGTCGAGGGCGGCCAGGCCCCGATACAGGTCGACACCACCTACGACAGTGCCGCACGCCCCATCACCAGCGAGACGAAGGTGCAGGGCGCCCACCGCTGGACGACCACGACCACCTACCAGGGCGATCGCGTCATCCAGAGCGCCCCGGCCGGCGGACAGGCCACGTCGACGCTGACCAACGCCCTGGGCCAGACAACCGAAACCCGGCAGTACGCCAGCCCGGACGCCACCGGCTCCTACAACCACACCCGCTACACCTACACCCCCGGCGGGCAACAGAGGACAATCACCGCCCACGACGGCAGCGTCTGGTCCTACGGCTACGACCTGTTCGGACGGCAGACCAGCACCACCGACCCGGACAAGGGCACCGCCCAGAGCCACTACAACAACCTCGACCAGACCGACTGGACCCAGGACGCCGAGAACCGCAAACTCCTGTACGCCTACGACGTACTCGGCCGCAAGACTGACCTGTGGCAGTCCGACACTACGGACGCGAACAAGCTCGCCCACTGGGACTACGACCAGGCGGCCAAGGGCCAGCAGGACACCGCCACCCGCTACGTCGGCGGCAGCAGCGGAACCAGCAGCCAGGCGTACGTCAAGAAGGTCACCAAGTTCGACGGCCTCTACAACGCCGTCAACAGTGAGCTCACTCTTCCCGCCACCGACGCGCTCGTGGCCGCGGGGGTTCCGCAGACGCTGAAGTTCGACACCTCGTACAACGTCGCCAACCTGCCGTCCGGCATCGGCGATCCGGCCGTCGCCGGCCTGCCCTCCGAGGGCATCGCCCCCGCCTACGACACCCTCGGCAACATCAAGACCCTGGGCGGCACCACCGGCTACCTCCTGGGCGCCGCCTACTCCGAACTCGGCGACCTGACCACCCTCACGGTGGGCATGGACTCCACCAGCTCCGCACGCAAGGCGTACCTCAACTACCGCTACGAGAACGGCACCCGCCGCCTGACCCGGTCCTACGTCACCGACGACACCCACGGCTACATGCCGCAGGACCTCAACTTCACCCAGGACGACGCGGGCAACGTCACCTCCATCAGCGACGCCTCAACCCTCGGCGGCACCAGCAAAGCCGACAACCAGTGCTTCACATACGACGGCTACGGCCGCATGACCGAAGCCTGGACCCCCGACACCGCCGACTGCGCCACGAGTGGCCGCACCACCGCCAACCTCGGCGGCGCCGCCCCCTACTGGACCTCCTACAGCTACACCACCTCCGGCCAGCGCGACACGGAAACACAGCACCAGACCGCCGGCGACCGGACCACCAACTACGCCTACGGCACCACCAACAACCAGCCCCACCCCCTCGACCACACCACCGGCGCCACCACCGCCTCCTACACCTACGACAAGACCGGCAACACCACCCACCGCCCCGGCCCGGCCGGAACACAGACCCTCGCCTGGAACAGCGAGGACAAGCTCGCCTCCCTCACCGAAGGCACCAAGCAGACCGGCTACCTCTACGACGCCGACGGCAACCTCCTCATCCGCCGCGCCACCGGTGACGGAGACACCATCCTCTACCTCGGCGACACCGAGGTACGCCTGACCGTCAAGGGCGCCACCAAGACCCTCACCGGCACCCGCTACTACACCGCAGGCGGCCAGACCATCGCCGTCCGCACCGCAACGGCCGGCACCACCGGCACCAAACTCACCTTCCTCGCCACCGACCCCCACGGCACCGCCAGCCTCACCCTCGACGCCACCACCTGGGCCATCAACAAGCGCTACACCACACCCTTCGGCGCCGACCGCGGCCAGCCCCTCTATGGCCCCTGGCCCGACGACAAGGGCTTCCTCGGCAAACCAGCCGACACCACCACCGGCCTCACCCACATCGGCGCCCGCGAATACGACCCCACCACCGGCCAATTCATCAGCGTCGACCCGCTCCTTGAGGTTGACAAGAACCAGACCCTCAACGGCTACACCTACGCCGTCCAAAACCCCGTCACCCACTCCGACCCCACCGGCATGGGCGTGATGTGCGGAGGACGTGGCGGTTCTCAGGAAGCCTGCGCGCATCGCCCTGACGGGTCCGAGGGAAACGGAAGCCCCAACGACGCCGTTGACTACTCCAAGCCGATTCCGCCTGCTCCCTGCAACAGCAACTGCGGAACAGCCACAGGCAACACTAAAGCCGTTGAGAGTAGGCTCCTCCTACTCGGACCGCAGACCGATGACGAAAATGATCTCCTCAGGTACTGGTACACCTACGCCACTGAGGCGAACGGCGATTACTGGAATACGCCGATAGGCGAAGGCGACAACCTCTCGATGGCCTGCTATGGCAGAGATGGTTGTCAAGCCGCATACAACTACCTGCTAAAGACTGGCGATGTCCACGGCGCCAAGAAAATCGCCGCCACATACTGCGTTCACCATTCCGGGCGATGCGCAAGTAATGCACGCATGGAGGGAATAGTCAGTGACACCTTGCAAGAGTCACTGGAGCTCATCGCATTGGGACTCGGTGGAGGAAAATACGGCTGCAACAGTTTCACGCCCGACACAGAAGTGCTGATGGAGGATGGTAAGACCAAGCCGATCGGCAAGGTGAGACCCGGGGATCGGGTGGAGAGCGCAGACCCCGATGATGGCAGGCATCACGGACCTCACAAGGTCATCGCACAACTGGTCCACCACGACAAGGACCTCGTGGACGTGACTGTCCGCGAAAAGAATGGCCGGCCCGCCGTCCTCCACACAACCTCCCACCACCCCTTCTGGGACGAATCGGCCCACCAGTGGGTTGACGCTTCACGACTCGCGCCCGGCCACATGCTCATCACCGAGACCAACAAACGGGTGAGCGTCCTCAATGTCCGCGCCAGGCCGGGCGACGGCGACATGTACAACCTCACCATCGACCGCCTCCACACGTACTATGTGCTGGCGGGGCAGACTCCGGTCCTGGTGCACAATTCCGGTGGGTGGTGTGGCCCTGGCCTTAGAACGGCAGCGGAAGCCGGTATCAGCCCGAATGATGCCAAGCGAATTCAGAATGCCGCTGATAAAGCTGGGCAGCCAATCATTGTGGTCGGGAGCCGTGCGAACGGAACGCCCAACCCGACATCGGACTGGGATTACATCCTGTCCGGTCCGTCCAGAACTCGTCACAGCGTCAAGAATTCACTGCCGAGAGGCACGGGTGACGGTGAAGGTAGTGGGCGCGGTAGAGACTTCTGGCAGAACTACAATCCGAACCGTCCAGACTATGCGGAGCTGGACCCAAGCAGGCCGTACGTAGTATTTGAGCCCCGGAGCAGGTGAGCACTTGCGAGCATCAGAGCGGATCATCAACGAGGTTGCCCAGGGGATTCGGAGCTTGGACGACGCTGTGGCCTGGTTCTCTTCGCTGGAGCAGGTTGAACAGAGAGCCGTACTGCACGAGGTTGTTCGCTACGCCATGCAGGCCCATGCAACAGTGAACGACGCGCGTGAGGGGCTAGCGCGATCGGGCGTCAAGCCGACCATGACCCCGGCAGTGTTGATTGTTCGAGAGCCGATTCTCGAACAAATGGGGAAGATCATAAATCTGCCCCCCGGTGAGTACGTGAAGTCCATTCGCGTCCTCTTATCCACGTTCGCTGTGGCTGACACGCGACGAAGAGAAACGGAGTGCCGAGGAACTTGTAGCCACGCCTGGCACAACCTGTCGTAGGCGCCAACGTCTCTGGCCTGCCGAGGGGGAAATTGTCGGGGACTTCTGAGTTCGTTCGGGCATGAATTGAGAGCCCTCGCCGAATCGGTACTCGGCGGGGGCTCCCGGGCGTTTGACGGCAACGCTGACGGCAACGTCAGCGGACGAGCGTTGCGGCAGGTGGATCGTTCGGGGGCTCCTCAGTGGCGCCCAGGGCGCCACTCAGGGTGTCGATGGCTTGGCGTTGTAGGCGGAGTCGTACGTGGGCGTAGACACCGGCGGTGACGCCGATGTGGGCGTGGCCGAGGAGTTCCTTGATGACGACGAGGTCGACGCCTTGTTCCAGGAGCAGGGTCGCGGTTGAGTGGCGGAGGTCGTGGAAGCGGATGCGGCGGAGTCCGGCCCGGTCGAGGAAGCTGCGGAAGCGGCGTGTGAGGTTGGCCGGGTCGAGAGGTCGGCCGGTCGGGGTGGTGAAGACGAGGCCGCTGTACTGCCAGGCTGACCCTGCGGTCTCGCGCTCCGTGTCCTGATGCTGTTTGTGCTCCTTGAGGGAGCGGATACATTCGGTCGGGAGCGCGATACGGCGCTCGGACGCCCGGGTCTTGGTGGGCAGATGCGTGAGGCCGCCGGTGCGGGTGCGCTGGAGCGAGTGGCGGATGGTGGCGGTGCCTGCGTTGAGGTCGAGGTCCTCCCACCGGAGGCCGAGGAGTTCACCCTTCCGGAGTCCAGTACGTAGGGCGAATTCGTACAACGCGTGGAGCCGGTCGGCACGGGCCGCGTTGAGGAACTTGCGGGCCTCGACCGCCGTGAGGGGCCGGAAGCGCCTTGTCCGAGGCGTGGCGGCTTTGACGTTCCGGGCAATGTTGCGGGGCAGTTCGTCTTCTCGGACGGCGTGCTCCAGCGCCGACTTGAGCACGGAGTGCACGTAAGTCACGGTCGAGGGGGACAGGAGTTTCTGGCAGCACTCGCCGACCGCACAGCACTGCTTCCGTTCGGTGTCCAGGCCCTGGGCGCAGCACTGGCAGGCGGTGCGGAGCCGGTCGAGGAAGGTGCGGACGTCCTTGGCGGTCAGCCGTGCGACCTTCTTGGTGCCGAGGCCGGGGATGAGGTGGAGGCGGACGCAGGCTGCATAGCGGGTGTGGGTGTTCTCCCGGAGCCGGTGGACTGCGACGCCGTTCAGCCAGTACGTGAGGTAGTCGCCGAGTGTGCTTTCGGCGGTGGCGACGGGCAGGCCCCGGTTGCTGTCGGCGATCTTCTCGGCGAGTTTGTCGGCAGCCTGTCTGCGGGTGGTGCCGTAGACGCGGACGCGCTTGCTGGTGCCGTCGGCGGCGAGGACGTAGCCAGCGGCTTCCCAACGACCGTCCTTGCGCTGGTAGATGGTGCCTTCGCCGTTGGCGCGGCTCTTGCGCTTGGGTGCGGTCATCAGGCGGCCTCTTCGAGGTGACGCTGTATGTAGTCGTCGAGTGCGATGGAGGGGATACGGCGAGCGCGGCCGATGGTGATTGAAGGGAGCCGCCGGGAGCGGATGAGGTCGTAGACCGTGGAGCGGCCGAGCTTGAGCCGGGCCATGACGTCCGGGACGGTCAGCAGCTCTTCGTCAGGCATGGGTGGACTCTCCTTCCGTTCCGGGGGGCGGGTTCGATGGATGCGGCCAGCCAGGCTTCGGCGTCGGAGAGGCCGGTGCCGGCGAAGGCCCAGTGGGCGAGGACGTACGTCGTCTCGGGTCCGTTGTCTGGTGTGTTGGCTGCGGCTTGTGTTCGGCGCCATTCGGACCGACACGGCTCTCCGGACACCCTGAGGCTGATCCAACCTCGCAGTCTCACAGTGAGGTTGGAAAAGCCTCACTGCCGTCTGGGAGAGCGATAGTACATAAGGTGAGCAGCGCGGGAATCTCCCTGTTCTCACAGCAGTGAAGGGAGACCGCGCCGGTGTGCGATCGCTGCGGCTTCGGTCCGGCGCGGAGGCGCCGATGCAGCACGCCCACATCGTCACACAGACCGTCCGCGAGACCCTGAAGGAGTGGCAGACGCGGCCTTCGGTATTGAACGAAGCCGCCGTCCACGAACTCGTCGTCGCCTGCGCCGCACGTGACGTCACCGCCTTGTGGTAGTCGGTAGCCGCATCTGCCTTACAGTGCTTTGCGGTGTGTCGGGCCTGGGCTGTTGAGGAGTTCGTTGATCAGCTGTTCGGTCTCCAGCTCGAGGTCGCAGTCGAGTGCTCGGTTGACGTGTTGGATGCGGGAGATCGCGGTGTGGAGTCCGGACCGGTTTCCGGCTTGGGCTTCGACGCGGAGCCAGTCCCTGTAGAGCAGTTCGGCCGTCTCGTCTACCTCGAGTCCGGTGGCGATGGCCTGACGGGCGGCGGTGAGGTCGTGGTGGGGGCCGGGTGGGGTGCGGTAGGTCGCCACGGTGTGGGCGATGTCGATGATCCGGGTGGTCATTTCCTGTTGGTGGGGTTCGGCCCAGGGTAGGGGGCGGGTGCCGAAGGGGCGGCCGCGTACGAGGGACAGTGCCTTCTCCAGGTCCGGAAGGCCGGCAGCCGCCTGCGGTAGGGCTCGCTCGGCGAGTTGGAGGAAGTGGGTCCAGTCGCAGTGCACGGCGGGGGAGAGGCGGTAGGGGTCCTCGCCGGTGCGGCGGCGTGGTACGTAGGGGTTGCCGGCCGGGTCGTTGCCCAGGGCACGCCGCAGGCCTTGCAGCCGGGCGTTGAGGGTGGCCGGCGACCAGGGGTTGAGCGGGTCCATGTCGGCGCACAGCGTGTCGGCGGTGCGGCCGGGCCGGAAGAACATGAGGGCGGCGAGTTGGGCGATGCGCGGGCCGTGGCCGGTGTTGCCGACCCGGTCCACATCCACTGGTCCCAGCACCCTGATTTCCGGCGCGTTCAGGTCCAGAGCCCCGGCCTCCATGTTGTCGGCCGCAGTGCGGGCGGGCTCTTGAGTCGGTGAGCGTGGAGCATCCGCGCCTTCGGTTTTCACCGGATCCGGCTGCGGCGCCTGCGCGGTTGCGGGGTGGTGCTCTTCGCCGTCGGCGCCGGTGTGGCCGTGATCGGGTGCGCTGGGCAGGAGCGGCAGCGAGGACGGTTCAGCGGAGGCTGCCAGCAGGGCCGGGAACACCTCACCGCCCGAGCCGACTGCGGCAGTCACCGTTCCGGCCGTGGCGCTCGGCTCTTCCTCGTCGGCTGGTGCGGTCGCTGGTTCCTGTGCCCGGTCCGGCTGGGACGGTGCCTCGAGGTCGAGTTCGTGTTCGTGTTCGTGCGGAACGTCCTGCCAGGGACTCTCAGCCTCTTGAGCGGGCTGCCCGGACAGAGTGAGCGCCGCGGTGATCTGCTGGTAGGCGGCATGCTCGAGGCGCTGCACCGTGATCTCGGTGCCGAGGTGGTCGAACGACTGCAGTGTGCTGAGGGAGGCGTTGAGGATCTCAGCTTCGGGGAAGTGCGCGGCCGCCGAGCTCGCCGGGGCGATCAGGGTGACCGGAACCCTGCCCGCCTTGTCGACCACGTCGGCGAACTCCCATGCGGTGTCCGGGTCCATGCGGGCTGCGCACAGCAGCAGATACGGCTGGTTGGCGGTCTCGGGCATCTGGTGGGCTTCCAGCAGCCGCTCGGTCAGATCGTGCAGCGCGTGTGCGGGCTGGCGCATGTGGGAGATCCGTGTGGTGGGCAGCAGTTGTGGCAGGTCCTCGCCGAATCCGATGGTGACGACTTCGACGTCGTTCGCCCAGGGGCTCATGCCCAGCTCCAGGGCGATCGACGTGCACACCTCGGTGATGTGTACCGGGTTGCCGTCCAGCAGCAGGGCGGGCAGCTGAGCGAGGTTGGCGAGCATGAGGTCGCCGGAGGCGGTGCTGCCCACTGTGACGAGGCCGGGGTACGGCGCCGGCACGCTGCGGACTGCGTCTTCGTCCAGGAGGTCAGTGTCGCCGGCCAGGTGCCACCATCCGGCCTGCCCCGCTGTGAACGGCGCCCGGGGCTGCTGGGAGAGGTCTTCCGGGAGCACGTCCAGGGAGCGGGTCCCGATGCGTGCGGCCCGCAGCGCCGGCACCTCGTGGCCGTCCTGCTCGGCCTGGTGTGCGAGGGTGCGCAGGGCCAGGTCCAGGAGTGCGGCACCAGCTGGTTCTGCGGCTGCCGCGAGTTTCGCCTCCGCGGGGGAGGTCTCCGGGGCGATGGCGATGGTCTCGCCGGGCTCGCGGCGGCGGCGCTGCAGCACGCGCCGCACGGCGAGGGCTGCGGTGATCGCGGCGGCCAGGAGTGCTCCCGCGCCCAGCACGGTGCGCAGCCGCAGCGGGCTGCGCGCAGGTTGCGACGCGGGTTCCTGCGAGGCGGCCGTGGTGGGGGAGACGGGGGCCCCGGACGGAGCGGCCGAATCGGTTGCGCTGGTGGTGGGGCTGGAGCGGGATGTCGCCGGCGGCAGCCCGCCCTCGTCGCTTTGACGGGGCTTGTGGGCAGGGCTGCCGGCCGTGTCGCTGGGGTGGGTGGTGGGCTCGCTGGGCGCTGACGACTCCGGTGTGGGCGCGGCGGACGCGCTTGGTGACGGAGTCGACGCGCCGCGCTCGCCGTCCTGCGGGTCGTCCGTGGTCGGGGGCGTGTGCGGTCGGCCGGCCGATCCCTCGGTCTCGTCGTCGGAGGGACGGTCGTGCGGGCGGGACGGGGCGCTGGGCACGGTGACCTGCTGTCCCGCGTAGATGACGTCGGGGTCGGTGATGGCGGGCAGGCCGTGCGGCTGCGGCTTGCCCCGGGTGCCCTCGAACAACTCGGGCCACGCGTCGCCGTCGCCGAGTTCCTCCTTGGCGATCTTCGATAGATAGTCGCCCGAGTGGACCGTGACGACGTGCCCGCCTTTCTCGCCGGGAGCCGGGGTGCCGTCACCCAGCTGCGTACGGGCGCCTCCCGCCACAGTTGTGGTGTCGGGCATCTCGAGGTGCCAGCCGGGCTGCAGGAAGCTGTTCGCGTGGAAGATGGTGCCGTCGGTCATGGTCCGGCCTTCGTTCAGGTCGGCGATCTCCCGCCATCGCTCGCCGTCGCCCAGCTCCCGTTCGGCGATGCCCCACAGGCTCTGCGCGGGCCGCGTCTCGCGCACCGTGTACGTCGTGCGGGGCGCTGGCGTGCTCGCCGCGGATGTCGGAGCCTGCTCGGTATCGTCGGCCTGCGCGGGCTGGGCTTGCCCGGGGAGGCGGGCGGCCGTGGTGGCCGGGGCAGCCTGAGCGTCCGAGGCCAGCGCCGAACTGGTGGGCAGCAGCACGAGGATGCTGCCGATCAGCAGGGCCGCAGTGCGCTGTGAGGCGCCCATCCCGCGTGGAGCATGCCAGGTGCCTCCCCGCAGCTGCGCGGTCAGTTCGCGTACGGCGCAGAACGTGAACTGCGCCCACCCGATCCAGCCCACGCAGGCGAGCAGCAGCAGGAACGCCCCACCGGTGTCCTGCTGGTCCAGCAGGTGCATCAGGTCGTCGTGGCTGGATGCCCAGATGACCGGGGTGACCCACGCCAGCAGCAGAGGCAGCCCGGCGACCGCGGCCGTCAAGGCCAGCAGACTCGCGACGGCCTTGAGGAGCCGGCCCACGGTGCATGCGGCCGCCGCGGCGGGGGAGGGGGTGGTGCGCATCAGTTTCCCCCTTTGTCGGGTGTGGTGACGCCGTGCAGGAGGGTGGCTTTGCCGTGGCCGGTCGCCGACAACGAGCCGATCCCCACCACGGACAAGAACTTTGTGTCGTACGAGCCGGTGACCGTGACGGTGAGGGTCTTGCCGTCGCCGGACACGCTGACCGTGCCGGTGGCACCGGTGGAGCGCAGGTAGGACTGGGCTGCGGCGGCCGCGGCCTGCGGATCCACGACGATCGCCCTCCCGCTGATCGCCTCGGCAGGATCGATGGCCTGCCCGCCTGCCCGGGCGGCTTCGCCGGCGATGTAGTCCGCGCGTTCCGTGGCCCGCATCGTGCTGCCGCCGTCGACGGCGACGCCGATGATCCCGAGTAGCGCCAGAACGCAGACGGCGACGAACACGGTGACGCCCCCGCGGTCGTCCAGCCGCGTCCTGCGCAGGCCCATCCGACGGAAAATCATCAGTCCCCCCGCTGCCTGTACTGATCCACGACCGACGTTGCGGTCGATGTGAGCGTGTGAGCCCCCGGCGTGCCCGGAAGTAGCAGGTCGGAGAGTTTGACCGTGCAGGTCACGGTTGCGGTGACCGTGCCTATCTGCCCCACCGGCACGCTCAGACCGCCGGTGTTGATGCTGACGCTGGTGGAGGCGCAGTGGATGCCCTGGTCGGTCAGCGACTCGGCGGCCGCCGCCTGCGCGGCGCTCTGTGCGGCCGCGGCCGTGCGGTGGATGGAGGCCTCCCGTGCTGCGTCTTCGGCTGCTGCGTCGATCTTCGCGCCGGAGGTGACGATGCGTCCGCCGGCGAGGGCCATACACAGGAACATGATCAGCGCGGGGAGGAGGATGGCAGCCTCGATCGCGGCGCTGCCCTCATCTTCCCGGAACCCGCACGCCCATCGGGCCGTGTGTCGCATGTGGTTCACTCTCCCGGGACGGTGAAGCGTTCCACCGCGCCGGAGGCCGACTGGATGACGTGAAGTCCCGGCACGCCGGGGATCATCGACAGGGCAACGCCGCTGACCTGGATGCGGACCCGTTGTCCGTTGCTGCTGGCGGTGACGCGGTAGTCGTGGAGGCTGTCTCCCGCGGTGCGCTCCAGTACGTTGCGTGCCTGGGCCGCGCCGGCGGCGGGGCTGGACTGGTAGGCGCGGGCTGTGGTGGCGCCTTCTCGGGCGGCGGTCAGGGCGATCTGCCGGGCGTAGTACCACATTGAGGCCTGGATGACGGCCACCGTGGCGAGCAGCATGAACGGGAAGATGATTGCCATCTGGATGGACGTGTCACCGTGGTCGTCGCGCCATCGTCGCCCGTGCCACCAGTTCTTCAGCCGCTGCGGAGCCTGCATGTCACAGGCCGGAGAGCTGGCCGCTGTACTTGGCGATCACGATGGCGATGGTTCCGGCGATCAGGACGGCGCCGGTGACGGCGGCCACCCAGATGATGACGGTGGTGGTGCTGATGTCGCCGCGGTCCGGCCGGCGGCTGGCCTCCTCCAGTCCCTCCTGCAGGCGCGTGGTCAGCCGGGTCACAGCGCGGCGGGTGCGGGCTGCAGTGTGTTTCATGTTCCCTTGCCTCTCTGGGGCGTTGAACGGGTCGCAGTGGTCTCAGACGGTCAGCATGCGGATCACCGCGGGGAATGCCATCAGCAGCATGACCAGCACCGCGAGGAGGGCTCCGGGCGCGGTCATCTTCTCGCTGGCGGCGTTCGCCTCGGCGGCCTGGTCGGCGAGCAGTTCGGCGTTGAGTGCGGCGGTGCGGGCGCGCAGTGCTTTGTAGACGGCGGCGCCGTCGGTGGCGGAGCCGCGCATGATGTCGGCGACGTCGCCCAGGACGGGCAGGTCGTACTCGTGGGCGAGTTGCATCAGCGCGTCGTAGGGCGGGATCTTCTCCAGGCGGGCCCGGCGCAGCGCGCCCTGCAGGTAGAGGAAGGGCCAGCCGTTGCCGACTGCGGCGGCCTTCTCCAAGGCCTCGGCGGGGCCGGCGTCGGCGGCCCGCTTGAGGGCGACCAGGTCCAAATAGGCGGACAGGGCGTGCGCAAACTCCTCCCGCGCCCGCTTGGCCTGGTCCCGTACTGCGAGATCCGGGGTGATGAACAGCAGCAGGGCGATGAGGAGTCCCACGCCGGCGGGAACGTAGATGGGCAGGGAGACGCCCGCGATGATCCACGGGATCGTCGCGATGACCGGGCAGAGCAGACCCAGCACGGCGAGCGCGGTCTTCTTCAGCATGAACTGGCCCGGTCCCTGCCCGAGCAGGGCCAGGTTGGTGGTGGGGATCCGGACGCCGGGCAGGCGCTCGAGGCGGGCCAGCAGCCACCGGCCCCAGACCTCCTCGCGGTCCCATTCCGGCTCGGGCATGCTCAGAGCGGGCGGGGCGCTGCGGGCGAGGGCCGGTCCCAACGCGGGCTGCGGGCGCAGGAGTTCCCGCACCAGCAACGCGACGCCGGCACCGACCGTACCGCCGGTCACCACGACGGGAAGCACGTTCACGAGACGGCTCCTTGCTGCTGGCGGCCGGTGACCGGCATGTCCGGCCCTGGGGCGGGATCGGGCCGCCGGACGGTGCTGGACGGGTCGGTGATCAGGAAACGCGGGATGCGGCGGAAAACACCCAGCTGCCGCATGAGCGCGAGCACACCGATGAACCCGGCCGTCAGGAAGGCCAGCACGAGCTGGCCGAGCAGGGTGGAATACGGCTTCGTGTACGAGGGCACGAAGAACCCGGCCACCACCACGCCCACCGTGATGAGGGTCATCCACCGCACGGTGGTCCGCGGCTTCGCCCGGTCCGCCTCAATCGAGCGCTTGCGGGCGACCTCGTCGCGGACCGTGCCCGCCAGATCCTCCAACGCCTGCGCGAGCCCCGGGCCGCGGTCACCCGCCGACAGGACAAGCGCGGCGGCCACCTTGTCCGCGGTGACATCGTCCAGCTCCTCGGCGAACGCGCGGAGCGCTTGCTCCGGGCGCCAGCCCAACCTCAGCCGGTCCGCGAGGCCCGCGATCTGCGGGGCAAGCTCCTGCGGCGCCCCCTGACGGCTGGTGATCATCGCCTGCTCCAGGCCCATGCCCAGCCGCAGCAGACCGGCCAGTCGCTGGGTCCACTCGCTTAAGCCCTCGAGCTGGCCGATGCGCTCCTTGGCGATCTGCCCGGGGGTGATCAGCCAGGGCACGCCGACGACAGCAGCGCCGAGCAGCGTCCCGCCCACGAAGTTCCCCGAGACCAGCCACACAGACACAAAAACCATGACCGCCAGGACTGCCAGGGTGCGCCGCCGCAGCCGGACATCCTCGCTTGGCTCCTTCCCGGCGCGCAGGGCCTGCCAGCGCTGCCGCAGCGGGGCCCGGCGCGGCGCCGGCGTCCCCACGGCACCCGCGACGACGCCGATCAGCCCGCCGATGACGGCCATGCCGCACACCAGCCCCCACACCAGGATCATCGGCGCACCCCCACCTTCAGCGGCAGCGGCGCCTGCCAGGCCCCGTAGGGCTGCTGCAGCAGCGCAGAGTCGAAGCCGACGCGGTGCAGGTCGTCGACACACGCCGGGTCCATCCGCGGCACGGCCCGCAGCTCACCGAACTCGGTGCCGGGGGAGAAGATCTCGTTCGTGGCCGGGCGGCCGGACTCGCCGATCCCGGTCAGTTCCAGGACGTGAGAGACGTAGCGGTGACGGCGGCCGCCGATCTGCGTCTCGTCCGTCATGTCGACGTACACGATGAAGTCCAGACCGTTGGCGGTCTGCCGGTAAGCCAGCTGCTCGGACAGGTTCCCCTGGGCGAGCGCATACAACTCGGCGATCCGGTCGAAGATGATGTCCGGACGGCGGGCATGGATGGTGCACAGGTTGCCGCCGGAGCCGTTGGTCAGCGCCTGCATCATGGCGACGACTTCGGGGCCGCGGACCTCGCCGACCACAATCCGCTCCAGCGACATCCGCAAAGCGGGATGCATCAAATCCAGCAGCGTGACCTCACCGGCGCCGCGCCCCGTTGCGTCCTTCTCCCCGTTGGACTCGCGGCCCACCAGGGACACGACCTGCCGGTGATAGCCGCCTGTGTGGCAGAACAGCTCGTCCTCGGTCTGGATGGTGGCGAACCGGCACTCCGGGTCGAACTCCTTGAGCATCGCCCGCAACAGGGTCGTCTTCCCGGCCTTCTGCTTGCCCGCGATCATGACGTTTTTCTCCGCGCGCACGCACGCGCCGAGGAACTCCCGCAGGATCGGGTCGATGGTGTCCAGCCGCACCAGGTCGTCGAGATCGGCGTGGGAGACCCGGTGCCGGCGGATGACCGCATACGTCATCGGCCCGAGCCCGGTGATCGCCTGAAGGCGGGAGCCGTCCTGCAGGGACAGGGCGAGGGTGGGGTTCGCCGTGGAGATGGTGCGCTCGCTGTGCCCGGATCCTCGCGCCAACTCCCGCAGCAGCTCCAGCAATTCCTCCTCGGACTCCGCGATCGGCCCGACCCGCCGGCGTTCACCGTCGCCGTAGTCGAGCCACACCTCGTGAGGGCCCTGGATGATGATGTCCTCGACCCGCTCGTCGTCCAGATACGGCTGCAACCGGCCGGCCCTGAAGAGCAGGTCGTACACGGCGCGCCGCAGCACCTCGTCCTCCTGCGGGGTCATCGCCCGGGCGTCCGACCACAGCGCGACCGCCTCGTTGATCCAGTCCAGGCAACGCTGCTCTTCACTGGCCCGGTCCATGCCGGGCGTCGCCTTCAGCAGCTCCTCGCGCTGCTTGGCGACCTGGGACGCAATGTCCCGGGCCACCCGGTAATCGACGCAGACCTGGGCAGCTGCGGCGCCGAGCACGCGTGGACTCGAGGCAGCACCGGAAGGTGCAGGTGTGCCGTTCGTCTGGTGCACCCGCGTCCGGGGCAGCGGTGCGACCGTGGGGTCATGGTGCAGGGGCCTAGCGCGCACCGGTCACCTCCCCGCCCGTGGCGTGCACGACGCGAGGATCGAGGCGGGCCCGGCGCAGGGCCGCCCGCTGCACGAGCAGCGTGCTGCTCGTGCGGGCGGCCTTCATCAGCGGCGACTTGGTGAAGTGACGCGGCTGCTCCATCCCGTCGGACAGCACGCGGGCGTCCTTCGGCGCGTACGGCAAGGTGGCCACCACCGGCACCTGCAAAACGCGCTGCACCTCACCCGCGGGATACGGCCCCTCGTTGATCACCAGCACACTGACGTCACCGACCCGCTCCTCCAGCGCCCGCACCCGCCCCTCTGCCGCCTGCAGGCAGCGCAGAGTGTTGCGGACCACCACGAACACAGCGTCGGCCTGCTCGGCCAGGACCCCGGAAGGCCCGTACGCCCCGCTTCGGCCGAGGTCGATCAGGACGTCGTGGTCGCTCTCGGCCTCGATACCGTGGAACATCTGCGCCAGGATCTTCCACACTGAGCCCAGGCTCGCCGACTGCGCGGGATCGGTGACGCCGGGCAGCAGCAACCGGTCACGCGGTGACTCCTTCCCGCCGTCCTCACCGCTCAGGTCGATCAGCTGCCGCCAGAACGCATCACTGAACTCGCCCTTGCGGGCCGCGACGGACAGGTTGCGCAGCCCGTACCGGTCACCGAGCGTGCCCTGCAGCAGACCATGCAGCACCGCGCCGCCGTCCGGGTCGCACTCGGCCAGGATCATCCGCCGGCCCGCCTCCAGCGGCCACGACAGCAGCAGGGCGAGCGCGCTCGTGGTCACCCCGGGCGCGCCGCTGCAGCCTGCCAGCGCGATCACAGCCATCAGCCACCGTCCGGAGCAGCCAGGACCAGGCGCAGCGTGCCAGCCGACACCCACGCGGCGGCGGTCGGACCTTCCGCCGCGCTCGCGGCGACGTCGACGACCACGATCCCGGTGCCGGGAGCGGCACCGGAGGCCTTCACGACCCGGCCGGCGATGGTCTGCGGCGTGGTCTCGGACGTGTTGCTGGTGCCCTCCTGTCCCTGGGCTGGGACGTGGACCAGCTGCACCTTCTGACCCGGCACCAGCGCAGTGGCCGGCACCTGCTCCGGCTTGAGCCCGATCGGCACCAGCTGCTCACCGGCCTTCACCAGGTTGTCCTTCGTCACCTGGGACGGGGCGAGCAGGCTGCCGGGCTTGAGCTCGACAGCGGCCCGCTTGCCCACCACCGACTCCAGGTCGTTGCCGCGCACCGCCTTGACGGCCGGGTCCAGGGCGACGGAGGCCCTGCCGAGGTCGTCCCGGGTGACGACCTGCCCGACCTGGACGTCGCGGACCACGGTCACCACCTCGGTGCGGTGACCGACCTGCAGCAGCAGGACCGCAACACCCGCCCCTCCGGCGGCGATCAGCGCCAGCGACAGGGCAATCACACCCGGCCTGCGACGGCGCGCCGACACCCGAGGAGGAGCGACCGGCCCGGCGACGTGTCCCTGCTGGGGGACCTTGTTCGGGCTCACTGCGTCTACACGTTCTTGGGTCTTGCTCAACGTCCTGTCCTTCCGGCGGCGTTACCTGACGACCTGCAGCTCGCCGATCGCCACCTGCACGTTGGTCTGCCGGATCTCGGTGAGCTGGCCCGCCGCTCCGCCGCCCTGCCAGTCGATCGTCCACGTCGAGGTCGCGGTGACCTGGTACTTGCCGCTCTTGGCGCCTGCTGAGGTCTTGGAGTACACGTGTCCGCAGGTCGGTGACTGAGCCATGCCCTCAGATGCCTGGTAGGGCGTGCCCGGCCCATTGCAAGTCACGGATGAGCCGTCACCCATCTGCCACACGATCTTCGACACCTTCGCGGTCGCGGTGACGGTGATCCCGCCCGCAGAGGCCGACGCGGTGTTCGGGCCGTAGGTCGTGGCGCTCTGGTTGACCCACATCCACATCGGCACGCCGACCGTGTACTTGCCATCTGCCCGCGGGCTGGCGATGTCTGGACCTGCCAGCAGCATCTTGTCGACAGCCTGATGCGCAACAACCTGCGGATCCATCGCCGGAGCGTTCTGGCCTGGATCAGTGCCGACGAAGGTGATATCGACGAGACCGTCCTGCCCCTCGACGGAGCACACCCGCTCGTAGACGGTCTTGCCTTCGCGGTGGTACTTGCTGCCGGGGGGCGGCTGCGGGTCCATGGCGCGGACGCTGCAATCAGACGGCTTGCTGTTGCCGGTGAAGGCGTTGTGCTCGGAACCGAGGTGCTGCCCGCGCCGTCCACCGGTTCGGTCTTTGTCGCCCACACCCACGCAGAACGACATCAGGTCACAGTTGCCCTTGCTGATGTCGGGGTCTTCACCGGCGTACGCGGAGGTCGTGCCTGCGACGACTAACGCGCAAGCTATCGCCGTCGCGATGGCATGACGAGTCAGCATGCCTGGTCCTCCGGAGTGACTTTGACGATCACCCAGTGGCCGTACCACTTCTCGGCTGCGACCTTGGTGACGTACTTCGTCAGCCGACCTTTAGGGAGGGTGACTGCCTGCCCGCTGGACTGCTTGACGAGCTCCCAGCGCGAGATGTCGGTGCAGTCGGTCAATGAGCCTTGCGGTGTTTTCCGCGCGGTATCGACGGAGGTGACTGTAGGCGCCAGAACCGGCTTGCCAGTCGCGACCAGGCCCTTGGCTTTGAGTGCCTTCACTTCAGTCTCCGCCTGGGTGTATGCCTCAGCAACGGCGTACTTCTTCAGGTCCGTGCCCTCAATGCTGGCTTTCCCGTATGCCTTGACCTTCTCATCCCAGTACTTCCGGTACGCGGCCTCGAGCGGAGCTCCTGGATCTGCGCTCGAGGCCACCGAAGACGTGGTCGGTATTGATGGTGGCGCCGAGGTCGAAGACTCCTTCTGCGCGACATTGCTCTTCGACGGGTTGTCGCTGCAGCTGGTGACGACTACAAGCGCGCACACAACCAGTAGGGAACTTGCATACGTGCGGCTGCGAATGGCGGTGGTCCTGGTCAGGTGTCGTGGTACGCGTGTCACGTTGTCTCCCCGTATGACGCGGCCCGATGCCGCTGCCGTGACTCCCACTGCACAGAAATCCGGTTCAGCGTCCGGTTTAGCTGCGGTGATGCTTGTACGTAGCGGTAAGGCTACGCAGATTCCACAGGGTTTGTCAGTGTGATTCAGGAGTTCAGATGAACAAGATGAGGCAGGTGTGGTCGTTTTCGGACGCTGAATCTGACATCTTGGCTTGTTCTTCACTCATCACACATGTAAACGGCCTGCGCTGGCGGGGTCGTTGAAGCCCGTTGCCGGTCGGAGCCGCCGTATTGGATTCGGCTTGTTTTGGCCGCGTGGATGTATCGGCCTGTCTCGCCCTGCACTTGTCCGGCTTGGTGGATCGCAGTGCCTCTGCATGGCGCCCACCGACGCGTGTGTCGCGGGTCATAGAAGCGATCCATGGCCGGAGTTCGCCGCGGGTGAGTGGTGCCCAGACTGCTTCGGTGGCTCCGTTGTACGGGTTGTTGTCACCGCAGACCGGCAGGGCTTCGGCGTCTCGACGAGTACGTCGGCTTCCGCATCGACGGCGGTCCAGGGTGTTCGGGGTGGTGGCTCATACGCGCGGTCAGAAGAGAAGAGTGGGGTTCACCGCAACGTCACACATCGTCTGGTTGACGAATCCGAGCGACGTCAATCCCTCGGCGGCGCACAGACGGTCGGACGCGCCACCCACCTCGGTCCGGAGGAGTTGGTACGCGGCGCCGTGCTGGTGCCCCCAGTGCATCGCCGCACGCCACAGAGTCCGGCCGTAGTCGTGTCCCCGGTACCGCGGCAGCACGCCGAAGTACTGAGGCAGCAACCGGGCAGCGCCGCTGGCGTCCGTCATGGTCTCCATGGGGCCGATGGCTCCGGCCAAGCGGCCAGCATGCTGCACGGTGAGAACGGGGCCGACGGCTCCTGCTTGCATCTGCTCGTAGAGGAACGCGAAGCCGTGCGCGGCCATCTGGTCTGCGAGGGCGGCGAAATCAGCGCGAACGTCTTCGGGGAGTTCCTTGTACTCCTGGACACCGGCACGGCCGGAGCCAATCCAGGGCCGTCGGCGAAGTCCTTGAGCTGGACGCGGGTACCCACGCCTCGGGAATACGCCTCGGGCTGGTCGGGACCGAGGAACCAGACCACCCGGGCCTTCGCGGCACCGTGGGCGGCGGCGAGCTTGCGGGCCAGGTCGGCGCCGGTGGACAGGCTGTCGGGGGCGCTCCCGTACACGTGGACCTTGACCGCGCCTGTGCCGCGCTCGACGAGCGTGGGAACGAGGGTCTGGCGCTGGTCGTGCTCGATGGCGTCGACCAGGACGCGTTCGGTCTTCGTGTCGGACCAGCGGCGGTCCTTGTCGTACGGGAGGAAACAGCCGGTTCCGGCAGTCTCGACGACGGCCTCGAAGAGGTCAGGGATCGGGTCATCGGGATGGACGGGACCGAGTGTCGGCACGTACGGGACGGGCATCACGCGCCCGATCCAGCCCCAGTGAAAGCGCATGGCGGCACGCTACTCATGTCGCACACGCACCGGGCCTGGCGCGTTGTGGCCGAGGCCTGCGCGTTCACGATGGGACAGAAGCGGAGCAGGTCAGTGGGGGTTGTCGTTGCCCGCGCTGCACGAGCACTTCGCGCTGTCCATGATCCCGTCCAGGTCGGCGATGGAGGTGATCTCGGTGACCGGCGGGGCGCGTCGTCGCGGCGGTCAGATCAACCAGGGGCCGACACAGTTACATTCGGCGCTCCACCCAGGTCCGCGTCGCGGCGTGCACCTGGTTCGTCCACTCGTCGGGCTGGTCAGCGCGTGCGATCGACTCCCAGAGCCGTTGTTGGGCGCGCGCGAACGCGTCGATGTGGTGCGCCGGTGTGAGGTCCCATGAGGGATGCAGTGCGGCCACGCTCTCCGCCTCAGCAGCGCTGTGGCCGGAGGCGATGAGCCAGATCACCCACAGCGCGGGGTCAATCCAGGCTGCTCCGCTGGAGGCCCACGCCCAGTCGACGAGCCGCGCCTGGCCGTTCACGATGAGGACGTTGTCGGGTTTCCAGTCGGTGTGCAGCAGGGTGCGGCCCTCGAAGAACCGCAGGTCTGCCGAGTCCGTGACGTAGGAACTCATGCGCTGCGGCATCGTCTTCAGCTCGACGTTGGGGGGCGGCGTGGCAGCAGCGAGACTCCACATGGCCTGGAGGACGAGTTCCAGATCAGGGGAGCCGGGCGAGTAGTCGGCGTGCCGTCCACCGAGGTCTTCGAATGCCAGTAGGTCCCACCCTCCCCTTCGGAGCTGCCAGCACAGCGTAGGAGCGAGGCCGCGCGTGAATGGGTTGATGTCGGCCTCACGCTGCTGCGTCCACACCCTCGGGTGGTCTTGCTGCAGCCCCTTGACGAACACTGATCCGCCGTTGCCGAGATACAGGCGAGCGGCGATCTCACTGTTGTAGCCGGCCGACACCATCTCAACGTCGAGCACTGGCCCAACGACGTCCTCGAGCATCTTCAGCACATCAGCGGGCAGTTCGGCCAGGCGGTGCATTGCCAAGGGTGGGCTCCAGGTGAAGAGGGATGTGGTGTGGTGCCGCGGGGTGCGGACAGACGAACGAGGCCGGCTGTGGGGCTCACCAGTGGATGCTCTGGCCCTCGGCGGTGACGCGAACCGTAGCCTCATCCACTGCCGGTGTCCCGGCAACGTGCCATCGGCCGAGGTGGTCCTCGACGGCGTCCCAGAGGAGTTCGGGACCGCCCTGCCGGACGATCCAGCGATCGTCCTCTTCATGGAGCGCGGCCCACGAGCCGGTTTCGACGTCGACCAAGACGTCCTCGTCGTGCTGGCGTTGTCGTAGTTTCAGGTGCTGCGCTGTCGGCACGGCGAACTGTGCGACGAAGCGGGTCGTCCAGTCGGCCAGGACGTCGGCGCCGATGACAGCCTCGCGCTCCTTGCCCGCGCTGAGGTCCGGAAGTAGGCCGAGCTGGGGTGCGAGCTGGGGACGGGCGAGCATGAAGCTGACCTGTCCGCCCAGTACCGGCCCGGATGCCGTGCCGTCTTCGTGGACCGTCAGGCGAACCAGCTCGGATGCGCTGAGCCAGCCGCCGATAGTTGTCAGGATCTGGCCGCCGGGCCGGGTCTGTTCGAGCCAGGCTGCGGGCACCGTGCGTACGGCGCACGTGGCGATGATCCGGTCGTACGGTGCGCGCTCGTCATCGCCGAGGAGGCCGTCTCCTGTCAGGAGGTCGGGGAACGTACCGAGCCGGTTGAGAGCTTCCCGAGCCCGCAGGGCCACCTCCTCGTCGTACTCGATCGAGGTGACGCGGTCGCTACCCAGGCGCGCGCAGAGCACCGCGGTCGAGTAGCCGGTGCCGGTGCCGATCTCCAGCACCTTCATATCCGGCCCCACTTCGAGGTCCTCGAGCATGCGTAGCACGAGCGAGGGGAGCGTGCTTGAACTGGTCGGCTCGCGCATGATCTCGCCGCGGATGTCTGTCGGCTTGATCGTGCCCGCGATCTGAGTCACCAGGGACTCGTCGGCGTAGCAGGCCGTAAGCCAGCCATCCCCGTCCTCCAGGACCGGGGTCCAGGCGGTAGGCGCCGAGCCGGGCACCGCGCGGAAGAACCCGTTGCGCAGGAACTCGTGCCTGGGCACTGCTGTGGCGGCGTCTTTCCATGGTTCCGTGCGCAGGGATCCGCTGGCCGTCATGCGTTCGATGAGCTGCCGGAGGAGCTGTTCGTGGTCGCTCACGGCTTCCTTTCCAATAGGTTGGCCAGGGCTGCGCACATCGGCAGACCGGTCTCGGGCTCCAGCCAGTACCACTGACCAGAGGGGTTGCATTCCAGGAACCACCATCGCCCGTCGGCGTCCACGGCGAAGTCGAAAGCGCCGAAGAGGAGACCGAAGTGGTCCATGTACTCGTGGAGCGCCAGTTCGGTCTCGGGCGGCGCTGGCACGGGGGTGTAGCTCAGGCGGCTGTAGTCGGTCCTCCAGTCCAGGAGGTCGGAGTCGATCCGGACGCAGAATGTGCGAGTTCCGATGACCGTCACGCGGATGTCCGCTGTCTTCGGCACGAGTTTCTGGAACAGGTGCGCGGTGCCGGCCACGCTGTCGTCGATGTTTTCGGCGGCCACTTCGGCGATCTTGACGACGGAGGAAACGTCGCCGATCCGATACACCGGGTTGTGTAGAGGTTTGTAGATCACGGGGCCGTTCCGCTTGATGAAGGCCCTAGCGGCGTTGGGGTTCGACGTGATGAGCGTGGGCGGTATTTGGAGGCCGGCCCGCGCCGCAGCGGCGAGGCCGGACGGCTTGAATTCGGCTTCTCCAGGTGTCTGATGGCTGTTGCGTGACGTTGCTGTGGGTGTGCCCGTTGAGCGTCGTGCAACAGATCTCCGGGGGTGTGGTGCTCGTGGCTGTTGCTGTGCAGGAGTGGTCCGAGCAAGGAGATGAGGGTGCGGGCGTTTCCCGTGGTGATGCCGTCCGGCGTGAAGTACTGGACGGTGCTGGACGAGGAGTTGGCGGTGGTGCCAGCGGCGGATGCCTTCTTGAGGCATGTGCGGCTGGGCCGTGACGACGCGGAGTTGACGACCAAGTCGTACGCGGGATCGGTGGCCCTGTACTTGCGCTGGTGCGCGAGGACGGGCCGGGACTGGCGTACGGCTGCGGCCGACTTCGGGCTGTTCATCACGTGGCTGCGGCATGCGCCGTCCGTGGTCAGCGGGGCGGACGCGGAGCCGGGGGCTGGGGAGGTGCTGGCTGGTCCGGGGCGTGCGCCGGTGCGTGGGGCGCGGCGGGTCAACGGCATTCTGGCCGGGGTGCGGGGTTTCCTGGCGCATGCCGTCACCGCGGGCGAAGCCCCGGCCACGGTGATGGCGACGCTCTACGAACTGGCCGACGATCGAGATCTTCCTGTTGAGGCGCGTGGTGAGTGGAACGGGTTGTCGTATCGGATGCGGGCCCGGCACCGTTTGGTGGAGGCCACGCGGCCGGTGGAACGTGCGAGTGATGAGGAGATCGTCGCGCTGTTGCGGGCTTGCCGCTCGTGCCGGGACCGGTTGATCGTGCTGCTGATGGCCCGTGCCGGGCTGCGTCGCGGTGAGGCGGCCGGGTTGCGGCGGGAAGACATGCATTTCCTGCCCGATTCCTCGTCGCTGGGCTGCCGGGTCCCCGGCGCTCACCTGCACGTGGTGCGTCGGGAGAATGTCAACGGCGCCTGGGCGAAGTCGCGTCGTCAGCGGGCCGTCCCGGTGGACTTTCTGCTGGTACAGGCTTACGACCAGTACGTTCTGGAACGCTCGGAGGTCCCTGCGGCCGAGGCCAGCGACTTCGTACTGGTGAATCTCTTCCGTGGGCCGCTCGGGGGACCGATGCCTCCGGACGCTCTGAGCGACTTGGTCAAGACCCTGGCCCGGCGGGCGGGGCTGCCCGGGAAGGTGACTGCTCACATGCTGCGTCACGCCTGCGGGAGCAACATCGTGGATGCGGGTGGCAGCGTCGATGAGGTGCAGGAGGTCCTGGGGCACGGGTCGCCGAGCGCCAGCCAGGTCTATCTCCATCCTGATCCCGAGCGTCTGCGCGCGGCCGTCGAACGTGTCCCCAGCCCCCGCCTGGCTGAGGAGACGGGCCGGTGAGCGCGGTTGCGACGGCGCGCGCCGCCCACGCGCCCCAGGTCGGGGCCGCTGGCGAGGACCATGAACTCGCAGTCCTCACAGGCTTGTTGGAGGAGAGCTTCCTGGATGAGGTCGGGTGGGATCCGTCGGCCGGGGTGCTGAGGGTGCCCGCCGAACATCCGCTGCTGGGCTACCGGCTCTGCCGCGTTCCCGGATGCGCGACGATGATCTACGCGTACGCGCTGGGGATCTGCCGGGCGTGCTCGAACCGGCTACAGGCATCCGGCCAGAGCGAGGAGGAGTTCCTCGCGAACGCCCGGACCTGGCGCACTGTCGGGACGCGGTCCTGCGCGGTCACGGACTGCGCCCGACCGGCGAAGACGGCCCGGGCCGCACTGTGCCGCGCGCACGACTACCAGCGGCGGGAGCGTCTGAAGCTGTCGATGGACAACTTCCTGCGCCACCCTGACGCCCAGCCGCTGCCGAGTTGGGGGCCGTGCCGCGTCGTGGCCTGCGTCCGTGAGCAGGACACCGAGCGGACCCCGTACTGCGGCGCGCATCGCATGCAGGCACTGCGGATGCAGCGCAAGAGCGCGGACTTCGACGAGAACCACTGGCGCCGCACCGCGCCGGCCGTCGCGGAGGGCGGCATGGTCAGCCTGCGCGGACTGCCTCCGCTTGTCGTCGCCCAAGTGCTCTACGGCCTCCAGCGCAGAACGGAGTCCGGGGCCAAGACCACGGTGACCACTCTGCGGCGGGTCTGCGACCGGCTGCGTGAGGAGCAGGTCACCTCGGCCGGTCACGCGACCGGGATCACCGGCACGGGCCTGCGGCCGTTGTGGAGCCAGCTGGTCACCTTCGCCCGCCAGGCCCTGCTGGACCCGGAGTCCGAGCGGCACAAGGACCTCTGGGACACCGCCGCGTTCGGCTACGGCGGGAGCCTGGACTTCACCAAGATCCGCCAGCACTGGCTCCGGGAGGCCGCCAAGCGGTGGGCGGTCGAGGACCTGCCCCGCCGACGCGGCGACCAGGTGGTGGGCATCGTGCAGAGCCACATCAACTCTTTCGTCCTGCTGTCCGAGAGCCTGCACGCCACCCGCCGCCAGGACCACGGCCACCAGATCGGCGCGGTCGGACGGCAGGACATCGTCGCCTTCCTCAGCCGGCTCGCCTATCTGGAGAAGACCGGCAAGCTCAGCGCGTACGGCCGCCTGGTCCACTGCCGCAATGTCCGCAAGATGCTGAACACCTGCCGGGCGCTGGGCCTGACCCGGACGGGAAACCCGCTGGCCGGGCTGGCCGAGGACTTCACCGTCCGCCAGCAGGACCTGCCGCCCGCACCCCAGCGGGAGGAGCCCGGCCGTGACCTGCCCCCGGAGGTGATGCGGCAGTTGTGTGACGCTCTGCCCCGGCTCGACGAGATCACCTCGCGGGAGATGCGGGTAGCCGTCGAAGTGCTGATCGACACCGGCCGACGCCCGGACGAGGTCTGCGAACTCGCCTGGGACTGCCTGGCCTGGGACACCGACAGCCAGCCCGTGCTGGTCTACGACAACTGGAAGGAACAGCGCATGGGCCGTCGCCTGCCCATCCCGCGGGCGACCGCCGAGCTGATCACCGGGCAGAAGAAGCGGGTCCGGGAACGCTTCCCCAACACCCCGCTGGCCGAGCTGAAACTGCTGCCCTCCGCGGTGAAGAACCCCCACGGCAAGAAGGCGATCAGCGACGGCGGACTGACCGGCCGGCACCGCGAATGGGTCAACAGCCTGCCGCTGCTGCTGGCCGACGGCACCGAGTTCGACAGATCCGCCGTCGTCCCCTACGCCTACCGGCACACCTACGCCCAGCGGCACGCCGATGCAGGGGTCCCCGCCGACGTGCTGCGCGATTTGATGGGTCTTCGAAGTTGAGCGGTGCGCCTCATCTCGGGCACTGACATGGTGTCACGGTGTGT
>NZ_BMQA01000064.1 GCF_014647875.1 Streptomyces brasiliensis | reverse complement strand
CAGCGGGCACCTCTTCTCATTCCGTCATCCACAGACCGACTATCGCGCGGTGGATCGAGGATCAGTGGATAGGGCTGGCCGTGTCGACGGCGCTCATCGTGCCGGTGTCGGTAGCGATGCTGGCAGGGTGGACGCTGCCATGGATGCGGAAGCGGAAGGCAGGGATGCGGCTTCGCGCCTACGGCTTTCTGTGCATCTACGCCTTCATATTCGTCAACAGCGTCCCCCGGATTGCCGACGCCTCCATCGAGACGGTCATGGCCTGCATGAAGGTCGGCTGCGGCTTCATGGCCGCTTTTGTGGTCCTGATGCTGCTCGCGGAGCGCAAGGATTCACGCGCCCAGGCAGCTGGCCCCGGCGAACCTATGCGGTCACAGCACTAGATCAAGACCCTGCGCACGGCGCGGGCGCGCGCCGCCTCTGCGGCGCGCCGCGTGCATGCGGGCGAAGGTTAGGAAAACCCTCTCTGGCTGAGGCCGGTCGACTCCACGGCTTTGGTACTCCAGCCGTAGATTGTGATCTCGCCCGTTGGCGTACTGGACGCTTCGGTTGGCGGTCCCGCACTCAGCGGCAAATGGGTAGCTGGCGGCGGCAGTAGTGCTGCGGTTGGCCTTCGGAACGTGGAACTGTTTCTCAGCCAAGATGCCCCACCGTAGGATCCGCGCATGAACAGCAAGGGGTGGGGAGCCCTCTACGGGCTGTGCTTCGCTGTCGCGCTCGGCTGGAGTGCTACCGGTCTTGTCGAGGGCGGGTGCGAGTGGCGTTCCGACGGCCAACGGTGGGCGTGTGGGGTGTCGGACGGCTACGGCTGGTATGTCTGGGTCCTCATCATCGCGTCCCTGTCATTCCCGCCGCTGTGCTGGACGATGATCCGCACAGACGACTGGCGACCCTCGCTGGGGTTCTCGGTTGGTGCTGCGGTTGCCTTGGGGATCACCCTGTCTGCGGGCACCAGCCGAGGATTCGTGATTCTGGCGGCAGCTGAGGCGGCCTTGGCTGTGGGAGTGCCGTTGATTCTTAGGAGGGTCGGGCGCGCGAAGGCAGGGGCGAAGAAGATGGGCCGGATCTCCAAGCCAGGTTGAGCGCAGGGAATCACCGGCCAGCGAGCCCGGAGTTGGGCGGGGCGCGGAGTGATGCGGTCACCGATGATCAGCGGTGGCCGCACCCGTGTCCGCATGGGCCGGAGCGCGATCCAGGGCTGTAGTTAGGCCATCCAGCAGTACAGGCGGGCATCTCGTCCGCCAGCGGTGCGGGCGAGGTGGGCCAGATTCTCCAGGAGCTTGGTCGCCAACTCCTGATCCAACGTCTTGTCCTCCGCTGCCCGTTCTCGAACCCACAGCTGGCTGACCTCGGCCAGTCGGGGCTGGTCAGCAGCTGTAAGTGCGTCCTGGAGAGGCGCGGACGCAGCGAGGACCATGGGGCCCTCGCCCTCGTCGGGGTCGGCGACGACTCGCGGCTCGTCAGCGGCAGCGAGGACTTCGAAACGACGACCCGTGAAGATGCTCTCCCACTCGATCAACGCCTCTTCGATGTCGAAGTTGCCGCAGGCCAACGACTCGAAAACCCCATCGGGCCCCCGCTCGACGACGGCCGCCGCTGCTTCGTCTTCCGGCGCAACGAAGAACTTGATGATGACGCTCACCGGGGCATGGTGCCTGCTCGACGCACCCCGGTCCACCCCGCCGTCTGACGGATCACGATCAACCACCCATCCTCGCTCCTCGAGCGCAGCTCAGCATGATCACGATCTACGGCTGGAGTATCAGGCGGCCGCCGATGATCAGTTGTGGCTGTTCGGTTGCGATGGTCTGTCCGGTTCTGCTAGTGCTGTGACCGCATAGGTTCGCCGGTTTGGATGCCTTACAGGTTGTTGACGTAGAAGTTGGTGAGCCGGTCGACGGCGGCGTCGACGTACTCGGGCTCGTCGTACATCTCGTAGTGGCCGGCGCCGTCGATCACCATGAGGTCGACCGGGTTGGGGGCCAGCTTCCACAGCTGCATGCCAGCGTCGTAGGAACCGGTGTTGCCGATGCGTCCGGCGAGGATGACCTGGAGCGGCTGGGTCATGAGCTGGTCGACCAGGTGGAACGCGTCGTAGCCCAGCAGCAGCGAGTCGCTGCGCGAGAGTCGGCGGTTGGTGGAGTGCTCGTTCCTGCCCCGGTCGGTGCGGTAGAAGGTGATCGCCTGGGTGGTGTCGATATCAGTCAGACCGGCTGCTGTGGCTTCCTCCAGGGTGTCGGGCAGCCAGTTCACGCGGGTGAGCTCGCCCGAGCGGGACTCCTCGAAGCGCGCGTCGGCTAGGGCGTCGAGTGCGGCGGCCGGGCCGTCGGGCTGGAAGCTGCGGAACGAGGTGCCCATGTTGCTGGGGACGACCGTGCCGACCGCTTTGATGCGGTGGTCGGTGCGGGCGGTGTGTACGGCGTATCCGCCGCCGGCGCAGATGCCGAGGATGCCGATGCGCTGCGGGTCGACGCCGGGGACAGTGGTGAGCGCGTCGATCGCGTAGGAGATGTCCTCGCCGCGGCGGTAGGGGTCTTCGAGGTCGCGTGGCTCGCCGCCGCTCTGCCCTTGGTGGGCGGGGTCAAAGACGAGCGCTGCGATGCCGCGGGCGGCGAGGCGGGACGCGTAGTTGGCGCCGATCTGCTCCTTCACGCTGCTGCCGGGCGTGGAGAGCACCACGGCGCGCAGCGGCGCGGTGCTGTCGGCGTTGTCGGGCAGGTGGAGGTCGGCCGCGAGCTCGATCGGTCCGCGCGGGATTGTGATGTGCTGAAGCATGGCTGGCGTCCTTCATGAGGTTGTTGTTCCATAGGTGTCCCGCACGAAAGGCCTACTGGTACAATTTGGAACTAATACAGAACCGTACCACTTGGATGAGGGGCTCGCATGACAGTCGACGGGGCACAGCTGTGGACGCTGAACCAGCGGCTGCTGAGTGTCGTGATGGATGCCTGCACGGAGGAGCTGGCCGATCTCGGGCTGGAGACGAAGGAGTTCTTCGTCCTGGCCGAGGTGGCCGCGTCGCCGTACCCGGCGGAGATCGCGGCGGCACTGCTGCTGCCCAAAGCGAGCGTGACGGTCTACGTCCGCAACCTCGTCGCCAAGGGGTTCATCCGGCGCGAGATCGACGACGCGGACCTGCGGCGTCACCGGCTCGTACTGACCACTGAGGGCGCAGAGGCACGGGACCGCGCACTTGCAGCCCTCGCGGCGGAGTACGACCGCAGGCTGGCGAGGATCACTCCGCAGGACCGCAGCGAGCTACAGCGCATCCTTCAGGAGATGCTCACCTCGCCCGCATGAGGCCATTGTTACGAGCGGTTCGCCTGTCCGCTGCATTCCTGCTCGCTAGTGCTGTGACCGCGCGGATTCGTCGGATCGTTCAGGCTGCGGTGGCGAGGGGGCGTCCGCTCCAGCGGATGCCTTTCTCGCTGCGGATGCGGGCGCGTTCCTTGCCTTCGGCGGCCAGGAGGTCGCGGTGGCGGGCGTTCACGTTACGCCGGCGGAGGTAGGCGTGCAGGGCTCGTGTCTGCACGGTGTGGTCGGGGTAGTGGGAGTTGGCGATCGTGAACTGCCGAAGCGGTCCGAAGTGTGCCTCTATCGGGTTGGCCCACGAGGCGTAGGTTGAAGCACAACTCGACCTTGTGCTTCTTCGCCCAGCGGCGGATGTCGGCTCCTTTGTGGGCGGACAGGTTGTCCATGATTACGTAGATCACGGCGCCGTCGGGCCGGGCGGCGCGGATCGATTCCAGCGCTGCCAGCGTGTTCACGGCTCCCTTCTTGCGCCGGTTCACGCCCCACAAGCGGTCGTCGCCCACCGAGTAGCAGCCGTGGAAGTACCGGACTCCCTGGGTGCGGTGGTAGGTGGCCGGCAGTCGGTCGGGACGCTGTTGTTCGGCCCAGCCCGAGCTCGCGGTGGGCCGGATCCCGAACGGGCCGAACTCGTCGATGGCGAAGACCCGGTCCGGGAAGCGGTCCAGGACGTGCTCGATACGGTCCAGCTTCGTCTCCCGTTCGGGGCCCGGGGACTCTCCAGCTCTTGGTGCGCTGGAAGGTGACGCCGCGACGGGCGAGCAGGCCACGCAAGGTCTCGCGGCCGATGCGGATCACCCGGCCGTGCACCTTCCGCAGGTAGGCGACCAGCTTGCGCAGCGACCAGCGGGTGAAGGGCTGGCCAAGCTTGACCTGTCGGGTGGTGGCCGTCTGGACGACGAAGTCCTCGTCGTCATCACTGAGTTGGCGGGGACGGCCTCCCGCCCATCGAGACATCTCACGATGCCAAGTCGTCAAGCTGCTGCGGCCAGTTCGGAGGGGAAGGCGATGTGTTCGTCGAACAGTTCGCGTGCCTGAAGGCAGTGGTAGAGCTGGCCGATCATGCGGTTGAACAGGTGTCGCTGCGCGGCTCCGTGCCAGTCTCCTTGCTCGCGCCGCCGCCGGTAGTGGGTGTCAGCGCCGGGCGAGGACCGCAGAGCGGAGAAGGCCCACAGGTAGCCGACGTGGTTAAGCCGGTCGTTCTTGACCATGCGACGTCCGACAACACCTCAGGAGTCATGCACCGACCCTAGATGGGGCCTCTGACAACCGACCTGCCCTGCACACGCTCGTGCTCCCCACCCTGGCCACACCGCCGTGGCGCTTCTATGCGGCTGGGGCTGCCCGGGTCGGTGGACTGCCACGTCGCCCACTCGCGTTCCATGTCGGTGAACACGCCCCGGAAACCTACCTTGTCCTGCACCATCTGCTGGGCGATCGGCTCCGCCCGGAGCAGCTTGCGCTGCTTGGCCCGCACCGGCTGGATCGCGGGCATCATCACGTTCCTGGGGATCTCACCGGCATTCTGCAGCGCCTCCCAGGACGTCTGGATTGCCAATACGCACATGTCTCGGCCGAAGTTCCACTCGACGTAATCGAGATCACCACGCCCGGTTCCCGGCCGACGTTCGAACGCGGCCAGCTCGTCGAACGACCCGAGCCCAGCGCCGCCTGAGCCACCGCACCCGATCCTTTGTCTGTGCCGACGATTAGCCTCCCTGTTTCAGTCGGGGGACTGAGCTGCCTGATCGCCGCGGGCCGCGATTGTCGGCTGCTTGTCGTTGAGCGGGCATGGCTGGGGTCCCGACGCTTGGGTCGGGTGCTCCAGGGTCCCTCGGGTCGTGGGTGGGCAGGTCCAGTGCCGTTGGTTCGGGTCTCGGCGGCCTGAGCCGGGCGACCTCCCGGGCCGTGGCCCGGGCGCCCGCAACGCTGCCAGTGCCGCCTGGTCGATGCCGGCGAGCAGGCGTCAGGCGGTCGGGGTGGAGGCGACTGGGCCGAACACTTCGGCCTGGTCGCGGAGCAGGGCCAGGTCCGCGATCGCCTCGCCGCCGGCGAGCATCACCGCCAGATCAACCGCCACGCCACCCGGCCCGGGTCGTGTCCGGTGCCGTGCGGCCGCAGTCGACGCAGCGCATCGGTGAAGGCGCCGGTCAGGCCGGTGGCATCGGCGAGATCGGCCAGCAGACGGGACCCGGCATGGCTGACTACCCCGCGACCGTCGGAGGAGACGACGAGCTTGGGGCGCGACCCGGTGGTGTGCACGCAGAAAGTGCCTTCCTGCTGGAACGACAGAAGCCTTCGACAACGGCGGTGTGGGCCCTGGCCTGCTCGATCAAGGCAGTGCTGCGGCCGAGTCCCCGCCGACAGGGTGCGGGCCACGTGAGCGGCAGGCCCGGTCTGCGCCCAAGAGTTGTCCAGCTGCTCCTGGGCGGGGGCGTGGTGACGGCACATGACTTGTTATGGAGAACAGCCACTCACGCGGCCATGCTCAGTGAGCAAGGTGTCCAACGCGGCACCTACGGGCGCGTCCGCAGGCGGACTCATGGGCAGCGGCCGTTCTCTCGTGCTTCGTTACTTGACATCTCGAAGCGTGGAGAACGGCCGCCTCCCCTGTCCCGGGAAGAACCGCAGATCAGCTGGTTGGGTGAATTGCGAGGTCGAACGTCAAGGTCAGGCAGTGGGCTGTGCCGTGAGGGGCACAGCCGATGAGCTTTCCTCCGCCTGGACTTCGGCAAGGTTGGTGCCCAGGGTCTCCGGCAGGTAGCGCACCAGCACCGCGGAGGCCAGGAGTGCCACTCCAGTAAGGTAGAAGGCGGGAGAGGCTGCGATACCGGTGCTTGCCACCAGGGCCGCTGCGACCAGCGGGCCCGGACCGCCGATCATGGCCTGGGCGAGGTTGAATCCGATGGAGGCACCGCTGACGCGGGTGTGTGCCGGGAAGAGTTCTACAAGCAGTACGCCGAGCATGACATTGACGGGGGCCTCGAAAATCGCTATGAGGACGAGGCCCGTCAGGGACAGCGCGGAGTTTCCCGTGCCGATGAGCAGGAAGCTCGGTATGGCCACGAGTCCGAGGCCGACACCTCCAACGATCATGGTCTTTCGGCGGCCTATGCGGTCTCCGATGGTTCCCGCGAGCGGGCAGAGCAGAGAGTAGATGCTCAGGCCGCCGATCGTGGCGAGCAAGGCCTCGGGCTTGCCCCAGCCGATCACGGTCGTCAGGTGCGTGACCACGTAGACGGCAAGGTAATAGAAGCCAAGGCCTGCGATTGCCGTGCTGGCGAACACCAGAGCCATGCGGGACAGTCCCTGGCGGCCCAGCTTGCGCACCGGGTTGTGTACCACCTGCTGCTTCTGCTCGAGCTCCCGGTAGACGGGCGTGTCTTCCAGCTTGAGCCGCATGTAGAGGCCGATTACGGAGAGGGGTGCTGCCAGCAGGAACGGCAGCCGCCAGCCCCAGGTCTCGATCTGGGACTCGGGCACCCATGTCGTGACCGCCAGCGCGGTGAGGCCGGCAACGAGGACTCCGAGTGCGGCGGTCGCAGAGATGACGCTGCTCCACAGGCCTCGGCGGTTGCTCGGGGCGTACTCAATGAGGAAGGCGGCTGCGCCGGCGTACTCGCCGCCGGCGGAGAAGCCCTGCACACAGCGCAGCAGGACGATCAGGACGGGAGCTGCCACTCCTATGGTGCCGTATGTGGGGACACAGGCGATCAGGGCGGTGGAGGCGCCCATGAAGAGAACCGAGAGGGTCAGGGCGGGTCTGCGTCCAGCGCGGTCTGCGAACCGTCCGAGGACGAATCCCCCTGCGGGACGCACGGCAAAGGCGACACCGAACACGGCAAGGGCGGCCAGGAGGGAACTTGTTGAGGAGTCCGAGGGAAAGTAGAGCTCGCCGATGTAGACGGCGAAGAAGCCGTAGATGGCGAAGTCGAACCACTCGAGGAGGTTTCCGGCTGCTGACGCGGCGACGATCCTTCGTGTCGTGCCTCCGGCGGCCGTGCCCTCAGGGGCACTGTGCAGGGAACTCATCGTTGAATTTCCTTTCGCAGGTGTTCGGCCGGTCGGTAATCACGGCAGATGACGTTGAGCGCGGGCAGGGGCTGCGGTCCAGCCAACTCCCGAGTGGCCCAATTTGTACGAACGTTTTGAGGCTACAAGGCGGATCGGGGGCGATGTCAATAGCGACGCAAGGGGGAACTTAAGCCTCAGGGGGTAAGATTATGGACCTTGCTTTGCAGATTAGTCCGTACAAAAATAGATGCCTGACCCCTATAACGGCTCGGCGTGGGTGCCGGGTCCGGAGGATGAGATACCAATGACGGAGCAAGAGCAGACTGCTGCTGCACAGCCGCGCAAAGTCGCGGCATACCGGGCGCTGGCCGACGTCCTGCGCGCGGACATCGATGGCGGCGTGTACGCCGAGGAGGGCAAGATGCCCACCGAAGAGATGTTGCAGGGCAAGTACCGGGTCAGCCGCCACACCGTGCGTCAGGCACTGTCGATCCTCCTGGCGGAAGGCCGGATCTATCGGGTCCAGGGCAGCGGCACGTACGTCAGCGGGCGGCAGCCGTCGGGGCGTTATCTGCGCTCGATCGGATCGCTTGAGGACCTAGTCGTCTGGCCTGAAACGCAGACGGAGGTCCTTGAGCAGTTCTCCACCCGGGCGGATCCGTCGATCGCCGCGCGTCTTGAGCTGTCCTACATCGAGGTGAGCAGGGCTTTGGTCCGCCGATTCGCCAAGAAGAAGCCGTTCGTGCTCACCCGCCACTACGTGTCCCCCGAGCTGGGTGACATCCTGCGGAAGGCCGGTATCCCTTCCCGGGGGGAGGGCACAGTCATCGGGTCGGCGGAGCCGTTTTTGGAGCGGCCGGTTGCAGGGGTGCGGCAAGACATCACTGCCATGAACGCGCCTGCCGAAGAGGCTGGATTGATTGGTTGCCAGCCGGGCGATGCCATTCTGCTGATCGAGCGTCTGTACTACGACACTGCCGGTGACTTCGTGGAGTTCACCGCCTCTCACTTCAATCCCCGGCGCTATGGCTATCGACTGGATCTGCGGCGGACGCCGTAAGACGGAAGCCCTGTTGGGGCCGGCTGCGGCCGGCCCCAACAGGTCAGCGAGTCATGACGACGGTGGTGACAGAGGCCCCGTCCGTGCCACTGACGGAACCGCCCTTGCAGTAGGCCAGTCCTGTTGACGCGTTCTCGACCTGCCGGCCGCCGGCGCGACCGGTCAGCTGCCAGAACAGTTCACAGATCTGGGCCACGCCGGTGGCACCCACTGGGTGCCCGCGGGAGAGCAGGCCACCGCTGGGGTTGACCGGCATGCTGCCGCCCAGGCTCGTATGCCCGGCCTCGGTCAGTCGTGCTCCTTCCCCGCGTGGCAGCAGCCCGAGGCCCTCCAGCCTCACGATCTCGGCGATGGTGAAGCAGTCGTGCATCTCCACGAAGTCGATGTCTTCTGCTCCTAGTGCGGACAGTCGGTAGATCTCTTCGCCCGCGCGCCGTGACACATCTTCTTCGTTCACGTCGCCGAGCCCGCTCTGCACGGTTCCGCTCACCAGTGCGCAGCCGGCGATCCGGGGCGCCGTGGCGATGCCGAGTTTCCGCAGGCCTGCCGGGCTGGCGACGATCACAGCGGCCGCGCCGTCACTGATGGGTGAGCAGTCCAGGAGGCCAAGGGGTTCCGCGATGGGGCGGGCTGTGAGTACCTCCTCCAGCGCGACCGGCTTCTGGTAGTGGGCGTAGGGGTTCATCACCGAGTGGGCGTGGTTCTTGACGGCAACCATCGCTATCTGCTCGCGGGTTGCGCCGTAGTCGGACATGTAGCGGCGGGCGCTGAGGGCGTGCCCGGCGGCGAAGATGAAGCCGGAGGCCGCGTCGAGATCGCCCGGATCGGGCTGCACACCACCCTTGATCCGGTCGGTCATCTTTTCCACGCCGATGACGAGCACGAGGTCGTATAGACCCGCGCCAACGGCGATCCATGCCTCCCGCAACGCGGTGGCGCCGCTGGAGCAGTAGTTCTCGTGGTTGCTCACCGGCTTGCCGGCCAGGCCGATGCGGGCGCCGATCCGCTGACCCGCAACGGGGCCGCCGAAGACGTGCCCCACGTACATGGCCTCGATGTCGGCGGATGTGACCCCAGCATCGTTCATCGCGTCGCGCGCGGCGTTCGCTCCCATGGTCTCGAGCGTCACCTCGCGCGGATGCTTGCCGAACCGGATCATTCCGGCGCCGGCGACGTGCACTGCGCCCAGTGTCATGACGCCTCCTCAGCACGGAAGACGAACATGACCGATCCGTCTCCGGCGTCGTCCACGGGGCGTGCCCCCAGCCTTACGGCCGCTCCGATGCGCACCGCGTCCGGCTCGAAGCCATCGACCCGCGACATCACACGGACCTCGTCCTCGGGCAGGTCGACGTATGCAAGGACATACGGGGTAGCCAGGCCTGACGGCGCCTGGCGTACGACGGCGTAGGAGTAGATCTCACCGTGGCGCGACAGGGGGACCCGGTCGTCGCTGATGGATCCGCACGAGGGGCAGATGTCGCGGGGCGGGAAGGCCTTGGTGCGGCAGCCGGTGCACCAGGAGGCGAGAAGGGTGGGCGGGTCGGTGGTGAAAACGTCTGGGCGCAAGGACACAGCGGCCTGGGTCATAGGGGTACCTTCACTTTCAGATGACACCGGCTTGCCGCCAGCGCATGAGGTCGTGCGGGGTGGCGTCTGCCATCTGCCGAAGCACGTCGTCGTTGTCCGCGCCCAGCTGAGGAGCGGACGCGGGTCGCGGGAGTTCATAGCCGTCCAGCAGCGCAGGAGTGCGGATCATGCGCCGCTTCCCGGCGTGCGCATCGTGGACGTCGAGGAACATGTCCCGTGCTGCCAGGTGGGGGCAGTCGTAGACCTCGGGGATCGTCTGCACCACACCGGCCGGGAGTCCGCACTCCGAGAAATGGCTGACGACCTCCTGACGTGTGCGCGAGCGTGTCCAGCGTTCTGCCTCGGGCCGGACCAACGTCGAGAAGTTCTCGGCCCGGGCCAGGACCGAATCGAGCTTCGGATGGTTCAGAAGGTCCTCGCGGTCGATGGCTCTGCACATACGGCGCCACATCTCATCTGTGGGGATGATCAGGGCTATGTGCCCGTCGCTGGTTTCCAGGCAGCCGAGGGGGGCATAGCCGTCCACGCCGCGACGACGTTCTTGACGGGTGAAGTCCCACAGCATCAGCTCCCGCTCGATCAGCGAGGCCGTGGAGTCGTACATGCTCTGGTCGACGAAGGTGCCGCGTCCGGTGTGGGCCCTGCCCTGGAGGGACGCGAGCACCGAGCAGGCGGCGTGCACGGCGGTGAAGAGGTCGGCGAAGCCGGTGATGGTGGGCAGGGGTGGCCCGCCGGGTTCGCCGGTGATGGCCATGAGGCCGGCCATCGCCTGGATGGCGGTGTCGAAGGCGGGCCGGTCGGCGTAGACACCGCGCCGGCGGGGCGAGCGACCGTAGCCGCTGATCGCGCAGTAGATGAGGGCGGGGTTGGCCTGGCGAAGTGCGTCGTAGCCGATGCCGAGCCGGTCGACCGCGCCGGGGCGCAGGTTTTCGATGATGACATCGGCCTTGGCGGCCAGGCGCTTGTAGAGGGTCTGGCCCTCGTGCGTGGCAAGGTCGAGAGTGACCGACCGCTTATTGCGGTTGTAGCTCAGGAAGCCTCCGCTGAGCCGGCCGTTCTCGTCCTCGATCAAGGGATCGTAGGAGCGCCGCGGGTCACCCTTGCCAGGGCGTTCGATCTTGATGACGTCGGCGCCGAGGTCGGCGAGCATCATGGCGCAGTACGGTGCCGCGATGTACTGCCCCATCTCGAGGACGACGAGCCCGTCCAACGGCCTCATGCTGACTCCTGGCTCACCGGTGCGTGCGGGATGAGCACGGGCTTGATGTCCTGCTGCGCGCGCATCCGGGTCAGCGCGTCTGTGGCCTCTTCCAGCGAGTAGCGGTTGGGCACGAGTGTCCCGAAGTCGTAGCGGTGCCGCGTGTTCTTCATGAACCGCAGTGCCTTGCGGTACTCGGCGATGTGGCCGGACCAAGTGCCCATGATGGTCAGCTGCTGGCGGGTGATGAATCCCGGTCGCACCGGTACTTCCTTGCCCGGTCCGTCGATCTGGCCGGTGACCATGTACCGGCCGCCTTCCTTGATCATGCCGAGTCCTTCGGTGAAGGCTGTCCGGGCTCCGGAGAATTCGAAGACGAGGTCGGCGCCCCGGCCGCCGAGCAGTTCCCGTACGGCGTCGATGCGGTCCTGCGGTTCGGAGGCGCTGGCTATGGACACAATGTCGGTGGCACCGAAGGCCGTGGCGATCTTCAGCCGGTCCTCGGGGGCGCCGATGGTGATGACCCGTTCGGCGCCGAGGTGGTCGGCGAGCGCGGTGGCGAACAGTCCGAGGGGTCCCGATCCTTGGATGACCACGGTCTCCCACGGGTTGATCCGGCCGACCCGGTCGAAGGAGTGCACCACCGTCCGCAGGGCACAACTGGCGGCCGAGGCCCATTCGGTGGGCACCTCGTCCGGCACCTTGACCCGTCCCGAGTTCGGGAAGACGTAGCAGTACTCAGCGAATCCACCCACGAGGTAGGGGGCCTCGGCACAACTGGTGAACATGTAGTACTGCCGGTTGGCACACAGCGTCGGCTGGTTGTCCAGGCGGCAGTGCTCGCACTGGTTGCACGACGCGTGGGTGAAGCAGATCCGGTCTCCCAGCCGCAGCGGCTGGCCAAAGGTGTCGCGGTCCGCGCCCTCACCGATCCGGACGACGGAGCCGACCATCTCGTGCCCAGGGATCACCGGCAGGTCAAGGGCTTGGCTGCCGGCCAGTGACCCGTCCCACAGGTGCAGGTCGGAGCCGCAGACCGTGGCGGCCTCGATCTTGACGAGCAGCGCGCCGGGCTCCAGCTCGCTGGGGACAGGCAGCTCTCGGATTTCCAAGGGTTCTCCGTGCGCGGTGAGTACCGCGGCCCGGCAGGTCTTGGGAAAAGTGTCGATCGACATGTGCATCACTCCTTGGTTGATCAGCCGAGCTTGAACGGGTCGCGGCTCGCGCCGGTCAGCTCAACCCAGATCGACTTCGTCTGCAGGTAGCTGTCCAGGCCCTCGAGTCCGTTCTCTCGACCGATTCCGCTCTGCCGGAAGCCGCCGTAGGGCACGTTGTAGGCGAGCACGCGGTAGGAATTGATCCAGATGGACCCGGCGTTGAGCTGGTGTGCGACGCGGTGCGCGCGCTGGATGTCACGCGTCCACACCGCGGCGGCCAGGCCGTAAGCGGTGTCGTTGGCGATCCGGACGGCTTCCTCTTCGCTGTCGAAGGGGATGACCGACAGCACCGGCCCAAAGATTTCCTCTCGGGCGACACGCATGTTGTTGTGCACGCCGGTGAGGATCGTGGGCTCAAAGAAGTACCCGTCGCGCAGGTCGCCCTCGGTCGGCTTGCGTCCGCCGGACACCAGCGTGGCGCCCTCGCCGACGCCGATGTCCACATACGAGCGCACCTTGTCCAGCTGCTCGCTGAAGGCGATGGGCCCCACCTCGGTGGCCATGTCGAGCGGGTCACCGAGCTTGATCGTCTTGATCCGTTCGGCCAGCCTGCCGATCAGCTCGTCGTGGATCTCCCTGGCTACGAGCAGCCGGCTGCCGGCGATGCAGGTCTGCCCCGTCGCGGCGAAGATGCCGGCCATGACCCCGTTCATCGCGTCCGCGATGTCGGTGTCGGCGAAGACGATGTTGGGGGACTTGCCGCCGAGCTCGAGGGTGACGTCCGTGATGTGATCGGCCGCGGCCTTCATCACAGCCGTGCCAGTGGCCGTAGAGCCCGTGAAGGTTACCTTCGCCACCCCTGGGTCGGCGGACAGCGCAGCGCCGGTCTCGCCAGCGCCAGTCACGACGTTGAACACACCGTCGGGGAATCCCGCTTCCGCGACGAGTTCAGCAAACTTCAGCGTGGACATCGGCGTCTGCTCGGCCGGTTTCGCCACAAACGTGCACCCTGCCGCCAGCGCCGGTGCGAGCTTGCTGGCCAGCAAGTACAGAGGGCTGTTCCAGGGCAAGATCGCGGCCACGACGCCGATCGGTTCCCGGCGGGTGTAGGTGAAGAAGTTGGTGTGCGGGGAGGGGATCGTCGAGCCCTGGATCTTGTCGGCGGCTCCGGCGAAGTACTCGTAGGTGGCCGGAAGACCCGCCATCTGGCCCCGCGTCTCGCGGATGACCTTGCCGTTGTCCGTGCTCTCGATGGTGGCGAGTTCATCCGTGTGCTCAGCTATGAGCTGACCGAGGCGCCGGATGAGGTTACCCCTCGCCGAGGCGGACATGGTGCCCCATGGCCCGCTCAGTGCGTCGGTCGCCGCCTGCACCGCCTTACGAACGTCAGCAGGCCCGCCAAGCGGAGCCTTCGCCCACACCTGCCCGGTGAACGGGTCGACGGACTCGAATGTCTCCCCCGTCTCGGCGTCCACCCACTTGCCGCCGATGTACATCTGCCGGTACGTGACTTCACCGGCTGCGTTGCGTGTCATCCCAAGATCCACCTTCCGCGGCGTGACCGCGTTCGTGCTGTCCTGTGTTATGAGCGTTCGGCCACTCGACCGCAGCTTCCCTGTCGTTGGCACGGGCCTCAAGGCGACGCCCGCGCGAGGGCTCGTGGAGCGGGACGGCAGTTCGAGGGCTCCACGGCGATGCGTACCTATGTGCGCCCGACCACCAGCCCTGCGCATCGCGGCATCACTCCGGCCCGGTCGGATGAAGGGGTTCTCCACCCGGACTGAAAATTCGTACGTACAAATCTCACGCTATTTGGCGGGGCTACCGAAGTCAATAGGTATCTAACGCCCTCTGAGAAAGCGTCAGCATGCTTTATTTGTTCGGATGTTCAACTGGGTGGGAGGACGGCTTCGAGCAGTCTGTCCAGGCTGCGTGCCTCGGGCAGGGCTTCGACGGCCGTGAACAGCGCCTTGAGTCCCTCCTCGGTGAGGTGTGTCTCCAGCCGCAGCCGTCGGGCGTTGTCCCGTACCCCCGCCGAGTCCCAGGACAGCTCCTTCGCAGAGTCCTCGATCGCCATGCGGATCTCCCGGCCGTCGATGAGCGTGAGCGTCGCGGCCGCCGTCTTGGGCGGGCGGCCCGGCTCGGGAATGATGTCGATCCGCTCGACCAGGTGGAGCAGCGTCGGGTCGTCGAAGCGGGTCAGGGCCGCGTAGTCGATGTGCCCATCTACCAGAGCGGCGGCGACGCCGAAGCGCACGCTCATCAGCGTCTGCGCCACTTCCCGGAAGGGCCCGCTGTACCCCACCCCCGGGTAGGTGGCCTCACGTTCGTTCATGCGTACCACCAGCGACGCCACGTCGGCCGGACTGATGCCGTGCGTGGTGGCAAGCTGCGCCACGACCAACGCTGGTGTCTGATTGAACGCGCAGATCGGGTAGGGCTTGAAGGTGACGTCCAGGATCCGCCAGCGGCTGCCGAGGTCGACCGCCAGCTCATCCGGCGACGGCGCCTGCCCCCGGACGAAGCAGTCCAGGAAGCCGGCCTCGCCTTCCATCGCAAGCAGCGATCCCTGCGCTCCCGCCCTGGCCAGCTGCGCGGCAAGCAGACCGTTCAAGGCGGCCACCCCGGGCTGGTAGTGCCATTCGTCGGTGCCTGCGGCGAACGCCTCACTACTGCCTCCTGCGAACCCCGACGCCAGCCCCAGAGCCGACGTGAGCTGCCGTGCGTCGAGGGCGAGGACACGGCCCACTGCCGCCGCGGCGGCCAGCGGGCCGAACAGGCCAGTCGCCCGGAATGGCGGTGTGGTCAGCTCGGTCAGGGGATCGGAGATCGCCGTCCCCACCTCGTAGCCGGCCACCACTGCGGACAGGAACGTGGCCCCGTCAACCCGTTCGGCCTCCGCGGCTGCGAGAGCTGCGGGAATCGTCGCCACCCCGGGATGGAATGTGCCATGTGTGTCCTCCTGGGCACGGGCATGCAACAGTGCGCTGTTGGCGAAGGCGGCAAGCTGCGGGGCCGCGGTCCTGCCGGACGCGAGCAGGTGGGCTTCGGTGCCGACTGCGGCGCCGAGGGCGGCCTCCGCCGTCTCGCCGAACCCCGCATCGACCCCGGCCGCGCCGATGACCAGCGCGTGCACGAGGCAGTCCTGAGCACGTGAGACGACTGCGGCCGGCAGCCGGTCGAGTGTCACCCCGGCGGCGAACGCGCCAAGGCGTTCTATCACGCTCGTCATGCCGCACCGTCCCCAGCCAGTGGATCAATCCAGCTATCTCGCATCAAAAGTCGCCTCTCATGAACCTGATCGTTCTTCACACGGCGCCGCATCGCGACAGAGTTCAGTGCGGCCGCCCGTCACCGGAGATCGGCGCCTTCACGTCGGGCCGACCTGAGGCAGCCGGCCTGGGCGCCCCGTAGACCGCCGGCCCGCCAGGCCCTCCCCTGTACCGGCGTCGCCATTCACCGGGTCGGGGGAGGTGATGGACCGCGCACCGAGAGCCGTTAGTGGCCGAAGGGGGTGATGGGGGAGGGGAACTGGGCGGCGACGACCTGCTGAGCCGACGACGGTGATGCCGTCGAGAGGCGGAGCATGCTGACGCTCTTCGAGGAACCTGCGAGGGACACCACGGCTGCCAACCCTGAGCGGGGTGTGGACCGGTGCGGCAACGGACGGGGACCAGTAATTTGTACGTCCCAATATCGGGGTCCGTCAACCCTCCGGGATGGCCACGGCCCCTCGCTCGCTCGCTCGCCCGTGCGGACGTTCACGCCTGGACTCTCCTGCTCTTATGCAGCCGTCACTGCCGTAGCGTCGCCGCGGATCTCTGCATGAAGGGTTGACAGCCCGGCAGCCCGCTCGCAGACTGTCGAAAAATTCATACGGTCAAATACGCGTGAACAAAACAGCACGCGCAACGTACGAGAGCCGCCCGCTGCCATCCCGTCCCGCTCGGCCCACACACCCCGCGCACCAGGGACAGTGATATGCCCGTACCGATGGCCTGCCACAGCAGCCGGGCGACCAGGCAACGACGGGCGCGACTTCCGCCGCGAACCGCCCAACGAGAGCGATCGCACCTCCAGGTGGCGATCCAGCGCCTAAACGGAGTGACAGCTGCGCCGAGTTCCGCTGCGTGTCCGAGGTGAGGTTCCGTTGCCATTCAGCCTCATGCGGTCCAGCTCGCAGAGACCTCGGTGACGTCTTCACTGCTGCAACAACCACAGCGCATCGCCACTGGCCGGCCTTGATTTCACGGGCGGCGATCAAGGGTCGGTGTGTGCCTGCGTTCAGCGTCCATCGCGGTGGAGAAGACCGCGATCTTTCCGTGATCGATGGGGCTGCCAAGACCCCGTAGGAGATGGTATGCGTCGATTTCGCCTGGGCGTAGACGTCGGTGGGACATTCACCGACGGCGTCGCACTTGATTTGGACACCGGGGAACTACTGCGCACCAAGGTGTCCACCACGCCTGAAGACCAGTCCACCGGCGTGGTGAACCTCCTGAGAACATTCGACCTGGACCCTGCGGACATCGTGGGCTTCCATCACGGTGCAACCGTCGGCCTCAATGCCGTTCTCACCCGCTCCGGCGCCAAGACCGGGCTGCTGTGCACGTCAGGCTTCCGGGATCTTCTCGACGTAGGTCAGCTGTACCGGCCGGATGGAGACGATCTTTACGACCCGCAGTGGATCCGTCCGCACCAGGATCGTCCTCTCGTTCACCGACGCTACCGCCGGGAGATCGCCGAGCGGTTGCTCGACGACGGTACCGTGCACGAGGCGCTCGACTTGGACCAAGCGCGGGAAGACATCGAGTTCTTGCGCGATGAAGGCATCGAATCTGTCGCGATCTGCCTGATCAATGCCTATGCGGACGACGCGCACGAGAAGGCCCTGAGCAGGCTCGTGAACGAGCTACTCCCGGATGCCTACGTGCAGGTGTCGTCCATTCAGGCTCGTGCCGGTGAGTACAAGCGCACGTTCTCCGTCGTGCTGGACGCCTACGCCGGCCCTGCGATAACCACGTACCTGCGGAACCTGCGCGGAAGGATGCGCGACGCGGGATACTCCGGCGATCTGCAGATCATGCAGATGAGCGGCGGTCTGCGGACTCTGGACAGCACCATCGAGGACTTTCCCGCTCTCACCATGGGCTCCGGCCCGGTAGCGGGCATCCTCGGCGCCGAGTTCTACGCCGGAGCAGCGTTGGACGACGCCTCTCTCGTCTGCGTCGATATCGGTGGCACAAGCACCGACATCGGTTTCGTCGCAAACGGCCGCGCACTGGTCACCGACAATTGGGAGGCCGACCAGGGCATGCCGCTGGGTGTGGCCACGGTGGATGTCACGTCCATCGGCGCCGGCGGCGGAAGCATCATCCGAGTCGATGACTTCGGTACGCTCACCGTAGGCCCCGAGAGCGCAGGCGCGGTCCCCGGCCCGGCCGCCTACGGCCGCGGCGGCACCGAGCCCACCGTGACCGACTGCTACGTCTTGCTCGGATACGTCGAACCCTCGCTGTTCCTCGGCGGTGCCATGGACCTCGACCGTGAAGCCGCGCTGGCCGCCTTCGAACCCCTCGCCAACAGGCTCGAGACCACACCCGAAAACGTCGCCCAGGCCGCCTACGACCTCGTGAATCGCGACATCGTCAACGCCACGCGCGCCAAGGCCTTCGACCGAGCCCTGGACGTCCGCAACTACGCCCTGTTCGCCTACGGCGGAGCCGGCCCTCTGCACGCCGTCGCCACTGCTCGTGGACATGGAATGCGCCGTGTCGTCGTCCCGTACTTCCCAGGTGGCTTCTCGGCGTTCGGCATGCTCACCAGCCGTCCGAAGGTCGAGCACGTGACCCCGGAGATGCGCTCACTCGCCCAGATCGACCCGGAAACTCTGGCCATGCGGTACGCCGACCTGGAACAGCGCGCCACGGCAGACCTCGTGCGTCAGGGCGTCGACCCTTCACAGGTGGAACTCGAGCGCTCGATCTACGTCATGTACGCCGGCCAGAGCTGGGACAACCGGCTGCCCGTCCCGAACGGCCCGATCGACCAGGCCACCCTCGACGGCATCCGTCAGGCCACGGACGAGCACTACGACCACGTATACGGCTATGCCGCGCCCGAGCTAGGGGTCAGCGTCACCACAACTGCGGTCACCGGGCATGGCCCAGCACCTGATCTGAAGCTGCCGAAAATCACCACAGGCTGCGCCGAGCCGGTGGCCACCGCCGTGAAAGCACGCGGTGCGGCCATCTTCGGCGGACGCAAGTACGCCGACGTCCCTTTCTTCGCTCGCAGTGAACTCCTCGCGGGCAACCGGATCGACGGCCCTGCGGTCATCGACGACGAACTCGGCACGATCCTCGTCGAGCCCGGCTGCCAGGCCCATGTCGACGCACACGCAACGATCACGATCCAGTGGTGAGGGAGCCTGATATGGACAAGCACGAATTCGCCAGCGAATTCTTCCTCAGCGCCCCTGACGTCGAAAAGACCTACGGGTTGGATCTGACCACCGCAGAGACGATACGCGCCGGACTCATCGAGGCGTCACGGCACATGCGCACCACCCTCATGCGCGGCGCGTTCTCCAACGTGGTGCGCGAAGTTCTGGACTTCGGCGTAAGCGTGCATAACGTGAATCCCGATGGAAGCACCGAGATGGTGGCCGTGACCGAGGGCTGTACGCACTTCGCGTTCACCCACCAGCACATGGTCAACATGGTCCTCGACGAATGGGGTTTGGAGAACCTCGGTCCGGGCGACACCCTGGTGTGCAACGACCCGTGGCGCGGTTCGATCCACTTCCCGGACATCAACCTGATCCGCCCGGTGTTCGTCGATGGCGAGCTCGCCTTCGTGCTCAGCGACGCCTCGCACTTGACCGACATCGGCGGACCCGTGCCCGGAGGGTTCAACAGTCAGGCCACTTCGATGTTCGAGGAGGGGCTGCGGATTCCGCCCACGCTCATCACCTCCGGTGATGTACCCGTGCGGTCCACGATCAACTTGATCCTCGAGAACGTGCGGACTCCGATGCACGCCCTGGGCGACATTCGAGCACTGTTCGGGACGCTCCGCGTCGGTGAGCGCCATCTGCGGCAACTGGTCGACTCGTACGGTGTCAAGCGCGTCAAGTCCGGATGCGCTTACACCCTGGATCTTGCCGAACGCCGGATGCGTCAGGCGATCTCGGCTGTGCCCGACGGTACGTACTCGGCGGCGGTCCTGCTGGACGACGACGGTTCGAACACCGCCGGGCAGCCACTGCGGATGCAGGCCAGTGCCCGTGTGGGAGGCACACACGTGGAAATCGACTTCTCCGGCACGGACAGTCAGGCCCGCGCAGCGACGACTACTTGCTGGGAAGAGACCAATCGCTGTCTCGTCGGGCCCAAGGTGACACTTGACCCGCGGCACCCGATGAACGCGGGTGCAATGCGACCGTTCCACGTCGTCGCGCCGCCCGGCTCCCTCGTCATGGGACTGCCGCCCACGAGTCAGAGCATGCACACCGAAGTGGGGGCCAAGGGCGCGAGCCTGATGCTCAAGATCTTCGGACAGATGCTTCCGGACCGGGCCGTCGCCCCGGATAGTGGATCAACCGGCTCGGTCGTCTACAACGGTACAGATCAGCGCCACGGCCACGACAGCCAGCCGTTCGGTGGGGTGACGTGCTCAGGCGGCTCCTGGGGCGGGACGCCCACCGGAGACGGCATCAGCCACAACACCTCGCCGATCTTCAGCACCTCCTTCACCAATGTTGAGTACCTCGAACGCGACACCCCGATGTTGCTGCGCGGTATCAGCGCCTCGATCGACGCGGCTGGGGCCGGCAAGTTCCGTTCCGGCTTCCCAGCGTTCGTCGCCTTCGAAAGCCGCTCCGACGATACGGTGCTCTCGTTCCTGCTCGACACCGGCCGGTTCCCATCCGCGGGCCTGCGTGGTGGGGGGCCCGGCATGTCGACGTACCTGATGGAACTCAACATCGACGATGCCGGTGGGTTCACCCAATGGAACGGCCTGCTGCCGCTCGACCATGTGGAAGCGATCGCGGGCTGCTTCGGCGACGGTGGTCAGCCCACCCCGGGAGCTGGCTGGGGCGCGGGCAAGGCCCAGACGCTGAAACTCAGCGCGCATGAGCTGCACAAGGGCAAGATCATCGTCTGCTACCAGGCAGCAGGCGGCGGCTACGGCAGCCCGCTCGACCGCGACCCCGAACTGGTGCGCCGGGATGTCTGGAACGAACTGGTCTCCCTCGACTTCGCCCTCGACGGATACGGCGTCGTCATCGAGCCCGGATCACTGATCGTCGATGAGGCCGCCACCGAGCGATTGCGGGCCGAGCTGCGTGGTGCAGGTGAATCCGGATGGGCGCCCCCGCCCGCTCACTACCGGAGCTGGCCAAGGACGACGGACGACCTCGCCCAGCTACGCGCCAGGGCGCTCAGAACGGGCCGAACCACCGTCAACTCCTAGGTCAAAAGGATATCCATGATGGCTGAATGGATCGATCGAATCCTCTACCCACACCCTGACGTCGACCAGGTCTACGCTGACCGGCCCCTGGTCCCCAACAAGGTCTGCCCACAGTGCGCGAGCACAGAGGTAGCCCGCTACCAGATCGCCAACCATCTCGGGCCTCGCATCACGCTCACGTGCCAGGAGTGCCTGCACGTCATCGCGGTGGAGCGGCCCAGTACCGCGGACAGTTGGCCGCCGTTTCGTGCTGTGGCCTACGACTGGCCAGCCTCGCCCGCCGAACGCGCAAGCCGCACCCAGCTGGACAGCGGGGATACACCGGCTGGATAGAGCGGAGCCGGAGACGGAGGCTGCTGAACTGTCCGAGGCGCAGCCTGGGCGAGCCCTCCAACTGCAAGCCACGTTTCTCGATCGGCCTTGGCCGATCGAGAAACCTGGCCGATGCCAGTGAGCGCTCGCGGCGAGATAGGTGCATACGGGATACGTAATCACCAGCATGCCCGATCTCATCACTGATGAATACAGCTGGCCCAAAGGGAGTCATCATGAGCGCACACGAAATACAGACGCGCCTTGACGCGATCGAGAGCCGTATTGCGATCGAGCGTTTGATCTCAGAATACGCCTACGCGTTCGACGGTCACGATGTGGAGATGCTCAGGGGAATCTGGCACGAGGGTGCGTTGCTCGCACTCGGCGAGCCGTTCGGCGATTTCTCCGGAATTGAGGGCATTGTGGCCGCCGCGCACTTGCTCTGGGCGCAAAGCCCACACATGCACCATTGGATGTCCAACATCCTGATCGACATCGATAGCGACGAAGCGACCGCAACCAGCGCACTGGACTGCCTTGTCGCAAACGTCGAGAGTGGGCCGACACAGGTGGGGGGCGTGTACCGAGATCGGTTCGAACGCCGAAACGGGCGATGGGGCATTGTCGAACGACGCTTCGAACTGCACTACTTCACCCCTCTGCCCGGCTGGAAGCCGATTCATGGAACCGAAGTCCCTTTCTCGGTGTCGGCCTGAGAGGGCTGAGCCCGGAGGCTGCCGCGAGTGGCGCAGATGCGATCGCGCGCGACACCTGCTGCGGTGCTGCCTTCGCCAACAGCGCACTGTTGCATGCCCGTGCTCAGGAGGACACACATGGGACATTCCATCCCGGGGTGGCGACGATTCCCGCAGCTCTCGCGGCCGCGGAGCGTGAACAGTGTCCACCCGTACCAGATAAACACCGACATGATCCAGAACCAGGCCACCTACGACCTGTTCGCGGGCAAGTCCGGGGCGTCGAAGGAAGAGTTCGCCGCGTCCTCCCAGGCCGCGATGGCCCTGCCCATCCCGTGGGTCGAGCCCAGTGACATCACCCACGCCGTCCTGTTCCTCGCCTCCGATGAGGCGAAGTACATCACCGGTGTCCCGCTGCCGGTCGACGGCGGCAACTCCCTCATCTGATCCGAGAGGCCGCAACGCGGCACCGAGTAGAGGAACGGCAGGTACGAACAATGGCAGGACGTCTCGAGGGCAAGGTTGCGTTCATCACCGGCGCGGCGCGCGGACAGGGCCGGAGCCACGCCGTCCGGCTCGCCGAGGAAGGCGCCGACATCATCGCGATCGACATCTGCCAGCAGATGGACAGCGTGCCCTACCAGATGGCCACGCCCGAGGATCTGGCGCAGACCGTCAAGGAGGTCGAGGCCCTGGACCGTCGCATCGTTGCCACCCAGGCCGACGTCCGTAACGCAGCAGCTCTGAAGAAGGCGGTCGAGAAGGGCGTGGCCCAGCTCGGTCACCTCGACATCGTCGTGGCCAACGCAGGCATCTTCAGCTTCGGTCTTATCGAGGACATCGACACGCAGAAGTGGGACGAGATGATCGCGGTCAACCTGACCGGTGTGTGGAACACCGTCCAGGCCTCGATCCCGGCGCTGCGCGCGAACGGCAGCGGCTCGATCATCATCACGAGCTCCACCGCCGGCCTGTGGGCGCTTCCGACGATCGGTCACTACGTGGTCTCCAAGCACGGCACGGTCGGCATCATGCGCAGCGCCGCCGTGGAGCTGGCGAAGGACAACATCCGCGCGAACAGCGTCCACCCCACGAACGTGGACACCCACATGATCCACAACCAAGGCACCTACAACCTCTTCGCGCCGGACCTGCCCGAGGAGCAGCGGACCAAGGAGATCCTGCGCCCGCGCTTCGAGGCCCTCAACTCGCTCCCGGTGCCGTGGGTCGACGCCCGCGACATCTCCAACGCCGTCCTGTGGCTGGCGTCGGACGAGGCCCGCTACGTCACGGGCCTGGAGGTCCGAGTCGACGCGGGCTCCATGCTCAAGCACTGAACCTGCGCACCAGACAGCATTCGAGTGAGGAAAGCGAGAATCGTGCACGGCGACCAGCAGTCCCACGACGAAGTTGCGAGCGTCCACATTCGAGTGCTGTCCGAAGTGGTCGGTCGCGAGCATGAGCTGGAGCTCGCGCTCGCGACCGTTGCCGCCGGGCGGGACCCGGTACTCGAGGGGCCTCCCGGAACGAGCAAAACGACGATGCTCAAGGCGATCACTGCCGAGTGGGACATCCCGCTGTTGTTCGTCGAGGGCAACGGCGACCTGACCCCAGCCAAGCTGATCGGGCACCACAACCCCGCTCGGGTGCTGCGCGAGGACTACAGCCCGGAAAACTTCGTGCCCGGCCCGCTGGTCGAGGCAATGGAAGAAGGCGGATTCCTCTACGTCGAGGAATTCAACCGCGCGCCGGAGGATACCCTCAACACCCTGCTGGCGGCGATGGCCGACCGCGCGATCGCGATTCCCCGCGTCGGAATGATCACCGCGAAGCAGACCTTTCGCGTCATCGCGTCGATGAATCCCTACGACGCCGTCGGCACCACGCGGCTGTCGACCAGTATCAGTGACCGGCTCAACCGGATTGTCGTCGACTACCAGGAGGCCGCCGAGGAAGAGCGGATCGTCATCCTCCGTGCGGGGTTGTCCGACGCCGGTGCGCAGCCGCTCGCAGCAGATGCCGTCGCGGTCACGCGAGCCACCCGCACGCACCCGAGTGTGCGCCAGGGAAGCAGCGTGCGGGGAGCCATCGACTGCGCGCTCATCCTTAAGGCATTGCTTGCCCTTCGGGGAGTAACTCCGCAAGGGCAGCGTCCGGACGAGCCGTACGCCGCCGTGGTCCTGGACGCGATGATGGTCGCGCTGTCCGGGCGGATCCGACTCGACGAAGCGGCCGAGACGACCCCTGAGCGGGTACTCCGCGAGATCTGGGAAGACCGGTTCATGCTCGAGCCCGCGGCTTACGCCGGCGCCACTTGAAGAGAGATCGCAGCCGACGGCTCGCTCGAGCGGCGCACGACTCGGCAGGACACGAACCGCGGTCGACCGTTGAAACGGCGGCCGAAGGAGCTGACCGAACCGCCGACGGCCTACGACATGTCCGGATCAGCAGGCGGTATCGGTATGCGGGTCGGTGGATCAGCAGACCTTGGCCGGCCGCTGCCGCCAGGCGGCGCGACCACGTTCACCGACGAGCGCGCCCGCAACATCGCCGTTGCCGAACTCGAACAGCAGATGTCCGTGGCGCCGGCCGTACGTGACTTGGCCCGGCAAATCGCCGCGCTACTCGTACTTCCTCGCCCGACCGTGCCGAACGCGATACGGCGGGGGCAAGGCGAACTGATGAGCATGCCTTACACAGGGGCGGCCGACGACCTCGATCTCGACGCCACGCTCGAACGGCTCGCCGACAAGCCCATACCGGAGGACTCCGACATCATCGTTCGCGACCGGGTACGTGCCACGCGCTCGGTGGTTCTCGCCGTCGACGTGTCCGGGTCGACCCGTGGCGAGCGGATCAACATGGCCGCGGCAACAGTCGGCGCACTCGCCGGCGCCCTGACGCGAGACAAGCTCGCGGTCATCGCCTTCTGGTCGGACGCAGCGATCCTGTGCCGTCTCGGAGACCAGGTACGGCCGCTCGACCTGCTCGATCACCTTTTGCGCATCACGCCGCGCGGTCTGACCAACGTGGCGTTCCCGCTGCAGCTCGCAGCGCAGCAACTAGCCCGCGCGCCCGAGCGGGACTCCCGCGTCCTGCTGCTGTCGGACTGCGTGCACAACGCAGGACCGGATCCGCGTCCGCTGGCAGCTGCGCTGCCCCGGGTGGATGTCCTTCTCGACGTGACCGGTGAGAAGGACATCGAGCTCGGTCGCGACCTCGCTCGAGTCGGTCGGGGAACTATGCAGGTCATACGCGGGCACCGTGACATCGCGCCTGCGGTCAGCCGGATCTTCCGCGACTGAGCCGGGCATGCATCACCAGAACTGGCAGGACGACCTCACCGACCTGTGGACGACGACCGGACAGAGTGCAATGGAGGAGCCCGGTAAGCAGTGCCCGCTTGCAGCGAGCTTTCTGCACTGCGCGGATTCGACGGGCTAGGTGGGCGACGAGAAGTCGCCCACCACGCTCTGTGCAGCCGATGTGTGCGGTGTTCGACGGGCCAGAGCGCGCATGGCAAGGGCGCCAAGGGCTGGTCCGGGCGCGAGAAGGAGAAACACGTACTGCCAACCGATGCTGTCTGCCAGCGCGGAAATCCCGTTGATGGACACGACCGTCAGCAGATAGCCGACCGCGGTTTGGACGGTGAGCGCGGTGCCGGTGTACCTCTGGTCGGCAACTTCGCTGAGAACGGTGGAGAAGACTGCTGAGTCAGCGACCGCTGCCGCGCCCCACAGAGACAGGACCGCCAGCAGCAGGGGCCAGGACGCCTGAAATATGAGCGGCGAGGCGGCGCAGCACAGGCTGCTGATAGCCAGCGCTGTGCCTGCGGCCTGCGGACGACCGAAGCGGTCGGCAGCCCATCCGCCGATGAGGCAGCCGACCGCGCCGGCGACTCCGATCGCGGTGAAGGCCCCGAGCCCGAGGGCGAGTCGCGACGGTGCCTGTGCTGCGCCGTGGGTGGCGCTGGCCAGCATGAAGGTAGGCAGCCACGTCCACCAGGCGTAGAGCTCCCACATGTGACCGAAGTAGCCGAGGTTCGCCAGCAGTGGGCCCCGGTGTCGGAACATCTCAATGGCGTAGCGGGGCCTGGGCCGGGTTCCTGCCGATAGATGTGGGCCGGGGCGTACCAGCAAGGCGGCCAAGACTGCGGCGATGATCCCCAGGGTGCCAGCCGTGGTCAGTACTGCTTGCCAGGGCAGACCCGGCAGACCATTGATCAACTGAGGCAGTGCGGATCCCAGGGTCAGGGAGGCGACGAGGACGCCGAGAGCGAGCCCGCGGTCGGTGCTGGGGAACCACGAGGCCATCAGTTTCATGCCGACCGGGTATACGCCAGCCAGGCAGACGCCTACGAGCAGGCGGCATGCAACTGCGGTCGGCAGACCGTGGGCAAACGCCGGCAGGGCGAGGGTGGCCGCGGCCGCGCCGAGTGCGCTTGCCGCAGCCAGGCGGTGCGGGGCGAATCGGTCGGGCAGGTTGAGGACGGCAGAGAGAATCGCTCCGAGGACGAAGCCCACTTGTACCGAGGACGTGAGCCACACCGTGTGGCTGTCGTCGATGTGCCATGCGGTGCGCAGCGCTGGGACCACGGCAGAAGCGGAGAACCACATCGCCATGCTCAGGACCTGGAGCAGGGCAATGAGAACGAGTTGGGTGTAGCGATTGTGCACGGGGACCGGAACCTCCCGGGATCACGTCGCGCGTGGCAGGGGGAGTGTAGTACTTCCGAAACTCAGTCACGGGCCCGGACCTGCGGTGATGGGGGACCGTGCTGATTCGGCTGTTCTACCGGTTCGCCGCCGCGGTGCTGTCCTGGCCGATGAAGCCCGCGGCGCGAGGTCGGTCATGGCCGACCGGACCGCGTGGCGGATCTGCCGGGACAACCGCTGGTGGAGCGTCTTCGGGGGGAAACGCGGCAAGATCAAGAAGGCCGGTCCGCCGGTGCACTACGACCTGGTCCGCCGTGACTTCACCGCGGATGGCCGGAACCGGCTGTGGCTGGCGGACATCACCGAACATGCCACGGGCGAAGGGAAGTTGTATCTCTGTGCGATCAAGGACGTCTTCAGCAAGAGGATCGTGGGCTATTCCATCGACGCGCGGATGAAGTCCCGCCTGGCCGTCACCGCCCTGGACAACGCTGTTGCCCGGCGTCAGAGCGTTGCTGGGTGCATTCGCAGTTCCGGTCACGGAAATTCGTCCGGGCACTCAACGGTCACGGTATGGCCGGTTCGACAGGGAGGGGCGGGGCGGCAGGCGACAACGCGGCCATGGAGTCCTTCTTCAGTCTGCTGAAGAAGAACGTCCTCGACCGCCGTTCGTGGGCCACCCGTCAGGAACTGCGGATCGCGGTCGTGACCTCGAGAGGACCTACCCACCGGCGCCGGAGACAAGCCTCGCTCGGCCGGCCGACCCCCGTCGAATTCGGGACCGTCATGACCGTCCCGGCCCATCGGGCCGCGAGACTGAACCTGTCACCCAACCCTGCAGCAGACGCCTTGGTCGAGTGGTACCCCGCCTGCGATGACTCCTCGACCCCGTGCGCCGTCACGGAACTCGGGGACCAGGTAGCCCTCGTGCAAGCCGTCGTCGGTGATCCAGCCCATGGTGACCTCGGGGAGCCGAACGGGTTCAGGTATTTCCGACCGGCCCCTTGCGCTCAGCAGTGACAGCCGTCACTGTTCGTGTAGTGGACGTTACATACACGCTCACCGTCCCCACGCCATGTGAAGTCCGGGTCAGGGAGGCGACAGGGTCGCGCTCCCGCTAGCGAACAAGGAGTGGCATGCGTCGTCGGATTGCCCTAAGGGGCTCTCTTGCACTGCTGGCTTCAACGATGCTCGCTGTCTCGTCGTGCTCGTCGGAGTCCAAGGAAGCAACAGCCTCGGCGCACAACACAAAATCGGACTCGTCGAGCAGTGCCGAGGCGGCGTCGGGCTGCTCGAAGATGACCACCCTCAACGCGTCGCTCTCCTTGGGTCGGCCGATGGCCGGGATCCTCCTGGGCGAGCAGTCGGGCATCTTCGCGAAGCACTGCCTCAAGGTCGAGGAGTCGGACGTGTCGTCGCCGCCCACCGCGATCACGGCGGTCCTGGGAGGCTCGGCCGACATCACGTCGGTCCCGATCAACAACATCGTGACAACCGCGGAGCAGGGCGTTCAGCTCAGGGTCGTCGGGCCGAACCTGAGCATCCCGGCCAACGCTCTGTCCCTCCCGCCGGCCAAGGTGGACTACGTCGGCGTGTACGCGGCCAAGGGCAACACCATCTCGTCGGCCAAGGACCTCGCCGGGATGAAGGTCGGCGTCGCGGGGCGCGGCACCCAGAGTGAGATCGGCGTCGCCGCGGCGGTCTCCGCCGACGGCGGGGACCCGGCCAAGATCAACTGGGCGGTGCTGGACCAGCCCACGATGCTGCAACAGCTCCAGGCCGGCAAGCTGGATGCCGCCACCGTGACATCGCCCTTCACCAGCCAGCTCGAGTCTCTCGGCTACCAGCGCGCTCTCTCTCCCTCGCTGGCGCTTTTCAAGCCGGGTGCCAACTTCAACGTGTGGGTGACCGCCGCGAAGGACCTCGACGCGAAGCACGGCGCGATGCAGACGTTCCACGAAGCGATCCTCGAGGTGAACGAGTACGCCAGGGCTCACCCGGACGAGATCGACCAGCTCGTGGCGGACAAGACGAAGGCCTCGCTGGCGGCGATCAAGAGCGGGCCGGGCGTCTCGGTCAACGACGACGTGGTCCTCGACCGCGACATCACGCCCGTCGCCGGAACGCTGCTGAAGCTCGGCTACATCAAGAAGATGCCCGACCTGACGTCGGTCATCGGCATTCGGTGATGCGCTCCCGCCTGTCCCGCGCGGGACTTCCGGTGGCCGGAGCCCTGATCTTCCTGGCCTTGTGGCAGTGGCTGGCGGGTGGGCCGATGCGGAACACCAACCTGCCGTACGCCACCGGCACCCTCCGTGCCCTGAGCCGGATCGTCACCGAGAGCGGATTCTGGGGCGCTGTCGGCTCGACCATGACCGAGGTGGTCGCCGGCTTCGCGATCTCGGTCGCCGTCGGCGTCCCCCTCGGCCTGTACGTCGGGCTCAGCCCGCTCGGCTACAACGCGACGAGGGTCCTGATCGAGGTCACGAAGTCGATCCCAGCCGTCATCATCCTGCCGATCGTCGTCCTGCATCTGGGAACTACGAGCGGCATGGCGGTGGTGCTCATCGTCTTCACACTGGTCCCGCAACTCATCGTGACGACCCTCGCGGGTGCGCGGGACGCGGACCCGGTCATGCTCGACGTCGCACGGTCCTACCGTCTCGGGTCGATCGCCCGGACCTGGCGAGTGGTGGTGCCGAACGCGGTGCCCTTCATCGCGACGGGTCTCCGAGTCAGCGCGGCGATCGCACTGGTGGTCGCCGTGCTGGCCGGGATCGTTGGCGGCGCGCCGGGCCTGGGCCACGACCTCGAGACCTACCGCCAGCAGGGCTACCTCGAGACCGTATTCGGCTACGTGATCGCTCTGGGCGTCCTCGGGATCGCCTTGAACGCACTGCTGACCCTGGGCGAGCGTCGCGTGATCCACTGGCACGTCTCGGTCCGTGCCCAACGTCCGCACGGCGTCGACTCCTCCCGTCCCGTGACGGCGCGCGGCCCGAGGTTCGAGCGGTGGTGGCCCCTGCTCGACCGTGTCGACTCAGTGCTCGTCGCGGCACGGAGCCGGCGCGTCGTACGCCGGCTCGGCTCCGCTCTCCGACGCGGCTCGACGCGGCGTGGTAGTGCTCGGGCCACCGCGGCCCTGCGCGTCGTCGCGGTGGTCACCCCGCTCGCGCTGCTCGCCGTCTGGTGGTTCGCGTCGTCGGGCTCGACGGATCCCTACACGCCGGCCGCCTCCGACATCCTCAGCAGCTTCCGCACGATTTGGTTCTCGTCGAGCTTCTCGTCGGACGCGATCCCGAGTCTGCGCAACCTCGTCGTCGGCCTGGCGATCGCGATCGTCGCGGGCATCGCGCTCGGTGTGGTGATCGCGGAGCTGCGCTGGCTCCACGCGATGACGAGTCCGCTCATCTCCTTCTTCCGGGCCATCCCGGCCATCGCCTACCTGCCGCTCCTCATCTCGGTGCTGGGGTTCGGCGGCGGGATGCGGATCGCCGCGATCTCCCTCGGCGCACTCTTCCCGGTGCTGTTGGCGACGGTCGACGGGATTCGGAGCATCGACTCCACCGTGCTCGACGTGACGCGCTCTTACCGGGTCGGCCGGGTGCAGCGGCTCGTCTCCGTGCAGCTGCCCTCGGCGGCGCCCCGGATCATGACGGGGATCGAGCTGAGCATCGTGGCGGCGCTGGTCGTGATGGTCGCCTCCGAGCTCATGGGCGCACCCCAGGGCATCGGAGCACAGGTCATCATGGCCCAGCAGTACTTCCGGTTCACCGACATGTGGGCGGGCGTTGTCCTGCTGGCGATCGTCGGGGTGGCCGTGAACCTCTCGTTCCGGCTCGTGCGTGGCCGCGTCCTCTCCTGGTACGACGGCTCGCGAGCCGCGGGCAAGACCAACTGACGAAAAGGGCCGCTTCCATGACCGCAACGATCGATCCCGACCCGACCTCAGTGCGCGGCGAGATTGCGAACAGGCTCTCCGTGCGCGGCCTGGGGATGACCTACGGTGCCGGCGCGACGGCGCGGGAGGTCATCCGCGACCTCTCATTCCATGTCGCGCCCAGCGAGTTCGTCTGCATCGTCGGGCCGTCGGGGATCGGCAAGACCACGCTCCTGCGCTGCCTCTCGGGCCTGCTCCCGCCGACCGCCGGGAGTGCGATGCTCGATGGCCGTCGCATCGACGGACCGCCGCAGGAGATGGGGCTCGTATTCCAGGATTACACGCGTTCGCTGATGCCGTGGCTCTCCGTCGAGCGCAACGTCATGCTGCCGCTTCGCGGGTCGCGCATCCCCCGCAGTGAGCGGTTCCGCAGGGTTGCCGCCGCGTTGGCGGAGGTGGGCCTCGCGGAGGTCGCCAAGAAGTATCCGTGGCAGCTCTCGGGCGGCATGCAGCAACGCGCCGCCATCGCGCGGGCGATCGCGTACCAACCCGAGATCCTCCTCATGGACGAGCCGTTCGCCTCGCTGGACGCCCAGACGCGGTTCGACCTGGAGGACCTGCTCCTCCGGTTGCGGTCGGAGTTGGGTGTCACGGTGCTGTTCGTGACCCACGACATCGACGAGGCCGTCTATCTGGCCGACCGTGTGGTCGTGCTGGGCGGGTCCCCCAGTTCGGTCGTGGAGGTGGTCGACGTGCCGCTGGCGCACCCGCGGGATCAGATCACGACACGGGCCCAGCCGACATTCGCCGAGCTCCGCACGAAGGTGCTGACCCAGATCAGACACTGAGCCGGCTGCGGGACGCAAGTTTGCATGCCGCTGTCAGTGGGGGAGTGACAGTCGTCTGAGAATCGGCACAGCTGCCGTATATGGCGAGTTATAGGGGGAGGGAATGGGTTGTGCCGTAGAAGCGAAGATGACGGTAAATTGCGCCTGTGGCTCATTGAGGTCGTCCTCGGTGACGTCGGCCGGTTCTCCGACGCTGAATCAGTGGAACTCCGGAATGCCATTGGAGGGTCACTTGCACGTCATCAACGCGGTGGAAGAGCGGGGCGGAGAGCGCGGGCGAAGAGCCTTGCCGGCGTGGGCCGGGCGGCTGCGGGGGTCGTTGCAGGCACTCGGCCTGTCGGCCACGGCGGAGGCCGCGTATCTCTTACTGGTGGAGCACGGTCCGCAGGCGCTGGCCGGGCTTACGGCCCGGATGGCGCCGACCGGGCTGCCGCTGGACGGGCTGCGGGACGCGGTCGCCGAACTCGGCGGGCTCGGGCTGGTGTCGGCCACCGGCGGCCGGCTGAGCGCGCAGCCGCCGCGAGCCGTGCTGGAGTCGGTGGCCGAACGGTGCGCGCGACAGGCCCGGATCGCGCACGAGAGCGCGACGGCACTGTCCCGGTACTGGCTCGACCACACGGCCGGGGCGAGCTACGTCGAGGTGGTCGACACGTCCGAGCGGCGCGAGGCGGTGCAGGCGCGGGTCCACGAGGAGGCCGTGGCGCAGGTGCGGGCGCTGTGCATCGGGCCGGTGGGCGGCGGCGATCAGGAGTTGAAGGTGGGGCCGGGCACGCTCGACGCCCTGGACCGCGGGATCTCGTACCGCGTGGTGTACGGCGCCGACATCCTGCGGGACCCCAAGGCGCTGGATCTGGCATACCAGTGTGTCGACCGCGGTGAGCAGGCGCGGGTGTGTCCCGATGTGGCGCTGAACGTGCTCGTGTGCGACGAGCGGTTCGCGGTGGTCTTCGTCGCCGCGCCGGACCGGCGGGGGCATCACAGTGTCGTCGTCCAGCCGTCCGGGCTGCTCGACGGGCTGGTGGGGGTCTTCGAGTCGTACTGGCGCACGGCGGTGCCGCTGCCCTCGTCCGGCGAGGCGGTCACGAGCGAGGCGTCCGCGCAGGGACGGCAGTTGCTGGCCTACCTCAGTGCGGGGCTGACCGACCAGTCGATCGCTCGGGAGCTCGGGGTGAGCATGCGGACGGTCGCCCGCCGGATCGCCCGGCTGCAGGAGATGCTCGGCGCCAAGACCCGCTTCCAGCTGGGCGTGCAGGCGGGTCGCCGCGGCTGGCTGTGAGCCGACTGGACGTGTGGGGTGGGCGGCTGCATGGTCCGGCCCACCCCACACGGGACTTCAGGTGCCGTCGCGGGACTGGCTACGACGACGGCCTCCGGTCGGCCGGTCGTCAGCCGGCGTCGGGCTTGACCAGGTCGGGCAGCTTCGCCTCGAACATCTGGTCCAGGGTCAGGGCAGGCAGGATGTGCCCCTGGTTCGGCTCCTCGTTGGCCACGCCCGCCGCCCAGGTCGACGAGTTGAGACGCTGGTTGGGCGTGCCGTGGTGGCCCGAGCTGCTGAAGCTGCAGTCGCCGACCTCGTAGAACGACTTTTCGGACTTGAGAACCCGGGCCGCGTTCAGTGCCTCACCGCGCGAGTGTGTCAGGTAGTACGTGCCGAAGGCATCGGCCATGAGCTCGGTGCGGCGCGTGGCCTCGGGGCCGGTGAGGGGGCTGTCGAAGAGGTTCTTCTGGTACTGGACGTGGTGGCTGAACTCGTGGCCCAGGATGCCGCGCGGGGCGACGTCGCCCAGGTTGACCGCGGTCATGCCCTGCAGGATTCCGTCGCCCATGATGATGCGGTCGGAGATGCCGAGCGGCTGCGGGTCGCCCTTCTCGCTGTACGCGAAGGCGTTGAAGGTGAAGATCGGGTTGGCGCCGCCCTTCAGCGAGGGCTCGGAGTCCACGAGTTCTATAAACAGGTCGGCCAGGCCGAGGTTGTCCTCGGGTGTTCCCCCGTACAGCACGGCGAGGGTGCGGGACATGCGGTCGCGGTCGGAGAAGACGTCGGCGCCGTGCATCGGGACCAGCTCGATACCGGCCGAGTCGATGTCCCAAAAGCGCCTGAGGTTCTTCATCTCGGAGTTGAGCTGCTGCGTGTACTCGCCCTGGGCGCCGAAGGTGTTCGACGACGACTCCTTGCCGAAGATCAGGGCGTCGTAGGTGGGCAAGTCGAAGCCGCCGAAGAGGGACAGGATCAAGACGGTGATGGGGTCCTGGACGTCGGCCAGCAGGGAGTTGGCGTATCTGCTCAGGTCGGTCGGCTGGCACTGATAGTCGCCGGGGTTGATCGCGCTGTCGCGGATCTCGGGCCACTGCGACTCGTTCAGACCGTACTTGGCCCGGGCGGCGTCGAGGCGCGTCTCCCAGTCGGCCGGCAGCTGCGCCAGGATGCGGTCGACGATGGCCTGGTGCTGCGGATCCAGATCAGAGGTGCTGAAGTTCGACTGGAGCAACCGGCTCGCCACGGTGGTGTCGAGCGCTGTCGTGTCAGCCGCCTGCGCGGGCATCGCGATGCAGAGGCCGCAGGCCGCGGCGAGCGCGACGGTCGCCGCCGCCAGAGACAGGGTCTTCTTCACGGGGTCTCCTTCTCCAGGGTGCCCGGCGGGGGTGTCCCCGGGCGGCGCCCAGTCTGTAAGGCCCACCACTGGTTCAAGAACGGTTCGTCACTGTCGGAAACCGGCATGTCTGGAATCTGACACCGGGTACGCCGACTGCCCCGACTCACCGCATCACACGCCTCAGCTGCTGCCACTGTGGGCCTGTGAAATGAACGGCCCTGTCTCACTTTCGGTGGTGACTCACCCCAACGAGACACCCTCAGAAGAGCTGCACCGTGTGCCACGAACACCGAAAGGATGAGAGTCATGTAGGAGATGAAT
>NZ_BMQA01000063.1 GCF_014647875.1 Streptomyces brasiliensis | reverse complement strand
AACCAAGATTCCAAAGCCTTCACAACGGTTGGAATCGAACAACGAATCGCTCTTGACCGCCGTTAGGGCGAGGTTGTGCGACAGCCTCTGCCCACTCCGTCGCGGCCCTCGAAACGGCCTCCGGTGGCGCAGAGGTCCGCCACTACGCGACGGCGACCGGGCGCTACGGCGACGCCATCACCTCGGACCCGGCTTCCGGCGCGTCGTACCAGGTCGTGGGCGCCACCGCGGATCGCGTCCTGCTGGTGCACCGCCGGGCGGAAGGCGGTGACGTGCGGGTGGAGACGTGGAACACCGGTACGGACACGCTGACCGGCGTCACCACACTCCCCGCGGACGAGTACACCTACGTCAGCGGCCGGGTGGACGACGTGCACGGCAAGGGCGCCCTGCTGCTGCACGGTTCCGGCAACGCCGACCTGGTCCTGCCCGTCGACCTCGGCACGGGCACCGCGGGCGAGCCGATCCCGGCCGACCCCGCCGGCGTCGCCGCCGGCACCTACAGCCTGCTGACCGTCGACACCCGCAGCGGGGACGTCTTCCTGGCCAAGGCGGCCGGACCGTTCAACTGCCTCGGCAGTGTCACCCCGGCCCGGGTCGATCTCACCGCGCGCACGGTGACCGGCCTCGGCAGCACCTCCGGGTGCAGCCATGGCATCGCCTCGGACGGTACCGGGTCGCTGTTCAACCTCTCGGCCACCGTGATCAGCGTCAACGTCGTACCCACGGGCGTGCTCACCCCGGTCGACGAGACCACGGGCGCGGCGGGCGACGTCGTCAGTGTGCGGTTGGGCAAGCCCTCCGCCCTCGCGGTGGACGGCGTCCACGGGATCGCCGTCGTCTCGTACCCGACGCCGGAGGGCCAGCCGTACTTCGGTGCGGGGATGTGGGTGCCGGACAACAACGCCACCGGCCAACTGGCGGTCGTGGACCTCGGATCCGGGGCGGTGATCCGCACGCTGACCGGCTTCGTCGTCGGCGGCCACGGCGGGGCCGAGAACGCCGTCCAGCTGGATCCGCGAACGAGGACCGGCTGGACGTACGGCCCGAACGACCAGCAGATCCAGCAGTTCAGTTACTGAACACCCCTGCCGGAGAACACCGCGCGGGTGACCGCCGCCCCGGGGAGGCGGCGGTCACCCGCGTTCCGTGTCGCCACGGCTCAATAGGTGAAGCGCTCCAGGCCGTCGGCCCAGGGGTTGACCAGGTACCCGCTGCGGGTGCCGGGGTCGAGGAACAGGCCGCGGCGGCTGGTGAAGTCGAAATTGGACGTGGACAGGGTGGAGTTCACGAGGTTGGCGATCGGGTGCCGGGCGAGGACCGCGCCGGTGTCCGGGTCGACGACGGTGATCTCACTCAGGGCGTTGTTGTCGCCCGTGGTTCCCTCCTCGTAGAGGCTGGCCACGAGGGCCAGATGGTGTTCGGTGTCGAGGACCGGCCACATGACGCCCCTGGTGCCCAGGTCCGCCGGCGTCGACGTGGTCAGGGTCTTCTGGTCCGCGGAGCGCCAGCTGCTCGTGGGGAACTCGCCGCTGACGTAGTTGGGGGTGGCGGCTCCGGCGGCGACGTAGACGCGGTCTCCCTTTCCGTCGGGCAGCAGACCCGCGGTGCACGCCGGCATGGTGGTCAGCGGGGACACCTCCCGGCTGCCCGGGTCGACGGACACGGCCGCGTAGGGGACACGTCCGGACAGGCACGGGCCCAGAGTGCCGGTGGTGGCGACGAAGAAGGTGCCGGTCGAGGCGTCCACCGAGACGTTGCTGAAGGCGCGTCCCGGGCTGGACTGGTTGAGCGGGAGCGGTGGGGAGACCTCGCCGGTGGTCATGTCGACGGTCCACAGATTCGCCACGCCCGTCACCCCGTCGAACGTCAGCACGGCGGCCCGGTGGTGAGCCGGGTCGACGACACCGCCCTGATAGTAGACCGATGTGGAACCGGTGCCCGGGTCCAGGGTGCTCAGCCGCACCTCGGTGCCCGTCGCGGTGTCGCGCAGGTCGACCTCGGGCAGCACACCGCCGGCGAACGGCCGGTGCGCGACGAGGGTGTGGCCCGTCGACGGGTCGGCGCCCACCACCATCTGCATCATCGAGGTGCCGGACTCGTGCGACACCTCCCTGCCGAGGCGTCCGTCGGCCAGCGAGTAAGCCGTGACGGCTCCGCCTCGCAAGGAGATCCCGCCGTCGTCACCCTCGGCGAAGTCGTCCGTGGCGAGCAGGGCCGTGCCGTCCTTCACCTCGAAGTTCTCGAGGACTCCGGAGACCGTGTCGCCGTCGAGGTACTGGACGAACGACGTGGGCGACGCCTGTCCGACGGGTTTGCCGTCGCGCGTGGCGAGGATGCGCACCGGATACTGCAGACCGGTGGGCAGGCCGAGGGACTCGAGGTCCAGAACGGTCCTCCCCTTGGCCGACGGCAGGAGTCGCAGCAGCGTGGAGGCGTGGTCGACACCGTTGTCGTCGCGGCCGCTGCCGTTCTGGTTGGTCGCGGTGTTGAGGGCCCCGTACAGGGTCGGTGCGGGCGTCAGGAACTCGATCGCGGCGCCGTCGGCGTGCGGTACGGAACGGGTGTCCCACGACACCGTCAACCCGCCGTCCGCGCGGGTCAGTTCGACGGCGTGCGCCGTGGCCGTGCCGCCTTGGCCCAGCAGCGGCGCCGACGGCCGCTGGTCCGCGTCGGGTCCGACGCGCAGGGCCCGGAAGTCGCCGAACACCTGGCCGTCGTAGAGGGTGATCCCGACGCCGTAGAGACCGGCGCCACCGGGGGCGAACGCGGTGGCCGGGATGGTCACCGAGCCCTTGGTGCCGGTGAGTCTGGTGCGCCACTGCGCGCGGAACTTGTCGCTGGTGGTGAAGGGGGTCCAGTGCCCGACCGAGGAGAGCACCAGTTCCGGGTCGGTGGCGTCGCGGAGTCCGGTGAGGTCGTAGTGGACGGTGACCGGTTTGCCGAGCGGGGCGGAGCCGGGGGTGCTCGGGGCCTGCGGCTGCACGTACCTGCCGTCGGAAGCGCTGAACGTGAGGGTCCGGGAGGCCGAGGCGACGACTCTGCCGTGGTCGAGCGCCTCGAACGTGGCCCGCACGCCGCGCGGTTCGGACGAGACGAGCGGAAGTCCGGCCGCGTCGAGCAGTTCGCGGGGCAGGACGCGCAGGCTCGGCCCCGTCGCCGGGATCGTCGTTCCCTTGCCGTCGACGCGCAGGCGGTACGTCAGCCCGTCGTGGGCGCCGGTGAGGTCGAGCCCGAACGTGATCGGTGAGACCGCGTTCTGGCCGGTGCCCCCCGGACCGGACAGGTCGATCGCGTCCGGGTCGGTCGCCTCGACGAAGGAGGTGGTGGGGGTGACGGACAGGAGCTGGCGCTCCGCGACGGACAGCCGTACGGCGGACGGGGTGACGGCGTGGCCGCGGGAGAGGACCTTCTCCACGGCCGCGGTCACGTCCAGCTGCGGGCCCATGTGCAGGTCCTGGTCGGCCTGCGGCGGCCGGGCCAGCGGCCGGCCCGTGTCGACGAGCAGGTCGCGGACCTGGCGCGGGCTGAGCCGCTGTCCGGTCGCCTCGGCCGCCGCCAGCACATTGGCCGCGGCCGCGGCGATCATGGGTGCCGAGGCGGACGTACCACCGTTGAGGACGACGCTCGGACCGTCGGCGGTGTGGATCAGGGACGGCAGGTTGTCGCCCGGCGCCGCCAGGTCGACGCGGCTGCCGAAGCCCGAGGAGTAGCCCGCGGAGCCGTTGTAGCGGGTCGTCGGGTAGACCGCCGTGCGGGTGTCGTCCGAGGTCAGGGTGTCGTCGACGGTGGTGCCGCCCGCGGCGATCACTCCGGTGTCGCGGACGAGCGACGGGGTGGTGGTCGGGGCGACGTCGTCGATGCTGGTCTGGGCGGCGGTCTTCGACGTCACGTTCGTCGGCGTGCTGCCGCCGTCCGGGCCCACCGAGACCGGAAGTCCCAGGCGTGTGCCGTCGTTGGAGGACACGACCACGACGATGCCCGAGTCGACGATGGAGCGCAGGGTGTCCCGGATCGTCGGGTCGTCCTCGAGCCAGCGGGAGGGGAAGCCGATCGATCCGTCGGTGCCGAAGCCCAGGCTCGCGGTGATGACGTCGGGGCGGGGCTTCTGGGCGGCCGCGGCACGCAGCGCCGTGGCGATGCCCTCGGCCGACGCCTCCTCGGGGACGACCAGCCGGTACTGCGCGCCGGGTGCGATGCCCAGCAGGTCGGTGACGCCGCTGCCGGTGGCCTCGGGGCGCTGTCGGTCGTGCGGCAGCGGAGCCATCATCGAGAAGTCCAGCAGCACCTCGGCGAGGTTGGGGTCCTGGCCCTCGGTGGCTCCGGCCGGGTCGAGGTGGCCCTTGGCGTCGCTGGTGTAGGTGGGGATGAGCGGCAGGGACGGGTAGTCCAGATAGCGCCGGCCGTCCTTGAGCACGGTGGTGGGGCCGTAGGCGCGCACGTAGCCGTCGCCCGCGTCGGCCATGCCCCGGTCGGTGAGGTCGCCCAGGGACACGTTGGTGACGATCTGGCCCTTGCCGGGCAGCGCGTCGAGCTGGGTCGCGGTGTCCTGGAAGGCGCCGACAGCGTTCACTCCGCCGGAGTTGAGGTACGACTGGAAGGACGTCGCGAGGCCCTGGTTGGCGGGCAGGCCGTCCGGGGCGGCGACGCGCTTGTCGGCCTGTCCGCCCGGGCCCTTGACGGCCGTGCGAACGCTCTTCGGGAGGGGCACGGCTCCCGAGTTCATGGTCTGCGGGCGGACGGCGGATTCGGCCCCGCCGGTCGCGGTGCCCACGTCGTACGGTGTCAGATCCAGGGCGTCGGCGCGGCGTTGGAGGAGGGCGGCGGTCGGGGAGATCGGTTCGCCGAGACCGCTGCGGCCTGGGGTGCCGGGGACGGGGAAGGCACGGGTGGTGCCGTCCTTGCGGGTCAAGGTGCCCGTTCCGTCGTCGGACCAGTGCACCACTGAGCCGTCGTCGAGGGTGAGGGAGTGCACGGATGCGGATGCGGGGGGCGCGGCCGAGGTGGCAGCGCCCGCGGCGTGGGCTATCGGGGTGGCGAGGGCTGCGAGCAGTACGGCGGCAAGCGCCGTCCGTCCGGCTCTGCCGAGGCGTGGGAACATGCAACGCCCTTCGAGGATGAGGCGCGGATCAGCCGCTTCGTCGGGACTGGAGCGACGGAGCGTGCTCAGGTTGACGGTGTCACGTCATGAGCAACAGGGTCCGGCCGCGGTGGATTCGTGCAATTGCGCACATGCGCTTCTCGCTCCACGGGGCGCGGCGTTGACGTACGCTTCACCGTAGATGGGCGATACAACAGGAGTTCGGGCTGCATGGATGTGATGTCGGACGGCCCGTGGGCGGGTATCGGGCTGGACGGGCTCGCCGGACGTGTCCTGGAATACCTGGTGGGCCAGTCCTCCGCCGATGCCGCCACGGTGGCGACGATGGTCGGCGCGGCCCGTGACGAGGTCGACCGAGCGCTGCGGTCCCTGGAGGACGCGCTCCTGGCCATGCCCGTCGGCGGCCGCCCCCCGCGCTGGAAGGCCGGTCCACCGCGCTCGTCCCTGGGCTCCCTGCTGGCCCGCAGACGTGCCGAACTGGCCGACGCCGAACGGTACCTGGAGCAGCTCCACGAGATCTACGACAGCACGGCGCGCCCGCAGCACCTGGTGGAGGTCATCGAGGACGCCGGGGAGGTCAGCGCCCGCTACACGCATCTCCTCAAGGCCAGCACGCGGGAAGTGCTGCACCTGGCCAAGCCGCCGTACGTGACCGGGCCCTCCGACAACGATGTCCCTCAACAGGGTTCTGCCCGGCTGGAGTTCCAAGCGGGCATACGGTTACGGTCGGTCTACGACGCCGAGGGCTTCACGGACACGGTGTCGCTGGAGACGGCTCTTCGGGGCAGCGCGGACGGCGGCGAGCTGCGGCTCAGCTCCCGAGTCCCCGTCAAACTCGTGCTGTTCGACCGCACCACCGCCCTTCTGCCCCTGCACGAGGACCGCCCGTCGGCGGGATCACTCGTGGTCCATTCGCCCGCAGTCGTCGGCGCTCTCGTCGCCCTGTTCGAGAACCTCTGGGAGCAAGCGGTGCCGGTGTCCCTGGAAAGCCGCGAGGACTGGCCGGTACCCCGTCGCAGCCGGGAGACGACACGGATCGACGACCGTACGCAGGCCATCCTCGATCTCATGGCGACCGGAATGAAGGACGACGCGATCGCCCGGGTGCTCGACATCAGCCGTCGGACGGTCCAGAAGCACGTGAGCGAGGCCGGCGCCGCGCTGGGTGCCAGAACACGGTTCCAGATCGCTCTGCGCGCGGCCGAACGAGGCTGGCTGAAGCTGGAACCACCCGTGCAGGAACCGGACGGGAAAGGACCGGAGCCGGGTGTTCTGTGATCCTGCGCAAGCCTGAGTGCCCAACCGGCCGCCCGGGCCGCCCCGTTCACGTCCGCAGCGGCCACCGCCACCGCGCCCCAAGGCCCTTCGGACACCGACGCCGGTACACCCTGCGGGTCACGGCTGCCGGTTACGCGCAGCTGACCCGGCCGACTGCGTCTACCGCGACCGGGGCGGCGCTTCCTCGGCCGGTCGGGGCGCCTTGCCGGACGGGACGGCGGGCCGGGGCGACGGCGCGTCGGAGCCACCGGATCGTTCCGGGAGCGCGGTCCCAGGGTGATCAAGCCGCGCGGCCCGCCTCCGGCGCGAGGCGCTGCTCGGTCCAGATGGTCTTTCCGTGCCGGCCGTACCGGCTGCCCCAGCGGCTGGTGAGCTGGGCGACGAGGTACAGGCCGCGGCCTCCTTCGTCGGTCCAGCGGGCTCGGACCAGGCGCGGCTGGGTGTTGCTCGGGTCGGTGACCTCGCAGATGAGCGCGGTGTCGCGGATCAGGCGCAGCCCGACCGGGCCACCGGCGTAGCGGAGAGCGTTGGTGACCAGCTCGCTGACGATGATCTCGGTGGCGAAGACGGGCTCGTCCAGGCCCCAGGCGGCGAGCTGATCGGTGGCGGCCCGGCGGGCGTCGCCCACGACGGCCGGATCGGCGGGGAACTCCCAGCTCGCGGTGTTCTCCGGGGGCAGGCCCCGGGTGCGGGCGAGCAGGATCGCGATGTCGTCGCGGGGAGCCCGACCGCCGAGGTCGGCCAGCAGTGTGCGTCCGATGTCGTCGAGGGCCCGGCCGGGACGGGCGAGCTTGACGAGATTGTCCGTCAGCCATCGGACGCCGCCCTCGATGTCGACGGCGTCGCGCTCGATCAGGCCGTCGGTGTACAGGGCGAGAACGCTGCCGGGCTCCAGTTCGACAGTCATCGCCTCGAACGGCATGCCGCCCACGCCCAGCGGGGGCCCGGGAGAGACATCGAGGAACCGGGCGGTTCCGTCGGGGCGGACGAGCACGGGCGGGGGGTGGCCGGCGCTGGCCAGCGTGCAGCGGCGGGTGACGGGGTCGTAGACGGCGTACAGACAGGCTGCACCCACGGTGTCCCGCTGTCCGCGGGGCGCCTCGGCCGCGACGCGCTGGACGAGGTCCTCGACGTGGGTGAGGAGTTCGGCGGGGTCGAGCTCGAGGTCGGCGAGCGTCTGGATGGCGGTACGGAGGCGGCCCATGGTGGCGGAGGCGGACAGACCGTGCCCGGCGACGTCCCCGGTGACGAGGGCGACCCGCAGTGAGGGGAGGGGGATGACGTCGTACCAGTCGCCGCTGACTCCGGCCATGCCGCCCGCGGGCAGGTAGATGCCGGCGGTCTCCGCCGCCGAGGTCTCGGTGGTGGCGCGGGGCAGCAGGCGCTGCTGGAGGGCGACGGCCGCGCGGTGCTCGCGGGTGTAGCGGCGGGCGTTGTCCACGCTCAGTGCGGCCCGAGAGGTGATCTCCACCAGCAGATTCACCTCGTCGTCGGTGAAGGGCTCCGGCTGGTCGGTGCGCCAGACCGTGACGACTCCGAGTACCAGGCCGCGTGCGTACAACGGTGCCACGACCATGGAATGCCCGCCCTTCGGGACGTACAGCTCGACCGCGCGCGGGTCACCCATCGCGGCGATCAAGGTCTCGCGGTCGATCCTGCTGGCCGTGCCGTGTTGCAGGCTGCGCAGAGTGGGCGTGTCCGGCACCGGAGGCAGCGTCGCCCCGCACTCCAGCAGACCGGCCGGCCACGCGCCGGTCGACGTGGCCACGGCACTGCGGCGCCAGTCCTGCCAGCCGCCGCCGACGGTCTTCGCGGGTTCGTCACCGGCGAGCACGGCTCCGGCGAGCTCCACCCACGCCATGTCCCCCACCGCGGGAACGAGAACGTCCACCAGGTCCTGCGTGGTGCGGACGACGTCCAGGGATCCGCCGATCCGCGTGGAGGCCTCGTGGAGCAGATCCAGTTGGCGCCGGGTCCGCTGCTGCTCGGTGATGTCGGTGATCATTGTGGCGACGCCCGTGGGGTGTCCCTGCGCGTCCTCCATCCGGAAGGCCGACTGGGAGAGCAGCCATTCCCGTCCGGGGGCGAGCGGCGAACGCATCCGCTGCACCCTCCCGAGGACCGGCACGCCCGTTTCCAGCACCTGACGCAGCGCCGACTCGGCGGCCGCGGCGTCCTCGGGCGAGATGATCTCCTGGAGGCGGCTGCCGATGGGCAGCGGCGGTCCGCCGAACATCTCCGGGGTGATGTTGGTCCGTACGAGGGTCAGATCCGTGTCGCGGAGACTGACCCCGATCCGGTTCTGGGCGAACAGCGAGCACAGGAACGATTCGTTCTGTTGCCACTCCGTCACGCATTGGGTGGGTGCCGCCAGGACGAGGACTTCGGAGGAGACATCCAGCCGCAGCGCCCGGAAGGTGACGTCGACCGAGCCGCCGGAACCGCGCCTGAGGCGTGCCCGGCCCGCCGCCGGAATCTCGGTCTCATACGGTGCGGTCCCGCACGGGTGGCCGGAAGGATCGGCCAGCAAGTCGTGGACGGGGTGACCGCAGACCTCGTCGGCCGTGCGCCCCAGCAGTTCCGCCGCGGTTCGGGACCACCGCAGTACGTTGCCGTCCATGTCGAGCACGGCGACGGCCGTGGCGCCGAAGAAGGATGCCCGGTGCCCTCCGTGATCGGTAGACGCACCCATCGTGCCCCTCGCGGAATGGAGCTCCTTTTATGTCAATTCTATGACGACGGGCCCCGCAAACCGCCGTCGGCTGGGGCGGCCGGAACGGCGAGGCGGGCCCCCGGGCAGGGCGGATCGAGGAGGAACACGGCAGCACCATGAGCACTCCGGCGGTCCGCGCCCCCTGGGCCTGGCGCTCGCCAACGACCAGATGGCCGTCGGCGCGCTGCATGCGCTGGCGTCGTCCGGCATCCGGGTGCTGGACGACATGGTCGTGACCGGCTTCGACGGCATCCCGCTGGGCCGCACGGTGCGCCCGGCGCTGACGACCGTACGACAGCCGATGGCGCGGTTCGGGCAGGAGGCCGTCGAACTCCTCGTGGCCAGGATGACGGACCGCCAACGGCCGTCCGTGGCACGGGTGTTGCCGGCGAGGGTGACACCGAGGACGAGCTGCGGCTGCGCCGAGGGGTGATCGCGTATCAACTGGGGGTGCCCTGGACCGTGACCGCCACCGGCACCGCGTCCGCTCAGAGTTCGAAGACGCCGTACCCGAAGCCCTCCGCCCGGATCCGCCCGTCCGCCACGGTGACACCGCGCGCCTCCAGGACAACCGCCTCGTCCACCGGGGCGCCGGTCTCCGCCGCGTTCCGGCGTGGGTTGACCACCACGAGGTGGCGGCCACCCCGGACGTACACCAGCGGGTAGTCGGCGTGCAGGACCTCCGTGCCGCCCTTGGCGCCCAGCTCCGGGGTGGCCTTGCGCAGTGCGATCAGGCGGCGCACCAGGTGCAGCAGGGAGCCGTCGTCGGCGAGTTGGGCCGTGACCGTCGGGCGGCCCGGGTCCGGGTCGAGGGGGAGGTAGAGGCGATCGGCGGAAGCGGTGGAGAAGCCGGCATTGGGGGAGTCGTCCCACTGCATGGGGGTGCGGGAGCCCGCGCGGTTGTAGCGGGGGCCGAGCCTGCTGCCCTCATGGTCGGGCAGACCGGGCACGTACCGCATGCCGATCTCGTCGCCGTAGTAGATCGCGGGCAGCGTGGGCCAGGTGAGCAGGAACACGAAGGCGGCGGGCAGTTGTTCGGCGGTGCGCGGGCCGCAGGCCAGCCGGGAGAAATCGTGGTTGGCACTGGGCACGGCGACGAACCCGGCGTCGCCGACCGCGTCGGCCGCCGCACGCCAGTCGTCGAGGAACGTACGCGGTGAGCCCTTGCCGTCGGCGTCGAAGTAGGCGGCGTGCGGCTCCCACGCCTCGTTGACCGTGCCCGTGGAGTTGTTCCACAGCGAGCGCAGCGCGAGACCGTCGTCCTTCGGGCCGAACTGCAGGAGGAAGTCGGCGTGGAAGCCCGCCGGGACGGAGGTCGCCGGGTCGCCCCACTCGGCGAGCAGGGCCGCGTGCGGGTGCGTGGCGTCCAGCCAGGCACGCAGTTCCCGCCACAGCGCCACGGTCTGTGCCTGGCCCGGGTCGTCGTCCTTGACCAGGGAGGCCGCCATGTCGACACGGAAGCCGGACAGGCCGAGGCCCAGCCAGTGGTCCATGACGTCGCGCAGCGCCTGCCGGTTGGTGCGCGGGCCGTCGGCGTCGACGGGCAGCCGCCAGGGCTCGGCGTCGTTCGTGCGGGCGTAGCCGAAGTTGAGGGCGGGCTGGGAGTCGAAGAAGTTCGGCAGATAGGAGCCGGGCCGGGTGCCCGGCGAGGCCACGAAGCCGGCCGGGGGAACTGCCGGTTCGGCGAGGTGGCCTGGTTCGGCCCAGATGTAGCGGTCGTCGGACGGGTCGTTCGCCGACGCGGTGAACCAGGGGTGCTGGTCGGACGTGTGCCCGGCCACCAGATCGAGCAGGACGCGGATGCCGCGGTGCCCGGCAGCGTCGGCGAGCCGGGCGAGGTCGTCGTCGGTGCCGTAACGCGGGGCAACGGTCAGGTAGTCGGCGACGTCGTAGCCCGCGTCTCGGAACGGTGAGGCGAAGCACGGGTTGAGCCAGACGGTGTCGACGCCGAGCCAGGCGAGATGGTCCAGTCTGGCCTCGATGCCGGCGAGGTCGCCGATGCCGTCGCCGTTCGAGTCGGCGAAGCTCTGCGGATAGATCTGGTAGAGGACGGCGTCGGCGAGCCACTCGGTGGCCGGGCGGGTGGGGGTCATCGTGGCCGGGTCCTTCCCTGCGGGCGGCGTGAGGGGCGACGTACGCGAGGGTACGGTGCGCGGGCGCGCCTGGCACGGGAAGATCTGGCTCGACGGCTGGACCAAGGGCGGCGCGGGCACGCTCGACGTGACGGAGCCCGCCACCGGCAGCAGCCTCGGCAGCATCGGCATGGCCGACGCCTCCGACGTGGCCCGGGGCGCCGCCCGCGCCGCCGAGGCCCAGCGCGCATGGGCCGAACTGCCGTACACACAACGGGCGCACGTGCTGCGCCGCGCCGGACAGCTGTGGGAGGAGCACGCCGCCGACGTCCAGTGGTGGATCGTCCGGGAGGCCGGATCGCTCACCCCGAAGGCGCAGATGGAGACGCACGCCGCCGCCCAGGAGTGCTACGAGGCGGCCGCGCTGCCCTCGCGCCCGTACGGAGAGCTTCTCGCGAGCGAGCAGCCGCGCCTGTCGATGGCCGAGCGCGTCCCGGCCGGTGTCGTGGGCGTCATCGCCCCGTTCAACTTCCCGCTGATCCTGTCGATCCGCTCCGTCGCCCCGGCGCTCGCGCTCGGCAACGCCGTGATCCTCAAGCCGGATCCGCGCACCGCTGTCAGCGGTGGTGTCGCGCCGGCCCGGATCTTCGAGGAGGCCGGACTGCCCGAGGGCGTGCTCACCGTGCTGCCCGGCGGGGCCGACGCGGGCAATGCCCTTGTCGAGGACCCGCGGGTGCGCGTCATCTCCTTCACCGGTTCGACCGGCGCCGCAGGAGCAGACGCGCATGCGTGAGTACGGCCTCCCCCGCGGGCGTGAGTTGTACGCCGTGTGCGCGTCGCCGCACGCAGAGTGTGGTGCGCAGGGTGCGCTCCAGCTCCGTCAGCGCCAGCGACACCGACGACTGCGAGACGAGCAGCCGCTCGGCGGCCCGGCTGATCGCCCCGGTCTCGGCGATGGCGACGAACACGTGCAGCTGCCGCAGCGAGAACGAGGGAAGACGGTCTGTCCGGGACGTCCGGCCACTCGGCACTTGCGCCTGGTACCGTTTTCCGGCTTTGGGCGGGCCGCCGGCTGCGGCCCCTGAGCTGCGAGAACAACCTGGCCCGGAGGCGTATTCGAGCACCGCGAGTACCTGCAGCGGCGCCCCGCGGCGCCCGCCTGGGCGGATGATTTATCGCCACCCGCAACCTAGGGTGGGGGGATGCAGGTCTGTGACACAGCCTGGGGCGAGTGACGAAGCAGGAAGACGCGCGACAGTGCCCAGTCCGCTGTAGGCCAGGCCGCGACGAGCGGCGACCGGCGCGGGCCCCGTGCACGCCGTCGGGCGTTGGGGATGGACCAAGGGCGGTTCTGAACCATGAGAGATGCACATCGGCTTGAACCCATCCCGGCGAACCCGGGAAGCGGCACCGTGCTCGCCGCGTGGGAACGGTTCGTGCAGGGCGAGGACCACATACCGGGTGTCCGGCCCCTGGTGGCGATCTCCTGGCATCGCTGCCGAGAGCAGTACCGGGTCGATCCCCACCTCACGCAGGCTCCGGTAGCCGTCGCGGAGCTCGACCACACGCCCGAGCACGACGTCGTATTCGCCGAGCTGGGTTTTCGTGCCGCCTCCGTGGCACACGAAGTGGGCAGCGTCGGCGGCATCGTCACCGTCACCGATGCGACGGGCCGGATCCTGGCCGAGTGGGGTGATCAAGCCACGCTCGCCAGAGCCAGTGACTCCAATCTGGCGCCCTGGTTCTGCTGGTCCGAGTGCGCGGTCGGCACGAACGGCATGGGCACGGCGCTCGAGGCGCACGGCCCGGTACCGATCAAGGGCGCGGAGCACTGGTGCCAGGCGTTCCATGACTGGGCCTGCGCGGGTATAGCGGTGCGTGACGTGGTGACCAGGGAACCGATCGCGGTCCTGAACATCGGCTGCTGGCGCAGCGGGCTCCCCGCGTCGGCGGAAAGCTGGCTGGCGAACACGGCCACCATGGCCCAGTACCCGCTCAAGAGGCGCGCCCGGGACAGCGGTGCCGAGTTGGTCGCGGCCTACGCCCAGGCCAGAGCACGTTCGAGCACGGCGCTCGCCGCGGTGGACGCCGCGGGCAAGGTGGTGATCGCCGACGACATGGCAAGTGTGCTCCTCGGCGTCCCGGCGAACACCCCGGCGGTCTACCCCACGCTGCGATGGAACCCCGGACTGCCGGAACTGATCACGGCCGCCCGGTATGCCGCTGGGCAGGCAGCCCACAACCGCGACTGGGTCGGCTCGACGCAGATCTTCGCCCACCTCGCCGACGAGCCGATATCCATCAGCATCCGGCCTGTCTTCTCGTCCGGACACCTGATCGGGAACCTGGTCTCGTTCGGTGCCTCCGACGGCGCACAGGTGCCCCAGGCGGAGGTGTCCGCGCACCCCCGGGTGCCGCCGCGCCGACTGGTCGCGACGCGCGACAACCGGCTGGTGCTGCTGCGGCTGCCGGAAGTCTCCTTCGCTGAATCGCAGGGCAATGACGTGTGGCTCTCCACCGATCAGGGGCGCTTGCGAGCCGCCTCTCTGAGCCTGGACAAGCTCGACGGCGAGCTGGCGGATGCGGGCTTCCTGCGGGTGCACCGCCGGTACGTGGTCAACCTCAGCCGCATCCGGGAGATCGAACGCGGGCTCAGGGGCGAGCTGTCCCTGGTCATGGACGACCGCGAGAAGGAGATGGTGCCGGTTTCCCGGCGGAACGCGCCGGCCGTACGTCGCGCGCTGGACATCTGAGTTCCTTTGCACAACATCTGTCAGCGGAAGGAAAAGTTCCCGTGTCTCACAGTCCGGACGCCGTTGCCGACGGGACGAACGCCGGGAGCGCGGGTGGTCTCGGCCTCTCCGGCTCGGCCGGTCACCGCAGTCGCCCGACGGGGAGCGCGAGCAATCGCGACTGGTGGCCGAACCGGCTCGACCTGACGATCCTCCGGAAACACCCCGCCATGACCGACCCCATGGGTGAGGACTTCGACTACGCCGCGGAGTTCCGGACGCTCGACCTGGACGCCGTGGCGCGGGACGTCGACGAGGTGCTGACGACGTCGCAGGAGTGGTGGCCGGCCGACTTCGGCCACTACGGGCCGCTCGTGATCCGGATGGTGTGGCACGGCGCGGGCACGTACCGCATCGACGACGGCCGCGGTGGCGCGGGCGCCGGCATGCAGCGTTTCGCGCCGCTGAACAGCTGGCCGGACAACCGCAACCTCGACAAGGCGCGCCGGCTGCTCTGGCCGGTGAAGAAGAAGTACGGCCGCAAGATCTCCTGGGCCGACCTGATGGTCTTCGCGGGCAACCGCGCCCTGGAGACGATGGGCTTCACGACCTTCGGCTTCGCCGGCGGCCGCGCGGACGTCTGGGAGCCCGAAGAGGACGTCTACTGGGGTCCCGAGCGGGTCTGGCTCGGCAACGCCCGCCACGGCGGAGTCCGGGAGCTGGCGAACCCTCTGGCCGCCGTCCAGATGGGCCTCATCTACGTCAACCCGGAGGGACCGAACACGGTCCCGGACCCGCTGATGGCGGCCCGGGACATCCGCGAGACGTTCCGGCGCATGGGGATGAACGACGAGGAGACCGTCGCTCTGATCGCGGGTGGCCACACCTTCGGCAAGACCCACGGCGCGGCCGCCCCGGACACCTGCCTCGGCCCCGAGCCCGAGGGCGCCCCCCTCGAGGAGCAGGGCCTGGGCTGGAGGAGCAGCTACGGCACCGGAAAGGGCAGGGACGCCATCTCCAGCGGGCTCGAGGGTACGTGGACACCCACCCCGACGAGCTGGGACAACAGCTTCTTCGAGACCCTGTTCGGCTACGAGTGGGACCTGGAGCTGAGCCCCGCCGGTCTGTGGCAGTGGATCCCGAAGGACGGCGGCGGGGCCGGTACCGTGCCGGACGCCCACGACCCCTCGACGACACACGCCCCGACGATTCTGACGACGGACCTCGCGCTGCGGTCGGACCCGGTCTACGAGCCGATCTCGCGGCGCTTCCTGGAGAACCCGGACCAGCTCGCGGACGCCTTCGCCCGGGCATGGTTCAAGCTGACGCACCTCGACATGGGCCCGATCCAGCGTTACCTCGGCCCGCTGGTCCCCCGTGAGCCGCTGATCTGGCAGGATCCGATCCCCGCTGTGGACCACGAGCTCGTCGGGGCGGCGGACATCGCCGCGCTCAAGCGCCGGATCCTCGCCTCCGGGCTGTCGGTCTCCCAGCTCGTCTCGACCGCGTGGGCGTCGGCCTCGACGTTCCGCGTCAGCGACAAGCGCGGCGGGGCGAACGGCGCGCGCATCCGGCTCGAGCCGCAGCGGGGCTGGGAGGTCAACGAGCCCGGCACACTGGCCCGGGTGCTGCACACCCTGGAGGAGATCCAGGAGTCCTTCAACAGCTCCCAGCGCGGGGGCAAGAAGATCTCGCTGGCCGACCTCATCGTGCTCGGTGGAACCGCCGCCGTCGAGCAGGCCGCCAGGACGGCCGGCCACGACGTCCAGGTCCCCTTCGTCCCCGGGCGCACGGACGCCACCCAGGAGTGGACCGACGCGGAGTCCTTCGCCGCGCTCGAGCCGACCGCCGACGGGTTCCGCAACTACCGCGGCAAGGGCACCCGGCTGCCGTCGGAGCACCTGCTCGTCGACCGCGCGAACCTGCTGAACCTGAGCGCGCCCGAGATGACCGTGCTCGTGGGTGGGCTGCGCGTGCTGGGCGCCAACCACCGGCAATCGCCGCTGGGCGTCTTCACCGCGGTGCCCGGGGCGCTGACCAACGACTTCTTCGTGAATCTGCTCGACACGGCCACGGCATGGAAGCCGACATCCGCGACCGCGGAGACCTTCGAGGGCCGCGACCGTGCCACCGGCGAGGTCAAGTGGACCGGCAGCCGCGTCGACCTCGTCTTCGGCTCGAACTCCGAGCTGCGTGCCGTGGCCGAGGTCTACGCGAGCGACGACGCACGGGAGAAGTTCGTGCGGGACTTCGTGGCCGCGTGGGACAAGGTCATGAACCTCGATCGATACGACCTCGCTTGATCCTGCCGGCCCCGGCGCGAGGTGGTGCCGTACGGCCGGGCTCCTCCTAACGGTGGCACATCGGGTACGAACGGTGGCTGGTCACGGACGAACGGCATGAGCCGGGCCCGATCTGGCGCTCAGCCCTGTCGGGCGTAGCGTGTTTTCTGACCATCAATTTCTCACCTTTCCCGGTGCGATTCAAAAGATTAATTCTTCGAAGTGAATTCGGAGAACATTTTTGCCGAGCACAGATGCGGGACGAGGAGAGTGAGGCTCCGATGACGACCGCGCGGGAGCGATCCGAACTGCTGGACAAGATGGGGTTGGCCGCACAGAACAAGGCAGCACTGGGTCAGGTGCTGGGAACCGGAAGTGTCGGGCAGGCCACCGTGAAATCGGACGGCCGCATGGAGGCCACCATTCGCATCAACCCGGATGAGCTGACCTGGGATCCCTCCATTCTGGTCATGCCCCATGGGGGCGATATCGAGCTCGAGCTCGTCAATGACGACATGAACACGCACTGCGCGCTGCTGCCGAGCAATGGCGACCGGAAGTTCATCTGGCTGGTGAACCATTCGCACGGACACGCGCACCTCAACCTCGACGGTCCGGGCTACTACTGGTTCGGCTCGCCCACGGGCAACGACGAGGGCCGGGGGCTGACCGGGGCCATCGTCGTCCTGGGGGACGCACCGCCGGAGGCCCGCCTCGATCGTCCCGAACAGCCGCGGCCGTAGGAAGAAGTGGGAGGTGGAGGAAAATGACCGTCGACTACGCCGACTACGTCGACGCGGGTGAGGCCGTCGACCAGGGGTCTCTGAGCGGCAAGGTCGCGGGCGGGGACGTCGCGCCCCCGGTGGTGGCCGGAGTCACCTACGAGCGCCTTCTCAACGCTCGCGAGGAACCCCAGAACTGGCTCACCTACTACGGTGCCTACGACGGGCAGCGGTACAGCCCCCTGGATCAGATCAACACGGAGAACGTCAAGCGCATCGGCCCCGCATGGGTCTTCCAGGCCGGCACGACCGGCCTGATCGCGGGCGCGTCGACCTACTCGTTCGAGGCCGCCCCGGTCGTCGTGGACGGGGTCATGTTCCTCTCCGGCTGGGACGGCTGGGTCTGGGCCCTCGACGCGAAGACGGGTACGGAGATCTGGCGGTACAAGCATGCGGTCCCGTTCGACGTGTCCTTGTGCTGCGGGAACGTCAACCGTGGGGTCGCCGTCGCGCAGGGAAAGGTCTTCTTCGTCACGGCCAATGCCCGTATGCTCGCGCTCGACGCCACCACCGGCAAGCAGGTCTGGGAGAAGACGTACGGAGACGTCCGCGCCGGGGAGAGCGCCACGCTCGCTCCGCTGGTCGTGAAGAACATGGTCATCGTGGGGAGTTCCGGCGGCGAGTTCGGCGTACGCGGCCACCTCGACGCGTTCGACCTCGAGACCGGCGAGCACCAGTGGCGCTGCTACACGGTGCCGAAGCCCGGGGAGCCCGGCTCGGAGACCTGGCCCGCAGACGGCGAGGCCTGGGCACGGGGCGGAGCGAACTGCTGGCTCACCGGCACCTTCGACCCGGAGACGAACCTGTTGTACGTCGGCACCGGCAACCCGGCGCCCGACTTCGACGGAGGCGTCCGCGAGGGCGACAACCTCTTCACCGACAGCATCATCGCCGTCGACGTGGACAGCGGTCAGATCCGCTGGCACTACCAGTGCACTCCGCACGACGTATGGGACTACGACAGCATCGCCGAGTGCATCCTGTTCGAGCAGGACGGGCGCAAACTGCTCGGCCACTTCGACAAGAACGGCTACTTCTTCGTCCTTGATCGCACGAACGGCGCGAGGGTCCGGATCACCCCCTTCGTGGACCGCATCACCTGGGGGGCGATCACGGGGGACGGCCAGGTGACGGCCAAGGTGTACCCCGACAAGGAGGGAGAACCGGTCCACTTCTACCCGGGTCCGGCCGGCGCCAAGGAATGGACCCATGCGGCCTACAGCCCGAAGACCGAGCTCTTCTACGTCCCGGTCCAGGACACCGGGGCCACGGCCACCCGGCGGCGCCGGGAGTTCAAGGAGAGCATTCCGTACTGGGGCGCGGGCGTTCAGGTGGACATCGAGGACATGGCCGGGTCCATCAGCGCGTTCGACGCCAACGGCGAGGAGAAGTGGCGCTGGCGCAACGAACTCCCGATGTGCGCCTCGGTCCTGGCCACCGGCGGTGATCTGGTGTTCGCCGGTGAGCCCTCCGGGGAGTTCAACGCGTTCGACGCCCGCACCGGGGAGAAGTTGTGGCAGTTCCAGTGCGGAAGCGGCCACCACAGCAGTCCGACCACCTACATGGTCGACGGCAGGCAGTACATCGCCGTGCCGGTCGGTTGGGGCGGATGGGCCGAGGGATTCCTCCCCGGCATGCTCGGCGCGGGGCACGGAAGCGCCCTGCTCGTCTTCGCCCTCCCGGAAACGTCGTGACGGAGTGACCGAAGCCCGCCGTGATCCGGGCAGAGGAGGTGAATCCATGGAAAATCAGCTGGCTGTGTGGGAGACGCCCGAGTTCGACGAGATCGTGGTCGCGGCAGAGGTGACCATGTACGTCGCTCGGTTGGAGGACTAGGGGACGCGGGACGGCGCCGGACCCGGATGGTCCGGCGCCCCCGGCATCTGCGATGAAGGGAGTGCCGGCGTGTTGCTGCGAGTACTGGGCTCGGCTGCGGGGGGCGGCTCCCCGCAGTGGAACTGCGGCTGCCCGGTGTGCGCCGCGGTCCGCTCCCGGGCCGGCCTCGCACGCACCCAGTCCTCGGTCGCTGTCAGCGCCGACCGCCGCCGCTGGTTCCTCATCAACGCCTCGCCCGACGTCCGCACGCAGATCGAGGCCTCCCCCGGCCTGCATCCGCAGGACGACCGGACGACACCGCTGGAGGCGGTGCTGCTCACCGACGCCGAGCTGGACCACACGCTGGGCCTTCTTCTGCTGCGTGAGGCCCGCGCCCTGCGGCTGTACGCCACGCCGGCGGTGCACAAGACCCTGGGCGCCGGCGGCTCGGGGATTCTGAGCACGCTCGAGCGCTACTGTCCGGTCCAGTGGCGGGCCGTGATCCCCGGCACCGACCTCGTCCTCGCGGACGGACTGTCCTGCCGGGCGTTCGACGCGCCCACCGACAAGCGCGCCCGATTCGCGGCCGGGGTGGACCACGGCCGCGTCGTGGGCTACCGGCTGACCGACGAGCGCAGCGGGGGCACGCTGGTGTATCTGCCAGGGGTGCAATCGCTGACGCCGGAGCTGCGCACGGAGATCGAGGGCTGCGCATGCCTGCTCATCGACGGGACCTGCTGGCGCGACGACGAACTCGTACGGCTCGGACTGGCCGGCAAGACCTCACGGGAGATGGGCCACCTGCCCATCGACGGCCCGGACGGCAGCCTGGCGCAGCTCCGGTCGCTGCGCGTGGGGCGGACGGTCTTCGTGCACATGAACAACACCAACCCGATCCTCCTGGAGGACGCGCCCGAGCGGCGCGTCCTGGACGAGTACGGCATGGAGGTGGCCATGGACGGCCTCGAGGTCCAGGTGTAGGGCCATGACGACGACCACGAGAACCGGCGCCGCCGACTTCGTCGAGGCGTTGCGGGCCCACTCGCGGCGGTACCACGACCAGCACCCGTTCCACGTCCGGATGAACGCCGGCCGGCTGAGCCGCCGGCAGATCCGGGGCTGGGTGGCCAACCGCTTCTACTACCAGGAGAACATCCCCCGCAAGGACGCCGCGATCCTTTCCAACTGCCCCGACCTCGAGGTCCGCCGCCGCTGGATCCGACGGATCGTCGACCACGACGGCACCGCCGCCGGCGAGGGCGGCATCGAGGCGTGGCTGCGCCTCGGCGAGGCCACCGGGCTGACCCGCGAGGAGATCCGGGACCACCGGCATCTGGTACCCGGGGTGCGGTTCGCCGTCGACGCCTACGTGAACTTCGCCCGGACCCGCCCATGGGTGGAAGCGGTGGCGTCCTCGCTCACCGAACTGTTCGCCCCCGACCTGATGGCGGCGCGGCTGGCCGGGTTCGAGCGGTGGTACCCGTGGATCGACCCCGAGGGCCTCGCCTACTTCCGCGCCCGCCTCGAGCAGGCCCCCCGCGACTGCGAGCACGCGCTCGAGGTGGTCACCACGCACTGCCTCTCCGCCGAGTCCCAGGCGCGCGCCGTCGACGCGCTGTCGTTCAAGTGTGACGTCCTGTGGAGCCAGTTGGACGCCATCGACCAGGCCTATCCGGAGTGACCACCATGAACCCGACCCATACCGGAACCACCCGGACCGGTGCCAGGACCCGACCCGGCGTCGAAGTGTCCGCCTCGGACCGGCCCCGGTTGGCGCCCCATGTCCGGCTGACCTTCTGCCGGACCAGGCAGCGTCAGATCCTGCTCAACCCCGAGACGGTGGTGGTGCTCAACGACACCGGCGCGGACATCCTCGCGCTGTGCGACGGGCGGCACACCGTGGCCCAGATCGTGACCGAGCTGGGCACCCGCTACCAGACCGTCCCCGACGACGAGGTGCGGCAGTACCTGACCCGGCTCGTCGCCCGGCGCTGGGTGGAGCTCGACGATGGATAGCCCGTTCGGACTGCTCGCCGAGCTCACCTACCGCTGCCCCCTGGCCTGCCCGTACTGCTCCAATCCGCTGAACATGGCCGACTTCCAGGACGAGCTGACCACCGACGAGTGGCGGCGGGTGCTGGCCGAGGCCGGTGACCTGGGGGTTCTGCAGTGCCACCTGTCCGGCGGGGAACCGCTGCTGCGGCGCGATCTGGTGGAGATCGTGGCGGACGCCCACGGCCTGGGCCTCTACACCAACCTCGTGACCAGCGCCCTCGGGCTCTCGCGCCCGAAGGCCGACCAGTTGCGGGCGGCCGGTCTGGACCACGTGCAGATCAGCATCCAGGCGGACGAGCCGACCGTGTCCGACCGGATCGCCGGGGTCCCGTCCTTCCAGCGCAAGATCGAGGCGATGGGCCTGGTCAAGGAGCTGGGCTGGCCGCTCACCATGAACGTGGTGCTGCACCGGTACAACATCGACCACGTCGCCGACGTGCTCGGGCTGGCCGAGGAGCTGGGCGCCGACCGGGTGGAGCTGGCCAACACCCAGTACTACGGCTGGGGCTGGCGGAACCGTGACGCGCTGCTCCCGAGCCGGGCCCAGCTCGAGGCGGCCGAGGCAGTCGTACGGGCCGCCCGCGAGCGGTTGCGGGACCGCATGGACGTCATCTACGTCATCCCCGACTACTACAGCCGCTACCCGAAGCCGTGCATGGGCGGCTGGGCCTCCCGGCAGCTGACCGTGACGCCGAACGGTGACGTCCTGCCCTGCCCGGCCGCCCAGCCCCTGCCGTTGCCGCGGGCCAGTGTGCGGGAGGACCCGCTGGAGCGGATCTGGACCGAGGCTCCGGTGATGACCGCGTTCCGGGGGACCGACTGGATGCCGGAGCCCTGCCGGAGCTGCCCCCGGCGGGAGCTCGACTTCGGCGGGTGCCGCTGCCAGGCGTTCCTGCTCACCGGTGACGCCGCCCGCACCGACCCGGTCTGTTATCTGTCGCCCGATCACGACCTGGTCGCCCGGGCGGTCGAGGCCGCCAACTCCGACTCGGGCGCCGGCAGTCCTCCGCTGATCCCCCGCCCGCACCGAGCTCGCCGTCCGACGCAACTCCCGGGTGGAGCAGGCTGATCCGCTCCCTGGGTTCGAGCGGGCAAGTGCTGTGACCGGAAAGGTTCACCGGCTCGCGACGCCCGGCACGGCACCTCGCGGCGTTGTCGCATCAGCCGAGTACATCCAGTACGCGGGTGACGCTCCGCCTTGCGATGCACCGCACCGGACGCCGCGAGCTTCCCGGCAAACCTTCCCGGCCACAGCACTAGCCGCCGGACCACAACGGCAGCACGGCAGCGGCGATGATCAAGGTGACCCCGCTCAGCAGGTCCGAGCGGATCCGGACGAGGCGCGCCGCGGCCCGCCCGAGCCGCAGCCCGAACAGCGACAACACCGCTGTCATGACGCCGAAGACGGCGGCCGAGAACCACGGCGAGAGGCCTACGATCCCCAGGCTCGCCCCGGCGAAGAGGTTGTCCAGGCTCAGCGTCAACGGGATGCCGAACAGCGCCCACGGGTGGTCCATCTCGTCCGGCTCGGGGTTCCGAAGGGCCGAGATGACGAGGTAGAGACCGTACCCGCCTAGCGCGACCGCGCCCACCAGATCGGCGACGTTCCCGACGGACTCCCCGATCTGGCGGCCGATCAACAGTCCGACCAGGGGCATAACCGCGTCCCACAGCCCGAAAGTCAGGGCGACCTGCACCGCACGCTTCAGACCGAATGGGACGGTGCCGAGCGCGATCGAGACCCGGAAATTGTCGAGACTGAGTACGAAACCCAGGATCAGTATTTCCCAGATCATGACAACATGATATCTCGGACGGCCCGCTGGTTGAATCCGGCGAGTCGATTCCCGGAAGATTCGCGAAGGATACCTACGGAATTGATGTGAACCGAACCCTGCGAGGAGGAGGTCGGCCCTGGGAAAGCTTTACCTTTTCTCTGACGCGCGTTCTTTCGTTCGTCGCTGACGACATGATTGCGTCATCCGCGGCTCAACTCGATGCATTCACGGAACGTACGCGTCAACGCCGCGGGTCCCGGGAGGGTGACCAGCGACAACGTGGTACGTCGTCGGCACCGCCGGCTAGCCGGACTTCCGGGCCAACCCGGCGGCGATGAGACGCTCCCAGACGGTGAGTTCCCGTTCGCCGCTGCCGTGCTGCGGGCCGGCGACCGCGTCAGGACGCCACAGGGGCGCGGGGACGATCCCGGGATCGAGGATCTCCAGGCCGTCCAGCAGGGATTCGATCTCCTCGTCGGTACGCCACCGGCCCCGGCCGAACGTCTGCTGGAGGACTCCCTCGGCCTCCGCCGTCTCCGGGTTGTCGCCGGAACGGAAGTGGCTGACGAAGAAGTAGCTCCCGGCAGGCACGTGGTCGCGCCAGTAGCGGACGATTGCGGCCGGGTCTTCCTCGTCGTTGACGTGGTGCAGGACGGCGCTGAACATAACGGCGACGGGACAATCGAAGTCGATCAGTTCCAGGGTGTCAGGGTGATGACGGATGTCGTCGGGGTCGCGCACATCGGCCGCGACGACCCGGGTCCGGTCGTTCTCCTGCAACAGTGCACGTCCGTGGACCAGCACCTGGGGGTCGGTGTCGACGTACACGACCCGAGACTCCGGAGCGTGCCGCTGCGCGACCTGGTGGACGTTGTCGGCGGTCGGAAGACCACTGCCCAGATCGATGAACTGCCGCACCCCAGTGGTCGTCGCGATCTCTCCGACCGCCCGGATCAGGGCCGCGCGGTTGGCGAAGGCAATGGCTACCGAACCAGGAAGGTCACGTTTGAACACGTCGCCTATCTCCCGGTCCACGGCGTAGTTGTCCTTGCCACCGAGGAGGTAGTCATACACGCGGGCGATGCTGGGCTTGCTGGGGTCGATGGAGGAGCCTTCATCCGTCATGGCGACCATCCTTCCCCGCACAGTCACCTGCTGACCATCACTTGGAAACAGTGAGCGAACAAATCTCAAGGTCGCTGCGGCAACGCGCCTCCGGACCGCCTGGCTGCTCTCGGTATCGCGCGGGAGCATCTTTTCAGCGGGTCAGCGCTCGGAGCCCCCGCCCCCGCGAGGGGCGAGCAGGCCGTGGGTCGCGGAGCGCCGGGGTCTGGAGCGCTTCCACACGGAGCAGCCTCCCTACTCCCTGCTCAACCGGGGCATCGAGCGCGAAGTCCTGCCTGTCGCGCAGCGCTACGGTATGGGTGTCATGGTGTGGGGTCCCCTCGCGCAGGAGATGCTCACCGGCCGCGTGCGCAGGAACCAGGAGAACACCCTGATCCGCGCGGGCTTCGTCAAACACGTCAACGACGAGCGCCGCATCGACGTCGTCGAGCGGTTCATCTCCCTCGCCGAGGAAGCGGGCATGCCGCTGACCCACCTCGCCATGGCGTTCACCACCGCCCACGCCGGCGTCACCAGCGCCCTCGCCGGGGCGCGCACGATGGCCCACCTCGACGACGTTCTCGCCGGGCTCGACGTCCAGCTCGATGACGACCTCCTGGACCGGATCGACGAGATCGTCCCACCCGGCACCGACGTCGGCACCCTCGACCAGGACTACATGCCGCCCGCCCTGCAGACCGCGGGTCTGCGCCGCCGCCGCGCCGGCGAGCGCGCAGCCGCCTGACAACCGGGCGCTGCTGCCGGTGGCACGGATCGCCGCCGACCGCCGGCAAGATGGGCGGCGGTTCGGCGAACTTCGGCATCCTCGCGGAACACGCGGACCGCGACGAACGAGCCGGGCAGCACAGAGCGGTGCGGGCGTGCCGCGAGACCTTTGCCTCACGAAGCGCCGAGGCCGGCACGACGGCCTCGGCGCTCCCGCAGGGCCATCCGGCCAGTAGCAAGCCCGAGTTACGGGCTCCTGCCGTGCTCGATCCAGGCGCGCACGGCGCCGCGATCGCAATCCGCTTACCGCAGCAGGGGTGGCGGGGTGGGCAATATTGCTGATGCCGTACTGGTCCAGCAGGAGCTAGGACTTCAAGTGCCGCGTACGGTCGGTTCGGAACGCGCTCCGGACGTCTTCCTTGCCGCCCCTGCCACCCTCTACTTGGTAGCCGTAACGGCTCGGGCCGCCAGCCCCCTGCAAGAGAGGCTGCATACCAGAGTTAGTGCTCGAAGGCTTGCCCGAGCGCGAGACAAGTGGCTGCGGCGCTCGCTTCTTCCCTGCCTGCGGCATGAACACGTGCTCGGCTGACTCCTCACCGACGCTCGCGGCAACCGCCGGCGCTGCTGGGGCTCCCGAAAGAACCGACGCCCGCGCAGAGGGCGGAGGGATTCGGGACACCGGGCGCGCAGCCGCTCACGGACCGGATCCCCTCGATACAACACGTGACACGGCACGGGCCTCTACGCATTCGCCGGGTGCCTACCAGGGCTGGTCCCTTGTGCGGCCGGCCGGTGGTCCACCGTGGCGATGACCACGAGGACGGCCACGACGGCGGTCATTCCGCCCAGCCCGAGAAAGTGGTCGCCACACCCAGCGGCACCGCGCACACCGCACCGACGATGCGGTCGGCGATGCGTCCGCTCTTCAGCAGGCCTCGGTAGAGGGCGTGGCCGACGAGGAACGTCGCCGTGCTAGACCAGTCCGTGGATGGCGACCACGGCGAGGTACGCCACGGGGAACGCCCAGCCCTCGGGGTCGAAGGCATACCGCACATCAAGACCCATGATGAAGAAGCCCATCATCGCGAGGGTCAGCAGCAGCCGTACCTGCACGGCATCCGGCCGCACCGCATTGGTGAGCCACCCGAACCCGCTGAACATCCATCACACGACCACCATCGGGAACAGGCCCTCGAGCAGCCCCTCCCAACCATGGTGGGTCTCCACCGCGTGCGTGACCTGGGTGACGAGGAAGACGAACACGAGGTCGAAGAAGAGCTCGATCGGCGTCACCCGACCGCGCGCGCTCTCCGAGATCCACAGACGTCGGCGTCCGGGAGAGGCGTCGGACCGGGTGCTTCTCCTCATGACGGTACGGCTCCTCACGCCTCACACAGGCAACAGCACTGCACAGTCTCCGGCATCACCGGACGCGTTGCAGCACTCTCGTCCACCTGGTCCGGGCAACAATCGCCGACCGTTCCGGGGCGGCTGGATGAGCCCTCGCCTCGCAGCACGTCCGCGTCGCCGCCGACGCCGGGTCACTGGTGAAGCGGTGCCGGTCCTGTCGTCTTGTCCGTCTGCCGTCCGACTCCCGTGGCAGGTATCGGGTCGCTTTCCCGCCCAGTCGGGGGCAACGATCGGGCCGGTTCGGCAGTCGTAGGGAGTGACACACATCCGGCTCCCGCGCTCGCCACCAACTGCATTCCCTCATGGGGTGGTTGCAGCAGGGCAATGTCATCCCTGGGAGGATTCATGAGCCGCTTCGCCGCACCACCTGACGACAGACAAAGCGACGGGCGCGACATCGCCGCCGCACGTTCCCTACGGCGCAAGCCCGTCGGCCGCGCGACAAGCCGCGGTGTCGTGGTGGGGGCAGTCGCCGTTCTGCTGGCGGGGGCCGGCGCCTCGGCCGATGCCACGTCCCGTACCGCGCCCAGCGATCCGGTGGTCAGCGGTGCGACCGTCAACTCCGGACATGACGTCATCGTGGGTATCACGCACAACGTGGTGTTCCCGGTCACGGTCACCGGATCGGACGACTCCGGCCTGTCTTTCGTCGATGTGGATCTGAAGGGGCCGCACGGCGGTTTCTACACCACCGACGCGTTCTGCGAGAGCGCGACGGCATGTACGTCGGTGTTCACCGCCAACGCCCACCCGGCCCCGGGCAGCGACGATCCGGTGGACCTGGCCAACGCCAACGCGGGAGCATGGTCGGTCGACGCCTTGGTCGACGCCAACGACGGCGATTCGGTCTTTGCCCCCGGCGTGGGGTCGTTCCGCCTCAAACGTGCCGCGCGGCTCACGGTCAACGCCTCACCGGAACCGGTGGCCAAGGGCTCTCATATCACCGTCACCGGCAAGCTCGTGCGGGCCAACTGGGACACATACCGGTATGCGGGATACGCGGGCCAAGCCGTCAAACTGCAGTTCCGCCCGAAGGGCAGCAGCACCTACACCACGGTGGCCACGGTGAACACCAGCAACACCGGCACCCTGCGCACCAGGGTCAAGGCAGTCAAGGACGGCTATTGGCGTTGGAACTTCACCGGCACCACCACCACCGGCCCGGCCAAGGCCACCGGTGACTACGTCGATGTACGCCCCTGATCCGGCAAGCACCACCCTCGACGACCGATGCGGCGCGGCTCCGGAAGCCGCCGCTGACAAGAAAGGCCACTCTACGAGGCCCTGGGCATCACCATCAGCTACGAACACGCAGCGCGGACCACGACCCTGAGGTCGAGGTCCGCGGGGTGCTCTCAGCATCTCCTCATGAGAACCGGTTACCTCAGGGAAGTACTCGCGGACTGCTCGGAGGAGCTGCCGGTCGCCTGACGGACGCGATGATCGAGATGTCCCGCACAACCTCACCGGCGGTGGACGCTCACGGCATACCCGCCGCCCTCGTACGGGTCAGCGTCCCAGGTGGCGAAGCGGTCGACGATGGTGAGGCCGACCGCGGCACAGTAGTCGTCGTACTCCGGCAGGGTGATGGTCGGCGGCACGGGCAGGTGGGCTTCGTCCAGGCCGAAGCCGGCGACCATAAGGCCACCCGGGCGCAGGATCGCGGCCAGGCGCTTGACCACGGTGGCCTCGGTGCCGGCAGCGAGCAACGGGAAGACGTTGCCTGCCGCGACCACGAGATCGAAGCCCGCTGCGATGCCGAGCAGGTCCGGCTCGAACCCGGCCAAATCGACCTGGAACCAGGGCAGACCCGGCGCCTGCCTTTGCGCCACTGCGAGCATGGACGCATCGAGATCCATCCCGACACAGTCGTACCCCAGCTCCGCAAGCCGGATCATGACCCGTCCGGTACCGCACCCGGCGTCCAGCACCCGCGCTCCGGCAGGCACGAGCGCTGCGCAGAACCGCGCCTCACCGTGCACATCCTTCCCGCTACGGGCCAGGGCCGCGAACCGTGCAGCGTAGTCCTGCCCGGACGTCCCCCCGGTCAACTGGTTCCAACGGCTCATGACGCCAACTATAGGTCGACCGTCTGCCACTCGAAGATGCGACCGAGTTCGCGGCGCTGAGATGCGGTACGGATCGTTCCGGCCTGCCTACCGGTCGCCCGAGCCGATCCACACCGAAGCCATCACGGCCACCCGCATCCCCGAGCGGCTCACGCCGGCGGCCGAACCTCCCTGGCGGAAAAGAGCCGGGCTCGGGGCTGTTGCCCCGAGCCCGGCACCGGCCGCTGTGCGACTACAGGTTCCGCACCCGGATGTTACGGAACTCGATCAGATCGTTGTCGCTGTGGTTCTGCAACCCCACGTACCCGGTGAGGAACTGGCGCAGGTCCGTGGGCGGGTCACCCGCCCGAGAGGACGACTTGCCGGGCGTGTTGTCGAACTCGTTGATCACCACGCCGTTGCGGATGATCGTGTAGTGCTGCCCGACCACGCGGATCTCGTAGTCGTTCCACTGGCCCTTCGGGGTCACCCCCGCCTTGTCCAGGCCCAGCGGCTTGAAGTTGTACACCGAGCCGGTCTTCTGGACCTCGCCCGTGGCCCCGTCGTAGATCTGGATCTCCTGACCGCAGTAGATCGCGACCCACTCGGGGGCGGTACGAGCCGAGCCGACCGTCCCGCAACTGCCGGCCGGGCGGTCGGCCAGCGGCGTCCGCGGGTCCGGGAACCGGGTGAAGACCCCGCTGTTGGCGTTACCGGTACCCGGAGCCACGTCCCGGAACTGGAGCCTGACCGAGAAGTCCCCGAACTCCTGCTTGGGGTACCACAGCATGCCCAGTCCGCCGGAGCTGCGTATGGTGCCGTCGGGCTGCAGGGAGAACTTCCCGGGGCCGGCCTGCCGCCAGTCGGCCAGGCTTGCCGCGCTCCCGTCGAACATGGGCTGGTACCCGGCGACCTTGCCGATCTCGCTCTGCGCCGCCGCCTTGCTGATCGCCGCCGACTCGCGGTTGTCGAGGACGTCCTCCTTGCGGAGGTCGTTGACCACGGCGTTGACGTGGCTGACGAACTCGCCGTGGTTCGGCCAGGATGCCTCGTCGTCGATCAGGTCGTTGACGGTGCAGCCGCCACCCGCGGTGTGGTTGGCCACGCCGGTGTCGGTGTCGAGCAGCTTGACGGTCGGCCGGGCGTCGGGCGCGGGGCAGCCGGCCTTGGCGTCGAACGTCGCGGTGGACTTCTCGCCGTCGGCGTAGGTGACGGTCAGCTTCGCGTGGTATGTGCCGTAGTCGGCGTAGGTGTGCGTGGGGTTGGCCTCGTGCGACGGCGCGCTGCCGTCACCGAAGTCCCACTCCCAGGCCACACCGCCGACCTTGGCACCGGAGAACGCCACCGCCTTGGGCTTGCTCTGGGTGACCACGCGCGCCCCGGCGTCCTGCGGGTTCGGGGTGGCCGGGCCACCGTGGTAGGAGATGCGGATGAGCTTCTGGTTGGAGTGCAGGCTGAAGAAGCCGCCCGCGTAGTCGAGCATGTACAGCGCACCGTCGGGACCGAACTTGGCGTCCATCCAGCTCTGCAACTGGGTGCCGCCGCTGCCGGGCGCGATGATGCTGCGCAGGTCCTCGCCGAAGGCCGGCGCGCCCTGGTCGGTGATGTGGTCCGGGTCGAGGGTCACCGCGACCCGGTTGTCGGCGTTGGACTCGTCACCGATGAACCACTTGTCCTCCCAGTACGCCGGCCAGGCGGCACCGCTCTTGGTGTCCACCTGGGAGCGGTGGTAGGTCGGACCGGACATGACGGCCTGGCCGCCGCCCTTGAGGTACGGCTGGGTGTAGGTGGCCTCGCTGTCGACGTAGGACGGGATCCCGCTGCCGTCGGAGCGCTCGGGGAAGACCGGGCCGCCGCCCTGGGGCGAGTACCAGATCATGTTGTCGCGGGCCGGCGGGATGTCCACCAGGCCGGTGTTGCGCGGCGACTCGTTCTTGAGGTGAGCGCAGTCGTACCAGCCGGTGAGGACACTGGCGTCGGTGTTGCTGCGGTCACGGTAGGGCTGCCGGTTGCCCATGCAGTACGGCCAGCCCTGGTTGCCCGCCGAGGTGATGACCGTGGCCGTCTCGTACTTGGCCGGGCCCAACTCGGGGTCCGAAGCTCCCGCGTCCGGGCCGACCCAGCCGGCGTTCAGCCAGTTGTGCACCGGGTCGACGGAGAGCCGTGCGATGTTGCGGACACCCATCACGTAGATCTCGGGGCGGGTCTTGGCCGTACCCGGCGCGAAGAGATTGCCCTTGGGAATGGTGTAGGTGCCGTCGGACTCGGGGTGGATGCGGATGATCTTGCCGTTGAGGTCGTTGGTGTTGCCGGAGGTGCGGCGGGCGTCCTGGAAGGAGACACCCTTGTAGTCCGCGGTCCAGTTGTTCCCGGAGTAACCGCTGGAGCCGCCGGAGGAGTTGTTGTCACCGGAGCCGATGTAGAGGTTGCCGTCCTTGTCGAAGGACATGCCGCCACCGGCGTGGCAACAGCTGTGGATCTGGGCGTCCCAGTGCAGCAGGTCCTTGCGGGTGCCCTGGTCGATGGACTCGGTCGCGAAGTCGTAGGTGAGCCGGGAGACCGTCCGCTGGCCGATCCGCTTGTCGCGGTCGATCGACTCGTGCGGCATCCAGTAGATGTAGATCCACCCGTTCTTCTCGAACTTCGGGTCGAGGGTGATGCCGACGAGGCCTTCCTCGTTCTTGACCAGTTCGTCACCGCTGCCCCGGTTGCCCATCACATCGAGTGTGGTGAGCAGCTTGACCTTCTTGGTCTTGGGGTCCCACTGGTGGATGGTGCCGCAGCCCAGTCCGACCTTGGGGTTGTTCCAGTCGACGATCGGGCCGGACGGACAGGCGGCCTTGCCGATGTAGAAGGCCTTGCCGTCGGGGGCCATGGTGAGACCGTGCGGCTCACCGATCTGGTCCAGCTGCCCCGCCTGGTTCTGGGCGGTCAGCCGCTCGGTCGTGTAGTTCGACGCGATGGTCGCCTGGCAGTCGCCGCGGACCATGCCGGTGGTCCACTGGATGGCGCCGAGGAGGTGGCTCTGGAACTTCGTGTCGGTGGTGTAGCTCTCTTCGGTGCGGCCCATGCCGGTGTAGAAGGAGCGGCCGCCGTCGTAGTCCCGGCACCACGAGATCGGGTGGAACGGGCCGTTGGCGCTGAGCCCCGGCTTGTACTTCCACTCCTCGACCTGGGCGACGGTGTGGACCTTGCCGATCGGGTTGGGGTCCCAGTTGATCCACTGGTCGGAGCGGGTCCAGTTGAGCGGAAGTCCCTTGTTGGCCGGGTGCTGACGGTCCGTCACGTCGACGACGGCCTGCTGGACCTTGGAATCCTGCGGGGGCGTCGGGTTGGCGCTGAAGAGCCGCAGCTCGGCCAACTGGGTCAGCGGCTCACCGCTGTTGGCGGTGATGTCCAGCCGGTAGTGCTGGTAGGCCGTGCTGTTGGTGAACTGGAACTGCCTGGTCTGGAACCGCGACGGGAAGGTCTCGCCGGCCCGGGTGTCCAGGGTCGTCCAGGTCTCCCCGTCCTGCGAGCCCTGCAGCTTCCAGTCCTTCGGGTCCCGTCCAGCGAAGTCGTTGGCGGACGTCAACGCGTAGTTGACCACCGCGACGGGCTTGTCCAGCTTCACGGTGACCGAGGCGGTCGGCGTACGGGCCAGCCATTTGGTGTCGTTCTTGCCGTCGAACAGCTTGTCCTTGGTCTCGTTCGGCGGGTTCTCGCTGTTGACCGCGCTTTCGACGACCTTCTCGGGGTCGGGGAGGCCCAGGGCCGGGCGGGTGCCGATCAGCCCGGTGAACCAGGAGGAGTCGGACTGCGCCCGTGCGGCGTCGTGGACGCCGACGAAGCCGCCGCCGTTGTTGACGTACGACTGGAACGCGGCTTCCTGCTCGGCGTTGAGCGTCACGCCGTCGGCCGACAGGAATACCACCCCTCGGTACTTGGCGAGGTCGTCGGTGTTGAACACACCTGCGTCCTCGGACTCGACGACCTTGAACCCGTTCTTCTCGCCGAGGCTCTCGATCGCCGCCGTGGCCTTCTTGACCGGGTCGTCCTGCTTGGCGGCCGGTCCGTGGAAGACCAGGACGTTCACCTGTTGCTCGGTGTCGGCGCCCTGGTCCTGGCTGCTGCTCTCGGCGGGCGGCTGCGCGTGTGCCTGTAAGGCGGGCAGCGCGGACAGCCCCACGGTCAGTGCGGCGCTGGACAGCAGAACGCCCGCGCGGCGCCAGGGCCACGCGTGACGAGAGGTCCGCGCAGGTCGCGATGGCGGCGATCCGCTCCGTCTTGACAGGGCGAACCGGTCTCTCTTGCCCATGTTTGCTCCTTGACTCGATCCGGCAACGGAAGAGTGATCAGGGGATGGAGCGAGGGCTGCCGCAGGGCCGCGCCCGGCGTGCGCCGGGTGAGGCGGCTTTCGGCGGGCGGTCACGATGCCCGGGAAGGACGGGTGCCGGAGCAGGGAGGTCAGGTTCCCCTCGGGTCCTGGCGGGTGAGGACCGACCGGCGGCAGGTTGGTACACGCCGTCAGGCCGTCAGGCAGGCCTGACGGGCGTGGCTTCGGGGGCGGAGCCCCATCAGGGACCCCGCCGCTGCTTTCTAGTGGTGGGACATGCCGCCGGGGACCGTGCCGTCGGCCTCGGTCACGAGGAAGATCCCGGCCATGCCCATGTCCGCGTGGCTCTGGACGTGGCAGTGGTACATCCAGGCCCCCGCGCCGACCCGGTCACCCGCGATCACCTGGAACCCGAAGGAGTCCGCGGGGCCGACGGTCTTGGTGTCGATGACCCGGCTCACGTCCTGCGGACCCTGCAGGATCCCGGTGCGGTTGTCCACCCAGCGGTGGCCGTGCACATGGAAGGTGTGGAAGAAGTCCCCGTGTGTGATGACGATGAACTCCACTCGCTCCCCGCGGACCGCCGTGAAGGTGGGGGTGTCGTGGTGGGCCTTGTTGTTGATCGTCATGTCGTTGAACACGACCGTGAACTGCTTGTCGGGCAGTACGTCGCCCTTGCGTCGTACGATCACGGGGCCGTACAGGCCCTTCTTGATGCCGCCAGTGCCGTGTTCGGTCCCCACGTTGTGATCGTGATAGTGCCAGTAGCCGGCGCTGCCGGCCTCCCAGGTCCCGTCGTGGTTCGGTCCCGGGGCGTGGGTGCGCCAGACGTAGGTCCGCCGGCCGCCCGGTTCGACGACGCTGTCGTTCATCTTGGTGCCGTCGCTGGCGACGTCGTAGTCCATGCCGTGCACGTGCAGACTCGCGGCGACGTCCAGGTTGTTGACGACCTCGATGTTCATCGTGTCGCCCTCGGTCAGCTCGATGAGCGGGCCGGGAATCGTCGCCTGACCGGGCTGCAGGCCGTAGCCCATCTCCCCGTTCGGCAGCTTCTCCATGTACAGCGTCAGGTCGCGGACGTTGCCCTTGTCGTTTCCTTGACCGCTTCCTTCGCCGGGCTTGTCCTTCGGGACGGCGGCGGCGGTGCCGAGCACCGTGGGCACGACCGCCGCCGCGGCCGCCCCGGCGGCGAACGCTCGCCGGGAGAAGAGGCGTCTCGCGCCTACGCCTAAGTCGGTCATCGCTCTCCAATCCTCGAAACGCGCACGTCGCTGAAGGCGTTTCGTGGTCGTGGTGTGAGCCGCCGCCGACGGCAGCTGTCCCGTTACGGCGGTACGCGGTGGTGCGCCGGGCGTTCGGCCCCGCGAGGCAGGCGGGGTGGTCGTCGGACCGGACTCCGGTGGAGGCTGTCCGGCTGGGCTCGATGTACCGGCTACGGCCGGGATCGGATCGGCTGGGCGAACAGGATTCGCCTCGGGACTGCCACACCGTAACGGGCGCACCCCTAGTTTTTCCAGACTCAGGTCAAAGTTAGTTGGATTGTGGTCATAGGCCTTGGCGGATAGTCAAAAGAGCCGCTAACTTCCCACCGTTGCCGCATTGAATGAGGTTGCGTGAACCCCGCCCTCGGGGTACCCGGTGCCACCGGCCTCGCAGCGACAGGGTGGTTGCCGCTTCGTGAGTGCCGGCGGCCGCCGCCGTTGTCACGCGCGGGCGATCAACTGAAGCGCGGCACTCGCCCCGTTCCGCCCAGGGCGCCGGTCCGGTGAGCGGAGTACTCGCACCTCGAACGCGCTCATCCCGGCGGCTGATCGTCCACCCGGCGGGACCGCGAGTCCTGCGCGGTGCCGCACAAGCGAATTCCCGAAAGGTGCAGCGGTGTTCAGAAGACTGCTCCATACCAAGACGGATCCGCCCCCCTCAAGATCCGCGCGACGTGACCGGTTCCACGCGCATCCGGTGCTGATGGCGCTGATGGCCGTCGTCTTCACGGCTTTCTCGCTGGCCGTGCCGGCCGCGTACGCGGCGGTGAGCCACGAGGCGGAGACCACAGCGGACCAGGTGCTCACCTGGACGGCCGGCAACGATTACATGAAGTACACGTCCGCCCCCACCACCGCGGTGGCCGGCAAGGCGACCATCGTGTTCGAGAGCAGCGCAGCGACCGGCAACACGACGGGGTTGTCGCACACCCTGACGTTCGATGTCTCGAACCCCGACTACAACACCGACGTCAGCCTCAACATCCTGGCCAGCCCCTTCGACTCCGAGGGAGGCAGGCACACGGCCGAAGTCACCCTCACGCCTGGTGTCTACCATTATTTCTGCGCGATGCCGGGTCACCAGATGATGTCGGGTGAGCTCATCGTCACCGCCGCGCCGGGCGACGACACCACTGCGCCGGACACGTCAGCGACGGTGTCCGGGACGAAGGACGACTCCGGGAACTACATCGGCAGCGCGAAGGTGACGCTGACGGCTTCGGACACCGAGTCGGGCGTGGCCGGAATCGAGTACTCCCTCGACGACGCCACCTACAGCCCCTACACAACCCCGGTCGACGTCAACAACGTCGGCCGGCACACCCTGACCTACCGGGCGACGGACAAAGCAGGCAACACCTCACCCACAAAATCCATCGACTTCACCGTCGTAGCAGCCCAG
>NZ_BMQA01000062.1 GCF_014647875.1 Streptomyces brasiliensis | reverse complement strand
AGGCCATGAAGATGGAACAGCCCCTCAACGCCCACAAGACCGGCACCATCAAGGGCCTCAACGCAGAGGTCGGCGCATCCCTCACCTCCGGCGCAGTGATCTGCGAAATCAAGGACTGACAACCGGAAGGAAGTTCACCGCAGCGGGACTCATTGGCCCGCTGCGCGCGCCCGTCATCGAGGATGCACGATGGCTCGATCAACGATCCAGAGCAGATCGCCCGCCTCGGCATACGCAGGCACAAACGTCTGGGCGGCATCCTCCACGAGTACGGACATGCCGCGTGACCTGCACGGAGGAGGTTTCCGGCAAGCGCAACGTCAACCGCGAGCGGACCCGGCACCGGTGCCGGGTCCGCTCGCGGGGTGAACCGGGAGGTGTCAGCGCGCGATCATGCCGCGCTGGATGTCGTTGGTACCACCGCCGACGACCTACAGAGGTGACCGCCAAGGACACCCAGATCCCGAGCCCAGCCGCTACCGGCAGGACCAACGTCGTCCAGGCCGGAGCCCGCTCCCCCAGGCCGCCGTCTGAACCCCGGTAGAACGGCGAACGCCGCCCGCGCCGCGGCCACCCCGCGGATCATGCTGGACGGCAAGGCCAAGGCGCTGCTGGACCGTAGCACCGCCCAGATCAACGCCCCCACCGCCTGGAAGGCCGGCTACGAGGGCCAGGGCGTCAAGGTCGCCGTGTGCTGGACACCGGTGTCGATGCCAGTCACCCCGACCTCGCCGGCCGGATCGCGGAGGCCAAGGACTTCTCCGGCAGTGGAAACACCCACGACCACTTCGGCCACGGCACACGCGTAGCCTCGATCGTCGGTGGCACCGGCGCCGCCTCCGGCGGGACCCGCCGCGGCGTCGCGCCAAAGGCCGGCTCCGAGTCGGACATCATCGCCGGCATGGAGTGGGCGGCGGCCACCGAGCACGGCCTCCTTCAAGATCTCCCAAACCGTGGATCTTGTCCCGCTGCGCCTCGCCCGCCGGTCCCCTCTCTGTGCTGGCTTGCCCGGCGCCGAGCGCGGAGGCCCCGCCGACGCGCAACAACAGTTCCAAGCCGCTCGATCCCCCGCCACGCCGACCGCCCGCCCCAGCCCGCCCCAAGTCTTTCTCTTTCTGCTTCAGGGGTCGGCTGCGAGAGGCGCATAGGGGGATGTCGGTCTCCCGACCACGCCCAAACAGACGTGGTGAACTGCGGATACATCGTCAGGCGCCCGGTGAGTGCGGAGAGTTGTCGGCAGGGATGCCGGCGGGGCTTTCGGCGGGGTTGTGGGCGTGGTCGGGGGCGGGGTTATCGCAGCGTGACTCTGGTCGGGCCTCCACGGTCGCACGTGTGGTCGGGGCCGGCTGCTGGTCTGTCCGTACGCGCGGCGCCGGGCAAGCGGTGCCGCACCGTACGGGAGGACCTGGCGATGGTGAAGGTGGACGCAGGCGGCGGGGACTGGCTGGCACTGGCGGTACTGGCGCAGTACCGGATGGCGACGACCGAGCAGATGCATCGCGTGATCGCTCCCGGGGTGCGGATCGAGCAGACGCGACGAAGGTTGGCCAAGCTGCGCAACGAGGGCCTGATCGATCGCATCACGCTGCCCCAGGCCGGGCGCACCCGGGTGTGGTTTGCCACCCAGTACGGTGTGCAGGTCGCCTCCGAGTGGCCGGAGTTGCGGGAGTGGCCACCGCCGAAGCTGATCGCTGACCCTACCGCCGCGCGGCTTCGGGCAGGACACGCTCTGGCGGTAACGGAGACCGGGCTCGCTTTCCTGCAGGACGCCCGGCACCGTGGGGACGTGTGCCGGCCGCTGGACTGGATCCCCGAGGTCTACCACGCCCTCGGTGGCGGCGAAGCCGTCATCCCTGACGCCCTCCTGTACTACCGCAGCTGCGGCGACGGCGGTTCGATGCTGCGGGCCTTCGTGGAAGTCGACCGGGCCACCATGGGCCCCGAACGCCTAGCCGCCAAACTCGGCGCCTACGCCCGCCTGCACGCCTACGTGCCCACACCCATCGGCCGCCCACGGCCGAACTTCGGGTTGCAGCCCCTGGAGGAGGACTGGAGGCGCCGCTACGTCCTGTTCCCGCGGCTGCTGTTCGTCCTGGACGGCACCGGCCCCACCGGCATCGCCACGCGCATTCAAGCGCTGCGCGCAGCCACCAGGGCACTGGCGCTGTCCAGCTTCCTGCGCGACGTCCCTGTCCTGGCAGCCCCTCTGACCGACCTGCTCCGCAATGGCCCCTCCGCATCCGTATGGCATCTCATCCACGTCCCGGACCAGGACCACAAGGTCGGCTGGATGCAGTCCCGCCACCCCTAGCGCTCCGCCCGCGATCCCGCGCAATGCTCCCGACCATGTGCCCGACCACAGCAGGTCACAGCGCTGCGCGGCGCCTCTCGCACGCGATGGCTGCGCAACCGCCCAGGCCGCCTCCATCACACCGCCGACATGGCGCGGCCATCATGCCCGACCATGGAGCGACCAGCCCGACCATGGACCCGGCAGGTCACAGCGGTGCGCACACCCTCCGACCGATAGCTGCGCAATGGGAGCTCGATCACGCAACGACGGATGCCGTCCAGGCCCGGGTGCGCAGGATGCGCACCATGAAGTCGCCTGAGGGCGGCGCTGCGCAATGGTCCCGAACACGAATGCGCAGCCGATTGCGCAGATCTGTTATGGACGAGTCCGCAGGCCACATGTGGCTCATCCCCGGGGTGTAAACCGTGGCCCTGGGTCCCCACCGCCGCCGGGACACACCGCTGTCATGCCGGGTCCGGGTAGGTCGGCGCAAGGCGCAGACGCAGCTACAACCCCGGCATGGCGCTGCTCAGGACGTCGGGGCTTGTCCTGTACGACCAGACCTGGCTACTGATGCACCACCGGCGGAGCCGCTCTTGGGCTCGTGGCCGCCGAAGCCGCCTTGGAGTTCGCGCATGGCGGTATTCAACAGCTCGGCCAGGTCAGCGTTCTGGTCGGCGAGCCACTGTTCGTAGGCCGCGATGCAGGTGGCCAGGGTGGCGTATCCGATCTGACGCGGCAGGAGCGCGTCCTGCGGCTGGCCGGTCCGGTCAGCGACGAAGGCAGTGACGACGTGCCGCCAGGAGGCGTACCGGAGGGTGGAGTCGGCCTGGAGTGCCGGCACGCGCAGGATGAGTTCCATTCGTCGGCGATGCCAGGGCACGTCGGCCGGGTTGAACCGGTTGAAGGAGACCACCGCCTCGCGCAGGGCGTCCATCATCGAAACGTCCGACGGGCAGGCGGCGAGGAGTTCGCGCAGGCCCGCCAGTTGGCCGCCGAAGTCACCCCACACCAGATCGTTCTTCGACGCGTGGTACCGGAAGAAGGTACGGCGGCTGATCCCGGCGGCTGCCGCGATGTCGTCGATGGTGGTCTGCTCGAATCCCTTGCTCGCGAACAGTTCGAACGCGAGGCCCTCGAGCCGGTCACGCGACGTAGCGGACGGCCGTCCGATCCGCGGCCCGGGTGAGCCCGTTCTCATGGTCGATTTTGACGCAACCATCCCGACGCTTCCCCTCCGACCACGCTCCACCCGGCCTCTTCGCATCCGGCAACCGCTGCCATCCTCCCAGCATGGGTGATCTCTCCCGTACGCGTCACATGACCGCCCGTGCCTCACCCTGCGTCCCAGCTGCCGCGCGGCGGCCGCAGTCGGACATGGTGAGGTCTTCCGGCCACCGGCGGGAGGAAAGCCCAGCAAGGCGAGCTTACCGAGTTTCATCTATCCGCGAGCCGGACCCAGCCGATGTGGGCGGCGTCCGATCAGGCCCGGTGCCGCACCCCTGCACCATTCGCCCCAGGAGAAAAGCCTTCCATGCGGGCCGCAGTTGCGGCGGCCTGGGGCTCAGGACAATGCGCGGGCGCAGGGCGGCTGTGGAGCGTCCCTTCAGGGCGGAGATCCAGACGCCGGTCCCGTAGGCGAGGTCGTCGAGACGGCGGGCGATGCCGTAGCGGATCGGGTCGAGGTGGGTCGCGTCGCGGCGGTATTCGAGCGTGATGTCGGTGATCGCCGCCAGGGCTGTGGCGCGGCGCATGCGGCGCGAGGCCAGGCAGCCGATGGCGGTGATCGGCCACCAGTGGCGGGTCAGCAGCGCCGATCCCTGGGTCAGGGCGGACACGGCACCGTCGGCGGTGAGCCGTACCGCGTGCCGGACCGGATGGTCTGTGTTCTTCAGCTTCCCGGCGATACGGGCGGTGGCCAGGGCCCAGATGGATCCGGCGACGGGAACGGACCAGCGGCGCTGGGCGAGCAGGGCGAGTGCCAGTGCGGTGCTCCATGGGGCGAGCACGGCGGGGGCGATGTTCCGGGGGTGACGTTGGGCGAGGGGGTGGGCGCCGGTGCCGTAGACGGCCTTCCGGGTGAACCAGTCGCCCAGGTCGGCTCGGTGTTCGTGGGCGGCTTCGACGGATGGCTCGTACCGGATGCGCCAGCCGTCTTCGACGAGGCGCCAGCACAGGTCGACGTCTTCGCCCACGCGCATGCGTTCGTCGAAGCCGCCGTTCTTGGTGAGCACGTCGACTCGCGCGACCATGCAGGCGCTGGGTGCCCAGGAGACCGGTGTGCCGGGACGGACAGCGGCCGGATGTGCCCCGAGGTCGAGGGATGACCGGGTGCTCTCGTAGCGGCCGAGCCAGCCGAATGCTTCGGTGGTGGCCAGCCCTGTGATTCTGGGTACGGCCATGGCGACGCGGGGGTCGGAGAAGTGCCGCAGCAGGGTGGACACGGTTTCGGCCGTCAGCACGATGTCGGAGTCGACGAAGGCCACATAGGGGGTGGTGACAAGGCGTAGGCCCGCGTTGCGGGCACCCGCCGGTCCCATGTTCACCGCCAGCGGTACCAAGTTTGCGTCGTGCTGGGCGGCGACGGCGCTGACCAGGTCGGGGCGGCGTGAGGCGTCGTCCACGACGATGACCGGGCTGCCCGGAGGGATGCTTTCCAGAAGCCGGGCGAGTTCGCGGGGGCGGTCGCGGACCGGGATCACATACGTGCAGTTCGGATCGCCGCCATAGCCCTGTTCGGGGTGCCGCGGCAGGGCTCGGACGACCGGGTTGGCCAGCCCGGTCTCCAGCAGGCGGTCGGCGAGGACCGCGCTTGCCGCATCCCGCACACGCACCGTACGCCCGGTCAGCAGCGGTCGCGCTCGGGGGCTGAGCCGGATCAGTCGGGTCGGGTTTCCACCGAGGAGGGCCCGGCCGTCGTCCAGGACGCGGGTGTGCCGGTCGAGGGCGACCACGAAGCCGTGGGGAAGTGTCATGGGTGCGCGGCTTTCGTGCGTGGAGCGGGTGGTACGGGCGTGTACGCGGCCGGGGCGCAGGGCGGAGTGCTGCGGGACGCGGGGTCGGTGAGCCGGCCCCGGACGTTCGCTCGGCCTGCGGCGATCCGGCGTACGGCGGTGGTCACCATCGACTCGAACGAGGCGCGCCCCTCCTCCGCCGTGGCACCGGTCGGGTCTCCGAGTACTCCGGAGGGGGAAACGGCACGGACGCCACGGGTCGTCAGCTCCGGCATGAGGACAGCCAGCGGACGGGTGTCGCCGACGACCGCTTCCGGGAGAAGGACATCACCGGGCGCCAGGTGCAGCATCACGGATGTCTCCGCACGGCCCGCGTGCGCGTCGCTGCCCGGTGTGTCGCAGCCGAGCCACGCTACATCGTGACCCTCGTCGCGAAGTTGGCCGACTGCGGAGCCCAGCGTGGGTACGTTCCCGCCGTGGCCGTTGACGAAGACGATGCGGCCTGCCCACAGCGACAGGGATCGCACGGTCTCCACCAGGACGACGTGCAACGCGTCGTGCCCGATGGAGACCGTCCCCGGGAAGTCCCGGTGCTCGCCGCTGGCGCCGTAGGCGATGGTCGGCGCCGTCAGCACGGGGCGGTCGGGTCGGCCGGCCGCCAGCCGTTCCGCCGCCGCCTGCGCCACGGACTGGGCGATGACGCTGTCGGTGTTCAACGGCAGGTGCGGCCCGTGTTGTTCGGTCGAGCCGACGGGGACCAGCACCAGCGCGTCCGCTGGGACGGACGGCCACACCGAGCGTGCCAAGTCCCCTGATGTCCCCGGTGGTTTCCGGTGCGACGGCACTGTCAGCCCACTGGGCCGACGGTGCGCGGAGCCCTGGCCGTAAGCGTGAAGCCGTCCGGGACGAAAAGGTCGTCCGGCGACAATTCGTGGACCGAGGAGTGCCCGAGGCCGAGTACGGCGGAGTCGAGTCCGCCGCGCAGGATGTCCAGGACGTTCTCCACGCCCGCCTGCCCGCCCGCGGCCAGCCCCCACAGGTAGGCGCGGCCGATCAGGACCGCACGGGCGCCCAGGGCAAGTGCCTTTGCCACGTCGCCGCCGCGGCGGACACCGCCGTCGAGGAGGACCTCGATCTCGTCGCCGACCGCCTCGACGATGGAGGGCAGCAGCCTGATGGACGCGGGCGTGGTGTCCAGGTTGTTGCCCCCGTGGTTCGACACCGATATGCCGGACACGCCGACGTCGACGGCCCGCTTGGCGTCGTCGACCCGGGACACGCCTTTGAGCAGGAACGGGCCGCCCCACTCCTCGCGCATCCACTTGACGTCGTCCCACGTGGGCGGCGCCGTCTGCATCCACTCGCCGTAAGCGCCGAAGAACGTGGGTGCCTTCCCGCCGGGCGGCTGAAGGTTCGGCGTGGTCAGGTCCGGGATGCGGCCGGTTTTGGCGAACGTCCACAGCCAGCGCGGGCGCGGCAGGACGTTCGGCGCCAAGCTCACCATCGCCTTGAGGTCGATCTTATCCGGGATGGCCGGGCTGCCCCAGTCGCGGCCATGCGAGAAGGACCAGTCCAGCGTGGCGATCAGCGCCTTGGCTCCCGCCGCCCGCGCACGTTCCATGCGCTGCGACATGGCGTCCCGGGTACCGGTCCAGTACATCTGGTAGAAGGTGTTCGGGTTGGCCTCGGCGACCTCTTCGACCGGCTTGCTGGCGAAGGAGCTCAGGCCCATGATCACACCGCGGTTCGCCGCCGCGCGGGCGACTGCCACCTCACCGTCAGGATGGACGGCCTGCACACCGGTCGGCGAGATCACCACCGGAAACGCGGACTCCACCCCGAGCACCGTCGTGGAAAGGTCCCGCTGCGCATGGTGCCCAACGACGCGCGGGGCGAACCCGAGTTCGGCGAACGCGCCCGTGTTGTCGTCGAGGGTGCGGCCCCGTTCCGAGCCGGCCACCAGCGCCCCGTAAACGGTGCTCGGCAGGTATTTCTTGGCGCGGCGCTGAGCCTCCGCGACGGACTCGAACCAGGGATTACGGCCCATGATGCGGCTCTTTCTCGGTAAAGGGTGTGCAGGGGCGGTGACGAAAACGGCGACCTGAACGGCGCCGAGGGCGCGGCGTGCTAAGTGAAGCTCGTGCCGGCCAGTGGGTCCTCGGCGCAGGCGCTGACCGGCGGCCGGTCCAGGTCCGGACGGCGTGTCAGCACCAGATCCACCGTGCCGGGGCGCCGCGCGGGCTCAGTGCGGTGCGAGTGGTCACCAGACGGCTTCGGGAGGTGGCCGTTGTCCTTCGGGCGTCGAGCCAGCAGTTGCTCGCCATGCCCCTGGACGCATTCGGGATCGGGTCCGTCCAGGGGCAGACCGGTGAAGAACTTCGCCGCCATACAGCCGCCCTTGCAGGTGTCGTAGAACGCGCACGAGGCGCACGCACCACCACTCTGCGGTTCGCGCAGGCTCCGGAAAAGTTCCGATTCCCGCCATACCTCGGCGAAGCCGCCCGGCCGACGGATGTTCCCGGCAAGGAACTCGTCGTGGATCGCGAACGGGCATGCGTACACATCCCCGACCGGGTCGATCAGACACACGACACGTCCGGCGCCGCACAGGTTCAGACCCGGCAACGCCTTCCCGTACGCCGACAGATGGAAGAAGGAGTCACCCGTGAGCACGTGGTCGCCGTGCGCCACCAGCCAGTCGTACAGCTGCCGCTGCTGCTGCGGCAGCGGATGCAACTCGTCCCACACATCCGCGCCGCGCCCGGAGGGACGCAGCCGGGTCAGCCGAAGCTGCGCACCGTAGCGATCGGCGATGGCCTTGAACTCGTCCATCTGCGGGATGTTGTGCCGGGTGCACACGACCGAGAGCTTGAAGTTCTTCATCCCGGCATCGGCCAGGTTGCGCATCGCACGCAGCGCCGTGTCGTACGACCCCGGGCCGCGCACCGCATCGTTGACCTCGGCCGTCGCCCCGTCCAGCGAAATCTGCACGTCCACGTAGTCGTTGCCGGCCAGCCGCCTCGCGACCTCGGGTGTGATCCGTACGCCATTGGTCGAGAACTTGACACCGACGTGGTGTGCGGTGGCGTAATCGAGCAATTCGAAGAAGTCGGGGCGGACCGTGGGCTCACCTCCGCCAATGTTGACGTAGAAGACCTGCATGGCCTCCAGTTCGTCGATGACGGCCTTTGCCTCCGCCGTGGTCAGCTCGCGCGGGTCGCGGCGCCCGGAGCTGGACAGGCAGTGCGTGCAGGAGAGGTTGCAGGCGTAGGTGAGTTCCCAGGTCAGGCAGATCGGTGCGCCAAGGCCGTACTCGAAGAGGTCCACCAGGCGCGACGCAGCCGGCGCAGGCCTCGACATCTGCGGAACTGTGGTCATGGAGTTGCCCTTTCGACGACCATCGACGACTGGACGAGTGCGGTTAGGGCCTGCGCGTACCGCGGTACGTCGCGGTCGTCGATACCGGCGGCCAGGCAGGCCGCTCGCGCGGTGGGCGCCGTCGCCAGCGCCTGGACGACCGCGAGCAGCCTGCGGTCCTTGAGGAAGGAGAGTTTGCGGGTACCGAAGTGGTACAGGAGCGCGCCGAAGGGTTCCGGCCGTACCGAGACCTGCGGGTGCAGGTCCCAGGCACGGTCCAGGTTCAAAGTGGCCATGTGCGCGGGCCTAGTAGACGCCGCACATGCCATCGATCGAGACCTCCTCGATCAGGGCATCGCCCTCGAAGAGCCCATCGGACGACGTGATCTCGTCGGCTTGGTTCTGCTCGGCCTCGGCGGAGTTGAACTCGTTCACGCGGTTCTCCCTCGGAAAACAGAAGTGTGCGGGTGGATGCCGGCCTTGGGGTGCATGTATGGAAGTGACTGCGGCCACCTGTGCGCGCGATCCGTGCGCGTGGAACGGACTTCAGGCAGGACAGCCGAGCGCACCCGGGGTCAGGAGCATCGCCGGCCCCGTCGTTCAGATACCGGCGAGAATATTGGCATGGGGTGTCAAAAGAAAAGGTGTCTGGCGGTAACAATTTCGCGGACCACGGCGAGGACTCCGTGCACACCACCCGGCCGGTCCCTCCGAACTTCGCAAGCCGAGCGATGCCCTTGCAGCGACAGCCATTGGAGCCCGTCCCGCGACGATCACGGGGCTTGCGCTCCACAGCCGGAGACGGCTTAAGATCCCGTGCCCATGGAACGGTTCCGTCTCCCCTTTCGCATCGCCGCGGCACGGCTTTCGTGAGCCGCCGACCGGATGTCGTCGTGGTCGGCGCCGGAGCCGCCGGTGCGGTGCTCACGGCGCGCCTGACCGAGGATTCCGACCGGACCGTGCTGCTCCTGGACGCGGGGCCCATTCCACGCGGCAAGGACGGATTCGGCCCCGCGCTGCTGGACGCCCGACTGGTTCCGGGCGCACAGCCGAACCATCCCGCCACTACGGCTCATCCGGTACGTCTCACGCCGGAGCGGCCGTGGCTGGTCACGCGCGGACGCATCCTCGGCGGCTCGACCACCGTGAACGGCGGCTACTTCATACGGGCCCGACGTGAGGACTTCGACCGTTGGGCCGCCGCGGGCAATCCAGCCTGGGCCTACGACGAAGTACTGCCGTTCCTGCGCACTCTGGAGAGCGATCTCGACTTCGGTCCGAGCGAACTGCACGGCGGCCAGGGGCCGATGCGGATCCGGCGCAACCGCATCGAGCATCCGGCCGCGCTGGCCTTCCACGACGCCGCCCGCCACTTCGGCTATCCCACCGACCCGGACAAGAACGACCAGGCACCGCCCGGCTTCGGCCCCGTGCCGTCCAACGCCATCGACGGGGTGCGCCGCAACACCGGACTCAGCTACCTGTCACCCGAGGTCCTCGACCGCCCCAATCTCACCGCCCTCGGCGGCTGCCAGGCCCGTCGTGTCGTCATCAAGGACGGCCGCGCCACCGGCGTCGTCGTCGAACACGACGGCCGACGCATCACGATCGAAGCGGACAGCGTCGTGCTCAGCACCGGTGCCCTCTCCACCCCCCATCTGCTGCAGCTCTCGGGCATCGGCCCACGCGCCTACCTCGAACGACTCGGCATACCCGTCGTCCGCGACGCCCCCGCCGTCGGCGCCCACTTCAGTGACCACCCGCAAGTCGTCCTGGACTGGACACCCCGCGAAGACCTGGACGACCCGGCCGATTCCTGGCTCGGCGGCTGCCTCCACCTCACCAGCACGGGAGGCCCTCCCGATGGAGCCGGCGCCGCGGGAGACCTGGAAATCCTGCAGTCCCTGGTCCCCATGTCGGGCCTCGTCAACGGTGTCGTGCGTGTTCCTGAGGCACCCCTGTCATTCCTCGTGTCCGCCCAGACGCCCCGGCCGACGGGCCGCCTGCGCATCCGGTCCGCCGACCCCGACACACCACCGGACATCGACTACAACTTCCTCAGCACTGCCGACGACTTCCGTCGCCTGCGCGAGGTCATCCGCGTCACCGCGGCCCTGATCGACACCCCCGCGTTCGCCGACATCTCCCAAGGCCTGCTCGACCCCGGTCACGAAGTCCTGGACAGCGACCGAGCCCTGGATGACTGGATCCACGAACACCTCGGCACCGCCCAACACACCTGCGGCACCGTGCCGATGGGGCCCGCCGACGATCCCGAACACGGCGCCGTCGACCAGTTCGGACGCGTCCACGGCGTGCGGGCCCTACGCATCGCCGACACCTCGATCCTGCCGGACACTCCGCAGCGAGGACCTGCGGCGACCGCCGTCCTGATCGGCGAGCTCATCGCCGACGCCATCCGTCGCGGCCGTCGGTGACGCCTGAACTGAACCAGCCTGCCGCTTCACAGGTGCCTGCATCAGTGGCCGCCCGGTTGACGTTCGGGCTTGCTGGCAGCTCTCCGGCAGCACCTCCGGGTTCGGGCGCAGTTCTTCGGTGAGGCCATCCAGGTCGAAGGCCCGAAACTGGTGGGCGGCCAGTCCATCGCCTGTGTCTGGACGGTCAGGTGAGCGACGGCCCGGCCCGGGTCGAACTCGGAGTAGAGCAACGGCGTGTGCCCGACGTAACCGCCCACCAGCAGCTTCAACGATGAACGGTGACGCTTGCTCAGCAATCGGAGCAGGACGGCGAGCACGGCGCGGTCCCCGCGGGTGAAGGCTGGCTTGGGACTGCTGCGCTGCAGGACGGCCAGCTGGTGCCCGAGCACCGGTATCTCGACATCCTTGGCCGCGGAGGAGGGAGCCAGCAGGCGCAGCCAGCCGAGCAGGAGGCAGCCGAATCGGTAGACCAGACGGAACGTCACGCTTTCCAAGCGAGCGCCGACGGGCTTGCGAACACCCTCGAAGTGATCACATCGTAACCCTGAAGCCGCAGCTCAGCACAGGTGACAGGACTGTCGGCACCCACCGGCCTGACCCGTTGGGCGGGCTCGGCCACGGGCTCCTGCGACGTCGCCCGTGACAACACTCCGGAGAGATCCTCACCAGCGCATGTCGACTGACCGCCGAAGGCGTCGTGATCGCGGAGTGGGCTGCCAGGCTGCTGGATGTCGGGGCCGAGGTGGACGCCGGCATCGCAGCTCTGCGGGCCGACCGGCGTGACCGGCTGCGGGTCAGCGCCAGCTTGACCATCGCCGAGCAGCTCCTGCCGGGTTGGCTGTCGTCCTTCCGCGCGCAAGAACGACCGGGCAGCGCGGCCCCGGAGATCATACTGACCGCGATCAACACCGCCACGGTCATCACCCACGTCACCGAGGGCACCGCGGACATCGGATTCACCGAGGGCCTGCAGCGGCCTGCCGGGCTCCACGGCCGGGTCGTCGGCCACGACAGGCTCGCCGTGGTCGTCAGGCCGGGGCATCCCTGGGCCCGTCGACGCCTTGGGGACGCTCGCGGTCGCCGGGGCTTGGTGGCTCGTACCGCGGATGACGGCCATGCGGACCGTGACCGCCGTGCTCGCCGTCCTCGTCCTGCTGGCCGGTGGCGCCGCCCTGTACCGCGTTGGGCCGATGCTCCACTGCTGGGGCTCGGACCGGATCGCCCGCGCCTCCGAGGGTGCCTGCATCTGTTACGCCTTCTGAGCGACCGTCTTCGAGGCCGGGGAGATCGAGATCCTCAAGAGTGCCCAGCAAGTGCCTCGGATGAACGCCCACTGCGAGCACGTGATCGACGCCACCCTTCGCGAGGCCCTCGACCATGGCCTCATCATGAACGAGGCCCACGCCCGGCACGTCCTGGCCGCCTACGAGCGGCACCACAACGAACACCGCCCCCACCGGGCCCGCAACCAACTCCCCCCCCCGGCGCCGACCAGCAACCCACGGCCGTACACAAGCCCGAAAACCGCCGACTCCTGCGCACCCGCATCCTCGGCGGCCTCATCAACGAGTACCGCTACGCAGTTTGACCTGCAGCGACGAGCTTCCGAGCCCCTACCCTGAGGACCGCCTACGCTGCCGTGTCCAAGGGCCACCGGGAACCGGGCGGCACGGCGCGCACTACGGTGGCATCGGCACGGGCGCCTCGGCAGGTTCACCGTCCGGGGGCGACGTGCCGACGGGTGTCGCGACGACCGGCCGGGGCCGGAGGCCCACGGGCGGCGAACACACCGTGTGCAGCGTGAGACAGGGGCAGTTATGAGCGACGGAAGGGCACCGTGACCGATACCGAAGACACGCGGCAGGCCGGATCGGATCGGCCGCGCCGGCAGGTGGTGGCGCCCGCGGATGCCGCGGACGAACCTGCGAACGAGGCGAGGGCCGAGGGGCGCGGGCCTGCGCCGGTGGCGGGCACCGAGGCGGACGAGCCCGCCACGGAGGTGAAGGCGGGGCCGCGCGCCGGTGGATTGCGGCTCGTCCGGCGCGTGTTTCCGCTGGCGGCACCCGTGATCCTGTGGCTGGTGCCGTGGTGGGTGCTGGTCTTCGGTGGGCAGGACTGGCCGGCCTGGGTGAAGGCTGGTGGCAGTGTCCTCGCGCTACTCGGGCTGGCGGGCATGCCATACGCGATGATGCGCGGGCACGGACCCCGGCAGGAGGATGCGGCGGCAATCGTCGGGGACACGCTGCTCGGCATCGTGTGGGTGGTGTTCACCTGGTCGGTGCTGGTCGGGATCCTCCTGCGCGTCGCCCTGGTACTCGGCGGCGTCGGCGACGGGGTCCAGCGCGCGAGGATCGTCACGTACACCGTCCTCGCGGTGTCGGCGCTGCTCCTGAGCTGGGGCTTGTGGGAGGCACGACGCGTACCCCGCGTCCGCCGTGTCGACGTCGAGCTCGAACGGCTGGGTACCGGCCTTGACGGCACCCGGGTCGCGGTCATCACCGACACCCACTATGGCCCGTTGGACCGGGCCCGTTGGTCGGCGAAGGTGTGCTCGGCCGTCAACTCCCTGAATCCGCACCTGATCTGCCACGCCGGTGACATCGCCGACGGCACCGCCGACCGGCGGCGGGCGCAGGCCGAGCCGCTCGGCTCTCTCCACGCGCCGCTCGGCCGCGTATATGTGACCGGCAATCATGAGTACTACAGCCAGGCACAGGGCTGGGTCGACCGGATGACAGAGCTCGGCTGGCACGCCCTGCGCAACCGCCACCTGGTTGTCGAACGCGGCGGTGACCTGCTGGTGGTGGCCGGTGTGGACGACGTGACCGCCGAGCACTCCGGGCTGCCCGGCCACCGCGCCCACCTCGAGGGCGCGCTGGAGGGCGTGAGCCAGGATCTGCCGGTGGTATTGCTGGCCCACCAGCCGAAATTCGTGGGGCAGGCGGCCACGGCCGGAGTCGACCTGCAGATCTCAGGACACACCCACGGCGGGCAGATGTGGCCGTTCCACCACCTGGTACGCATCGACCAGCCGGTGGTGGCCGGCCTGTCCCGGCACGGGCGACGCACTCAGCTCTACACCAGCCGCGGCACGGGTTTCTGGGGGCCGCCGTTCCGGATCTTCGCGCCCAGCGAGATCACACTCCTGGTATTGCGTGCGGCGGGGCGGACGGTCGAGGAGCGGACGGCGTAATCACGTCCGCTCCTGGGTTGGGGCGTTACGGCAAGCGGCCGCGGGATAACGTGCCCGCATGCTGTTCGAGGACGATCTGAGCGCCCGCATGGCGGACTTCCGGTCCGGGAGTGGAGCTCGAACTCGCCCTGCCGTACGTTGACTTCGTCGTAACATCGCCGGAGTTGGCCGAAGCAGAGACCGCCGGCTGGGACGATGGCTCACTTCCATCCTCACGTCATGCCCTGGTCCGATCTCGACCTGCCGTGTGGTGTTCGATGACGGCGAGCACGTGCAGCCTGGCACCGGTCAGGGTGACCGCCTCGAAGAAGTCGCAGGCCAGCAGGGCGTCAGCCTGGAAGCGCAGGAAGTCGGCCCACGTACTGGAGCCCGGGCGCTTGGGCCGGGACCGCACGGCATGCCGCCGGGCGACCAGGTCACGATGCCGGCGCAGCACCGTCTCGAGGCGCACCAGCATCCGCAGCCGGCGCAGCACGTCCATCGGGAGTCGGTGCAGCAGCGCCAGGATTTCGATGTCCTTGTCCCGTTCGCGCATCGGCAGCAGGCGTAGCAGCGCGAGCGCATTGCTCACGCCGAGGTAGGTCAGTCGCAGCAGCACAAGCGAGGGCGCCGTGTCCCGGCGGGGCGGGTAAAAGCCGGTCCGCAGGGAAAGATGACAAGGTGCGGTCCTTACCCGTGCTGTAGCGGGCTGGAGGGGAGTTCTCGTGAGACGAGCGCCTGCAAACGCAGGCACCGAGATCGCAGGGTGGTCCATCCCAGGGGACGGCGGGCAACGGTTTGCCCCCCTGCAGTGCAAAACCCGGGACCTCTCGCTGCTCAACCCCGGCGTTGCCCACGTAGAGCCGCACGTCACGGCGTGGGCGCAGGAAGTGGGGCTGCTGTCTGCGGAAGCAGTTGAGCAGGCCCACAGGGAGCGCCATATTGCCTTCGCCGGACGGGTCTGGCCATGGGCACCCCCGGAGCGGCTGGCAGAGCTGTCTCGCTTGGCCCTGTGGATGTTCGCCGTCGATGACCGCAGCGACGCCCGCGGGGACGATTCCGACGCGGTCGACACAGAGCTGCAAGCCATGACGCGCATCGTCACCTGCACACAGGATGTTGTGCCCGAAAAGGCGCCGGGGACCGTACGCGTCCTGGCAGAGGTCGTGCCCCGGTTGGCCGATCACATGAGCCCCGCGTGGAGCGACCGCTTCCGCCAGCATCTGGCGGAATGGATAGACACCAACCGGGACATGATCCGGCGCCGGGTGGAACGCAGCGTACCCACGCCTCATGCCTACGTCGCCTGGCGCCGGGTCTCCGGAGCGGTCGGCTGGTGCTTCGACCTCACCGAATACGCACAGGATGCGGAACTCACCGAGCCGGTGTGGTCCTCGCCCGCCTGCCGACAGCTGCGGGATACCGCCGCCGACATCATCTGCTGGACCAACGATCTGTACTCCCTCGGCAAAGAACTACGCACCGGCGAAACCACCAACCTCGTCCTGATACTGCAGCACCATCACCACTTGACGCTGCAGGACGCTGTCAACGAGGTGCACCGCCGGCTCTCCCTGCGAATCACCGAACTGCCTGCCGCAGTAGTCAGTCTGCAGACCACCGCCCTCGCCATGAAGCTGACGGTGCAGGAACAGGCCGCAGTTGACCGGTACGTGGACGGGATCCGCGCGTGGGCTCGTGGATTTCTCGAATACAGTCAGGAATCGGCACGGTACGCCGAGGCCCCCGTTACCCCAACAACGGCAGGGCTGCGGTTGTGAGCCGGGATTACTTCCGAACGGGCGACCGATCGACGTCCGCCCGACCGACTCGGGAAGCCTCCTGGGCGCACTGTCAGCTCGCCGGACCGCTCCCGGTCATGCTGCCGGCCCTTCACCGGCTGGCGGTACGCCCCGGAAAACCCCGAGGCCGGCCCCGGGTTCGACGACTCGTCCTGGCGGGTCTGCGACCTCACCACGTCCCACAGGTGGCGCGCGAAGAGCACAGCTGGGCCAACCACGCCTTCAAGTCCGAGGTCAGCACCACCCTCAACAACCGGCTGAGGGTGACCCGACCCTCCACCTTCGGCAGCCGCAGCCGGCAGCAGTACGGCCTGCTGGGGCCGGTCCCCCTGACGCCCTACGCCACAGCGGCCGTGGCGTCCGACCACGGCTGACAACACGTCCCGTCCCGACCGCGCCGGGAAACCGCACGCGCCGGGAGGACGCAAGAACGGCAGCGCGGAGTCCTGGTCCGCGACGCCGGCGCATCACACCAGTCGAGGCCTCGGCTGTCGGCTGTGATCGCGCGGGCCAGCCGATCAGCGTGCGCGCGGATCGCCGCTACCAGATCGAGTTGCCCGCGTCTGAGCACCCACTGCAGCTGGAAGCCGTTGCTGACCGCCGCCTGCCCTCCCGAACCTCGATTTTCCGATCAGCATCCAGCGGAAACTCGCACATCACATACGGTTTGCGGATGGCTTCTCAGTAACGCCCTCTCAGGACGAGGGAGATCAGCTGCGCCCCCTTGCACGGGGAGCCAATTCCTCTCGCGCAAGGGTGAGGAACCGCGTGACTGCCTCGGGGAGTTCGCGTTGTTTGGGCCAGACGAGTTCCAGCGTCAGGGTGCGCTGGCCCTGCGACAGAGGGCGAATCTCAACAGGGCATCCCACATTGGTTCCGGTGGCTTCATGGACGCTGACGGCGACGCCGATCCCTGCGGAGACCTGGGCCAGTACGGCTTGGTGCTGATTGACGGTTCGGATGTCGGGTCGACGGTCGGAATGCTGGGCGAGCTCGGAGAGCACGAGGTTGCCAAGTCCGGGGAAGCGCGAGGTGGCCGGCGGGGCGAAGATCGGGTGATGCGCCAGGGCGGACCACGACAGCACTTTCGGCCAGGTGCCGCGCGGAGGCAGGACCGCGACCAGTTCGACCTCGCCCAAGCGATGCATGTTCACTGAGCTGCGATTGAGTTGAGCGCTCAGGTCGTGGTTGCTCGTGGTCATCAAGGCGACGTCGACGGTGCCGTGTTCCAAACCCGCGAGGGCCTCTTCGGGGCGGAGGTCGAGGATCTGAATGTCGACGGAGGGTGCGACGCGGCGATAGGCGGCCAGCACTCGGGGCAACACGGTCTGGACGTAGGGCATGTAGGCCACCAGGCGGAGTGAGCCGAGGACGCCCATCCCGTGCCGCTTGAGTTCGGCGGCGAGCTGGTCGGACTCGCGCACGATCTGCTCGCCGCGCTCCATGAGTAGTTGTCCCGCTTCGGTCGGGATCACGCCGCGGCCGGTTCGCTCGAGGAGCTTCACGCCGAGTTCGCTCTCGAGAGCGGCGAGTGTCGTGCTCAGGGGCGGCTGGCTCATGTGGAGCGCCTTGGCGGCAGCGGAAAGCGATCCATGGCGCACGATCTCGACGAAGTATCGCATCTGCCGAAGTTCCATGGACCGACTATACGGGAACGCTATGGCTTCATACGGATCGATGTGAGTCAGGCCGCATCCGCTCTCAGCTCGCTTACGTTCGGGACATCGATGCGCTGCCCCGCAGTTGTGTCACCGAAAATCGTTCACTGCAAGGGAGCAGTCATGTCCCAGGCCGACGACCGGAACGCGACGCCGTTCGAGCTCAAGGTCGACTCGATCCGCATGGTCGCTGATGGCGTGGCCGAGCTGGTCCTCGTGGACCCGAGCGGCGCCCCGTTGCGCGCGTGGGAGCCGGGCGCGCACATCGACCTCCGGCTTCCCAACGGCTTGGTCCGCCAGTACTCGCTGACCTCTGATTCCGGCGATGGCAGCCACTACCGCGTCGCCGTGTTGCGCGAGCCCAACGGCCGCGGCGGCTCGGAATACATCCACGGCGGGCTGCGTGCCGGCGACGTGCTGGTCTGCGACGGCCCTCGCAACAACTTCGCCTTTCTCCCGGCGAAGTCCTACCGCTTCATCGCCGGCGGCATCGGAATCACTCCGCTGCTCCAGATGATCGAGAGCGCTGAGCACGCGGACGTCCCGTGGACTCTGGCCTACTTCGGGCGCAGCGCGGCCTCGATGGCATGGGCCAACGACCTCAAGGCGCGCTTCCCCGACCACGTCGAGGTGCGCCCCGATGACATCTTCGGCATGCCGGACCTGGGTACGGCACTGGCCGGCATCGCCGAGGACGAACTGATCTACGCCTGTGGGCCGCACGGGCTCCTCGACGCCATCGCGGCGCATCTGGACGAGCAGGCCCGAGGGATCCTGCACGTCGAGCGCTTCGCGCCGATCGACGCCGAGGCGCTCGTGGCGGACCGGCAGGCGTTCAAGGTCACCTTGGACCGTTCGGGCATCGACCTGGAGGTGCCGGCCGACAAGTCCATCCTGGACGTGATGGAGGAGCACGGAATCCCGGTGGTCTCCTCCTGCCGCGAGGGCACATGCGGGACGTGCGAGACCGCGATCCTCGCAGGATCGGTCGAGCACCGTGACTCCATCCTCTCCGAGGACGAGAAGGCCGCCAACGAAACGATGATGATCTGTTGCTCCCGCGGGATCGGTACGGATCTGGTCATCGACGCCTGAGGTCGTCCCTGGAGGCCATGGGTCGCGCGACCCACACATCACACGCGAGAAGGCAGGAGTGCGTCGTGACGACTGACACGACCAGCAGTAACGAGATCAAGCCCGTTGTCATCGTGGGGGCCGGCCCAGTCGGGATCCTGAACGCGCTCGGCATCGCCCGACAGGGAATCCCGGTCACGGTTCTGGAGCGGAACGACGATGTCGTCCGTGCCCCGCGCGCGGTGGTCTACCACTGGGCGACGCTCGACGGGCTCGACCGGCTCGGCGTCCTCGGACCGGCGGTCGAGGCCGGCTTCAAGAAGCAGGGCTACTGCTTCCTGAACTGGCAGACCGGTGAGCGGGTTCGGTACGGACTCTCCATCCTCGAGGGCGAGGTCACCCACCCGTACAACCTGCACCTTCCGCAGGACCGGCTGGTCGATGTCGTCCTGGGGATCATCGAGCAGGAGTCGCTTCCGGTCGACGTGCGCTGGGGCCGCAAGGTCATCGGCCTGCAGCAGTACGACGACCGTGCGGTCGTCAGCGCTGTCTGCGCTGACGGGTCTCCCGAACGGCACGAGGCCCAGTGGGTCGTCGGTGCCGACGGAGCCGGCAGCGCCGTCCGCACTCTGCTGGGCATGTCGTTCGACGGGTTCACCTGGCCTGAGCGCTTCGTCGCGACCGACGTCTACTACCCCTTCGAGGAGGAGGGGTACGACCAGACGACGTTCGTCGTCGACGAGGAGTTCGGCGCGATCATCGTGAAGATCGACAACTCGGGCGACAGCGGCCTGTGGCGCTACACGTACAGCGACCCGGTGGCCGAAACGCCCGAGAGTGTCGAGCAGCGGATGCAGGGGTTCTTCAGCGCAGTGCTGCCGCACGAGGACCGGCGCGAGTTGCGTGCCTACAACCCGTACAAGATGCACCAGCGGTGCGCGCCCGCGTTCCGCCTGAACCGCGTGCTCCTCGTCGGGGACGCCGCGCACGCCACCAACCCCAGCGGCGGCCTGGGACTGACCGGCGGACTCTTCGACTCCTACGTGCTGATCGACTCCTTGTCGGCAGTCATCCACGGGCAGCAGAACGACTGGGTGCTCGACCGCTACGCCTACGAACGGCGCCGCATCTTCAAGGAACTCGTCTCGCCGACGGCGTCGGCGAACAAGAAGCTCGTCTTCGGTTCGACCCGCACCCCGGAGGGTCAGGCGGCGTGGGCGCGCGTCCAGCTTCTCGCGCATGACGAGGACCTCGTCCGGTCCCGGCTGATGTTCACGAAGTCACTCGAAACGCCGGCACTGGCCGTCTAGGAGAGATCAATGACCACCATGATCAACAAGGCCGCGGTCGTCACCGGTGGCGCCAGCGGCATCGGCTTCGCTATGGCGCGCACGTTCTTGGCCCAGGGCATGAACGTCGCCATCGGTGACATCGAGACCGCAGCGCTCGACGATGCCGTCCGACAGCTCCAGGAGGTCGCCGGCGACCTGAAGGTCATCGGTGTCCGCACCGACGTCACCTCGTTCGACGACGTGGCCCGGCTGTGCGCAACGGCCGAGGAAGCCTTCGGTCGGGTCGACGTCGTGTGTGCGAACGCGGGTGTCGAGACCGGCGGCCGCTTCCTCGACGTTTCCGACGAAGCGTGGCGCTGGGTCATGGAGGTCAACTACTTCGGCACCCTGAACACCGCTCGCGCGGCGGTGCCGGTGTTGGAGAAGTCCGGTGACGGCCACCTGGTGATCACCGGGTCGTTGGCCGGGTTCGCTACGGGTACGCCCTTCATGACGCCGTACTGCGCGTCGAAGATGGCGATCCTCGCGCTCGCGGAGTGCCTCGAGGTCGAGTTGCGCGCCGCTGACAGCAACGTCCACGTGCATCTGCTCGCGCCGGGTCCGGTGCAGTCGCGCATGATTGACGCCGAGCGCAATGCGCCCGCCGGAATTCCCCTCAACGAAGACCCTGACCGGCGTCAGTTCATGGAGGACTTCCGCGCCCGACAGAGCGCCGAGGGACTCCCGGCGGAGCACGTCGCGGAGATGGTTTTCGACGCGATCCGCGACCAGCAGTTCTTTGTGCTTCCGCACCAGGATCGAGCGGTTGCGGCACTGCGCCGCCGGCTCGACTGGGTCGAGTCCGGCATCGCGCCCGCCAGCCGAGTCCCCGGCACCTGATCTCTCAATCTCCGAGAAGAAAGAGACGTCCTGATGAGTACCGAAACCACGACGGCTCCGTCGATCCCGAGCACCGACATCGACCCGTTCGCGATGGAGAGCCTGCGGGACCCGTTCGCGGCAGACGGCGCGGTGCGCGAGCTCGGTCCGGTGGTCTACATCGCCAAGCACGACTACTACGCCGTGACCCGTTTCACCGAGATCCGCAAGGGGCTTCGCAACTGGCGCACCTTCTCCTCGACGGACCGTCCCTTCTACGAGGACTCCGAGTTCCGTCCGCGCATCGTCCTGTTCGAAGAGCCGCCGGCACACACCCGCACCAAGTCGGCCATCATGGATGTGCTCGGCCCGAAGAACCTCGAGTGGATGGGCCAGTACTTCAAGGAGCAGGCGGACGCGCTCCTGGACCGCGTACTCGACCAGGACACTGTCGAGGTCGACGGCTACCAGGACCTGGCGACCGCCTATGTGCTGAAGGTCTTCCCCGATGTCATCGGCATGCCGACGGAGGGCCGCGAGGCGCTGCTCAAGTTCGGCAACGCGACCACGAACGCGTTCGGGCCGGCCAGCGAGCTGCGCGACCAGAAGCTGGCATCGGGCGGCGAGGCCGTCGCTTGGGTCGAGCAGAACATCAACCGTGACGCCCTGACCGGCGACGGACTCGGCGCCCAGCTGTACGCGATGGCCGACGAGGGCCGGATCAGCGGGCCGGAGGCGCGCGACCTGGTCAAGACGGTCTTCGCTGCGGGCTTCGAGAGCACGACGGCTGGGATCGCTGCCATGCTCCGTGCGTTCGGGGACCATCCGCAGGAGTGGCTCAAGCTGCGTCAGGACCCCGAGTTGGTCGCCAAGGCGTGGGAGGAGTCCGTTCGTCTCTACCCGCCGAACCGGTTCGGCGGCCGGTGGGTGCCGGACGGCGCCGATGTGGCGGGTCATCGGATCCCGGCCGGAGCCAAGGTCTTGATGATGTGGCTCGGCGCGGCGCGCGATCCGCGTGAGTTCGATCAGCCCGACGAGTTCATCATCGATCGAGAGATGCCCAACGGGCATCTCTCCTTCGGATTCGGGCTCCACACCTGCGCCGGCAACCTGGTGGCTCGCCTTGAGGCGACGACCCTGCTCCGGAGCATGGTGGAGCGCGTCGCCGGCGTCGAGAGCGCGGGGGAGCCGCGCACCGGCGTCAACTACCAGGGGTTCGCCCACGAATACGTCCCGCTCCGGCTTCGCCGCGGCTCGCTCTGAGGACGAGGCAGTACCCGTGAACAGCCAATCACCACACGCTCAAGCCGAGCCGACACGTCGTCGCCGTGGCGGATTCTTTCTGGCAGGCGAACGGAACCCTGCGGCCGGCCCCTCGACCGGGACAGCCTGGGTGCAGTGGGAGGCGCCCGCGGACGAGGAGGACTGGAAGGATCCAGTCGTTCTCGTTCACGGCGGCGGCGGCCAGTCGACCGACTGGATGTGGGCCGTCGACGGACAACAAGGTTGGGCTGAGCTCTTCGTCCAGGCCGGGCATCCCACCTACCTCCTGGACCGTCCTGGTCATGGCCGCTCCGTCTGGGATCCGCAGGTGATGGGTGAGCGAAGCCAGGTTCCCGACACGGCTCTGCTGGCGAAGCTCTTCCAGGTTGACGAGGACGAGCTGGAACCCGGTGCCGACAGCCGATTCGGTGCCGTCGGGGCATCGAGCACCGGCCTCCTGGTCGAGGCCGAGTCGGCCCAGCGCCGGGACGCCGCATGCCTTGCCCGGCTCCTGGAGCTGACGGGCCCCGCGATCGTCGTCACCCACTCCGCCGGGTCCCCTGGCGTGTGGCTGGCGGCCGACCGGAGTCCGGATCTGGTCAAGGTCGTGGTGGCTGTCGAGCCACTCGGTCCTCCTGGTGGGGGAGAGCGTCATGCTCGCGCCCTGTCGGAGGGCATCACCGCGTTCCCGTTGGGCCTGTCTCGAGCGGCTGCGGACGGGCGCGCATCGGGGCTAGGGCGGGTCCCCGTCCTGGTGGTGACCGCTGCATGCTCAGGTCATCGCAACGCCGACCGGCAGACCGCCAACTTCCTGAGCGGGCTGGGCGTTGCGGTCGAGCATGTCGAGCTGGACCGGCACGGCCTGCACGGTGACGGCCACGGCGTGATCTTCGACCGCAACTCCACCGCCGCCTTCCACCTGGTGCACGGATGGGTGCGCGACTCCCCCACGGCAATGACCCCCTCGGAAGGCGTGTGATGCTGAGTTATGACGTGGAAGCGCTGCGCACGAACGACGCGTACAAGCTGATCACCGGCGTGGTGCAGCCGCGGCCGATCGCTTGGGTGTCGACGATCTCCCCGGCCGGGGTGCGGAACCTGGCGCCGTTCTCGTTCTTCACGATCGCGTCGCGCGAGCCGGTGACTCTCTTCCTGTCGATCGGCGCCACCAGCCGTCCGGGCCACGAGCTCAAGGACACCCTGGCCAACCTCCTCGCCACGCGAGAGTTGGTCGTCAACGTCGTGTCCCTCCCGGCACTGGAGGCGATGGTCCGATCCTCGGCCGAGGTGCCTGAGCACATCGACGAGTTCGACTACGCCGGACTGGACGCTATCTCGTCCGACGAGGTGTCGCCCCCTCGTGTCGTCCAGGCAGCGGTGGCCATGGAGTGCCGCGTCGACGAGGTCAAGCAGGTGGGGACCGACACCGCGGTGTTCGCACGGGTCGTCCGTCTGCACGCGAGTGACGGCATCGTCAACGACTCGTTCCACGTGGACAGCGCTGCGTTGCAGGCAGTCGGCCGCATCGCGGGCGCAACTTATGCCGTCGACCCGGTCGCCTATCCTTCACCCCCGGTTCCGCAGTGGGCCTTCGCCGAGGAGCAGGAGGCCGCGGTATGAGCTTGTTCACAGCCGCCGCGGTTCAGACCACCGGCGAGCCCCTCGACCTCACCGGGAACGCGGCACGCATTGAACGCCACGTCCGCTGCGCCGTGGACGACGGAGCGAAGCTGGTCGTCCTGCCGGAGTTGTGCCACACCGGCTACACGCTCTCGCCGCGGCTGTCCGAGGTGAGCGGGACCCTGCCAGGGGCGAGCAGCGACTTCCTGTGCGGCCTCGCCCGCGAGCTGGACACGACCATCGTCACGACGATCGCTGTCCTCGCCGACGACGGCGGGCTGCAGAACGTGGGCCTGATCGTGAGCCCGGACGGGATCGCGGCGACCGGCGCCAAGCGAGGCCTGTGGGGAGGCGAGCCCGAGCTCTTCACTCCCGGCCCTCCGGGAGAGCACATCGTCGCCGATACGCCCCTCGGGCGCGTCGGCGTAGCGATCTGTTACGAGGCCGGATTCCCTGAAGTCGCGCGGCAGCTCGCGGTGGACGGCGCCGAGATCATCGCTCTGCCGGCTGCTTTCGGCGCGGCACGCCTCCATGCCTGGAAGCTTCTGACGCGGTCGCGCGCGCTCGAGAACGGCTGCTACCTGATCGCGGCGAACAGCTTCGGCTCCTCCGGCAGCCTCGCGTTCTGTGGGCACTCGACCATCGTCGACCCCCACGGTCGCCGGCTTGCCCTGCTCGCCGACACTGAGGGCCGGATCGTCGCTGATCTCGATCCAAGCGTCGTTCGTGATGCCCGAGCAGCCATCCCGTACCTGCACGACCTGCACCGCGTCACCGGCTCCCTGGGCTGAATCATCCATCCGCCTGCACCGAACAGGAGAGAAGCAGTGCCGAACTTCGCAGCAGCAGATCTTGTTGAGCTCTTCCGCCAGGAGCTGGAGCTCTGCAAGGTGACCGAGGGCGAGAAGCTCGTGATCCTCGCCGAACCTTCCAGCCGCAGTGAGTACGTCGAGGCCGCCTTCGCCGCCGGCCTGGCGCTCAAGGCGAACGTCATCCAGGCGGTGCTGCCCGGCGGCTCCCCAGTGCCGCTCCCCTCCTCGCGCACGGGCTCGGGCGCGGGCCTGACGTCGCTCGACAACAACCCCCTGGCGCTCTCGCTCCTGCAGGGCGCGGACATGGTCCTCGATCTCACCAACGAGGGGTTCATCCACACCGAGTCGCTGGGCAAGATCCTCCAGGCGCAGACGCGGATGCTCTTCGTCGCGGACCCGCCGGAGGTGCTCGCACGCAATCTGCCCAAGCCCGAGGACAAGGCCCGGGTCCAAGCCGGTGCCGCTCTCCTGCGCGCCGGCAAGGAACTCCACGTGACCTCGGCGCACGGAACCGATCTCGTCGCGGACCTCACCGAGGCGCACCCCGGCTTCCAGTGCGGCATCGCCGACGACCCGGGGCGGTGGGATCACTGGCCGAGCACGATGGTTCTGGGGTGGCCCAAGACCTCGTCCGGCCAGATCGTGATCGCCCCCGGCGACATCCTGCTCCCGTTCAAGACCTACGTCCGCGACGCGGTGACCCTCACGATCGAGGACGGCTACATCCGCGAGGTCACGGGCGCCGGCGCCGACGTGCGCATGCTGGAGATGTTCTTCGAGGACGCCGATGACGAAGAGGCTCGCTTCCTCTCGCACATGGGCTGGGGCTTGATGAAGAACGCCGACTGGTTCTCCATGGCGCTCTACGACCGGGAGTCGCTCATGGGCATGGACGCACGCGGGCTGGCAGGCAACTTCCTGTTCTCCACCGGGCCGCACCCCTTCATGAACCGTCACACCTACAACCACCTGGACATCCCCATGCGTGGATGCACCGTCGCTGTGGACGGGCGCAAGGTCGTGGACAACGGCGTCCTGCTCGAACTCGACCTCTGAGCGGCTCGCTGGGCCGCCCCATTCCACCCGGACTGATTGGACATCCATGCTGGAAGCAACTTCCGAGCAGCGCGCTCGGGCGAACCAGGCTGCTGTGGCGGCCATGCTCGCGGCCGAGCCGGTCATCGTCGACGTACTGTCGGCCCTGGACGCGCTCCCGGGGATGACCCCGAACACGATCCTCACCTCCGGGGCGCCGATGGCGTGGCCGGAGTACGAGGGCGGCCAGCGCCGCGCCATCCTCGGGGCTGCCATCTATGAGGGCCTTGCCGCAACCGTGGAGGAGGCCGACAAGCTCCTTCACGAGGGCAAGATCGTCGTCCGCGCCTGCCACGACTATGGCTGCGTCGGCTCGGTCACCGGTGTGACGTCGGCGTCGATGCCGGTATGGGTCGTCGAGGATCGCGTGTCGGGAAGCCGCGGTCACTGCCTGGTCTATGAAGGTGGCGACCGGGAGAGGCTGACCTACGGAGTCTGGAACGAGAAGGTCCACCAGCGCCTCATCTGGATCAGGGAAGTACTGGCCCCGCAACTTGCGGCAGCGGTGCGAGCAACAGGTGGTGTGCCGGTCAAACCGATCATCCGACGAGCACTCGGTATGGGAGACGACCTGCACAGCCGCAACACCGCGGCCACCGCAGTCCTGTTCCAACAGCTGTACGGTCCGATCCTCGACGCGAACGGGTTCAACCCGACCACACGCGAGGTCCTGGCGTTCCTCAGCCAGAACGAGCTCTTCTTCCTGCACGTCTCGATGGCCACGGGCAAGTGCATCGCGGACGTGGCCGCCGGCACGCCGCACAGCAGCATCGTGACCGCCATGACCCTGAACGAGAAGCAGTTCGCCATCCGCGTGGCAGGCGCAGGCGACCGATGGTTCCGCGCACCGATCCCGGTCCTGAACGCCAAGCTGTTCGACGGCATCGGCCCCGAGGACATCGCCTTCATGGGCGGCGAGAGCCTCATCACCGAGACCGTCGGCCTCGGAGGCCTGGCCGCCGCGGCCGCCTTCTCGCTCCAGGACTACAGCGGCGGAACTCCACAGGGGATGGTCGAGACCACCGAGGCCATGTACGGCATCACCCACACCGAACACCCACTGTGGAAGATCCCGTTCCTGAGCTTCCGAGGCGTCCCTTTCGGCATCGATGCGGAGCTTGTCGCCAAGACCGGTGTCACGCCCCGGATCCACATGGGCGCCGCTCTGCGTGAGGGCGGTCACGCCGGCGCAGGGCTGCTCATAGCACCCGAAGGGCCGTTCCAGGAAGCGATCGCAGTGCTCGGGAGCACCGTTTCCGCCCACTGAGCGCGGCGGCGCATGGTGCAGCCATACGCCGCCGCTTCCGTCCCATATGGTCGATGAATATCTGATGGCATCGATCTACGTACTCAATAGCATCTCGGGAACATCGCGACCTGGCTCGCGTGAATTCGATGAAGCGGTCGCAAGCGCGTCACCAGCTGGAGGAACCGGTGCCACAGGATCAGCTCAACAAGTCCGCAAACAGCGGCATCGACCATCACGGTGTCGAGTACGTTCCCGACGACGCCCGCTCCGTGCGCCCCCGCGACGTGATGGCCACGATGATCGGCGCGAACCTTCTCTTCGGCGTGATCGCGATCGGCTGGCTGCCGGTCACGTTCGGCCTGGACTGGTGGGGTTCGTTCAGCTCCATCCTGGTCGGCGTCGGGGTCGGGTCATTGCTCCTCGCCCCCATTGCCGCGATCGGACCCAGGACCGGCACCAACGCCCCGGTCGGCAGTGGCGCCTTCTTCGGTGTCATCGGCCGCATCGTCGGCACGCTGGTGGCGCTCTGCATCGCGGTCGGCTTCTACGCGCTTGCGGTGTGGTCGGGTGGCGAGGTCATCGTCCACGGACTGCACGCCCTCTTCGGGCTTCCCAACAACAAGGGCGTGCTCGCAGTCAGCTACGTCCTGATGGCTGCCGTCGCCACCTGGGCCGCGGTCTGGGGCTACGGCATGATCGCTCGACTGAACAAGTGGCTGATCCCCACCGCAGGCCTGCTGATCGTTATCGGGTTCTTCGTCTACGCCCACGACTTCCACACCGCAGCCCTGTCGAAGGACTACCTGCTCGGGGGCTTCTGGCCCACCTGGTCGCTGGCCACCTCGATCTCGACCGCAACGGCCGTCGGCTACGCGCCCTACATGAACGACGGCACCCGCCTGATCTCCCGTCGCTACAGCGGCCGCAGCGTTGGTGGTTTCAGCGCCCTCGGCGTCTTCATCGGCCTCATGCTCCCGCTGACCTTCGGCGCCTACACCTCGTACGCGATCCACTCGCTCGACGTCGACTATGTCGAGGGCCTTATCCGCGTCAGCCCCACCTGGTTCGTCGTACCGATCGTGCTGATCGGCTTCTTCGGCGGCCTCGGCCAGTCCGCAGTGTGCCTCTACGGCAGCGGACTCGATCTCTCCTCGATCGTGCGGCGGCTGCCCCGAGTCCTCATCACCTTCGTCGTGAGCGGTGTCGGCCTCGTGTTCATCTTCTTGGGCACCCTCGTCTGGGACATCGAACACTCCGTGTCGGCCTTCCTCACCGTGCTCTGCATCGTTGCCGCCGCCTGGATGGGCACCGTTCTCGCGGGTCACTTCCTGGTCCGCGGCGAGTACAACACGGCCGACCTGCAGGTCTTCAACGAAGGCCGCAGCGGCGGCCAGTACTGGTACTGGCGTGGCTGGAACCTCCGCGGAATTGCGGCCTTCATCATCGCCAGCTTCGTCGGCCTCATGCAGGCCAACAGCAGCATCTACGTCGGCCCCTGGAGCAACGTGGCCAACGGCGTCGACATCAGCTGGGCTTCCGCCCTGGTCATCGGAGCAGTTGTGTACGGCCTGCTGACGGTGCTCGTTCCCGGAAAGGCGCACGTTGCGCCCGCTGCCGAGATCGACAACACCGTGACGATCGGCTGACCCGCAAAGACGTCAACACACATCACATCCGGACCGACCCGCGTGAACGGCAGCGGCCGTTCACGCGGGTCGTCCCATGCCCGGGGCACTCCGCTCTCCCCGCTCTGAGTGGCAGCTGTACCACCGATCAAAGGACGCTTCATCATGACCGTTGTCGAGCCCCTGCCCGGTGTCGAGCACCACGCCGGCGACCCTGTCTTCGAGCTGCACCGCGGCGGGAAGATGTCGATCGCCGCGACGGCGTCGGTGTCCAACCGCGACGATCTCTCACTGGCCTACACGCCGGGCGTTGCCCGGGTGTGCAGCGCCATCCACGAGGACCCTGCGCTGGCCGCGCACTACACCTGGGTGCCGAACACGGTGGCGGTGGTGACCGACGGAACCGCGGTGCTGGGCCTAGGAGACATCGGGCCTGCCGTGGCGATGCCGGTGATGGAGGGCAAGGCGGTTCTCTTCAAGGAGTTCGGCGGCGTGGACGCCATTCCGATCTGCCTGGACACCACCGATGTCGACGAGATCGTCGAGACCGTGGTGCGAATGTCACCGAGCTTCGGTGGCATCAACCTGGAGGACATCGCCGCGCCGCGCTGCTTCGAGATCGAAGAGCGGCTCAAGGAACGCCTGAACATCCCGGTCTTCCATGACGATCAGCACGGCACTGCGGTCGTGACGCTGGCGGCGCTGATGAACGCGCTGAAGCTGACCGGCCGGGCGCCGGACACGGCCCGAGTGGTGATCTCGGGCGCGGGTGCCGCGGGCGTGGCGGTCGCCAAGATTCTGCTGGCGTACGGCATCGGTGATCTGTGCCTGCTGGACCGGACAGGGATCGTTTCGTCCTCGCGGGCCGACATCAGTGCGGAGTCGACGCCGTCGAAGAAGGCGATCGCTGAGCTGACCGCTGACAAGACGGGCCGCACGGGTGGCCTGGCCGAGGCGCTGGCCGGTGCCGATGTCTTCATCGGTGTCTCGGGTGGCACGGTGCCCGAGGAGATCGTGGCGACGATGGCACCTGAGGCGATCGTGTTCGCGATGGCGAACCCGAACCCGGAGATCCACCCCGAGGTGGCGCATCAGCACGCCCGGGTGGTCGCCACCGGCCGTTCGGACTTCCCGAACCAGATCAACAACGTGCTCGCCTTCCCCGGCATCTTCCGTGGCGCCTTCGATGCGCGCGCCAACACGATCACCGAGGAGATGAAGCTGGCCGCTGCCCGCGCACTGGCCGACCTGGTCGGCGAGGACTTGGCGGCCGACTACATCATCCCGGCACCGTTCGACCCGCGTGTCGGCCCTGCAGTCGCCGAAGCGGTCGAGGCCGCTGCTGACCTTCGGGACTGAGCTGCACGCTCTGAGGTGTGTGCGGTACGACGCGCGGCCCATGCGGTTGAGCGGCGAGGTTCGAACTGGAGCGGAACCCCCAGGATGCCGAGACCGGCAGACGTGTCGCGGTCCTGCCCGGCCGTGAGGCGGCGACGCTCGAGTCCTGGGTGCGGGAGAACGGCAGCGGTGTCGAGGTCGTGTGCCGGGACGGATCGGCTGCCTACGCCGAGGCCGTCCGCCGTCCCTGCCCGACGCGGTGCAGGTCAGCGAACGATGGCACCTCTGGCGCAACCTGTGCGACAAGGCCCTGGCCGAGGTCCGCACGCACGCCGACTGCACCGTCAGCTGTCCTTTTCGAGCACTTGACGGCAATTGGTGACCGTGAACCGGGTTGGCGTGTCGAAGCGTGCGATGACGCCGCAGCCATCGGCCAACGCGGCGCCCATGACGTGGGGAGCGTCTTCGGGGGCCGGTGCAGCCCCGGAACCGGCACTTCGGTGAGGAGTCTTTGGGACCAGGTGCTGCCGAAGGGCCAGGACGGCGGCTCCGGCAGGAGCCGCCGCACTCGCCCGGCGTACTCAGCTGCGGGCTCCCCCCGCTGCCCGGGCTGTGGCCGTCGCGGTGTGCGCTGTGCCCTGCGCGTGCTCGCGTGCCTGTGCTGCCTCGTGATCGATGAGATGGCGCAGGATGAACTCGTGTGACGTGGCGAGGTGGGTGCGGGTCAGTTCCGCCGTGGCGGCCGCGTCGCCGTCGCGTGCCGCGTCCAGGATCTGCCGGTGTTCGTGGTGCAGGTGATCGAGCTCGCCGAACACGCCGACGTGCAGGTACAGATAGCGGTCGGTCTGCCGACGCAGGTGTTCCACGAGGTCGATCATGCGGGGGCGGTCGGCGCAGGTGTAGATGAGCGAGTGGCGGTCTGGACCAGGGACGTGGCCCGGGCGCACCGTGTCGCGTCACGTCTGGAGACGGGCATGGTGTGGGTCAACGACCACCACCGGCTCGATCCGTCGTCCCCATGGGGCGGTGTCCGCGACAGCGGCATCGGCCGCGAGGGTGGCTGGGAGTCGTTCCACGACTTCACCCACGTACGCGCTATCACGGTGCGCACCGCCCCCGACGACGTCGACTGGTACGGCGGCACGGCGACGGAGCGGCTCAACTGATGGCCGCGCTGGAGATCTCCGTCCCCTCGGACGGTGTGCTCGACGTCCGGATCGACCGGGCGCCCGACAATCTGCTGACCGTCGAGATGTGCGCCGAGCTGACCCGTCTGCTCCTGAACCCGCCCGACGGCGCGCACGTGCTGCGCCTCAGCGCGGCCCGCCAGGTCTTCTGCCTCGGCAGGGAACGCGCGGCCGGCACGCCCGGCGAGCTGCGGGGCGAGACTCGGGTCCTGGTGGATCTGCAGCGGGCACTGCGCACCACTTCGCTGGTCACCGTCGCCGAGGTGCAGGGTGACGCGGCCGGATTCGGTGTGGGCCTGTTCGCCGCGTGCGACGTGGCCGTGGCCGACGCAAAGGCGCGGTTCTGGTTTCCGGAGGTGGGCATCAATCTGGCCCCCTCGCTGGTGCTGGCCTGGCTGCCGAGGGTGGTCGGCGAACGCCAGGCCTTCTGGCTCACCGCCACCGGCGAACGGATCACGGCCGCCCGTGCGGTGGAACTGGGCCTGCTCAACGCCGTGGCCGAGGGACCGCAGGAGCTGGCCGAGGAGGTCGGTGAACGGATCGCGACGCTGCGTACCCGCGATCACCGGGTCCACTCCGAGATCCGCGACATGCTGCACGCCACCCGATCGCTGGACGAGTTCCAGGCCCTCGAACTGAGCATCGACCGGCTCGTCGTGGGATCGCTGCGCCGCACTGAGGAAGCCACGCGGGGGAAGTAGCCGCCGCACGCCGCCCAGCCTTTGGCAAAGGAGCCAATGATGGCCGCACCCGCAAGCAGCGCCCGTCCATGGCGCGCGGAGATCTCCAGATACCAGTGGGCCGTCCTGTTCGCCACGACCCTCGGGTGGGCCCTGGACGGATTCGACTCCAGCCTCTTCACGCAGGTCGCCGGTCCCGCGACCACCGACCTGCTGAACCGCCCCTCGACCTTCCACGCCGGGCTCGTCGTCACTCTCTTCCTCGCCGGGTGGGCCGCCGGAGCGATCCTTTTCGGCGCGATCGCCGACTACATCGGCCGCGTCCGTGTCCTGATCATCGGCGTCCTCACCTACTCGGTCTTCACCGCGCTGGCCGTGTTCGTCACCGAGTACTGGCAGTTCGCGGTCGTGCGCTTCATCGCGGGCATCGGTTCCGGCGTGGAACTGCCCGTCGGCGCGGCACTCGTCGCCGAGGCGTGGAACAACCGTCACCGTGCCAGGGCCAGCGGAGTGATGATGTCCGGGCTCGCCATGGGCTCGCTGCTGTCGGCGCTCGTCTACTACTTCGTCGGCGGTCTCGGCTGGCGCCAGACCCTCGCGTTCGGGCTCGTGCCCGCCCTGCTCGCTCTGTTCATACGACGCCACATCCACGAGCCGACCACCACCGCCGAGGTCAGGGCCCGGCGTGCGGCACGTCGGCAGGAACGTGCGGCGGGTGCCACGAAGACGGTGGACGACCGGTTCGTGCTGCACCAGTTGTTCAGCCGGCCCCTCGTGGGGCACACCGTGGCCTGCACGGTGATCTGCTGCGGAGCCCTGTTCGCCTTCTGGGGCGTGACGACATGGACCCCGCAGATCATCCGCGACGTCGTCGCCGACCACGGCGTCGTCGGCGACGCCGCCGTACCGTACGTGTCCTGGGCGACCGCCGCCCTCAACTTCGGCGGCCTGCTCGGCTACGCCAGCTGGGGCTTCATCGCCGACCGCATCGGGCGCCGGCGCACCTATGTGATGAGCCTGTTGATCGGCATCGTCGGCATCCTCGCCCTCTACCCCTTCGCCCACAGCTACACCACCTATGTGTGCCTGCTCCCGGTCGTGGGATTCGGGGTCTTCGGCGTCTTGTCCGGCAACGCCGTCTTCTTCCCCGAACTGTTCGGACCGGCGGTCCGGGCCTCCGCCATGGCCGTCACCAACAGCATCGGCCGCTTCTTCACCGCAGCCGGCCCCCTCGTCGCCGGGACCATCGCCACCACGTGGTTCGGCGGCAGCCTGGCCGGCGCGACCACCGCGGTCTCCATGCTCATCGTCATCGCCTTCATCGGGCTGTGGTTCACCCCCGAAACCCACGGCCGCTTCCTCTACGGCGGCGCGCCCAGCCCTGTGGAGCGGACTTCTCCCCCGACCGACCGGATCACCGCCGCCAGGCAGCCCGAGGGAACCGGACCATGAGGCGAACCGCCGACCACGGGAACGTCAGATGCGTCACCCGAGCCACCCGTCTCTCCGCCAGTGGCCCCGGCCACGCGGACTCCTGAAGCGGGTGTCGCAGGTTCGAATCCTGCCGGGAGCACACGATGAATGGCCAGTTCAGAGGGTTGATCCCCGCGAACTGGCCCTTCGCTGTGATCACGGCCGTGCCACTCCCCTCCCGCTGTCTGGACTGGCACGGCCCCTGTCACGGAGGCCGCCACACAAGCCCCGGCACCGACCGCTGACAGTGGGGGCAGGCCCGCTTGGCCAGGTTCGAGGGGCGGTCAGGACAGGCGGGTGGCGGAAATCCCGCCGTCTACGCGGAGCGTGATGCCATGGACCATGGCTGCGTCGTCACTGACGACGTACAGGACGCCCTTGGCGATGTCGTCCGGCCGCACGACAACGCCTGCCGGTGTGGCGGCCGTCAGCGCGTCGAGCTCTGCGCGGGCCGCCTCGTTGCCGGGTGTGAGGGTCACCCCGGGCGCGACGGTGTTCACTCGCACGCCCCGCGCTCCGTACTCCGCGGCCCAGCTGCGGGTGAGCTGCTCGTCCGCAGCCTTGGTAGCGGTGTACATCGCCGCGTAGGGGCTGCCGACCCGGGCCATCCAGGAGCCGATATTGACGATGACGCCGCTGCCCTGCTCGGCCATGGCCGGCGCCATCGCCGCGACCAGGACGTGGGGGGCTCGGATGTTGAGGGACAGCATGGCGTCGAGGTCCGCGTCCGACAGGTCCTCGGTCCGCGTCGCCGGATAGATGCCCGCGTTGTTGACCAGGATGTCGACCCGTCCCCCGAGCACGTCGGTGGCCTGTGCCGCGAAGGCGCGCAGCTGCTCGTAGCTTCCTGCCAGGTCCGCCGGGACGAAGTCCGCGCTGCCACCGGCCTGCCGGATCTCCTCGACGACGCTCTTTCCGCGGGTTGCCTGCCGGCCGCTGACGACGACGTGTGCGCCTTCGCCGGCCAGTATGCGGGCTATCGACGCACCGATCCCGCTGGTCGAGCCGGTGATCACAGCGGTACGGCCGGACAGTCGCGCGCCGGCGGCTGCGGGAGTGCTGATGTTCGTGTGAAGGGAAGTCATGGATCCCTTTCTAGGGCGGCCCGCTGGTATCGGGCCAGGTCAGGACGAACCTGGGCATGCCAGGACCACCCAGGGGGCCGATGCGCCGCCTACCCTGGAGCCATGTCACGCGACCGCGCCGCGCTCGGGGTGTTCCTGCGCTCCCGGCGAGACCGCCTCACGCCCTCCCAGGCCGGCATCGAGGCATTCCCCGGGGCCCGACGGGTGCCGGGGCTGCGGCGGGAGGAGCTGGCCGTGCTGGCCGGTCTGAGCCCGGACTACTACAGCCGGCTCGAACAGGGACGCCAAGCCAACATCTCCACCGAAGTGCTCGACGCACTGGCCCGGGCACTGCGCCTGGACGAGGTCGAGCGCGCGCATCTGCGGGACCTTGCCGCGCCCACCACGCGGCACCGCGCCGCGACCTCGCACGCCCTCCAGCGCCCGGATCCCGGCCTTCTGCGACTGATGCACAACCTCGATCATGTCCCGGTGCTGCTCCTCGGCCACCGCGGGGAGGTCCTGGCCCGCAACGCCCTGCTCACGGAGGTGCTGGGCCGTCCGCTGGAACCGGGGTCATCGTTCGTCCGCTTCATGTTCCAGGATCCGGTCGCCCGTGAGCGGATCCTGAACTGGGCGGACTTCGCCTCGGCCACCGTCGCCACGATGCGCCGGGAGATCGCCCGCCGCCCCTAGGACAACCGGCTCACAGCGCTCGTCGACGAGTTGCGCACCACCGACCCCGACGTCGCCCGGTGGTGGGACGACCACGCCGTCCGCGACTACGCGTCCGTGACCAAACGCATCCAGCACCCTGCCGCCGGCCCGATGTCGTTCAATATCGAGATCGTCTGTGCGCCCCACGAGCCGGACCAGCGGCTCGTCGTCTACACGACCGAGCCCGACTCCCCCACCGCCCGCGTCCTGCCGCTCCTGGCCAGCTGGAACGCGGCCCCCGTCATACGGCCCGACACCCGCGCGGCTGGGTGAACCGCCCAGGTGTTCACGTGGCCGAACTCTCCGGATTCGAGATTGCTGCCAAGGGACCTCCAGCGGCCACCTGCGTCGTGGTCGTAGACAAGGCCTACGACCACGACTACCTGCCCGATGATTGTGCCGAAGCGGCTCGCTGCTGCCCGTACCGCACGACGACGGCGCACGTACGGAACGCGGCGGTGGGTCAGGCCGGGCCGTCGGCTTCCTGCGTGGAGGCAGCGAACGCCTCGGGGCCCTGCTCCGCCGCCGACGGGTCCATCCACATGACCTGCCAGCCGTGGCCGTCCAGGTCGAAGAAGCTGCGTGAGTACATGAAGCCGTAGTCCTCGGCGCCATCCGCCTCGGAGCCGCCCGCCGCGAGCGCAGCGGCGCTGACCGTATCGACCTCATCGCGGGATGACACGCTGAAGCAGTACAGCGCCAGCGTGTGCGTGGTGGGATCGGCCATCGGCAGTTTCGCGAACTCCGCGAACTTCTCGCGGCTGAGCAGCATGACGAAGGCGTGCTCGCCGACCAGCATGCAGGCGGCGGTCTCGTCGGTGAACATCGGGTTGAAGCTGAACCCGAGCTCAGCGAAGAACGCCTTGCTGCGCTCGAGGTCCGCTACGGGGATGTTCACGAACAGCATGCGGCCGGGGTATGCGGGATTGGTCATGGTGGGTCTCCAGTCGGTGGCTCAACGGCGTACGTCCTGGTAGACGGTCCCAGCCGGCGGAACTCATCGGTGGATCTCGGCTTAGGGCGCGTATTGAATCGTGATCAAGTGGTGGTCTGAGCGAGGTCTTTGATCCAGATC
>NZ_BMQA01000061.1 GCF_014647875.1 Streptomyces brasiliensis | reverse complement strand
CTTGCTGCGGTGGATCATGAACAAGTACAAGAGGCTCCGGTCCTGGAAGAAGGCCAACCGTGCGATGCACGACGCGGTTGCCCGGCAGCCTCGGTACTTCGCGCACTGGGCCTGGGCGAAACCGGCCGTCAGATGATCAGAGCGACAAGAGCCGTATGACGGGCGACTGTCACGTACGGATCTGTGGGAGCCCGGGGCTGAGACGCCCCGGGCTACCCGACCAAACGAGATCACCGAGTGGCCTTCGATACACCGTCTCAGCGGACGTGACCCAAGTCACTTTTCAGGGACTTCGTAGTCCGCATCGCCGTGATGTCACAGGTAAGGCCATGCAGGGCGGAAATGACCGATGTCCGGTTTGGAGGGTGCCTGCCTTCGGTGCAACCCTCGGTCCCCCGGTCGGTGCAACCGTCCAACCCACCCTCCAGCCCACCAAGGAAGCAACCCTCACACCCGTCGTCGGGACACCAGCCGCGCCGTCGTTGAAGCGGCTGGGCAAGCTGTGATGCCGAGCTCCCGGACGACGGCGGTGACCGTCTTCCCCGAGGAGTCGACGAGCGCGATCGCGTCCCGCTTGAACTCCTCGGTGAACCGCTTCGTGTACTTGCTACCCACCTGGTGCTACTTCCTCTGGAACCTCAGGTCCCAGTCTCCAGGTGTCCACGATCAAGGGGAAGCTTCACCGTGGTTGACCAAGGACTCCACCTGGCCGGTGTCCCACAGGTCCGGCTTGGCCGAGTTGAGGCTGCCCAGGTTCGTGGCCGCCTTGATCTGGTTCGCGGTCTGCACGGTGTTTCGGGCGCCGGGCGCGAACTCCCAACTCAGGTCGGGGGTCGTGCTGTCGATCCCGAGTGGCGCCGCCAGTCCGTCGGCCTCCAGGTGCACCGGTGCCAGTACGTGGCCGCGGGGCGCGGCCGCATCGGCCGGCATCGCGCCGACGCTCAGGGTGGTGGTGCCCAGTAGGAACGCGAGCACATGGCGACGAGCGCACGAAGCCTCACGGTCGGTGTCATGGGCACCCATCAGTCGGAGAGAGGGTGTGAAACGATTCAAAACAGCGCCGCACGCACGTGAGTGTGACCGAACCGGGGCCTGGCCCGGCCGTCCGCGTGCGGATGACACGGATCAGCGTGCCGGTGCCTCCAGCCGGCTGATGCGCAGGGCGCCGTCCGGCTTGCCCGGGTGGGCGCTGGTCATCAGCAGGCGGATCCGGGAGCCATGTGTCGCGGCGAAGGTGATCACGGTCGGGGAGTCGGAGTTGTCGGCCCACGCCACGGAGGCGTCCTGGACCGTCGTGTACCGGCGGCCGTCCCAGACCGCGACGTCGACGGCGGCGGGCCGGGTGTGACCCGAGTCGACGGTGAAGGAGACCTCGAGCCGGTCGAAGGTCCGAGGCCGGCCGTACTCGACGGAGACCCAGTCCGTTGTGCGGGCGCCGTCGAAGGCGGGCAGCACTGCGGTCGCCGCCTTGCCGAAAGCGTTGGACCACCCGGTGGTGGGGTCGCCGTCGAGCATGACGGCGGGCGGGGTGTCGGACCGACCGGAGTAACTTGCATCGGCATGCGGGTAGTCGAACGGCGCCGGATGGTCCGGCTCGAACTCGGGTGGTGGCGTGGTCGCCGCCGCGGCTGCCGGGGTGGTGGTGAGGGCGGTCACGCCGGTGACCAGGCGAGTCGCGCGAGCGGTGACCTGCAAGGTGCCGGGCCGGACACCCGACCGTACGATGGCGAGCGCCTTGCCGTGGAAGGCGGTACGGGTGCTGGCCTGGTAGCGCTCGGCGCTCTCCTGGCGGCCGTTGTCGACGCCGGCCAAGGAGCCGCCCGCCACATGGAAGGTGATCAGGTGCTCGGCGTCGGGCACGACCACGCCGCGCTCGTCGACCACTTCGGCGGTGATATGTGCGAGGGAGCGGCCGTCGGCGGCCAGGGACCGGCGGTCCGGGGTGAGCCGGACGGCGTGCGGCTCACCGGCCGTGCGCAGGATGTCAGTGGCGACGGTCCTGCCGTCGCGTCGGGCCACCGCCTTGAGTTCACCGGGCTGGTACTCGACCTTCCAGGTGAGGTGGAGTTTGCCTGCGCTGCCGTTGGGGCTGGTGTAACTGCCAGGATGGGGACCGTCGGTGAAGGTCCTGTCGTCGCCGGTGGCCTCGGTGGTCTCCAGATAAGGGCGGCCGTCGACGGTCTTCTTGGTGTCGAACCGTCGCGTTCCGAGCGAGGCGCCGTTCAGGAACAGCTCCACGGTCTCGACGTTGGAGTACGCCCACACCTCGACCGTGTCGCCCTGCTGGTGGTTCCAGGTCATGGGCACCAGGTGCACCATGGGCTCGTCGGTCCACTGGCTGCGGAAGAGGTGGTACATGTCCTTGGGGAAGCCGGCCGTGTCGACCGCGCCGAAGTAGGACCCCTTGACCGGGAAGACCTTGTACGGGGTGGGCTCCCCGATGTAGTCGATGCCGGACCACAGGAACTGCCCCGTGAACCACTTGCGGTCCCGGTCCTTCTTGTGCCCGTACTCGCCGCTCATCGCCCAGGACTCGACGTTGTTGTCGTAGGAGGAGGTGGCCCGCCTGCCCGGGGTGTGGTTCTCACCGGTGTTGAGATGTTCCGGCTCCTGGTACGTGCCGCGGCTCGAGGTCTGCGCGGACGACTCGGACTCGAACAGGAACAGGTGCGGGTAGGTGGCGTGCAGGGCGTCCACCGACTTGGCGGTGTTGTAGTTGACGCCGAGTCCGTCGAGCTTGGCGAGCATGAGGTCGGCCGCTGAGCCCTTGGCGGGCAGGCTGCGGTACTTGTCCGAGCCGATGACGAGGGGCCGTGTGTCGTCGGCGGCCTTGATGGCGGCGATGATCCGGTCCGCCATTGCCAGGCCCGCGGTGGAGGTGGAGTCGGGGATCTCGTTGCCGATGGACCACAGCACCACGGCGGGCGAGTTGCGGGCCGCGAGGACCATCTCGGTGGCGTCCTTCTCGCACCACTCGTCGAAGAAGCGGCCGTAGTCGTACCGGTTCTTGCCCCGCTGCCAGCAGTCAAAGGCCTCCACCAGCATCACGATGCCCAACTCCTCGCACACCTCGACCAGCTGGGGCGCGGGCGGATTGTGGGAGGTGCGCAGGGCGTTGACACCCATCGACTTCATGATGGTCATCTGTCGACGGACGGCGTCGACACTGAGGGCGGCGCCGAGCGCGCCCTGGTCGTGGTGGAGGTCGACGCCCCTGATCTTGGTGTAGGCCCCGTTGAGGTGGAAGCCCTCGTCGGGGTCGAAGCGGACGCTACGGATGCCGAAGGTGGTGCGGCAGGTGTCGACGGTCCTGGCGCCGACGCGCAGTTCGGTCTCCAGGGTATAGCGCTGCGGCGTCGCGAAGTCCCACAGCATCGGCTTAGCGAGGGGCAGTTCGTGTGTCCCGGTGGCCCGATCGGCGACGGTGACGGTGGACGACGTACGGGCCACGGTACGGCCCTGCGGATCGACGACGGCGGACCGGACCTCGACCTCGGCCGCAGCGCCCGACGCGTTCAGCACCGTGGTGGCCACCCGGACGACGGCCCGGTCCGTGCTGACCTCGGGGGTGGTGACACGGGTGCCCCAACGCTCGACGTGCACCGGTTCGGTGATGACCAGGCGGGCTTCCCGGTAGATGCCGCTGCCGGAGTACCAGCGGCTGCTGGGCACTTGGTGCTGCACCTTGACCGCGAGGACGTTCTCGGTGGCGCCGTCGGTGTGCAGCAGGTCGGTGAGGTCGAAGGCGAACCCGGTGTAACCGTACGGATGCCGGCCGACCTCCGTGCCGTTGCAGTACACGTACGAATCCATGTACACGCCGTCGAACTCGATGGAGATCCGCTTGCCTTCGTAGGCGGACGGCAGGGTGAAGGCGAGGCGGTACCAGCCCAGGCCGCCCGGCAGGAAACCGGTGCCGCTGGTGGTGCCGTGCTCGACGGTGGGGGTCTGCTCGATGCTCCAGTCGTGGGGGACGGCGACCTCGCGCCAGGAGGCATCGTCGTGGCCCGGGTCGGCGGCGTCGGCGTAGACGCCGGTCGGGTCGGTGATCCCGCCCGGATCGACCAGCGCGAAGCGCCAGCCGTCGCGAAGGGCGATGGTGCGGCGGCCGGCGCCGGAGGCTGCCACGACCGGCCCGGCCTCGGCGGCCTGCGCCACCCGCGAGCCGAGGAACGCCCCGGCGGCGGGCGCGGCGGAACCGACGACCAAGACCGATCTCCGAGTGACCGACATACGTTTCCTCTCCGAATTGCTCACAAGTGGCTAGGAAAAGGTGCAGCAATGTGGAGCCCAGCGCCTCCGGCCGTCTGTTCCGAAGGGGCGGCCTGCGGCAGGCCATCTGGCTTTCAACCAGGGCAGGCCCGTTCCGCTGGCTGGGAATCGGAAGGCGGGTGGCAGTAGGGGCTTCAGCACAACGAGCCCGTGTCGTGCCCCTTCGACACGACGCTCGATATATCGAACAGCGTTCGTAAACCTGGCCAGAGAGTAAAAGGGGCCCCAAGGGGCGTCAAGGGTTTGGACGGGAGCCAGTCGAGCGCTCGCGGCCGACCCGGGTGAGCGGTCGCTGCCTCCCAGCGTGGCCGCGGCCGTTACCCGGCCTGCCGTTGACCCTCGGGTGCCCACTGCGACGCCGGTAGGCCCGCACGCGTCGGGCGACAGCGGGAAGTTGGCGGGAGGCCTGATCCGGGCGCTCAATCGTCGCCAACCGGACGGACCTTGGCCGGCTGGCCGGGATCGGTCAAAGCATTGACATGTTCCGCGCCACTTCCATACCGTGAGTCTCCTCCCCGGATTGATACGTTTCAACGATCAGCGGCGTTGAGGAGTGCACCTTCATGGCTGAGGTACACGAGAGACGAGATCCGCATGTCCGAAGAACGGTTCCTGCCGACGATGCGAGGAGAGGCCGCACTCACCGCCATGCGAGCGGTCGCTGGACTCACCCACATCACCGCGCGAAGCCCAGGTCGCGCATCCTTGCAGGGATCGTTGCCGCCATTACCGCGTGCTACTTCCTGAACCTGCTGACCGGTACGCCGGTGTCCGCACGTCCCACGAGCACAGCACACCCGCCACCGGCAGGGGCCGCGCCGGCGGCGCTGGGCTCGGAAGACGGTTCGTCCGCACCTGCGGCGAAGGGAGCGGGCCCAGGTGACAGTGGCGCCCAGCCAGCGGACTTCGTCCACAAGTTCGTGGATCCGCCGGCTGAATACCGGCCGTTCTACCGGTACTGGCACCCGGGCGGGCGGATGGACCCGGCCACGCTGAAAGCCGACTTCGAGGCGATGCGAAAGGGCGGCGCCGGCGGCGTCGAGTTGGTCAATTTCGTTCGCGACAACGCGACGGCTCCCATCGAGGACTACGACCCTGCTGTACACGGCTTCGGGACGCCGGCCTGGCGCACGCGGTTCGCCGACGCCTACCGGATCGGACAGAGCACGGGGCTGCAGGTCGACACGCTGTACACGTCCAAGTGGTCGGCCAACCTGCCGACGGTGTCGCCGGACGGACACGGCTCGGCCAAGGAGCTGTCTCTCGCGACCGTCTGGCTGGACGGTGGCGAGGCGTACAGCGCGGAGGTGCCCAAGCCGAAACTTCCCGATCGGGTGCACAAGCTCGACCTGGTCACCCTTCGGGCCTACCCGTGCCTTCAGGACTGCGACGCCGCGGCCCCGGTCCTCAATCCGGCGAAGTCCGTGGACCTCGCGCCTCGGCTGACCGCCGACCAGCGGCTGGACTGGACTGCGCCGAGCGGCGCCACGCGGTGGGTGCTGGTCGCGTCGTGGCTCCATGGCACCGGCCAGCAGGTCGAGGGTGCGGAGACACCGGGCGACTCCTTCGTGGTGGACCACTTCAGCCGCGACGGATTCGACGCGGTCAAGGACTACTGGACCAAGCGGGTGCTCGACCCGGAGGTTCGGGCGCGTCTCGTCGCCAGCGGAGGGTCGCTGTTCTTCGACTCACTCGAACTGAATCGCAACGGCAACCAACTCCGGCACTGGACCTACGACTTCCTACACGAGTTCAAGTCACGGCGAGGATACGACCTTGAGCCGTACATTCCGACGCTCGCCCTGCAAGAGCCTGCGTTCGAGCTGCCGGGAACCACGGGGGAACGGGTGCGCGAGGACTACCGGCGCACCTTGCAGGAACTGTTCCGCGACGAACACCTCCTCCCGTTGCGGAAGTGGGCACACGGCCTGGGGCTGACGCTTCGGGGACAGCCGTACAGCTCGTGGGGGCCGAGCTTCGTGGACCCGATCGAGTCGGCGTCCCTGCTCGACATCCCGGAGGGAGAGGACCGCTCCTTCAACGCAGGGGCAAAGCAGGGCTTCGTCGAGACGCAGGGCGCCGACGCCTATCGCAGCCTGGCGACCGCCGCGCACGTGACCGGTCGTTCGGTGGTGTCGACGGAGTGCTGTGCGTCGTTCGGCCGGGCGCATCGGGTGACCCGGCAGAGCCTGCTCTCGCACCTGAACCAGAACTTCTCGGCCGGGGCGAACCATGTGGTGTGGCATGGCTGGTCGCACGATGCGCCGGGTACCGCAGCGAGCTGGCCGGGGTGGGCGGCCTTCGGTAACACCGGAGTGGACGACTCCTACGGGCCGCGCAATCCCACATGGGATGACGACCGTCGGATCAACGACTACGTCGCCCGCCTGCAGGTGGCGCTCCGCACCGGCAAGCCGCGTTCAGATGTTGCCGTTTACCACGAGAAGCCCGGGCACAGCTGGCAGGGGACCGTGGGCGAGCGGTACTTCACCAGCTCTGCGCTCGAGGACCGCGGCTACTCTTACGGCTTCGTCAACGGATCCCTCCTGACCGGTGACGACACGCCGGTCGTCGGCAAGACCCTGGCTCCGGACGGCCCCGGCTTCCGTGCATTCGTCGTCGACCGCGAGCGGGCCATCGACCCGGATGTCGCGCAGCGCGTCGTGGACATGGCTCGGCGCGGCCTGCCCGTCATCGTCGTTGGCGAGGCACCGAGCCGCGCCCTGGGCAGCCGCACCGCCGACGACCCGGCGGTGCGCACCGCCTTCGACCGTCTGCACCAGTTCGACAACGTCAGGTGGGTGGGCAGCGAGGACGAGGTGCCGCAGGCGCTGGAGGCCTCGGGAGTCCGGCCGCGTGCGGCGTTGAATAGCCCCTCGACGCTGGCCGGAGTCCAGCGCAGCACCGACAAGATGGATGTCTTCTACTGGTACAACGCCTCGCAACGGCCTGAGCATTCGACCGCTTCCGTCGCCGCGGACGGCATTCCGTACCGGCTCGACCCCTGGACGGGGGCGCTCAAGAGGCTGCCGGCCTCCGTGAAGGAAGGCCGGACCGAGCTGGACTTGGAGGTCGCGCCCGGAGATGTCGCACTCGTCGTGGTGAGCGACGTGCCACTCGGACACGCTTCGGACGAGACCTCGCGCGTCGAAGACACCGGTGCCGCGCGGCCCCTGACCGAATGGGATCTGACGGTCGGGTCGTGGCATGAGGGCACGCGTCCGCAGGAGACCGTCGTCACCCCTCTGCCCCGACGGCACGTGACAGCCTCCGGAACCGACGGCCTGCTGCCCTCCTGGGACCATCTCCCTGGCCTGGAGGCCGTGTCCGGGGTGGGGACCTACCGGACGACGGTCGAAGTGGACCAGACGTGGCCGACCCGTGGCACTTATCTCGACCTGGGCAAGGTCACCACCACGTTCCGCGTCGAGGTGAACGGACGGGACGTCGGCCCCATCGACCAGCTCGACGCCTCCCACATCGATGTGAGTGCACTGCTGAGACCGGGCGAGAACGAGATCGTGGTCAAGGTGGCCACGATGCTGGGTAACGCCGTCGCGGGGAAGCCGGTCGACAGCTACGGCCTGATCGGGCCCACCCGATTGATCCCGTACTCCCCATCGCCTAGCCCGAGATGACCGAGGTACGGCCGCTACTCGAGGAGGCAGAGATGGAATTCGTCACGTCACGACGCACGCTGCTGCGCGCAGTCGCTGCCGCCGCGTCACTGGGCCCGGTGCTCGGCAACGCGGGCGGTGCGCATGCTGCGGGGCGAGACCGAGCCGGCGAGGCACGTGGTACCCACGGCCTCACCGTTCCGGAGCAACGAATGCGAGGGGTCTATGAGACGGCGCTGACGCCCTACAAGTACGGGGTCGTCCTGGAGAACGACCTCGGCTTCGTGGACGGTCCGTGCGTCTTCCGTATCGGCAGCGCCTGGTACATGACCTACTTCGTGCTGCACGGGCAGGACGGCCTGCGCAACGGATACACCACCGAGCTGGCCCGAAGCGAGGATCTGCTGCACTGGGAGCCCCTCGGCACGCTCCTGCCGTTCCGGTCGGGAGCGTGGGACGCCGCGCAGGCGGCCGGATCGATCGCGCTCCCGAACACTGCGTGGGGCGCGAGTCACCCACACACCTACGGCGGCCGGTACTGGATGTCGTACTTCGGCGGCGACCAGGAAGGCTTCGAACCGGGACCACTGGCACTGTCCATGGCGAGCAGCGCGACGCCGCTGACGCCCTCGACGTGGACGCGTCGGGACGCCCCGGTGCTGGCCCCCGGTGATGCCGATGCGCGGTGGTGGGAGAACTATCGGCACTTCCGCTCCACCGTCATCCATGACCCTGGGGGAACGCTCGGGGCGCCGTTCGTGATGTTCTACAACGCGCGGGGCGGCACACGGTACGAGTGGACTGAGCGCATCGGCCTGGCCGTGTCGAACGACATGACCTCATGGACCCGATACCGAACCGATCCCGTCATCTCGAACCCGCCCCTCGATTCGGACGGCGGGATCTCCGGTGATCCGCAGATCGTCCGCATGGGCGACGTCTGGGTCATGTTCTACTTCGGAGCATTCTGGAGGAACGGAGCCTTCAACACCTTCGCCTGTTCCTACGACCTGGTGAACTGGACCAAGTGGTCCGGTCCGATGCTCCTCGCTCCGACAGAGGGCTTCGATCGCACGTACGCCCACAAGCCCTGGGTGGTGCAGCACGAAGGCACCGTCTACCACTTCTACACCGCGGTCGGAGACAAGCGCTCGATCGCGGTCGCCACGTCACGTGACCTCAGCAGCCGGCGACGGACCGGCGCCGAACAGGTGACCGCGTCCTACACCCACTGGAAGAACAGCGTGACGTCGGTCCGGGACGGCAGCACAGACCCGGGCACCTCCTCGCAGGACATTTGGACCGCATTCGAGACGCCGAACTTCTATGACTGGGTCGAAGTGGCATTCCCTCGACCTCGAAGCGTCTCCGGCCTGAGGCTCCACGTCCACGACGACGGGGCTCACATCCGGCCACCACGCCACTACGATGTCGAGGTCGACGCAGGAGGAGGGTGGGTCACCGTCAGCGGCCAGGCACGCGTGCCCGCTGACTGCGTGGCTGGAGCGAACACCGTGACCTTCTCGCCGGTGACGGCCAGAAGGATCCGGCTCTACCTCCATCATCGTCGCGGGGGAGTCCAACCCAGCAGCGGCGGCACGTACTCCGGGCTCACCGAGATCGAGATCCTCTGACCCGGTTCCCACAGGAGTTGAGCGGGAGGAGGAGGCGCTCGCGTCGCGGAACTCCCGCGGCATTGCGTCTCCTGCAGTGCCCCGCAGCGGATCGGCCCGCTGCGGGGGCGTCGATGTGTCTGGCCGCGCAGGAACAGATCAGCACGCCGCGTGACCGGGGCGGCCCATGAGACCGGTCGGCACGTCGGTCAGCGGGAACTTCCGGTCAGGTTCGGCTGCTTGACGGGGTGGGGTGCAGGGATGGACTAGACATGCAGGGTGGGCCGGTAGATGAGCCGTCTTCATTCCGGGCACGACCGATCCGGGAAAACCAACACGATCACGGGGTTGCTACTGGAGGCCAGTGCTCACGGCGTGCCATTCCTGGTCATCGAGCCCGCGAAAGCCGAGTACCGTTCGCTGATCTCACATCCGGTGCTTGGCCAGGATATGCAGATCTTCACCGCGGGGAAAGGCCACCGTGGGCCCGTTTGTCCTCAACCCGTTTGTGGTGCCTGATGGCACAACCGTCAGCGAACACCTCGACCTGCTGCGGGCCGTGTTCACCGCATCCTTCGGCATGTGGACCCCGCTGCTGTTGAGTGAAGCTTCCCCTTGATCCACGATCAAGGGGAAGCTTCACTCAACAGCGTCACCCTGCGCAACGGACACCTCGGTGACGAGTACGGCGGCTCCATCCTCGTCAAACACGGCCGCGCCCTGTCCGTCAACAACAGCATCGTGTCCTTGCGACGCCGACATCCCGGCCTCGCTCGGGCAGCGCGCAGACGACAATCTGGTGCAACACGATTCAGATCGGTTCCGGATGCGGTTCCAGTTGTCGCGCCGGTGTGGCTCTCGGTTCCGACGCTGCGGTGGTCCGTACGTAGCCGTAGACCACTGAGGTCATCGCCAGTATGAGCAGTGGTCCGGACACCCACGGATGCTCGGCCATCTTCAACGACAGGAATCGGTAAGACACCAGCAGCGCAGCGAAGACCGTTGCGCCGTAGGCGACCAGCCTGATCCCTGATCGATCCCAGCCGCGGTCTAGCGACCGCAGAGCTGCCTCGATCGTGAGCACAAACACCACGCCGGCAATGAGGTCCACGCCGTAGTGGTAGCCGAATCCGAGCGTTGCGGCGAGCGTGGCAATCAGCCAGAACGTTCCTGCGTACCGCAGAATGCGTGGGCCCTTCCGGGAATGGATGAAGATCGCGGCAGCCCACGCCGTGTGCAGGCTGGGCATGCAGTTCCGCGGGGTTATCCCATCGAACGGCATGGGGTGCGGGGTATGTATGGGCGGCGGTGTATGTGGCCACAGGTCGGCCACCGCCCAGTGCCCGCTGGACGGAATCTCCGGCGACCACAGGCTGACCGTCGCCCAGTGCTCGGTGCCGGTGCCGTAGGCGAAGATCGGTCCGACCACCGGGAAGATCATGTAGAAGGCCGGCCCGAGAAGGCCGATCACCAGAAAGGTGCGCACCAGGTGATGGCCCGGGAAGCGACGCTCGACCGCCACGCCGCGCAGTTGATACAGCGCGACGACGACCGCGGCCACCGCGAGCTGCCCATAGACGATGTCGAGGAAATTGAAGCCTATGAGGCCGGTGGCCGTGACACCCCGGCCTACCAGCCATGACGGATTGCCCAGCGCGTGATCGGCTGTTGCCACGTACGTGTCGAGCACCACTGGGCGTGTCTTCGAGGTGATGAGCAGCCATGTGTCGCCGGTCTTGCGGCCGGTCACCAGCAGCAGGCCCAGCCCGACGCCCTTCAGCAGCAGGCCGCGTTCTGGGCCGGTGCGGCGAGTGACAGCGATGACCGCGTAGCCCAGAATCACCCACAATGCACCGTTGCCGTAGGGGTGGCCGCCGGTCGTCTTGGCATCCACCGCCCATCGAACCAGCGAGAAGGCGATATCGATACCGATCGCCGCACCCGCCGCGATGAACCGTTGCCGCCAGGTGAGGACCACCATCATCAACGCCATGGCGGCGTACAACAGGCCGCCCGACTTGGGGGCGAATACCACCTCTCGCACCTGGTTGGTGATCGGCCCTGGCAGGCCGCAGCGACGCGCGGCGAACTCCAGCACGATGAGGAATCCGAGGGCCGCGACACCCGTCACGGCCCAGAGTCTCGCCCGTGGTCGGGGTAGGTCCGGTCGAGGTATGTGCATGGGCGGAGCGGTCACTTTGCCCGCAATCCCGATACGTCTCCCAATACCCTGAGACATCTCATATCCCCTCGGCCCGCCCCTGCACGCCACCCGTGCCATTGGTGTGCCGGGAGGGAAACACAGCGGATATGCGCAGGTCAATAGCCATGTAGGTGCACAAGCGCCGTCGCGTCCCGAGCTGAGGCCTCAGGCACCGTCGTCACGGGAGGGTGTCGCCGTTCGCCCACCCACTCGCCGGCCACGTTCGGCTCGTGGGCAGAGCTGCAGGCCACCCTTCAGCGCGAGTTCGGCACCTCCGACCTCGCCGACATCCACCCGCGTGCCCGGGTCACCCGCATCCGCATCCCCGCAGCCCCCTGCGCGTAGACGCCGCGCGGGTGGCCGCCCACCGTCCACAATCCGGCTGCCGTGTGCGGGGGTTGCCGTGCTTGGCATCGGGTCGGTGAGGGTCGGTGCGTGCCGGGCCGCAGTGATGCGGCCCGCTCCCCGCTCCTGCGGCCTGGCAGCCCGTTCCATCCGCCTCACCACCGCCTTGGAGAAATTGATGAGCCACGTCCGCGGCATCACCGACGATGGGCGTCCCCGCGACTACAAGGGACACGTCATGGAGGAAGCAGGCAAGGGCGCCTACCCCTACGACTGCATCGCGAAGGACGAGCACCCAGATGCGATGGTGTTCATGTGCCACTCCTGCAACGTGGGGGCAGCCGAACCGCTTACCTTGCTGCCGCGCAACGTGGCCTGGGTCTAGCTCAGGGGCGAGCACGAAGCCGCCACTTGGGATTCCTGCGTGGGAGCCCGTCCTGACCGCTTCCGGATGGGGCGGGCTCGCCGCAGAAACGGCCCCGGGGCCATGCTCGTTGACCGGCCGGGCCAAGGCGCGTGCGCATGCGGCGGCGTTGCCCGCCGAGGTGGGGCTGGTGCGGGGTTGCGGGGATTACTGCGTGTTCCGGCAGGTTCGATGCCCCACCAACCCTGACTGATCGGAGGTGCCGTGCGTGACCACACCACCGCCCAGGAGACCGGGCCGCGTGACACGCAGTGCGACGCGAGGGAAGTGAACGCAGCTTTGGAGTGGACCGCCGGGCGCACTGCCGATATGCACGGCGGACAGGCTACGGACTACCTTGCCAGCCTCCGTGTGCGCCTGCTGGGCTTCGGCTACAGCAGGACGGAAGCCGTCCGCAAGGGCACCGAGAACGGCACGACGCCTGGCCGTACCCGGCGGACGAGTCGCCGTCCGGACCGCTCCCCTGGCACACGATTGCCGATGACTACGAAAAGGCCGGGATGACCGGCTTCTACGACACCCCGCACGGTGTGCTGTGGATCAACTCCGAGACCTGACCCTGCAAGAGAACCGAGCTGCCCGCGGTATCCAGGGGGCCGAATGCCGATACCAGCCCGGAGAGCAGCCATGGCGTTGTTGAACGACCACGAGCAGACCTACCGATGTGCCAACGGGTGCGGCCGCACGGTGACGGACGAAGTAGGCCGTGACGAGGAACAAGTGCGCTGCGCCTGGTGCATCGCCGCCTTCCACCAGGGGCGCACCCCCTCCGTCACCGGCGCCTTGACCACCCCGCTCGGCCAGACACTCAACGGGTAGGCCTCTGGGGCTTGACCCGGAATCTTTGCGTACGTGCTGCTGGACGGGATCGGCTCGAGTGAGACCGTCCGGGAGTGGACGCGCACGCCGGCGCGTCGTCTCGCCCAGGCCGCCGCCCGCCGCGGTGACGCCGAGGCTGGGCTGCGCGCGGTTTACACGGCCTACGCCGCCGAGCGTGGCAGCGGCTACGGGTGGCCGAAGGCCGCCGCGGTCGCCGCGGTCACCGCGCCGGGCCATCCGCTGACCGTCGCCTGGTGCGGTGACTCCCGCGCCTACCTCATCCAGGACGGCGCCGCGCACTGCCTGACGAGGGACCACAACTTGCGGCGCGTAATCCCACCCTGCGCTGCGCATTCCGGTGGCAGCCGCAACGTCATCACTTCGTGTCTGGGGGCGTGTGACAGCGACGTGGAGGTGAAGAGCCGGTACGGGCACCCCGCGATCGAGGCTGTCTCCCGCCCGGTGGGCAGTGGCCGCCTGGTGCTGGCCTCCGACGGTGCGTACGAGCCGCACGAGGATGCCGGTCGTCCGTTCGCGGATGCGGTGGCCGGTGACCTGCGCATGGCCGCCCGCCGTTTCGTCAAGGACGCGGTCTGCCGGTCGATCGCCGCCACTACGGCTGTGGACCCGAACCGGCCCTACGCCGACAACGCGACTGTCCTTCTTGCAGGCCTCGGCGCCCCCTTGACCCGCTGACGGCGCCAGGCCACGGCCCCACTGGCCCTCGATCCCGCCTGTTTGACCGGGGCGGGGTCGAGGGCCGGATGCGTTCCCGGGGGGCGGACTTCCCGCGGGGGCCGCCGCATGCCCACCGTCGGTGGTTGGGGGTTGCGGGGCTTGCTGCGGGAGGGGTCACGGTCCGGGCAGCGGCCCGCCGACGGGCCGTCCATCTCGCCATCGTCCGTTTTGAGGAAGGCCACCGTGTCTGATTTCGCCATGCCCGTGAGCTGTCTGAGCGACGCCACCGCGACCGACGCCGCCGCCGCTGCTGGCGGGCCTGCCGCTGCCGTTGTGTTCGCTTCTTCCGAGGACCTGCAGCACGCGTTGTCTGCTGTGGGTGTGTGGCGTCGTGTGTCTGCCGCGTTGGATGTGTCTGTGCCGCGTTTGGCTGTCGGCGGTCTCGCCCCGCAGGATCACGGCGGGGAGGTTGGGCCGGTGGCGGGGCTCGTGTTCGCTGAGGATGCGCCCGCCGAGCGGGCTGCGCGCATCGAGGGCACGGTGACTGTCACCTGGGATGGGGCGTTCACGGTCCGTGTCTACGGGATCGGCTGGCGCCGGTGGGCGAGCGGTCTCGAGCAACTCGGCGCGTTGCAGCCCGCCGCCGGGTCCGGTCTGGCCGGAGGGCCGGTCTGGTCGTTGCGGCCGGGTTCGGATCTGCCGCAGGGGCGCCGGGTCCGGCACGGCCACCTCCAGCCCACCGACCGGGTGAGCGTCGCGGCGGTCACCGAGCACGCCGTCAGCCGGACGGGCATGGTCAACGGTTTGCTGTCCGGGCGTCCCGGCGCCCGGGCCGGTCTTGAGTTCGGCCGGATCGCCGAAGTGCTGAATGTCTCCGTGACGGGTGCCCGGCAGCTCGCCTCGCGGGCACGACGGCGGGTGGCCGAAGCGAAGCAGTCCACGCCGCAGGCGTCGAAGGCGGAGCGCGAACGCGTCCTCACGGCCTTCCGCACGGCCTTCCGCGCCGCCTACGAGGCCGGGGACCTGGCCGGCCTGCTCAAGCTCCTGCACCCGGACGCCGTCTACGTCACCGACGGCGGCGGCAAGGTCCCCGCGGCACGCAAGCTCATACACGGCGGCGAGCGCGTCGCCGAGGCCATGGCGCGTACGGGGCGCCAGTGGCACCACCCGGACCGCACCGACTTCGCCGAGGTCGGCCGCGAGCTCGCCCTCGTGGTCCACCGGGAAGGCCAGGTCTACTCCGTCGACACGATCCAGATCACAGACGGTCTGATCACCGCGTACCGCAGGGTCATCAACCCCGACAAACTCGTGCGCGTCGGAGCTGCCACACCCGGAGGGGCTACCTCGTCTCCCTGATGAGAACGCAAAACGGGCGACGAAGGAATACGCGGGAGCAGGTGAGATCGATCATGCAGAACGGCATACATCTACCTGCAGCCGCTATGAGCCCTGCGCGCAAGCGGGCTGTGCGCTCGGGTCGCCCCTCCCCCCAGTAAGGACCTGTATGCAAGCCATCACTGTGCGAGACCGTAACGCCGGTCTTGCCGGGATGTCCCTGACGGACATGCCCTACCCCCATTCGGCCGAGAACGACGTCATCGTGCGGGTGCATGCCGCTGGCTTCACCCCTGGAGAGCTGGACTGGCCCGCCACGTGGACCGATCGCGCAGGCCGTGACCGGACGCCGAGCGTGCCGGGGCACGAGTTGTCCGGTGTCGTGGCGGAGCTGGGGTACGGCACGGAGCGGACGTACTCCGCCACCGCGCCAGCCCCCGACCCTACGTGGTGGTCCGTCGGTTCATCCAGCAGGCCGTTTCGGCTGCTCGGTCGGGTGGCCGGCATGGTCGCGGCTCGGCTGTCGCGTCGAGTGGGCGCTGGGTTCCAGCTCTCCGGTCGTGGGCTCGTCGGGACGGCGAGGCCCGGGGCGATGACTCCGGGTCGGATGGGCCGAGGGCCGGGTCAGAAAAGGACCTTGAGGTCCACTCCGAATCCTGCTAGCGTTCGCACCGGTAATCTGGTCAATGTGGCGGAACAGGCGCGCGACAAGAACGGCTCCCGGTTGACTGAGCGCGGGCGGGCGACTCAAGAGCGCATTTTGAGGGCCGCGGCCGACATGATGTACGTCAAAGGCGTGTCTCTCACGACCCTCGACGAGGTCAGGGCGGCCAGTGGAACGAGTAAATCCCAGCTCTACCGCCACTACCCCGACAAGGATGCGTTGGTGCGGGACGTTGTCGCGTTGCAGGCTGCAGAATTGCTCGAACGTCAGCACCAGCTACTGCAGCGGCTCAGCTCCCTCCGCGGGCTGGAGCGCTGGCGGAACGCAATAATCGAGCACAACGCGCTCCGAAACGGAGCGTACGGCTGCCCGCTCGGCTCCCTTGCAAGCGAGCTGGCCGATCAGGACGAAGAGGCGCGCCAGGCGATCGCCCGGCACTTCGACACCTGGGAAGGGCTGCTCGAGGCCGGGCTCGTGCGGATGAAGGACTCGGGAGTCCTCCGTGCCGACGCGGACGCCGGAGAGCTCGCCACCGGCCTCATGGCCGCCCTTCAAGGCGGCTACCTCCTTGCGCAGACGGCCCGGGACGTCAAACCCATGAGGATCGCCCTCGACATGGCGATCGGCCACGTCAAGGCCTATGCCGTGCCCGCCGAGGACGCCAATCCACCTGAAGGGGGCACGAGAGGGCGCTGAGACCGTCCGGGACGAGGCGGCGCCGAGAAGTCCCGGTGCGGCGCCACATGTTGCGTCGCGGTCTCCCTGCCGGCTGGACTTCATCGTCCTCCCGGCAGGCGCCCGGGGCGTGACGGCGGGAGGACTTCGTCCGCACGCCCCACTGCCCACATGCGGCCCCAGCCACCAACGAAAAGCGGCGGCTCCCTGCGTAAAAGGCAAGTCCTTTCCGTCGAGCTCTCCGGCCGGACGGAACGCGGACAGGACGCCCGCTCGCCGCTGCATGCCTTCCTCCACACCGGAGGTCACCGAGTGGTCCGCCAACCGCCACCAGCCCCGCAGCTGCGCGAGCACACACCGCCGCCCGCGGGGACCTTGACGATGTGCGAGCCTGCCCGCTGTGCCATGAAGAGCTGCTCGGCCGCGGCCAGGACGCCGCCGTCCTGGCACACCAGCACAGCGCCATGGCAGCCGTGCAGCGCGAGGTGCCAGTGGGCTTGGCCTACAAAGAGGGGACTATTTAGTCCAGAAAATTGGGCCGATCTGCGGTACGTTTGGGGAAAGCGGTCCCTTGCGGACAGCCAAGCAACCAAGCCTCACAAGGATCCCCAAGGCGGTAGGCACCATGTATGCGGGCGTCCGGTTCTCAGTGCTCGGCCCAGTCCGGCTACACAGAGAGGGGGTCGAAGCCGGAGCTGGTCAACCGAGGCAGTGCGCCGTGCTTGCTTCGCTGTTGCTCAGGGCGGGCAGGCCTGTAAGCCTCTCGAAACTGGTGGAGGACGTGTGGGGCGACGAGGCCCCACCGTCGGCCATAGGCTCCGTGCGCACCTACATCTACAGGCTCAGACAGGCACTGGGGGAGCAGAGTGACAGCTCCGTACGCCTGGTCGACGGGGGCTATCTGCTGCACATCCAACCGGACGCTCTGGACCTGAACAGGTTCAAGGAGACGGCGGCAAGGGCGCGGGAAGCACGCAGCACCGGCGACCTGGCGTCCGCGACGAGCCTGCTGACCGAGGGCCTCGAGATGTGGAAAGGAGTGGCCCTCGCCGGGGTCCCAGGGCCGTTCGCGGGCCAGCAGCGCAGCGTCCTCGGCGAGCTGCGCCTCGCCTGTGCCGAGGAGCAGCTCGCCTGCGAAGTGGAGAGAGGGCGCTACGCCGAGGCCGCCGCAGAACTGTCCGCCCTGCTAGTCGAGCACCCACTTCGAGAGCGCGTATGCGGCCTCCTCATGACCGCGCTCTACGGTGCCGGGCGGCAGTCCGAAGCCCTGACGATCTACCACACGACCAGTCACGTGCTGCGTCAACACCTCGGCGTCAACCCGTCGCCGGAACTGCAGCAAGTCCACGAGCGCATCCTCTCCGGGCGATTCCAGCTCCCGCAAAGCGCCGACCGCCCGAAGGGCGCGCCGCAAACACCCCCGCCTCACGCCCCGGCCCAGCTCCCAGCCGCCTTGCCGAGCCTCGTCGGCCGCGAGAGAGAGCAGGAGCAGGTCGAGCGCCTGGTCGCCGATGCCGAGGTGTCGTCCTCTGTGGCCATCTGCACGGTCGGCGGACTGGCCGGCGTCGGCAAGACAGCTTTCGCCACCACCGTCGCCCACCGTCTGGCAGACCGCTTCCCGGACGGCCAGCTCTTTGCAGACCTGCAGGGAGCCGGACCAGAGGCCGAGCCGCGGGATCCCGCGCACGTACTCGAGGACTTCCTCCAGTCCTTGGGGGTCCGACCCGAGGACATACCCGAGACCGCGCAGGCACGAGGGCTCATGTTCCGCGGCTTGCTGGCCGACCGCCGAGTGCTCGTCGTGCTCGACAACGCATGGAACACGGACCAGCTGAAGCATCTCCTCCCCGGAGGCCCCGGCTCCATGGCCCTTGTCACCAGCCGCATGCAACTGCACGCACTCGTCGCCGCCTACCAAGCGCTTCCCCTGACACTCATGCCCCTGAGCCAGACGGACGCACGCAACTTCCTCGCGCGCCGACTCGGCGCAGCAAGGACAGCGGCCGAACCAGAGGCCGTCGACCGCATCATCCGGCTGGCCGCGCAGCTCCCCTTGGCCCTGGCCAACGTCGCCGCCCGCGCGGCCTATCGACCACAGCTGCGCCTGGCGAGCCTGGCCGACGAGTACGAGGCGCCGGAGCACAGCGCCCTGGACGCCTTCGCGAGTGACGAGGACCAGGCGCTCGACGTCCGCGCGTCCATCACCCGCTCGTACCGCCTGCTCGACACGGAGACGGCGGCGCTCTTCCGCGACCTGAGCGCCTGCCCAGACCCAATGTTCGCGGCATCGCAGGTCGCGGACCTGGCCGGACGGTCCGAGTGTCGGGTCCGCCAGGTCCTGTCGCGTCTCATTCGAGCGCATCTCGTCTCGGAGATCGGCCCGGGCCGGTACAGCTGGAACCGGCTCGTGGCCGCATACGCAGCGGAGCAGGCAGGGCAGGGACTCCTCGACCAGGGCAAACCGGCCTGTGGTAGGACGAGCAGGGGCCAGCATCCATAGGCACTCTGCGGAGACGATGCCACGGCCAGTAGCCGAGACCGAGCAGTTCCCGAAGAGGGAGCATGCCCGACCGGGCGGCGCCGTCATACGAGATATCTCGTATAGGGGGGCGCTGCCGACCCCCGGGGCATCCGGTGCGACACCCTTTTCCATGGGCCTGCGCCACCAGAGAGCATCACAGGGCAGCCACTCAACGGCTTTCTGCGGCTTCTCTGCGCGGGCGTTTGCGGGCAGTAGTGCGCAGAGGACCAGAGGTGGCGGGCAGGACGGATCTATGCAGTGTTTCCGCTTGGTTGGCCGCGGGGCCGCTGCGATTGGCGTCGTAGAGGCCTTGTAGAGCTGCTGTAGAGCCTGCCGTGGCAGGGTCGAGTGCGTAACAGGCAAGAGGTGTTCGCCGCTCAGTGGAGAGTGATTCGCATGGCCACGGACTTCGAAGGCAAGAAACTCGTCGTGATCGGCGGCGCCAGCGGCATGGGCTTCAAGGTTGCCGAGGACGTGATCGCGGAGGGCGGCAGCGCGGTGATCGTCGGCCGCGCGGGTCAGAAACTCGACGATGCCGTGGCGAGCCTGTCGGGCTCCGGCAGCGCATGGTCGATCGAGGCCGACCTGGCGGACTGGGACCAGGTCGTCGAGGCGCAGAAGCAGTTGGCGGAGGACCACCCCGACGCCACCCTCCTTGTCAACTCGGCAGGGTTCTTCCTGCCCAAGCTCTTCCTCGACTACGAGGTCGCGGACTACGACTCCTATCACGACCTCAACAGGGCGACCTTCTTCCTGACGCAGACCGTCGTCCGGGGCATGATCGCCGGCGGTCAGGGCGGCGCCATCGTGAACGTGGGCAGCATGTGGGCGCACCAGGCCCTCGCCGTGACACCGTCGTCGGCCTATTCGATGGCCAAGGCCGGTCTGCACGCTCTTACGCACAACCTGGCCATGGAGCTCGCCGGCGAGGGCATTCGTGTGAACGCCGTGGCTCCTGCTGTCACCAGGACGCCCCTGTTCGAGAAGGTCTTTCCCGCGGGCCAGTTGGACGGCGCGATGGAGCAGCTGAGCGGCCTGCACCCGCTCGGCCGGGTCGGTACTCCGCAGGATGTGGCCTCCGCGATCGTCTTCCTCCTCTCGTCGGCCTCGAGTTGGACCACGGGCGCCATCCTCAACGTCGACGGTGGAGTCATGGCAGGCCGCAACTAGACGTACCTCTCACGCCCCTCCCGGGGCCGCCACCTGACACCTACCCCGGGCGGGGCAGCCAAAGGGTGTGTTGTGTTCCGCCTTCTTTGACGTGCTCCCTGGCTGCGCGTCAAGCAGCTTCGGCAGGCGTTCGGTTCGGATCCGCCGCTGCACCCAGATCAACGAGCGGGCTGACACCAGCAGCGGCCGGCCCGTTTGGGCGCGAAGAGAGGCAGCGACCGTGAAAACGATGCATTTCCCACCGGAGCCGGGCACCAGCAGCCGGCAGCCGGCAGGAGAGCCCCGTCCAGCGCCGTGTGAGATTCGAGTAGGAAGCCCTCCTGCATCGCCGTACCCTCTACGCCGCTGCCTGGCACATGACTCGCCACGCAGCAGACGCTGAGGACCTGGTCCAGGATGCGTACGCGCGTGCGTACGCATCGTTCGACCAGTTCCGGCCGGGTACGAACTTCAGAGCCTGGATGGAGAGGATCATGGTCAACCAGCACATTTCTGCGCGTCGCAGGCAGCGGTGCAGACCGCGCCTGTGCTTTTCCGCCGAAGTCGAAGACCAGCAGCTGGCGCGTCTCGGCGCCTGCGCTTCCGGAGCGCTGAAGTCGGCCGAAGGGGATGCGCTGGAGCGGATCGTGAATCCCGACCTCAAAGCAGCCTTCCGTCAGATTCCCCCTCCGCGCCGTCTCGCTGTGTACCTCGCTGACACCGAGGGCCTCTGGGGACCCCGGTGGGCAGCGTGACGTCGCGCATCCACGGGGGCGCCGGCAGCTGCGCTGGCTGCTGGCCCAGGACGCGCTCGGGCTGCGCGCAACATGACCGCCCACTACCGGGAGGAGGGCCGCAGGTCTCCTCCGCAGGGCCCGCCACCAGCCAGGCGCGGCAGTGCGGGAGAGTAAGCCCCCACACCGCGCGCGAGTCGCTCATCGAAATACGCCGGAAACTCCGTCCGTGAAATCCCGGGATGCGCGCACGACGAAAGCAAAAACGGCGACTTCGCGTAGACGTCCTGTAGATGGTGCCGTGATTGGCTTACCTGCACGAGATGACCTGGAGATTGAGAGCCATGCACTCTGCGGATGCCAGAAGAACGTGCCGCTCGGCTCTGAGTGAATATGCCGGAACCAGTTGCAGCGCTCCGGCAACAGGGCCCGCCAAGGATCGGGGAAAACTCGATCCGGAGTCCGCCGCCTGGGTAGATGCGCTCGAAGACGGCCACGGGCCGCAGTACGAGCAGGCCTGCACGCGGCTGCATGAAGTGCTGGTGCGGATCGCCATGGACGAGGTGTTCCGCCGGGGGCCTCGTTACCGAATTGCCGGGCCCGAGCTGAACGACCTCGCCCACCAGGCGGCCGCCGACGCACTGATGAAGATTACGCACAAAATCCAGGAATTTCGAGGCGATGCCAGGTTCACTACGTGGGCATTCCGATTTGTCGTGCTTGAAGTGTCCAGCAAGTTGGGCCGCCATTTCTGGCGTGTCTCAAACGCGCGATTCGACTTGGACGAATGGGCGCAAGTTCCCGACCGCTCCGGCACTGACCCCGTCAGTCACTGGCAGGCGCGAGAGCTGGGCGAGGCCGTACGCGAGGCAGTCGAGACGGCACTGAGCGCCCACCAGCGGCATGTCTTCACCGCCGTCGTCAACGGGGTCCCCCTGGAAAGGCTCGCCGGCGAGCTGGAGACGAACCGGAACGCGCTCTACAAGACGATGTTTGATGCCCGCAAGAAACTGAGAGCCCAGCTGATAGCCAGCGGTCACCTCAGCGGCGCAGGCTGATGCGGCGGCGACCACGTCGACCGGACAACGCTGACCGGGGTGCCCGCATCGCGGCCACACGCATCCTGGGCACCCGGTAGCCGCCCCCCAGGACGGACGAGAGAGGCTGCTCCGCCAGGAGTTCACCTTCTCGGGGCGTCCCCAGTAAGAAGTCGCCCCTCGCGGGCGCTCACCTCCGAAGTGGCCCGCAGGGGCCGCACTGGACGAACAAGGACGGCGAGCATGGCGTTCATCTCGCGCGGGTTCCACGGCCGAAGGCCGTCGGCGGGCACGAAGCTGCCGCCTGGGCAGTACGAGACGACCGGCTTCCCGGTGCTGTCCGCCGGGCCCACTCCCCGCATCCGGCAAGACGACTGGAAGCTGTCCGTGACCACGGAAGCCGGGAAGCAGCATGTGTGGGACTGGGCAGGCCTGATGGCACTCCCGGCGGAGTCCCCGACCGTCGACCTGCACTGTGTGACGAAGTGGTCGAAGTTCGGCACCGAGTGGCAAGGTGTGTCCCTGGACGTTCTGCTCGCGGACGTGGAGACGGCCGCAGAGCACGTCCTCGTCACCTCGTACGGGGGCTACACCACGAACATCCCCCTCGCCGACCTGGTCGACGGCAAAGCGTGGATTGCCTACGGCTACGGGGGTAGCGACCTGGCGCCCGAACACGGTGGTCCTGCTCGGCTGCTGGTCCCGCACCTGTACCTGTGGAAGTCCGCGAAGTGGGTCCGCGAGATCGAGTTGCGGCCGAGCGACGTGCCCGGCTTCTGGGAGAGCGCCGGTTACCACAACTACGGAGACCCATGGCGAGAGCAGCGATACCAGGGAGACTAGGCGACCGGCTCCGGTGGCGGACCGCGGAGGTAACGGGTCGGCGCGTGGAGTCGGCTACGGCCGTCACCCTGACACTGGACCTGCCGGGCTGGCCCGGGCACCTGGCCGGCCAGCATGTGGACGTCAGGCTGACCGCAGAAGACGGCTACAGCACCCAGCGCAGCTACTCGATCGCCTCGGCCCCCAACGGCCGGAGCCTCGACCTGACGGTCCAGCGCACATCCGGCGGGGAAGTGTCGCCCTACCTCGTGGACGAGCTCGTGCCCGGGGACCGGCTGGAGCTGCGCGGGCCTGTCGGCGGCTGGTTCGTCTGGAGGCAGCAGCAGACGGAGCCGATTCTGCTGGTGGCGGGCGGATCGGGACTCGTGCCTCTGATGTGCATGGTCCGCGCGCGGGAGGCGGCCGGCAGCCGGGCCCCGTTCCGGTTGCTGTGCGCAGCGCGGACCCCGTCGGACCTGCTGTACCGCTCGGAGCTCCGCCAGGGGGCGCCGGGGCTGGATACGACGTACCTCTACAGCAGAGAGGCCCCCGCGGACTCACCGCGCCCGCCGGGGCGCATCGCCCCCGAGGACTTGGTTCGCAGCGGCTGGCCCCCCGACTTCGAGCCAACCTGCTATGTCTGCGGGCCCACGGCGTTCGTCGAGAAGACGGCTGCCTACCTGGTGCTCCTGGGACATGCACCTGAGCGAGTACGTACCGAGCGCTTCGGCTGACAGTGGAGGTTGAGATGGCGTCCGTAGAGGCCGGCGGCCCAGATGTGGCGTCGCGTCGGTTGCGGATGGTCGTGGCCGAGCAGGTGGAGTCCGCGATTGCCTCGTACGAGCAGCCGAATCGCAGGACCTGGAGCAGCTTGTCGAACACGATCCGTCACTGATGCGGCGTCGGTGGCAGCCCAGCGGGTGGGGCGGTTCGAACTGTTGGTCGCTGCGGCAGCAGGGCGGCGAATTGGTCCCAGAGCGGTTCGACCAGCCATGATGGCAGCGCAGGCACAGATATCTTCAGTGATCACAGAGCGTCGTAACTCCATGAGCACGGCAACGTGCCTGCCCCATCCGCCCCCAGCCTCCCCGCCGCTTATCTGCAAGGCGTCGAACGGCTGCTCAACCGATCCGCGTGCGCAGGTGCCCCAGTGCCGCTTTCAGCGCGTCCCCGGCCGCGACGGCCAGGTCGGGCTCGACGCCGACGCCTTCCCAGTTGGTGCCGGTGACCGGATTGATCGAGCGGGCGGTGGGAACGGTCACGGTAATGTGCGGGGCGACCGGAATACGGGCCGTAGGGTGGGCGCCACCTCGGGTGGTCTGGCCGATCAAGGTGGCGCGCCCCAGCACCTTCAGGTTGTACGCCAGCTCCTCTCCGCCGGAGAAGGTGAGGTCGCTGGTCAGTACGGTGACCGGGCGGTCCAGGTAGCGCGGGGCGGCGAGGTGCCCGAGGGTCCAGTACTGGCGGGTCAAGTCAGTGGCCCGCTCGTAGATGTCGTTCAGGTGCACCCCGTCGTCAGCGAAGAAGTAGCTGCACCACAGCTGCACGCCCTCCGGTGAGCCGCCCCGGCACTGCCGAAGGTCGATGACCAATGCCTCGGTGGGAGCGAGCAGTTGCATGGCGGCAGCGATCGCGGGACCACCCAGATCGGCGGGGGCGATCATGCGCAGGTCGAGGTAGCCGATGTTGTCGTCGAGCTGCTCCACCCGCCGGATGCCGTAGTTGCTCTCCCGGGCGTACTGCGCGAAACGGGCGCGGGCAACGTCCTCCGGCTCCTCGTCCATCGGCTGCGGCTCCTCGATCCACAACAACCGCAAATGTTTGTCCGGACAGACATTCTGGAGGTCGTCCGTGACTCGCTCGCACAGCTCCCGCACGTCCAGGTTCTGATATGCGCCTTCGGCCAGCCGACGCTGGATCGCCGCGTCGATGGCAGCCGTCTGTTCGGGGAAAACGTAACCGGTGGTGATCCGGGCCAGCGCGGCTTCGAGTATCTCGTGATGAGTCGTCATGCGCGCGATGGTAGGCCCGGGTCGAACGGGTGCCCAGCGGATTTCACGGCCGCTTCTTCAAGTGCTGCCCTCACCGACTTCCTCGGCGATGCGACCACCCAGCGCGGGGTCGCGCTGTCGCCCTCCTACTTCTCCGCGTCGTGCGGCGGTGCACCGTTGGCGATCGTCCGCCAGTACATCGAGCAGCAGAAACGTCCGCTCTAAGGTGCATGTCAGAGCAGTCTTGGGATGCATTCATTCCCGGCGTGAACGCCGGGGCTTTCTGCAAGGAACCCGGTAAGAACACGGGCGGCGCACGACGCAGAAACCAAGACGTCGCTGCGCTACCTGGGAGGCAGACATGCCGGAATACCGCAAGAGCCCTGAGCGCATCTCACAGCTCACGGACCAGCAGTACCGCGTGACCCAGCGGGACGAGACCGAGCCCGCGTTCGCCAACGCCTACTGGGACAACAAGGCTCCCGGGATCTACGTGGACATCGTGTCCGGGGAGCCCCTGTTCGCCTCAGCGGACAAGTACGACAGCGGGACCGGGTGGCCTAGCTTTACGAAGGCGCTGAATCCCGACTACGTCGTCGTGGTTCCCGACTCCAGCCACGGCATGGTCCGTGTCGAGGTTCGGTCAGCGCAAGGAGACAGCCACCTCGGGCACCTGTTCCCTGACGGGCCCAGCGACCGGGGCGGGGTGCGGTACTGCATCAACTCCGCGTCCCTGCGCTTCATCCCCGCAGGGGACCTCGGGCGAGAGGGCTACGGCCAGTACCTGCACTTGTTCGACGCGCTGGAGGAGGACACCGCCGAAACCTGACGGGCGGTCTACCGGCTGCAGCACCGCAGCCCGGCGCGCCTCCGCCCAGCTCCCCGGTAAGAGTCCCACTCCCCTGAGGCACGCCGTCGGCATTCTGCAGAGCGGAGCGGCGAGGTGGCGGACGTGCCGGCGTTGCGTACCAGCTGTGCGGCAGCGGTGGCATCGGCCGGGAACGCCCTCCGCGCGGGGCCGACGTCTCCCACCGCGTGCGGCTGCACGCTTCCGACCGAGCTGGCGCCGCGGAATCCGCGGAGTCTGACAGGAGGAACACACAGTGATCAAGAACCTCGGCGGTGTGTCCGCCGAAGACGGCGCCCCTGTGCCACTCGAGCAGATCTCGGCCGCTGTCACCGCTGGAGACCTCGTCTACAGCGACGGCGCGAGGCAGTCCTTCGACCCCGGCGGGGCCACCCGCTACGTCGAAGGCGGACGTCAGACGGAGGGCACGTGGTCCGTCGACGAGAGCGGTCGCTTCTGCTCGTTCTGGCCGCCCTCCTTCCGGGCCTCGTACGACCTCCGGTGGATGGTGGACGAGGGAAGGATCGTCGGCCTCCGGTTCTCGGACCTCGGGAGCGGGACCCTTTTCGAAGGGCGCTATCAATAACCGCCGGGCCTGCCGGAGCCAGCGCCTGGGAGGGAGCCCGGGGCAGCTGTCGGGCTTGCCGACTCGTACCGCTCGCCCCGGACCCCGGCGGGCTCGTCCGGCAACGGGGCGCGTTCGTCGCGGGCACGCCCGACGGCTGCCGCGGCCTCAGGGGCGAAAGGCGGCGGGTGTAACCGAGCCGACATCACGTTGAGCGAGGGAAAACTGCCTTGAAGGACACAGGAGACATGGCCCCGATGAGGCCTGACCGAGCGGCCGGAGCAGGTAAGAGGTCGCCAGTGCTGTTCACGCCCATGTCGGAATTCTGGGCTGCTTCGGGTATAGCCCCTGATTTGATTCGAGCTGGCCGAGGTGTGCGCCGCGCATTGGCCGAAGCCGTGCGCGAAGCTGTCCGCACCGGCCACCTGGCCCCGGGGGCACGGCTGCCCTCCTCCCGCCAGCTCGCCTCCGACCTCGGCCTTGCCCGCAACACCGTGGCCGACGCCTATGCCGACCTCGTCGCCGAGGGATGGCTTACCGCCCGCAGAGGCTCGGGCACACTCGTGGCAGACAGGATGATCGCTCGGCCGATCTTGGCGCGCTCGGCCGCCGATCGATCCGGCGACCCTTGCCCCGACCTGATCCCAGGTAGCCCCGACCTCGCCGCTTTTCCTCGTGCAGCCTGGCTGAAGGCCACACGCCGCGCCCTGGCCGCGGCCCCCGACGACGCGCTCGGCTACGGCGACCCCCGCGGTCGGCCGGAACTACGGGCCGCACTCGCAGACCATCTCGCTCAAGCCCGGGGCGTGTACGTAAGTCCGGAGCACATACTGATCTGCGCCGACGCCTCCCACGGCCTGCAGATCCTGAGCGAAGTTCTGGCCGGGCGGGGGGCGAGGAACGTCGCCGTCGAGTCCTACGGCCTGGACAGGTACTGGGGCCTGCTGGCGGCTGCTGGGCTGAAGACCCTCCCGCTTCCCTTGGACACCCACGGGACCGACCCGGTGCCGCCCGTCGGCACCGATGCGGTCCTACTCACACCGGCTCACCCGTTCCCCGTGGGCACGGCACTGCAGCGCGATCGCCGGACGGCCGTCGTGGACTGGGCCAGACGGACCGGCGGGCTGGTCCTGGAAGATGACTACGACGGTGAGTTCCGGTTCGACCGCCAGTCCGTCGGGGCGCTCCAAGGACTCGATCCCGACTGCGTGGTCTACCTGGGTACCGCCAGCCAGACCCTTGCTCCTGGCCTGCGGCTTGCCTGGATGGCGCTGCCTCCCAGGATGGCTGAGGAAGCCGTGGCGGCCAAGGGGCAGATCGACACGTGCGAGGTATTCAGCCAGCTGACGATGGCGGAATTCATCATTTCCGGCGCCTACGACCATCACGTACGTGCTGCCCGTCGGCGCTACCGCGATCGACGAGACGCTCTCGTCACAGCCCTGGCCCAGTACGCCCCAAAGGTGCGCGTCATCGGGACAGCGGCCGGCCTTCACACCGTGCTCGGTTTGCCGCCCGGGACCGAGCAGCGGGTCCTACAGTCGGCAGCCCGGCAGGGCCTCAAAGTGGCTGGCCTGTCCCGATACCGCCATGAACGGTCCCTGAGCGCCATGCCCGATGCCCTCGTCGTTGGATACGGGGTGCCTTCCGACGCTGCGTGGCCTCAGGAACTCTCCGCACTCGTGCGGATCCTTTCCTGACGTGCCCCTGAGTAGACGGGCACCATGACTGATCTCTTTGTGGGTACGGCGTCACCTCGCACCTGCCCGGGCTGCACCGTCAAGAGGGCAGGCGCGGATTCATGACGTGCATCGGCGGCACCGCTTCTGTTCTCGCCCGGTTCATAGACCGTCCGCGAGGCCGGATCCGCGGGCCGATAGGCCGGCCGCAGATCCCGGATGCGGTTTTTGAGCACGGTCAGGCCCCGGTCGAGACCAACTACTACGCTCAACACCAGCCCCAACCGGCGGCTGGAGTCAACGCATAGAGCCTCCACCCATCCCGGAGCGCTTCTCGGCGAGGCGGCGCTCAGCCTCCTTCGAAGTCACCCCGGCACGCTGGTCGGCGTCAACCTCGGCCTTGCGGACCCACGTCCGCACCGTCTCTGCGGAACCGATGCCCAGCTTCGCGGCGACCGCCTTCATCGCAGCCCACTCAGTCGGGTAGTTGGAGCGGATCTCCGCAACCATGCGCACCGCACGCTCACGAAGCTCGGCAGGGTAAGGGGGCGGACGGGCCATGACTCGATCCTCTCAGGGAATCGAGCCTCCACCAGACCCGGAGCGCTTCAAGGTGAGGCTGCGATATTGGCAGGCCCGGGGGCCTGCAACAGCGGGTCGTCCCACTGCCCACTTCGCCGAGCCCAGGATCGCCCGACCCTGCCCTCAATTTTTCGGGTACTTCGGCCCCTGCTTGTGTCCATCTCGTTCTGTCTATCTCGGCGGGGTGGGCCGCCCTGGCCTCCGACCGGGCGGTTGGGAGGGCTCCGGCACTGCGGCCGGCAGCGTGACGGGCCGTGTCTCGGGGGCACCGCGCGCTACCGTCAACGGTTGTCCGCAATGCCTGATCTGGAGCGGCTCTCCTTCCACGAGGGTGTACGTGGCGGCAGCACGGGTGACCTCGACTCGCAGGCACCGTTGCCGCACGTGGACGGAGAAGGCCAGCCTGCTGAGCTTCTCGGGCAGCCTGGGAGCGAAGCACAGCGTTTCCTCGCGGTAGCACATGCCTCCGAAACCCATGACCAGCGCTATCCAGGAGCCGGCCAGCGAAGCGATGTGCAGGCCGTCGCGAGTGTTCTTCTCCAGATCGCCCAGATCCATGAGTGCCGCCTCGCCGAGGTAGTCGTAGGCCAGGCGCAGATGTCCCACCTCGGCGGCGATCACAGCCTGGACGCAGGCCGAAAGCGAGGAGTCCCGAACGGTGAGCGGCTCGTAGTAGGCGAAGTTCCGGGCCTTCTGGTCCGCGGCGAAAGCGTCGCCGCGAAGGTACATGGCCAGCACCAGGTCCGCCTGTTTGACCACCTGTTGCCGGTACAGTTCGAAGTAGGGGAAGTGCAGCATCAGCGGATAGTCGTCCTGTCCGGTGGCGGCGAAATCCCACCGCTGGTGGCCGGTGAAACCCGCCGACTGCTCGTGGATCCCGATCGCGTCGTTGTAGGGAACCGCCATCGCCTTGGCGGCTTCCCGCCACGCCGCCGTCTCTTCTTCGTCGACCCCGAGGCCGGCCGCCTGTTCCGTGTGGCGATCGGCGGCGTCGGCGGCGGCCCGAAGGTTTTCCTGGGCCATGAGGTTGGTGTAGACGTTGTCGTCGGCAATTGCGCTGTACTCGTCAGGGCCGGTCACGCCGTCGATGTGGAAGCGTCCGCAGGAGTCGTAGTGCCCGAGGGAGTGCCACAGGCGAGCGGTCTCCACCAGCAACTCCACGCCGGTCTTTCGCTCGAACTCCACGTCGTCGGTCACGGACAGGTAGCGCACCACCGCATGGGCGATGTCGGCATTGACGTGGAAAGCGGCGGTGCCGGCCGGCCAGTAGCCGGAGCACTCCGCTCCCTCGATTGTCCGCCACGGAAATGCGGCGCCGCTCAGGCCCAGTTGCCGGGCGCGCTCCCGCGCCGCGGGCAGGGTGTTCTGCCGCCAGCGCAGGGCTTCGGGGACGCATCGCGGGTGAGTGAAGGTGAGCAATGGGAGGACGAAGATCTCGGTGTCCCAGAAAGCATGCCCGTCGTATCCGGAGCCGGTCAGGCCCTTGGCCGGAATCGCTCGTTGTTCGGCCCGGGCGGCGGCCTGCAGCACGTGGAAGAGGGCGAAGCGAACAGCCTGCTGAATCTCTGGAGCACCGTCGACCTCGACGTCCGCGTGGCTCCAGAAGTCGTCGAGGAAGGCCCGCTGCTGATCGGCCAGCCCCTGCCAGCCGATGCTGCGGGCCCCGGCGAGCGCGGCTTCCACCTGGTCCCGCAGGGCAGGCAGGGAGCGCACCCCCGACCAGCCGTAGGAGACGAACTTCTCCAGATGGAGTACCTCGCCCGGTTTGAGACTGGTCGTAACGGTGAACCGGGCCACGTCGTCACTGCTCTCGGCGTAGCTCTCGGTGGGCGCCGGACCTCGCACCGTGTGATCGGCAGCGGCCGCGACCTGCAGGCCGCTGGCCGTTGTGCGGTGGACCAGGCTCAGGCGCGCGTCCTGGGCACTGTGCTCCTCGGGCTGCAGTGGGCACTTCAGGACGGCGGAGACACGTGGGTCGCCGCTCGTGGTGGGCAGTTGCTCGTTGGCCACGAGTTCGGACTGGAGGACAAGGCTCACCTCGTTGTCCAGCGCTTCCACGTCATAGGCGATAGCGGCGACGGCCCGCCGGGTGAAGGAGACCAGGCGGGTGGAGCGGACCCGTACCGTCTTGCCCGTCGGTGAGGTCCACTCGCTGGTCCGGTGCAGCAGCCCGCCGCGCAGATCCAACACCCGTTCATGCAACAGCAGCTGACCGTAGCGCAGGTCAAGCGGCTCGTCGTCGACGAGGAGGCGGATGAGCTTGCCATTGGTGACGTCGATGACTGTCTGACCGGACTCGGGGAACCCGTAGCCTGCCTCCGCGTACGGCAGCGGATGGAGCTCATGGACGCCGTTGAGGTAACTGCCGGGCAGCCCGTGCGGTTCCCCCTCGTCGAGGTTGCCTCGCCAACCGATGTGTCCGTTGGACAGCGCGAACACCGATTCACTCTGTGCCAGGACGTCCCAGTCGAGCCCGGTCTCGCGCACTCGCCAGGGCTCGACCGCGTAGGCGGAATGAGTAATCACGTTCTGTCCTCCAGCAGCTTTGCGAGATGTCCCCCCACGTCTGCGCCGTACCGGTGCGGCGCCTGGCATTGGCCAACCCGGTCGGTTGCGACGATGTATCGGCGGCGGCAGGACCGCGCGGCCTTCGCGCCGACCCTGCGGCGCAACGGTGACCGGCTGAAAAGCCAGGCACCGGGGGCCGTCCCAGCGGCCCAGGAAGTGGTCGAAGGCCTCCTGCGAGACCGCGGAATGAACCGCCACGGACGCGGACGGCATATCCTCTGTGATCGAACAGGCCAGCACGCACAATGCCTCAGACACCGGGCATCTTCCTATTGTCCGTGCCTGCTCTGCCGGTCCGCAATCTTCCACCGCCTGCCCTGCACAGCGCCGTCGCCGGCCCGTCGCTGCCGCACAATGTGCCGTCTGCGACGAATGGGTGCTGGCCGAGGTCAACCTCGTGCGGTCGATGCACGGCGACCGACCAGCCGGGACCGCGGCAGGCTCTGCCGGGAAACCGCTCGCGCGGGCCCCAGGATCGCTGCCTGCAAGCCTTGGACCGCGTCGATGTAGGACACTGTCCATATCATCTTTACAGCGCGTGCGGCCTCAGGCCCGTCGGCTTCAGCGAGGTCGCGGCGCAGGGCCTCGTCGAAGGCCCGGACGGGGAGCCGGACGTCGAGCTCGTCGGGAACGGTGCCCGTGCCCGCCAGCGCCCGACCTGTCTTCTCGTACCAATCGAGCAGTGGCCCGCTTGCCTGGTGAATGCCTGCGTACGCCTCTTTTCGGCTTCCTTGGACCGGTTCCTCGTCCCTCCAGAGGTGGAGGAGGGCGTCGGCCGTAACCCGGAGGATGACGCCCGCGTCGACCAATGTCGCCACAGCTGCCAAGGAGACGTGCTTCGTACCCCGCTCGGCGAGGAACCCGCGGAAGGCCTCATCCAAGCGGTGTGCCGCCGACACAGCACGGCGTCTCGCGTCGCTCGCTGCAGGAGCCGTCCGCAGCCGGACGTCGCTGGGGGTGAAACCACGTGCGATCGCGCAGCGCAGGTAACCGGCGCTGTCGGAGATTGCCTCGGCCAGCGCCTTGCCCAGAGCGGAGCCGGCCCCCCGTGGCCAGAACAACGCCCCGGCCAGCAGGCTCACCGCACAGCCGAGGGCCACGTCCTCCAGGCGAACGAGTCCCGCGGTCCACCCCTGGGGATCGACGATGTTGTACAAGATCAAAAGCGCCAGGGCAAAACAGAATTGACTGACGGTGAACGAGAGGACCTCCGGTGCGATGCCGGCCAGGGCGACGGCCGGCGGAAGCAACAGCCAGAAGGCCACGGGATGCATACCCAGAGCGATGATGAGTCCGCCGCTGATCAGGAAACCCAAGACGTTGCCCACCAAACTGCGCAAGGCGCTCTGCCCTGTGTTCAGCACGCTGGAGCGCAATACGGTCAGCGCACCGAAGACCACCCAAAACGAGTGCTGGACGCCCGTAAATTCGGTCACAACTACGGCAAGGCACAAGGCGGTAGCCCCGCGCAGGCTGTTGTGGAGCCACATCGAATGCCATTCGGCGTGCGCGCGCACGCGATTCCACACGAAGGTGAGCGATGCCACCACCCCCTCGGTCCGACAACCCAGAAGGTGCTGCCACCAATTGCGCTGGTGAGCGGCCACGGCGGTTTCGATGTTCACGGAGAGTTCCGAGACCGCGCAGGCCATCTGGTGGGCGCGGAAGGCGGACTGCAAGGCTCTGCTGAACTCCGGCTCCGCCTCGTCCGGAATCCCGAACACTGATGACTCGGCAGGTTGCCTCGCAAAATGAGATGTGACCGTCCGTTCCATGGCCTCACACGCCCGTTCCAGACGTCTCATACATGCATCCAGCTCGCTCGGATCGCCGACGACCGATTCCAGCAGTACAGCGCCCCGCTCCAGGAGGGTCGAGGATTCCGACTTCACCGAACAAACCGCCGCAGCGACCGGCCTGGGCTGAAACTCGAGCGGAGCTCGTTCCACAATCGCATGCAGCCAGACCACCTGGTCGATCACCTTGAGCAGGGCGCGTGCCGCTGCGTCGAGTCCCGTGGGCCGATAAGACATCCTGAAGAAAGACCCTCGCAACGACGTGACGGCAGCGGCAGCCTCTTTGGCCGTCACGTCGACGGCCTTTCTGCTCTGCGGCTCGAACCAGTTGCCCACACAAGCGACCTCTGCCCTCAACCGCCGAGCGAGCAATGCGCACGCCTGCGCGGCCGACAACCGCAACGGCTCGCGGACCGGGGCGGGCCACAGCACAGCGACGGCGATCAGCGAGGCCGCCCCGCCCAGCAGCCAGCCGCCCAGCCGGTGCGGCATCGAACTCACCGAACCGGGCATCGTGACCGGCAGGATGAAGCTCACCAACAGGGCGGTCGTCGCGCTGGCCAGCACAGAGCTGACCACGCCGGCGAACAAGAGCGAGAAGGTGATGACGAAGGTGGCCACCGTGGCGGTCCAGATCGCCTGGGACGCAAGCGTTCCCAGGCAGACCAGGACGGCGCCGGTCAGCATCAGACCAGTCTGCGCTGACAGCCGTACGTGCGGCGGGCCACTGAAGTCGACGAAGAGGAGCCCGGCCAGCGCACCGAACGCCACGAACATCACAAAATCCGGTTCGCCGACGAACTCCACGGCAACGGCCAGGACCGCGGGCACCACAACTCCAGTACGCGCCGCTCGCCGTAGCGTCGAAGGTCCGGTGGCGCGAGCGCGGAGCCGGCGAAACATCCGCATGCCCGCAGGGCCGCGATGCCTCCCGTCCCAGTTCTCCGGAGCATCGAAGCCCTGTGTCGCCGCGCTCACGTCTTTCATTGTCTGCGCACAGCAAGCGTCCCGCACTTGGAGCACCGGCAGTACCCTGCAAGCCCCAGAGGCAGCCTCACCGGCGCTCTACGGGCGCAGACGTGTGCGGCCGGGCCCACGACCTGACGACCGCCGCTCAGCCGGAGCTTCGTCAGCGGGTGTTCATCGAAAGGCATTTCGCGGATGCCGAGTGCTCCGGTGGCCCGCATGCCGGCAGGTTCGACCCAGCGTAGGATGGCCCGATAGGCAGGCGGGGGACAGCACGTGAAGGGACACCCATAAATGGGAACGCAATCCGCTGTCAGTGACCGCCTTCGGAGTGCAGGATTCTCTACGATCCGTTACGGACTGGCGCTCAATCTCCTGTCGATCGGGCGACTTAAGTTCGAGAGTTATGAGGTTGAAAACATTCGCCCCTTGATCACCGCGAGCCCCATGTTTTCATGGCTCGTGGCCAGACTTGGCGAACATAGACTGGCCAAGCTCATCGGTGTGACAGAGATGACCATGGGATCACTGGTCGCGGCGCGACCCTTCGCACCGAAGGCCTCTGCGCTGGGAAGTCTGGGCTCTGCGGGAATATTCGCCACGACTCTCAGTTTTCTTGCCACCACACCGGAGGCATGGCAGGAGAAACACAGGGAACCGAAACTTTCCCTGGCCGGCCAGTTCCTCATAAAGGACATCGTATTGCTGGGAGCTTCGCTGCTCACGGCCGCCGATTCTCTGCAGGGCGGCCGACAGAGCAGGTAGAAGTGGGCCTGTTCTTGCAGAACAGCTCGGTTTTACGCCGGAACGGGAGCCACCGAGGGCAAGTTCGTGATGCCTCTCCTCCGGCCTTTACTCAGGTTGAACTAGTCGAGTCCGGTGGCCTGATCGCGTCGTCGTCCATGGTCAGACCGGTGGGTGGCAGACAGCCGTCGACCAGATGGGGCCGGTACTCGATCTTCTTCAGCTTCCGCTTGATCACGCGGGTGAGGTGCGTGAGGTCGGCGGCGGCGAAGTCGGCCAGGTGCCGCTTGAGGAGCGACCAGATCCCCTCGGCCGGGTTCAGCTCCGGAGCGTAGGAGGGCATCTGGAAGATCTGTACCAGTCCTGGTGTTCCTCGGCGAAGTCGGCCAGCTCCTTCACCAGGTGCACGTTCAAGTTGTCCCAGCACCACACCACCGGGGTACCGAGCTGCACGTGGGTCATGACGATCAGATCGCGGTACTGGCGCCAGGAAAACGCCTTCGGCTCGCCCCGGCGCCCGTGCCAGATGTGCAGCTTGAAGAAGAACCGGGAGCGGTGTCCGGCGCGGTAGCAGACCACTCCGGCGAGGTTGACCCGTCCCCGGTTGTGTCCGCGCACCCGCACCACCGGCCGGGCGCCGCGTGGTGCCCAGGTGCGTCCCTTCGGCGGCCTCAGCCCCTGGCCTGCCTCGTCCTCGAAGCAGATGTGGGCGCCCAGGTCCGCCGCGGTCCTTTTACCTGCGGCCACACCTCGGCCTTACACAACTCGATCGCCTCGTCGTCGCGTTCGATCGCCCGCCGCAGGGGCCCCTGCACGGACCAGCCGTGCCGCCGCAACAGCTTCCACACGCCCTGGATCGTGTACCCGACGCGGAACATCCGCCCGATCAGCAGCTTGACCCGCTTCAGCGTCCACCCCTGGAACTCGTCGTCCCACCCGTGCGCGAGCGGGCCCCGCTTCAACTCCCGCTCCAGCCGCTCCCACTGCCCGGGGCTCAGCCGTTCCACCGAGGCCGGCCCCTTCGAGCGCAGGGCGTCCGCACCGCCTTCCTCCCACTCCCTCCGCCAACGTCGCACCGACTGCGACGTCACCCGAAGCTCCCTCGCGACAGCCTCGTTTCTCACCGCGAGCGAACCGCTCGGCCGCCTCAAGGCGCACCTGCTCCCGCTTTTCCTGCTGCTTGGGGGTCAGCCCGCCCCGGGAAGCTTCACTACACGAGCCCGTGCCGACCGGCACCCTGGACGCTATGGCTGCAGACCGAGTGCCTGCGGTCGATTCAACAAGTCAGACACTCCCGACAGGACGGCCTCAAACGATGAGAGTCGGGAGCGGATCACAGGTCCTGAAAGGTTCGGTCAAGGACGTCAGCACATGCTCGGCCTTCGTGGCACGTCGACATCGGCACCGCCGTCGTGGGCGCCGCCCAGTTGCATCACGTCCACGTCTCCTGAAGCTCAACTTCGGGAGTGGACATCGGGTTTCATGCGACGAGCGACAGCGTACGTGATGAGATCAGCTGTTGCTCGAACTCGACTGGCGTGAGGTAGCCGAGGGCGGAGTGGCGGCGGTGCCGGTTGTAGTGGGCCGGCCAGCGGAACAGCTCCAGCCGTGTCCGTGCTTTCGAGGTGAAGCGTCGCTCGTGGAGCAGTTCCCGCTTCAGTCCCGGGAAGAACGACTCGGCCAGGGCATGGTCGTCACTCGAGCCGACACGGCCTATGCTGCGGCGGATGGGACTTCCACCCGAAGAGTGGACACCGTTTCATCCTGTTATGCGGCGAGTGCGAGCCTA
>NZ_BMQA01000060.1 GCF_014647875.1 Streptomyces brasiliensis | reverse complement strand
GGCCGGGTTCTGGAACGCCATGAGCGCGGCGGGGGGCGGATGGTCAAGCCGCCCTCCGCTAACCCGACGGACCGTCTCGCGCGCCCGCACGATCCGCGTGACGAGGTCGACGACGTCTGGGAGGAGCGCGTGCAGTGCCACGCGTGCGCGAAGTCCTACGTCGCGATCGAGATGGACCGCGACCCGACCGTCGGACATGCCGCCATCTGCGCCTCGTGTGCGTCGAGCGCCGCCTTCCTGGCGGCGGCCCGTGCCGAGCGCGGCAGCGCTCCGCGCCTCGACCCGCGGATGGACGGGCCTGCCGAGGCTCAAGACCCCGGCGTACCGGCCCTCTGAACCCGGTCCGGGGCCACTCCCTTCGAGGTGTGGCCCCGGACCGGTGAACCGTCGCGGCTCACAGGCACACGCCACCCCGGATCTCATCGATGAGCAAGGCCAGCTGGAGGGTCAGCAGGTCCGACGGGCGCCCCAGATCCAGTCCGACCGCTCTTGCGGCTCGCCTGAGCCGGTAGCCAACGGTGTTGGGGTGTACGAACAGCTGTTCCGCGGCCTCGCGGGTGGACATGTTCGCGGCGAACCAGGCGCGCAGGGTCGCCACCAGATCGCTCTGCCGGGCGCGGTCGAGCTGGACGAGCGGGCCCAGCGTCTCCTCGGCGAACCGGATCAAGCGCTCGCTGGTCCCGGACTCGAGGAGCAGGCCGTGCACGCCGAAGTCGGCGAGCCGGACTATCTCCGGGGAGGCAGGGGTGACGAGCCGGGCGGCGTGCAGTGCGACCGTGAGACTTTGTTCGACCTCGGCCAGCTCGACCTGCCCTGCCCCCACGACGCAGCGCGCCCGTCCGCCGGTGACTTGCCGCGCCCGCTCGACCAGTGACGTCAGAAGGGCGCGGTCCCAGCGCCGGTCCCGCAGTGGGTCCGCCGCGGTGGGGAGCAGGGCGACGACGGCGTCGCCGACCGCACCGACCACTGGACGGGGGCGGACGTCGCGCGTGGCGTCGAGCAGGGCGGCGGTGAGCCGCCCGGTGTCGGGCCGAGTGCCGCGGGGTCGGCCGGGGACCTGTACGAACACCGCGAGTTCGTGGTGCCCGCGTGGGTCGTGTCCGAGCGCGGCGGCTCTGGCCATCACGGAGTCGGCGTGCACCATCGCGGCGGGCGAGAGGAGGTCTGCGAGCAGGTCTTTCGTGAGCCGGGCCTCGGCCTCGGCGCGGCGCTCCAGGCGGCTCCGTTCCAGCGCGATCAGCAGCGCGCAGCCCTCCATCGCGCGGCGTTCGTCGTCGTCGAAGGGAGCGGCGGTGTGTGGCTCGCCCTTGAGGCTGCGGCGCACCCACATCCTGGTTCGCGGGGACGTCGAGCCCGGGATCGGCACCAGGCAGACACGGGTGCCCGCGCCGATCTCGTTCACGTCGATCTCGGTGGCCCGTCCCGAGTCCAGTACTGCAGCGACCCGCTTAGCCGCGCCGTCCGCCTCCGCCAGCACGTCACGCTGCACAGTGGCCCCATGCGGGGACGCGGCGAGCTCGATGCCGTCCTCGTCGTCGATCGTGATCTCGGCGTCGAGGCGGCGAGCCAGGAAGGCGGCGATGCCGACGAGACCGACGTCGGTGAGCAGCAGACGGGTCAGCTCCTGCTGGAGGTCGCGCAGCCGGGCGACGGTGGCCTGCTGCGCGAGCAGCTCTGTGTTCGCTTCGGAGAGCGCACCGATGGCCGCACGCTCGCGGTCGCGCCGGCGCGCGGCCACGATCGCGGCCGCGGCGTGGTCGCTGAGCAGGGCGAGCTGGTCGAGGGCGGCGGTGTCGAAGGCGCGCTCGGAGCGGGTGTAGCCGGTCAGGGTGCCGATGGGGGACTTGTCGGCGGTCCGCATGGGCGCGGCGACCACGGCGCGCAGGCCTTCCCGGGCCATGTTGGCCCGCCAGCGGTCCAGACCGGGCTCGTCGTAGACGTCCTCCACGAACACCGGGCGTCCGGTGAGGGCGGCCCGGGCGGTGGGTGGGCCGGTCCGCGCGGTCGCCTCGTCGAGCCGCATGGGCTCGACGTTGGTCCGCTCGATGTAGCCGGGAGACAGGCCGTGCGAGCCGTTGATCCGGAAGGTCCCCGATCCGGGGTCGAGCACGTAGACCGCGCACTGTTGCAGGTCGAGCAGTTCACATGCCTGGCGGGCGATCATGGCGAGTACCTGGTCGAGGTCGTGCTCCTCGTTGATGGCGCGCAGGCTCTCGGTCATCGCCTCCATCCACCGGGGCAGGCGCGACTCCAACGACTCCAGCGCTCTCCCGGCCATGGGATTTCGCCCCCTCGTCATCGAGTCCTCCGACCATGCACCCAACGCCATTGTGGCGGCCACAACGAAGAGCAGCACGCGTTGTGCGCCCACACATGGACCCGGTAGCAGAGGTACCCGCACGATCGAGCAGTCGAGGAGAGACCCGCCCGCCGCGCAAAGGAGCCTGGCTTGTCAACGCACGCCGAAACCGTCCGGGTCCCCACTCCGGTGCCCGAGGGCACTGAGCTGCTGGCGGGCTACATCTCCCGGCTCAGCAACTGGGGCCGCTGGGGGCCCGACGACGAGATCGGCACGCTGAACTTCGTAGGGCCCGAGCAGGTCCGAGCCGCTGCGGCGCTTGTTCGTAAGGGCGAGGTCGTACCCCTGTCCCTGCCGTACGACCAGGACGGTTGCCAGGACGGCGGCTTCCGGCAGAACCCCCAGCTCCTGGTCAAGGCCTCGGGCGCGGACTACGCCGCCGGCGCCCAGAAGCAGACGCCGTGGGGGCCCGGCAAGGGGTTCGGCTTCTCCGATGATGTCGTGATGCTCCCGACCCAGGCCGGGACACAGTGGGACTCGCTGTCCCACATCTTCTACGGCGGCCGGATGTACAACGACCGGCCGGCCGCGCTCTCGACCTCGCACGGGTCGAGCCACAACGGCATCCAGGCCGGTATCACCCGCTACGTGATGCGCGGCGTGCTGCTCGACGTCGCGCACTGGGCCGGGGTGGACAGCCTCGACCCGGGACACCCGATCTCCGCCGCCGAGCTTGACGCCGTCGCCGCGGCGGAGGGCGTCGAGGTGCGCCGCGGCGACGCGGTGCTGGTCCGCACCGGCTTCCTGGGCGCGCGCCGCGGTGCCTGGGGCGACTACGCCGGCGGCCCCGCGCCGGGGCTGTCGCTGCACACCGCCCCGTGGCTGTATGAGAAGGAGGTCGCCGCGGTGGTGACCGACACGTGGGGCGTCGAAGTGCGCCCCAACGAGATCGCTCAGATTCAGCCCCTGCACACCGTCGCGCTGGTGCACATGGGGCTCGCCCTGGGCGAGATCTTCGACCTCGACGCGCTGGGCCGCCACTGCGCCGCGGACGGGGTGTACGAGTTCCAGTTCGTGGCCCCGCCGCTGCCGATCAGCGGGGCCTCGGGATCGCCACTCAGCGGGTTGGCGATCAAGTAGGCCCTCGTGGGCCTGCGCAGTGGGAAGACCGGATACGACGACGTACCGCAACCGATGGATGGAGAAGCATATGGGCACCCGCACCCTGATCAAGGGCGGCCACGTGGTGACGATGGACCCCGCTCTCGGGCTGATCGACGGAGGGGACGTCCTGCTCTCCGGTGACACGATCGAGGCCGTCGGCCGCGACCTGCAGGCCCCCGACGCGACCGTGGTGGACGCGACGGACCGGGTGGTCATCCCCGGCCTCGTCGACACCCACCGACACACATGGCAGACGCAGATGCGCGCCATCTGCGCCGACATGAGCATCAGCGGCTACATGAACACCCTGCGGATGGCGATCTCACCGAACTACACCGCCGACGACGTCTACGTCGGCAACCTGGTCGGCGCGCTGGAAGCCGTCGACGCCGGGATCACCACGCTGCTCGACTTCTCACACTGCAACAACAGCCCCGGTCACGCCGACGGCGCTATCGGGGGCCTGCTCGACAGCGGCATCCGCGCGGTGTTCGCCTACGGCTTCTTCGACTCCGCGCCGCCGGAGGTGGGCTACGCCGACCACGCCCAACGTGTGAAGGACTACCACCGGCTGGTCCGTCAGCACTCGAACCAGTCGCGGATCCGCGTCGGCGTCTCGGTCAACGAGCTGGGCTTCGTCCCGTTCGACCAGACACGTGCGGAGATCGGCGCGGCCCGCGAGGAGGGCGAGATCATCGCCTTCCACACCGCCTGCTTCTTCGGCACCCCGCTGTCCAACGGCATCAAAGACCTGCACGCGGCCGGCCTGCTCGGCCCTGACCAGGTGCACATCCACTGCGTGGCACTTGACTGCCAGGAATGGGCCCACCTCGGCGAAGCCGGCTGCAAGGTCTCCATCGCCGCCGAGACTGAGATGAACATGGGCATGGGCTGGCCGGTAATGGCCGAGTGCCGCAGACACGGCATCAAGCCAACCCTGAGCTGCGACATCATCTCACTCAACTCGGGCTCACTCGTCCCACAGATGCGGCTGGCCATCGCGGCGGACCGGTTCGCACAGAACGACCCCATCAACCGCGCCGGGCAGATGCCGGAGTCCCTGCAGACCTCCGTGCACGACGTCCTCGCCTGGGCCACCATCAACGGTGCCGAGGCCTGCGGGCTGGGCGAGGTCACCGGCTCGCTCACCCCGGGCAAGAAGGGTGACATCGTGATCGTCGGCAACCCGCTGACGTTCACCGGCCAACCGTCGATCGACCCCGTCGGCGGGGTGATCTTCCAATCGACCCCACAGGACGTGCGGGACGTGTGGATCGACGGCAGGCACGTCAAGAAGGACGGCGAGTTGGTCGGAGTCGACCTCCCGGCGCTGTTCGCGCGTTCCAAGGCATCGACCATCGAGGTCCTGCGTAAGGTCCACCGCGACTTCCCGGTGCTGCCGCCGCAGGTGGAGGGCAGCCGCTTCGCCGAGCGCGAGAAGGCCGCCCAGGACAACATCAAGGCGGGTTGAGGTCACTGTGACGGACGTGCTCTGGCGACCCGACCCCGCCCGGCTGCGCGACGCGGCACTCACCCGCTTCGCCACGGCGGCCGGGCGGGCCTGGGCGACCTACGACGAGCTGTGGCGCTGGTCGGTCGACGACCTGGAAGGCTTCTGGGCGTCGGCCGCGGAGTTCCTCGGTGTCCGCTGGCACGCCCAACCCTCCGCGGTGCTGGGCTCGCGGGCGATGCCGGGGGCGGAGTGGTTCCCGGGCGGGCGCCTGTCGTTCGCCGAGCACGTCCTCACCGGTCGCGACCCGGACGCGGTGGCGGTGCAGTTCCGCTCGGAGGCGGCCGGGAACGGCGCCTGGACCTGGGCGGACCTGCGGCGCGAGACCTCACGGGTCCGCCACGGCCTCGTTGCCGCCGGCGTCGGCGCGGGCGACCGCGTCGCCGCCTACCTACCGAACCTCCCGCAGACTCTCGCCGCGTTCCTGGCCACGGCGTCCCTCGGCGCGATCTGGTCAGCCGCCGCCCCGGAGTTCGGGGCGGACGCCGTGGTCGCCCGGTTCACCCAGATCGCCCCGACCGTCCTGCTCGCCGTCGACGGGTACCGCTACAAAGGACGCGCGGTCGACCGGGAGCAGGAGGCCCGGGAGATCGCCGACCGCATCGGCGCCCGCCGGATCCGCTTCGGCCTGCTCGACGGCACCGGCTGGGAGGCCGGCTTCACCGGCGACCCGGACGCGCCGCCGGAGTTCGTCGACGTGGCCGTCGACCACCCGCTGTGGGGCCTCTACAGTTCCGGCACCACCGGCCCGCCCAAGGCGATCGTCCACGGGCACGGCGGAGTGCTGCTGGAGCTGCTGAAAACCGCCGTGCTGCAGCTGGACCTGCGCCCCGAGGACCGCTTCGCCTGGTACACGACCACCGGCTGGGTGATGTGGAACATCCAGCTTGCCCCCCTGCTGGCCGGCGCGTCCGTGGTGCTCTACGACGGCCATCCCGGCGGCGACACGTTGTGGGAGCTCGCCGCGGACACCGGGATCACCGTCCTCGGCGCAAGCGCCGCCTGGCTCGAAGCACAGCGCAAAGACGGGGCCCAGCCGCGCGCGGGACGGGACCTGTCGGCCCTACGCGCGATCGGGTCGACCGGCTCACCCCTGCCTGCCGAGTGCTACGACTGGGTCTACACCGAGTTCCCTGCGGACACCTGGCTGGTGTCGATCAGCGGCGGCACGGACATCGTCACCCCGTTCCTCGGGCTGGCCCCGAACGTCCCGGTGTACCGGGGCGAACTCGGCCCGCCTGCCCTCGGCGTCGACCTGCAGGCCTGGTCGCCCGACGGCCGCCCGCTGCGTGGTGAGGTCGGCGAGATGGTGGTCGCAGCGCCGATGCCCTCGATGCCGCTGGGGTTCTGGGGCGACGACGACGGCCAGCGTCTGCGCGCGAGCTACTTCGAGCACTTTCCCGGCGTGTGGGCGCACGGAGACTGGCTTGAGCTCACCCCGCGCGGCACCGGGATCATCACCGGCCGCAGCGACGCCACGATCAACCGCGGCGGCGTGCGGATCGGGACCGGAGAGATCTACCAGGCACTGGCCTCGATACCGGAGGTCGCCGACGCGGTGGCCGTGGACATCCCGCGGCCCGAAACCCACGGAGCGATCGTCCTGTTCGTAGTGCTGGACGGGGTACCTCTCGACGAGGCGCTCACTACGCGGATCCGGACGGCGATCCGCCGCGGGTGCTCGCCCCGGCACGTGCCAGACGAGGTCCTCGCAGTCGCCGACCTGCCGCGCACCTCGTCGGGCAAGAAGCTCGAGGTCCCGGTCAAACGCCTGCTCATGGGCGCGGAGCCCGACTCTGTGATCAGCCGCGACAGCCTGGCCAATCCCAGCGCGATCGATGCAGTGCTCGACGCCGCCCGATCCCTGATCCCACCACTCCGACCTGCTCACACCAACCTGGAGAACGCATGAACCGTGACGTCGTTATCGTCGACGCCGCGCGCACTGCCATCGGCCGCGGGCATCCGGACAAAGGAGTGTTCCGCGACCTGCACCCCCATGACCTGCTCGGCGCGGTCTACCACGCCGTGTTCGACCGCACCGGGCTCAATCCCGCACAGGTGGACGAGGTGCTCGCCGGGTGCGTGCAGCAGATCGGCGTGCAGGGCGCCAACGTGGCCCGCAACGCCTGGCTGCACGCCGGCCTGCCCGTAGAAGTCCCGGCGAGCACCGTCGACACCCAGTGCGGCGCATCGCAACAGGCCGTCAACCTGGCCGCCTCCTTGATCGCGTCCGGGGCGCGAGACATCGTGCTGGCGGCTGGCGTCGAGCACATGGGCCGCCTTCCGTTCGCCGCCGGCGTACGCGCGCAGGAGCAGTACGGCGACGCCATCACCCCCGAGATCATCGACCGGTACGGCGTGGTCAAAGCACAGAACCTGGTCGGGCAGGGCCCGTCCGCCGAGCGGATCGCCGCACATTGGGACCTCTCCCGCAGCGAGCTCGAGGACTGGGCGGTCCGCTCCCAGCGGCTCGCCGACGCCGCGACCCGCGCCGGTGCGTTCGACCGCGAGATCATGCCCATCGAGGCCGGGGGAACCCTGGTGCGCACCGACCAGGGCATCCGCCCGCAGACCACCCGCGAGAGTCTCGCTGCGCTGCGTCCGGTGTTCGCCGACGACGGCGTACTCACTGCGGGGACCTCGTCGCAGACCTCCGACGGTGCGTCCGCGGTGCTACTGATGGGCGCCGACACAGCCCGCGAGCTCGGGCTGCGCCCGCGCGCCCGGATCAAGGACCACCTCGTACAGGGCGACGACCCGCTGATGATGTCACCGCCCCCATCCCCCTGACCCGCCTGATCCTGGGACGCAACGGGCTGACCATCCACGACCTCGACGTCATCGAGATCAACGAAGCGTTCGCCTCCGTCGTCGGGGCCTGGATGCACGAGATCGGCCCCGAGCCGGACCGGGTCAACCCCCGCGGCGGCGCCATCGCCCTCGGCCACCCACTCGGCGCCTCCGGCGCCCGACTGATCACCACCCTTCTCCACGAGCTCGAGGACCTCGACCGTGAGCTCGGCTTCCTGACCATGTGCTGTGCCGGCGGCCTGGCCACCGGCACCATCCTCGAACGACTCTGAGCAGAGGAGAACCCTTGTTCGCCGTCTACGCCAGCAAACCGAACCCCGATGACCCGATCGACTCCCTCGTGGTGGGGGAGCGACCCGAGCCGCAAGTTCCCGACGGCTGGGTCGCGGTCTCGGTCACTGCGGCCGGGCTCAACATGCACGACCTGTGGACGCTGCGCGGCGTCGGAATCAAGCCCGAGCAGTTCCCGATGATCCTCGGAATGGACGCTGCCGGCACCCTCGCCGACGGCACCCCCGTCGTCGTACACCCTGTGATCGGCGACCCGGACTGGGCGGGCGACGAGACCCTCGATCCCCGACGGACCCTGCTGACCGAGAAGCACCAAGGCACGCTCGCGGACACCGTGATCGTGCCGCGACGCAACGTGGTCCCGCTGCCCGAGGGCATGGACCCGGCCCACGGCGCCGTGATGGGAACGGCGTGGCTCACGGCCTACCGGATGCTGTTCACCAAGTCCGGGCTACGCCCCGGGCAGACGATGCTGGTCCAGGGCGCCTCCGGCGGCGTCTCGACAGCCCTGGTCCAGCTGGGACGGGCCGCTGGTCTCCGGGTCTGGGTCACCGGCCGGAGCGAGGCGAAGCGGGAGCTCTCCAGCCGACTCGGCGCGCACGCCGCCTTCGAACCCGGAGCACGGCTCCCAGAGAAGGTCGACGCGGTCTTCGAGTCCGTCGGCGAGGCCACCTGGTCGCACTCGATGCGGGCCCTGCGGCCCGGGGGCGCGATCATCTGCTGCGGCTCGACCAGCGGCCCCAACCCGGGCGCGGACCTGCAGCGCCTGTTCTTCCTCCAGCTGCGGGTCGAGGGATCCACGATGGGAACCCGGGCCGAGCTCGTCGATCTGCTGCGCTTCGTCACCCACACCGGGATCACCCCGCAGATCGGCCTCAAGTTGCCGATGGCCGAGGCGGAGAAGGCGTTCCGCACCATGCTCGACGGGGACACCGCGGGGAAGATCGTGCTGACGAGGTGAGCGTGAGCACCCCCGCCTTGCACACGCCCGACCCGTACACCTCGATCCGGACCGAGGTCCCCGTGCCCGGGGTCGGTCTCATCCGGCTCGAGCGGCCGAAGGCCCTCAACGCACTCAACCAGGCCGTCCAGGCGGAGGTGCTGGCGGCGGCGTCGGCCTTCGACACGGACCCCGAGATCGGCGCCATCGTGGTCACGGGCTCCGAGCGAGCCTTCGCCGCGGGCGCGGACATCGCGGAGATGGCCGCCCTGGACTACTCCGATACCGAGCGACTGTTCGACGGCTGGGACCGACTCGCGCAGCTGGGTACGCCGCTGGTCGCTGCCGTATCCGGGTACGCCCTGGGCGGTGGCTGCGAGCTCGCCATGCTCTGTGACGTCCTGATCGCGGCGGATACCGCCGTCTTCGGCCAGCCCGAGATCAACTTGGGTATCCTGCCCGGGATCGGCGGCAGCCAGCGCCTGGCCCACGCCGTCGGCAAGGCGAAGGCCATGGACCTCGTCCTCACCGGCCGCACGATGGACGTCCACGAGGCCGAGCGGGCAGGGCTGGTGAGCCGAATCGTCCCCGCCACCGACCTGCTCGACGAGGCCGTCGCCGTGGCAGCCACGATCGCGAGCAAGTCCAAACCCGCGGTGCTGGCGGCGAAGCAGGCGGTGAACAGGGCGTTCGAGACCGGCCTGACCGAGGGCGTGCGCTTTGAACGTGCCCTGTTCCGCGGCCGGTTCGCCACCATGGATCGCGCCGAGGGAATGGCCGCATTCCTGGAGAAGCGCGAGCCCCGCTTCACCGACCGGTGACTGGTTGAAGGCTGGTGTCCAGACTCCGCCCCTCTGGGCGAGGCCGCGCATGCGCTGCGCACGTGCGGTGGGAAGTAAGGACATCAGCCTTCAACATGTCGTGACACGAATAGTAGAAGGTTCGTGAGTGCCTGAGTCATGCCTCCGATGCGAGTGTCGGTCCACTGGCTCTGTTCACGAGACTCTCGTGAACAGAGCCAGTCCACAGCGTCGGAGCGCGGAGGACCCGCTCCGCGCGGGAGCCTGCCGCATTCCTGTGCTCGGTAGGAAGAACAACGTGGTCGTGGCCAGCAGGAAGAACGCCGCGCAGATCAGCAGGCCGATGCTGAGTCCGTACCCGGCTGCGATCTGACCGAGGCGAACGGGGCGAACGCAGACACACCACGGCCGATGTTGCGCACGATCTTGATGTCGGAGCCCGGTTGGGATTCTCCTGTTCCAGGGCGCTGACGACCTCGTTGACAGTGCGCGGCTCGCCGGGCTGCTTGGCCAGGATGCGAAGGAGGAGATCACCCAGCGGCGGCTCAGCTGTGGCTCAGCGGTCTTCTTGGCGGCCGCCCTCTTCGCCGGGGCCTTCCGAGCGCGGTCCGCGTCCTTGGCCGGAGCCGTTGAGCCGCTGGTCTCCTCCTGCCGCGGCCGTGGGACCGGCCCTCCTCCGGCGCGGTGGGTGCCGCGGAGACAGACGGTCGAGCCTCGGGTGGCATGGGCCCCGCCGCGTCGGGGGTGTCCCGGGAGGGCTGGACAGGGGGCAGGGTCTGCTTCGCCGTCACCGCGGCCGACCGCACCGCCCGCCCGGCCGCCTGGCACATGCACGCGGCGGCCCAGGTACGCGCCAGCGGTCCCGCCCGCCGGCCGTTGCTCGCCGAAGACACACAACACCCGGGCCGCTTCGTCAAGTTCATCCGCGAACTCCGCATCACTGGTCATGCGCCAGCCCATACAGGGTCGCCGGCGCGAACCGGGTGTGGTCGAACGCGGCCTGCGGGGACAGCCCGCGAGGCGTAGCAACTGTCCTCCCAGCCAGACGTGTTGGCGTCCTCTGCGCCGGTGTGGCCGCATGCGGGCTGCTCGCGCCCCCAATAGTGCCGTCCCCTCCGGTCACGGCACGATCACCTTGCGTGGCTGACGGCCAACGGGGATCCCGAGCCGCTTGCCGGGGTGCCCCGATGAGTCGTGCCTGAGCAGGTTTGGTCTGCTGGCGAACGATGCCTGGGCAGGTTCGCGGTCGGTGTCATATACGACGGTGCCGATCTCGAGCCGACGAGCAGGCTCCAGGCTCCATCTGTCCTGGATTTTGAATCGTTTCGTACGCCACCATTGACCGCCTGCGGCGCGCGGCCTACCGTCATCGGCGTTTCATATATGAGATCCGATCCGTTCCTGGAGCTGGCACTTGTCTGAAGCCCTGATGCCTGATCGTGCTCGTCTGGGCGCGATGCCGTCGCGTACCGAGGCGGTGCTGGACGCCATCAAGCACTCGATCCTGACCGGGGAGTTGAAGCCCGGGCAGGCGCTCGTGGAGGCGGAGCTCGCGGAGACGCTGGGCGTGTCGAAGACGCCGGTGCGTGAGGCGCTGAAGACGCTGGCCGGCTCCGGCCTGGTCACCATGAGCCCGTACAAGGGGGCAGCGGTTCGCGAGGTGAACCGGGAACTCGCCCGGTCCGTCTACGACATGCGGCTGCTCCTAGAACCTGTTGCCGCCGGACGTACGACAGCCGCCGGACGTGGTGACTGGGACGCTGCGGCGCAAGCGCTCGATCTCGCCGACGAGGCCAAGGACATCGGTGACCGATCACTGGCCAACCGGTCGTTCCACCGTGCGCTGTACGCCGGGTGCGGCAACCCCCTGCTGGTCAAGGCGCTGGACGAGCTCCGGGACCAGACCGCGCTTGTGTCCAGCGCGGTCTGGTCCCGGTCGCCCTCGTGGGGGGAGGAGGCCCGCGAACACCGGGCGATCCTGGCCGCCGCCCGCGCGGGCGACGCCGACCTGGTCCGCAACCTGATGCGCCGTCACATCAGTGCCTTTGTCGCGTGCAACTTCCCCGAAAACGAAGCGGAGTAGGCGACCTATGTCACTGCCGATATCAATGCCGGACGACCTGTCCCAGCTTCGGGCCCGGCTTCAGACCGTCGTGGCCATACCCGTGACCCCCTTCCGGCCCGGCGGGATCGAAGCGGACTGGGACACTCACGCCGCCCTGATCGCCCGGCTGATCGAGCACGGCGTCGAGGTGGTCACCCCCAACGGCAACACGGGGGAGTTCTACACGCTGTCCGCGGCCGAGATGCGCCGTGCCGTCGAGTCGTCGGTCGCCGCCGTGGCCGGTCGCGCCGAGGTGATGGCCGGCATCGGCCTCGACACCGCGAGTGCGGTGGCCCTCGCCCGGCACGCCCACGACTGCGGCGCCACATCGGTGATGGTGCATCAACCCCCTCATCCCTACCGGTCGGTCGAGGGGTGGATCGCCTACCACTGCGAGATCGCGGCCGCAGTACCGGAACTCGGCGTGCTTCCGTACATCCGTGACCCGAACGTCACGGGCGCGCATATCGCCGCGCTCGCCGAGGCGTGCCCGAACCTCGTGGGCGTGAAGTACGCGGTACCGGACCCGATGCGCTTCGCCTCGGTGGCCAGGGACGCAGGTCTTGAACGGTTCGCCTGGATCGCCGGGCTGGCCGAACTGTCCGCCCCCGGCTACTGGGCTGCCGGCGCAACGGGTTTCACGTCGGGCCTGGTGAACGTCGCGCCGCGGTTGTCGATGGCGCTGCTCGGAGCGCTGCGTGGCGGGGACTACGGCAAGGCCATGAAGGTGTGGGAGCAGGTTCGCGTGTTCGAGGAGTTGCGGGCGGCTGACGCCTCGGCGGACAACGTCAGCGTCGTCAAGGAAGCGCTCTGCCAGCTCGGGTTGGCGGGCCGGGCGGTCCGCCCGCCGTCCCGGCTGCTCCCGGAGAACGTTCGCGATCAGATCGGGAGCCTCCTCGACCAGTGGCGTGCGGAGGGGTGGCTGTGAGCACGCAGCCGGAGCTCGACCACGACCGAGCAGGGCCTGAGGCAAACGGTGACGCCGACGCCGGCACGCCAGGACAGGACGCCGTGCCCCCGCTGCGCAGTGCTGCCTGGTTCGGTGAGGGCGCCACCGGCGGCAAGCTGCGGGCGTTCAGCCACCGTTCGCGGATGCGGCAGCTCGGCTACCTGCCCGAGGAGCACCTTGGCAAGCCGGTCATCGCGATCCTCAACACCTGGTCGGACATCAACCCCTGCCACATGCACCTGCGCGAGCGCGCCGAGCAGGTCAAGCGCGGCGTCTGGCAGGCCGGCGGCTTCCCGCTGGAGTTCCCGGTCGCCACCCTGTCCGAGACGTTCCAGAAGCCCACCCCCATGCTGTACCGGAACCTGCTGGCGATGGAGACCGAGGAACTGCTGAGCAGTTACCCCGTGGACGGCGCCGTCCTGATGGGCGGGTGCGACAAGACCGTTCCCGCCCTGCTCATGGGCGCCACCAGTGCCGGTCTGCCGGCGATCGTCGTCCCCGCGGGACCCATGCTGCGCGGCCACCACCGGGGCAGGACGCTGGGCAGCGGCACCGACCTGTGGGCCTACTGGGACGAGTTCCGCGCGGGCCGTATCGGCGAGTGCGAACTCGCCGAGGTGGAATGCGGGTTGGCCCGCTCTGCCGGCACTTGCATGACGATGGGCACCGCCTCCACGATGACCGCCGCGGCTGAGGCGCTGGGCATGGCGCTGCCTGGTTCGTCGTCCGTCCCCGCCGTCGACTCCGGCCACCACCGCATGGCGTCGGCGTCGGGCGCCCGCGCGGTCGGCCTCGTCCGCGAGCAACTGACCCCGGCCCGGGTGCTGTCCCGCGAGGCGTTCGAGGACGCCGCGGCGACCGTCCTGGCGCTCGGCGGGTCCACCAACGCCCTGATCCACCTGATCGCCCTCGCCGGACGTGCCGAAGTCCCCTTCGCCCTGGAGGACTTCGACGCCATCGGATCCCGGGTGCCGGTCCTCGCCGATGTCCGGCCGGTCGGCACGCACCTCATGGAGGATTTCCACTACGCCGGCGGACTGCCCGCCATGCTCGCCCAACTCGCCCGCGTCCCCGGCGCCCTTCACCCCGACCGGCCCACCGTGGCGGGCCGCCCCTTCGGCACCTACTACGAAGGAGCGGAGGTCCACGAGCCCGCCGTCATCCGCACCCCGAAGACCGCCGTGGCCGGCGAGGGCGGCGTCGCCGTCCTGCACGGCAACCTGGCCCCCGGCGGCGCCGTCATCAAGCACCTTGCCGCCGACCCGAAACTGCTCACCCACACCGGTCCCGCGGTGGTCTTCGACTCCTACCAGGACCTGCAGCGGCGCATCGACGACCCCGCACTCGACATCACCCCCGACAGCGTCCTGGTGCTGCGCGGCACCGGCCCGCTGGGCGGCCCCGGCATGCCCGAGTACGGCATGCTGCCCATCCCCGCGTACCTCCTCGAACGCGGCGTCACCGACATGGTGCGGATCTCCGACGCCCGGATGAGCGGCACGAGTTACGGCACCTGCGTCCTGCACGTGGCACCCGAGGCACACGCCGGCGGGCCGCTCGCCCTGGTGCGCACCGGCGACCCGATCACCCTCGACGTCCCGGCCCGGTGCCTGCACCTCGACGTCGACGATGCAGAACTCCGGCGCCGCCGCGCCGCCTGGCGGCCCCCGGCACCGCACTACGAGCGCGGCTACGGCGCCCTGTACAGCGCGCATGTCGCGCAGGCCGACCAGGGCTGCGACTTCGGCTTCCTCGCCCGACCCGGCCGCAACCCGGCCCCCGACCCGCAGTAGCTCCCGCGCTGGAGTCGCGACTTCAGCACTGCCCCCTGCTTCACCCCTCTGGACGAAGGGCTCCAGCAGCATGTCTGACAGCACCAGTCACAACCACAGCAGAATGTTCACCCGCCGCGCTCTGGGCACCGTCGCGCTCGGCGCGGCCGCGGCCCCCGTGCTGGCTGCCTGCGGCGCGCCGTCCAGCGGCACGAGCTCGAAGTCGGCTCCCACGTCGCTGCCGACACAGCCGTCGAAGCCGGTCACTCTCAACGTCCTCGACGTCGCCGGCAACCTCCAGCTCACCCAGCCGATCCTGGACGCTTTCAAGGCCAAGCACCCCGAGATCGTCTCCAAGATCACCACGACGACCGGCACCGCCCCCGAACTCGCCCCCAAGGTCCAGGCGCAGCAGCAGGCCGGGAACGTGCAGATCCAGCTCGTCCTCACCGGCACCGACGGACTGTCGGCCGGCATCGCCAAGGGCCTGTGGTACGACCTCAAGCCGTACTACCCGGCGTTCTTCCCCGACCTCATGGCCAACTACCAGCCGGCCGCCGCCTCCATGGCGACCCTGGCCCAGGACCAGGGCATCGAACTCGTCTGGTACCCCTCGGGACCGCTGCTGGAGTACGACCCCGCCGCGGTCAACCCCGTGCCGACCACCCCCGACGCGCTGTTGGACTGGGCGAAGGCGCACCCGGGCAAGTTCCAGTACGCCCGGCCGCGCAACTCCGGGCCCGGCCGCACATTCCTGATGGGCCTGCCGTACCTGCTCGGCGACAGCCGTCCGACGGACCCGGTGAACGGCTGGAACAAGACCTGGGCCTACCTCACCGAGCTGAACAAGTACGTCAGCAGCTACCCCGCCAAGACCGCAGCCGTCATGACGAACCTCGCCCAGGGCACCGTCCACCTGATCGCCACGACGACCGGCTGGTACATCAACCCGCGCGCCCTGGGCACGGTTCCCGCCTCGGTCAAGGTCGCCAAGTTCGACAACCTCACCTGGGTCAGCGACGCCCAGTACGGGGTCGTCCCCAAGGGCGTCAGCAACGACGAACTCAGCGCTGCACTCAGGCTGCTGGCCTTCGCCCTGACTCCCGAGCAGCAGGCCGCCACCTACGACGACGGCTACTTCTACCCCGGGCCTGCCGTGAAGAACGTCGGGATCAAGCAGGCACCCGCCGCCTCCCAGCAGGTCATCGCCAAGTACGGCGAGCCGGAGTTCGACTCCTGGATGACGCAGTACCCCACGAAGAACTCGCTGCCGGCCACCGCCCAGGTCACCGCGTTCGACCTGTGGGAGAAGAAGATCGGTGCCAGCCGGTGACCCGGACCAAGCCCTCGACACCCGAGACGCCGTCGACACCCACGACACCTCCGACGCCGACGACGGCGCAGAAGTCCCCACCGCCGGCCGCCACTTCCAAGGGAGAGCGGGTGCGGAAGGCGTCGCAGCTGGGCGAGCTGCGGCTGAGCGGCGTCAGCCGCGCCTACGGTGGGCACCTCGCGCTCCACCCGCTGGACCTGACCATCCGCGGCGGCGAGTTCGTCGCCCTGCTCGGCCCTTCGGGCTGCGGCAAGACCACGGCGCTCAACTGCCTGGCCGGGCTGCTGCCCCTGACCTCCGGCGAGATCACCATGGACGGGCGCCGGGTGGACACCCTCGCGCCGGAGAAGCGCGGCTTCGGTATGGTCTTCCAGAACTACGCGCTCTTCCCGCACCTGACCGTGCGGGCCAACGTCGCCTTCGGGCTGAAGATGCGCAGGGTGAGCAAGGCGGAGACGCGGCGCCGGGTCGACGACGTGCTCGACCTGGTCCGGCTCCGTGAGCACGCTCACAAACACCCCGGACAGCTCTCCGGCGGCCAGCAGCAGCGCGTCTCCATCGCCCGTGCCATCGTGATGGAACCGCCGTTGGTCCTGATGGACGAGCCGCTGTCCAACCTGGACGCGGCGCTGCGGCTGTCCATGCGCAGCGAGATTCGCCGCATCCACCAGGAGTTCGGCCTGACCACCATCTACGTCACGCACGACCAGGAGGAGGCGCTGTCCCTCGCCGACCGCCTGGTCGTGCTGCACGCCGGACAGGTCAGCCAGATCGGCACTCCCGCCGAACTGTACGAGCACCCGGCCGACGCGCACGTCGCCGCGTTCATGGGCTACCGCAACCTGCTGACCCTCGACCTCACCGCCGTCGAAGCCGCCGAGGCCGTCGCCGAGGGCCGCGGGCTCAAGGTGCGCGGAACCGTCGTGGGCGGGGTACGTCCGCGCCCCGGGGACACCGCCACCGTCGCGATCCGCCCCGAGGACCTGCGCGTGGCCGAGGGCGACGAGCAGCCGATCGCCGAGGCGACCGCGGAGATCGTCGAGTACCACGGCCGCGTGCTGCACGTGGAGGCCGTCACCGCCCACGGCGACCGGCTCCACCTGAGGTCCGCCGGCACCGTCCGCCCCGGCGACGCACTGCGCGTCGCGGTGGACGCCGAACGGGCCCTGGTCTTCACGGATGCCGATACTGCGGCACTCGATGATGCGCCGACTGCCGGAGGTGTCTCATGACCGTCTCCGCCGTTGCCCGTCCAGCCGCCACGAAGCTGGCCCTGCGCCACCGGCTGGCGGAACGCGGCGTGGACCGGACGCTGCTCCTCATCCTCCCCGGCGCGCTCGCGGTGCTCGCTCTGTTCTGCTACCCCTTCCTGTACGGGTTGCAGCTCTCGTTCCAGCCCACGAAGGGCGGCTTCCTCGGCGCCTACCGGGCCTTCTTCTCCGACCCCTTCGCGCGCAAATCGATCTGGTCGACGTTCTCGCTGGCGATCCCGGCCTCGCTCATCAACGTCGGCGCCTCCGTCCCCATCTCGTACCGGATGCGGCGCGAGTTCCGCGGTAAGCGCCTGCTGCTCGCAGTCCTCGTCGTGCCCATCACCCTCGGCACGGTGCTGACCGCCGAGGGCATCCTCGAGTTCTACGGACCCGCCGGCTGGTTCAACCGGACCCTGCACTGGCTGGGCCTCGCCGACTCGCCCGTCCACCTGACCATGAACTACACCGGGGTGCTGCTCTCCCTGATCATCAGCGGCTTCCCCTTCTCGTACCTGCTCACCCACTCCTACCTGTCCGGCATCCACCCCAGCCTGGAGAAGGCCGCCGCGACCCTGGGCGCCGGCTGGTGGCAGCGGTTCCGGTACGTCACGTTCCCGCTCCTGCTGCCCGGGCTCATGACGACCTTCTGCCTCAGCTTCGTGATGGCCTTCGCGGTCTTCCCCTCCGCGCTGATGGTCGGCGACCCCGACGGCAAGACCCATGTCATCTCCATCGAGGTCTACCAGGCGGCCCTCGAACGCTTCGACTACGTCCAGGGCTGCGCCGACGCCATGATCATGACGGCGCTGATGCTGGCCGTGCTGGCCGCCCTCACCGGACTGCGGGCCAGGCTCTACAGCGGCGCCACGGGAGGCAAAGGATGACCACCGCACTCGAGACGCGCCCCGCCGCCACGGGACCCACCGCCCCGCCGGGCCGCCGCGCCCTGGCCCTGCGCCCGGGAACCTGGCTGACGTGGGCCGTGCTGGCGTTCTTCTTCGTCAACCTCGCCGGGGTCATCACCACCGTGCTGGTCAACTCCTTCAGCCGGAGCTGGTTCGACTCCTGGCTGCCGCACGGCTGGACGAGCACCTGGTACAGCCACGCCTGGCACAAGTTCAGCCTCGGCCAGGTGCTGACCACCACGATCGAGGTCACCCTGCTGGTGGTCGTGATCTCCCTGGCGCTGGCCGTCCCCGCCTCCTACGCGCTGGCCCGCCGGTCGTTCCCGGGCAAGAAGCTGGTCACCACGCTGTTCGTCCTGCCCATCCTGGTGCCGCCGATCGCCTACGGCATCCCGCTCGCGACGGTCCTCTACAAGATCCACCTGGCGGGGACGATCACCGGCGTGGTCGTCGCCAACCTGGTGCCGTCGATCCCGTTCGTCGTGTTCACCATGACCCCGTTCATCGAGCAGATCGATCCCCGGATCGAGGCCGCCGCGCGGATGTGCGGGGCGTCCACCTGGACCGTCCTCACCCGGATCCTGTCGCCGCTGCTGCTGCCGGGGATGCTGGCCGCCGGCATCCTCGTCCTGGTGCGGACGTTCGGCATGTTCGAGCTGACGTTCCTCACCTCGGGACCCACCAGCCAGACCCTGATCGTGTCCCTGTTCTCCGCCGTCAACTCCGCCGGGATCCGCGCACCGCAGTCCGTCGACGCCATGGCCGTCATCTACACCGGCTCGATGGCCGTGCTCCTGCTCATCGCGCTGCGGTTCGTCAACCCGACCCAGCTCGTCGCCCGGGCGTCGGACTGAGGGGCGGCGAGATGGATCAGCGTCATGCCGAGCACAGTTCGGGCATCACTCGGCCCGTTCTGATCACGGGTGCGGCCGGCGCAGTGGGGACCATCCTGCGGCAGGGCCTGCCCGGCCTCGGCTGGCAGCTGCGCTGCTTCGACGTGGCCCCTCCGGACCCACCCGACGACGTGCCCTGGCTCCTGGGCGACATCTCCGACCGCCGCCGCCTCGTCGAGGCGATGCGGGGTGCGGGCGCGGTGATCCACCTCGCCGGCATTCCGCACGAGGCGGACTTCCCCCGCCTGCTGCACACCAACATCGACGGCACCTACCAGGTCTTCGAGGCCGCACGGGAGGCCGGCGTCACCCGCGTCCTGTACGCCAGCAGCAACCACGCCGTGGGCCGGTACACCGCGGACACCCGCCTTTCGGACAGCGCCCGCCCGCGCCCCGACTCCCTCTACGGCGTCAGCAAGGCCTTCGGCGAAGCCCTCGGGTCCTACTACGCCGACCGGTTCGGCATGCGGGTCGCGTGCGTGCGCATCGGGAGCTGCTTCGCACACCCCACGCAGCTCAGGCACTTGGCGACCAGGCTCAGCCCGGGGGACGCCGTCCTCCTCTTCGCCGCGCCTGGGTTGCGCTTCGCCACGGTCAACGGCATCTCCGCCAACATCCGCGCCTGGTGGGACCTAGACGGCGCCAGAGCGCTCGGCTGCGCGCCGCAGGACGACGAGGAGGGCTGGGCACGGGACCTGCTGGCCCGCCACGGCGGAGAACTGGCACCCGACGACCCCGACGCCACCTTCGTCGGCGGCCGGATGACAGCGGGCAGGTGACGGACCGGCGCACGGCCGGGCAGCAGCGCTCTATGAGTGAATCGTTTCAATCATCGACACCAACCATCTCCACTTCTTGGAGTATCTCCATGAACTGTCGCAGACAGCACGCCCGTCGACGGCCGCGGTCGTGGATTCCCGCAGGTGCCCTCGCCTGCCTCGCGGTGATCGCAGCCACTGCCGCGACCGGAGCATCCGCCCACGCTGCGGATTCGGCAGTGAAGTCCACCGGCACCGTCGTGGTGCTCAAGGACCACTCCGCCTCCGTCGTCCGTACCGTCGGCACCTCCACCGTGACGGTCCAGGCGGGTGCCGAGGCGGCTGATGTGCTGGCGCACCTCACGGCTTCCGACCACAGCCAGCAGACCCGGAAGATCGTCGACGCGTCCGGCAGGGTCGTGCACTCCGGCGCGGTCAAAGCCGGCGATCGCCTCGTGGTCACGGCCGCGGACGGTCTCTCCACGTACAGCTATCGGTTCGCGGTCTACGATCCTGCAGCGCCCAAGCGCGACGGTGTGTACTGGGACCAGCCCCTGTACGACAGCACCGACAGTTCCGTGAACGCGCACACGCCGGTGTTCCCCGATCGCCGCTGCGACGTCACCGCACCCGTGTACGCGCCCCTGGTCCGGCAGGCGACGGAGACGTACGCCGTGGGCAACGAGGCCGGCGATCCGGCGGCCACGTCCTCACCGCTGGTCTTCCGCTCACGGCAGGTGTGGTTCTATGGCGCTGCCATCAATGCTGCCATCAAGGACTGCCACAAGGCGGGCGGTGGCATCGTCGTGGTCCCGGCGGGGCTCTCGCGCAATGACGACGGCGCCTACTACTCCGGCGCCATCAACCTGCTGAGCGGCGTCAACCTACACATCGACAGCGGCGCAGTCGTGAAGTTCATGCGCAACAAGTCGAACGAGTACTACCCGGTCGTGCGCACCAGCTACGAGGGCACCGACATGTACAACTTCTCCCCCCTCATCTATGCCCTGCACCAGCACGACATCGCGGTGACCGGCGGCGGGATGCTGGACGGCCAGGAGGACATGTGGAACTGGCGCCCGTGGAAGAAGGGCTACTGGGGCGAGCCCTCCGTGGAGAACAAGGACCCTGACGCCGACTACGGCGAGAACGGCGTCCTCAACGAGATGAACTTCGAGGACACTCCCGTCGAGCAGCGCATCTTCACCGATGACGGGCATCTGCCCGCCACGATACCGATGGTGAAGGGGGGCAAGGTCGAACAGGTGGCTCCGCCTGCCGGCGCGAAGGCGATGAAGTCGACCTTCCGGCCCCAGTTCATCGAGACCAACGACTCGTCCGACGTGCTCCTTGAGGGTGTCAAGATCCGTAACACCCCGTTCTGGATCGTCCATCCCCTGAACTCGACGAACGTCCTGATCCGCGGTCTGGACATCTACAGCGACAAGACCAAGGACTTCGAGGTGAAGGGCTGGAACAACGACGACGGGGTCGACCCCGAGTCCAGCCGGAACGTGGTCATGGAGGACAACTACGTGACCGTCAGCGACGACGGTGCCGCAATCAAGTCAGGGCGCAACGTCAACGGCCGTGAGCACCGCGCCCCCAGTCAGGACGTCATCATTCGCAATTCCGTGTACAACAACGACGGCGGCAACTCGGCTGCCATCTCCATGGGCAGCGAGATGTCCGGCGGAATCCGCGACGTGTTCATCGAGGACAACGTCTTCACCGGTCCCGGTCTCGCCATGGCCTTGAAGATCAAGACCAATTCGACCCGCGGCGGGGTGGTGGAGCGCATTTACCTGCGCAACTGCACGCTGCAGCAGGCCACATCGGGTTTGGTGCAACTGGACGGCAACTACCCCGAGACCGTTCCGTTCCCGAACGCGGACGCCTTCGACCCGACCATTCGCGACATCTACATCGACCACGTGAACACCGTGCCGACGATGACCCCGGGCAAGACGACCTTCGCCCTGAGCAGCGCCGCATCCCGCTCCCCGGTGGAGAACGTCTACTACCGCAACTCGATCTTCCACACCAGCAGCACCCTGCAGTCCGGCTTCGACAAGAACAAGAACATCAAGAACTTCGTCGTGCAGAACGTCACTTACCTCGACCCGGCGACGGGAGCGACCACGACGTACAACACCACGCCTCTAAACCTCCTGGACCAGACGACAGCCGTGACCGAAACTGGCGAACGCGTACCGCTGAAAGCCGTCAGTATCGATCACCCTGACGTGATCACTCCTGCGCCGACCCGCACCTTCACCGTGGCCGGGAAATTCGACATCGCGCGGCACCCGTCGTTCCCGCTGGACGGCACCGCCCGGCTGTTCCTGGACCGGAGCAGCACGCCAGTCGCCGTACACGTGCAACCGGGCGGCAGCTTCGTGAGCGACCCCATCACGCTGGACGACAACCAGAGCTGGTATCGCGATCGGCACTACGTGGCAGTCAACTTCTCCGAGGGCATCGACATGAACACGGAGGTGTATCAGGTCGCAGCTGCGGCTTCGGCACAGTAGGGCCATCCTGAAGCGGGGCTGCCGCGGATCGCCCGCGGCGGCCCCGCTCTGCCTTCGGATTGAACGTTTCAATTCCTGGATCTTGTGCGGCCCCCGAGCGGCTGACGCTCCCAACGTGGGCAGCCAATCGCGTGCGATCTCTTGCGTACTGGTGGAGTCAGGATTAAGTTCCCCATCGTCTGAGTCGATTCAATCAGCTTGGAAATCTGCCCGAGGTGACCGCTCGGGTTCCACGCACCTTCGCAGGCCCGGGTCGCCGCCGGCACCTCCTCTGCGCACTGCCTCGACGCGACGACCGGGTTTCCGCACCCTGCGCCCCGCACCACAAGCTGCCACCGAGGAGCTCACCACACCATGTCAACCTCCCAGAGAAGAGCCGTTGCCCGTTCACGCAGCAAGGGCATCCTGCTCACCACCGCGATCCTGACGGCCCTCTCGGCTGCCGCCCCCGGCGTGGCCGTGGCCGCGGCGCCCAATCACGCGCCGCTCGCTCCGGATCACCTGACGGTGGGTGACCAGTCGCGGCCGCTCGAGGTCGAGGGCGCCCCGCAGTTCGGCTGGCAGCCGCTCGACGTCGACCCGGGGGAGTCGCAGTCCGCCTACGAGATCGTGGTGAGCCGTGCCGCCACCGCGTCCGGAGCGGCTCAGCAGGTCTGGGACAGCGGCAAGGTCACCTCCGCCGACGAGGCGTACGTCCCGTACGGGGGCCCTGCTCTGGCAGACGGCAGCAGCTACACCTGGACCGTGCGCACCTGGGACCGTGCCGGAGCTGCCTCGAAGTGGGCGGCACTGGCGTCGTTCGACACCGGCATCACCGACTCCGAGTGGAAGGCGAGCTGGATCCGCCGGACCACTGGCGAGAAGGACGACTACACCCTGGCCCGCAAGGAGTTCACCACGGGCGCCAGCCAGGTGGTGCGCGCCCGGCTCTACCTGTCGGCGTACCAGCAGTACCAGGCGTACATCAACGGCAAGCTGGTCGACCGGGGACCGGCGTACACCTACACCGACGAGGGCTACTACCAGGCCACCGACGTCACCCAGGACGTGAAGGCCGGCGGTGCGAACGCCATCGGGGTGCTCTACCACTGGTACGGTCCCGGCCAGGGACGCCCGTCCGACGAGCCCGGCATGCTGGCACGGCTGGTGATCGACCACGCCGACGGCTCGCAGGAGGTCGTCCTGTCCGACGGCACCTGGCAGGTCACCCGCGGCCCGTGGCTGACGCAGTCCTACCGCAACAGCGACGGCCGCGACTACCGGGAGTCCGTTGACGGCCGCCTCGCGCAGGCGCAGGAGGGCTGGACGCTGCCGGGATTCGACGCCTCCTCCTGGCAGGCGCCGTCGGTCGTCGGCGTCCATCCCAGCGGTGTGTTCACCCACCTCCAGGCCCAGCAGACCCGCCTCAGCTACCAGACCGTGCATCCGGTGAAGGTCACCACGCTCGCCGACGGCTCGGCTGTGGCCGACTTCGGCCGGATCATCCCCGCCATGCCCCAGATCTCGTTCGCCCAGGGCCAGTCCGGGCGCACCGTGTCCCTGCAGGCCGGGTACGTGCTGAAGCCCGACGGCAGCGTCTCCTCGTCCAACCACGACAACCAGAGCACCAACCTGTCGTACTCCTACATCGAGCACGACGGTGCGCAGGTCTTCCAGGCGTACACCTACGAAGGGTTCCGGTACCTGCAGATCTCCGGTGCCGGCGAACCGCTGGACGCCTCGTCGATCGCCGCGGAGGTCCAGCACGTCGCCGAGGACCCGAGTAGGGCGGCTACCTTCACCAGCTCCGACCCGACGCTGAACCAGGTCGACGACCTGCTGCAGCGTTCGGCGCTGTACGACACCCAGGAGCAGTTCCTGGACACCCCCACCCGGGAGAAGGGCCAGTTCCTCGGCGACTCCGTGGACATCTCCCGCGCGCTGATGGCCGGCTCGGGGGACCGGAGCCAGACCGCGAAGGCGATCAGGGAGTTCGCCGAGTCGCAGAAGCGCTACTGGCCCGACGGCCGGCTCAACGCCGTCTACCCCAACGGCGACGGGAAGCGCGACATCCCGGACTACACCGAGATGTACCCGGGTTGGGTCTGGGACTACTACCTCAACTCCGGTGACCGCTCGCTGGTCGCCGACACCTATCAGGTGTCCCTCAACGTCGCCGACTACGTGCGCCGCTACATCGACCCCGCCACCGGACTGGTCACCAAGTTTGCCGGCGGTTCCGGTGCCTACGTGAACGGCATCATCGACTGGCCGAACCGCTACGGCTACGACACCGCCACCACCGTGCGCACCACCGTCAACATCCTTGCCGTGGACGTGACGGGGACGTGAGCATCCCGGCTTCGGCCCACTGACCTGCGCCCTCGTCGCGCGGGGGCGGCTACCACCAGATGAGTGCCATCCGAGACTCGGGAGGTCAACGATGACCGACAACGCAATGGGTCGTCCGTCACGAAGGGCGCTTCTCGGCGCAGGAGCAGCGATTCCGCTGCTCGCCGGCCTGCCCACGCCCGCACGGGCAGACGATGCGTCCGGCAACGGCGTGCGGGTGTACGAGGCCGAAACGGGAACCCTGTCCGGCGCTTCCCTCGCCACCGCCTCGTCCGGATACTCGGGCACGGGGTACGTGGCCTTCCCGGCCCGAAGCGGCTCCTGGGTCGAGTGGACGGTCGAGGCGCCGCGGCCCGGAACGGTGCCGGTCAGCTTCCGCTACTCGCTCGCGGACGTCACGGCGGCTGCCGCCCTTCGGCTGGAGCTCTCCGTCGACGGTGTTCCGTGCAGGGAACCGGTGGAGTTCGCTCCCACCGGGGGAGGGGCCGACTGGCACTCGGTCACCACCTACGTCCGGTTTCCCGACACCGGTCCGCATCGGCTGCGCGCCGCCACCGTGACGGATGCCGGTGGACCGTTGCTCGACTGGGTCGCCCTGGGGGAGTGGCCGCGCGCCGCCCAGGACTGGTCCCAGGCCCTGGTCGAATCGACCATGCGCCGATCCACCCCGGCAACACTCGGCGGCTGGGGCTACGGCACCGGTCTGTACCTGTACGGCCAGTACCTGGTCTACCAGCGCCTGCGCGACCCGCGGTATCTGGAGTACATCCGGACATGGGCCGATCGCTTCGTCGACGCGTCCGGCCACATCGGCGACCCCTTCGACAGCCTGGACTCCATGCAGGCAGGCAACATCCTGCTGATCCTGCACAGCGAGACCGGCGACAACCGCTACCGGACCGCGGCGCAACAGATCCGCGACCGGCTGAGAACCTATCCCCGCACCAGCGACGGGGGCTTCTGGCACTACACCACCCGCCAGTGGCAGTTGTGGGGCGACGGCACGTACATGCTGCTGCCGTTCCTCATCCGCTACGGACACGCTTACGGCGAGGTCGATTACGCCGACGACGAGGTCGCCCACCAGTTGAACGTCTACGGCACCCATCTGCAGGACGCCTCGGGGCTACTCATGCACGCGTACGACGAATCCGGCGCACAGCCGTGGGCCGACCCGGTGACCCACCGTGCGCCGGAGAAGTGGGCGCGTGCCATGGGCTGGTACGGCATGGCGGCCACCGTCGCGCTGGAGTACCTGCCCGACGACCACCCCGGACGCCCCGGAGTCGAGGCGATCCTCGGCAACCTCATGCAGGCCTGGCTCCGTTACCAGGACTCGGCAACCGGCTGCTGGTACCAGGTCGTCGACAAGGGCGCGGACAGCAGGAACTGGACCGAGACGTCAGCCACGTCCATGTACACCTGGACGCTGGCCCGGGCCATCCAACGCGGCGCCCTCAGCCACCGGGAAGAGCCAAGAGTGCTGGCCGGATACCGCGGAGTGCTCGAGCGGATCGCGCTCGGCCCGACCGGGCTGACCGACCTCACCGACATCGTCACCAGTACCAGCGTCGGTGACCTGCTCTACTACTTCGCCCGCTCCCGGGCCGCGAACGACCAGCGAGGACTCGGCTCGTTCCTGATCACGAACGAGTTGCTCGCACACGGCAACACGGGTGAGTTTACCCTGCGTTGACGCAGCCCGAATCACCACGCCATCTGATTCGAGAGGTCCGCATGACCCACTCCTCACCGAACCGTAGACAACTGCTGCGCTCCGCCATCGCCCTGGGCAGCGCCGCGGTCGTTCCCTCGCTCTTGCCGAGCAGCGCCTTCGCGCAGTCGCAGCAGGACGCCGACCGAGCCGCGGACGTTGCCGCCGACAGGATCATCGCGGCGATCCACCGCCCCCGTATCCCGCAACGGGAAATCCGCATCACCGATTTCGGGGCGGTTCCGGACGGAACGACCGACACCACGCAGGCGCTGGCCAACGCCATCCAGTCCGCACACCGCAGGGGCGGAGGACGAGTGGTGGTGCCCAGCGGTACCTGGGCCACCGGCCCGATCCACCTGCTGTCCCGCGTCGAACTGCACCTGGTCGAGGGCGCCACGCTGCTCTTCCACACCGATCCGGCGGCGTACCTGCCCACGGTGTACAGCCGTTGGCAGGGGATCGAGTTGATGAACTACTCGCCGCTGATCTATGCCTACGGTCAGCACGACATCGCCCTCACCGGAAACGGTGTGCTGGACGGTCAGGCGTCCACGGACAACTGGTACACGTGGGGCAAGCCCGGCGGCAGCGACTTCTCCGCCCTGGAGGCGACCGCCAACGCAGGGATCCCTGTTCCAGAGCGGGACGGCGCAAATTACCACCTCCGGCCCTGCTTCGTCGAGCCCTACCGGTGCGAGCGCGTGCTGGTTGAAGGCGTCACCCTCAGGAACTCGCCGTTCTGGAACCTGCACCCCACGCTCTGCCAGGACGTGACGATCCGCAACGTCACCGTGGAATCCACCGGTCCCAACACCGATGGCTGCGACCCGGAATCGTGCGACGGGGTGCTCATCGAGGGCGTCTCGTTCAACACCGGCGACGACTGCATCGCCGTCAAAGCGGGGCGCAACACCGATGGCCGGCGGGTCAACGTCCCCTGCCAGAACCTCGTCGTCCAGAACTCCACGTTCGCCAACGGGCACGGCGGTATCACCCTGGGCAGCGAGATGACCGGCGGCATCCGCAACGTCTACGGTCGCGACCTGACCATGTCCTCGACCGGACTGCGAGCCGGCCATCGACTCAAGACCAACTCGGTGCGCGGCGGGTTCCTCGAGAACAGCCACGTCTACCGCGTCAACGTCCAGGCGATCGGCGGACCGCTCCTGCTCATCGACTTCAACTACGGCGAGGGCGACACCGGCACCTACCCCCCGACCGTGACCGACATCAACCTGAGCCACTGGTCGGTCGCCTCCGCCTCCCAGGGTTGGGACATCCAGGGCTACGCCGACGACCCGGTCGGCACGGTGCGGCTCAGCGACGTCACCATCGACGGGCCGCTCAGCAAGGCGAACACCGCAGTCAACGTCACTGACCTCGAACTCGACCACGTCGTCATCAACGGCGTCGAACAGTAAGCGAGACCCTCACTCACTGGAAGCATGATGCGACAGCATGAACATGCTCGTTCTCCGTGGCGGGGCCGGGTACTTCTGACCGGCCTGGCTCTCGCCACGATCGTGTCGTCCGCACTGACGTTCACGGCCGACTCCGCGTCCGTGGTGGCCTTCCCGGTGGGTAACGGCGCCAACGCGACCGGCGGCGCGGGCGGAACGACCTACCACGTCACCAACCTCAACGACTCGGCAGCGGCTCCTTCCGCGACGCGGTCAGTTCCTCGGGCCGGACCGTGGTCTTCGACGTCGGGGGCTACGTGAATCTCTCCTCCGCGGTCGTCGTCAAGAGCAACATCACCATCGACGGCACGACCGCCCCTGGCGACGGCATCGGCTTCATGGGCCGGGAGGTGTCGTTTTCCAACTCGTCCAACATCATCGTCCGCAACGTTCGGTTCCGGCAGGGAGACCTCGACCCGGACACCGGCAAGTCCGGCATCAACCTGTACGCCGGCTGGCCGCAGGCGGGGTTGATCGGGCATTCGCCGGGGACCGGGCAGTAGCACTCGCCGTCAGGGCAGTCGCGTCGGCACCCGCCGTCCTCGTTGTCCGTGTGGGTCCGCACAGCCCGGAGTGTGAGATCACTTGAGGGCAGGCCAGGCCGGCGCCGTCGACCCACCGCCCGCAGTGGGTGACGAACAGCCCGCCCTCGGGGATGCGCCCCTTCTCGTCCTCGGCGTGCTGCTGCGCGGCCCAGTCCGCTGCGACTTCGGCGTACCAGTCGATGCCCGGCTCAGCCGCCGTCATCGCCCGGTCGCCTGCTGCTGGGTGGGGAGGGCGGCGAGGGGGGACCGGTGGCCCTTGGGGGTTGCGCGGGCGGCTTCCCAGTCGATGCGGCGGCTGCGGGCGACTCGGTCCAGATCGGCCCGGCGGTAAAGCAGGACGACGTCGTGCCTGTTCCAGCCCGAGCGGGCGGTGTCCGCGTGGGTCAGGAATCCGGCGCGGACCAGGTGGTCGAAGTCGGATGCGCGGATGCCAAGGACCTGTGCGGCCGCGTCGCGTATGTGGAGTGTTCCTGCGGCCGAGGCGCGTTGGACCTTGCGGCGGTCGTTGAACTTCTCCAGGGTGAGGCCGCAGTACAGGGGATGGCCTTTGTGGTCGCCGGCCGCGGGCAGATGGCCGCGGCGGGCGAGTTCGGCGGCGGTGCCAGGGTGCACAGGAATGTCGAAGCGCTCAGCGAGGCGTTCCTCGGCGCGGGTGGCGCCGACGTCGGGCATCGTGCCGACGGCCTGCCTGATGGCGTTGATGCGGGCGACGGCGTCGTCGAAGACGGCGGCGGACCAGCGGTCGCCGGTCACATCGGGACCGGGGATGAGTCCGAGGCGCTGGGCGCGCGTGAACTGCCACAGCGTCAGGCCGGCGCGGTGGGGGAACTGCAGGGGGCCGTACGTGAGCGTGCTGGCGGTGGTGGTCATGTCGGGGTTTCCGTCCGAGGTGCTGCGGGTGATCCGGGCTGTGTCGGGTGTGTTGTCGGTGATCCGGTCGGGGTTCACCGGTCAGCGCCGTCCCACATCTCCACACCGGCCCACTCGCCGTCTTCGTACTCACCGAAGTCGTCCGTCTCGTCAGCCCGGCGCTCCTCGTCCAGCTCGTCCAGGACCATCGCCGCGTACTTGTCCTCATGGGGGTCATACGGCTCGCGGGCCTCGTCCGCCATGTTCGCCCAGTACGCCGCCTCCTGGTCTGCCTCCCACGCGGCGCGCTCAGCCGGGGTCAGGGATGCCAGCCATGCCTCGTGCTGCGCCCGGCGGTCCTCGTCGGCCGCGTCGTGGTAACCCCGCCAGATGTGCGCCGGCAGGTGGGGTTCCAGGGAGCACCAGGACCAGGTGCCATCGAGCAGGTGATGGCCGGCCGGGCGGGCGCACCGGCCGCCGTCGAACAGCACCGCACCGCGGCGGCGCGGCTCGCCGACGTCCACGACCGCATGTCCGCACACGCCCCGGACTACGTGCGGCTCCGTCGAGGCCGGCCCTACCGGTTCGCGGACCTGCGCAGCCACCTGCGATCCCTGCCCGACGTCGAGCACATCGCCTTCGTGTCCTTCCACTGCGGCGCCAGAGCGACCACCGTGTTCATCTTCGTACCGGACACCGACCGGCTGACCGCCTCACGGGTACCGGTGGGAGAGAAGCGGCTCACCGACCTGGCGCGGCGGCTGCGGCACATCTTCGACGGCGCGCCGAACGACTTCCCTCCCACGGCACCGCTGCACCCACGGCGTCCCTGGCGCCGCGACATCTCCTTCCTGGCCGAGCTGACCCCGCTGCTGGCCGCCTTCCTGCCCCTGACCCGCGGCCGCGAGCTGCTCTACGTTTCCGGGGACGGCCCGTTACCCGGGCTGCCGCTGTCCGCGGTGCCCACCCCCGAGGGCCCGCCGCTCGCCGCCCGGCACGCCGTTGTGTACGTCAGCGGTGCGAGCGCGTTGTTGCACGCGGCCGCCCGGCATCAGGCACACAAGGGACACGGCACGTTGGAGGTCTTCTGCGCCGCGGTGGCTGCCCGTGAGGACCCGGTGCCCGAGCGGCTGGAGGGTGACGCCGAGCTGCTGAGTGCCGCGGGGTGGCCGGTCATCGCGCTGACCGGGGAGGATGCGACCCGCCAGGCGGTCCTCCATCGGCTGGGCACGGCCGCCATCGCCCACATCACCTGCCACGGATACTTCGACACCCGGGAACCTCTCGACTCGGGACTGCTGCTGGCCCAGAACGGCCGCCGTCCCAGCAAAATGCCCGCCGGGCAGTCCGTGATCGCTCGGCTCGATCACCTGCTGACCGCCCGGGACCTCGCCCGCAGCGCCCTTCCCACTCGGCTGCTGACCCTGCGTGCCTGTGCGACCGGTCTGAGGGACGAACACGCCGTCGGAGACCTTGAGGGGCTGGTCCAAGCCCTACTGTACGCCGGTGCAGACACCGTGGTCGCGTCGCTGTGGAACGTCGACGAGCACAGCTCACGGCGGCTCCTCGTCGACTTCTACCGCGGCCTGCGGTCCGACCCCGGCCAACCGCTCTGGCGGACCTTCTGGCACGCCCAGAAGAAGACGCTCGAAACCCCGGGCCAGCCCTGGGAGGCCCACCCCTACCACTGGGCGGCCCTCGCTCTCTTCGGCGACGGCTCCGACAACTGGAGGCATCCATGACCACGTTCGCCGCCCACACCGTCGCCAACCTGCCCGACCGCTCCGTCCTGCTGTCCCTGCAGGAAATCGCGGAGGACATCGGCACAACCGACACCACCCGTACTCCTCTGGACGCGGATGAAGCCGAGTCCCTGCTCTCAGCGCTGCTACGGGTCGGCGAGCAGTCGCCCGTCACCATCTCCGGGCTGCCGGAACAGCGGATGCTGACAGTCGCCCGTCGGCTGCTGACCCACATCGCTGAGGACCCCGACACCGCGGCGACGGCGGGCGCCGTTCTGGCCGACCCGCCCGCGGACGAGCACATGTCCGTGGAGACTGCCGTCACTGCGACTGTCGTGCTGGGCGCGCTGGTCGGCTGGCTGCAGACCAAGGTGGACATCCGGATCAAACGTAAGGAAGGCAAGGCGGAGTTCGAGTTCCGACTGACCAAGACCACCTCGTCCGCCGTGCTCCTCCGCGAACTGTCCGCCGTTATCGCCCGCCTTCTCGGCGGCGGCCCTCCTGGACCGCCGCCGCTGGGCTAGCCCTAGGGCGCGGCGACTCAGCTGGCGGGCCTTGTCAAGTTGCTGGTGTGGCTGGCGAGTTGGGGTGTGTGATGGTGCTCGGGTGCTGTGCCGGGTCCTGCGGTCAGGCGTGTGCGAGTGCCCCGGTGACGGTCTTCCAGATGCGGAAGTGTTCGGTCATCTCGGTGCGGTAGTCACTCGCTGTGATCAGATGTACTTGTAGGTCCCCACCTGGGACTCCACTCCCTGGACTCAAGATCCAGTGTCGAGGTGTCCACGATCAAGGTGGAGGGCCCGAACGCGGGCGCCGAGTGGCACCGCGAGGGCGAACCGGTCCGGGTACGGACACACGACTTCCCGGACCCGGACCTGGGCAAGGCCATCCCATACGGGATCTACGACCTGACCGTGAACACCGGATGGGTCAGTGTCGGCACCGACCACGACACCGCCGCGTTCGCTGTGGAATCTGTCCGCCGCTGGTGGAACGGCCGAGGACGCGACGACTACCCTCACTCCCGACGGCTGTTGATCACCGCGGACGCGGGCGGCTCGAACGGCTACCGCACCCGCGCCTGGAAAGCCGAACTCGCTGCCTTGGCCCTAAGTGCACCGGCCTCCTCCCGGCGTCGTCGGGCATGACGGCCATGAAGTCGCTGATCTCGTCGCGGACCTTGGTACGGCAGGAAGGGCTCGACAACGGCCAGAACGCGAGTCCTGACGGTACGTCGTCCGCGGCCCCGCTGCCCAGTGTGGCTTTGTTCACGAGTAGCGGTTCTGGCTCGCTTTCCGTGACGCGCGCACGCTGAGTGACCTCGGCCGGAAGACCGGTGGGGCCGAAGACGGGCCTCAGGTGCAGACGATGGGGCAGCCGCGTCTGATCGAGTGCTGGGCGGCGCGCAGGAACAGTGCGACGTAGAAGGCTGTGTCCAGGTTTTTGGTCCACGGTCCTGTTCGAGTAGTGGCCAGTTCCTTTGCTTGGTGCCTGAACCACATGCTCAGGTCGAGGTTGTCGCATGTCGCCGGGGTTTCGGCTGGCAGATCGATGGCTGCCGCCAGCTTCTCGGCGAGCGGTAGTACCTGAGGAGCGCTGACGACCATGGACTCGTGGTCGTCGGAATCGATGGGCAACCAGATTTGCTCGTCGAGTGAGAAGGGCACGAGCACGGTCCAGCCGCAGAGGATCTCCGATTCCTCTCGTGACAGGTGCGTCTGACACAAGGCGAGGAACCCGGTCATAGAGGGAGACAGCTTCTCCTCGAAAGCTTGCCCTGAGCCAGGTGCGAAGTCCGTCTCTGGGGGGACGTCCTCGTAGGGCGGTAGGCCCCGCCGCCTGAGTTCAGCGTTGAGCGCTGAAGCAACTTCGCCCCATCCATCTTCCTCGTCACCGAACCATTCCTCTGCGCCGACGCTCACCAGATACACACCCATGTTCGGAAGCTATCGCGTGCATCTGACATTGATCAGTGAGCCAACAGGACTCGCTTGCGGAGCAGTGCGAAGCCAGCCCGGCCGAACATCTGGCGCTTGAGCATCTTGATCCGGTTGACGTGTCCTTCGACGACGCCGGAGTTCCAGGGCAGTGTGAGTCCGGCGATGACCGCGTCGCGGTCTCGGTCGATCCCTGCCGCGAGAGTGTGGAGGCTGGGCAGGTCGTCCTGACGGACGGCGTCGAGCCACTGCGGGAGTCGTTCGCCCTGGCGCTCGGTGAGCATCTGGGCGAAGGACCGGACGTGACCGGTGAGGGCGTCGAGTTCGGAGCAGTTGGCCAGGACGGTCTTGAGCCGGAGCTGTTCGATCTCGGTCAGAGTCTCGGGTCGGCTGAGGATCCATCTCGTCACCACGCGGGGTGCCAGCGGTTGCGCGGTGACCGGCCGTGGCGAAGTGCGCTTCTCTCGCAGGTAGGCGCTGACCCGGCCGTAGCTGCCTCGATAGCCCAAGGGAACGATCTCCTCCCAGAGTTTCCAGGCGTTGGTGCAGCCCCCGTCCCAGCGTTCGTCCAGGTAGGGCTTGTACTCGTCGAGGAGGGAGGTCCGGTTGTGCTGCCACTGGCCGCAGAAGAGGTCTTCCGGCCGGGCAGCGTCGGCGAGGCTCTTGACGGTGCGGTGGGTCATGTTCAGCTGGCGCCCGATCGAACGGCGGCTGTGGCCGGCTTCCAGCAGCGCGTGGACCATGGCGTGCCTGGCTCGGACGCGGTTGGCGAACCGCTCGCTCCGCCATGGAGAGTCCGCCTTCTCGTCGGGCGGCGCCGGTTCGTCGGCCTTCCCCTCGCGATCGGGGACCAGGACGCGAAGGCACTGGCGGTGGCGGGCGACAGCCCGCTCAGCGGCTTCCCCGAGGTTGTGCCACAAATGCCAGCGGTCGGCGACCTGCGTCGCCTGTGGTGCCCCGGCTGTGGCGCCTTCCGCGAAGAACGGCGCGCGATCCCGGCAGACGACCTCGATGCCGGGCCGCTGGGCGAGCCACGCGGCCAGGCTGGACGCCTCCCGGTCTGGGAGCAGATCGATCGGACGGCGAGTTTCGATGTCCACCAGGACAGTGCCGTAGACCCGTCCTTTGCGCGTGGCGTACTCATCAACACCAACCACCCGCGGGGCCGGGACTTCGGGTTCCGGCAACGCATCGAGCAGCCGCAACACCGCGCTGCGGCTGATAGACACCCCGAAGGCCCGTGCCAACCGGGCGCCAGCCCGGCCGGCGAGGGCGAGACCCACCGCGGCGAGAGTCGACCGCAACCGCTCCGTCCACCTGCTGTGCCGCCGGGTCAGTCCCGGCAACTGCTCAGCGAACGTCCGCCGAGCACACGAAGACTCCGGACACAAGAACCGCCGAACTCGCAGTTGCAGGACCACCAGACGTCCCCCGCTCGGCACATCCGCAGGAAACCGCAGGTAAGAGCTGTGCACCCGGGTCGACACGCTCCCGCAGCCCGGGCATGTCGACCCGGCCGCCGTACTGCAGACGTCGACGCGTATCGCCTCGTGACTCACGTCCAGCGACAGCACCGACACGTCCGCGATGGACGGTAACAGCAGGCCCTCCAGGGAAGGCGATGTCTCTTCCACGACGCCGTACTGTCGACCACACCAAGATCGCTCTGGTCATTTTCAGGCAACTTCCCGAAGCCTGATCGGAGCAGCAGCCGTCACTCAGCGTGCGCGCGTCACGGAAAGCGAGCCAGAACCCGAGTAGCGATGGCAATTGTTCATCGGCTCGGACAGCACCGTGTCCAACGACCTGCTCAGCGACGACACACAGCTCCCCTCAACCGAGCCGGACGCCCCGTCCACCGCCGCCCCAGCCGGCGCCAGTCACAACCGGCCCACGTGCCGCCCCGCTCTCATCGCCGGTCTTCCGGCACTGTCGGCCGCCCAGGAGGGCCAGCAGCAGGAGTATGCCCAGGACTGGGCGAGCTGGGCTGGTCCAGGTGTGCTGTGCGGCGTTGAGGTGGTGACGAGCTTCGACCAGGCGCTTTGGGTCAGGCTGCGGGCGCTGCGGCAGAACTGACCCTGCGTCACCAGCACGGCAGCGGGCAGTTACCCTGGGATCCGGCTAGCCAAACCCCCATGGGCATGTCAGAGTTTCGCACTCCGAATCACCATTCATGCAGGCAGGAATCATAGACGAATCCTGTATTTAATATTCCATGGCTTTCCGTTCGGCTGCTGTTCCAGCACGCTTGCGCCGTCGCTGATCTCCACAATCCCAAGGAGACCCATATGCAGCTGCGCGCAAGGCTGTTGACTATCGTGGCCTCGGCCCTGGCGGCGATCCCACTCACGGTCCTCGGCCCCGCCGTGGCCTCCCACGCCGCGGCCACGCCGAGCGTCAAGGCGCCGGCCCACTCCTGCGCCACCGCCGAGACCGGGTTTGCGGCGTGCAAGGCCATCGTCCGCACCGACCTCACCCCCCTGAAGTCGGTCGCCCCGAACGCCACGCCCTCCGGCTACGGACCCTCCAGTCTGCAGTCCGCGTACAACCTGCCGTCCAGCACGGCCGGTTCGGGCCGGACGGTCGCGATCGTCGACGCGTACGACGACCCGACCGCCGAGGCCGACCTGGGCGTGTACCGCAGCCAGTTCGGGCTGCCGGCCTGCACCACGGCCAACGGCTGCTTCAAGAAGATCGACCAGAACGGCGGCACCAACTACCCCCGCCGCAACGGAGGCTGGGCCCAGGAGATCTCGCTCGACATCGACATGGTCTCCGCGATCTGCCCCAACTGCCACATCCTCCTGGTGGAGGCCAGCTCGTCGTCCTTCGCCAATCTAGGTGCCGCGGTGAACCGTGCGGCGGCCACCTCCGGCGTCGTGGCGATCAGCAACAGCTACGGCGGCTCCGACGCCTCCGACGCCACCTACGGCTCGTACTACAACCACCCGGGCATCGCGGTGACCGCCAGCTCGGGTGACAGCGGTTACGGCGCGAGCTACCCGGCCTCCTCGCACTACGTCACCGCCGTCGGCGGCACCCACCTCACCACCTCGACCAGCAGCCGCGGCTGGGCCGAGACCGCGTGGAGCGGCGCCGGCAGCGGCTGCTCCGCGTACAACGCCGCGCTGAGCGGCGCCGCCTTCTTCGACACCGGCTGCGCCAACCGCGCCGAGGCGGACGTCTCCGCGGTCGCCGACCCCGCCACCGGCGTGGCCGTCTACGACAGCACCGCGTACCAGGGCCGGTCCGGCTGGCTGGTCTTCGGCGGCACCAGCGTGTCGTCCCCGATCATCGCCTCGGTCTACGGGCTGGCCGGCAACACCGGCTCGATCGACAACAACTACCCCTACACACACGCGACGTCGCTCTACGACGTGACCTCCGGCAGCAACGGCAGCTGCCCGACCACCCAGTGGTGCAACGCCCGCGTCGGCTGGGACGGGCCCACCGGCCTTGGCACCCCGAACGGCACCGGCGCCTTCTGATCCGCCGCACCTCTCGTACCAACTGCCGGGCCGCAGGCGGCTTCCCGCCCGCGGCCCGGCAGCTTTTTCACATCCTCTTTTGAAGCTTCCCCTTGATCGCGGACACCTGGAGACTGGGACCTGAGGTTCCAGAGGAAGTAGTGCCAGGTGCACGGCGGCCGGCGCAACCTGTGGCTGCGCACCATGGACCGACTGGTCCTGGGCTTCGC
>NZ_BMQA01000059.1 GCF_014647875.1 Streptomyces brasiliensis | reverse complement strand
AGGTCAAGCACGGAGTCGTCGGCAGCTTCCGCGTCGTCAAGCGCCACTTCAACGAGAAGGACGAGCGCGGCGACTTCGACGACTTCGACGAAGACTGACACCAGCAACACGTCTGACGCGCATGCTGGATGGCGCCGGCCCGCCGCAATCGGGCCGGCGCCCACCAGCCAGGCGCACAACACAGAATCCCGGCCCGTGATCGGGCCGGGATTCTCGTCTGGACCCCGGCCCAAGGACATCCCTCCCCGGAACATCCACACCAGACCATCGTCCGACAGATCACACGCCTCCCACGCCATCCATACCCCAGCGACGACCACCAGTCCACCATCCACGGCGTGACCCGACCCCCTCGTTCCCCCGCCAGGCCGCCAGCCGCTGCCAGACGGTGAGAGTGTCAGGATGCCCCAGACCGCCCACGTGCGTGGAGGCATCGACGAGAGCGGCGCACAGCCACGCCGGCCTCAGCCCCGGCACGGACAGGTCGGCACCTGCTGCCGCCGGAGCGCACAGGAAGCACGTCGAACCCCTAGACAGGTCTGCAGTGCAATCCGGCAGAGCGGACGGATTTCTGGACAACACCGCCGCCGGACTACCAAGTCGACCGAGCACCGCCGCGCCGACCCCGACACCCTCGACATGTGTCACGTCGGCGCGTCCGGGACGGGCACAGCTGCATGTAGCGACGCGATCCGGCACCGATGTTCTCCAATCCCCGTATACGAGTCAGACGCGTGCTGCTGATTGCCCACGGCCACAGCGGACGCTCAGCCGCAGTCGCGGCACATCGTTCGTTGTTGCGCTGAAGTCGGGCCGGGACTCGTGATGCCAGATCCTGGACACGCTACGGTCGGGACCGGCCGACGATGTCGCCGTAGCCCAGCCCGCCACGCGGTCGAGGACCAGCGCGCTCGGGCGACGTGCCGCTGAGGGGCCTGGCCGGGCTGCCGATACCGATACCGATGCCGCGACCGTAGTCGCCCATTCGTCGTCTCGGAACCCTGTCCGTCTCCGCGACGACTGACTCCGCAGCAACTCGCGAGGACGAACCGTCGCCACTGTGCGGATTGTCCCGCGACCAGCTCGGCGTGCTACACCTCGGCCCGCAGATCCTGGGTGCCGAGCACGGCCAGCAGCTCCAGCTTCTCCGCCGTGTCCGTGCCGGACACCGGGGTGAACCACAGCAGGCGTTGACGGCAGTCCTCACTCAGCAGATTGAGGCAGTTCACGTGCAGAATCCCCAGTGAGGGGTGACGGATGCGCTTGCGGTCGGTGCGCCTGATGGCCACCTCGCGCTCCGCCCAGAGGCGGGCGAACTCCTCGCTGCGCTGTTCCAGCTCGCCGATCAGTTGTGAAGACTCCTGATCGCCGGGACTGCGCCGGCCGACGGCCGCACGCAGGTCCGCGACGAGGGTCCGGGAGTGATGCTCGTGATCGTCCTCCGGATACAGGGTGCGGACCCTCGGGTCACCGGTGAACCACTGGTGGATAAAGCTCGCCCCCGGCCCCGTGGCGGGGACGATCGGGCCGAAAAGGGCATCGGCGAGGCGGTTCTGCACCAGCATGACGTGCAGGTCCGTGCAGACGAAGGCCGGCATGGCGGCGAGGCGGTCCAGCAGGTCGAACATGGCTGGATGGACATGTGCCGACGAACCTCCCGAGGGTGGCAGCGACCGGCCCGCGAGGCGGTAGAGGTGGTCACGCTCGTCGCTCGTGAGCCGCAAGGCACGGGCCAGCGCGGTCAGCATCTGCTCCGACGGCTGGGCCCCGCCGCGCTCGATCTCGATGTAGTAGTCGGTCGAGGCCCCGGCCAACATGGCGACCTCGTCGCGACGCAGCCCCGGAACCCTGCGCCGGGGCCCGGCGACCAGACCGACGTCCGAGGGTTGGACACGATCACGCCGGGACCTGACGAACGCACCCAGCTCGGTCAGATTCACCCTTCCAGTATCCGTGCCCGGGCCCACCTCAACCAGGGGGTCCCACCCCCTGGGTAAGCGCCCACTGGTTACCGTCGGCCGGCGGTCCCATGGTGGAGGCGTTACCGAGGAACCACCGACAGAAGGAACACCATGTCCACCACTACGATCGCGCTGGTCACCGGCGGCAACCGCGGCATCGGCCGCTCCATCGTCGAGGCACTCGCCGCCGACGGCAGGGACATCATCCTCACCTACAACTCCCACGAGGACGAGGCGAAGGAGGTCATCGACGCCGTGGCCGCGCGGGGCCGCGTCGCCGAGGCGATCCAGCTCGACACCACGCGACCGGCCGCGTTCCCCGGCTTTGCCGACGCCGTGCGGCAGGCCCTGCGTGCCCGCTGGGACCGCGAGTCCTTCGACATCCTGGTCAACAACGCCGGGTTCGCCCTGCACACCCCCCTGGGCGCCACCGACGAGGAGACCCTGGACCAGCTCTTCGCCGTCCACGTCAAGGGCGTCTTCCTCCTCACCCAGGCCCTCGCAACGGCCCCCGAGGGCACCGCGCCCCTGCTCGCCGACGGCGGCCGGATCATCAACTCCTCGACCGGCCTCGCCCGGTTCGTCACTCCTCCCTACGCCGCGTACGGGGCGGTCAAGGGAGCGGTGGAGGTACTGACCCGTTACTGGGCGGTCGAGCTCGGCGGGCGCGGCATCAGCGTCAACACCATCGCGCCCGGCCCCGTGAACACCGACTTCGACGGCGGCTACCTCCGCGACGAGAACCTCCAGCAGATCTTCAGCGGGCTGACCGCCCAGGGCCGGGTCGCCCACGCAAACGACATCGGCCCGGCCGTGGCAGCCCTGGTGCGCGAGGGCACCAACTGGATCACGGGCCAGCGCATCGAGGCGAGCGGCGGCTTCCGCCTCTGACACCGTGCGCCGCCGGCCGCCGGCCAGGCTCCCCGAGTAGCCCACTCGTCGGCGCAGGGCGACAGTGACGTGTTCACGAGGTCCGGGACTTCCCGGGCCCCGTGGCACCAGCCCCCGCCGCTGCCGTCTTCAACGCAAGGCATGCCTGAGAGATGTGCCGGGCCAGCGGGTTACGGCGACAGTGCTTCGCCACCTTCACCGCGGCCCTGGTCCCTCTGGCGGCGAGGGCCGGCCGGAGCCACAACTGCTCGGGCTCCTGCACGTCGACCAGGTCCTTGCAGTGGGCCGGGGCTTCACGATGCGTGGACATATGCATGCCGGAGAGCAACAGGACGGCCCGCGCGTCGCCCAACCCCCGTCTTTTCCTGGCTGCTTCGGTTCATCTGGACAGGTAGAGGTGGCTCCCACTCACCCTCATGGCTGAGATGGATCTCCAGGCACACCAGGAGATCCATTACTCATCGAGCGCAGTGCTCGGCGAGGTTGGTCCGCAGCGTCTGCCGGCTGATCCCCCGTCCCGGGATCGGGCCGAGCGAGAGAAACGTGACCGATTCCCTGGACGACTTCCCGGACGGCCGGGAGGCGAACCACGCGGTGCCAGCACCCTGGCCGGAACACCGGGCGGCTTGGCGGCCCAGACCTGCTGGGCATAAACGTCGCGGCCCTGGCTGTTCCCCTGCCCAGCGACCTCCCCCGAGGCGGCAACGTGGGCGGTGTGGCAAATTCCTCATAGCCTCGTACGTGCTGCCGATAAACTCCCAGGTAGGCGGCGGGCACCGCCGCCTCGATTCGACGACGTGTCCCGACGCCCCGGTCGGCGGACCGCGGACCGGGGCGTCGTCTGGCCCGATGCCTCATGGCTCAGACGGTGCCGTGAACCTGTAGGCGGGGATGTCCCAGGCCGGACTTCAGGTGCGCGACGTTCGCGAACCGGACAGCCCTTGGGCCCCGTGTGCTCAGAGGCCGGCGGCGCGGACCTGGGCGTGGATGTCGGCCGCGACGTCGAGCAGATCGCTGCAGTCCCGCACCGCGTAGGGCAGGGTGGCGTAGACGTGGCCGACGCCGGCCTCGGCCAGTGCGGCGAAGTACCGTCCGTGCCGCGCGGGCCGGGGCGACCAATGCACCTCGCACCGAGCAATGATCTACCCGGCCGCACTCATTGGGCGGGATCGGACCCGTGCGAGGACAGGCACGATGGGACGAATCGAGAGCGGCCGAGGCCGCGTCACGATCTTCCGGCTGTTGGACGACTGGACCGACAGTTACTGGGTGATGGCGCACCACCGGGACACCTCGGTGACACACCCTCCGGTCCGTTCACCGCAGCCCGGTGAACCACCGCGGAGTCCGCCGTGACTGTCGGTGTCGCCGCGGTGTCCAACTTGTCCTTCGGTTCGAGCGTTGATGGTCATCGGGTCCTCACAGGCCCACCTGATCCACGTCAGCACCCTTTCGGGTCCGGGCAGGGCCGGCCACCTCTCGACATCCTCCCCGTCGAGGGCAACCCGTTCGAGCCCGGGGACCTTCTCATCGTGGCCGCCAACTCACGTGAAGGCCGGGCCGTCCTTTTCCACGCTCCAGCTGTGCCAGCGCTCGACCTCGACCCAGGCGCTGACGCGGGGACGGACCCGGTCGGGGTAGGGCTCGCCCGTGATGTGCAGGGCCATGCGGTCGATGTCCCGCAGGCCCTCGTCCTCGTACATCTCGGTGACCCGGCCGATGAGTGAGACGTGCGTGTACCAGTCGTCGCCGTCGAAGACGGTGAGGGACACGCGCGGGTCGCGGCGCAAGTGCCTCAGACGTACGCGGCTTTCGTCGAGGCTGAGAAGGACCCGGCCGTCCTCCCACAGGTACCCGGTGGCGGCGGAGACAGGTGTGCCGTCCGGGCGCAGGGTGGCCATGACGGCCGTATTCGCACGGCGCAGCATCTCTTGAGCCTCGGCCGGCAGCGGCGGCTTGGGCATACGGGGGCCTCCTCATGTGCGTGCTTCGGAGTCGGCGCGGCTGTCATTGCGCCCCTTCTCCTCCCGGATCAGGCAACCTGCACGCCGCGCAACCCGACCGGTCCCTGCTCGGGACCAAACGTTCTGTCTCGTTACATCGTCAGATCTCCGTGATCCTTTGTCAATACCGAACGTTCTATTTCACACGTCCCACTCGTCGATGACCTCGGGCAGGCTGCGGCCGCCGACCACACCACCCAAGTCGTACACGGTCACCCGTCGTCGACCAGGCCAAGCGCTTCGCGCGCCCTTTCGGCGAATGTCACGAGCTGCATCGAAGAAGCCCCTCCTGACATGTCCAGGGTGAGGCGCCGCTTCCGCGCTGCGCTTCGTCCGCCGGGATGCGGGTGGGGTCCCGGCGAACGGTGTCCGACGCCCCATACCATCCTCCGGCACCGACACGTCGTCGATCGCCCCGGCCGCCGGACCGATCAGCGGCAGCATCCGCTCGACGAGCCGAGCGCTGCATCTGAACGAAATCTCAGGTGGACTCTTGTTCACGAGCTGCTGCACTTGCGTCAAGAAGCAGCGGTGTCCGTGACCGTCAGGGAACCCTGGCGACACCGACGTGGAAGCCGCTGCGCTCGGGGGTCGGCACCGGGTCATCCTGGTACCACTCGGTGGCGAACACCAGCCCCGGCGCGACGAGTTCGAGTCCGTCGAAGAAGGGCTCGACCTCTCTGCGGCTACGCAACCGCAGCGGTATCGCACCCTCCTGGTACGCGGCCTCGATCTTCCCGTTCCACTCCGGGTGCTGGTCGACCGTGCCATGCGACAGGACCAGGAAGCTGCCCGAGGGGAGTGCTTCCACGAGGGTGCGCACGACGCCGTACGGGTCCTCGTCGTCGGGAAGGAAGTGCAGGAGGGCGAGCAGGGACAGGGCGACGGGGCGTTCGAAGTCGAGCTTCTCGCCGGCACGTTCCAGGATGGCTGCGGGCTGCCGCACATCCGCTTGGAGGAAGTCGGTGACTCCCTCCGGGGTGCTGGTCAGGAGTGCTTCCGCGTGAAGCAGGACGCTCAGGTCGTTGTCCGCGTAGACGATCCGGGCGGCGGGCGCGATCGCCTGCACGATCTGGTGCATGTTGGGCTCGGTGGGGATGCCAGAGCCGATGTCGAGGAACTGGTCGACGCCGTTCTTGGCCAGCCAGGCGACCGCGCGGTGCATGAACGCCCGGTTCCGGGCCGCGTTGCCGCGTGTTTCCCCGGGGAGCGCCTGGCCGATCTTCTGGTCGACGAGGTAGTTGTCCTTACCACCCAGCAGCCAGTCGTAGACGCGTGCGGGGTGGGGTTTGCTGGTGTCGACGTAGGGGCGGGGTACACCGGCGCTCACTGGACACTCCTTCGTACGCGAAACCCTCGGGCACAACAGCCGAAGCCCTATCCGCTCCTGTCACGCGGAGTTGACCCCGAGGTCGCCATCGCGCGGCCGCACGGTGGTCGCACTGAGCAGAGCTGGGCCATAGGCGGCGAGCGGGACGCGCCGCGTACACGGATACCCATGGCACGCTCACCTCGGGGAGAACGTTCGTCTTTACATTAGAGATACCCTGCGACCAACTGTCAAGACCGAACGTTCTATGTTGCCTTCCGTCAACCTGACCGAATGTAGCGGCGGTTGCGCCCTACACGCAGCAGCCACCCCAACCCCCACCAATCCGAATGCGACTGCACGACCATGTAGGTGCCTCAAGCAATGACCCTGGAGATGCATGTGGCCACGAATGCCCTGCACGAGGAGTTGGTGCACCAGCTGAGGGCGGCCGCCGATGTGAACGAGCAGGGGCCCGTACGGGCGCAGGGATCTCTTGTCCCTTTCACAGGACATCTTCGGCAAGCTCGAACTCACGCCGCCCCGCTGGCGGTCCGAACGCCACAATCGGCACGAGCGCTACTGATCTTCCCGGAGGGTCAGCTGTTCTGAGTTGAGGTCAGGCGCGTAGCTGGGCAGCTTCCACGTCGCGCGCGGACGAACCGGTGGGTTCCCAGTGCGTGCGCGAACAACATCCGCGTCGGTGACGGCGCCCACCGCTCTCCCCCGTCGTCCGACTCGCAGCTCAGCCGATCTGGAGTGCCGCGTTCGATGGGATGCAGTGCAGGAAACCCACGAGCAGTTCACAGAAGGCCGTGGGCTGCTCCAGTGGCGCGAGGTGTCCTGCTTCCGGGATGACTGTCAGGTCGCCCGCGTCCAGTTCGCGGGCCAGTTCCTCACCTCCCTGGAAAAAGTCGGGCATGTCGTGCGCGCCCACGCCGACCAGGGCCGGTACGGAGAGAGCGCGCAGGATGGCCGGATCCTTGCCGAGAGGGTCTTCGGCGTGTGCAGGCTCGGCGTGGGCGCGCTGTGACTGCAGCTGGTCGCGCATCATGCGGGCCCCGTGCGCTTTGACTTCAGGGGCTGCCGCTTCGGAAATCCACGCTTGGACTCCGGCCCGTACGGCCGCGTCGATGTCGCCGGTGCCGAGCGCTGCCCTTTCCCTGTCCCAGGCCGTCTGGAGACGGGCGGAGGGTGCTTGATCGTGGGGTCGGTAGCCCACCAGGACCAGACCTTCGACCCGTTCACGGGCGGTCACCGCCACTTGGAGGGCCACCAGCGCGCCGAGCGAATTGCCGGCCAGCACGAAACGGTCGATGCCCCGCTGGTCGAGGGTGTCGAGGACGTCCTTCCACGGTGCCGCCTCGTCCCGGTCGTGTACGGCCGCTTCACCGTGACCGGGCAGGTCCAGGGCGATCGCGCGGATGCCGGCCTCGGCGAGCAGGGGCAGATGCGCGTTCCACATGGTCCGATCCGCAGGCCGGGCGTGGAGCAGAACGACTGCCCGCCCCTGGCCCGCCTCATCAGCCGGCAGCAGCATCAATCAAGTCCTTTCGGGAGAAGGTGTACGACGTGGTGTCGCGAGGGGGCGGATGTCATGCGGCCTTGGTGAGTTCGTCGATCTCGTGGGCGCTCAGCTGCAGCTGTGCGGCCGCGATGTTGTCCTCCAGGTGAGCGACCTTGGACGTACCGGGGATGGGCAACATCACCTCGGAGCGGGCCAGCAGCCAGGCGAGCGCGACCTGGGATGAGGTGGCCCCGCGTGCGGCGGCGATACGGTCGACGGGTCCGCCCGGCTTGGCGAGCTCACCGGCGGCCACTGGCGCCCACGGGATGAAGGCGATGCCCTCGCGGGTGCAGTAATCGAGAACGTCGGCGGAACTGCGGTCCGTGAGGTTGTAGCGGTTCTGGACGCTGACGACATCGGCGATCCGACGTGCCTGCTCGATCTGGTCGACGCTCACCTGGGACAGGCCGATGTCGATGACCTTGCCTTCATCCTGGAGCTTCCTCAGTTCCCCGACCTGATCCTCCAGAGGGACCTGCGGGTCGACGCGGTGCAGCTGGAACAGGTCGATGTGGTCCAGGCCGAGGCGCCGCAAGCTCATCTCGGCCTGCTGGCGCAGGTATTCCGGGCGTCCTACGGGCGGCCAGGCCTTGGGACCGAGCCGCACCAGGCCCTGGTCGGTTTTGATCACGTCGGGACCGTTGCGGGTGAGACCGGCCTTGGTGGCGATGAGCACGTCGTCCGGGTAGGGGTGGATGGCTTCCCGGATGATCTCCTCGCTGATGTGAGGGCCGTAGGAGTCCGCGGTGTCGATGAACTGGACGCCGACTTCGATGGCACGGCGGACCACGCGGATGCATTCGTCTCGGTCGTCGGGTTCGCCCCACACGCCGAGTCCGGTGAGCCGCATGGCGCCGAAACCGAGCCGGGCGACCTTCTTTCCGGCGATGTCGAAGCTTCCGGCGGCATGGGCGACGGGGTCAGTCATGAATGCAGGTCTCCTTCCTCTGAAACGGTGTTCCGCGCAGCCCTCTGCTCGGCCAGCCGGCGCAGCAGGACCAGGCCGTCGCTGCTGGCGCTGCCGGGTTCGGCGCTGTAGACCGACAGGTGCTGCCCAGGAGCACTGGTGACAGCCAGCGCCTCGAAGTGCAGATGCAGTTCACCCACCTGCGGGTGGCGGAAGTGCTTGTCCTCCTGCGTGCGGGGACGGATCTCGTAGCGTGCCCACAACGTCGTGAACGCGGGGCTGCGGACGCTGAGTTCTCCGATGACGCGCGCGATGCGCTCGTCATCCGGAAACCGGGCGGACGACGCGCGCAGGTTGTTCACCGCGATACGTGCTGCCTTGTCCCAGTCTCCGTGGAAGTCCCGGGCGTAGGGATCCAGGAAGATCATTCGCAGCAGATTGTCGTAGCGGGCGAAACCGCTGTACAACTCCTGCGCAAGCGCGTTGGCGGCGAGGACGTCCTGGGACGGGCCCACCACGAAAGCAGGCACGTCGCTCATGCTGTCCAGCAGCCGCAGCAGGTGCGGGCTCACAGCCGTGGCCGGGGCCACAGAGGGCGCGAGGGCGGGGAGGCCGAGCCGAAACAGATGCGCGGCCGCGGCGTCGTCCAGGCGCAACGCTCGAGCGATCGCCTGGAGCACCTGCTCGGAGGGATGCCGCTCGCGGCCCTGTTCGAGCCGGATGTAGTAGTCCGTGCTCACCCCGGCAAGCAGCGCAACCTCGTCCCGCCGCAAACCAGGCACCCGGCGCGAACCGTCGTCCGGATACCCGACATCCCCCGGCATGGTCATATCGCGGCGAGCGCGCAGATAGTCACCGAGTTTGTTCTCCTTGTCCACGCCGACCAGGCTAATCAGGTCCACGAGCGACTGAAGGGGTGTGATGCACACACCCAGGCCGGTCCGCGTGAGCAACAGCGCGCCGTACGGCGCATCGGCTGCCCGGCAAGCAACTGACCGGCGCGCATCCTCGGGTGGGTGCAGCACTCCCTCCCGCGTCCGCAGCAGTTCTCCTGACGTCGGTTGCCGCCGTCACCGCCCCCACGCCACAGCGGCTCAGGGGTCACGCGCCGAATCGTCGACCTTCAAGTCCACGTGGGTGCCCGATCCGTAACCGTGCAGCCGCTTGGTCATGTGCATCACCGGCGACCAGGTGAGCTAGGACCTTCACCGGCACCGGCCGCACCGCGTGGCGTTGAACGAAGGCCCGGACAGGCCGGTTGATCAACAAGAGTGACCCCACCGTCGGCCGACGCACGATCCAGCTCCTTACTTTTTGCGACGCAGGAGAATTCTGATGCCCGAAACCTTCGCCAGCGCTGACATCCCAGCCGACGCCGCAACAGTGTGGCGCACCCTTCGTGACTTCAACGGTCTGCCCGCCTGGCAACCGGCTGTCGCGCACAGCGCCCTGCGTGAGCAAGACGCACCTGACCGCGTCGGCAGCGTCCGCAGCCTGCTCATGGCCAACGGAGCAACCGTGGTGGAAACCCTCGTCGCTCTTGATGATCACAGCCGAGTGCCGACGTACGACAGCGTCCGCTCCCCGTACGCCCTGCGGTCCTACCGGGCCACCATGCAGGTTCTGCCGCTGACCGCCACCGGCGAGGCGTTCGTCGGCTGGTCGGTGGTCTTCGACTGCGAGCTGTCCGATGCGGACGAGCTGACAGCCTCCTTCCGCGATGACATCTTCACGGCGGGACTCCGCGCGCTGGCCGAGCACTTCACCGCATCCTGACCGTCGGGAACCCTCCGGATGCCGCCGTCGACCGCACGGACGGGGCGCGGGTCCCCTCGCGAACCCTGTCACCGCCCCGCCAGCCTGGTGACTTCCCCCCGCACGGGGGCGTGCGGCGAGCAGGCGCGTGATGCCTACCTCGTTTGGTATCGCTCAGGTCCGCCCGCGGCGAGGGCAGTTCGACGGAGGGTCCGGGAACGGATCCCACCTGCAGACCGAGCGGCTAGTGACCGCATAGGTTCGCCGGGTTGGTGGTCGTGGCGGTTGGATGTGCGGTGACGTCCGATCCGACCGCTGGAGGCGCGGTGGCCGAGCCTGTCCGTGTGCGCAGACTGACCGACCAGGAGGGGCCGCGGCTGCAGCAGATCGTGCGCCGGGGTAGCGCGAGTTCATTGGGGTGGCCGACCCGCTCTCGCCGCATGATCAGGCAACCTGGCGAACGTCCCCGGTCACGGCGCCGCCTCTGCCGCGGATCTGTCTGGGCTACTTGACCAGCCGGAAGGCGGGGTGTCCGACCCAGGCCCGCAGGAACTCCGCCGTTCCCAGCGCCATCCAGTCGTCGTCCGCGATCCCCAGCACCCCCGGAAGGCCGGCGACGACCGACGCCTGTCCGTCCAGCAGCTCGGCTTTGGCCACGCCCCCGATGACGTCCATGACAGCGGCGGTCAGCAGGGCCGTGGCCACATGGTCGATCTCGCGATTGCAGCCGGCGCTGACATTGACGGCATGGGTCGGCCTGAAGCCGAGGACGGCCTCCACCTCGGGCTCGTCCGCGTGCTCAGCCTCGAAGATGCTCTCGTCACCGGCACCCGGCCCCATCAAGTAGACAAGGAAGGGCCGACGCCAGTCCTCGCGCTGCGGATTGAATCCCACCAGGGCCGTGAGCTCCTCGTCCGCGGAGGTGTTGCCGAGGAGCGGAAGCGGGAACGGCTTTCGCCAGTCCTTCTCCCGCCTGTCCTCGACGCCCAGTCGCTCTGTGGGCACATTGACGTCGAAGAACCCGGGCCGCTTCTCGTCGAAGTGGGAGGAGAGCCCCACCGGGGAGAGCGGCTCCGCCAAATCGATCACCAACGTCGGACCAGACATGCTGGGAGCCTAGACGCCGGCGGCGGTTTCCTCCCCCGTTGGTTGCGGCGACCTGGGACAGATGGGCGGCGAGGGCATGCGGTCCGCCACCGCTATATACCCCAGGTACCTACCGCAGCGTACGCCCCAGCGTGGGCCTGCACTCAGCTCGACCGCTGGGCCGGGAACCGGCTCAGTCTTGTCAATGATGAGCACCCCGTCAGCTCCGGCCTCGTCATGCCACCGGAGGAAGAGTCCTCCCCGATCCTTGAGGGGGCTGTGCGTGGGGTGGGACGACGCCGGGCGGGTACGGGTTGACGTTGTTGTCGGGTCTCCCGCTATTAGCTCAGAACAGCGCCAAGCCCTCGCCGCTGGTGTCCGCAATGACTGGCCGGAAGCGGGCGGGGAGGCCGTCCAGGCGGTCGGGTCCCGCCGCGGCGGCCACGGCAGGGGCGGTCTCGGCCAGCCAGGTGCTAAACCGCTCGGCGGCTTCGCGGTAGGGGACTCGCGCCAGGACACGGTGCTCGCCGGAGGGGCAGAAGTCGACGGCGACAGTGAGCAGACAGGAACCGGGCGCGCTGTGACTGCCCGTCCAGGACACGCGCAGCACACCGCAAGGTTTGCGTCCGCGGGAGCCGTGAGGGGCTCGGTGGGTCGGGCGCAGTGACCGGCAGGCTATGAAGGCGGTCCAGGCAGCGAGGTGTGGCAGCGGCAGGGTGGTGCGGGCGCGGCAGCCGGGGCAGCGGTGCCAGTGGCGGAGCCAGTCGGCGGTGTGGGTGTTAAAGAGGCGTGTGTAGTGGTTCGCCACGCGGATGTCGTTGCTGTACAGGTGGTCGGGCCGTTCTTGTGTGTTGCAGGAGTGGCAGACGGGGGCGCGGACGTAGCCGTGTTCGTGGCAGTGGTCGAGTACGGTGGCGGGTGCGGTGCAGCAGACCGCGCAAGTCCACCCAGCCACCTTGCGGGAGGTGCCGGGTTTCCTGCTGAGTGCCGAGTACAGGTGGCCTTGCAGTTCCCCGTTGTACGGGCGCAGTGGGCCGGTCGGGCAGTCGGGGCTCGTCGTCTGCCGACTGTCGAGGGCTTGGGCCTGCCGGTGGTGGGAGGGCGGCTCGGTGACGACTGCGCTTGCCTGGCAGGTCCGCGCGGCTCGCAGCCACTGCGTTTCGGAGTGCTCGGCCGCGTCCAGCAGCCTGACCACGGCGCGCGGCAGCCACCATGTCCGCGCCGTCCGGTCGCGGGTTTGCTGCACGAGTATCCGCCGCCAGTCGATCCCCGCCAGATGGTACGGCCGGGCGCCTTCACGTGCTGCCCGCTCGGGGCCGCCCAGCTCCTGCAATTCCCAGGCGATGCGCTGGCGCCATCGCAGCGGCGTTCCCTCCGTGTGCTCCTGCTTCGGCGCGCCACGGAACGGACCGATGCGGACCAGGTCCTGGCGGTCCATCTCAACCGCGTTCAGTTCCGCTGCCGCCCGGCGCACCTCAATCTCCGGAACACTCCACTGACTGCTGCTTGTCTTCACCGTCGGCACCACACGGTCGCTGAGCAGGACGTATCCCACCCGGGCATTGGCAGGAAAGGAGGTGAACGCCGCAGAAGCCGTCGGCACAGCGCTGTCGGTCGTCAAGTCGGCCCACAGAGTGCCCGCGGCGACCAGAGTGATCAGGCCGCCCGTGCGGCCTGGGGTGACACGCTCTGACATACCGACAGGCTAACGGCCGACAGGGTGGCGGGTCAGCCAACCAGTCGCCTCGCGGACCTTGTCCTTCTTCCCAGGGCGTTCCCACTGGGTGTCGATGTACTTCTCCACCGTCGCCGCGCTCACCGCGCCGACCGAGGCGGCGAAGTACGACGACGACCACAAGGTGGGCATCCGTGACCTCAGGTGCGGGAACTCCGAGCGGAGCACGCGGGAGGTGAAGCCCTTGAACTGGTTCGCCACATACGAGGCCGACGACTTCGGGTCGTGCTTGACGAACAGGTGCACCTGGTCCGGCACCACCTCAAGGGCGACGATCTCCCACCCGCGCTCGTCCGCCTTCTGGCGGATCAGCTCGTCCAGGCGTTCCGCGACCCTGCCGCCCCGGACCGGACGGCGGTACTTAGGGCACCACACCACGTGGCGCCCGAGATGGTACACACCGCCGGAGAACCGGCGAACCCTCCCGGTCACAGCCAAGCGATCACACACACGCAGCAAGTCTAGTGCAGCAGAAAACCGGTACAGGTGAACAGTACAGATCCATGCACCGAGTTGACGCCAGAACAGCCCAAAGAAGCGATTCCCCACCCCGCTAAAGCGGGGCGTCCCCTCGCTAGATCGTTGATGGGAGGCGTTCGACGACGACGACGGCAGCGTCGTCATCGATGTGTCCCCCCGCGTGGGCGAGCAGGTCCTTGCGGACGTACTGGACGAGGCGGTCCGGACCGCCGTTTCCGTCCCAAGCGGCGACCCGCTCGGCCAGCGGGTAGAAGGTCCCGTCAGGACTGCGTGTTTCTGTGACTCCGTCGGTGTACAGGAGCAGGGCATCGCCGGGCTGGAAGCCGAAGGTGTCGACCACGTACTGATCCCCGGAGGGTGTGGTCATTCCCAGCGGAAGTCCTGGACTGCGCGCTTCCAGAGGGCTGACTTTGCCGTCGCGCAGCAGCAAGGGTGGCGGATGGCCACAGGTGACCATCTCCATCAGGCCGACGTCGTCGGGTATATCAAGCACCACAGCAGTCACAAAGGACTCGGGGGCCTCGGGATCGTCGTTGGTGTGGCGGGCCCAGTGCCAGTGCATGGTGTTCCCCAAGTGGATCACCATGCGTCGCAGCGAGAGGTCGCGGTAGGCGGAGCTGTGGAAAGCCCCGAGCAGAAGGGAGGTGTCCTTGATGGCGGGCAGTCCCTTACCACGGACGTCGCCGACGATCAGCCGGGTCGAGCCCTTGTGGCACACAGTCGCGTACAGGTCACCGCCGATCTGCGCCTCCTCCTCGGCGGCGATGTAATCGGTGGCGATGCGCAACGGCCCGGAGCGCCGGGGCAGGGGCTGCATCAAGACCTCCTGAGCGGCCGTCGCCACTGAGCGCGCCCGAGCGAGCTGCCACAGGTATCGGCCGCGTAGGTAGCGGAAGGCGACCAGGAACCCGGAGACCACGGCGATGCCGATGACCTGTGCACGGATTCCCGGGGTGAAGGCCTCGCCCTGCAAGGTCGGGCTCAGAGCCTGGCCGGCCACAGCCAGGATCCCGATGAGCCCGGTGAGAAGCGGCCCGGCGAACGACGCAGTGATGGCGGGCGCGACGACCAGCAGCGGACCGAGCTGGGCGCCCGGATCGGTCACCACATCCGCAATCATGATCACAGCGATCAAGCCGAGGGGAAGCACGATTAGCGCATGACTCACCCGCACGGACTGGCGAATATCCGACATAAACCGCTTTATGAGCACACCGGTCATGTTGGCATCCGGCCGACCATGGTGAACAGCACCCCCTCATGTGTTCTAAGACACAGACTCCGCCTGTAGTACTCCCGAAACTCGGTCACGGGCCCGGACCTGCGATGATGGGGGGACCGTGCTGATTCGGCTGATCTAACGGTTCGCCGCCGCGGTACTGTCCTGGCTGGTGCTACTGGCCAGACCATCGGCTCCGAAGGACGCCGAGACACCGGTACTGCGCCAAGAGGTCGCAGTCTTGCTGCGTGCCAACCCGAAGCCGCGGCTCGAATGGATCGACCGGGCGGTGCTCGCGGCGTTGTCCAGGATGCTGCCGAAAGCGTTGCGACTGCACCGGATCGTCACCCCGAGCACGCTGCTGCGCTGGCACCGCCGCATGGTGGTCAAGAAGTGGACCCACCCAGCCTCGGTCACCGGGACGTCCGCCGCTCGACGACGGGCTCGTAGAGCTGATCGTCCGCCTCGCCACCGAGAACCGGACCTGGGGCGTGGTCCGGATCCAGGGCGAACTGCGCCACCTGGAGCATCGCCTCGGGGCGGGCACGATCCGAAGAATCCTGCGCGGCCGCCGGATCCCCCGCCGACCGCACGCGATGACCGGTGGAGGTCAGCGCGGGCGTCGGAAGTGTGGCAGAAGGCGCCGTTCGTCGAACGGTCCTGGGTAACAGGCTTGGAGTCTGTTACCCAGGAACTCCGGCTCGTATGGACGGCTCCCTCGTGCCGGGCGGTCGCCCGGTCACGACCACTGTGCGGCTTTCCCAAAGGTGAGGTTCAAGCGCACGCCGGACAGGGCGACGGTTCCGCAAGCGGGACACAACGCCAACTGGCCCAGCTGTCTCCGGCCGGCAACCAGCACGACCGCGGTGCCCCGGTCAACCCCCGAAGGGCTTCCGGAGCCGACCATTTAGGTGCTGTGGCGTTCGGCAAGTGGTCCAACGCCGAGATCTTCGCGCATGAGCTTGCGCATCTTGGCGGCTGCTTTGCCGCGTGCCTCCCAGCGCGCGTGATCCTCCGGACTGCTGACAGCAGCTCCGTCGATGTAGCCGTCGCAGATGCGTCGCAGGCAGTGGAACACGCTGTTGGAGGCGCTGACGACGGGTTCGGGCGCGATGAGCCACATCCGTTCGGACGCGATGGCGATGCCTGATTCCCGAAAGGCTTCGCGCAGCGCAAGCGCCCGCTCGTCGTCAGAAGGGTGGTCTCGCCCGGCCAAGGCCCGCAGGGTCTCACCGAGGACCTTCACGGTGGTGGTGTACTGCGTGTAGATGTCGAGCCGCAGCCGAAGAGCTTCCTTGGCATCCTCGCGCTTCCACCGATTCCGATCCGCGATGACAGTAGCGACGATACCGATCGCGGCCCCGGCCAGGGTGGAGAGCAGTGGCAACCAATCCATGCGGGCCAGCTTGCGCCATACCGCTGCGGCGGCACCAGGTGGGCTTCGAGGCGGCACCTGTGCGGCTGGCCTGTGGTACTCGTTGGTCTAGGCAATCGACTGGGGAACGAAGAGCACAACCGGGTCGGCTGTCTTGTGGTGATCGACGGCTCGGCCGGTTCATGCCTGGAACTCGGTGAGATCGATGGCGTGAACGTGCAGCGGGAAGCCATACAGCGGGTGTGCCGGCTCTCGCTCGGAAACCATGCCGAGCTTGCGGATGACGTTCTCGGAGGCGTTGTCACTCACCCGATTGATGCTGATGACGCGGTCCAGGCCGCGGTCCTGGAGAGCGAACTCCAGCATGGCGTGAGCGGCTTCGGACGCGTATCCCTGGCCCCAGAACTGTGAGCCGATCCGCCAGCCGATCGCCACGGCGGGCATCACCTCCCCAACTCGGCACTTGCTCCGCCGCGAAGGCTCGCTCGCCAGGGGCTTCGCTTCTCTGCCGTTTCAGGCCAGCGGTCAGGTGCAAGGTCAGTGCGGCTTGTGCCCATGAACACCGTGAAGTCTCGCGCCGCTCAGGTCCCGCGCCATCCAGGGTCGCGCCGCTCAGGCCCGCGCCGCTCCTGCGCGCCCTACTCTGATCCCGCTCGGCTGTTCGCCGGCGGAGTGGGAGCGTCGATGGGCTGCGACTCGTTCGCGGGTTGCGCATCGTCGGGAGCAGTAGCGGCGTTCCGGGCCGCTGCCCTGGGTGATGAAGACGTTCTGGCAGCTGGATGATGCGCAGATCCTGCCGGGTGGGCGTTGGCGGTCCCAGACGAGGACGGTCAGGGCCATGCAGGACGAGGCGAGGAGCCATTCGCCCCAGGGCGCGTTGTCGTCGTGGTCGAGGTGGGGATGCCAGGGGGTGCTGCCGCCGTGCGAGGTCAGGCGGAGCGGTCCGGTGTGGTCCTGCAGGAGGTGGTTGAGGGTGGCTGCGGCGCTGTCGGCGTGCTCGGCGGCGAAGACCTGCCGCAGCAGGGTGGCGGCTGTCCGCATCCCGGCGACATCGCGGGGGGTGAGGTCGACGGGGTCGGTCTCGCCGTAGTCGCGGAGCACGTCGGCGACTACGGCCGGGTCGGGGCGGTCGTCAGCGAGGGCGTTGATCAGGGCGGCGGTTCGTCGAGCCGTGGTCAGCACGGAGTGCCGGGTGGACCAGTCGTCGCTGTTGGAGAGCACCTCTGGAATGTAACGCATCTTGCTGAGTTTTGAGTTACCTCCGTAACGTCTTGCTGATGAGAAGGCGTTATTCCCTCCATTTCTATCTCGCCGGAGCAGTGGCAGCTCGTGCCGGAGACGAGATGTCAGGACCGGCGCTGATGCTGGCAGGATTTGCCCTGGCCGGATCGACCGTCGAAGCGTCGTCGCTGCTTGCGGGCATCACGGTCTCTGCCGCGGTAGGTGGGCCGGTGCTCGGGGCGCTCCTCGACAGGGCGGGACAGCCGGGACGCCTGCTGGCAGGGGCCCTCGTCATGTATGCGGCGGGGCTGGGGACGATTCTCGTGGGACTCGGCCGATTGCCGTTCGCTGTCACCATCCTGATTGCTGTGGTGACGGGGCTGCTGGGGCCGGCTCTGTCGGGCGGATGGACGGCCCAACTGCCCCGTGTGGTGCTCGGCGACGACCTGCCACGGGCGAATGCGCTCGATGCCATGACGTTCAGCGTGGCGAGTCTGGCCGGTCCGGCTCTCGCCGGCGGTGTGGCAGAGACCCTGGGAGCCCCGACAGCCGTGTTGGTTTCCGTGGTGCTCATCGTCTTGGCGCTGCCTACCGCGTGGATGCTGCCCGCCCGTGCCGGTAGGGCACGGGACTCTCGGACAACCTCGATGATCAGCGACCTTGCTGCCGGAATGCGGGTCATCGTCGGAAGACCGTCACTGGCCCGAGCGACACTCACCTCCGTCATCTCCTGCGTCGCCCAGGGCATCCTGACGGCGTGCATCCCGCTCCTGGGCGACCGTGTCCTGGGTGGAGCCGGCCGTGGCGCGGTGCTGCTCTCATGCACGGCGCTCTCCGCCCTGGCGGCCAACGCCGTACTCGCCCGGTTTCCGCGTTCAGTCGCCCCCGACACGATCATCTGGGCCAGTGCCCTCGTCCAGGCTGTCGCGCTGGCCTTGGCCACGTGGAGTCAACCCGTCGTGCTCATCGTGGCCGTACTCATAGCGGGGGTCGGTGAAGGACCTCAACTGGCCGCCTTGTTCGCCATCCGTCACCGGGAGGCGCCAGAACACTTGCGCGGCCAGATCTTCACCACCGGCGCCAGCCTGAAAATCACCGGATTCGCCTTGGGGGCAGCGGTTGCCGGACCGGTCGTGATCTGGTCTCTTCCGAGCGCCTTGGCACTCGCAGCGAGTGTGGCGGCCCTCGCGACACTGGCGTTCTTCGCGACCCCGTCGGCTACCACGGCCAGCCCTGAACGATCACTCAACCTCGGATGACAACGCTCATCCTCCGCCGCGACAGATCAGTTCGATGGCCCGGCCGGGGTTCGTGTGCATGTCGCCGAGCCAGTCCAGACCGGGGAGAAGCGGCGGCATGGCCGGCGGCCGGACCCGGTCGAGGGTCTCGCGGCTCACCTGCGGGTCGACCCACAGGTGGCAGGGGATGAGGACGTCCTCGCTGGCCTCGCACCTCGAGACCCGTACGACGCCGAGGTAGACGCTGCCGCCATCGAGACATCGCCCCGATCAGGCGCCGGGGCTGCAGGGCTGACTGAGCTTCCTGCTCTTGCGTCGCAGTGAGTTCGGGTGTCGTCTCCTTCCGGGCTGACCGTCGCGACCACAGTGCTTCCAGTGTCGGTCGGCCGGATGCCGGCCGAGGACCTTCGTGTGCTTCGTGCCGAACATCACCTGCCCTCTGTGGAGTTGACCGGGGGAAGCGTGCCGTCGCCGGGCCACAGGGGGCGTCCGGCTTCCGCCCAGGCCAGTTGCCCGCCGACCTGAACGAGGACCTCGATCCGGTCGGCGGGCCCGTACGCCTTGTGCTTCCCGGTCGACGGGTCGACGGCGCGGACCTCGCTGCGCGGACCCGCGCACACCAGGGCGCGGGCGATGTTCGGCAGGCCCAGGCTGAGGGCGTCGCAGTCGTGGTCGCGGACGATGTGTAGCAGGTCTTCGGTGACCGCCTCCCAGTCGCCGACCTCCGGCCAGCGCGCGCCGCCGTCCAGTTCGTGGGTGAGCGTGGACAGCGGCACGATCTCGCCCGGCCGGCGGCCGCGGACGAATCGGTCGTGGATGCGGGCGCCGTCGGGCTGCTGGAGGGCTACACGATGGGCGGCAACTGCGGACTGTACAAGAAGGGGGGGCGGCTTCATCGCGTACCCGGGTTGGCGGATCGCGGCACACGGCACCCAGTACAACAAGTCCGGCACCACCCTGTGCACAACGTGGGGCGCCTATAGGCGGATCAAGGCGACGGCGATCTACGCCTACTGAGTTTTAAGCTAAACGGCAAACGGCATTCTGATCAGCGGACGAGACGAGGCAAGTCGATGTCGATGCCGAAAGGGACCGCTGTCTTCATGCGCTCGCGGCTAATACCGGTGGCGACGTAGGCGCGCGTGGTGTCGTCCAGCTCGTACGTGTGGATGACGGGGAGGCCGTTTTCCTCCTCGACGCGCCAGTAGTGCGGAAGACCGGCCTGCGCGTACTTGAACGGCTTCAGCGACCGGTCGCGGTCGGCGGACTCGTCTGAGACGACTTCGATGGCGAGGGCGACCTGGTCGGGGAGGTAGTACGTACGGTTCGGGTCGTATGGGACCGTGACAGCAAGGACGTCAGGCTCGGGCCGGTTCTTCTCGTTCAGCTTGACCGTCATTTCCCGGTCGATCTCGAATCCCTCGGGGGCCTGATCGTCCAGTGCGGTCGTAAGCCGGGTGACGACACGGGCGTGCCAGGACCTCTGCGGGGACATCATGAAGATCAGCGCTCCATCGATGAGCTCAGTGTGCCGGGGGAGGTCGGGTGCGTTGTCGAGGTCATCGGCCTCCCACCCGCTCGGCCGGGGTGGGAGCATCCAGGGCGGGAGCGCGTCCCATGCGGTCGTCATCGTGTCCTCCTTGCGGCGCCCGGCCAGCTTAATCCGTCAGCCGCGTAACGGCGGTGCGGGCCGCGACGAGAGCGGCGACGGGGTCGGCTGTGGCGGGGGCGCAGGGCCACCATTCGGGGGCGGTGCCATGGCCTTCGCGGATGTAGGGGTGCCAGCGGTTGTCTGGGCCGAGGCGGATCTGGATGCCTTCGTTGTCGGCCGTGAGGCGATTGCGCCAGGTGCGCAGCCGCACGGCGCGGGCGGTGCTGTCGGCGTTGTCGGGGTTCAAGAGGGCGGTGCGGGCGGCGGCCATCGCGGCGGGGTCGGGGGTGAGAGGTACGCGGGCGACGGCGACGCCGGTGGGTCCGCCGTGGTGCCGGGCGCGGACCAGTCGGGCGAATTCGAGTGCGGGCAGACCGGTGGCACGGACGAGCCGGTGGAACCAACCCTCGGCAATGCCGCTCGCGGCGAGGCGTACGGCGTCCTCGAGGGGGGTTCCGGTGAGCGTGGCGGTGTGCCCGGCGGCGAGACCGCGGGCCCGCTGTGCGGTGTCGCGGGTGAGTGTTTCGAGGTCGTCGAGGGTGAAGGGGGCGCCGGGCGGGGGCGCGGTGGTGAGCGGGGAAGGGGCTGCCTCGGGCTCATCTGACGCGGCCTCGACCGGCTCGGAGGCGGGTGGGCTGAAGACGCCGCTGAAGGAGGCGAACGCGTCGCGGGCGGGTACGCCCTGGCTGCGGGGTGCGTCGTCGGTCTGTGGGGTGGTGCCGGTGAGGGTCTGGCGGCGGGTGCGCAGTGCGGTGAGGACGGCGTCCTTGGTGCGGCCGCGGAGGGTGAAGAGCCAGAACGGGTCGTCGTCGAGGTGGGCGGCGGTGGCGTAGCACAGGGCGGCGGCGTGCTTGCAGGGGTAGCCCCAGTCGGGGCAGGAGCACTCGGGGTCGAGTTCGGCCGGTTCGGGCAGCAGGGGGACGCCGGCGGTGCGGGCGTCGTGGACGAGGTCGGAAGGCATCTCGCCGTCGAGGAGGGCGGCGGTGCGGCCTGCCTGCGCGGCGATGACGTCGAGGAGGGTGTCCCACTGGGCGTCGGTGAGGACGCGCAGGTGCACTGCGGTGTCGTACGGCCAAGGGTTGCTGCCTTCGACCTCGGCGCGCAGCACGCCGGGGGCGGTGGTGATCGGGCCGACCATGCCCTTGCGGGCGTAGGTGCGACCTCGGGAGAGGCGGCCGGCGTCGAGGGTGGAGGCTTCCAGGGCGTCCACCCAGGCCTGGCCCCACCAGGTGGCGGCGAAGGCGCGGGTGCCGGTGCGGGGGGCTTTGCTGGCGGGGGTCATGCCTGGAACTCCTCTGAGAGTGCGACGAGTTCGGCGAGGTCGGCGTTGGAGAGCTCGGTCACGGCTGCCTCGCCGGAGGCGATGACCTGGTCCGCTAGGGCACGCTTGGCGCCGAGCAGGCGGGCGACCTTGTCCTCGACGGTGCCCTGGGTGGTGAGCCGGTGGACCTGGACTGGGCGGTCCTGGCCGATCCGGTACGCGCGATCGGTGGCCTGGTCCTCGACGGCCGGGTTCCACCACCGGTCGTAATGGATGACATGGGTGGCCCGGGTGAGGTTGAGTCCGGTCCCGGCGGCCTTCAAGGAGAGCAGGAATACGGGGAAGTCGCCCTGCTGGAAGGCATTGACCAGGTCCTCGCGATGCGGCACGGAAGTGGCGCCGTGCAGGTAGCCGGCTCGGATGCCGCGGTCAGCGAAGTGCCGCTCAAGGAGCTTGCCCATCTGCGTGTACTGGGTGAAGACCAGGGCGCTCTCGCCTTCGGCGATCACCGTGCCGAGGAGTTCGTCGAGAAGCTCCAGCTTGCCGGAACGGCCGGGCAGCGGGCCGGTCTCGCGCAGGTACTGGGCGGGGTGGTTGCAGATCTGCTTGAGCGCGGTGAGGAGTTTGAGCACCAGCCCGCGGCGGGCGAGGCCGTCCGCCTTCTCGATACGGGCCATGGTCTCGCGGACCTGCGCCTCGTACAGGGCCGCCTGCTCACGGGTGAGTACGACGGGGTGGTCGGTCTCGGTCTTGGCCGGGAGTTCGGGGGCGATGCCGGGGTCCGACTTGCGGCGGCGCAGCAGGAACGGGCGGGTCAGGCGAGTGAGGTGCTCGGCGGCCTGCCGGGCCTGATCGGCGGTCTCCTCGTCGCCGTCCGAGCCGAGCGCGCCTCGCTCGATGGCCTTCGCGAAACGGTCGCGGAAGCCGGACAGCGGACCGAGCAGGCCGGGGGTGGTCCAGTCGAGCAGCGCCCACAACTCGGAGAGGTTGTTCTCGACCGGGGTGCCGGTGAGGGCGACGCGGGCACGGGCGGGCAGCGCGCGCAGCTCACGGGCAGTCGTGGCGTAGGGGTTCTTGATGTGCTGTGCCTCGTCAGCTGCGACGAGCGACCACTTGACGGCGCCGAGGTGGTCCCGGTCGCGGCGCAGCACCCCATAGGTGACCAGGACGAGTTCGTCTCCGGCGAGGTGGTCGAGGGTGCGCTCGCCGCCGTGGTATCGGCGCACCGGCACGGCGGGGGTGAAGCGGGCGGCCTCGCGCTGCCAGTTGCCGAGCAGCGAGGCCGGGCAGACCACGAGGGTGGGGCCCGCGGTGTCGGGTTGTTCCTGGCGGTGCAGGTGGAGGGCGAGCAGGGTGATCGTCTTGCCCAGGCCCATATCGTCAGCGAGGATCCCGCCCAGTGCCAGTCGGGTCATGTCCGCCAGCCAGGACAGGCCGCGCTGCTGGTAGTTGCGCAGGGTGGCGTTCAGGCCTTCCGGCACTCGGACGAGGACGCGGCCCTCGGGGTCGCGCAACCGGGCAACGAGCTCGCCGAAGGCGCCTGCCGCCTCCACCGCGACGCGCTCGCCGTCCCACTCCACCTCACCGGTTAGCGCCGCCTGGAGCGCATCCAGCGGGGCGAGTTCGCGCATGCGCCGCCGCTTGAGGCGGGCCACCAGCTTCGGGTCGGCGACGACCCACTGGTCGCGCAGCTTGACCAGCGGGCGGCGGGCCTCGGCGAGCAGGTCGAGTTCAGCCTCGGTGAGGCTGTCACCGCCGAGTGCGACATGCCAGGAGAAGTCGAGCAGGGCGTCGCGGCCCAGCAGGGTGTCCACGGTCGCGCCGGGCGCGGTGGCCGCCCCGATCTCCGCACGCGCCTGAAGGGCCTTGACCAGTTCGCGCGGCCAGTGCACGCGCACACCCGCCGCGCCCAGCGCGTCGGAGGCGTCCCCCAGCAGCTCCATGGCCTCCTCGTCGTCAAGCCGGAGCGCGCTGGGGGCGGCTTCGGCAAGCAGGCGGGTCAGGGGCTGCCAGGCGCGTGCGGCACGGCGCAGCGCGAGCAGCGCCTCGGCCTCAGCGTGCGGGCCGAGCAGGCGTTGCGCGCGGTGGGGGTCGGCCCACAGCTCGGCTGCGTCCAGGATCAAAGAGGGGTCGGCCGCGGTACGCAGCTGCAGCACGGCCCGGAAAGTGCGTCGCCGCCCGGCCGGAAGCTCCACCCTCAGCTCCACACTCACCTGCGCGGCCCGCTCGGCGGCGGCCTCGGCCGCCCACTCGGCCAGCCGCGGGTGCAGGGCGGTCGCGCGGTCGGCGTACGGGTTACCGGGTACGGCCCAGCGGGCGGCCGGGGTGCGCGGGAGTGTGTCGGCGAGTGCGTCGCAGAACTCCCGCACCAAAGTGGCCGGTTCGCTGATCCGCACAATCCGGTCGTCCGCCGTGGGCGCGGGCAGGTTGTGGGCGTGCGGCGGCAGCGCAGCGGCCAGCGCGTCCAGGTCCCGCTTGTCGTGCGTGCCGAGCGGCCCGAACCGCCAGGTGGTGTACGTGTCGGAGGTCAAAGTGGGGTACAGGCGCCCTTCGCCGAGCAGTTGAAGGGCGCGGTGGGCGACGGCCGCCCACGCGGCGAGCGAGGGGTGGACGCCGGCGGCGGGCAGGTCGAGCAGGAGGGCGAGCGCGCTGCCGGGGTTGAGTGCCCAACCCTCCACCGTGCGGGTCCGCACCCCGCGGCCGTGCGGCAGGACCAGCGCGAGCTGGATCCGTTCCGCCGCCCCCGGTGCGACACCCTGGGCGGGCACGCGGGCGACGGTGGCGGAAGGCCGGTAGAGCACCAGGCGGCCGAACCGGGCCGGCTGTCCCGGCTGGGCCGGGTTGAACACAGCGGCCCAGCCGCCGACGGCGAGCCGCTCACGCGCCCAGGCGACGGCATCAGGGTCCGCGAGCGGCACGGCCTCATCGTCGATCTCGGCTACACGCAGACTCACTTGGCGCTCCCCGCCTTGAACGCGGCCGTCCGCACCGGCTTGGCCAGGGCCTTGTCGACCGGCTTGAGGGCGTCGGCCAGCGCGCCGAGCATCCCGCAGCTGTGCGGGTGGTCAGCCCGCCGCAAGTGGTCGGCCCGCGCCGCCACCTGGTCGGACGGGCACGGCCCATGCGAGGTGTCCGACAACAGCCTGCGGCACAGTATCCGTTCATCGCCGCTCCCCGAAGGCACCCCCAGCCGCCGCCACGCCGGCGGTTCCATCCCCTCGAGCTGGATCTTGAGCAGATGAGAGGAAGGCGTGCGTCGGGTGAAGCTGCGCTGGACGGTCATGAGCTGAGGGCTTCCCACATGTCGGGGGGCGTACGCGTCAAGACGTGCTGAACGCCGTCTCGGTACGCCGATCGGCTGACCCGACCATCCTCGCAGGTGCAAGCTGCTGTTGCGGCCGCCTGAGGGAATCTCACGCAGCCAACGCTTTCGAACTGCGATGTATGCCCCGAACTCCTGAGGCGGATACTCCGCTGACGGGGCGAGCCGATACTTCGCTCACCGCGCGCTGGGAACGGTCCGGGCGCGCGGAGCGGGCCAATGACAGTGTGGACCGTCGGTGCCGGGCTCCGTGCCGCGCGGTTTCGCTGCCCTGCGCCACGACCACATCGGCGCTCGGATTCACCGTCCTGTGGGCGGTTTCTGGCACCAGTAGGGAGGAACGACCGCCGTGGCTCAGTACGGAGCGGCCGACGGTTGACCGAGGGCGGGGCGCTGAGGGCTCCGCCGGTACCGTGTGGCTGTGGATGAGCAGCTGAGTGACGCCGAACTCGATGAGCTGGTCGCGCAGGCCACCGTGGACGCCTACGACGACGAGGAGCAGCTCATGGGGCTCTATACGATGCTCGCGGAGCATCTGGCCGTCCCGTTCAAGACCGTCGTACTCGGGATCGAGGTCACCGTGAAGGAGGTGGACCTGCTGCCCGGCAGCCAGATCGTGGCGGTCTGTACGCGAGGCAGGCACCAACAGTCGATCGGTATTCTCGATCTCCCCATACCGGATCCAGCGCCCCAGGGGGCCGAGTGGATCGAGGCCTACCGGCACTGGGGACCCTGAAAACACCCAGGTCAGTGGCCGCCCTGCAGGGACGGCCGGTAGCCCTGATCGGCGAGCCAGGCCCGGGCGCGGCCGTACTGCCGTTCCGCGGAGAACATCCAGTACCGCTGCAACTGCGTCGGCGAGGTGGCCAGCATGTCCTTGAACCGACGGAACGCTCCTGGGCCCTGGATCGTGATGCCGAGGAACCGAGCGAGGTCCTGGTCATCGAGGGTGGTGATGAAGTCCTCCATGTCGCGGTAGGCGTCCCGCGAGCCCTCGCACGGGACATGGAGCCACCGCTTGGCGTTCTCCGGTTCCTCCTCGTCCCACGACCCCTCGGTATCCGCGAGGGCGGGCCGGCACTCACCGGTGTCCAGGTCGATGCGGCCACCGCCCCAGGCCGGATCGCCTTCGAGCAGACCGGAGAGTTCATCCAGATCGACCGGCACCGGCCGCAGCACGCAGACGGCACCGCGGCCCACCGTGTCGAGCTGTTCGGCAAGGACCGCGTCTCCTCGCCAGCCTCGTTCGTGCAGGGTGGACGTACACGCGAGCGCCGTCTCCCGGGCGCCGGACACACCCAGGACAACGGCTGCGGTGAGCGCGTCTCCGCCCTGCTGCAGCACGTCGGCAGGGTCATGCGTACGCAGCAGGGCGAGCAGCGACGGGGCGTCCGCAGTATGGCAGGCGGCGCGGAACGCCTTCAGCGCGTAGTCGGTCCATGCTTCGGTCATCCCAGCGAGGCTACTCCCCCAAGTCCTTGGCTGCGCTCGAACAGGAGGATCCCCATGACGCGCTGCGGGCGCCATCGTCTCCGGTGCCACAATGCGCTGGTGAGCACGGCAGACAAGTTTCCTGGCAGGCGCAGGCCGCCGACGTGCGGCCCGGAGCCGTGACCTCATCCGGCACCGTCTGGCGAGTGGTCGTACTGGGACGTGTGGTTCGCCGTAGCGTGCGTGGTGGACTGCGGCGGCGACTGGGACGCCGTCGATGCGCGCCTGGCGCGGGAGCGGTCGGGCGGAGTCAACAACGTGGCCCCGCCCGCCGCCCGGCGCCGTCTGCGTGGCGCCCTGACGGACCTGCTGAGAGTAGCGCCCGAGAGGCCCGACGACACGGCTGAACCCGTGCGCGGGCTGCTGGAGTCGGTGGGCAACGGGGTGACGCTGACCCAGGTCGGCTACCTGCCGCGGGCCCTGGTCGTGGAGGCCGCCGAGCGCTACGACTGGTATCTGCCCGGCATGGTGCCGCGCACCGAGTGCGACGTCGCCCGCCTCGTCGAACTGCACGAACTGGCCCGCGCAACGCGGCTGCTCGCCAAGAGGCAGCGCAAGCTCGCCCTGACCGCCCGCGGTCGGCAGCATCTCGCCGACCCGGCCCTGTTGCAGGCCACCGCAGCCCGTGCATGGTTCGGGGGCGGTGTCAGGGCCGAGCTCGCCGAAGCCGCCTCAGCGGCCTTGCTCAACGACGAGCTCACGCTCGACGATCTCACCGGCGCCGTACACGCCCTGGTCGTCGAGGCGTTCACCCTCGCCGACGGCAGCGCCCCTCAGCCCGACGACACCCGCCACTTCCTCTGGCAGTGGCTTCGTCCCGGCGAGGCGCTCGGCTTCCTGGCGTACGGGAGACAGCCCCTAGTAGCCCCCGGAAGGTGTGTGATCCGCCAGGGCGAGGGCGCGTATGAAGCAGTGCAGGCGGAGCAACTGCCGGGCGGCGATGCGAACCGGGGCGGGCCGGTGGGGGGCATAGGCGGCGATCCACAAGGCGGGTACGTGATTCATGCCTGCAGGATCCGATGCACCAGTTCAGTCAGTCCAACAGATCGCTTCTCTAGCTGCCATCGCTAGGGTAGATGGATGGAGATGCGTCAGCTCCGTCACTTCGTGGCGGTCGTCACCGAGGGCACGTTCACGGCCGCCGCCCGGTCGGAACTCATCGTGCAATCAGCGCTCAGCACGTCGATCCGCAACCTGGAGCGCGAGCTGGGGGCCGACCTGTTCGACCGCACGGGCCGCCGCGTGGTGCTCACCGAGGCCGGACGAGCCCTGCTGCCGCAGGCCAGAGCGCTGCTCGCGGGTGCCGACGCGGCGCGTGACGCGGTCGCGGCGGTCGCGGGCCTGACGGCGGGGCGTGTGTCCATCGGAACGATCCAGACCCTCACCTGCGTGGACCTCCCCGGGGAACTGGCGCTGTTCCACCGGCGCTGGCCCGGCATCCAGGTGTCGGTACGCGACGCACCGGTGGATGAACTGTATGCAGGACTGCGCGCTGGCGAGCTGGACCTCGCCTACCTCGCCCCGGACACGGCCGAACTCCCGGAGGGTCTGGTGGAGTTCGCCTCCTGGCGTGAAGAGCTGGTGCTCATCACGGCGCCCGGGCACCGTCTTGCGCGAGCGGGCCGCACGCTGATCCGGGACCTCAAGCAGGAGTCCTTCATCGACTTCCGTGCCGGGACGGGCCTGGAGACCGCGGTGCGCAGGCTCGCCACCCACTGCGGCCTGGAGCGTCGGATCACCTGTGATGTGACCCAGATCGGGATGCTCGTCGCCCTGGTCCGGGCCGGAATCGGGGTGGCGTTCGTGCCCCGGCGCATCGGTGAGGACGCGGGACTGCCATGCGTGCGGATCCGCCAACCGGAACCAGGCCGCGCCGTCGTACTCACAGGACGAGGGCCACGCCTCCGCAACCCGGCGGCCGCAGCCCTCGTCGACCACCTCACCCGTTGTCTGGACGAGAGCTCGCCGGATACATGCCGGCGGACGACGCAGGTTGCAGAACTCCGAACTGTTGCCCCCACCACACCGGCCTTCGAGTCCTGAGGAAGCCGAGAACACGGTGGCCGAGGTCGGCAACCTCAAGGTCACGTGGTCACGTCGGCTTCCGGCCTTGCCCACGTCCCTGACCGTCACCAAGGACAGCTGTGGCCGGTACTTCCTCAGCTTCGTCGTGGACACCGAGCCGGACATCCTGCCCGAGCGGGAGGTCGATGGCGCGAGTCGGGTCAGCCCTGGACAACGCCGCCGCGGAGTCGTTCTACTCGGTCCTCAACGTCGAGTACGTCCACCCGCGCACCTTCGCCACCCGCGCCGAGGCGAGGCTGAAGACCGCCACGTGGATCGCGGACTTCTACAACACGAAGCGGCGTCACAGCGCGGCCGGCGGGAAACCGCCCGTCGAGTTCGAACGGATCATCCAAGAAGCGCGAGCCCGGACCGATCGGGAAGGCTGGGCCCATAACCAACGTCTCTACGCAACCAGGGGATTGACACGCCCGACGGAGTCGAGTTGCGTGACGAGACGGCTGACCCACGTCGTGCGTCAGTTGCTCGCCCGGGTGCGGTCCAAGCCCTTCGGGCCGTTCCGGTCCAGCGCGCCCATCAGCAGGCGCGCGGCGCTTCGCGCCTGCCACGCCGGTTCGGGTGCACCGGAGATCGCAGCCGTTACGATCGCCCCTTCGGCGAGTAGAGCGAGCTGGTCCGCCAGCTCGGCGGGCCGTCCCGACGCCGTCACCAGGGCGGTGAGGTAGCCGTGGAAGGCCTCCTTGTGGTGCCGGGCCTGTTCGGCGACTTCGGCTGAGATTCCGCCCATCTCGCCGAAGGAGTTGATGAAAGCGCACCCGCGGTAGTCCGGCTCGGAGAACCACTGGTGCAGCCAGTCGAACACCGCGATGACTCGTTCGTCGGGCGTGGTGTGCCCCCCGACGTAGTCGGCGAGGGCCTGCCGCCACTGTGCGTCGCGCCTGTGCAGGAACTCCAGCACGAGGGCCTCTTTGGAGGGGAACAGCTGGTAGAGGCGCTTGAACGGGAGCCCCGAGGCGGTGCGGACCGCGTCCATGCCCACGGCCTGGATGCCCCGGGCGTAGAAGAGCCCCTCGGTTGCCCTGAGTGCCTGTTCCTGAGCTTCTTCGTGACCCAGCATTTCTGCCCCCTTGCATTGAGAACGGTCGTTCTCTAGTCTACAAGCATGGTGAGAACGAGCGTTCTCAGCCATTTGTGGGGTCCGCTGAACTCGCGGCAGATCCCAGAAGCAAGGAGCTGACATGACTGACACGACCCGCCCGCCGGTGCCGCCTTTCACCCGGGAGAGCGCCATCGAGAAGGTCCGCCTGGCCGAGGACGCGTGGAACACCCGCGACCCGCACAAGGTGTCGCTGGGCTACACCGTGGACTCGCGCTGGCGCAACCGGTCGGAGTTCGCCACCGGCCGGGACACGATCGTCGCGCTGCTGACCCGCAAGTGGAACACCGAGCTCGACTACCGGCTGATCAAGGAGCTGTGGGCGTACGACGGCAACCGCATCGCCGTGCGGTTCGCCTACGAGCACCGAGACGACTCCGGCACCTGGTACCGCTCATACGGCAACGAGAACTGGGAGTACGACGAGCACGGCCTGATGTACGCGCGGCACGCCTCGATCAACACGCTCCCGATCGCCGAGTCCGAGCGCAAGTTCTTCTGGCCGCTGGGCCGCCGCCCCGACGACCACCCCAGCCTCAGCGACCTCGGCCTCTGACCGCCCCGCCGCGCGGCTCCCTCCGGCCGCCGGCCGCACCCCCTCTCCGCTTTCCTCCCCCGCGCGGAGGGGGGCACGGCCGGTCCTGGGTGTGCCGCCGCACTGGTACGCCGTCACCGTCCTGGGACTTGCGGACATCGTGGTGTGCGGGCACTCCGGCTGCGGCGCAACAGCCCTGGCCGATGGCCACGACCTGACCGCGCTGCCGGCGGTCGCCGACTGGCTGCGCCACGCGGACGCCTCCCGTGCCCGCGGCGCCGCGCCCCCGAAGGCTGGCGGCGAGCCGGTGGCCGCCCTCGCACGGGACAACGTCGCCGGCAGCTCGCCCGCCTTGCCACTCACCCCTCGGTGACCCGCGCGCCGGCACACAGCACGGTCGCCCTGCACGGCTGGGTCCATGACGTCCCTACCGGCACCGTCGACGCAGTCGGCCCCTTCCCCGCCCCCGCGGCCAGACCACAGCCACTCGGCTCGGGCGTGGCACAGGTCGCTTACGCTGCCGCTCGCCGCAGCGCGCAGGAGTTCTTCGGCACGGGCGACTACGAATCCCTCGCCGAAGGCATGGCCTTCCCGGAACTCAACGCGTTGTTCTCCGAGCCCCACTGACTTTGGTCGAGTCGGGAAGCGCTGCCATGGTGGCTATCCTGCCCGAGCCGCGTGGCAGGGCGTGTCGTGTGCCGGCGCGCGGGTGCAGCAGGCCGCCACCGACCCTGATCCTTTTCTCCCGATTGGTCTGCCTGTCGTGCCTGTTGCCGTCGCCTGTGCGATATTTCTGACCGCCACCGATCGCAAGCGGTTGAAGAAGATGGCCTGGGGCCACAAGAGCGAGTATCGACAGCGGGTGCGGGCGCAGATCGTGCTGCACGCCGCACCCGGCCATTCCAATGCCCGCAACGCGCGTGAGACGGGTCTGCACCTCGATACGGTGCGCCGATGGCGGCGCCGCTTCGTCGAGCAGGGACTTGCCGGGCTCCAGGACCGTCGGCGATCCGGCCGCCCGTCTTCGTTCACGCCCTTGCAGGTGGTCGAGGTGAAGGCGCTGGCCTGTCGGCTGCCTGCCGAGAGCGGAGTGCCGCTTTCGCGCTGGTCGTGTCCGGAGCCGGCCCGCGAGGCCGTCACACGAGGCATCGTCACCTTCCTGTCGGCCTCCACCGTGCGCCGCTGGCTCAAGACCGACGCGCTCAAGCCGTGGCAGCACCACTCCTGGGTCTTCATCGCCGCCCCGGACTTCCGCCCCAGAGCCCAGCGCGTCCTTGACCCGTATCGAGGGCACCGCGATGGGCGACGACGAGTACGTCATCAGCGCAGACGAGAAGACCTCCGTCCAGGCCCGCTGCCGCTGCCACCCACCCTCGTCCCCGGCCGTGCCAGAGCGATGCGGGTCAACCACACCTACCGGCGCGGCGGAGCCCTTTCCTACCTCGCCGCCTACGACGTCCACCAGGCGAAGCAGGGACAGGACGGCGTCCAGGACATCTGTGGCGGAGCTCCCGTCGAGTCGGATGACACGGGTTCTGGCCGGGTCTCAGGGGAAGTTGGCGTCGACGATGGCGATGTCCTGGCGGTGGCCCATGGACCTCAGAGTGTGCAGGAGGTCGGGGGACAGCAGGGGGGGTGGATTCCGATGAGCATTCATCGCTCCTGAGTGTTCCGGCGGTGTTTGCCCACTTGCTGCGGTGAGCCGGGCAGCGGCCGTAGCAGGGATTCGGCCCGCATGCGCAGGGCTGTGGAAGTCCAGCGGAGCCCGGACAGATCTCGTACCACGGTGGTGGCGGTGGTCTGCAGTGCCGGTCTTCCGATGCCGAGGACGTGTGCGGCGCCGGCGGCCTGGCCTGCGCGGACGCCGGCGGCGCTGTCCTCTGCGATCAGGCAGGCCGCGATGGGAACGCCGAGGCGGCGGGCTGCCTCCAGGTAGCCGTCCGGGGCGGGTTTACCGCTGTCGACGTCGTCGCCCGTGATGAGGACCGGGGGAAGGGGGAGCCCGGCTGCATGCAGCCGGGCGTGTACGAGCTGCGTTGACGCGGAGGTGACGATCGCCCAGGGCATGGGCGGGTCGTTCAGCAGATGGTGTGCGCCTGCCATCGGGGGCGTCTGCCGGGCGCCTTCGATTTCCAGGGCCTCGATCCGGGCCAGGGCATCCGCTCGTCGGGGCGGCGGCAGGAACAGTTCCACGGTCTCGCGTGAGCGGCGGCCGTGGACTCCGTCGAGCACGCGCGCGGGATCCAGGTCGTACCGCTGCGCCCAGCGTGTCCAGGCGCGTTCGCCGTCCCGCGTGGAGTCGACCAGGACGCCGTCGCAGTCGAAGAGAACAGCCTGGCAGGGCAGGGGGAACTCCTGCCCTCCCACCGGTGACTCGGTCTGTGCGCAGTCGTCGTCATGCGCAGGGCGGTGCGCGCGGGAGGTCACGGCTGGATCACGGCCTTGAGGCAGCTACGGTCGTCGCGTACCGCGCGGATGGCCGCGTCGTACTCCGGCAGACCGAAGCGGTGGGTGATGAATCCCTCGGCGCGGACCCGTCCGGTCCGCAGCATGCGTACGGCGCGCGCGAAGCCGTAGGAGCGGGCGAACGATCCCTTGACGGTGAGCTCTCGGCGGAAGACATCGTAAGGGCTGATGGGCAGCTTCGCCTTTTCCGAGGCCATGCCGTAGAGCAGCATGCTTCCGCCGTCACGCAGCAGATCGAGGCCGTGGCCGATGGCGTCGACCGAGCCGGTGGCGTCGATGACCACGTCGAAGCCGTCCGGGGCCAGGGCGTGCAGCTTCGACGCCGATTCGGGGTCGGGGCCGAGGCGTGTCTGGACTGTCTCGTCGGCGCCGTACGAAGCGGCCAGGTCGAGCTTGAACGGTGTCGATGCGGAGACGGTGAGCCGCCCTGCGCCGCCGCTGTGCAGCAGCTGTGTGAGGATCAGGCCGGTGGGGCCGGCCCCCAGCAGGAGTACATCGCTGCCCGGTTGCAGTTCCAGGACGTCGAGGCCGTGGATCGCACACGACAGCGGCTCGGCCAACACCGCTGTGTCGACGCTGAGGTCGTCGACCGGGTGGCAGCGGGACGCCGGAGCCACCATGTATTCGGCGAAGCCCCCGGGAGCGGTGACACCGAAGGCCCGCAGGTGTCGGCAGAAGGCGGGCTGGGCCCGCTGGCAGTTGTCACAGTGTCCGCAGGGCACCATGTTGTCGACGGCGACGAGCTGACCCGAGGTCAGTTCGGTGACGCCGTCGCCGACTTCGACGACCTCGCCGACCACCTCGTGCCCCGGCGTCAGGGGATAGACGGGACCGAACTCTCCCTCGTGCAGGTGTACATCGGTGCCGCAGACCCCCGTCGCGCGGATGGCCAGGAGCACCTCTGAGCAGGGTGGCTCGGGAGTGCTCACATCAGTCAGGTAGTGGTCGAGGGCGTGGTCATAGCGTATGGCTCTCATCGTGGGGCGGCTGCTCCTTGTTCAGGTGCCATCAAGGGCGTATCGGCGGCGGTGCGCCGTCAGCGGGTGGGAAGAGTGCGGGTCCGAGCCGGCGCGTCGACGTCGCGCTCGTGCGGTACGCGGCAACATCCACGCGCGCCCGCGTGGTGGCCCGCAGGGCCGAGCCAGGCACAGCCGCAGGGTGGACCGGCGCAGCAGACCTGGCGCGGGTCGCCGGGACTGACCGAGCAGTCGGCGCGGCCGCACCGCCCTGAGCGACTGTGGCGTCCGCGTCCTGAGGGAGGGCATCGACGTGCCCTCCATTGACGGGGTCGTCTTCGCCGACGCCAGGACGGCGGGGCGCCACGGACACCTGTACACGCTGTGTGAGGAAAGAGGAGACAGGGTCGTCCCGCCGGTCGGTGAAACGCCCCCCCTTGGCTCACACGGTCTCTACCGGGTTGGCTACGGCCTTTGTGTGCACGTGATGGTTCAGGTTCTGGTCCGGGCGACCAGTTGGGCGGCTTGGACCAGACCGGACGCGCCGGCCACACCGCGTGCGAGGACCTCTTCGGGACGTGCGCCGCGCTCGTGTACGGCCTGCGCGAAGTGCTGCATGTCCTTGCGCATCAGCGGGTGGAGGTGTTCGGCGAGGTCGGGGGTGATGTCCGTGCCGAGAGCGTGCAGGGCCGCGCTACCGCCGCTGCTCGCGCCGATGATCTCGATCAGCGCGGGCAGGTCGAGACCGACCTGTTCGGCCAGGGCGAGGACGTCTTCGGCGTTCTTCATGTTGGTGATGGTCAATGCGTTGTTGAACAGCTTGGTGAGCTGTCCGCCTCCGACCGGTCCCATCAGCCGCACGGTGTCGCTGAAGGCTGCGAACACCGGACGTGCTGCTTCGAAGGCGTCGGCGGGCCCGCCGACGAATGTGGTCAAGGTGCGGGCGCGAGCGCCTGGCCCGCCGCCGCTGACCGGCGCGTCAAGATATACCGCGCCCGCTTCGGCGACGTGTGCACCGATCCGCTCAGCCTCGCCGGGGTCGCCTGTGCCGTGGTTGACGATGATCGTGCCCGGCGCGATGTGTGCCAGGAGGTGCTGGTCGTCGAGCAGGTTCCAGATGTCCCCGTCGTCACGCAGGCAGAGCCCGATCAGTTCCGCGGACGCCCCCAGGTCGGCCACAGTGTCGTGTACCACATGTGGCACCGCTGCCACGGCGGACAGCGACGCCGGCCGACGCGCCCATACATGTAGTTCGATTCCTTGTTCACCTATCGCCTCGGCCATGGGCCCGCCCTGGTCACCGAGCCCGATGAAACCGACTCTCCTGATGCTCCTCATATGCCTGTCTCCTTCGTGATCTCCGTCGTGTCTCATGGCCGCGGTCATCGCAGGATGGCGGTACCGAGATCCCACAGGCGCTCGGCGTTCGCGGCATCAAGTGCATAGGCCGCCACCCCGGGCACGCCGAATTCCGTGGGCCTTGAGGTGACCTGCGGTGCTTCGCTGACGTCTTCGAAGTAGCGGCCGCCGATGCCTTCGACCAGGGGGGAAGCGGCGAGGAATACGGAGGTGGCCGCGCCCTGTTCGATGGTCTTGCGGTAGGGCTCGGGGGTCTTCAGCCCCCCGGTGTGCCGCTGGAGGTTGGTGGCGATCGCTCCGGGGTGCAGTGCGTTCGCCCTGATGCCCTCGCCCGACCAGCGGCGGTCCGCCTCGACGGCCAGGAGGACTTCGGCGGTCTTGGACTGGCCGTAGGCGCCCAGCGCGTCGTAGGGGCGGAAGCGGTAGTCGAGGTCATCGAAGACGACCGGTGAGAACAGGTGACCCATGGACGAGACGGTCACCACGCGCGCACCGCCAGCGTCGGCGAGTGCGCTGTGCAGGCCCAAGGCCAGGGCGAAGTGACCCAGGTAGTTGGTGGCGAACTGCTGCTCGTGACCGCGCATGCCGCGCTCCAGTTCGGGGAGCATCATGATCCCGGCATTGTTGACCAGGATGTGCAGGGGGCCGGCCCAGGCAGCGGTGAACGCGTTCACCGAATCCAGGTCCGCCACGTCCACCTGGGCGACGTGGATCGCGTTGTTGCCGGTCTTGGTACGCAGGTCGGCCGCGACCTGCTCTCCGGCGTCGGGACGCCGGACCGCAAGGGTGACGTCGGCACCGGCGGCCGCCAGCGCACGGGCGGTCTCCACTCCGATGCCGGAAGTGGCGCCGGTGATCACGGCACGCTTGCCGGAGAGGTCGACACCGTCGATCACCTCTGAAGCGGTCGAGTGGCGGTCGAAGGGACTACGGAAGAGCTCGGACACGGGCGTTCCTCGGTCGAGATGTAAATGCGGAAGCACGGCTGAACCGGCAGGTGACCAGGTACGGGCGGGCGCGCCAAGACCCCATTTCCGCGGGCCCTGTCGTGTGGCGGGAAGCCGCTCACCACCTGTGTGCCGGTTGCGGCCGTGCTCTGCCACTGTGCGGCACCCGCCGCGGACCGCCCAGGACCGCCTGAGACTGGGACTGGCAGGGCCACCCAGACGGGGCGGCGCGTGCCTACCCTGGAACGTATGACAGCCACCGGAGATCGGGGCCCCCTGGCCAAGTACCTGCGCGCTCGAAGGGAACTTGTCCAGCCCGCCGCCGTGGGCATTCCCGATACCGGCAACCGGCGCGTCCCAGGCCTGCGCCGAGAGGAGGTCGCCTTCCTCGCCGGCGTCAGCTCCGACTACTACGTGCGCCTGGAGCAAGGCCGCGACCGGCACCCGTCCGAACAGGTCCTCGGCAGCATCGCCCAAGCACTACAGCTGGACGAGGAGGCCACCGCCTACCTGCTCCAGCTCGCCACCTCCCACGGCACCCGTCGCCGGCGCCCACGCAGACCCGAGAAGGTCGGCGACGGCATCCGCTCCCTGATCAACACATGGCCGAAGACCCCGGCGTACGTCCACGGCACTTACATGGACGTGCTCGCCGCCAACCGCCTGGCCATCGCGCTTTCACCGTTCAACACACCCGGCCACAACAGCATCCTCGCCGCCTTCCTGGAACCGGAACTGCGCGCGTTGCATGCCGACTGGGAGGAGATGACCGCCCGGGTCGTGCCCTACCTGCGGTCCGTTGCCGGCCCGGACGTCGACGATCCGCGCCTCGTCGAGATCGTGGGCGAGCTCTCCGTACGCAGTGAACGCTTCCGCAAGCTCTGGGCACGTCAGGACGTCAAGCACAAGGCCTCCGGCACCAGCCTGCTGCAACATCCCCAGGTCGGGCCGCTGGAACTGCGCTACGAAAAACTGCTGATCCCCGGCGCCGAGGGACAGACACTCGTCACCTACCACGCCCTCCCCGGCAGCGACTCAGAAGAACGTCTGCGCCTGCTCGCGTCCCTGGACGACACCGTCCACACGCACGCGGAAACCGTGAGCATCGCTGGTACACCCTGATCTCGGCCGGCTTGAGTCTGTAGATCGCTGTTCAGGCTGCCTAGTCAACTACCTGGGAATGAGTTCCCGGGTTTGCTGCTCGGGCCGCCACTGGCTGTGGTGGTTCCGGCTGCGTCCAGCTTTCACGCTCGATGGTGTCGCCGGTCAGGCGATGAGGGTGAGGGCAGGGGCCTGTGACTCGGCCCCGCGGACCCACAGGTACCAGCCGCGATGGCCGATGTTGCGGGACGCGTTGCGGTCGGCGTGCTCAGCGAAGCCGCACGACCGGCAGGCGAAGACGGCCTGGGAAGGCCGGTTGGCTTTCTCGATGTGATGACACGTGGAGCACTCCCGGCTGGTGTACGCCGGATCGACGTGCACCACCGGGATGCCGGCGCGTTTCGCCTTGTAGGCGATGAACTCGCCGAGCTGGTGGAACGACCAGGAGTGCAACGTGGTGCGCTGGGGCTTTTTCAGCCGGGCCCGTTCACGGATGCCGCCCAGGTCTTCCAGGGCGATGCCGTGTGCGGTGCGTTGAGCCTCCGCCACGATGTGCTTACTGATCTTGTGGTTGATGTCGCGGGCTCGCCGGGCCTCCTTGCCCGCGTGCTTCTTCGCCCGTCGCTTGGCAGACGTGGTGGCCTTCGTCTGCAGTTTGGAGCGCAGCTTCCGGTCGGCTGCGCGGCGGCGGTTGAGGTGCCGTCCGCTGTGTCGTTTCCCG
>NZ_BMQA01000058.1 GCF_014647875.1 Streptomyces brasiliensis | reverse complement strand
GCCCATACCACATCAACGAGCCCAACTCCCGTAAGCAACGGCTTGTTTCTCTGCGGGTCCCAGGCGCTTGAGTTTCTTCTCAGCCCTGCGCAGGAAGCGCGGGCTGTCGATTTTCCGGCCGTCGGACAGGACGGCGAAGGCGCAAAGCCCGAGGTCGATACCCGCTTCAGTCTCCGCCTCGGGTAGGACATCCGGTTCGGTGTCCACGACGAAGCTGAGGAAGTACCGGCCACAGCTGTCCTTGGTGACGGTCACGGACGTCGGGGCTGCCGGAAGCCGGCGCGACCATGTGACCTGGAGGTTGCCGACCTTGGCCACGTACACCGTGCCGTTGTCCTGGAGGCAGAAGGCGTTGGTGGTGAGGCGGATCGACTGCCGGGTGTCCTTCTTCGACTTGTAGCGGGGCGGACCGGCCTTGCGGCCCTGGCGCTCGCCCTTGATCGAATCGAAGAAGTTCTTGTAGGCGGTATCCAGGTCCCGCAGCGACTGTTGCAGGACGACCGCCGACACGTCGGCGAGCCAGGCGCGCTCGGCGGTGCGCTTGGCCTGGGTGATGCGCAGCCGGGACAGCTCGGCCGACTTCACGTACGGCAGCCCGGCCGCGTGTGCTTCCTTGCGGTCGCGCAGGCAGTCGTTCCACACCACGCGGGCGCACCCGAACGCCTTCGCCAGCGCACGGCGCTGGGAGGCGTCCGGGTAGGCCCGGTAGTTGTAGCGGAGCTGCATGAGCAGGACCCTACGACGCTTGGTCTCATGGATGGACGGACACCTGTGGTCGCCCTCCTACTTCTCCGCGTCGTGCGGCGGTGCGCCGTTGGCGATCGTCCGCCAGTACATCGAACAGCAGAAACGTCCGCTCTAAGGTGCACGTCAGAGCAGTCTTGGGATGCATTCATCCCCGGCGTGAACGCCGGGGCTTTCTGGAACCCGGTAATGAGGTGCCCCTTGGTCCGTGGAGTTGGTCTGCCCCGGGTCTGATGCAGGGTCTTTGAGAAGTGATCTTGTGTCCGGATTCGTCAGGTCAGTCCGAGCGGTGCGGGGCCACTGATGATCGTGGCCGGTGCGCCGGAGGGCGGCGGCGATGCTGTTGTGGCCGGCCTCCTGGCCCGCCCCCTCCGAGGCCATGGAGAAGCAGGGCCTCGGCACCCGGTTCGCGGACCTCGCGGCGGCCGCGCCCCGGGACGACGGCGGCCCGGACCGCCGCACCCTGCTCGCGGCGGTCAACACTCTGTCGTGAAGAGCGAGTTCGCCGCCTCCTCGGTCACTTCGCCAGCGAGGCGGCGTCCCCCATCACGACCACCGGATGCAGTGCGGGGTCGAGCGTGCGCAGCAGTTCCTTCATGTGCTCCTCGGGCAGGCTGACGCAGGCGTGGGTGGGACCCCCGTGGTCGACGTGCAGCCAGACGCCCCCGCCCTTGTCCGCGCCGAGCGGCCGGGTCCAGTCGAGCGGGGACGTGCCCTTGGCACGGTTGTAGTCGATGGCGATGACGTAGTCGAAGGATCCGGCGAGCGATTCGCCCTGGAAGCCGGTGCCGGTGACGGAGAACCCGCCGGACCGGGTGTACGGAAGCTTCGAGCCGGGGTCGGGCAGCAGACCGCCGGCGTCGCTGAGGGTGAACACCCCGATGGGCGAGCGGAGGTCGTCGAGGTGATGGTCGGCCGTCCAGCCCTTGAGCGCGTTGTGGGCGGGCCAGCTCGCATCGCCCTGCCAGCCGGATGCGGTCTTGCGGTAAAGCTCCACCTGGGAGCGGGGGGAGTCCTTGTTCTGCCCGGTGACCACGACGACCTGCCGGGCGTCCGCGGGTATGCGGGCCGACGTCCGGGGCCCGAGGCCGGCCAGGTCGGCAAGACCAGGGGTGGCCGCGGTGGGCGGTGACGTGGTGGGGGAGGCACCCGGTGCGGACGGCAGTTCCCTCGGCACCCGCTCGGCGCGGACGGCCGTCCGGGCGCCGTCGGCGGATCCGGCACCGGTGGATCCGGTCGTGCCGCATGAGCCGGCGGAGAGCGCGACGACCAGGACGACCGCGGTACGCGACAGCCGCTGTCCCAGGTGGCCGCGCTTGTCGGATGAAGCCATGTCTGAGATGCCCCCACTTCACGGCGATGGCCGCAGTGCGGTGGATACCGCACGCATACGCAGCCGGCGACACCACGATCCGTCCAAACACGTGTGGCGTACGCCGATTGAAGTACGTATTTCCTTGACGATACACGCACAGTGGTCACGGCCGTGCCGCACCGGGCGCTCGCCTCTTCCGGCAGACAATTGACTTACGTCACGTCCCCGGCAGCACGTGGGACACGTCTCGGTGTCGCCTTTGGGCCGGTGTGACCCCCGTGCCTGCGTGGGCGTTCCGTCAACTGCCCCGTCGGGGGCCGTCCCTCTGACCGTCAACTGACCGATGTGTGAGTTCCGCCCCCGGCGAAGAGTTGTGTCCGCAGACTTCGTCCCACGGAGGGGAACTCCTGTCATGCACCGCGATCAGTCACCCCTGCAGGCGCGTTCGGCGCCCGAGCTTGTGCCACCGCTGTTCCTGGACCTCGACCAGATGCTCGACGAGTTCACCCGGCTGCCGATATGCGCGGAATTCCGTTTCGACCCGGACATGCCCGCGGTGATCACGGTCGAGTTCCTGGCTGAACGAGGACCGAGTTTCATCTGGCGCATCGGCCGCGAGCTCCTCCATCGCGGCCTGACCTCGATGAGCGGCTGCGGCGACGTTCGGATGTGGCCGGCACTGCCCCGAGAGCAGCCGTCGCCCTCCTCGTCCTGGCTGCTTCTCGAATCCCAGGAGGTGGAGGCCCTGTTCGAGGTCCCCATCGGGCCGCTGGCGGAGTGGCTCGACGCGACCTACCGGATCACCTCGGCCGAGGCGGAGCTGGCCGATCTGAACTGGGACGGCTTCCTCATGGCTCTGCTCAACAGCCCGGGAACGCCGTCCGAATGACCGCCACCGGGTCCACCCACGGATGACTTGCTTCTCGTTGCGTCACCTGTCAGAGTGGTGACGCACAGGGTTGCTGTCGTCGGTCCCGTGCCTGGCCTACATCACACGTATGCCGTCCGGGAACCCCGATGACAACGCTTTGCCGCAGGCCGCACATGTGCGGCGGACGAGGAGGAATGACGTGAAGACCAGCAACCCGATCTTTTCCCGCTGGGGCGCCACCCGTGACGCCGGCCAGGCCGATGCCTACGCGCGCCGGCCGGTGGGTGCCGCGGTCGGAGGACGGCCGGCGGACGACTACCTGACCAACCCCTACGCGCCCGGTGCCGACACGTCCGAACGGACGACCGGCCGGAACGCCGTCACGATGGACGACGTCCTCGTCCGCACCGGGACGACGCTCGGCACCGTGGCCCTGACGGCCGTACTGTCCTGGCTGCTGCTGCCGGTCGACGAGGCGAACCTCGGCATGTCCTACGGCCTCGCTGTGGGCGCGGCCCTCGTCGCCTTCGTGCTGTCGATGATCCAGGCCTTCAAGCGGGCGCCGGCCCCGGCGCTGATCCTCGGTTACGCGGCGTTCGAAGGTGTGTTCCTCGGCGTGCTCTCCAGCACGGTCTCGACGTATCTCTCGCCCGGCGTGGTCGTCCAGGCTGTCCTCGGCACCTTCGCGGTCTCCGCGGGTGTGCTCATCGCGTACCGGATGCGCTGGATCCGGGTCGACCAGAGGTTCACCGGGTTCGTCGCGGCCGCCGCGACCGGCTTCCTGCTGCTGCTGGTCGCCGACGCCCTCTTCTCCGCCTTCGGCGCGGGCAACGGCCTCGGCTTCCACAGCGGCGGCCTCGGCATCGTCTTCGGCGTCATCGGCATCCTGCTCGGCGCGGCCTTCCTCGCCCTGGACTTCAAGCAGGTCGAGGACGCCGTCGCCTACGGCGCCCCGCGTGAGGAGGCGTGGCTGGCCGCCTTCGGTCTCACCACGACGCTGGTCTGGATCTACCTGGAGGTGCTGCGCGTGCTGACCATCTTCAACAGCGACAACTGAGTTCCCCCGAGTTCCCCGGCGCCGGAGGGGCACGCGCACCGCGCGTGCCCCTCCGGCGTGTCCGTGCGCGGGTCCGCCGGCTGAACTTACCCGGGACGCGGCTCGTTCTCTTGACGACGACCTGACCGCCAGAACGGGAGAGACGCGTCATGTACCCCCGCGAGCAGTGCCCTTACCAGGACGGCAGGGTGGTCATCGATGCCGCCTTCAAGTCCGACGCCCCTGCGTGGTACGCCCGGCTGCGGAAGTCCGGGCCCATCCACCCGGCCGAGTTCCACCTCGGCCTGAAGGGCTGGGTCATCGTCGGCTACGACCTGGCCCGGGAGGCGCTGACCCACCCGGCCCTGCTCAAGGACGCCACGCCCGCCGCCGAGGCGCTGGCCACCGCCGGCTATGTCCTGAACAAGCCCAGGGTCGGTCTGGGTGCGCAGATGATGGAGGCCGACCCGCCCGAGCACACCCGTCTGCGCCGACTGGCCTCGGCCGCGTTCACCCCTCGCCGTACGGCCGAACTGGCGCCGCGCATCGAGCAGATCGCCCACGACCTGATCGACGCGCTGCCGCCCGCGGGTGAGGCCGACCTCGTCGAGGCGTTCAACGCCCCGCTGCCCGCCACGGTCATCGCCGAACTCCTCGGCATCCCCGAAGAGCACCACGTGGACTTCCGCCGCTGGTCGGGGCAGGCGCTCCAGGTGGCCTCGCCCGAACACCGCACGGCGCTGTCCGGTCTGCACGGGCTGCTGGCCGGCCTCGTCGCGGACAAGCGGCGCAGTCCCCAGGACGACCTGCTCTCCGCCCTGGTGGCCGTACGCGACGAGGACGACGGCCGCCTGTCCGAGGAGGAGTTGGTGGGTACGGCCATGATGCTGGTCGTCGCCGGCCACGAGAGCACGGTGAACCTGCTGAGCAACGCCGTGCTGTCCCTGCTGCAACACCCCGACCAGCTGGGGCTGTTGCGTGAGCGGCCCGAGCTGATGTCCGGCGCGGTGGAGGAGTTCCTGCGCTACGACACCTCGGTGGAGCGCTCCACCAGCCGCTACGCGGCGGAGGACATCGGGCTGGGCGGGGTGGCGATCCCCCGGGGAAGCATGATCGTCGTCGCCCTCGGTGCGGCCGGGCGTGATGCCCCGCAGGCCGAGGACGACGACCCCGCCGTGCTCGACGTGACCCGGCCGGGCGCACGCCACCTCGCCTTCGGGCACGGCATCCACTACTGCCTGGGCGCCCCGCTCGCCCGCCTCGAGACGACCATCGCACTGCGCACCCTGCTCTCCCGCGTCCCCGAACTCGAACTCGCCGCGCCGATGGACTCCTTGAAGTGGATCGGCTCCGGCATCATCCGCGGCGTGCTGTCCCTTCCGGTGCGCTACCGCGTCGGCTGACGGCGGCCACCGCACGAAAAGGGTCCCGGCCCGCGCCGTGAGGCGCGGGCCGGGACGGAACCGAAGAGGTAGGGCCGTCAGGCGGTGCGGGTGCGCAGCTGGCGGGTCTTCCAGCCCAGCAGCAGGGCCTGGAGGATGAACCACACCCCGCCGCCCGTGGCGTACACCGACAGCACGTCGAGCGAGGGGTTGTCGCCCGCGGCCTGGATGTTGTAGGTGATGCCGACGAGGAAGGACAGGCCGCCCGAGATCAGGGTCGGCCACTGCTTGCCCAGTTCGGGACCGCGCCGCCGCACCCCGACGACCACCTGGGCGGCACCGGAGATGATGGCCCAGGCGCCGAACACATGGAGCACCGGCGCCTCGCCGCCGGCGCCGGCGATACCGATCGCGATGGCCGCCAGCGTGCTGAGCACTCCGTTGAACGCGATGATCCGGCGCTCGGAACCGTTGGGCGTCGCGCGGTAGTCGATCAGCGAGGACACCGCGTCGATCAGCGGGTAGACGACCAGCAGCGTGATCGCCACCGCGTCGACGTCCTTGTGGGCTCCGGCGAACACCAGGGCCCACACCACGGCTAGGACGCCGCGGATCAGGTACAGCTTCAGCAGGGAGGAACGTTCACCCGTGGCCGCCTGGCCGGTCGGGGTCGCTGTCCGGGTGCTCATGTTGGTTCGGCCTCTCTCAGGTCAGGGGGTTGTCGCCGACCCGGTCAGTGCCGGGAGGGGGCGACGCAGCGGAAGCTGGAGGCGAGGGACGTGTCGCCCTCGCCGTTGTAGCTGGACACCTCGGGGTAGGCGCACAGGTCACGGTTGACCTGCTCGCCCTGGGAGTTGGTCAGGGTGGCGGGCAGCGTCTTGGGCGCCTTGCCGTGCTCGACCCAGTTGGTCAGCGCGGCGAGGCCGTCGGCCGAGCCGTCGATTCCGTTGAGACCGCAGTGGCTGGTGTTCGGGGAGAGGAACACCCGGTAGAAGTCGTTGACCTTCTTCGAGCCGCCCAGCTCCTGCTCGACCTGCTTGCGGTACTGCACGGTGCCCTGGGTGGGGATGAACTGGTCGGCCTGGCCGTGCCAGGTGATCAGCTTGCCGCCGGAGTTGCGGAAGCCCGACAGGTCCGGGTCGTCCGTGCCGATGACCTTGTCGTACTCGGCCTGGGACTGCCGGAAGAGCTCGGTGAACTGGCTGTAGGTGATCTTCGAGACGTCGAAGGACGGGTCCTTCTTCAGGAAGTACTGGACCCAGTACTGGGGCACCTGGAACGGCTTTCCCTTGATGTCGCCGTTGGGGTCCGGCTCGCTGAACGCCAGGCCCTTGAGGTCGGCACCGATCGGGACGCCGGCCCACAGCTTCTTGCCCGACGTGGTGCGCGGGCCGTCCCAGATCTTGCGGACCACGGTCGCGTCGGCCGCCGTGATGGTCAGCTCCTGGCCGTTGCACACGACCTTGGTGCCGATCAGCGTGCGCGGGTCGAAGTCGCAGCGGGACGGGTCGTTGACCAGGCCGTCCGTGGCACCGTCGAGCTTGTCGCAGGCCTTGACCGCGGCGTTGGTGAAGGCGTCCAGCTCACAGCCGGTCGGGTAGGTCTTCTCGTTGTTCATGACGACCTGCGGCCACAGGGTGGCGGGCTCGAACTCGTCCCAGTTGATGCCGGGAGCTTCCGCGAGGATGCCGTCGAAGTCGTCGGGGTACTGCTGGGCCTCCATGTAGCCCTGGCGTCCGCCGGTGGAGCAGCCGGTGAAGTAGGAGTAGGCGGCACGCTTGCCGTAGATCCCGTCGACGACATCCTTGCCGACGACCGCGGCCTCGTGCTGGGAGCGGGAGGCGAAGTTCTTCAGCAGCGCGTTGTTGACCTGGCCCTTGCTGTTCAGCACCCAGCTGACGTCCAGGGCGTCACCGACGCCGGCGTCGGTGGTGGTCGCGGCGTAACCGGCCTTGACGGCGTTGGCCATGCCGACTCCGTTGTCACCCGCGAGGAAGGCCGAGCCGCCGAGCGCCTGGAAGCGGCCGTTCCAGCCCGTCTCGGGCAGCCAGGTCTGCACCTTGGCGTGGTCGCCGACACCCGGGTGGGTGAGGGTGACCGTCACGTCGCAGAAGGCCGGGACGTTGTCGGCCGTGCCCTGCTGGACCCCGGTGCCGTGAATGGTGCCGCCCGGCTGGCGGACCGCCGTCACCGCCTCCACCTTGGTGCCGGCCGGGGCCTTCACGGAGGGGGTCGCGCAAGTCGACGGCGTGGCGGTCGAGGTGGTCTGCGGCTCCGCCGAGGCGGTCGGCAGGTAGACCGCCGCAGCCAGCGGCACACCAGCCGCGAGAACAGTCAGAAGTCGCTTCTTCATTGCTTTCCCATCCAAGAAGTAGGTGTGCGCCTGGCTGGCGGCGACACATGTGCACGTCGCATGAAAAGGACGGTGCGTGGGCCGACGGATCACGGCGGACGGCGTCCGCGCGTGCCCTCCGTGACCTGGGTATGTGGGCCCGGCCTCGGGTTGGGCCCGAAGACTGAGCCAGACTTTATCACCGGTTAAGGCGGTGACGAAAGGGGGTGTGTCGAATTCAGGTGTCCGGGTCGTCCGTGCGACCCGGACACGTCCCACTCTGGCCACGCGCCACGCACCACACATCAGTCAGGTGACGGTCCGCGCACCATGTGCTCCGGCCGGAGCCCGTGAAAGACGTGTTAGGTCATACGACGGTCGGCTGCGCCACCCACGCCGGGGATGTCCATCTCCAGCCACACGGTCTTGCCCCGGCCGCTCGGTGAGGTGTTCCAGGTGCACGCGAGGGCGTCGACCAGGAACAGGCCGCGCCCGTGCTCGGCCCGCGCGCTGCCCTCCTCGGTAAGTGAGTAGGCGGTGGGCACGGGCGGGTCGCTGTCCGAGTCCCGCACCTCCAGGCGGACGCGGTCGCCGAACGCCCGCAGCCGCAGGTCGACGTCGCTGCCAGCGTGGATGAGGGCGTTGGTGACCAGCTCCGAGGTGATGAGCACGAGGTCGTCCGCGAGGTCCGCCAGATCCCAGTCGCACAGGCACTCGTGCACGAAGCCGCGGGCCTTCCGGACCGCGCGCAGGTCGCGCCGGTGGACGTGCAGACGGGCGACACGTGGCGCCCGGCCGCCGTCCGTTCCCTCGTAGCGGGCCAGCAGCAGCGCGGCATCGTCACGTCGGGCGGGTGTGTCCTGCAACAGGCCGTCCGCCAGTTGTTCCAGGTCGGTGCCGGCCGGCGGACCGAGGCCGTCCAGCCGCGCACGGACGTCGTCGCGGTCCGGTTCGTGCAGTCCGTCCGAGTAGAGCACGAGCACCGTCCCGGGCGGGAGGGTGTGCTCCCGGGAGCGGTAGGGATCGCGCACATGCAGTCCGAGCGGCACGTTGGGCGGGGCCCACAGGCGGCGGACGGTGCCGTCGGGCAGCCTGGCGAGCGGCGCCGGGTGCCCGGCCAGCGCCACCTCGGCCGCACCGGTCTCGGTGTCGACGGCCACCACGCAACAGGTGGCGAGGAGTTCGGTGCCGAGCCGGGACAGCAGCCGGTCGGTGCGTTCCAGCAGCGCGCCCGGTCCGTGCCCCTCGGTGGCGTACGCGGCGACGGCCGTCCGCAGCTGGCCCATGACGGCCGCGCTCTCCAGGGTGTGGCCCTCGACGTCCCCGAGGACCAGGACCACCCGGTCGTCGGGCATCGTGATCACGTCGTACCAGTCGCCGCCCGCCTCGCCCGTGGTCTGGGCCGGCCGGTAACGGGCAGTGGTGGTCAGACGGGGCGCCTCCGCGAGGGCGGCGGGCAGCAACCGCTTCTGCATGACCTCGGCGAGCGCCTGCCGGCCGGTGCTCAGTTCGATGCGCTGGACGGCCGAGCCGAGGTGTCCGGCCATCATGGTCAGCACGGCCCGTTCCTCGGGCGGGAACGTTCGCGGCCCGTCGAAGGACAGACAGCAGAGCCCGACGACGGGGGCTGCCTCGGGCATCGGCAGGTCCACGACGTGCCAGCTGCCGACCAGCGGCAGGTGGGCAGCGGCCCGCGCCCCGTCCCCGGAGCCGTCGCGCGAACGGGACGAAGGACCGGACCGACCGGAGTCGAACAGCGCCCGCCCCCGCAGCGCCCTGCATGCGGGCGTGCCCGCGTGCAGGGCGGTGCCGTGCAGTTCGCGCACCAGGGGCGAGGAGTCCCCGCTGTGACCCAGGACCCACAGCCGGCCCTCGGCCGCCGAGGCCAGCACCAGCGCCCGCGCGCCCAGCGGTGCCCTGACGCAGAACTCTGCCGCGCCGACGACGTGCTCCATGGTGGTTGCCCGGTTCAGCATCTCGGTCAGCCGCTGAAGGGCGTACAGCAGGGTCATCCCGGATGAGCCGAGCACACCCGGCACGCCCCAGACGACCTGGTCCGCTTCATCGGCCGGCAGTTCGGTGCCGAAGACCGGGACCAGCACGGGCAGGTTCCCCGGCGCGATCGTGATGCCGCGAGCGTGAAGGTCGGACAGCAGGACGACGAGCCGGTCGCCGATCCGGGTGAGCCATCGGCAGTCAGCGTCGCCGTATCCGCCGCGGTTCTCGCTGCGCAGCACGGTCAGAGAACCGAAGCGGCGCCCTTCCGTCTCCAGGGGCACCGAGGCGACGGTGTAGGGATAGGCCAGGGCGCCCTGCTCCGGTTCGGCGAGTGGATCCGGTTCGGCCAGGATCGCCACGCCATGGGTGGCCAGCGCGCGTGCGGAGGCGTACGAGGACTCCAGAGACATCCGGCCGGGAAGGGTGAGAACGGATGGCGGGCTGCCGCCGATCATGGCAGCGCGCAGTTCGCCGCCGTCGGGAGTCAACAGGTACACGGCCGCCGCCACCGCGTGCAGCCGGTGGGCGGCCTGCTGCACCGCACGCTGCAGCACCGCCGTCAGCTCGTCACTGAAGACCACGGCGGACTCGTGCCCCCGTCCGTCCGGCCGGGATTCCCTGGCGTCCGGCGCGCTGCGGTCGTCCATGAGCCCTTCCGGCCAGACCTGTCCCCCTCGGGAGACGGTGTCACACCTTGTCCGCTTCATTGATCACGGTACCCACGCGCTCCTCCCTCAGCCACCTGGAGTGGTACCGCTCCGCCCAGGACCGGCTGACATACCCGGTGCGCATCCCGAGCCTCGCCTCCGGATCCTGGAACGCCTTGCGCATGTGTCCGAGGAGTACGAAGGTGATCGCCCAGGCAAGCAGGTCGTGGACGAAGATCGCGCTGGTGCGGGAGATGAAGGGCAGCAGCCCCGTGAACCACATCAGCAGACCGGTGAACATCATCACCAGCACGGCACCCGCGATCCAGCCCGCGTAGATCTTCTGACCGGCGTTGAACTTGCCGGCCGGTCGCGCATCCGGAGACATCAGACGCCGGCGGACGGCCCTCAGCCACTGTCTGTCGTACACCGCGAAGCGGTTGATCCGGCGCAGGTCTGCGCGGAAGGCCGGGGAGAAGAGCCCCAGCAGAAAGGGGACCGGCAGCGCGATACCCGACCACTCGTGGACCCTGATCATCAGTTCACGCCGGCCGACCAACAGGGCGAGCGGCCCGAGGTACATGCAGGCCGCGGTGACCAGGCAGAGCAGCATCAGCACTCCGGTGGCCCGATGGACCAGGCGCTCGGCGGTGCTGAACCGGCGGACGCTGCCGGTCCGGTCAGGCCGCGTCACTGTGCCGATCCTCGCCGTCGAGCCAGCAGTCGATCTCCCAGCCGCGTTCCTCCCAGAAACCGGGAACGACCTTGTCGGTGACCGAGATACCGGACAGCCACTTGGCCGACTTGTAGAAGTACATCGGGGCCACATAGAGCCGGACCGGTCCGCCGTGCTCGTGGGTGATGGGCTCGTCCTGCAGCTTGAGCGCCACCATGACATCCGAACGGCGCGCCTGTTCGAGGGTGAGGCTCTCGGAGTAGGCGCCGTCGAAGCAGGTGAACCGGATCGCCGCACCACGGGAATGCACTCCGGCGTCATCGAGGATGTCCGCCAGCTTGACCCCTTCCCAGGGTGTCCGCTCCACCCGCCATCCATCGGTGCACACGACGTCGTGGATGACCCTGGTCTGCGGCATCGCGCGCAGCTCGGGCAGCGTGTAGGTCTTCGGCTGGTCCACCAGTCCGCCGACCTGCAGCACGTAGTCGGTGTCGGTCTTGCGTGGCACGGAACCAACCACGCTGTCGTAACGGAAGCCGCCCGGATTGGGCAGCAGTCCGGTCAGGCCGGTGGCGTCGACCTGGGAGGCGGCGCCGAGGAAGCCCTCCCAGCCGCGCTGGAGATAGGGCGCCGCGGCGAGTCCCGCCGCGCCCGCGCCGAGCATGCCCAGCATCGCCCGCCGCCCCACCGGTGCGCCCTTGGCGGCCTTCCGTTTCGGCTTTCCTGTCATGGTCAGTGTGCTCCTTCGAGGTGGCGACGATCCCGGTGCTGTGCGGCCGCACGGGGCGGCGCCAGCCGGGCGAGCCCACACGTGTGAACGCTGTCGAAGCATGTCCGATACCGTCACCTGTTCAACTGGTGACGATGATGGCACGGCCGTCCTCGGGCTGTCAACAACACGACGAATGGGGCAACGCGACGTACTCCTGGTCGACACGTGTTGATGCACACACATGTGTGACTTCCACAACCGGAACCGGGTAAGGGGTCGGGAGCCTGCTACGCTTTGGGGGACGTTGACCGTCTATCGAGGAGTCGCAGACGTGGCGGGTGAGGACGACATCTCCGGGTGAGACCCGGATCTGACGGCCACGGGCCGGTGCTCAGGAGCGCCGCCGACGTGGTCCGCTTCGTCGTACCCCTTTCCCACACATGCCCAGGGCAGAAGTCCGACTTCTGCCCTCAACCCCCTCGAGGTCATCTCCATGTCCGACGCCTCCATCGTCTGCTCGAGCCTCTCCTTCGCCTGGCCCGACGACACGCCGGTCTTCCATGACCTGTCCTTCACCATGCCCCCCGGCCGCACGGGCCTGGTCGCACCCAACGGCTCCGGCAAGAGCACCCTGCTCAAGCTGATCGCCGGCGAACTGAAGCCCGCCACCGGCTCGGTGTCCGTCAGCGGCACGCTCGGCTACCTCCCGCAGAGCCTCCCCCTGACCAGCAATCTCACGGTCGCCGAGGTGCTCGGCGTCGCCGCGGTGATCCGCGCCCTGGACGCCGTCGAGTCCGGGGACGTGAGCGAGGAGCACTTCACCACCATCGGCGACGACTGGGACATCGAGGAGCGCACCCGCGCCCAGCTCGACCGCCTGGGCCTCGCCGACCTCACCCTGGACCGCAGCCTGAGCACGCTCAGCGGCGGCCAGGTCGTCTCGCTCGGCCTCGCGGCGCAGCTGCTCAAGCGCCCCGACGTGCTGCTGCTCGACGAGCCCACCAACAACCTCGACCTCGAGGCCCGGCACAAGCTCTACGACGTGCTCTCCGACTTCTCCGGCTGCCTGCTGCTGGTCAGCCACGACCGCGCGCTGCTCGACCGCATGGAACGCATCGCCGAGCTCGGCAGCGACGAACTGCGCCTGTACGGCGGCAACTTCACCGAGTACGAAGAGGCCGTGCGCGCCGAGCAGGAGGTCGCCGAGAAGAACGTCCGCAACGCCGAACAGGAACTCAAGCGCGAGAAGCGGGAGATGCAGCAGGCCCGCGAACGCGCCGAACGCCGTGCGAGCAACGCCGCCCGCAACCTGAAGAACGCGGGTCTGCCCAAGATCTTCGCCGGCAACATGAAGCGCGGCGCCCAGGAGGCCGCGGGCAAGTCCGGCACGATGCACGCCTCGCGGGTCAGCGAGGCCAAGGCCCGCCTCGACGAGGCCGGACGCGCACTGCGCGACGAGCAGCGCCTCACCCTGGAACTGCCCGACACCCAGGTGCCCGCCGGGCGCAACCTCTTCCTCAGCGAGGGGATGCAGGTCCGCCTCGGGGACAAGGACGTGTTCGCCGCCGGCGGCGTCGACCTGACCGTCCGGGGCCCCGAGCGCATCGCGCTGATCGGGCCCAACGGCGCCGGAAAGACCACCCTGATGCGGCTGATCACCGGTGAACTCGCCCCGGACAGCGGGGAGATCAAGCGCAACGACGGCCGGATCGCCTACCTCTCGCAGCGCCTCGACCTGCTGGACCTGGACCGCACCGTCGCGGAGAACTTCGCGGCGTTCGCCCCCGAGCGGCCCGAGGCGGAGCGGATGAACCTGCTCGCCCGCTTCCTCTTCCGCGGCGCCCGAGCCCATCTGCCCGTGGGCGTGCTCTCCGGCGGCGAGCGGCTGCGCGCCACCCTGGCCTGCGTGCTGTGCGCCGAACCGGCCCCGCATCTGCTGCTGCTCGACGAGCCGACCAACAACCTCGACCTGGTCAGCGCGGGCCAGCTGGAGAGCGCGCTCAACTCCTACCAGGGCGCCTTCATGGTGGTCAGCCACGACGAGCGGTTCCTCGCCGAGATCGGCGTGAACCGCTGGCTGCGGCTGGCCGACGGGGCGCTCAAGGAGACGGGAGTCCCCGCGGTGTGAACCGTCGACGTGTGACGTGGCCCGCGTCCGAGGCCCCGTGCCCGGCGGGCCGACCACCGATCACGTTGGACGGTTCTCTGTGCCCCAACCCGCTCTGCTCGCCCACGACCTCGTCCGCAACCTGGGCGGCCGTCGCGTCCTCGACGGCGTCTCCCTGACCGCCTCCCCGGGCCACCGCATCGGCCTGATCGGGGAGAACGGCGTCGGCAAGTCCACCCTGCTGCGGGTGCTCGCCGGCGTGGACGAACCCGACGCGGGGAGCGTCACGCGCCCCGCCGACCTCGGCTTCCTCCACCAGGAGCTGCCGTTCGACGCCGACTCGACCATCGCCGCGGTGCTGGACGAGGCACTGCGCGAGGCCCGCGAGGACCTGGCGGAACTGGACCGGCTCGGCGAACGACTGGCCCTCGTCCCGGAGGACGACCCCGGCCACCAGGAACTCCTCGACGCCTACGGCAGGCGCCTGGAACAGGCCCAGGACCGGGAGTCCTGGGACGCCGACCGCCGCGCCGCCATGGTGCTGGACGGCCTGGGCCTCGCCGCCTTCGGGCACGACCGCACGCTCGGTTCACTCTCCGGCGGGCAGCGCGGGCGCCTCGCCCTGACCGCACTGCTCGTCCGGCGCCCGTCCGCGCTGCTGCTGGACGAGCCGACCAACCACCTGGACGACAGCGCCGCCGCCTTCCTGGAGGAGCAGGTCCGCGGCCTGCCCGGGACGGTGGTGATCGCCAGCCACGACCGGGCGTTCCTGGACGCCGTATGCACCGACCTGATCGACCTCGACCCGACGGTGGACGGCCCCGTCCGCTACGGCGGCAACTACAGCGCCTACCTGTCCGAGAAGCGCGCCGAGCGGGAGCGCTGGGAGCGGCGGTACGCCGAGGAGCAGGAGGAGCTGGAGGAGCTGCGCGAGTCGGCGGGCGTGACCGCGCACCGGGTCGCGCCGGACCGGGGCCGTACCGACAACGAGAAGATGGGCTACGGCCACCGTGCGGGCCGGGTGCAGAACCAGATCTCCCGCCGGGTGCGCAACGCCACCCGACGGCTGGAGGAGCTGGAGCGCACCCAGGTCGCCGAGCCGCCGCGGCCGCTGCGGTTCGCGGGCGGGGAACTCGCCGCGCGTGCGGAGGAGGGCCCGCGGCCGCTGGCGTCGCTGCACGAGGTGCGGGTGCCCGGGCGTCTCGCGCTGGACGGCCTGGAGGTGTCGCCGACCGACCGGCTGCTGGTCACGGGCGGCAACGGGGCGGGCAAGTCGACGCTGCTCGCCGTGCTCGCCGGACGTCTCACCGCCGAGGGCGAGGTGCACCGGCGGCGGAAGCTGACGGTGGGGCTGCTCACCCAGGACACCGTGTTCGAACGGCCCGACCGCACGGTCCGGGACACCTACGAGCTGTCGCTGGGAGCGGCGCGGGTCGAGAAGGTGCCGCTGGGCTCCCTCGGGCTGATGCACGAGGCGGACTTCGGCAAACCGGTCGGACAGCTGTCCGTGGGACAGCGCCGGCGCCTCGCCCTGGCCCTGCTGGTGGCCCGCCCGCCGCAGCTGCTCCTGCTCGACGAACCCACCAACCACCTCTCGCCCGCCCTGTGCGACGAGCTGGAGGCCGCGCTGGGTCCCGGTCCCGGCGCGATCGTCGTGGCGAGCCACGACCGCTGGATGCGCCGACGGTGGCAGGGCCGCGAACTCCGGCTGGAACCGGGCCGCGGCCGACGGGAGGAGGCGGCACCGGCTCACTCCGGGTCCTGAGCCGTACCCGTACACGGTCCTGACCCGCCCACTTCCTTCACCGTCCTGACCTGCGCGAACCGTGCGTGGTGCCGTACGATCTCGATCGCACCGTCGCGCGGTGCACCGCCCTGGGCAGTGACGAACCTTGCGTTCGACAGTCATCACCTGTCAAGATGGTGATGTGAATCTTAACCATGTATTCGTATGCGGGCACCCGGCTCTCGACTTCGCGGCCACGCTGCGGGCCCGGCGCTCGACCCGGTTCGAGATGTTCGTGACGCCGGAGCGGCTGAATGCCTGGTACCTGGAGTCCGGGCTGGTGGACACGATCACACCCGGCGGGGAGGACGACGTCCGGGAGGCGACGGCCGTACGCGAGGCCGTCTACCGGCTCGTCATCAGCCGCCGGCTCGGTGAGGACTTCGACGCGGAGGCGCTCGACGCGGTCAACGCCGCCGCGCGCAAGACGCCCGTGACGCCGCAGCTCACCATGACCGGTCGGCTCATCGAGGCAACCCCCGAGCAGGCCCTCGCGACCGTCGCCCGGCAGGCTGTCGAACTGCTCAGCGGCCCGGACGTTCCGCTGATGAAGGAGTGCGAGAACCCCGAGTGCACGCGTATCTACATCGACCGCTCCCGGGGCATGCGGCGCCAGTGGTGCGGCATGGAGTCCTGCGGCAACAAGATCAAGGCCGCCGCCTACCGCGCCCGCAAGAAGACCGCGCCCGCCGTGGCCGCGCGCTGACCCCCTGACCCGGGCGGCGCACTCGGGGCTCAGTCCGCGGCGAGGTCCCTGAGAGTCTTGCGGAACCTGGTCATCAGCATCCCCCGGGCCCAGCGCACGGGCTGCGGGAAGTGCGCGTGCACCCGTTCCCGGCCGGGGACGGGCTCGGGGTGCTCCAGGAAGCCGAAGACCAGATGCGGTGTGCTGCGCGTGAGGCCGTCGGTCACCGCTTTGCGCAGGCTCGGGACGTCCTCGTCCGGAGCCTTGGCGAGCAGCCCTCGCAGCAGCGGTTCCTCGATGGCGAGGTGGCCGGCCAGCCCGTCCCGGATCCGGTGGGAGGTGAGCGTCCCCTCCTTCATCGCGTGTCCCCAGTCCGCCGATCCGCCGACGGTTCGCTCCTCGGCGATCCGGGCGATGACGCCCTCCAGATCGTCGAGCCCCTGGGCGACCGCGTCGTCCTGCTCGGACAGCCGGTCGAGACGGCGGACCGCTTCGGGAAACCGCTCCCGCAGCACTGACCAGAGCAGCTCGTCCTCGGTCCGGTGGTGATGGCGAACGAAGTCGACGAACCACTGCACGGTCGTCACCAGGGTCTTCGTGTCGACGGCCGCACCGCCTGCCAGCCGGTTGAAGGACCCGGCGACGAGCTCTGCGCCCCGGGCCATGACGGAGTGGACGGCGCGCAGTTCCTCGAAGAGACGGGTGCCTTCCCTGACCGGCACCTGCGTGGCGGACATGCGTAGACCTTTCTTCTCTGTATCCGTGCCGCGATGCTGAGACGACAGCCCGGCGGACCGCCGAAGGGCGTCCGCGTATGACGGACCAGAGGTCGCTGCCGAACGATGGGCGTCCTTCGGTAGAACGAATAGAGAGACGGCCCGTCCCTACGCGTGTGCCGCCTACACACCTGCACGGACGGGCACACGCAGGTCTCCAAGACCCGTCGATCATGAAACGTATCACAGGAGAAACGTGTCGGTTGCACCCTGGCCCGTTTGAGCGACGCCGATCCCGGTGAGGCCTTCCACCGTTATGTCCTCGAGCTCTTCGACGCCTTGGCGCGTGACCGCCTGCTCACGGAACGGCTCGCGGACGCTGCGTCCCCGGCCGCCGCGAGTGTTCTGGAGACGCTGGCCGATGCCATGGAATCAGCACGAGCCGCCGGGGAGCTACGGGAGGACGCCACACAGCAGGACCTGCGTGTACTCCTGTGCGGCGTGGCGCTGCAACTGGGCAGGTTCGGGGAACGCGATCCGGCAACCTGGCGCCGCTACGGGGAGATGGTGCTCGCGGCATTCCGACGCTGACTGTCCCGCGGCCGGTACTTCGCATGAGAACCAGCCCGAGGGCGAGGGGTACGCACTGGCGGCCCTGAGGGGGGACTCGGGCCGCCAGTGCGGGGACGGACGCCATCACCGAACCCCAGTAGGCCCGTCCCGGCCGTCCGCCCGATGGTCGACGGCGGAACCTTTCAACTGGAGAACGTGACCGGGGGCCGAAAGGTTCAGCGCACCATCCGCAAGTCTCAGAGGTACATGGCGCGATGATTGCGATAGGCGAACGTGTCACCCGAGCTGAGAATGGTCACGAGATCCTCGCAGAAGCGCCGGTACTCCGTCTCCTGCTCGGCCGGCAGGGTCACGGAGACGACCTGCCCCTGGGACATGACCTGCCGCAGGGTGCCCAGAAGCCGCTGCGGAGGCGGAAGCCACAGGACCTCCATGACGCGCCGGAAGACATCGGTGAGGCTGCTGCCATTCCGCTCGGGCAGGTCGGCACATGCTTCGGCGTCCGCCTGCACCGCGCGCCTGGTCCTGTCGGCCGTGACGAACAGGTCGAGGCAGGCCATCAGATTCCCGAGGTCGCCCGCGGCTACCTCGATCGGATAAAGACTCGTCAGCTGCTTGCCGCCCGCGCCGTAGAGGGTGCACCTGGCCGGCTCGTCCGGAGCATGGTCGGCGGACACGTCCGCGGTGTGCCACTGGGACCACAGCGGCAGTTTCAGCAGGACCTGCACCCAACTGTCGTAGGCGTCCGAGATGATCCGCTCGTCGTCGGACTCCGCACCCGTGCTGTGGAGGTAGAGATGGCGGAGAAGTGGTTCTTCCAGGCTCTGGAACTTCGCGTGGAACACGGGATCGTCAGGGACCAGGACATACAAGGGGATCCTCCTCTCTCCAGCATGACGGCTCGGGTCCACGAGCCGTCGGCCGGACCGCCGTCCCGCAGCCGTGCGCATGCACCCAGCCGGAGCCGGGTGACGTACGGCCGTCGAGGCAGGGCACCTGTGCCCCCGCCTGGCCTCACCACTCGGACCGGTCGGTGCGCCGGTGAAGCAGACTCCCGCAGCACTCGTCCGCGCCGACGGAAGCCCCCGTGAGACTGAACGGAGCGGGTCACGGCAAAGTTCACCGGTCCGTACGGAGACACCTTTGTCATCCGTGGCCGCTCGGTCGCGGGCAGACTCATCGCCTTCCCGTCTACGCATGTGTTCGGGTTCCGGCCACATGTGACCTCCTCATGGTCCCTCATGCCCGCGTCTGCTCCCACCCCTGCCGTCGGGCCGGCGTGCGGTCACGCCATCAAGTAACCTCCTTGACAGGTGACGCAGCTCTTTGTCAGGGTGTCGCTACCGGCCACAGCGGCTTCTTTGCTCTTGAGGGGGCACACATGTCGGTCAGACGGCGAGCTTGCGAGCCCGGAACAGCCAAAGCGTTGCGGCAGTCAGGACACTCAGCAGGCCAAAGCGGGCACCTGGACCGTCAGGTGACGCACCGGAACTGCGACATGGCGCTAAGTCGGCTGACTGATACGCCGGTTGCTGCCGCCTGACAGTCTCGGTGCAGCACTCGGCACCATCGGGAGTCGTCCCGGTTGCGGCCTTCGGGGAGAGACGTGTTTCATCCGAAACCCCTGCCTCGGCTGCGGAGACATGTCACATGACGTGGTTGCACTTCGCGGTCCTGACAGCGGGCCCCCGGGACGAGAGGGCTTGGATCCCCCGCCGACGCGGTGACGACAGACCGAACGGACGACCAACACCCCACATGAGAAATGGCAAGGCCAGCCGCGAGATGGACACGACAGTGCGCTACTCAATCCTCGGTACCGTGCGGGCGATGCGCGGGGACACCGAGATCGACCTGGGCCCCCCGAAGCGGCTGGCTCTGCTCACCCTGCTGCTGCTCCGCGCCCCCGGCCCGCTCACACTGAGCGAGGCGGTCGACATCCTGTGGGACGAGGAACCGCCGACCAGCGCCGTCAACGTGGTGCACCGGCACATCGGCGCGCTGCGCAGGACACTCGAACCCGAACTGCGCAGCCGGACCAACGCGGAACACCTCGTCCGCGCCGCCGACGGCTATCGCCTGCTGGTCGACACCTCGACCTCGGACCTGCTGCGCTTCCGCGACCTGCGCGCGCAGGCGCAGCTGACGGTCAAGGGCGGCGCTCTCGAAGAGGCCGCACAGGACTTCGTCGAGGCCCTCCGGCTATGGCGCGGTCCCGTCGTCGCCGCAGGCACCTCGGTGGCCCGGCACCCGGTGTTCGTCTCGGTCGGGCACGAGTTCGTCGCGACGGCGAAGGAAGCAGCCGACGCCGTCCTGACCGCGGCTCCGGCGCTGACGGAGGAGGTGCTGACGGTGCTGCGGCGCGCCATGGAGAGCCACCCGTTCGACGAGGCACTCCATTCCCGGATGATCGCCGCCCTGGCCGTCACCGGCCGACAGGCCGAGGCCCTGCAGCAGTTCGAGAGCATCCGCCGCGCGCTGGCCGAAGAGCTGGGTGTCGAGCCCGGACCCGAACTGCGCGCCGCCCAGCAGCACCTGCTCCAGCGCAGGGTCTCCCGGGACCCGGACGCTCCGGCCCGCCACCCCGTGGAAGCCGGCAGGCCGGCCCAACTGCCCGCGGACTGCGTCCCCATCGTCGGCCGGCAGCAGGCACTGGGCCAGTGTCTGGAGTTGCTGCCGCTGAAGGGCGAGTGCCAGCCACCCACGATGACCGCGGCCATCTGCGGCATGGCGGGGGTCGGCAAGACGACACTGGCCGTGCACTGGGGCCACATGGTCGCCGACCACTTCCCCGACGGGCAGATCTACGTCGACCTCCAGGGTCACCACGCCTCCCAGTCCCCGCTCGACCCGGCCGAAGCCATCGCCGAGGTGCTCGGCGCTCTGGGCGTGGAGAACAACCGCTCGCACGCAAGTGCCGCGGCACTCGCCGCCACCTACCGCACCGCCCTGGGCGGTCGCCGGCTTCTGCTCGTCCTGGACGACGCGGTGGACTGCGAACAGGTACGTCCCCTGCTGCCCGCGACACCGGGGTGTCTCGCCATCGTCACGAGCCGACGGCGGCTGGAGGGCCTGACCGTCACGGACAACGCCCGGATCATCACGCTGGACCCCATGACCCGCGAGGAGGGCCTCGAACTGCTCGACCGGCGGCTGGGCACGGACCGGATCCGGGCCGAGCACGCCGCCGCGGAGGAGATCGTGGAGCTGTGCGGCGGGCTGCCGCTGGCGCTGGCCGTCGCCGGCACCCGGGCACTGGTACAGCCACGGCTCCCGCTGGCCTCGCTCGCGGCCAGGCTCCAGGACCCCGACGACTGTCTCGACGCTCTGTCCAGCCGCGACGCCCGCACCAGCACTCGCAGTTCGTTCCACCGCTCCTACGAAGCGCTGGGAAGTAGCGCCGCACAGCTGTTCCGCCTGCTGAGCCTGCATCCCTCGCGTGAGATCACCGTGCCGGCCGCCGCCAGCCTGGCCGGCACCGACCTGCGCAGGACCCGGCAGGACGTGGCCGAGCTGATGGATCACCATCTGCTCGTCGAACTGGCCGCCGGCCGATACACCTGTCACGAGCTGCTGCGCACCTACGCGATGGAACTCAGCTCGCTGCTGGACTCGTCGACCGTGCGATCCGAGGCACTGTCCAGGATGCTCGAGCACTATCTCTACAGCGCCGACGCCGCCACGGCCTTGCTCGCACCGCACCACAGCACCGTGATCCTCCCGCCACCGCGGCCAGGTGTCCGGCCCCAGCGGTTCAGCGGACGCTCGGACGCCGCCGAGTGGATCGTCGCCGAGCAGTACCTGCTGCCGGAACTCGTCCGCTGCATCGGCCACTACCCCCGCGGCGAGACGTTCCGACGGCAGCTGACCTCAGCGCTGGAGATGTGTCTCCAGTCGACCGGCTTCTGACCCGGGCACGCTCTGCTCGACCACGACGAAGTCCCGGTGCCGTCCGCCCATGGACCCGGGACCGCATGCTCGGACACCGAAGTCCTCGCGGGAACACGGCCACTCGCCCGGCCGGGTGTACGAGAAGCCCGCGGGCACGCCTAAGCCGCCTCGGGTCGTACGACGACGCTCCGCAGCTTGCGCAGGGCGTTGTGCTGGCGGCTCTTGACGGTGCCGGCCGGCACTCCGAGGATGCCGGCGGTTTCCTGAATGCTGCGGTCGCACAGATATATCTGGACCAGCACGGCACGGTGCTCGGGAGACAGTCTGCGCAGCAGGGGCCTGGTCACCAGGGCGTCATGCACCCGCTCGGTGCTGTCGGTACCCGACACGGGGTCGTTGTAGGTGACTCCGATGACTTCCCTTCGCGCATGGGGCTTGCGCACCCAGTCGATGACCAAGTGCCGGGTGACGGTGAAGAGCCAACCCCGGACCGACCCCTCCATCCCGAGCAGACGGTCGATGTTGCGCCAGGCCCGGATGAAGGTCTCCTGGACGATGTCCTCGGCAAGTCCGTGGTCACCCAGCAGCTTCTCGGCGTACGAGACAAGACCGTCCCGGTGTTCCCTCATGATGGTGCCGAGGAGATCGGACCGGGACATAGCCGTGGGGGGCGTAGCCATAGTGTTCTGAACCATCCTGGTTCTCTGAGGTGCGGCGAGCCGGAGGCCGGATGTAACCCCCGTATACGCACTGTAGGCAGCGACGGGTGCCAGAAAAATGCTGCATTTGTGTCGTCCGGGTGCCGCGCCCCGGTCCCACGAACACATGTGCCCGACAAGCAGTCGGACCGCCTCGAAAAACCCCTTCCCACCTGGGATTTTTTCGCCCGGTACACGAATTCCCCGTTTTTACAGAATCCAAACAAGCGCGAGATGTGAGTTGTATGTCACGTGTGACGAGCCGCCTTGACGAGCCATCGTAGAGGCTTTGCGCCAAAAAACACGTGTGATGTTCATGGGGTAATTGAGTGAAAGGTGGTGCGGACTCGAACGACCTGGAGCGACGTATGTGACAGTCTGTTCACAGCGCTCCGCGGTGCGGCTTCCCGCACAGGACCCCGTCGGCGCCCACAGCGCCCCTCGCGAGCGCGTGTTCCAGCGAGCCGGTGCACCGGTCGATTCCGATTCCGGGTACGGCCAGATCATGGACGGTGTGCTGGAGAGTCACCTGAAAGGTGGTGCGCGGCCGGACCCGTGCGAGTCACACATGACGAGCCCGCCACGGCGACATGCCGTGGCGGGCTCGTCACACGACAGGACCCTGCCGCCCGGTCACCTACCCGTGGGCGACGAGGAGCGGAACACCGCCGCCTGACCATGGATCCTCCCGTGGGTGTCGATCAGGTCCCACATGGTCACGTCCTCGATCCAGAAGGTCCGGCCGCCCTTGCCGACCCGTATCCCCTGGTATCCCGTGGCGTAGTGGTCGTCCGTCACGGCACGCACGAAGGCCTCCCGGTCCTCCTGGCCGTCCGGACGCGCCGACAGCCGGGACGGCAGACCGACGAACTCGTCCCAGGAGTAGCCGAAGCGATCCTGCGCCGTCCTGTTGGCGTAGACGAAGCGCGGATCGACGGACGTGTCATGCGCCAGCAGCCCGAACGGAGCCTGCTCGTACAGCCACCGCGCGGCGTCCCGCTCGGTCTCCCACGCCGCCGGACACAGCGGCTCGCCCGCCAGGCTCAGATGGCTGGAGAGCAGCAGAGCGGCGAAGGCGGGGTCCGTGGCCGCCATGTGCGGCGTCATCAGCGAGGCGCCGTCGTCATCGTCAAAGGACGTCATCAGTATTCACACGTTTCTTCGTGGCGCGAGTCGGTGGAGAGACCGGCAGTCACATGAATGACCACCGAGGACACGGTAGTCCCGCCGGGCCCCGCGCATCTCGGCCACGACCGTCACGCCCCACGGCCCGGTGCAACATTCGCCACCGTCACGGCACTTGACAGGGAGGTGTCTGCCGCAACATCCTATGGCAACGTTGTCAGATAGCGGGGGCCGCCCGCACCCGGCAACACACGCGCATCCGCCCACCCCCGGTGATTGGACTGATACGCGGCGGCAACTGGGGCTGGGACGAACTGCTGCGCCGCATGCCCGCCGACCGGATGGACGCGGCAGTGCGGATGCACAGGGCCATGAACTTCACGATGATCCGCAACTGGGTCGGCAGCAGCAACCGCGAGGAGTTCTACGCCGCCTGCGACGCGCACGGCATCCTGGTGTGGAACGACTTCCCCAACGCCTGGAGCATGGACCCGCCGGACCACGAGGCGTTCCTCTCCGTGGCCCGCGACACCGTGCTGCGCTACCGCATACACCCGAGCGTGGCGGTGTGGTGCGGTGCCAACGAGGGCAACCCGCCCGCCGCGGTCGACGAAGGCATGCGCGAGGCAGTGGAGAGCCAGGTGCCGGGAGTGCTGTACCAGAACAACTCCGCGGGCGGTGCCGTCAACGGCGGCGGCCCCTACGGCTGGGTCGAGCCGGAGAAGTACTTCGACCCCTCGACCTTCGGCAGCAAGGACTTCGGCTTCCACACCGAGATCGGCATGCCGGTCGTCTCCACCGCCGCCAGCACCCGCGCCATGATCGGCGACGACGGACCGGAGTGGCCGATCGGAGGCGCCTGGTACCACCACGACTGGAGCGAGCACGGCAACCAGGCATCGCAGAACTACAAGGCGGCCATCGAGACCCGCCTCGGCACGGCCCGCGACCTGGACGACTTCACGCGCAAGGCGCAGTTCGTCAACTACGAGAACTTCCGTGCCATGTTCGAGGCCTGGAACGCCAACCTGTGGGACAACGCCAGCGGGCTGATGCTGTGGATGTCCCACCCGGCCTGGCACAGCACCGTCTGGCAGACCTACGACTACGACTTCGACGTCAACGGCGCCTATTTCGGCTGCCGGAGCGCCTGCGAGCCCCTGCACGTCCAGGCCGACCCGGTGAAGTGGCAGGTCATCGCGGTCAACCACACCCGCAGGGCGCTGCAGGGCGCGAAGGTCACGGCGGAGACGTACGACCTGTCCGGCCGCCGGATCGCGAGCACCCGCGAGACCCACGTCGACGTGGCCCCCGCCGCCTCCGCGCCGGCGTTCACCGCGGCCCCCGCGGACGACCTCCCCGACCTGCACCTGCTGCGGCTGACCCTCACGGACGACGGGGGCCAGGTGCTGTCGCGCAACACCTACTGGCGCTGCCGCACACCCGAGGCGCTGCGGGCCCTCAACCAGGTCCAGCAGACCAGGCTGTCGGCGTCCCTCGCGCAGGCGGCGCGCGACGGAGACCGGCGTACGGCGACCGCCACGGTGCGCAACCGGGGGTCCATGGTCGCCGCGATGGTCCGGCTCTCCCTGCTCGGCGAGGACGGCGACCGCGTGCTGCCGACGCTCTACGACGACAACTACCTGTGGCTGCTGCCCGGTGAGACCCGCACGGTCACGCTGTCCTGGCCCGCGTCCGCCCTGCCCCCGGGCCGGCCGAAGCTGCGGGCCGATGGATACAACACCCCGCCGGTCACGGTGCGCGGCTGAGCGGTACCGCAAAGGCCGGGAGCCCGCCCCGCCGATACGGCGGGGCGGGCTCCCGCGCGTCCGTCAAACGCTGCGTTCGTAGCTGGCCCACGCGATGTGCGACTCGTGCAGCGTCACGACCACCTCGCGGATTCCCCGGGCCCCCTCCCCCAGCGCCCCCGCGTGGATCGCCTCGACCAGGCGGTCGGCGATCACCTTGGCCAGGTACTCCGTCGAGGTGTTGATCTGGTGGAACTGCTCCTCGTCGTCGAGGTTGCGGTAGTTGAACCCGCCGATCACCTTGCCGAGTTCTGTGGTGGCCAGGCCGATGTCGACGACGATGTTGTCGTCGTCCAGTTCCGGGCGCCGGAACGTCGCGTCCACGACGAACGTCGCCCCGTGCAGCCGCTGGGCGGGCCCGAAGACCTCGCCGCGGAAGCTGTGGGCGACCATCATGTGGTCACGTACGGTGATGCTGAACAAGAGTCCTCCAGGTGGGGGCGGTCCGGCGCCACGAACGTCTGCGGCGCGGCCCGACGTGGGGTCGCTCCCGCGGCCACGGACGCACCGCTCGTCAGTGTGCGCGGTCACCGGGACGGGGCCCACGGCTCGCACGGCAGCGCGCGGCGGGAGGACCGCCGCAGTGGCGAAGAGCTCGGCACGGAGCATACCCGGCGCACGTGTGACGGAGGCCGGCTCGGACGAATGCCGGGCCGATGCACGGCGCTTCTTCGGCATGTGAACCAAATGTGCGGTCGTCTCGTTTCCCTCATGTGTCGGAAGGCCCCGGCCCGGGTCGCCCTCCGGCAGGGCCTTCCTCTTCCCCTTCCGGTGCCGTGCAGCGAGGATGTCGGGTGGGGTGGGGCGGGCTCCGGAGGGGCGAGATCACGCGTGCCCGGATGCGAGCGGACACCGGAGGGTGTCCCGGAAAGACACGGCCCGCCCGAACGTTTCGAGGTCATGCCGCCTGCGGGTGGCTTCACCGGCAGAGGAGGACGATGGAGACGCCACCGGGCCGTCTGGAGCAGGTCCTTGCCGACTTCGCCGAACAGTACGGAGCTGTGACCAGGGCCCGGGAACAGATGAGGGCGCTGTCGGTGACGGCGCGTTCCAGAGACGGCGTCGTCGAGGTCACCGTGGACGCCGACGGCCGCGCGGCGGGAATCCGCTTCGTCGACAAGCGGTTCCGCGAGATGAAGGCCCCGCAGCTCGGCGAGAGTGTCCTGGAGGCTCTGACCACGGCCCGTGCCGAGGTCGCGGCCCGCGCCACCGCCGTGATGACGGCCGCGAACTTCCGGCTGCCGCCGTCCGTGGAACCCGTACCCTGTGACGATCCGGTCCCGCCCGGAGCGGTCCGGGAGGGCCCATCGGTGTGCCGGCGCCACCTGGTGCGGGAGGCTCGCACGGTGGCGTCCGGCCCCGTCGCCGTCCGCGACGCCGGCGTGCTGAAGACCGGCGGCACGGTGGGCGCGTGGGAGGCCGGAACGGGACTCCGGGACGCGACGAGGCCACGGCCACAGGGCCCGTTGTGGGGTCGTAGCCGTCCCGGTACGCGCTCCTCATCGCCGTACACTCCCCCGCCGGCGGAGCTGCGCGATGCCGTCATGGCTCTCAGAGACTCCCTGTGCGACGCCGCGAGCGACACCTGCGAGTGCGCAGGCGTGCCGGAACAGCCGGGGACGGGCGCGGCCTCGACCGCCGAGTCCGCCTGACGGAGATCCCTCCGGGGTCATCAGGTGTGTTCAGGACCGGACAAAGACACACACCCGTCCCCATCCCGACGGTCGGCACCTGCGCCAGCGGGATGACCCAGTGATACGACCGGGCCCGCGATGCGCGGTGTCACGACGGTGCCCGTCCGAGCGTCAGCCGCGTTCAGGTAGGTTTGTGATCCGGATCCCTGCCCTGCGGCCCCGGCGACCTCATCCGGAGTGCCTACAGCCAGTCGCTGTCCGCGCCGTGACGTCGGCGCGCGGCGCGGGGGACGAAGGATCCCTCACCCGGACCCAGCGGCAGGGCCCCTCCGGGGTCCGACCGCGACGAGAGGATCAGAACGACCATGCCGAGGCTTCTGCGTGAGGACGACATCGTCCGCGTCGAGAGCAACGTCCATTCGGTGTCCGGCAGCAACACCAACTGGGTGATCGTCAAGGACGGCGACAGCTGCACACTCATCGACACGGGCTACCCCGGCGACTGCGACGCCGTACTGGCCTCGCTGGAGGCGGTCGGGCTGAACGCACGCTCCGTGGCCGCCGTCCTGGTCACGCACGCGCACAACGACCACATCGGCGCCGCCGAACACCTGCGCGCCGAGTACGACGTGCCGGTCCTCATGCACCAGGAGGAGGTGCCGCACGCCCGCCGCGACTTCCTCCATCAGGTGTCCATCGGGCAGGTGCTCGCGCAGGCGTGGCGGCCCGGTGTGCTCCCGTGGGCCGTGCACGCCCTCCGCGCCGGAGGAACCACCCATGTTCCCGTCTGCGAGCCGGAGGCCTTCCCGACGCAGGGAGCTCTGGACCTGCCCGGCGCGCCGGTGCCCGTGCACACACCGGGCCACACCAAGGGCCACTGTGCCTACCACCTGCCCGAAAGCGGCATCCTGATCACCGGTGACGCCCTGGTGACCGCGCACCCCACGTCGCGGATCAGCGGACCTCAGCTGCTGCCCGACATGTTCCACACCGACCGTGCCCGGGCTCTCGACTCCCTGACCGTGATCGAGAACCTCGACGCGGACCTCCTCCTGCCCGGCCACGGCCCCGTGCACCACGGGTCGGCCAAGGAGGCCGCCCTGACGGCCCGCGAGCACGCCGCCGGGTGACGGCCTCGCAGGGAGGCGGGACGAGGTCACCCCTCGCCCTCCCCCGGACGGCGCAACATGGTTCCACCTGACCGAAGCCGAGTGCGTTTACTCAGGTCGGACCGACCACCGAGGCGGCCACGGACGCGTTCCACACACACAAGGTCCACAAAGGGTGGTCACGAACGGTTCGACGACACACTTACCGGGCAGTATGTTCGGGGGGCACGTCGGGCGGGTGACGTCGTCGAACCCTGGGGAGGCTGAAGAAATGCCACCACCTCCTACATGCCCAGGCACATCGGCGCTTATGGTGAAGAGCGACCATGCCAGACGCACCGTCCGGCACTGACACTTATCCGCACGGGACCCTCGGCGTGGGTACCATGCGCAACGTCATATCCATATCGAGGAAGTGAACGGTTGTGACCAGCCAATCAGCCGCCACGCTCCGATCGCGGTACGTAGAGCAGGCCGCGTCGGACCTGGAGGAGAACCGCCGTCGACAGCAGGATCTGGCGGAGAGGATCACGGTGCTGAAGCAGGAGGAGGCCCTCCTGGCGGACATCCTGAACCTCGCCGAGCGGTACGAGGGTTTCGCGGACGCGTCCCGTCTGCCCGAGCAGTTGCAGGACGAGCCCGTCGTCGCGAAGGCGAAGCGGACTCCGGCCGGAGCCACTTCACGGCGTTCCGCGTCGGCCAAGGCCGCTCCGGCGGACAGCACGGCCAAGGCCGGCGCGAAGGGGAAGTCGCGCCGACCTCTGCTCAGTGACCTCCTGGCGGACCTGCTTCGCACGTACGACGAGCCGCGTCTGGCGAAGGAGCTGCGGGACGAACTCCTGGAGAAGCACCCGGACCGCAACCCCACACCGCAGGTGGTGCGCAACACCCTGGAGTCCCTGGTCGCCAAGGGACGTATCCAGCGGCACAAGCAGCAGCGCTCCGTCATGTACACCCTGGTGAAGCCGGGTGCGGGCAGCTCCGACTGACACCTCCGCTCGTCCCGCGGGCGGTCCGCAGCCGGACACCGGTGTGTGTCGCGTGCGACACGGTCCCCCACGCGGGACGGGTGAGGCACCAGAGGGCAGTGCGTCAGAAGGTGCCCTTACAGGCCCTGCAGGACCCGCAGGTCCTACAGAACCGCATCCGCCAGCCGTGCCACCTCGTCGAGGTCGTCGACGGACGGGTTCAGGATGAGTTCGTCGACGCCGAGCTCCTCATACGCCTTGACCGTCGCCCGTACGGCATCGACTCCCCCGCACACCTCGTCGGCCCTCGCCCGGGCTCCGTCCGACCCGGCCGAGCCGTAGTAGTCGTAGACGCCGGCCCGGCCACGGTCCTCGTCGCCCAGTGCGAAGTATCCGAGAGCGACGAGGTACGGCGTGCCCTCGCGTCCGGCCGCCTTCCAGACCGTCCTTGCGTGATCGAAGGCCGGGCCGACGAGCGCGGGCGCCGCCGCCGGGCCGATGTATCCCCGGCCCGCCCTGGCGACCCGGTCGAACGACGCCTGCGCCATGCCGCCGAACAGCAGTGGCACCTCCCGGGTGCCGTCGGGCACGGCCGGGTTGTCGCAGCCGGGCGGGATCTCCCCGCGCCACACGCTGCGGTAGGTCTCGATGTCCCGGTCCAGCCGCTTGCCGGTCCCCCGAGGGCCGAGGCCCTCCACCACGAAGTCGTCGGGCCGGCCACCCAGTCCGAGGCCGAGGGTGAGTCGGCCGCCGGAGACCGCGTCGATGCCCGCGATCTCCTTGGCCAGCAGGACGGCGGGCCACACGGGCCCGAGCAGCAGCGTGCTGATCAGACCGACAGAACTCGTGGCACCGGCCGCCACCGCGAGGGCGACGGTGTCCATCACGCCGGGGTAGGCGATACGTCCGAGCGAAGCGATGGAGCTGAAACCGGCCTCCTCCGACGCCCTGGCCCAGGCAGGGATGACGTCGGGCCGGACATCGCGGATCTGGTTGGGGAGCCCAATACCGATCTTCACAAGCGCGCCTTTTCCTCTATGACGGGCCCGACGGGCACGAAGATCCCGCCCGGGCTTCCTTGGTCCCCCCTACCTCGACGGACGTGCAAGGGGAAAAGGTTCACCCGGGTTGTCACCACGACTGGGCAAGGCAGCGGTCGATGAGCTGACAGGCGTTGTCGTGCGAGGTGCGTATGGCGAGCCGACGCAGTTCCGCGACGGACCGCGGAGTCCCCGAGGCGCACCAGGGCGCCGCGAAGCTGGTCCGCTTCGACCATGCGGTGCACCGCATGGTCGGGGGCGAAGGCACAGCACGAGTCTCGGCGGACGGCGGCTACTTCGATCAATCCCATCTGCACCGGGACGTCGTGGCGTTCACTGGATCAACGCCGGCGACTATGCCCGCCATATGTTGTCGAACGCGGCGTTCTCGATCTCCAGCCGCAGCCGTACGGCCTCCAGCTGTGTGACGACGTCGCCGACGGCGGCCACCACCGTCGTGACCGCGTCCCCGGTGAGGTTCTCGCCGGCATCCGACGGGTCCTCCCCGATCCCCGCAGCGGCCGTCAGAGCGGCGAGGACGGGCTCGCCGGACAGCCGGCGTTCCTCGGCGCCGCGCCGCTCCTGCGAATCGGCCGGCACGGTGCGCGCGAACCGCAGCCGGAACCCGTGGCCCGGTGGGTGGGCGACGAGCCCGGCTCGCTCCAGGTCGTCGGCGTAAGCCGCGGCGAGTCCCCTCCCGTGGCGCCACAGCCAGTCCTCGACCGTCTCGTACGGCTCCCGCCGTACGAGCGAGGCAGCCGCCTGGTCCAGCAGGCGGTCGCCCGTCGCCACCAGCGGGCCGGGCACCATGTGGTCGCCGTCCAGGCTCAGCGCCCCGCTCTCCAGCAGATCGACCGCCTCGGCCCCCGCGAGCGCGAGGGACAGGTCGCCCTGCTCCACGGCCCGGTCGGGCGGCAGGCCCAGGGCGACGAGCGCGAGGTCCCGTGCGGTGCTCACGAGTCCCGCCTCGTCTCCAGCAGGCGCAGCCACACCTCGCTGATGGTGGGGAAGGCGGGTACGGCGTGCCAGAGGCGCTCGACGGACACCTCGGCGGTGATGGCGACGGTGGCCGAGTACAGCAGTTCTCCGACACCCGGTCCGACGAAGGTGGCGCCGACGACGACCTGACGGTCCCGGTCGATGAGGATCCTGGCCCTGCCCCGGTAGTCGGGGCGGTACTGGAGGGCGCCCGCGAGGTGGCCGATCTCGTAGTCGACGACCTCGACGGCGCGGCCGGTGCGCTCGGCCTCGCTGACGGTCAGGCCCACGGAGGCGACCTCGGGGTCGGTGAAGACGACGCCCGGTACGGCCTCGAGGTCGGCCGTGCTGCTGTGCGGGGCCCAGCGGCCGGTGTCCAGCTGATCCCCCTTGGCGCGGGCGGCGATCACGGCGCCGGCGACACGGGCCTGGTACTTGCCCTGGTGGGTGAATTGCGCCCGGCGGTTGACGTCGCCGACGGCATACAGCCAGTTCCCGGCGACGGCGGTGACGGTCAGGCTGTCGTCGGTGGCGAGCCAGTCGCCCGGGGTCAGCCCCACGGCGTCGAGCCCGATGTCCTCCGAGCGCGGTGCGCGGCCGGTGGCGAAGAGGATCTCGTCGGCGGTGATCTCTCCGCCGTCGGACAAGGTGACGCGGACCTCGCCGTCACCCACCCGCTCCGCTCCGACGACGGAGACGCCGAACCGTACGTCCGCACCGGCTTCCCGCAGACGCTCGGTGACGAGCTCGCCCGCGAAGGGTTCCAGCCGGGGCAGCAGCCCGTCCGCACGGGCGAGCAGGGTCACGCGGCTGCCCAGAGCCTGCCAGGCGGTGGCCATCTCGACGCCCACCACTCCGGCGCCGACGATCACCAGGCGCTCGGGCGCCTGTTGGGCGCTGGCGGCCTCCCGGCTCGTCCAGGGCCGCAGGTCCTCGATCCCGGGCAACGGGGGCAGGGCCGCACGGCTGCCGGTGCACACGGCGACGGCGTGCCGGGCCCGCAGCCTGACGGTGTCGCCGTCCGGGGTCTCCACCGCGACCTCGCGCTCCCCCGTCAGGCGTCCGTGCCCGCGCAGCAGCTCGATGCCGGCCGACTTCAGCCACTCGACCTGGCCGTCGTCCTTCCAGTCGGCGGACATGCGATTGCGGTGTGCCAGGACGGCCTCGACGTCCAGCGGGTTCTTGACGGCGGGGTCGAGACCCGGGACGTGCACGGCGTCGGCGCGGAGCAGGGCGGGGCGCAGCAGGGCTTTGCTGGGTTCGCAGGCCCAGTAGGAGCACTCGCCACCGACCAGTTCGCTCTCCAGGATGACGGTGCTCAGGCCCGCGGCGGTGGTGCGGTCGGCGACGTTCTCGCCGACCGGACCTGCGCCGATCACTACGACGTCGTACGTGCGGATGTTCTCGGTCGTCATGTGTTCTCCGGTGGGTGGACGCCGGTCGGATGGGTGTCGCGGTTCGTGGTGGGGTGGCGGTCCCGGCGCGGCGGGGGAGGACAGCCGCGCCAGGACCAGCTCTCAGCGGCCGGGGGCGCGCTCGGTGACCTCCTGCAGGAACCACTCGTTGCCGTCGAGGTCCTTGAAGGCGGCGAAGGTGCCGTAGCTGGCCCGCTCGGGGTGCAGGCCGGGCACCCGGTGGGAGTCACCGGCGTGGTGGAAGGCGCCGGTCTCGTCGCGGAACGGGCCGGAGACCTCGACACCGCGGCCGGTCAGTTCCTCCTTGGCCTTGACGATGTCGGTGACGGTCAGCTGGAGCCCGTGCAGTGTGCCCGGCTCCTGCCGGGTGAGGCCCTCTCCGAAGATGACCGAGCACTCGGAGCCGGGCGGGGTCACCTGCACGATCCGATAACCGTCGTTGATCGGGAAGTCGGCGTCGAGGCGCCAGCCGAGCTGCTCCACGTAGAAGCCCTTGGCACGGTCCACGTCGGAGACGGGCAGGATGACGACTTCGAGCTTCATGTCCATGGCTGTGATCTCGCTTTCGATGGTTCGGTTATGGGTTCTGGGTCAGTGGGCGGTGCCACCGTGGACGGACCCGCCGTGCGTGAGGCCCGCTGTGAGCCTCGAGACCACACCCCGTCACCGGCGCTCACGTACGACGGCGGGCGGCGGGCTCTCAGTGTTGGCCGCGATCGACATGTGCCGCATCAGTCACGTGACGGTGTTTCCCGGTCGGGCGTCGGCCGCGGGCCTTTAAGTAGACGGCTTTTGAGCACCAGGTGTGCCGCAGGCCAGGCTCGACGGCGTCGACCAATTCGTTACCGAATCCGCCAACACCTGTCGGCCTTCAGATACGTGTGAATATTTGGCAGTCTGTCTCCAACTAGGTTGCGCGCAAGGCGGTCATGGCCTTGACCAGACGTGGCCTTCAGCTGCGGACGCGCCCTGGGCAGAGACCATCGATCGCACACGGAAGGACAGATCTTGAGGAAACTCTTTCCCACCTCCCGCGCTGGACGCGTACTTACGGTGGGTGCCGCGCTGCTCTCCGCCGGGGCGGCCCTCGCCCCGGCGGGAACGGCTGCGGCGAGTACGGCCACGCAGAGCCGGCACAAGGTGGACTACGTCGCTCTCGGCGACTCCTACGCCTCCGCGCCGCTCGTGCCCACCCAGGTCGACGCGACCTGCCTGCGTTCCAGCCAGAACTATCCCTCGCTGGTGGCGCAGTCGCGGTCCGCGACGCTGACGGACGTCAGCTGCTCGGGTGCCACCACCGCCGACATGACGGGCCCGCAGTCCGACGGCGTGCCGGCGCAGCTCGATGCCCTCGACCGGGGCACCGACCTGGTCACCGTCACCATCGGCGGCAACGACATCGGCTTCTCGACCGTGCTGGGCACCTGCGCCCAGCTCACGGCCGGCAACCCCGCGGGCTCCCCGTGCCAGTCCCACTACGCGGGCACCGGCGCGGACCAGATCACGGACGCGGTCGCCCGGACCGCACCGAAGGTCGCGCAGGTGCTCCGCGGCATCCACCACCGCGCGCCGCACGCCCGCGTCGTGGTGGTCGGCTACCCCGACCTCTTCCCCGAGGACGGAGCGGGTTGCACCAGCAGCAAGGTGCCGCTGGCCGCGGGCGACTTCGCCTGGCTCCGCGACAAGGAGAAGGAGCTCAACGCGATGCTGGCCCGCCAGGCCCGGCACGGCGGGGCGGAGTACGTGAACACGTACGCGCCGACCGTCGGCCACGACCTCTGCAAGCCGACCGGCGAGCGGTGGATCGAGACCTTCGCCCCCGAGACGCCGGCTGCGCCGGTGCACCCCAACGCCACGGGCGAGAGTGCGATGGCCACCGCCGTCCAGGGTGTTCTCACGCGTCACGGCTGACACCGCTGACGTTCTCTTCGTAGCGAGGTGGCCCGCCCGGCACGCTCCAGTGCCGGACCGGTCACCTCGCCTGCGTCCGCGCAGGCTCATCGGCGCGCCCATCAGAAGAAGCTCGAAGCCATCGGGCCGTACCCCGACAGCGCCGCGCTCTCCGCCCAGTTCCACACCTGCGTGTCCGTCGGCCAGTCACGGTCCTCGGAGCTTGCCGTGCGTCGGGGCAGCTGCTCGCCGGAGACACGGGGACATCCGAACGACGCTGCCTGACGGTCCGTACGTGTGTGTGCGTCATGGAGGCCATGTCCTGCCCTCGCTCTTCGGTCGGCGGTGTGGGTACGGCTGAGGGGGTAGCGGGTCCCGTGCAGGGGGGCGTGGAGGGGAGCACGGGACCCGCGGTCGAGGGGACGGTGGATCAGGCGGCGGCGCTGGCGTTGATGGTGACCGGGACGTTGTCGCGCGTGGCCTTGGAGTACGGGCAGATCTGGTGGGCGGCGTGCGCGAGCTCCTCGGCGGTGGCCTGGTCGACACCGCCGAGAACCGGGTTGAGAACCGCGGAGAGGGAGAACTCGCCGTCGTCGCCGTGGGTGAGGGTGATCTCGGTGGTGATGGTGGTGCTGGTGAGCCGGATCTTGCGCAAGGCGGCGGCGCGACGGAGGGCACCGAGGAAGCAGGCGGCCCAACCGGCGGCAAAGAGCTGCTCGGGGTTGGTGGCTGTGCCCGCGCCGCCCAGCTCCTTGGGGAGGGCGAGGCTGGTCTCCAGCAGACCGTCGGAGGAGCGGACGTGACCGCCGTTGCGGCCTTCTCCGTTGACGTCCACAACGGCGGTGTAGCTGACTGCCATGACTGGTGCTCCCCATCTGGGTCAAAGGGTCTTCGGTCGCCTGCTGACCAGGACACTTTTCGTGTCACCGGTTGAGGCGGTGACACAATCATGGCAGCCATCTCCGTCACCCGTCAAGGTGGTGATTGATGACTTTCCGCTGCCCCCATGACGACGTGTCAGTGCCCCTCCGACCGGCGGCACACCCCGGGTCGGCAACATGGCCCGCGCGCCCGCGAGTTACGTGTCCCGTCGTGCTGGTGACATGTCCCAGCTGTGCCGTCGGTACCGAATGACACATGCCTCACGACGATCGGAGTCGGTCGCCCGAACGAACGGCACACAGCGCCTGCCGGCGCATCCGCAGCCAAGGTGGCAACCAGGACCTGGGGCGGAACGGCCGTCCGCCTGATCACCGGCGCGGCGTGACCCTGGCGATGGGCCCGGACGGCCGGCAAACGGCCTCGGCGCGACCGGACCCCTGCCGCGACGGCATGACTTGCCGGGCTGAGACTGGCCGGCGGCGATGAGCCGTTGGACGACGTCGCGGAGCTGGGCGGCGGTGACAGCGGTGGCATCGCCGGCCGACCGGAACCGGACCGCGTCCAGGGTCTGCGTCCAGGACGTGGCGCGCCCATCTCCAGCACCGCGACGAACGAGTTCGGCCGGCCGGGAGTGAACTGCGAGGGGTCACGTGCACCTTGATCGGAGCACATGACCAGACGAAGGCCGCCTCAGCGCCCGGCGAACGCCCAGGTGAACAGCCCTAGGAGTTGCTAGGCCGGCGCGGCCTGCGTACAGCTGTCGTGATGGGCCGGGGACGGGGTGAAGGCCACCTCCAAGCCAGCCAGTCCCCGGAAGTTGAGACTGCGCTGCCAGTGCGGCGAGGTGCCGTCGAGCCTCCAGTCGGGCAGCCGCGTGAGTAGTGCCTCCAGGACGACGACGCCCTCCAGCCGGGCCAGCGCTGCGCCGAGGCAGAAGTGTGGCCCGTACCCGAAGGCGACGTGCCGCCCACCAGGTCGCTGGAAGTCCAACACGTCAGGGTCGGGGAAGACCGCCGGATCCCGGTTGGCGGCACCGCACACAAGGAGCACCGCCTGCCCGGCGGTGATGGAGCGACCCGCCAGGTCCAGGTCATGCCGAGCCCGACGAAGCATCAGCTGCACCGGGCTGTCGTAGCGCAGGAGTTCCTCGACGGCGGCGGGGATCAGGTCTACCCGGCTGCGCAGCTGGTCGGCGGCCTGCGGGTGGCTCAGGAGGGCAAGCGCCGCGTTGCCTATGAAGTGGGTCGTGGTCTCATGACCGGCGATCAGGAGCAGGGCACAGTTGGCGAGGAGTTCATCGAAGTCCTGGTCGGGGTCCTCGGTCCCGGTGGCCAGCAGCGCGCGCAGGGTGTGGGGCGCGGGCGGCCCGCTCTCGCAGGTGAGGAGTTCCCGGAGATAGGCGAGCATCTGTTCCATGCTCCGCGAGGCGGCACGGCTGTCCTCGGCGTCGAGCCGGGAACTACCGATCGCTGCGGCGATCGGGTCGGACCAAGAGGACAGAGCGGGTCGGTCCACTTCCGGCACACCCAGGAGGTCACAGATGACAGCCAGAGGCAGTGGGCGAGCAAGGTCCGCGACGATGTCCAACCGGCCGGCCGGCGCCGCGCGGGTGATGATCTGATCGACTGCATCGGAAATCCGGTCGCGTAGCGCCACCACGGTCCGGGGCGTGAAGGCTCTGCTGAGCAGAGCGCGTAGCCGGGCATGGTCAGGGGCGTCGCTGTAGAGCATCTGCTGGCTCAGGACCCGGGCCAGCGGCCGTAGTTCCTCGGAGACCGCCTCGATGTCCGGATAGCGCACCGAGGAGAAGCGTGGATCACTTGCCGTACTGCTGACCACGGCATGACTGGTCGCTACCCAGGCGTCCAGGTGACGGTCCCAGTAAAGGTCGTCAGCGCTTCGAAGGTCCCGGTAGAAGTCGTAGAGATGGTCCTGGTTTTGGGGCCTCATGGCAGACAGCAGTGACGCAGGTGTTGCGTGAGTGGGCACCGCCGTACGGTAGCACCGCAAGAGCATCCCGCTGTCCGGATGAATGATTGTCTGAACAGCTCATGACGCTTGAGCGAGTCCGGCGCCGTCTCGACCTTTCGTCTGCACCGTGCAACGCAGTCGGAAGGTCAAAACTGACAGGAGCTGCCGAACGCGGGCGCCGTACCGCTGCTGCTCGAAGCTCAGAACCGGACTCCAACACCGCTGCCAGCCCCGACGCGATGTGCCGGGTTTCGGTTGACGGTCGACGGTTCGGCCTCAGTTGATACTTGCCACCCGTCAATGGTGTGGCGCCTACTCTTATTTCATGGCGGATGACCAGCCGACTCACACGGATGTTCCAGAAGAATCCGTCATCCCGAAGGCCGCATCGCCCAAACGCATCCGCCTGGTGACTGCCGGCATCGTAATGGGGCTGGCGGTGATCATGGTGGTTCCGGCAATGCTCGCAGCGCCGCTGGCAGACCCTGTTCCGATCTTCATGACGGCGGGTGCCATCGCAGGGTTCGGCTGCTTCACCCTGCCTCACCTCTGTTTGGCGCGAAATCCCTGGCACCGGCACGGCCCTGACTCGCAGTTCTTGACCGCACGAACCTGGACCGGCCATCGCACAATCGACCTGCACAGCCTACGGAGCGTGCGGACCTGGAAAGAGGCCTATCGAGGAGGTGCCACCACGTACATCATCATCACCGACGCTTCCGGTACCCGTTTGAGCTTCGCCAGCCCCCAGGCGGATCGCCTCATACGCTGGTACGCCATCCGGCGGCCGCAGGAGACACCCGAGAGCCACCCGACACAGGGACTTCCACCCGAAGAGTGGACACCGTTTCATCCTGTTATGCGGCGAGTGCGAGCCTA
>NZ_BMQA01000057.1 GCF_014647875.1 Streptomyces brasiliensis | reverse complement strand
GCAGCACCGCATCGAACGGCTCTTCCTACATCGAACCCTCCTCAACGTTCAGGACACACGAATCCGCAGGAAGCGGCCGGTGAGCGGCCATGTCGGTCCGAAGGATGTTCGCCAAGGTCGCGGCATCGACGGCATCAGACTTCTTCCGGGCGACCGAGTGCCGGTCCCGGTAGCGGGCGACCGCCAACGCCTCCCACGAACTGCGCACGCCCCTGGCCATCCAGCGGGCGGCCCTGGAGATCGGCCTGGCCGATGCCACGCCCACAAGGGTCGCCGAAATCAGGGCCGAGCTGCTCCGCACAACCGAACGCTCCGAGCGTCTCATCGAGGGACTCCTCGCGCTGGCACAGGGCGAACAGGGCCTCGACACGCAGGCGCCGGTGGACCTCGCCGTAGTGGTCGGGCAGGTCGTCGAGGACCACCAGGTCTTCGCCGACGCCCGCGAGATCACCATCGATGTCACGAACCGACCCGTCACCGTCATCGGCGACGAGGTCATGGTCACCCGGCTGGTCGCCAACCTCGTGCAGAACGCGATCCGGCACAACCATCCCGGCGGCCGGGTGGGCGTCGACCTGTTGGCGGGGCAGGGGATCACGGTCTCCAACACCGGGCCGTACGTGCCGCTGGACCGGGTCGGCGAACTCTTCGAGCCGTTCCGAAGGCTGTACCGCGACCGGACCGGCTCGACCGAGGGCGCCGGCCTCGGCCTGTCGATCGCCGCCGCGATCATCAGCGCGCACGGCGGCGCCGTCGACGGCGTCGCGAACCACGACGGTGGTCTGACGATCACGGTGGAGCTGCCGACCTCGGCCGGCGACGGGCCGCCGTCGACCGGTTCCTCTCACTGACCGTCCTCCGCCCGGCCGGGCTGAACCGAGCTCACGGAACCGGCGGGGTCGTCCACGACACCTGACGTGTCGCGGGCTGCCCCGGCCGGTTTCGAGTGGTCAGGTGGAGGAGAGGGCGTCGGTGGGGTGAGACGGGCCGCTCGGCGCGCCGGGTAGATGCCCGCCAGGGTGCCGATGGCGACCGTAGCCACGGCGGCGGCCGCGATGGTCTGGCCGGGCAGCGCGAACGGCCAGCCGCGGCCGGCGGCGTAGCCGAGGCAGACGACCACCCCGGTGGCCCCGCCCAGGCCGGACAGGGGCACCGACTCGGTGAGGAACTGCATCCGGATCTGTCCGCGGGTGGCGCAGAGCCTGGGCCCTCCCAGTCCCCAGGCTCGAGAGGACTCTGGGCCGCCACCATCGCCGTCCCTAACGTCAGTGGTGAGTCGAGCGGGGCGCCAGTCCCCGCCGCTGTCCATCGGTCCCCGCGCGGGACCGACGACCCAAAAGGAGAAACCGATGACCGACCCGGCCCTCAAGGAGTGGTACCTGCGCTACGTGGCGGCGCTCAACGCCCACAAGCTCGACGGCTTGGACGAGTTCATCGCCGACGACGTCGTGCTGAACGGCGACCCGGGCACCCGCGACGACGTCGTCGCGGTCCTGAACCACGAAATCGACGCCGTTCCGGACCTCCACTGGGAGGTCAAGGAACTGCTGTTCGACCGGGACCGGATCGCCGTGCGCGCGACCAACACCGGCACCCCGGTGAAGGAGTGGCTCGGCGTCCCTCCCTCCGGCGCCTCCTTCGAGATCGTCGAATACGCCATCTACAGGGTCAGCGACGGCCGGTTCGTACAGATGACGTCGCTGCACGACTCGGCCGACATGCTGCGGCAGTTGGCCGCCTGACCACGGCAGCCACCGGCGACCGGCGCGGCGCCCTGACAGATCCCAGGGCGCCGCGCCGCCCTCGCCAGCCGGCCCGCTACTTGTGGTAGCTGGACCTGTTCAGGCCCAGCACCTCGCAGTACCGCTTCACCTCGAAGGCGTCCCGGTGGTCGTCGACGAGCTGGAAGCGGCTCCTCTCAGGGTTGCGCCACGAGGCGCTGGGATTCGTACGGAGCTGAAAGACCGCCGTCACTGGCATGTCGCCGGGATGCGGTGACCGTCGACCCCGTACGCCTGCTCGCCGCGCCGGATCACGGTGCCGGTCTGCGGCAGCCAGGTGATCCGGCCCCCGTCGCCCGCCAGCACGGTGTAGCTCCCGGCGAAGCCGAGGGTGCCGTCCACCTCGGTCGTGCTGGCCAGGTCGCCGCGGGTCACGGCGACGGTCGGCAGGGACGTGCCGGTCTCCTGCGTGGCCGATTCGCCGTCCCGCAGGGCGTACGCCGCCACGCCTGCGGCGCCGATCGCCGGCACGGCGGTTCCGGCGAGCAGCGTCCGCCGCCCGCCACCGCGCCGGCGGCGCTGCCGCGGAGGGCTCTCCTCACGTGCGGGGGGTGCGATGGTGGAATCGAGCATTGTCAGCCTCCAGAGTGCCCTCGTGGACGACGACTCGATACTGATCAGCGTGGCCTGAGACCGGTTTCCTGGCGGTGACCGCAAGTGTTGACCGCCAAATTTCCGCCAGTGTGATCACGACAGAAGGGGCAGCCCGCTCGGGCGGCCCCTTCGCCGTGCGAAGCCGCATTGAAGGGGTGCCGGGACCCGTCAGGCGACGTCAGACCCGGGCAACAGGGCCTCTTGCATGTGCTGGATACCGGGGAAGACGCGAATCTGCTCGTATGGAACACCGCGACGGTCGACTGCGCGCTCGCGCACACCCCACGGCGCGTCGGGCAGCGTCACCTTCTCGGTGAACTCGCTGCAGCCGTGGGTGCAGGCGAAGGTGTCCTCCCATACCGTGACGTCTTCGGTGCTGCCCGGCAGGCGCATGGTGTGGATCAGGACCGCGCCGTCCTCACAGTCGCACGTCTCGTCGTGCAGACCGGCTGTGCTCCCGCACGGGCACGGCTTGCCCGGCTCCTGCTCCGGGTCATCCCACGACAACTGCGTCTCCAGCGCACGCTGTGCCGCCCCTTCGTCAGGGACGGCCGGAGCGGACGCCGAGTTCTTCCCTTGATGCCTCGTCATGCCTTCGACGCTACCCGCCCGTCCGTCTGCCGCTGGCCGAATGGGAGCCGGTGCACAGTCGAGTTGCGTGCACCATGAAGAGTCCCGCCGCGTCGTGCGCAATGCCCGAACCCCGCGTCCTGCGCCCCTGCCGGCAAGCGAGGCGCCTCGTCTGCGGGTTCCGTCGAGGCCCCGACCCACCTGCTGCCGCCGGTCGTGGATCGCACGGCGTTCGGGGTCGTGCGTGCCGTGCCGCTGGGTCAAGGTTTCCAGGTGCGCAGCATCTCGGCGATCCGCACGGCCGTACAGCGCGGGGTGTACAGCTCGTGGGCAAGCGCGGTGAGCTGTTCGCGGGTCGGGCTGACGGGGATGTTGCTGGCTTCGAGGTACATGACAGCGACTGCGCAGGCCACGGTCAGATGGGAACGCGCGAGCCGGCGGCAGCGGCCCAGGCTGTGGACAAGAGCAGCCGCTCGCGCGTAGGGGCCGTCATAGACGGGCGTGTCGAGGAGCTCGCCACGGTGGCGGGCAATGTGTCCCGCGCGCTGCCGCTCCGGTACGGCTGACGTACCCGGCTTCACCGACGTGGCCCGGGAGGGCGTCAGGCCGGCACCTGCGGCCTCTTCGGGAGCTCCGTAGCGGCTTTCCCCGCTGGACGTCCCGGGCGGTGTCGGACCGCGCCGGCACACGGGATCACGCAGTCCGGTTCGACCCTGGGCGTCGCGTTGCCCGAGGGGTCGAACCCCTTCCGATGGTCACCACGTGGGGTGCGCCGTGGCGGTCACCGTGCACGGTGAACACCGTGGCCCAGGATCCGGGGTCGCAGTGGACGGCAAGGGCCTGCGGGCAGCGTCGACCGGGTCGATTGCGTCCAAGTCAATGTCCCGGTACACGCAGTGGGACGCCATGTTCACGCCCCCTCTTGGGGCGCGCAGCCAGCCAGAGCTTCCACCAGGTTCATGGCCCTCTCGCCGTAGTTGGCGCGCATCTCGTCGTAGGCCGTGTACCGGGCGGGGTCGATGCCCATGTCTTCCAGGTCCTCGCCGTCCTCGGCAGGGAGCCGTTGGCCTCGGCCCGGAACCGGGCGAGGAAATCGCGTGCTGATGCGGCCAGTACGTCGTACACCGCCCCTGAGGGCCGACGACGGCCTGGGCGGAGCCTCGGAAGACGGAGAGCTTGTCGCCGGGGCGCAGGAAGCGGCGTCGATGATCGCGAGCATGTGAGCGGGGAGCGTCTGCTCAAGAGAGCGATGTGGCCTGGGCATGGCAACCTCCAGCGTGGCATGGCGTTCCGACGGCCATGCTGGCGTACGGGGCTGACAACGCGCCTTGAAGGAAAAGTCCGAGGGAATCAACCTACGGCTCCTCCTGCCACCCGTTACTCTCTGTCAGCAAGCACCTCGACAGCCCGCTCCCTGGTCACCATGCTCAGGCGCGCATACGGGGAGTCCGACCCCCAGTTCGGTTCCCAGCCCGGCGCGTTTCGGTACAGATGCAGCAGGGAGTGAATGCCGCGCCGCACGGCCTCTTTGTGAGCCGGCCGTCTGACGGAGCTGAGCGTTGCCAAGGCCGCTCAACCACGGCGTAGCCGAGAAGTGGTGAGCCATTGGAAGAGGGATGCATCACCGCGCAGCGGCGGGCCGCTTCCGCCGGCTGACGCCGGTCATGTGGGCCACGGCTGGGCTGGGCGAGCCAAGCGCCGTCGAGTGCCTCGCTGCCACGTAGTTGGAACGGCAGGTTTTCGCGGCAGTCACGCACCACAGCCTTCGCACCGGACGCCCGGCCCGTACGAAGGCTGCCAGGGCAAAAAACAGTCCCCGGTAGTGCTGCGCGTGTCCTGAAGCTTCAGTCGTCACTGTCGCCTCGGTATCGCGCCGGCTTGCCGGGGGCCTAAACCACATCCTGTCCGAGCCACTCCGCCGACTAGACGTCCTCATCGACTTTGTAAACTCTTTCGGTGTTATGGCCTAATAACCACCATGCACCCCATACCTTCTGAGTCAATAGTTTTTGGGTAAATTCTGCTGGAAGCTCAATGCGATCACCCCTCCGACTGCCGCACCGCGCCCGGCGGCCTACTCCATGAAGCCGAGCACGGTATCCGCACGGCAGTGCGTGCACGCCGGCACTCGGCGTGGCCGTCGTGCCGGTGGTGGGTGGGGTTGGCCAGTTCGCCACCGCTGTCTCCGACCCGGGTGTCCAGGACGCCCGGCTGTTTGCAGCTTGACCCATCCGAAGGATCACACAGCCCCCATGCACTGAAGGCCGCACCCTTGCGCAGGCGCGGCCTCGTCCCTCGTTTGCAGCGGACAGCCGCTTGGACCGGATCGCAGCCAAGGTGCGGTGGCACTTCACCTCCGCCGCCCCTTCGCCTGTCCGGCCTTCACGTCGGCCGCGTACTGATCCACGTACTCCTGGCCCGACAGCCGCAAAATCGCGTACGTGATCTCGTCGGTGACGGCCCGCAGCACCGTCCTCTGGTGCCCCATCCCCGCGAAGCGCGAGAAGTCCAGCGGTTCCCCGAAACGGATCACGATCGGCCGCCGCCTCGGCAGGACACGCCCCGGGGGCCAGATCTGGAAGGTTCCCACCATCGCACATGGAATCACCGGAACCTGCGCATCCAGCGCCATTACGGCCACCCCGACCTTGCCCTTGTACAGTCGGCCGTCCGGGGAACGCGTACCCTCGGGGTAGATCGCCAGCAAGTCTCCCTTCGCCAGTACCCCCAGCCCTTCCCGGATCGCCGCCTGCGCCGCGGACCTGCCCGACCTGTCCACCGAAATCTGCCCAGCACCGCGGAGCACGAACACGGTCAGTCGGCCCCTGAGGCCCGGCGCCCTGAAGTACTCCGCCTTGGCCAGGAACGTGATGCGCCGTTTCAGGACCGCGGGCATGAGGAGGGGGTCCGCGAAGGACAGGTGATTCCCGGCAACGATCGCCGCGCCCTCCACCGGAAGATGCTCGAGGCCCTCCGCGCGCGGCCGGAACAGCAGCCGCAGCAACGGCCCCAGAAGAACGTACTTGAGCACGTAATAGAACACGGGCACCTCCCCCGAATCTCCCCGGTATGCATGTGCCGGGCTTTCCCGGGCAGTGCCGGCATCGCCGGAGGCCTGGGTGACGGTCGTCGACATCATCGGCCAGGTAAGAGCTCCGTCCGCCTCAGATCGGGCCGGACTTCTGGGCGGCGACGGGTCGGCGCCCCGCCGGTGAGGAAGACGAGGCAGCCTGACCGCCGAAGGGTCCGGGACCAGCTTCCCCGATCGGAGAATCACAGTCCATTGAAGCTTCGCCATCTTCGAACGTGCTGGTCGGAGGGGCTGGCGTGATGCTCGGTCGGGGTGCTCGTGCTGGTCATGGGCGGGTGTCTGCGGTCTTGATCGTCTGACGGGGCGGCCGGGACGGCTTCGTCGGTTCCCCGCGTCACGGGCCCGGTGCCGCCTACCATCCGGTTCATGGTGGAGTCCGAGATCGCGCGACGGATCGCGGCGCGGTGCCGGTCGCGCCACCGTTGCCAGGCGCCGCACCCTCATCAGGATGTCCGTAGCACTTCTTCGCCGAGGTGAGCGGGGCGCTCGTCGAGGACGCCCCCGTCGGCGCCATCGACTGGCTGCCCGACCCGGTGGTGCGGATGGTCGCCGACCGCGCGGCCGAACCGCTCGCGCAGCCGTCTCTCGCCGAGGCGGTGGATGCGTACGGTCCGCTGCCCAAGCACACCGTGGCCGTGCTCTGCGCGCGGCTGGCGGAGGCCCTGGCCGAGGTGCACGCGGCCGGACTCGTGCACCGCGACGTCAAACCGGGCAACGTCCTGCTCGCCCGGGACGGGCCCCGGCTGATCGACTTCGGCATCGCGCGGGGCGCGGACACGACGGCGCTGACCGCGCCCGACGTCGTCATCGGCACCCCTGGCTACCTCTCGCCCGAACAGGCCCTGGCCGACGGCGGGGAGGTGGGCCCGGCCAGTGACGTGTTCTCGCTGGGATGCGTCCTGGGCTACGCGGCGACCGGCCGACGGCCCTTCGGCACGGGCGAGGCGGCGGCCGTCCTCTACCGCACCGTCCACGAACCCCCCGACCTCACGGGTCTCGACCACCTGCCGTCCGGGCAGCAGGCCCTGCGCGCGCCCGTCCTCGCTTGTCTGGACAAGGATCCACGGCAGCGGCCCACGGCGGACGGACTGCGTCGGCTGCTGGACCCCAGGACGCGCCCGACGCCGACGCCGGGGCCGGGCGGCCGGGTCCTGACGACTGGCTGCCTCCCGCCGTTCTGCGCCTCGTGGCCAAGCGCTCCACCGCCGCACTGGATCCCCCACCCCGCACGGCTCCGCCCCCACAGCTTCGGCCGACCGCTGCTCGTGTGGTGTTCTCCAGACGCCGCACCGTGGCGATCGGGGGCTCAGCCGCGGCCGTCCTCGCCACCTCCGGCACCGCGGCGGGCCTCCTGCTCACCACCCGGCACACCCCACGGCGGGGCGCGCCGGCAGCCAGGAACCTGCCGGTGCACACCATCGGGCTGCACGCCACCCTCACCGGGAAGCAGCGGGCGTCCGGGACGGCGCAGGAGCATGGCGCCCGACTCGCCGTCGCCGAACACAACGCCCGCGACGACATCCGCTTCCGGCTCGCCCTGGCCGTCCACGACGACCGGGGCGAGCCCGAACGCGCCCGGCAGGTGGCGCGCCGGCTGCTCGCGGACCGCACCATCCGCGCCGTGATCGGTCCGACCACCACCGACACCGCCCACGTCGCGGTCCCGCTCTACTCGGCCCACTCCATGCCGGTCCTGCTCGTGTCCGTCGACGACGGTGCCGCCGGACTCTCCGACCCCCCTCTGCGCTCCCTGTGCGTGACCAGGGCATCGGACACCTACCGCAGCCTGCCGGTGATCTCCTACCTGACCCGGTCCCGCCCGTCCGACCGCACCGCCGTCATCGAGGACCGGGCGGCGGGCGACACCGCCCTGAACCTCGCCCGGGAACTGGACGAACCCCCGATTCGCCACGGCACGGTCACGGTGCATCCGGTGGCCGCAGGAACCACGGACCTGGGCCCGGCCGTCACCGCCGCACTGGCCACCCGGCCCCAGGCGGTCGTCTACGCCGGGACGTCACCGACCCGGGCCGCGGGCTGCGCCCGGGCGCTGAGGACGGCGGGCTTCGCCGGGTCCCGGCTCGGTTACGAGCCCGTCATGCGGTCCGCCTTCCTCGACGCGGCAAGCGCCGCCGAGGGCTGGGTGTTCCAGGCGCCGTACACCACACCGCAGAGCTCGGACACGGCGGCAGCGCGGACGTTCACCGCCGCGTACCGGGCCCGCTACCGGACTGCGCCCGCCCGCTGGTCCGCCGAGGCGTACGACGCGGTCGGACTGATCACCCACACCCTGGACGCACTCCGCCTCACCGACGTCGAGCCTGGTCAGGTCGCCGAACGAATCTTCCATCTCGGCTACGACGGCGTGGCCAAGCCGATCCGGTTCTCCGACGACCCCACGCACATGCTCAATCCCGAGGACACGAGCTTCCTCTACCAGGTCAGGGACAGGGAGTTCCGGTTCCTAGGACGCTACGACCAGGTGCTTGAAGCCGCCGCGCCGGCCGCCGGAGCCGCCTCGTCGCCCTGAGACAAGGAATTTTAAGATTCTGCATATCTGGCTATGGGTTTTCCGCCGTCGCGGCCCGCACGGTCGGTGGCGGCCGGCGCCGAGCTCTACGCGTCCATGTCGCCGTTGTGCGACCACTCCCAGACCCTGCAGGCCTTCAACCACAAGTCCTTGGCACGCTCATAGCCCTCCTGCGCACACAGGCGGGTATACGTGTCGGGGAAGTTGTGGCCGGTGCCGTCACCCGGCTGCTCGTCGTCCATCAGGTCGGCGAGGGCGTAGGGGTCGGTGGGAACGCGCGCGTCGACGCCGTCCCGGTCGAACATCCGGATGCGGCTGTGTCTGGCCGGGCGTCGCGGTAGCCAGTACAGGAAGCGCACCTCGTGGGAGCCCGCTCTTTGGGCCGCGCTGGCCTGAGATCGGCAAATAGGCGCGAAGGGCTGCCTTGGGCGGTCGCGACCGTCACACTGTTGAGGTACGGAAACTGAGAAGATTCGTAATCGGGGGACTCATGCAGGTCGAGGATTCCACGAGCCATGAACCAGGGAGGTCCGGTTCGGGTCCCGTGATGGAGTTGCTGTTGTCCATCGTGTTCGATCCCGAGGTGGACCCCGAGCCTGCCGAACGGTTGACGCGCCAGCTACGTGCTGAGATCGAGGAGCTGGATATCGAGTCGGTCGGCCCCGCCCCCGCCGAGACGGCGCCTGACGGGGCGAAGGGCACCGATGCCGTCACGCTGGGGGCGGTCGTCGTCGCACTGAGCGCATCCAGTGGAGTGTTCACCACGCTCATCGAGACGTTGCGCGACTGGCTCAGCCGGCATTCCGCGCGGCATCGCATCTCGCTGACCATCGACGGCGACACCATCGAACTGGAGCGGGCGTCCGCTGCCGAGCGGCAGGAATTGGTCGATGCATACGTCCGTCGTCACACTGGCGGGTGACCTTGGGCCGCCGACTGGCGCTGCTGATCGCCACATACGAGTACCAGGACGACGGGCTGAGGGCGCTCACCGCCCCGGCGCACGATGCGGAGGCACTCGCCGCGGTCCTGAAAGACCCCGACATCGCGGGCTTCGAGGTCACCACGCTGATCAACGAGCCGAACCACAGAGTCGGCGAGGCCATCGCGGACCTCTACCGCGACCGGCGGCGTGACGATCTCACCCTGCTGTACTTCACCGGCCACGGACTGAAGGACGACGACGGCCGGCTCTACTTGGCGATGACGAACACCCGCCGTAGCAGCCTGCTGTTCACCTCGCTGTCCGCGGAGCAGATCGACCAGGCCATGGCTGACTGTATGTCCCGGCAGAAGGTGCTGATCCTCGACTGCTGCTACAGCGGCGCCTTCCCAGCAGGGCGTCTTGCGAAGGCCGACCCCGACGTGCACACGCTAGAACGGTTCCAGGGCCGGGGACGGACCGTGCTGACGGCATCCGACGCCACCCAGTACTCCTTCGAGGGCAGCCGGCAGCCGCACGGCACGGCCGCACCATCGGTTTTCACCCGCCACCTGGTGGCAGGCCTGCGGGACGGCAGCGCCGATCTCGACGGCGACGGCGACATCACCCTCGACGAGCTGTACAGCTACGTCTACGACCGGGTCGTCGACGAAATGCCACAACAGCGCCCCAAGAAACAGGACAACGTCGAGGGCCGCATGGTCATCGCCCGGAACATCAACTGGTCCCTGCCGACGCATCTATGCCACGCGCTCAGCAGCCCGATCCCCACCGACCGGCTCGGTGCCCTCGACGGGCTCGCCCACCTCCACCGGATCGGCAACAACCTCGTTCGCCAGCGCGCCCTCGACGAAATCCAGCGCCTGCTGGACGACGACAGCCGGACTGTGTCCGCCACCGCGGCAGCTCACCTCCAGTCACTCCTTCCGCCGACGCCCGAACCCACGCCGCCAGCCGCGTCGGTGACGAAGCAAGCCGTTGAAGGGCAGGCAGCCCCGCGCGGCTCACGACCTGTCACTTCAGAAGCGCAGCCCCCGGCTGCCGCAGCCCTGACCAGCAAGAAGCAGTCCGGCATCAGCGGCGCTGACGGCCGGTCCGCACTGGTCGTCCCTGTTGCCGCGCCGGAGCCCGTGCCCTGGCAACGGGTCACGGTGGGTGTGCCCGGCCCCGAGTTCGAGGCGAGACCACCGGGCCAATACTCTTTCGACTTCCCCGACACCGAATGCGACGGCTGGTCAACTCCCGCCCTTGCCTTACGTTATGCCTCGGTACGCGGCAACGCGCACCGCTACTTCCGCCAGCCACGCCAGGATGCCGCGCGTGCCGCGGTGCATGAGCCCACGGGCAGCATCGTCTTCGCCGTCGCTGATGGCGAATCCGGTGCCAAGGAGCCCGCGCTCGGTGCCGTCGAGGCATGCCGGGCCTCCGTGGAGAAAATGCTCCACCAGTTGTCCCAAGACCAGGAGCAGTTGGACCTCCTGGGTGTAGTCGGCCATGCCGCCGAGCGGCTGTGGGAGCTCACCAAGTGGCGCCTGGGCGTCAAAGAGCCCGAGCGAAGCGATGTCGCGCAGTTCTACGCGACCGCACTCGTGGCCGGCGTGGTGCGCCCCCACCCGGCAGGACCCGTGGTCGAGGTATGCCGTATCGGGGATTCAGAAGCCTGGGTGCTGGATTCATCGAGCGGGCAATATCAGCGGCTGTTCGGCTCGAAGACGCCGTCGGAGACCGCGCGCCTGCCTGATGTGCCCGATCCGCTGAAACACACCAGCACCCGCCTGACTTCTCATCATGCATTGTTGATTGGCACCGGCGGCTTCGCGGATGTGCTTGGCGACGATGGCCAGGGCCGCGTCGGTGTTCTGTTCGCCAAACACCTCGCCGCACCGCCGCCGCGTCTGTGGCTCGGGCACTTGCTGGACTTCTCCCGGGAGACCTTCGACGACGACCGAACTCTGCTGGCCATCTGGCCACGACAGCAGAGTCACGATGACCGCCCAGGCGCTTGAGAGGTCGTTTTCTCCCGGTGTTTCCCCGGCCGGTGGAAGGCCAAGGAGGGCGCGGCAGAAGTCGCGGGCGGCGGCGTGCACGTCCTTCGCGTCGTCCCCCTCGGTGCGGTACTCCGCACCGGGCACCCGTCGGAAGCGCACCAGCTGTTCGGCGACGTCGGCCACCGCCTCCGTGGTCGGGAAGACCGTGCGGAACGGGGTGAGCACGGTGTAGAGCAGGACGTCGTGGGAGTTCAGCCCGAGCAGGGCGTGGGACCAGCCCTTGCGTTCCTACCAGTGCAGTCGGATGCCGCCGCGGCCGCCGGTGCGGCTGATGTCCCAGACCAGCAGCGTGCAGGTGGTCAGGCCGTGCTCGCGGCTGCGGTGGTCAGCCCGTACGGTGCCTGGCGGGATGCCGCGCGCGGTGAGGGCCTCGTCGACGGCCTTCACGTAGGGCCAGTGCGGCAGTCCCTGGGCATGCCGGGCCATCCAGGCGGGTCAAGCATCACGGGGTCTCACCTCTGCGGGGCGGGGCGGGACGGCTCCCGGCCGGTCAGGGAATGCGGCCGACCTTCAACACGAGCACGGTGACCTTCTCGTCCTGAGGCTCGTACAGGACGCGCCAGTCGCCCACCGGCAGCCGCCAGTAGGCGGAGCCGCCCAGCTGCCGGGCACCGGGCGGGCGGGGGTCGTCGGCCAGGGCGCGCACAGCGGCGGCGCATTCCTTGGCCCCCTGGGGGCCGAGCTGGCGCAGGCGGCAGAACTCGGTGGTGGCCTGGTGCTGCCACACCACGGTGTACGTCACGACGCGGCGGCCCGCCGGTCCTCAGCCTCCAGTTCGGCCATGAACGCCTCGTGCGTGACCACTGGCCCGCCGCCAGCCTTGCGGGCCTCGACGTCGGCGATGTCGGCCTCGTCCCGCAGGCGGCGCAGCTCGGCGAGCTCGTCGACGGGGATCAGGGCCGCGGCGGGGGTGCCGTAGTCGCTGATCACGATGGTCTCGTGGCCGTGACGGACCCGGTTGACGAGCTGGCCGAGCTCGTTGCGGGCCTGCACCAGCGGAAATGTCTCATCCATACCCCCAAACTGTGCACATTGGCGGGTGTGTACGGGACGGGTCGGTGCAGCAGCACCCCGTCGGCCGTCCTGGTCCGCTGCGGGGCGCTACAGATCGCCGAATCCCTGCACCGGGCGGCCGACGGTCCACACGTCACCGGTGGCGCGGACGAACGCGCGATGGGCGGGCATGTGCCGCTTGAGCTGCGCGGCGGGGACCGTGTGGCCGTAGCGGGCGAGTGCGTCGCGCAGGTCGCCGGGCGTCAGGGACCGGCCGCAGCGCGCGAGGTAGCGGGCAGCGAGCTGCTCGACGGTGGGGTAGGACGGCGGTTGTACGACCAGGAGCGAGTCGCTGATGGCCCGGTGCTCAGCCATGGCAGCTATGCCCTGCTCCCGAGGCGGCCTCGCCGCCTCCCCCACACGTGAGAGGCGCTGCCGCCACTCGCCGCGGGACAAGTGGCCGCGGCGGTGGCCCCACAGCAGCAGACCCGCCGCGGCGGCTGCCGCGAGTACCGGGTTGCGCACGGCGAGGCCCGCCAGCCGTTGCACGCCCGCGCCGAACATCCGGATGGCAACGTCGATGAGGACGAGCGCGTTGGCGGCGCCGGCTTCCAGGCCGGCCAGGCGCAGCAGGTTCTGTGCGAGGGGAATCCAGTCGCTGACGGCGAAGTCGAAGCGGGAGAAGACGCTGTCCTGGGTGACGATGACGCACGGCCCCAGGAACTCCGCGAGCGCCATCGTGGGGGCGTCGTCGGGGTCGCCGCGGTGCCGTGGCTCCAGGCACGGGTCGACGCGGAGGATGTGCCGGGTCTGCGGGGCGAGGTGGTCGCGGATCTCCAGGTCCACGACGCGCAGGGCGGGGAGGATCTGCTCCGCGAGCGGGCGGCGCACCTGACGTTCGGGCACCTGGTAGTGGTCTGCCAGCTTGGCCAGGTGTTCGTGGATCTCGCCGGGAACGTGCGCGGCTAAATGGGCAGCAGCATCGGCCCAGGCAGCACCATCGGGTTGATCGCCTGCCCGGACGGGACCGGCAGCGGCGGTGCCGACACGGCACGCTCGAGGGCCATGGATCAAGTGTGTCGGCCACTACTGACATCGGTGCCTAATTTTCGGCTCCGGCGCCGACCCACGGCGACAACCGTGCGGCGGCCGCGGCGGTCGCCGACGCCGCACTGCCCCCAGCCGTATCCGCCGGGCCAGACGCCCTTGAGGCTGTTGACCAGCTTGGAGACGGCGACCTTGGGCGGGTAGTGCACCAGCAGGTGGACGTGATCGCGTTCGCCGTTGAACTCCTTCAGCTCCGCCTCGAAGTCCTCGCACACCTTGCGCATGATCTCTTCGCAGCGCGTCAGCATCTCGTCGTCGAACACTCCGCGCCGGTACTTCGTCACAAAGACCAAGTGCACAGCGCTCGGCTCCGTCGCCGAGGGCGAGGCCGTGAAAGGCGAGGCCGCGGGGAAGACTAGCGGCGGCATGTACCGGAGGCTGCGCCCGCATGACGGGCAGGGCATCGAGATCCTCCTGCAGCGCACCGCCGGCATGAAAGGTCGCGGAGAACCGTCTTCACCTGGACTTGCGCACCCGGGGCCTAACCGCCGAGGTCCGCCGGGTCACCGACTTGGGAGCGGCCGTGCTCACGGGCGTTCGGCCCACGAGAACGCCAGGACATGGCACATCTGGCGGATCCGGACGGCAACGAGTTTCTGCGTTATGGCCCCGCCCGACGCCTACCGGACGGGGACATACCACGGCCGGGCCATACCGCGGCCTGCGCCAACTTGCGGTTACCGCGTTGCGGTGGCCAGTGCCGCGCGGATGGCGTTCTCGCCGACCGGCTGGCCCTTCTCGTTCGAGATCGGCCCGTACGGGGTCCCCCACACCGGCGTGCCCGTCGCCTGCCGCCAGCTATCGGCCAGCGGTCCCACGTCCACCACGCTGTACCCGATGGATTCGATAAATTCGGTCACTGCCGCCTTCGCCGGCGCGGAGTCCCCGGCGATCGGCAGGTACGAGCGGTCGGCCGCCCCCGCCGGGCGGGCAAGTGACAGCAGGTGCTTGAAGAAGATGTTGTTGAACGCTTTCACGAGCATGGCGTCCGGGATGTACCGCAGCAGCAGCTCGCTCGAGGTGAGCGACTTGCTGTCGAGCTCGGGGATATGCCCGTCACGCCCGGGGCCGTAGTTGCACGTGTCGATGACCGTCTTCCCGGCCAGTGGCGCGGCGGGCAAGTCGGGGAAGGCCTTGACCGGCACCGTGACCACGACTATGTGACCGGCCGCCGCGGCCTCCCCGCTCGTCGCCGCGGACGCCCGCGGCCCCAGTTCCGCGGCCGTGTCCGCGAGCGTTTCGGGACCGCGCGAGTTGCTGAGCACGACCTGGTGCCCGGCCTCGATGGCGAGCCGCGCGATGGTACTGCCGATGTATCCGCTTCCGATGAATCCCACAGTCGTCATATTCTCGGCGTCCCTCCAGAAGAGCCGCACCGTTGTCATTTGCCGGACTCGTTGCGATTCGGGTCCCTGCCGTCAGCTGGCGGAGAAGTAATGGCCGTTGTCCAAATCGGCGAGCAGGCTGGGCTGAGCGGGTTCCCAGCCGAGGGTCCGGCGGGTGATGAGGTTGGACGCCGGGTAGTTCTGCGTGACTATGTTCGCGAGGAACCCGAAGTATCCCGGCACCATCAGTACGTCCGCGGGAACGCTCACGGCGGGCAGGCCCAGACGGCTGCCAATGGCCTCGGCGACCTCGCGGAACGGGATGCCCCCGTCCCCAACCGCGTGCCAGTATTTGCCAGCCGGCCCCTTCTCCAGCGCCAAGCGGAACAAGGAGGCGACATCGCGGACGTGCACGGCGTTCCACAGGTTCGCGCCGTCTCCGGGGTAGCCGACGAAACCCTTCTCCTTCGCGAGCGCGATCAGCGTGGGGAGGAAGCCGGCACGATCGGTCGTGCTGTGCGCGATGTTGGCAATCCGCACGACCGAAGACCGCACTCCCCGCTCGGCGAGGCCGACTACGGCGGTTTCCACGACGTTACGAACCCGCAGGGTGCCCTTGTACTCATCCCCGCCGGGAAGGGCCGGGTCCTCCTCGGTGGCCGGCCGGCCCAGGTTCCCGGGCGAGCCTATACTCCCCGCTGCGACCAGCGGCTTTCCGGTTCCCGCGAGTGCCTCGCCGTACGCGAGCATGATCGGGAGCTCCGCGGCGGCCACGGCGTCGATCCCGCCGGAGGGAAGCAGGTCTTGCCTGTGCGCGACGTGGATGACGCCGTCGGAGTCTGCGGCCGCCTCCTTGAGCCCGTCGAGATCCTCGAGGTCGCCGCGACGCACCTTCGCGCCGAGCGCGGACACCGCCGCCGCGGCCGTGTCCGACCGGGCCAGGCCGGTGACCTCGTGCCCGGCGGCGATGAGCTCGGGGATGATGTACGAACCGGAATGGCCGGTCCCGCCAGCGACGAAAACGCGCATCTTACTGTCCTTGTGAGAGTAGGTAGAGGGGCTGTTCTCCTCGTGCCGTAGATCGACTGGCGTGATGTGGCGCGAGAAGTGGTGGTGCGGGTGCGCTCAGCTGAGAATGCTGACGCCGAGGAAGAAGTTGGTGTGCTTGACGGAGTGGGCGATGAGGCCCAGCTCCAGCAGGCCGACGTTCTCCAATTCCCGGGCCATTGCCAGCTGCCCGGTGTCCATCGGGCGCAGTCCCAGGCTCTCCAAGCTCCTGCCCAGGCTGAAGAACATCGGCGCGATCCAGCTCTATGCGCCCGATCCCGACTTCGCCGGCTGGCCCCGGCTGGAGAGGATCCTCAAGAAACGGCCGATCGACTGGGACCTGATCGCCCGCAACTACGACCAGATGCTGAAATACGCAACGGCGCTGCGGCTGCGCACCGCCGAGACCGACCAGGTGCTCCGCCGGTTCACGAGAGGCGGAGGACCCAAGCACCCCGTCTGCCTCGCGCTGGAAGAACTCGGGCGGGCGGTCAGGACGATCTTCGCCTGCGACTATCTCGCTGATGAGCATCTCCGCCGCGAGATCAACAGCGGACTGCAGGTCGTCGAGAACTGGAACTCCGCCAACGACAAGATCTTCTACGGCCGCGAGAGCGTCCTCACCGGCGCCGACCGCGAGCACGCCGAGGTCTCCATGCTCGCACTCCATCTCCTGCAATCCAGCCTGGTCCTGATCAACACACAGCTTCTCCAGGCGGTCCTCCGCGACCCGCAGTGGGCCAGGAAGCTCACCGCCGCAGACCGGCGCGGGCTGTCCCCGCTGTTCTGGTCCCACGTCAACCCGTACGGGAGATTGCACCTCGATATGGACAGCAGGCTCGACATCACCAGGAGGTAGGCCTACCTCTCATGGCCTGGGTGCCGCTTACTGCCCGTCGCCGTGATGCGGCGGCGGGCACTTCCACGGCTGGCGCTCTCCTGGTCTGCGTTCAGGGTGAAGTGCGGTGAGTAGTGCCGCGCCGGCCTTGTACTCGTCCGGCCATGAGGAGAAGTCGTATTGCTCACCCGTCCCCTCTAGCCATGGAACTCCGATCCCCAGCAAGGAAGACCCGCACCGCGCTAGAGCAGCACAGTGTCTACACGCAGGAAATCACAGGCAGGGATGCCGAACGCCTGAGCGGCCAGGATCCGGTGAATCGTCCTCACTCCCCGTTCGTGCGCAGTTCCCAGGGCCGATCGCCGACCCACAGCGTGTCGTAGCCAAGGTCCTCGATCCCGCGGCAGAACGCGCTCAGGCCAGCGGCGCTGCTGATAGCGGGCCCGACTATGGGAAGTGTGAAACCAAGCTTCATTGGCGAGTCCTTTCGGTGATCCGTCAACCGTTTGCTCAGACGGGAAGTTCGGTGATGCTGAGGGCGAAGTCCAAGTTCCCCACCCCGTGGTTGGCGAGGCCCACCGTGACCACGCCCGCTCCTTCCAGCCAGTGCGCCATTTTCAGGCCGCCGACGTCCAGCGGGCGCAGCCCGAGGCTCTCGATGAACGCCTCCACACTTGCCTTGGCCTGCGCATTATCGCCAGCGATGAAGACGTCGGGCCGACCCTTCTCCAGGACATGACGGAAGATGGTGTTGAACGCCTTCACCACGCTGGCGCTGGCCGGGGCCGCCTTGGCGACTTCCTGCGCGATCGAGGTCTCCTCGCGGTGGGCTAGCCCGTCGAACGTGGAATTGAAGGGATTGCTGATGTCGACGATAACCTTGCCCGCGAGAGCGTCTCCGTACTGGGCGACGACCGGCACGACACCGTCGTACAACAGGGCCACGATGACGATGTCCCCGGCCGGGGCGGTGCCCCATTCTCCCGTCGTGGCGCCGCCGCCGAGAGCCTTGGCCAGGTCAGCGGCCTTGGACTGATCGCGGCCCATGACCTCGACGGCGTTGCCGCCCGCTAACGCCCGCGCGCCGATGGTGCGGGCCATGTTCCCGGTGCCGATGATGCTGATGTTGCTCATGAGATGTCCTGCCCTGGTTGTGCGTTGTTCGGTTCAGATGGCGGTGGTGCCGCCGTCGGCGACGAGTTCCATGCCGTTGACGTAGCTGGAGTCGTCGGAGGCGAGGAAGAGGGCGGCGGTGGCGATTTCGTCGGGGCGGCCCATCTGGCCGCGAGGGATGAGGGACTCGAACTGGCGCTTGGTGGCCTCGTCGAAGAGTTCTTCCTGCTTGGCGGTGGCGACCTGGCCGGGTGTCAGGACGTTGACGCGGATGCGGCGGTCCTTGAGCTCGTTGAGCCAGACGCGGGCCCAGGCCTGCTGGACGGCCTTGCTGCCGGCGTAGACGCTCCAGCCGGGGAAGGCGCCGAGGGAGGCATTGGAGCCGGTCATGAGGATGGAGCCGCCGTCGTTGAAGAGCGGGAGGGCCTTCTGGACGGTGAACAGCGTGCCGCGGGCGTTGAGCCAGAACGCGGCGTGGAAGTGGGCCTCGGTGATCTCGCCGAGCGGGGCGGGCTCGCCCACGCCGGCGCTGGCCCACAGCACGTCGAGGCTTCCCTTCTCCCGCTTGACGGTGTCGTACAGGCGGTCCAGGTCGTCCAGGTCGGCGGCGTCGCCCTGGACGCCGGTGACGTTGCGGCCGATCTGCTTCACGGCCTCGTCCAGGGCGTCCTGGCGGCGACCGGTGATGAAGACGTGCGCTCCCTCGTCGACGAACAGCTTCGCGCCGGCCAGCGCCATGCCGGTGGTGCCGCCGGTGATGACCGCTACCTTGCCGTCAAGCTTTCCCATAGTCGCTCCCTTGGGTCGGTGGTGCCGTGTGCACCTGGGGTGACGGTGTTCCGCTGCGTACATGGCGGCCCGGTACCGGGCAAGCCAGGGATCTTGCGCTGCGGCGAGCCTGCGGGAGATCGCCGAGCGGCTCGTCATCCCCACCGGGAAGAAGAAAGGCCAGCACCCGTCAGCGGCCACCGTCATGCGGATGCTCCGCGACCACGATGAGAAGGCACTGGAAGCTTCTGATTACGGATAGCTACTTTGCCCCTGGCCGTGGCTTCAGGAGTTCGAGGCCGGACAGTGGCGCTGCCCAGCGCGGCGGCCAATTCCTTGGCCTTGGCAGGGTCGCGGCCGATGATCTCGACGGCGTTGTCGCCGGCGAGCGCCCGGTCGGCCAGGACGCTGACCATGTTCCCCAGGCCGATAGTGCTGATGCTACTCATTGGTGTGCCTGCTTTCTGGAGCTGGATAGGACGCCATGCCTACCCCGTCGTTGTTAACGGTTGTGTCGTCGACGCCGTCGAATGACGCGATGGACGGCGCTCAATTCCTGATGTGCTCATTCTGGGCCTGGGCCCTGCTATCAAGTTCCGATGTCGAATTCTTGTGCCGAATTCGTTTCGGCCCCATTGGGTACCTATTCAGGTTGCCATTGGCCTGAGTGGGTGTCCAAGACTTCTTTCAGCCGTGGTGATACCCTGGAGGTATCACCGGACCGGGAGGCGCCATGGATCTGGACCTGCGCAAACTGCGTTACTTCGTCGCCGTGGCCGACCAGTTGCACTTCGGCCGCGCCGCCGATGAGCTACATATCGCGCAGCCGGTGCTCAGCCGGCAGATCCGTGCGCTCGAGCAGGATCTCGGCGCCTCGCTGTTCACCAGGGATCGCCACGGCGTAGCGCTGACCGACGCGGGCCGACAACTGCTGGCCGACGCCGGTCCGCTGCTCGCCTCCGCGCACGCGGTCCGCCGCCGGGTGTCCGTGGCCGCCCGCGGCAGCCGGCGGCTGGTGGTCGGTTTCCGGGCCGGCATCCCGGTCATCCCGGCAGCGCGGGCGTTCGAGGCCCGGCACCCGGACGTGGTCGTGGACGTGCAGCGGATCGAATGGGACGACCAGGCCCCGATGCTGCTCGACGGCCGCATCGACGTCGGCTATGTGCGGCTGCCCATCGACGAGGCCGGCCTGCGCGTGACTCCGCTGTACACCGAGCCGCGGGTGGCGGTGCTGCCCGCCGGCCACCGGTTGGCCGGCAAGGAGGAGGTCACCGAGGCCGACCTGGCCGGCGAGCCGCTGGTCTGGCATGCCGACCCGAGCACGCAGCCCACCAGGCGCCCGCACCCTAACGCCGGGTACCTGGTGCGCGGGGTGGACGAGACGCTCGAGCATGTCGCGGCTGGCCGGGGCATCTCGTTCCTGGCCCGTTCGGCGACCGTGTTCTACTCACATCCGGAAGTCATCTATGTGCCCATCCCGGATCTGGCGCCCGACCAGGTGTGCCTCGCGGTGGCGGCATCGCGCACGTCGCCGGTGGTCGATGACTTCGTCACCGCGGCTCAGGCGACGGCCGAGATCACGGCAGAATGTGGGAACTATGAAATGTGGCAGCTTGGAAGCGATGCCGTTTCAAAGCACGGTTGAGCAGTCCAACTGACAACAGCAGCGCCAACAGGGGGCACGCGGCCACAGCAATGGCGAAGGCATTGCGCTCGGGGGCGGAGGCGATGTTGGCGCACAGTGAGAATCGACATCGTCGCGCGGCCGCTTCTAGGATGATGAAAATCATCATCTCGTTGAAGTCGTCAAAGGCATTGTCGATCAATTCCGCGAGACACTTCCACTCCTCGATCTCAATCTCAATCTCAATCTCAATCTCACCGAGCATGCGGAGAATCCGCGCGGATGGTGTGATCTGAACCTTGTCCGACTCCCTCGAACGTGACGGCTACGGCATGACTCCGATCAGCCACCTGATCGTAGCGACCAGGCCCGACAAGATGAGCCACATGCCGCGCTGACGTCGACGATGCGAGCGGCTGCGGCGTGGACATGCAGGTGCGGTTCGTGGGTAGCGGGGTGCTTTCGCAGTGGCGGACTGTTCCAGGCATGCGTGCAGGTGCGTGGCGCCAGCATGACGCTGCTGGTGGACTGCGGGGCGACGAGCCTGGTCGCCATGCGACAGCAGGGCCTGGACCCGGCCGAGGTGGACGCGGTGGTGGTGTCCCATCTTCACGGCGACCACTTCGGTGGCATCCCGTTCCTGATCCTGCACTGCCAGTTCGCCGGCCGCGTCCGGCCGTTGACGATCGTCAGCCCGGCAGGTGTCCGGGAGCGGGTCATCGCGGCGATGCAGACGAAGTCCCGGTCGGACAGGTCACGGGCCTGGAAGGCGGCGTGGTCGTCGCTCCACTGCTTCGTCAGCCGGGTGACGGTGGCCGGCGACAGCCCGGCCGCCGAGCCGAGGAACTGCTCCAGCGCGGGCACGAAGTCCCCGGACGACAGGCCGTGCAGGTAGAGCAGCGGCAGCACCTCGGAGATCTTCGGCGACTTGCGGCACCACGGCGGCAGGATCTTCAAGGAGAACCGCTTGCGCTCGCCGGTGGCGTCGTCGACCCGCCGGTTGTTCACCCGGGGTGCGGTGACCTCGACCGGTCCGGCCACGGTGACCACAGTGCGGGGCCGGTGGTGCCCGTTGCGGATCACCAGACGGCGCCCGGCCGCATCGGTCTCAGCCGCCAACTCGGCTATGTACTGGTTGACTTCCGCTTCCAGCGCGGCGGCGAGCATCCGGCGGGCGCCCTCACGCACGATCTCGTCGATCAAGGAGCCGGACTCGGTGGAACCCTCGGCGGTGACTACGCTCAACATGGGCGTGCCTTCCCGACCCGCGCTGCAAAGCAGGTCTACTCGGTGACTTCTCGATCAATCACCTGGGAAGGTACGCCCTTCGCGCGCTCCCGAGGCTGATCCACAAGTCCTGAGCATTGCTCGCTGTACGGGCACCTCGACAAGACCAAGACCGTCCCCGCCGACCCAAGAAGACCACAGCCGCGAAGCCCTGAAAACTACCGGCGGGTTACTTGTTCCCCAGTATCTGGGCTAGGACTCCCGGGCCTTGTAGGGTCCCCCCATACCTCAGCTCCACCCTCAGACACACGCACGCGGAGATTGAAACGATTCACCACGCAACCCGGGAGCAACGCGCCGCAGCGCCCGGGGAGTCGCAACCGTAAGGAGCATGCTTCATGGCTGAGACACGGCACGAACCAACGGGACTGCCTCGCCGCCGCTTCCTCAAGTCGGCCACCCTCGCCGTCACCGGACTGACCGTCATGGGATCGGGTGCCGGCCTCGGCGGCACCGCTACGGCTGCGTCAGCCGGCTCGACCGCCGTCGACGGCCTGTCAATGGGCGGCAGATCCGACCGGCCGCTGGGCGTCGACGACCGTACCCCGCTCCTCGCTTGGCGACTCGAGCACGGTATGCAAAGCGCCTACCAGATCCGCGTCGCCAGCTCTCCCGGCCTGCTGCCCACCCCCGATCTGTGGGACAGCGGCTGGGTCGAGTCCAGCACCTCGTCCGGCGTCGCCTACGGCGGCAAGGCTCTCAAGTCGCGCCAGCGGGCCGCATGGCAGGCGCGGGTACGGGACGCCGACGGCAGGGTCTCCGACTGGAGTTCCCCTTCCTCCTGGGAGGCCGGTCTGCTCGACCCGGAGGACTGGTCGCCGGCCCGGTGGATCGAGCACGCCTCCCGGAGCGACGCCGACCCCTTGCCCGTCTTCGCCCGGGCCTTCGCGCTCGACGGCGACCGGCGCGTCGATCACGCGCGGCTCTACCTCGCCGGCCTCGGCATCTACGTAGCCACGGTGAACGGCCACCACATATCCGACGCGGTGCTCGAGCCGGGCAACACCAACCCCCAGCAGTCGGTCGAGGCCGGCACCTACGACGTCACCGCCCTTCTGGCCACCGGCCCGAACACCCTCGGAGTCCAGCTCGGCAACGGCGTCACCAACGTCGGCTCCGTCACCAACGCCGCCGTGGGCCGGACGAGCGTGTACCGCAAGTACACCAGCACGGTCGCGAAGCGGACGACGCTCACGGCCCCGGCCGCCCCCGGCGACACGACCGTACGCGTAGCCGACGTGAGCGGCTTCGCCGTCGGCGCCACGCTCAACATCGACACCGGCGACGGCGGCGCCCGCCTCGAGAGCCGGGTTATCACCGCCGTCGGCACGGACATCACCTTCGACAGGCCGCTGGCCGAGCAGCACGCCTCCGGCGCCACCGTCACCCGCTCCGGCACCCCCAACGCCACGATCACCGCGATCAGCCCCCGCCTCATCGCCCGCCTGGAGATCGTCTACACGGACGGCCACACCGATACATACGTAACCGACGAGAAGTGGCGTACGGCCCTCGGCCCCACCGTCACCGACAACTGGTACGCCGGCAGCGACTACGACGCCCGCCGCGAGCAGCAGGGATGGGATCTCCCGGGAGCGGATCTGACCGACAGCGCGAAGCGGCGCGACGGCTCACCCACCGGCTGGACAGCCGCCGGTATCGCCCCGCCGCCCAACCTCGCGACGAAGCTCAGGTGGCGCCGCGCGCAGCCGGTGACGATCGTGGATACCGTCTCCCCGGCCGCGATCACTGAACCCCTCTCCGGCACCTGGGTGTTCGACTTCGGGCAGAACGCCGCCGCCCTGCCCGAGCTGCACGTCGACGGATCGCTACCGGCCGGCACCGTGGTCAGGATGCAGCCGGCCGAGTCGCTGAAAGCCGACGGCACCGTCGACTCGGCGAGCCTGGGGTCGGGCAAGGGCATCCTCGACACGTACACCACCTTCGGCGCGGCGGACGGCGAGACGTGGCGCCCCCAGTTCGGCTACCACGGCTTCCAGTACATCCAGGTCACCGGCCTCCCCTCCGGCTACCAGCCGGACACCGGCACCGTGACGGCACGCCACGTCCGCGCTTCGGCGCGGGTCTCCGGCGACGTGTCCACCTCCAGTGAGCGGGTCAACCGGCTGCACCGGATGAGCCGGTACTCGATCGCCAGCAACATGATGTCGATCTTCACGGACTGCCCGGGCCGGGAGAAGCTGGGCTGGCTGGCCGACATGCTCCACTCGATGCCCGCCATCGACCGCAACTTCGACATGTCGGACTATCTGCCGCACATGGTGCAGGTGATGCGGGAGTCCCAGCTCGTCGACGGGCCGGATGCCGGGCTCGTACCCGAACACACGCCGGAGTTCCCGGTCTTCGACGGCCAGTGGGCGATGTACCGGAACGACATCAACTGGGGCAGCGCGGTGATCCTCGCGCCGTGGTGGCTGTGGCGGCACCACGGCGACACGGAGACCATGGCAGTGCACTACCAGTCCATGACCGAATATCACGACTACGTACGCACGACCCAGGCCGGCTCGGGAGCAGACGAACACCTGGTGAACGGCCCGCTCAAGGACTGGGTCGCCCACGACGAGAGCACCCCCGGGCTCCTGGTCGGGACGTACGCGTACTACCTCATGACCGACCGGCTCGCGCAGATGGCCGCCCACCTGCGCAAGGACTCCGACGCCGGCCGCTACCGGGCGTTGGCCGGCGCGATCAAGACCGCGTTCAACAACCGCTTCTTCAACGACGAACTCCGCACCTACACCAACGACGGCAACGCGGGCACGGCAGGCACCCAGGCGGCGAACGCGCTCGCCCTGGAAGCCGGCCTGGTCCCGCGCGGGCAGGAACAGCACGTCCTGCGCGACCTGGTCCGCCGGATCCGGGACTACCACCCGAACGGCGGCGGCCCGCACGTCAGCGGCGGGACGATCTCGCTTGGCCCCACGTTCCGGGCGCTGGGCGCCGCCGGCCGTGACGACGTCATCTGGGAGGTCCTGCACGAGGACACACGCCCGGGGTATGGCTCCTTCCTGCTCCCGACCGTCTCCAATCCCAAGGGCATGACGACGGTTCCGGAGCATTGGTACGCGCCGGACAACAACTCCTCGCTGAACCACATGATCCTGCTCCAGATCGACGAGTGGTTCAGCGCGGGCCTGGCGGGCATCCAGCACGCGCCGGACTCGATCGCGTACGAGCGCATAGCGGTGAAGCCGAAGCTGGTGGGGACGCCGGAACACCCACTGACCCATGTCGAGGGCTCTTACGAGGGGCCGCGCGGGCGGATCAGCAGCGCCTGGCGGATCTCCGGGCCGGACAGCGCAGACCTCGCACTCGACGTCACGATCCCGGCGAACACGGCAGCCGAGATCCACGTGCCCGCCGTCCACCCGAACAGGGTCCGGCTCGATGGCCGCCCTGTGTCGGCGTCACATGCGGCCGTGTTCAAGGGCTTCGCGGACGGCTATGCCGTCTACGCCGTGGGCCCGGGCACATACGCACTCAGCTCGCGGCTGAGCTGACGACCGGTGCACCGCACCAGCAGGTGCCCCGACCGCGACCGCCGGTCGGGGCACCTGCCTCTGTGATCCGGACGATCACCCATCCGTCACCGTGATCAGCAACGGCCCGCCGGGCACCGGAAGCCCGCCGCCATCGGGGTAGCCGTACTGGGAATGCAGGCCGCCGGCGTGGAACAGGGTGAAGCCGACCGCGTAGACGTCCGGGGCCAGACCTTCGTGCAGCGGCACGTTCAGCTTGAGCTCTTCGCTGGTGACGGGGCCGGTGCCGCCGTCTTCGCCACCCACCGAGACGCCGTCCGCGTCGTACAGCGTGATGCTGTAGCCGGTGACGCCCACGAACGACGTCACATCCAGGGGTCTTCGTAGTAACGGAGACCCCAGTTCCAGGCGAGGACCCTTCACTCGAGGTTGGGGTCCGAGGAGTATCCGAGCAGGGATCACCGCTACGGCGTTCAGTCTCCTGAACGCTTCGGGCGCACTGGTCAGTGGCGGCCTTGGCGGAACGGGTTGTACGCCTCGAAGGGGTCCTCGTCGGTTTCCCCGCGCCGTCGGCGCTCGGCCTGGTCTGCAGTCCACGCGAGTTCCCCCTGCTGCGTGGAGCGCCAGGGCGTGTTGGTGCGGTCGCAGTACACGGCGTAGCTCAGGTCCGGCTCAGCCGAACTGCACAACCCCAGCACACGACCTATCCCACACACCATGATCACCAGCACATCACAGCCGGGGCAAGCGGCTGGCTCCTGCATGGTGGTGGGCGGCCACCACGGGCCGCTTGGTGGCTTACGGGAGCGCCGCGATGCGGGACCGCCTGATGCTGCTGGGCCACGGCCCTGAGGTGGTGGACCTGGCATGCTGCCCGCTGGAATTCGTGTGGCGGGACGGCGGACGGGTCGTGGCCCATGCTCCGCAGCTGATCGCACGTCTTCCCGGCGGAGGCCATGTGCTCGCCGACTGCCTCGGTCCAGGTGACTCGCCGCGCCAACTCGCCTGTATGCAGGAGGTGTTGAGGGCCTGTGTGCAGGAGGTGGGGTGGCACTACCGGGTGGAGCCTGTTGCGGATCCGGTGGTGGTGGACAACGTGCGCTGGCTGTCCGGATACTGCCATCCCCGCTGCGCAGGCAGAACCCGTCCGGGCCGGTTGCGAGATGTCTTCGCGCATCCGCGGTCCTTGGTGGAGGGGGCTGCCGCGCTCGGTGATGTGATCCAGGGATGTCTCGCTTGTCGTCGACCATGAAACTGCGCAGCGCCCAACGAACCTGCGCACCGCTCCGCGTCCCGGTCATCCCGCTCGCCTCGCCTGTCCGCCCGTCCCGCAAGGAGGTCACGACGCTATCGCTTCCCCGTCCCCCGCCTCGGCCAGCAGCCGGGCCATCAAGGCTCGGCCCTCCTCCCCCTTCAGGTCGTCGGGGCCATAGGAATGCTTCGGCCGGCACGCGCGCCCGTCGATCCACGGGACACCCATCGGCGACTCGTCCGTCCGGTCGCGGACTTCGAGGTAGCCGGCCAGCTCCACGGACAGGTCGGCCGGGAGCCCTCGCTGCCCCGGGAACCCGGGCTGAGGCAGCGGCAGAGGCCAGAGCTCCAGTACCGCTTCGGGCCGGACGTCGTCGCCCCGCCGACCGGGAACAGCACCAGCAAGGCGACTCCGCCCCAGGGCGGGTCATACAGCAGGGCATACCGCTTGCGCACAGGGCCAGGCTCGCAGGCCGCACAGGCCAGGGCCCTGGCCGTGGCACCACCACCTCTGCGAAGGCGGAAGCCCCGTAGAGCGCCAGGCCGACCGTGACCACGAGCACGAACAAAGCCTGCGGCGCCAACGAGGCATCCCGGCCCAGCGCGTAGATCACCAGGACGAGAACCGCACAGACCACCGCCGGAACCAGGGTGGACAGACCTGAAAAACACCTCCCGGGTCTCGTCGATCGTCAACCGCGATGTGGCACAGCGCGGTGGCCATCACGTCTGGGCCCGGCCCGACAGTGCGGGCCTCGCAGAGCTCGGCTGTCTGCGGTAGCAGATGAGTGTGGCCGCGTGTGAGGCGAAAGCCAGGAAGTAGTCGGGTCGGCGTTCGTGGCGGCGGTGCGGGCGCCGGCATCAGCTGAGCCAGGCGATTGTGCGTTCGACCGCGAGCTCACCAGTTCAGCCTCGCGTCCGACTACCTCTGGATTGTCACCACCGACAGGGAGTTCGCCGGAACCTCGTACCTGAAGCGTCCTCCGGCGCCGCGGAGGGCGAGGTCGCACGGCGTGACCCTCGTCGGATTGTCGAGGGTGTTGGACGCGGCCGGGTCAGGGTCGCTGAGCACCTGGACGCGAGCCTTCGTGGCTTTGCTTCCGGCAAAGACAAGGTCGATGGACTGAGTGACGTTCGATGTGTTGACGATCTTTGTATAGACGTCGCCGGTCGCTGTCTTGATGGAACTGGAGCAAAACAGCCCCGTTCCTTCCGAGGAGACCGGCAGGATCTTGTCACCGACATTGCGGGCGAACATTTTCTGGACGTAGTAGGAGGTCCCGCCGTAGGACGCCAGTTGATCGAAGCCGATCATGTTGAACCCCCACTGCGTCTGGCCGACGAAGGAGAAGAGCGGCGCGTAGGACCCCATGATGACGATGTCGGAGTTGCGCTCCAGGCCGGTCATGAAGGCGGCCTCGCCGAGCGAGTAGCCGAGCGGACCCGTCGAGATGTCCTCAGAGTCACCGTGCCTCGCCGCGTACTCGCCGACGAATACCTTGGGCCCGTTGCGGTCGTAGGTGTCGTACCGGTTGGCCTGACCCTCCAAGGACGTCGGAGAGGTGTAAATGTGCTCGTCGATGATCTCGATCGGCCGGCTGGTCACACCCGTCGTGGCGATCGTGGTCACCTGTGGATACGCCTTCTTGATCGCGTCATAGAACTTCGGATAGCGGTAGGCGTCGTACGTGGGCGCCCCGCCCCGCGCGCCGTCCTCGTTGCCGATCTCGATGAGGGGAGTCGTGAACGGCGCCGGGTGGCCGTCTGCGGCCCGCCGCGCACCCCAGGCAGAATTCACCGGTCCGATCACGTACTCGATCAGGTCCAGTGCGTCCTGTACGTACGGCCCGAGATCCGGCTCGGGTACGATCTCTCGTCCCCCAGCGGTCTTTGAACGATCGATGCTGAATCCGTCGAAGACACCGATCACCGGAGTCGCATCCAGGTCCTCGGCCAGCCGGAGGTACTCGTACAGGCCGAGGCCGTCGTCTGACCAGTAGAACCAGGATGCGTTGTAGTGTCCTGGGCGCTCGGAGATCGGGCCGATGGACTTCTTCCAGTCGAAGCGAGTGCCCCATGGATCGTCCGGGTCGTAGAGTCCCTGGATGTAGTTTCCGCCCGGGAAGCGAAGGAACTTCGGCCGCAGTTCCTTCAGTTGGTGCACCATGTCTGGTCGCAGTCCGTTGGGCTGGTCTTTGTAGGTGGGCGGGAAGAGCGACACCACCTGTAGCCACACCGATGTGCCGGGCGCGACCTGCGTCGGCATACCGTGTTTCCGGTCGATGCCGATGACAAGCCGGTTGTCGGTCGACTGTGACCCGCCGGGCGGGACCTTCAGCGTTGCCGTGAAGTGTTTCCACTGCGTGGTCAGCCCGCGCACGCGCGCGCTGGCGAACACCCGCCGTCCGGTCGCATCCTCCAGGCTGACGCTGAGCGGTCCGGTGAACCCGTTGTCGGCCTTGGCGAAGAACGACACCTGATAATGGCGTCCCGGCACCACCGGGATGCCGAAATACCCGCCGTTGGAGATGCCGATCCGCTGCTCGGCGTCCACTGAGTGCGCCTCGAGGCGCAGTGATCTGGTCAGTGTGTCATTCAGCGGGTTGGCGGCATCCAGCGATGCGGTGGCCGATCCGCCGCGGTCCTGTACGACCGTCCACCACGCCGGCGTGGTCGGGCTCTCCATGAACGCGCGATTGCGGATCAGTTCCGCGTACAGCCCGCCGACGCCGGCGTAGTTGATCTCCTCGAAGAAGACCCCGTAAAGCGTGGGGCTGACGCCATGACCCGCATGGAGCGTGTCAACGGTCAGCGTCAGCGGGCCGCTCGCTGCTGCCTGGGCGCCGGCCGCGCCCTGTGCGATCAAGCCGCCGGTTGCAGCGACGGTGGCGGCGAGCCCGCCACCCAAGCGCAGAACATCCCGTCGCGACTGCTGCTTGCTCATTCGCTGGCCTCCCTGAATTAGGACTTGTCCCGAAAACGGGCTCCGGGTCGGTGCTCGCTGGCCTGGTTACGGACTGGCTGTGTGGTCTATCCGGTGGCTGAGTGGTTATGGAGGCGGGTGATGCCCGTATCGGGCGGTGTACGCCGTCGTCTTTCGGGCGGCAGTCGCGGAGCATCTTCCAGTACTTCGTGCGAGCGAAGACGTGCTCGACGCGCGCGGACCTGCCGGTGGAAGGTATTGGACGCCTCCTTCGGGTCTCCCCTCGTCTGGCATGCCCTTCGCCGGCGTGCACCGGAGCTTCGGTCAGGCTGCTCCAGAACCCATTGTTCGATATTTCGTATGTCATTCGAAATCTTGGACGGAAATTAGTGGTGTCACGTAACCGGTGTCAACGGTGCTGCAGTGACCTGTTTTTAACGGCATGTCAGTAGTCAAAGGTGCGACATCACGGCGCCATGCGACCTTCGAAGACGACGCCCTCCCCCAGGACGCCGCCGTCATCCGCTGCCCGTTCTCCATCGGGCCTCCCCGACGCAGCGGCCTTGACGTGGGCTCATTCGGTCTACTCAGCGTGCGCTCTCAGCCGTGTTGCAGTCGGCGCCGAGGGGTAGCCGAACGCGTGCATGGTCTGCGGTTCGCCGGCTCAGCGGCGTGCGGCGGCGTCCGCCAGGCCCCGCAGCGGCGGTCAGCACGGCATCTGACCGGCGGCGGACGCGAGGAGATGTCCCGCGGCATCGCAGCAGCCGAAATCCGCCGTCTGCTGGCAGCTCAACCCCACCGCGGGGCAAAAGGTGAGGCCCGGGGACACAGTCCCCTCCACCACCACACCCAGTGAACACCCCGCAGCTGGATGTGGGCGAGCCCGACGCCTACTGGCGGGCTGCCGCTCTGCTGGACGTCGCGCTGATCCGGTCCGGCCGGGATGAGGTCATCTGCGGGAAATGCGGTGGGCGGTCACCGTTTCCAGCGACCTGCACGCGAGGCCCTCAAGTACTACTGGTCACCTCTCAGAACCGGAGGCTTCTCAGCTCCGTGCGGTGATTTCGATGAGCGTTGTTCTTCTTCTTGCAGGGGAGCCTCCCAGGTGGCGGTGATGTCGCGGGCGACGTCGCGTAGGAGGTCGATGAGCATGTCTGCGAGTGGTGTGAGGCTGGGGTCGGTTTTGGTCACGGCGTAGAGCTGGCGGTGGGGCCTGGGGCGGGCCAGTTCGCGATGGGTGGTGCCGGGGGCATGGGTCAGCGCCAGGCGCGAGACCAGGGCCACTGCGCTGCCTGTGCCGACGAGAGCCTGGGCGACGTCGTAGGACTCGGTCTCGAACCGCACGGTGGGAGTGAAGCCGGCCTCGCGGGCAGCGTCGTGGAACTGTTCGCGGGCGGCGTGGCCGGCCAGGATGGAGACCCACGATTCGTCGCGCAGTTGTTTCAGGTTAAGTTCGGTGTCCGCGGGCTGCCCGGTGGCCAGTGGGTGGTCGTCGGGGAGCACCACGACCATCGGGTCCAGCAGGAGCGGGTGGGCCCGTAGGTGCGGGGACGACGCGAGCGGCATGCCCCAGGACGCGACGATGGCCACGTCCAGGCGCCCTGCGCTGATCTCGTCCGCTCCACGTCCCGACACCACGTCCACGACCGAGACGTCGGCGTCCGGATGGCGGTGCCGCAGAGCGGTCAGGGCGGGTGGCAGCAGGTGCAGGGCAGCCGCCTGGAACGTCCCGATCCGCAACCGTAGGGAGAGGTGGCCGAGCAGTGCGGCCAGTTCCGCCCCGGCCTTGTCCGATGCCTCCTCCACGGTTCGACCGTGCAAGGCGAGCAGCGCACCGGCGGCGGTGAGCGTCGCCCCGCGAGGACCACGGATGACTAGGGGCACCTGCCAGTCGCGCTCGGCCTTGGCCACCTGCTGGGTGACCGCCGCGGGCGTGAGTTGGAGGGCGTGAGCCGCCGCCGTCAGGGAGCCGTGCCGCTCGATCAACGCGAGAAGCCGGAGCTGTCCCGGGTCCACCACCATTCACTAATCCTAACGCTGCACCCTTCTCTTTTAACTTCTCTTACGAGTGCGGGGCAGGAAGCCTGGAGGTGCACCCATCTACCGAGCCCCTGGAAAGGTTCTTTCCCCATGCCCACGCATGTGCCCTTTTTCATCGCCACCACGTTGCTACTGGCCATGCTGCCCGGCGCGAGTCAAGCCCTGATGATCCGGCAGGTTCTAGAAGGCGGCCAACGTACACTCCGAGGCACACTCGCGGGCAACGCCACCGGCTTCCTGCTGTGGTCCACGGCCGCCGCGGCGGGACTGTCCGCTGTTCTGCTGGCCAGCCCCACCGCGTACGCGGTGCTCCGGATCGCAGGCGGCATCGTGCTGATGATCCTCGGGGTGAACACGCTGCGAACTGCCCTCACCACCTCCACCCGCACGCCCCCCGAGGGCGGGCGCCGCACCGGTTTCGCGGGCGGATACCTCACCGGCCTGAGTACCAACCTCGGCAACCCGAAGGCCGGCGTGTTCGCTGTCTCGGTGCTACCCCAGTTCGTGACGTCGAAAGGACTGGTGTTCCTGTCGACCGTCGCCCTGGGAGTTCTGTGGGCGCTCGTCAGCGCCTCCTGGTACATGATGCTCACCTGGGCCGTCGGCAGAGGGCGCGACCTGGTGTCCCAGCCGACGGTTCTGCTGGGACTCAGTGTGACGACGGGCGTCGTCCTGCTCGGGCTGGGCGCCGCGGTGGCAGCAGGTGTCTGAGGTCCGGGCCGAAGCGCCTCCCAGCATCCGACCGCCCGGGCCATATGCCGCCCCTGTGCACGGGGAGCCGATGACGCACGCAATGACGCCGGACGGAACCCGCATCGCCTACCAGCTCCAAGGCCAGGGGGCGCCACTGGTCCTGCTGGCGGGCCAGGCCAACAACCACCACTGGTGGGACGCGGTTCGCGCCGACTTCCATCCCGCTCGCAGCACCCTCACGCTCGACTACCGCGGCACAGGCGACAGCGACAAGCCCGACACCCCCTACAGCACCGAACTGCTCGCTCAGGACGTCATCGCCGTCCTCGACGAACTCGGCATCGACCGGGCCGACGTCTACGGCACGTCCATGGGCGGACGGGTGGCCCAGCAGCTCGCGGCCCGCCACCCCCACCGGGTGGGCGCCCTGGTTCTCGGCTGCACCTCACCCGGCGGCCCGCACAGCGTCGACCGCGGCAACGACGTCCGCCAAGCCCTGGCGCAACCTCGGCCTGGAGCCGCGCGACAGGCCCTGCTGGAGCTGATGTACACCCCCCGATGGCTCGCCTCCCATCCCGGCCCGCACCACACCCTCGGCGACCCCGGCATGCCGGCTCACGCCCGGCGCCACCACCTCGCGGCCAGCAACCGGCACAACGCCTGGGACCTCCTGCCGAACATCAGCGCCCCCACCCTGGTCGTCCACGGAAGCGACGACCTGCTCAACCCCACCGCCAACGCACCCCTGCTCGCCGACCGCATCCCCGACGCCCGACTGCACCTGGTCCCCAATGGCCGGCACGCCTACTTCGAGGAGTTCCGCATCCACGCCAGCCCCCTCGTCCTGGACTTCCTCGCCACCGCGCACGAGTCGTAAGAACACCGCAGCCGGTACTCGGCCGCCCTCCACCCGGGATACCTACCGCGCACCCGCGGCGCCCCGAGCCCACCAGTACCGCCGTCGGTACAGGCGCTCGAAGTACCTACTGATCACTAACCGTGCCCATGTCACGGAACGGAAAGCGAGCCAGAACCCCTTCTCGGGAACAAGCCAGCCGTCAGCCGTAGGCTCGCGTCAACGGCCGCACTGTCAACTACAGGTAGGGCACGAGGAGCCACCTGAAACACCCCGCGTCTGCGACACCCATACAGGTCACATAACATCATCCAGCGCCGTCGCGTCCGCCAGCTGCGCCGTTTCCGCCACGATCTCGGGAAACATCCCTGCGAGATCGGTGCCGCGGCGCGAGCGCAGCACCACTTGCCCTGCTTCCGTGGAGAGTTGCGCTCGAAAGCCGTCGTTCTCCAGAATTCGATGTGTCTCATGAGACAGGTTGGGAGTTGGCTTCTGACAACGAGACCAGGCCTCCTGGCAGTGAGATTCGGTCCCACTAGACAGTCTTTGGGGTGTCGCCGAGATAAGCGCCAAACCCGCCAGTAGTCTCGGCGGTCAGCCGGGCGGGCTGCGACGGGTGCGCAGCGCCAGTACTAGGCAAACCGTGGTCGCGGCGATGGCGAGTGAGGCGGGCAGACGTGCCCATGAGGTGCCCGCGACCGGCGCTTGGGCGGCGAGCAGTACCACTGCAGTCGCGGCGGCGGCCGCCAGTGCGGGTGTCGCCCGCGGGCAGTCGGGCGGGGCGGTGACACCGGCTGTCCACGCGTCGGTGACGAGCAGGTAGGCAAGCAGCAGGGCGGCGATGCAGACGACTAGCCAGACAGGCGGGCCGGTGGCCGCGGCGACCGCGATCGCCGCCGCCGGCAGCACGGTCGTCCTGCGGCGGGCTGCCAAGGTCCGCCAGCGCATGGAGGTCAAGAAGGGGCGGGCGTCGACCATCGGAGCGGCCCACCACGCGGTCGTCGCCGCCCCCAGGACCAGCATCCTGACCAGCAGTGGTGCGTGCAGGGCGGCCGGCGGGTCGCAGGCGGCGACGGCAAGGGCCGTTCCGAGCAAGCGGTCGGTGATGCGGGAGGTGAGACGTCCGATGAGCAGGGCGGCTCGGCTGTGGGCCGGGCGCGGGCCTGGCCGGGCGGGGGCGGTGGTCATCGGGTCCCCCCGTGGATGCGGGTGCGGAGCAGCGGCGCAAGGGTAAGGTCGAGGGTCTCGCCGGGCCAGTGGGCGACGACCGCGATGCCGCGTTCCACCAAGGCGAAGCGCATGGCGTCGCGGTCAGCCCGCCACAGCCGCAGCGCGAGTTCACCTTCGGTGTCGCCGGGTTCCAGGACCGGCTCGCCGGTGGGGATCTCGACCACGACCATCGGGTTGGCCCGTCCGCGCACCTGGTGCAGGATGTCGAAAATCCGCTGGTCGGTCAGCGGCGTGATGACGTACACCAACGCTCCTTCGGGCAACGCGGGCGGTGGGAGCAGGCTGAGTCCGTCCGTGCGGTACGCGCGGTCCTTGCGGACCTCCAGCACACTCTCGACGATGCGGTAGAAGTACCCCTGGCCGCTGCGCGGTTGCAGCCAGCGGGTCGCGCCACCGACCGATACGACGCCGACCCGGTCGTGGGTGCGCAGGTAGGCGCGGACCAGCCCGGCAGCGGCCCGGAAGGTCTCGTCGAGCGAGGACGCGCCGGTGACTGGGTTGACTACGTCGGCGAGCACATCCAGCAGCACCACGGTGTCGGCGGTGCGCTCCGCGGCGAACTGGTGGACCTGCAGGGTGCCGCGGCGGGTGGTGGCCGGCCAGTGGATCCGCCGCTGCCGTTCGCCGCGCACATACGGGTGCACGCCGGTGACCTCGACGCCCTCGCTGCGTTGCACGGCGGTGTGCTCGCCGAGCCGTTGCGGCAGCCGGACCGGGATGGGCGTGAGGCCGGCGTGTTCGGGCAGCGGGAAGACGGCGATCTCACCGAGTTCGGCTCGCACGGTGCGCCGGGCCAGCCCGCCGGGGTCGTAGACGTCGACGTCGACCGTGCCGAGCGTCCAGCGGCCCCAGCGCTGGGTACCGGGTCTTGCCGCGGGCTGGGAAGCGGTAACGACTCGTGGCCGCCCCCGTGGCTGCTGCCGGATGAACCGAACTGGTGCAGGACCATGACGAGCAGTGGGACGACCAGCGTCGCGGCCAGCAGGACGCGGCTCACGCCGTCAACCATCCGCTGTTCCACCGGGTTGAGTTCCCGGGCGGCGCCTACCTGCTCCTGGTACTTCTCGCGCAGCGCCAAGCCGCCAAGCAGTGACAGCAGGGCGAGGCCGACCACGAGGACGGGGTTGCCGCCGAGCGGCCCGCGGCCCTTGGCTAACAGGCCCGTGTCGGGGTGCAGCAGCAGTGCTCCCAGGGCCGCTCCGCCCACCACCAGCACCGTCAACGCGGCCTGTGCGGCGCCGATCGTGCGCCGTCGCCCGCCCGCCGTACGCTCCCGCCCCACCGCCACACCCCTCCCTTGTGATCGGCAGCTTCGCACACCGGTCGACGGCGTGTCAGCAGGGGGTCAGGTTGCGTCCGCGCTGGCCCGAGACGCTTGTCTATGACCCGGAGATGGTCGGCTATGCCCTGCGGGAGATCGTGGAGGTGCCGACCGGTGATTTCCAGGATCTCAGGCTGTGGCGGCGGGATTTGCCAGCTTGGCGGTGGGTCTGGTTGAGGAGTACCACCGCCCTGTTCTGGTCCCCATGACCCCGGTCGACCCCGCGTATGCCGGTGAGATCTTCAGCGCGCTGAAGGATGCGGGCATCGACGTTCACCACTTCTTCCTCAAGGTCCCCCGAGAGGTCCTGGAGAAGCGGATCGACGGCCGGAGCTTCACCCCGGATGACCCCGAGCAGGACGAGCGGATCCGGCGCTGGTGCAAGGACAGGATCGAACCGTGCATGGCCGGGGCCGACACTCTGCCCAGCGACACCGTGGTCCTGGACGGCGAGCTGACCCCGCAGGAGTTGGCCGATCAGGTACGGGCTCGGATTCGAGCCGGTGGACAGGCTGGCGCCCGATTGGCGCGGTGGCCTGGCCAAACGCCGTTGTGCTGGAATTCGGCTGCCTCGACGCCTCGAGGAGTGTGGCCTCCAACCACCTCAGACCAGACAGTCTCATTCTCGAGCGGCCTGAGTGCGGCCCAGCGGGATGACCGCTGATGACCGATTGCCGAGCCGTTCGCGAAGTGTGGCATTCTCCGCGAGGAGTGCAGCGATGACAGTGGCCGCGGCGTCTACCTCGTCTTGGAGCCCTTGCCGCTCGAGGCAGTTGTCCTTCAGCCGACGCCGGAGGCGGGTGATCCCCTCGGTCAACTTCTGGTCGTGCTTGCGCGCAGTGCTTTGGCTGACCTGGTTGTCCCAGTCAGCGAGTACCGCGGTTGCGCGGTTCATGATGGCTCGGCTGACGCCCGCTTCCCGCCAGAGGTTCTGCTTGGTGAGTTTGCCGTCGGTACGGATGGGCCGACCGGTGAAGAGCCGTTCCATGGCCTCTCGAAGGGCCTTCTCGGCCGTGGTGGAGAGACCGGGCCGGGTTGGGGCAGTCATGTTTCTCCCGCCTTGGTGAGCGCGATCTCGACGTCGCGGACCTGCTGATCGATCAGGGCTCTGCGGTTGGCCGGCAGCGCGGGGAGGCTTCGAAGGCGAGTCAGCGAGGCGTGCTCGGCTCGCCAGATCGGTAGGTGTTCGGGGGCAATCATGCTGTTGCTGCAGTGTGCGGGCTGGCAGCGGTCGATGAGGGGCCCTCGGTGTTCTGGGGGCACGATGGCATCTTCCAGGCACTTCGCGCCGACTGGGTTGTTCTCGTCCAGGGTGCAGTGGTTGAGTTTTCCGAACCGGATCGACAGGTGCGTGCGTTTGAGAAGGCCGTGTTCGACGCGAATGTCCCCTCGTTGGGCCTTTCCACTCGCTCGGAGGGCTTCGGCCTTCTCCCGGACGGCAGCGAAGGCCAAACGCATCTGGTCAGCGCCGGGCCCGAAGCCGATAGCCTCGCCGCGGCTGTCGGCATCGAAAAGGTCCCTCAGCCGTTGGAACCGACGTTCGGCGATGGCGGTGGTGAGGAGGCGGGCCCAGGAGGGGTCGTGCCCTATACCGGCCTGCAGGATGTGTGGCTGCTGCCCGCCCGTCCCTGCCGCTCGCCCAGCGTCTGATCCGCATCGGCGCTCTTGACGCCCTCTCCCCCGGTCTGACCCGGCGGGACCTGCTGCTGCAGGCCGCCGAACTGCACCGGCAGTCCCGCAACCGCACCGCCACCGGCGGGCAGCTGCCGCTGAGTGGGGAACTGGTGGCCGCCGCTTCGAGCGGGCTGCCGGACATGACCAGCCGCGACAGGCTCGGTGCCGAACTCGACACCCTTTCCATCCACGTGAGCCACCATCTGATGGAGCACCACCATCGGCTGCTGCGCGAGCTCGGTGCCACTGACGCTGCCCACCTGCGCGGCTTGGTGCCCGGGCAGAAGGTCCTCGTTGCCGGAGTCCGGGCCTCCACGCAGACCCCGCCGATCCCGTCCGGCAAGCGTGTCATCTTCACCACGCTCGAGGACGGCTCCGGCCTCGTCGACATCGCCTTCTTCGAAGACTCTCTCGAGGCCTGCGCGCACACCGTGTTCCATTCCGGTCTGCTGCTGGTACGCGGCCAGGTCGAGGCGCGCGGCCCGCGCCGCACCGTCGTCGGTCAGATGGCCTGGGACCTGGACGAGGTGGCCGCCGCCCGCCGCGACCACGGCCCCCAGGCCGCCCTCGACTTGCTCGGACGCACCAGCCCGACCACGCGTATGGGCTTGGGCTTGCCAGCCGCGTTCGCTGGTTCGACGGGGTGTGGTGACGTGCGAGGTGGTCTGGGAGGCCGGGTGAGACGGCGGGCCATGAGGGTGATGAAGGTCCAGGTGATGTGGGCCTCGCTGTGGGAGACGAGCCGCTCGTAGTCGCGCACGTTTCTCCTGGCTCTCATGATCCACGAGATCGTCCGCTCGACACGCCACCGCTTGGCGAGGACGGCGAAGCTGTCCTGGTCCTTGCGTCGCGGCACGGTCTTGAGGGTGATGCCGAGGAAGGAGTGGGACCAGTCCACGAGGGTTCCGCCGTAGCCGGAGTCCTCCTTGAACCCGTCGTCGGCCTCGCGGTAGCGCATGACCTTGGAGCCGGGGCCCTGCGCGGGGTGCTGTAGCGCGCTCCGGGCAGCGGAGCCCCGGGCGACGTACCGCCAGGACTCGCGTGCTGGCCGTTGCCGAGTCCTTCCTGCCGTACCAAGGTCGGCGACGAGATCGGCGACTTCATGGCCGTCATGCCCGACGACGCCGGGAGGAGGCCGGTGCACTTGGCCAAGGAGCAGGCACCGATCCATGCCGACGAGTCCGACTTCGACCACCCGAAGTTCTTCGCCGAGCTGGAGACGCAGAACAAGACGATGGTCCTGGTGGCCGTCTTTTGGATGTTGTCCGATCCCTTGAGTGACCGCGCGACCTGACGTTCCTGCAGAACATCACCGAGTTCATCAACCGCTTCGGCGACGAGTAGAACGTGGCCTGCTTGGAACCTACGACAGGCCACATGTCAAGCAGCGACTCGCCGACACTTT
>NZ_BMQA01000056.1 GCF_014647875.1 Streptomyces brasiliensis | reverse complement strand
TCCCCGCCATCAACAGGCGAAACCACACGCCAACACCGACACACCGCCCAGTGACAGGGAGGGCGCCCTCAAGCGCGTCTTCCCTCCTCACGCCCCAGCGCCGGCTGAGGTCATGACGACCTGTCAGGCACTGCCCCTACCCCTGCTGCCACGATCGAGCCGGCGCCCTTCACGCACTGCGCGATCCGCGCCGCCCTGTCGGCCGGGGGGTGCAAGGAACATCTCGACCCGGTCACGGCAAACGTGACCCGTCACACTCCGCGCCGAACCACCCGTGAACCACCGAGGCGACACACAAGCGTATAGTTGCCTCGGGCAATCATATTGGAGATATGTGCGTCAGAGAACGCTCTGCACGAGGAGCTGATGCGCCAGCTGAGCGCCGTCGATTCCGTACGACGGGAGCTGGGCCGGATCGTGCCGGACGGCTGCTCCGACGGAGCCGCGACGGTCCGGGCCGTTCTCGGCCGCGTCGGGGACATGCGCATAACCCAGCTCACCGAACTGCTCAGTATCGACTCGTCGGTCACCAGCCGCCACGTCGCCCATCTCGCCGCACTGGGCTGGGTCGACCGCACGCCCGACCCGGCCGACCGGCGCTCACGCATCCTGCACCTGACCCCCGAGGGCCACGCCCGGCTCACCGAACTGTCCGACCGTCCCTCCCAGGAACTCGCCAAACGGCTGGCCAACTGGCGCAACAAGGACATCCGTTGGATGGCCCGTCCACTCTCCCGGCTCCGCACCGACTTCAACGATCCGGGGACCGGCCAGCACGCCTCGCCGACCCGTCCGAGGACACCCATGGCGCCCGTACCTCTGCCGCGTAAACCCCCACCGCCACCAGATAAGGAAGCTCCTATGCCAACCACCCCTGATGCAGGTGTGCACGAGCACGCCCCTCACCGGCAAGGGAACACCGACGAGCCGATGACCCATGCGCAGATCATGCGCGCCCTGTCGGGACTGCTGCTCGGCCTGTTCTGCGCCATCCTGTCCTCGACCGTCGTCACCAACGCGCTCCCGCGGATCATCAGCGACCTCGGCGGCGGCCAGAGCGCCTACACCTGGGTCGTCACCTCGTCGCTCCTCACGGTGACCGCCTCCACGCCCCTGTGGGGCAAGCTGGCCGACCAGTTCAGCAAGAAGATCCTGGTCCAGTCGGCACTGGTGATCTTCGTCGTCGGCTCTTTGGTGGCCGGCTTCGCGCAGAACCCTGCCACGCTGATCAGCGCCCGGGTCATCCAGGGCATCGGCGGCGGCGGCCTGTCCGCCCTCGGGCAGATCGTGCTGGCCGCGATGATCTCCCCGCGCGAGCGTGGCCGCTACTCCGGTTACCTGGGCGCGACCTTCGCCGTCGCCACCGTCGGCGGCCCGTTGCTCGGCGGCGTCATCACCGACACCTCGTGGCTCGGCTGGCGCTGGTGCCTGTTCGTTGGCGTCCCGTTCGCCGTCATCGCCCTGATCGTGCTCCAGCGCACGCTGAACCTGCCGGTGGTCAAGCGCCAGGTCAAGGTCGACTGGGCCGGCGCCTTCTTCGTCACCGCGGCCGTGTGCACCCTGCTGATCTGGGTCACCTTCGCCGACGACAAGTTCGACTGGCTGTCCTGGCAGACCGGCGCACTGGTCGGCACGGCGATCCTGCTGGCGCTGGTCTTCCTGTTCGTCGAGACGAGGGCCAGCGAGCCGATCGTCCCGCTGCGGCTGTTCCGCAACCCCACCATCGCCCTCGCTTCCGTCGCCTCCCTGTTCGTCGGCATCGCGCTGTTCGCGGGCACCGTCTTCTTCAGTCAGTACTTCCAGCTCGCACGCGGTGAGTCGCCGACCATGTCGGGCGTCATGACGATCCCGCTCATCGCCGGCCTGTTCGTCTCCTCCACTGTCTCCGGCCGACTCATCACCCGCACCGGCAAGTGGAAGGGCTGGCTGCTGACGGGCGGCGCCCTGCTGACGGCGGGTCTGGCCCTGCTCGGCACACTCCGCTACGACACCCCGTACCTGTACATAGCCTCCTGCATGGCGCTGGTGGGGCTCGGCGTCGGCATGACCCTGCAGAACCTCGTGCTGTGCACACAGAACCAGGTGTCTTCGAACGACCTCGGCGCCGCGTCCTCCACGGTGACGTTCTTCCGCTCCCTCGGCGGCGCCGTGGGCGTCTCGGTGCTCGGCTCGATCCTCACCACCCGCATCGGCCACCACGCCCTCGCGACCATCACCCAGCTCACCCCGCAGGACCAGGCCACCGCCGCGAAGGCATCCGGAAGCGGCCAACTGCCCGACCTCGCGATACTGCCCGCTCCCGTCCGCACCTGGCTGGAAGGCGCCTACGGCCACGGTATCGGCGACATCTTCCTGTACGTCGCCCCGGTCGCCCTGATCGCCTTCCTGGTCACCCTGTTCATCAAGGAGGTCCCGCTGCGCGCCTCCAGCGGTCTGGCCCAGACCGCGGAGACGGACCGTACGCCCTGACCGCGCCTCGGACCTCAGAGGTGTCATCGGGCACCCGTCCCCCGAGGGCGCCCGATGACACCTGCCGCGCGGACCGCCGTCCCGGAAATACCGAGACGTTCCCGGAGGGCACGCCATATGTTTCTTGGCTCCGAGTCCGGAAGCGATGGAACAGGCTCCGTGTTTCCCCGGTCGCGCGTGCAGGGAGTGTCTGACCCCCCGCGGATTTGCCGCTCAAGGAGAGATTCCAAACGAGCGAGGCCGCTGCCGGAACCGAGGCAGTAAGGGAGCCTACGAACGAGCCGGTGTCGGACGAGCAGTTGGTCGCGGTCCTCGTGAATCGCCCGCGGATCGCCTCACCGGTCGTGGATCCGTCCCGGTGGACGTACTCGAACGTGCCGTCCCGGGATGCTCGCGCGGCAACGCGGCTTACGCCGGAATCGCCTCGCGCGGTGCGGAGGTCAACGTCTCGTCGTCGGTCGCGGATGTCAGCCGTTGGAAGGCGGCCGGGATCTCCGGGTCGACGGATGCATACGCGGCGACACCCGCCAGGGCCGATTCCCAGAAGTCCGGTCCGGTCACCGCCGACGTGCCGTGCAGGATCAGACCGGCACGCGGTCCGGATGGTCGAGGGCGTAGCGCCGGACGACGAAGCCGCCGTGTGAGTGGCCGAGCAGGTGGACCCGGGGTACGGCCAGGTGCTCGACCACGGCGGCGAGGAACGTGACGTAGGCGTCGAGGCCGTACGAGGGCAGGCGTCCCGAGTCACCCGTGCCGACCGGTTCCAGGTAGACCATGGTGCAGTGCTGCTCCAGCAGCGGCATCCGCAGGTAGGACCAGTCGGTGCCGGGCCCACCGGAATGTGCCACGCAGACCGGTCCCCGGCCCGCCACGTGGTAGACCTGCCGGACACCGTCGACGGTGATTTCGCGGGTGCCCGGCGTGACATCGGTATTCAAAACGTCCTCCGATCAGGATGGTGCTGACGGGACCTGGATGCGCGGTCCAACGGAGGAGTTCGATCACGGGCCGGATTTTTTCCCGGCGGGAGCCGGGTGGAAGAGAGTGACCGTCCGGACCCGACCCCCATCCAGAGACTGGAGCCACACTGCGCTCGGCGGGCAGTGGTCCGGGTTCGAGGCCGGGCTGATCAGTTCGAGTTCCCAGATCAGCACGTCGCCGCCGGCGACGACATCGGTGAGAGCAGGCCGGACGCCGACCTCCAGGTCATTCTCCATCGCCTGCACGGCGAAGGCTGTCCCACCGCTCACGGCCGCAGCCGGCACGACCAGCCGCGCGTCGGGCCACCACAGATCGCCGACCACTTGGTGGAAGTCGCCGCGCACCGTGGCCGTCATGGTATCGGCGGCCTCCCGCCTGCGGGCCTCGGTCCGTTCCGAGACGTCCGCGTACGCCATATCGGCCGTCGCGCGCAGCGCGGCCGCGAGCTTGCGGTGGGCATGATGCAGACGGCTGCGCACCGTCCCGACCGGAATGCCGCACACGGCTGCGATCTGCTCGTACGACCGCACGCTGCTGAAGTGGCGCACCATCGTGATCAGGCGGTCGTTCTCGGACAGTGACTCCATCGCGTGCCATACCCAGTCCCGCACCAGCGTCCGCTCCAGCAGTTCCTCCGCGCCGGGAGCGTCGTCAGCCGACAGGAACCATTCGAGGTCCGCGACCGGGTACGGCCGCTTCGCGCGCAGTCGCATACGGCAGTTGTTGCGGACGATCGAACGAAGCCAACTTCCGACCGCCGCCGGATCCCGTACGTCTTCGATCGAAAGGATCGCGGTGACCATCGCGTCCTGGACCGCGTCCTCGGCGTCCGGCCCAGGACCCAGCAGACTCAGCGCCACCGCCCGCACGCCCGCCTCGTGACGCTCCACCAGCACACCGAGCGCTCCCGCGTCACCGTTCTGCGCTGCGCGCGTCAGCTCCCTGTCGTTCATCCACGGATCCTGTTCAGCGAGTGTCTCTGGCGAGGATCAAGCAGCTCAGCCGTCTTGATTTCAGCAGCCACATGCGTATAGTGAGCGTTACATACAGAAGGTTGGGGGTGCAAGAGTGACAAGCATGTTGGACGTCGGGGACGCGGAACTTGCATACGTGGAGTCTGGTACGGGCAGTCCCGTTGTCTGGCTGCATGGTTCCGGACCAGGTGCCACGGGAATGAGCAACTTCGGCGCGAATCTCCCGGCTTTCGAGGACTACCGGAACATCGTGGTCGATCTGCCGGGCTGGGGACGCTCCCCACGGCCTGTGACGGACGAACCGCTGATTTTCCATGCGGCCGATCGAGTGTTGCGTGCGATGACGGCTCTCGGGATCGAACGAGCTCACCTGGTCGGCAATTCCTACGGTGGTGGTGTGGCGATGCGGATCGCCATGACCCATCCCGATCGCGTGGACCGGCTCGTTCTCATGGCGCCCGGCGGAGTCCTCCCGCCGGACGCGCCGCCATGGCCGATCGGACTCGAGCGTCTCTTCGGCTACATGGCGGCTGCGAAGCCCTCGCGCGAGGACATGGCTCGGTTCGTACGCCTCATGGTGTACGACGAGACCCTTGCGACCGATGCTCTCATCGACGAGCGATATGAGTCGAGTCTCAGGGCTCACCCGGAACTGCCCATACCTCCGAACTTCGGTGATCTGACTCCCGACCTGGCTCACATTGTTGCGCCCACGCTGCTCGTGTGGGGGCGAGAGGATCAGACCGTCCCGCTGACCTGGGCGCCGAAGATCCTCCAAGGCATCCCTGACGCGGAGCTCCGTGTTCTGCCGAACTGCCGGCACTGGGTGCAGTACGAGCGCGCACCCGAGTTCAACCACATCGTCCGGGAGTTCCTGCGCGGCGGAGCCACAGCCGCCGCAACGAAGGAGTAACGCTGCCATGGGTGTCTGCAAGCTGGGCTATGTCAGCCTCAACGTCACCGATGTCGACGCGTGGACCGGCCTGTTCAGTCGAACGCTGGGCGTCGAAGCCACATCCGACAAGATCGGCGCGCAGGACGTGGCACTGCTTGAGCTTGACGAGTTCAAGTACCGCCTAGCTCTCTACGCATCTGCGGAGGACAGCCCACGGGAGGTGGGGTGGATCGTCGATTCACCCACCGAACTCGACCGAATCACCCGACGGCTGACCCATGCCGGCTTCGCCGTCCAGGACGGATCTGCAGACGAGACGGAGCTACGCGGAGCCACTCATCTCCGTTGGTTCACCGACCCTGCCGGATACCGCGTGGAGTTGGCGGTCGGTGAGAGCAAGGTCCGGTCCGGCCCAGCCCGCCCGGTCGATGCGAGCCCCGGCGTCACTGGCCTCGGTCACTTTGTCCTGGCCAGCCCCAAGCTCGACGAACTCCGCGAACTCTACGAGTCGGTGCTCGAGTTCAGGGTGACCGACTACCGTGCCCCCGGCCTGTACTTCCTGCGCTGCAACAGGACCCACCACAGCATCGCGCTTGCGTGGGCGGAAACAACGTCCATCCACCACCTTGAGATCGAACACGGCTCGCTCGACGACGTCGGCCGGGCCCACGATCGGGCGGTAGCCAATGGCGTGCCCATCTCGATCAGTCTCGGCCGGCACATGAATGACAAGGCGATCTCGTTCTACGTCAAGAATCCCAGCGGATTCCACCTCGAGATCGGATACGGCGGCATCAAGGTGAGTGAGGACTGGACCCCACACGATTTCGGGCGGTCGGACGTCTGGGGGCACCAGCACGTTGAGGCCAATCCTTTCGCTGCCCCCGCCTCATGAGCAGCAGCATCCCGGGTCCCGACCTTTTCGGCCGGCGGGCTGTCGTCACCGGCGCAGCAAGTGGCATCGGAGCTGCTGTGGCGGCACGACTCGCGCGACTTGGGGCCCACGTCGTGGTATGCGACGTTGATGCGGAGGGCGCAGCGCGGACGGCCGAGCAGATCGGTGGCGAGGCGCTGGTGACCGATTTGAGCCGGACTGCCGACCTGGTGGATCTGCAGCTCGAGACTGACATTTTGGTAAATAATGCTGGTATTCAGCATGTATCGCCTATCGAGCAATTCGATCCCGAGAAGTTCGCGTTCATGTTGCGACTGATGCTGGAAGCCCCATTCCTGTTGAGTCGTGCAGCCATTCCGTACATGTACGAGCGAGGCTGGGGGCGGATCGTACACATCTCCAGCGTCCACGGCTTGAGAGCCAGTGCGTACAAGTCGGCCTACGTCAGTGCCAAACACGGTCTCCAAGGGCTCTCGAAGGTCATCGCGTTGGAGGGTGCGGCCAAGGGAGTCACCAGTAACTGTGTGTGTCCCGGCTACGTGCGTACTCCGCTGGTCGAGAACCAATTGGCGGCCCAGGCAGTGGTGCATGGGATGAGCGCTGACGAGGTGGTCTCGCAAGTACTGCTGTCGAGATCGGCGGTGAAACGCCTCATCGATGCCGACGAAGTCGCCGGCGCGGTGGCGTTTCTGTGCTCGCCGGAGGCATCGTCCATCACCGGCACCCAGCTGACTCTGGACGGCGGTTGGAGCGCCTCCTGAATCGTGTCCGTGGTGGCACACATACGTTCAGCGAAATTTATTAAATCCGAGGTAGATCATTGAACCTGTGAAATAATATGACTCGCTGTGCCACGATCACTGCATTGCTGGTAGCTACAACAGGGCTGGCCGTTCCTCAGGCCATGGCCACGGATGCCGATATGAACACCGAGCTCTCAAGTAATACGGTCGGGACAGTCAAGCCGCTCGGCAGGCTCGGCGCACTGACAGATCTTGTCATCGAACGCATTCGCGTGAGTGACCATGTGGCAGAGTCCAAGTTCGGTACCGACTCGCCCATCGAAGATCCTTCCCGCGAGGAGCAAGTGCTGGAGCAGGTCCGGAAGCAGGCCGGCGCTGTCGGGGTGAACCCGGATGCGGCAGTGGTGTTCTTCCGGGACCAGATCGCCGCGAGCAAGGTTGTGCAGAAGGGGTTGTTCGCTCGCTGGACCGCTCACCCGGAGGAGGCGCCCACGACGCGCCCTGACCTTGGTCAGATCCGCGAGCAGCTCGACCGACTGACCACGGATCTGCTTCAAGAGCTGAAGAGCACAGAGGAACTGCGCGACAAGCTGGTTGCTTGCACGGTGCAGCTTGCGCTGGCCGCTGGGTCGGGCGCAGCGCTGGAACAGTTGGACACACTTCACCGCCAGGCGCTCAGGACCGCGACACATTCTGTCTGCCGCCCCAGTGAAACGTCCGACCGAAGCTGACGGACGAGAGCGTCGCCTTTGTGGCGACTATCGATCACAACGCTTCCTGGATCGAGATGCACCACGTCGCTCACACCTCGCTGTCCCGGGTGGTTGCGCTCGGCAATGCACTGGCTCAGAGCGCCCTGTCGTGCGATGTGGGCCAGCGGCCTCTGGTCCGGCGAACCCATGGGAGATGAATAGGTGAACTCTGAACTGCCCGAGCCGCGGGGCGTTCCTGTGGGACGGCGTGTCTTCCTCGGCACGCTCGGCCTCGGCGCGCTCGGAGTCCTCGCCGCTCCCACGCTGCAACGTGGCACGGAGGCGTTTCTCGGCGGGGCCGCCGACCTGGACCCCACGGGTTTGACGGGGTTGCTCCCGAACGGCGGAGGTTTCCGCTACTACTCGGTCACCTCGTCCGTCCCACGCAAGGACGCCAAGAACTACCAGCTCACCGTAGACGGCTTGGTCGATCGTCCGGCGACCTACACCCTGGCCGATCTCAGGGCGCTGCCCCAGACCCGTATGGTGCTCGACGTCCAGTGCGTCACCGGGTGGCGTGTCCCGGGCACCCCGTTCGAAGGGGTACGCCTGTCCCAACTGCTGGACGCTGCGGGAGTGCGTTCCTCGGCCGGCGCGGTCCACTTCACCTGTTTCGATGGCGCGTACACGGAGAGTCTCACCCTGGAACAGGCACGCCGCGCGGATGTCCTGGTCGCCCTGCGCATGCAGGACAAGGACATCGGTCACCCCCATGGCGGCCCTGTCCGGCTCTACGTGGCGCCCATGTACTTCTACAAGTCCGCCAAGTGGCTCTCCGGCATCACCGTCACGGAGAACGTGGAACCGGGCTACTGGGAAGAACGTGGCTACGACATCGACGCCTGGGTGGGACGGTCGAACGGACGGGACGATGAGCCTACGACTTGATCCTCCGCAGGTTGCCACGCGTCGGCAGCGATTCAGCGTGGCCGAGCGCTGGGCCCACCGCGCGACGGCCGTCCTGATGGGCGTGTGCGTGCTCACCGCGGTCTTCCTGTACATCCCCGCATTTGCCCAACTCGTCGGCCGCCGTGCCCTCGTGGTCACAGCGCACCAGTGGGCCGGAGTCGCACTTCCGATCCCGGTCCTGGCCGCGCTTGGCTCGCGCGCGTTGCGTGCCGACCTTGGCCTGCTCAACCGCTTCGGCCCGCACGACCGCGTGTGGCTGCGTGCCGTTCTACGCAGGGACAAACGGCCCAGCTCCCGCCCCGCGCACAAATTCAACGCCGGGCAGAAAATTTATGCCGCATGGACCGCCGGTGCCACGCTCGTCATGCTCGGCACCGGACTGATGATGTGGTTCACCCACCTCACCCCGCTGACGTGGCGCACGAGCGCCACGTTCGTCCACGACTGGCTCGCCCTCTCCCTCGGCATCGTCCTTGCCGGCCACGTCGGCATGGCCATGGGCGATCCCGAAGCGCGCCGCGGCATGCGCACCGGTTCGGTCACGCGAGAATGGGCGGAGCGGGAGCACCCACTGTGGTGGCCCTGACTGAGGGCGCCATGTCCACCAGCGGTGAGCAGGGCGGGCGTGAATCCATGAGGACGATCGACCGGAAGGGCATCGCTGCGGAGACGGAGTTCGCAGGAGTATTGGGTCTGGACCCGGGCGATACCTGCGGTCGTGACCTCAGCGGGCTCCTCCTCGCGCGGTCAGCCGGGGACCTGCCGCACCGGTTCATCGACCTCTGTGCAGGCCGGGTGGACTGGTTGACGGAGCCGGTGGCCGGCAACTGCGGAACCGGCCGGACCTTTTGCGCGAACCAGGCGGCCGTACCGCTCGCCGGCACGGCCGGCCCGGCCAGACTCGTCATGTGCCTGTCCGCGCAGGGAAATCGGACCCGGTCGGTCACCGTCAGGAACAGAGTCAGCGGGACGGCGAGTGGCGCTTCGGCAAGGCAGCTCGACAGCTGTCTTCACGTGAGCCTGAGCCGTCGAGGTGTTGAGTACCGTGTGGGGCGGTTGCCGCGCAGGTTCGTTCTCTGCCCCGGCAACGCCTCGCAGACCGGATGGGTCCCGGTGTGATGCGGAGTCCGTGCCTGTCTGCCGCATCCTCTATGACGAGCCGGAGACGGACCCGCTTGTTGTCATCCCTCACGCAAGTGTCAACGGACCTCGGCCGACTTGGTGTTGGAGGGGGCAGCGTGCGCTTTGAGGGGCCCTTCGACTCCGAGCAGGAAGGTTTCGCACACCAAGTCCGGGTCGAAGAGGCAGCCGGCAGCCATCGCGCCATCGCGCATCATCACGAAGTGGCGGGCGGCGGCTTCGGCGGGAATCTCCCGAATCTTGGCCAGAAGGTCGGTGACAGTATCGAGGAACCATTGACGGTGCGCGAGGACAGCCAGGTGCACCGGGTGATCGGGGTCGGGGTACTCGGCGACAGCGTTGAGGAAGGCGCACCCTCGGAAGCCGGGGGACTGGATGCCCTGGGCGATGTATGCACTGACCGTCCGGAGGGTGTCGGCCGCCGGGAGCCCGGCGGCGACGGCCGTGTCGACTTGGTCGCGTATGGCGCGGTCGGCCTCGTTCAGGTAGGCGACGACGAGGGTTTCCTTGCTGGGGAAGTGGCGATAGAAGGTGGCCCGCGTCACCTGCGCTTCCGCGACGATGCGGTCGACGCCGATGGCGTGGATCCCTTCAGCGTAGAAAACTCGGCTGGCCGTGTTGAGCAGCCGGGACCGCGCTTCGGACGGCCGGCTTTCAGATTCGCTGCGCACCATGCAGTCATTCTAGCGGGTAGAACGTTCGGTATTGACAAGCGGTGGCGTTCTTGCCAGTCTTAGGGAACAGAACGTTCATTCTTGCGGGATGGCGTCCAGTCGCTGGCCGTATCCGGCGGTGGCTCGGGATGCCATCCGCCCTCACTGTCAGGGCCGGGCGATCGTGCCGGTCCGGGAGATGTGTAACCGGCCTGATCGAGAAGGTCGACCGCAGGAAACCCTGAACTGCTCTCTTCTTCGCATTTCCACCGAAAGGGATCACCGTGAGCGCCATTGCTGCTCCGTCCGGCATCACTGAGACGGCCTCTGCCCTGCGGCGGCTGTACTTCGTCCGGTTCGCGTTTGCCATCGTCTGGGCCCTCGTGATGTTCACGATGGCCAAGGAGATCACCCCGGTCGGGGCCGTGCTGCTGGTGCTGTACCCGCTGTTCGACGTGGGTGCGGCCGTCGTCGACGCGAAGGCGTCGCGCACCACGGGATCTCCTGTGCTGCTCTACGTGAACATGGCCGTCAGCCTTGTCGCCGCAGTCGGCCTGGGCATCGCCTCCGCGTCCGGCATTCCGGCGGTCCTGCGCGTGTGGGGTGCCTGGGCGATCGTGTCCGGGCTGGTCCAGCTGATCGTGGCTGTTCCCCGTCGCAAGATGGGCGGTCAGTGGCCGATGATCCTCAGCGGTGGCATCTCGGTCCTGGCCGGTGCGTCGTTCGTCGCGTCGGCCGGTGCGGACGATCCCGCGCTGACCAGCGCGGTCGGCTACGCCATCCCGGGCGGCATCTTCTTCCTCCTCTCGGCCCTGCGCCTGGGCCGCGCCGCCAAGGAGAACTGACATGGACAGCCACACGTACGACGTCATCGTGATCGGCGCGGGCCCGGTCGGGGAGAACGTCGCCGACCGGGTGGTGCAGGGCGGGCTCAGCGCTGCCATCGTCGAGCGGGAGCTGGTCGGTGGTGAGTGCTCCTACTGGGCCTGCATGCCGACCAAGGCACTGCTGCGGAGCACGGCCGCGCTTCGGGCGGCCCGACAGGTTCCGGGATCGCGTGAGGCGGTGACCGGTGACGTGGACGTCGAGGCGGTGCTCCGTCGGCGTGACTCTTTTGCCTCGCACTGGAAGGACGACGGGCAGGCGACCTGGCTCGACTCTGCCGGGATCACGCTGTACCGAGGCCAAGGGCGGATCAGTTCCGACCGGGTCGTCGAGGTCACCGATGAAGCCGGCACAGCGATGTCGCTGACCGCGCGACATGCGGTCGTGATCGCGACGGGCAGTGCCGCTCTGCTGCCGGACATCCCCGGTCTGCGTGAGGCGGAGCCGTGGAGCAGCCGGGAGGCAGCCGCCGCCAGTGCGGTTCCCGGCCGGCTCGCCGTCATCGGCGGCGGTGTCGTGGCGTCGGAGATGGCGACAGCGTTCGCCGCCCTGGGATCTTCAGTGACGATGCTGGCCCGCGACGGTGTCCTACCGCTCTCGGAGCCGTTCGCCGGAGAGCGGGTCACCGAGTCGTTGCGGGAAGCTGGTGTCTCGGTGCTCCTCGGTTCGGAGGCCGGGGCTGTGAAACGTAACAGCGACGGCACGGTGCACATCACCCTCACCACCGGCGAGCGCATCGAAGCTGACGAGGTCCTCGTCGCTATCGGCCGCACGCCGAACACCCAGGACGTCGGCCTCGACGCCGTCGGCCTGAAGCCGGGTGCCTGGCTCACGGTGGACGACACGCTACGGGTGGTCGGAGATGATGGGGCGCTGCTGGATGACGGGTGGCTGTACGCCGCCGGTGATGTCAACCGGCGCGTGCTGCTGACCCACCAGGGCAAGTACCAGGCCCGTGCCGTGGGCGATGTCATCGTGGCGCGCGCCAAGGGCGAGGCGGTCGACGACAGTCCGTGGGGCCGCCACGTGGCCACAGCCGACGAGCGCGCGGTGCCTCAAGTGGTCTTCACCGAACCGGAGATCGCGTCGGTGGGACTGACCAAGGCAGCGGCCGAGGCCGCCGGGCTCCGGATCCGCGTCGTCGACTACGACCTGGGCGCCATCTCGGGATCGGCCCTTCACGCCGACGGCTACCAGGGGCATGCCCGCATGGTCGTCGACGAGGACCGCAGGGTGATAGTCGGCTTCACACTCGTCGGTCCCGATGTCGCGGAACTGCTGCATGCCGCGACGATCGCGATCGTGGGTGAGGTCCCCCTCGACCGGCTGTGGCACGCGGTTCCGGCGTTTCCCACCGTCAGCGAGGTGTGGCTGCGGCTACTGGAAGCCTACGGCCGCTGACCGTCCGGCAGCCCTCTTGTCCCGACGGGACAAGAGGGCTGCCGGACCAGGGCATGACGTGCTCCGCGGGTGCCGGACCGGTAAGCCTTGTGCGGGATCCTGTTCATGTTGCGCACCGGCATCCAATGGGAGTATTTGCCCAAAGAGTTGGGCTTCGGCTCGGGCATGACCTGCTGGCGACGGCTGGCCGCCTGGAACGAGGCCGGCGTCCGGGACAAACTGCACCAGGTGCTGCTGAAGGAGTTGCGGTCGAAGAACCAGCTGGACTGGTCCCGGGCGGCGATCGGCTTCTCGCATGTCTGGGCCGTTGGCGAGGCCCCGAAGCGGTCCCAGCCAGGTCGAGCGTGCGCGGCCGGGAGCAAGCACCGCCTTCATCGTCGACGTCCAGGCCATTCCGCTCGCGGCGTCGCTGACCGGCGGCAACCGCATGGCCCCGCAGCGGCCCCGGTACGAGGCTGACCTACGGGCCCAATGCCCCAACGAAGCATCAGAGCCAACGGCCGGGTACCACACCCAAGTACCAATGATCCTTGCAAGCCCCTCGGGCAGGAAAGGTCCGTGCATGTCCGTGCCATCTCCGTCCTCCGTCCCCTCCCTGGATCTGAACGACGACCCGTTCGCCACCTTGGAAGCCGCGACCTGGGCGCTGGCGGCCCTGATCGCCACCCTGGAGGACGCCGCCACGAAGCCGCTGGCCGACGTCCTGGCGGCCAACCCGCAGCGCACCGCCGTACTGGAAGCGGTCGGGCTGATACAGCGGGACGGGAACACACTGATTCTGCACCCGTCGTACCAGTACCCCGACGGCCCGACGAACCGCAGCGCGGCACAGGCGCGTCTGAGTTCGCTGCGCCAGGCGGTGGCGGCGGCCGCGGGGGACCATGGCGAGGCCGGCGGCTGGGCGGACCAGGACGACGAGGTGCTGCGCAATCAGGGCCGCGCGTCCGCAGGCACCGGCCGCACCATCGCCTCCAAGGTCGTCCCCGCCCTGCCCGGCCTCGGGGAGCGGCTGGACGGACAGGGCAGCCGCATCCTGGACATCGGCACTGGCATCGCGGCTCTGGCGTTGGCCCTGGCGGAGGCGTTCCCCCGCGCCGAGGTCGTCGGCATTGACGTCATGGAGCGCGTGCTGGAACTGGCGCGCAAGGAACTGGCCGACGCCGGCACCGAGGCCGCCGGCCGTGTCACCCTGCGCCACGCCGACGTCGTGGACGTGGCGGAGCACGCCGCCTACGACATGGTCTGGCTGCCCGCGCCGTTCCTGGCGGAGGATGCCCTGACCCGGGCCCTGCCGCGGCTGATCGAGGCTCTGAAGCCGGGCGCCTGGATCGTCGTGGGCACCAACTCGGCGGCCCCCGACCCCTTGCGCCAGGCCGTCGCCGGCTGGCACGCCGTACGCAACGGCGGCAACGCCTACGACGCGGACCGGATGACGAAGACTCTCACCGCGTACGGCCTGCGGGACGAACGGGAATTCCCCACGGTGCCGGGCGGGCCCGTGCTGGTCGCGGCGCGGCGCGAGTGAAGGCCATGCTGCGGGAGACGGCGCGTGCGGTGACCAGTCGGCTCTGGCGGAGTGCCGAGCCGGTCCCGGATGGCGCGGTGCCGCCGCTGCCGCGCTGGACGCGGCCTGACGACCGGTGCAAGCAGGCCGGTGACCGCGTGAACGCCGTCCCCTTCAGTCCAGCTTACGGAGCGTCGCTCCACTTCGCAGGCAGGCCGAGCAGCGCTCCGACCACATTCTCCGGGACATGTGCCAGCGTGAGCGTTGTCGAGCACATCGCATCTCATGACACCACCAGAGCGTAGGGGTTGCCCATGCTCCCGTCGGCCTGAGCGTGCGGTACCGCCCGACAGTCCTCCCGGAGACCGCCGCACTGAAGTGCGTCTACACGGCGCTGATGAGCCTGGACCCGACGGGGAAGGGCCGCAACAACCAAGAACAGTAGTTAAGTTGACACACCCGCTGACAGCGGGACACAGACCACCGCAAGATCAATGCGGCGCTGCACTCGTATGCTCGTACGAGCTGTTGCTTGCATTGGCTAATGAAAGAGGGAAACCATGTACTCGCGGGAGCGAACCGCCCTCATCCTCATCGACGCCACCAACGACTTCATCGCCGAGGGCGGCAAGGCCTGGCCGGGGCTGCGAGAGGTCTGCGAGGAAGTCGGCACGGTGCCGAACATGAAGCGAGTTCTCGAGGCGGCACGCGCGGCCGGGATCCAGGTACTGCACGCACCGATGGAGACTCAGCCGTGGGACTACGGGCCGTGGAAGCACCGCACGCCCAGCCACGACGGTATGTTCCGGGCCCAGTTGTTCCAGGCCGGCTCCTGGGGTGCCGAATTCCACCCCGACTTCGCACCTGCCGACGGCGAAGTGGTCGTCACCGTACACAAGACTTTTGACGCATTCCACGGTACGGACATGGACATGCAGCTTCGTCAGCGCGACATCGACCATCTGATCCTCTGCGGCCTCACCACCAATACTTGCGTGGATTCGACCGGCCGCGACGCCGTCGAAAAAGGCTACAACGTGACCTTCGTCTCCGACGCAGTGGCCACTTTTACCATGGACATGCAGCGCGCGACCGTCGACCTGAACTGGCCGCGCTACGCCCACCAGATCTCGACCACCGACGAGGTGGTCAATGCCTTGGAGGGCTTGAAGTGACTCCTTCCAGGATTTCCTGAGGGATCGCAGAGAATCAAGGTGTTGCTCCGCATGGTTCGGCTCGTTGTTGTGATGCGGGCGTCTCCGATGAGGTTCGTGGTCAACTCGCTGTGAACCTCGGGGTGTTGTTTGTGCATCTGGACGAGCGGCAGCGCCGGTTGATGATGGGGGCCGAGCCCGGATCCTGGGGCACGGCGGTATCCGGGCGGTCGCGCGGGCGGCCCAGGTCAGTGAGGCGACGTGAAGTCGACGCGGAATCTCGAGGCGGAGCTCACCCGTCAGGGGCACAGGGCGAGCGCGGACACGGTCGGGGACCTGCTGCGGGAGGAGGGCTTCAGGTTGCAGGCCAACGCCAAGACCGTTGAAGGCACGCAACATCCCGACCGTGACGCCCAGTTCCGCTACATCAATGACCAGGCCAAGGACTACATGGGTGCCGGGACCCCGTGATCAGCGTGGACACCAGGAAGAAAGAGCTGGTCGGGGGCACAAGAACGGCGGGCGTCAGTGGCCGCCCGAGGGTGAGCCGGTGCTGGTCAAGACGCATGCTTGCTCGACCGGCAGGGGCCGGGCAAGGTGATCCCGTACGGGATCTATGACATCGCCGCGAATACCGGCTGGGTCAGTTTCGGCACTCATCACGACACGGCTGAGTCCGGGCGGTCTTCGACCAGACGGGCCAGCACCCCGCCCTGAGCCGCCGCGACCTCACCTTGCTCCTGGGTGCAATGGCGGCATCAGCCTCGACCGAGGCGTCTGCGAAGCGGCCGGAAGGGGGCGTTGACCTCTGCCGCGACCGCTTCGCCGCCGCACCCTCGGCTCGGCAACCACGTACACGTATGCGTTTCCGGTGCCTTGCCGCCTCCTGGCGGTCCGCCTCACGGAGCCGCCTGACCCATCCCGAAGCAGAACGTTCGGTATTGACGTCGGAGTTCTCTTCGTGCATGCTTCTGATCAAGAACGAACGTTCTGTCCCTTCTCTTCAGCCCCGCACCTGGCCCGGCGCCCCCGCCCCTAGGTCCGTGGCCTGTCCGGGCACGCCACACAGGACCACTCGGCCAGGACCTTGCGCGTTGGCGCCCGGGAAGGCGACTTCGACATACCCCCGGCGGTAGGCCCCGCACGTCATAGCAGCGGTGTCGGCCGTCAACCCATCACAGAAGGATGTATTACTCATGAACACGCTCTACACCGCGGTCGCGACCGCAACCCATGGTCGTGATGGTCGTGCCGTTGTCTCGGACGGGTCCCTGGACCTTAAGCTCGCGACGCCGAAGGAATTGGGCGGTAGCGGCGAGGGGAACAATCCCGAGCAGCTCTTCGCCGCCGGCTACGCGGCGTGCTTCGCCAGCGCACTCGGCATCATGGGCCGGCAGGCCGGCGTAGACCTCTCCAACGCCACCGTGACCGGGGAGGTGTCGATCGGCAAGCAGGGCGAAGGCTTCGCTCTCGCTGTCGTCCTGCGGATCACACTGCCCAGCAGTGTCGACCGCGGGGCTGGCGGGGAGCTCGTCGAACAGGCGCACCAGGTCTGTCCGTACTCCAACGCCATTCGTGGCAACGTCCCGGTCCAGCTCGTCGTCGAGTAACTCCACGGCTCCCTGCCATTCCCTCGGATCGGCTCTCAAGAGAGGGACTGGAAGACGGACCTCACCAGCCGCAGACAGCTGGGACCGGGCCTGGGCCGCCTCAAGGCGACCCAGGCCCTCGGCCGTCAGCACACCGCGCCGGCCGACCCGTGGCATGACTCGGCATGGCCCCGCCCCGACGACCAGGCGCCCCGCTCCAGGCAACCGCTCGACACGCTCGACCTGCGGGACGTCACTGTCGTCGGCAACTCGGGAGGACCGCCGCTCAGGGATCGCCTGGAGGGCATCGCCTGCCGGCCCCAGCGCCACTCAGTGGCAGTCGACACTGGTGTATCGAGGTCCGGCGCGGTGAGGATCGGGCGGTAGAGCCGCGCGGATCGGGAGGCTCCATCCATGGCACGACAAAATGAGAAGCGCAGCAGGCTGGGATTGATCGGGGCAGGTACGTTCGGCCTGCGGCACAGCCGCTTCATCGCGCGTTCGGACCGGGCCGACCTGGTGGCCGCGGCCGATCCGGCCTTCGGCACGGACCGGCCCGTGCCGGACGAGTTGCGGGACCTCACGCGGTACACCGACCACCGGCAGATGCTGACGCACGGGGACCTCGACGGCGTCATCGTGGCGAGCCCGAGCGAGATGCATGTGTCGCATGCCCTCGACTGCCTCGACGCAGGCGTCGCGGTCCTCGTCGAGAAGCCCGTGGCCGTCGACCGGGAGCAGGCGCGCCCCTTACTCGACCGGCTCGCTGCCGACCCGGACGCGCGGGTACTCGTCGGGCACCACCGGCGACACCATCCTGCGGTTGCGGCCGCGCGGGAACTGATCGAGGCGGGGCGGCTCGGCGAGATCCGTACGGTCGCCGCCGTCTGGGCCACCCACAAGACGGACCCCTACTTCGATGTCGAGTGGCGACGGCGGCGCCCGGGGGGCGGGATGCTGCTGATCAACCTGATTCACGAGGTGGACCTGCTCCGCCACTTGGCAGGCGAGATCGTCTCGGTGGAGGCGATCGCCTCGAACAAGGCGCGCGGACTTGAGGTCGAGGACACCGCGGGACTCGTCCTGCGGTTCGAGAACGGGGCCATCGGCACACTGGTCGGCTCCGACTCCACTGTCTCGCCCTGGGGTTGGGACCAGGCCACCGAGGACGACCCCACCTTCCCCTACCACCCAGGGCAGCCCTGCCTTCTGATCGCGGGTTCGCGGGGCGCTCTCTCCGTGCCGGACATGGCGGTGTTCACGCAGTCGGAGCCGTCCTGGCTCGAACCGGTCGAGGCGACCAGGTATCCCGTCGAGGGTGCCGACGTGTTCGCGAGGAAGCTGGCGCACTTCGCGGACGTCGCGGCCGGCCGGGCCCGGCGACTCGTCACGGCCGAGGACGCACTGCGAAGCCTTGAGATCGTACGTACCGCGAGTCTGTCACTGAGGGGCTGAGGACCGGTATGCCACCGGGGGGAGTCCTCGAGTACGTCGAGGAGTTCGCCCGGCGCCTCCTCCGGGACGTGGTGGCCGCAGGGGACAGTGCCTCCGGTGACCGCTCCCGGATCGATGTCCCTCGCCTGCCGACGGCCGGCTATACGATGTCGGATCATTACGCGCCGCGGCCTCGCGACCATGCGGAACCCACCACCCGGTGGCAGTCGTGCGTCCATGGTCCCCGGTCGCCGAAGAAGGGCGGCACATGTTCCGAACCCCGAGCCGGCGGCTGTGATGGCCGGCAATTCCGCTTCCCCCGGGCAGAGCGTCTCCGGACGGCTCCTCGCGGTGCTGGACTGCTTCGACGTGGCGCATCCGGCTCTCACCCTGACCGAGATCACCACTCGGGCCGATCTGTCCCTCTCCACGGCCCGGCGGCTGATCGGCGAACTGGTGGCCTGGGGCGGCCTCGAACGCCTGCCGGACGGCCGGCACTTCCGTATCGGCATCCGGCTCTGGCGGGTCGGCTCACAGCACTAGCGGTACTCGACAATGGCGAGGCGCTGTGCATCGAGAAGATCTCGAGCCAGCGGGCGGTGCCGGCCGCCACCCGCGTCGGCGGCCGGCTGCCGCTGCACGCCACCGCCGTCGGCAAGGTCCTGCTCGCCTTCTCGCCGCCGCAGGTGTGGCGCGACCTGGCGGCGGCCGGTCTGGCCGTGTTCACCCGCCACACGATCTTCCAGCCGGGACGGCTGGCCGCTGTGCTGGCCGCGGTGGTGGAGGAGGGCGTCGCCTACTCGTACGAGGAGATGAGCTCGGAGCGGTGTCGGTCGCCGCTCCCGTCCATGATTCTTCCGGCGTGCTGCAAGGTGCCCTGGGCATCGTGACGCACTCGCACCGGCGGGTGGAACAGCTGGGGCCGGCCGTGCGCACCGCGGCCCTCGGAATTTCCCGACGACTCGGCTGAAGGGGCGGGCGCCCAACGTCTCAGTCCGGCAGCGCGGAGATCGCGGTATGCCGAAACCGTCGTCGCACGTATCCGAGGAGGCGGGCACGGTCGGCGATCTGCTGCTCCAGCATCGCGGTGCGCATTGACCACCCTGACTCGCTCGGCCCCAGCGGTGACGCGGCGGGCGAGCCCGCGCGCTGCGGGCTTGTGCGGAACCGTGCCGACCATTCCGCCGCGGTTCGCCGTCGGCAGCAGACCCGCGAGGAATCCGCCGAGGTCGCCCGGGCGCAAGCTGGCCGGCGGGTTCCGGTCGTCGACTTTGTGGGTGGTCAATGTGCTGTCGTCGGCTCTGGTGCGTTGTGGGCCCGGCGGTAGGCCACCGGGGACAGGCCCAGGTGGGTGTGGAACTGTTTGCGCAGTGCGACCGGGTCGCCGAAGCCGCAGGCGGTGGCAACCCGTGCGACGGGCAGGTCGGTGGACTCCAGGAGCAGGCGTGCGTGGGCCAGCCGGCGCTGGGCCAGCCACTTGAGTGGGCTGATGCCCGCCTCGCTGCGGAACCGGCGGGTGAAGGTGCGCACGCTCATGTGCGCGTGTCGTGCCATGTCCTCGAGCGTGATCGGTTCGGCTAGCCGTTCCAATGCCCACTGCCGGGTTGCCGAGGTGGAACGGTCGGTGTCCTGAGGAACCAGGTGTTCGATGAACTGGGCCTGTCCACCCTCACGCCACGGCGCCGTTACGCACCGGCGAGCTGCGGCCGCTGCGACCGTCGCTCCGTGGTCCCGGCGAACCAGGTGAAGGCACATGTCGATGCCGGCCGCTCCCCCGGCGGACGTCAGGATGCGCCCGTTGTCGACGAACAGCACATCTGGATCAACCTCAACGGCTGGGAACATTTGTGCGAACGTATCGCACAGCGCCCAGTGGGTGGTGGCCCGTCGGCCGTCGAGCAGGCCGGCTGCTGCGAGCAGAAAGGCCGAGGTGCACAGGCTCACGATGCGGGTCTGCGGCCGTATCCGATCCAGTGTCGCGGCAAGGTCGCCCGGCAGCGTCCCCGTCGCGAGCAGGTGTTCGCTGGGCTCCTGGGTGGCAATCACCACGGTGTCCGCGGTCTGCAGCACGGACTCGTCGTGGTCGACGAGGATCTGGAAGTCCTCGTGCGTACGGACCGCCCGGCCTCCGGGCGTGAAGGTGCTCACGGAGTAGAGACGGGTCCCGTCGGAGGTGCACGCCTCGTTGAACACCCGGGCTGGGATGCCCAGATCCAGGGGCAGGACTCCGTCGAGAGCGAGAACGGCAACATGATGTGGTATGGCCGGAATAGTACTATGGGTGTCCCTCAGGCCACTCACTCGCCGTCGTAAACGCACGACAGAGTGGATCTCACCGGGCTCGGCCCGGCGAGAGAACACACGAAACGAACATGAGCGAGGAAGCATGAGCGAGCACACCATGCGTGCCGTCACCATCAAGGAATTCGGTGGCCCCGAGGTTCTTACCGTCGAGCACGTCGCCCGGCCCGAGCCGCTGCCGACCGAGGTGCTGGTGCGTGTGCACGCCGCCGGGATCAACCCGGTGGACTGGAAGACCCGTGAGGGCCAGGGCATGGCTGGACTGCAGACGCTGCCGATGATCCTGGGCTGGGACGTCTCCGGCGTCGTGGAAGAGGTCGGCTTCGGCGTCACCACCCTCTCGCCCGGCGACGAGGTCTACGCCATGCCCTGGTTCCCGCGGGCGGCCGGCGCTTACGCCGAGTACGTCACGGCGCCCTCCCGCCACTTCGCCCGCAAGCCGGCCTCCATCGGTCACGTCGAGGCCGCGGCCCTGCCTCTCGCGGCGCTCACCGCATGGCAGATCCTGGTCGACACCGCCGACGTGAAGGCCGGGCAGCGCGTACTCGTGCACGCAGCGGCGGGTGGCGTCGGGCACTTGGCTGTGCAGTTCGCCAAGCATCTCGGCGCCGAGGTGGTGGCGACCGCCCGCGAACCCCGGCACGCCTGGCTCAAGGAACTGGGTGCGGACGAGATAATCGACTACACCCAGCAGCGGTTCGAGGACGTCACCGGCAACATCGACGTCGTCATCGACTTGATCGGCACCCGGGACGACACCGATGCACGGTCGGTGTCGGTGACCCGTCCCGGCGGCCTGATCGTCGCGCCCAACGGTGTTTCGGAGCGTCTTGCCACCGTGGCCGGACAAGCCGGGGTGCGCACCACCCCGTTCCTGGTGGAGCCGGACTCCGCCGCCCTGACGACGATCGCCGGTCTGGTCGACTCCGGCGAGGTCCGCATCGAGGTGGAGCGCACCTTCGCACTGGAAGAGGCCGCCGAAGCCCACCGTCTGGGCGAGACCAACCGCACCCGCGGCAAGCTCGTTCTCACCGTCACCTCCTAATGACGTTGTCAAGCCGCCGTCGTGACTGGGCGCCCGTTTTGGTAGCACCGTCCGTCACGGATCAGGGCCCGAAGGACGTTCACTCGTCGGCGGGCCAGGGCGAGGACCGCCTGGACGGGCGCTTGCCTTCGGCGCGCTTGCGCTCGTAGAAGCGCCGCGAGGCATCGCAGTTGCGGATGCTGATCAGCGCGGAAGTGCGGAAGACGCATCGGAGGCCGCGGTGGTAGCGGCGGGGACGGTACAGGTTGCCGCTGACCTTGCCCGAGTCCCGGCGCATTCGGGCCTGGTCGGCGATGACGGTGGCGTCCTTGGCGTCGGTCTTGCCGGTTCCTCGGTAGCCGGCGGCAGCGCGGTTGACCGCGAGGCCGGGTATGCAGACGAGCCGCTGACCGTGATTGAGCAGGATGTTGATCGACAGGGCGGCCATACCGTCGGCAAGGTCAACGGCCCAGATCGCGACCTCGCCAGCGTGGTCCTGCTCAGCGATGCACCCGCAGGGGCCCGCAGCTCCTGACCAGCGGCCGAGTCGTCGTGAGACGCCGGGCGGCCAGGTGACGTGAACCATCTGGTGCAACCGACTGAAAGCCATACCCGGCGTCTCTGGATCTCTGGACCTTACGACGGCCCGTCCAACCCACCAACAACGTAGAACCGACTGACCCTCGCACCTGCCCCGGAGGAGCACCATGTACTACGAAATCCGCCGCTATCAGACCCAGCCCGGACGCCGCGAGGAGTGGGTCCGATACATGGAAGAGGTGATCATCCCGTTCCAGACCGAGCAGGGTATGAACGTGACCGCCTCCTTCATCGACGACCAGGACGAGGACGGCTACGTGTGGATGCGCCGGTTCGAGAACGAGTCGAGCAGCGACGCCCTGTACGCGGCCGTCTACGAGCACGACCGGTGGAAGAACGAGATCGGTCCGATCGTCAACAGCCTGCTGATCCCCGAGAAGACGGTCGTCACTCGCGTGAGTCCCACCCCAGCCTCGCCATTGCGCTGAACCTGCGCCTACGAGAATTCGACCATCGCCGCGCCACTGCACAGCCATGAGGGAAGCTTCTAATGAGCACTGATATGCCAGAAAAAACGGTTCCAGCCTCTTCGGTGACCCAGGTAGCCGCCCGCGCACTCATCGAGGAGGTGCGCGCCGCTGCCGTCCGAATCGGCTTCACGGCAGCCGTCGCCGTCACCGACCAAGGTGGGCATTTGAAGGCATTCGACCGCGCCGACGATGCGCCCTTCCTCACCGCCGAGGTCGCCCTGGACAAGGCATGGACCGCGGCGTCGTTCCACACCCCCACCCACGTGTGGAACGACTACGTGGCCAACCAGCGAGTCGCGCCGCTGGCCGGCCACCCGCGTGTGATGGCCGTGGGCGGCGGCTACCCGATCATCGACAACGGCCGGTGCATCGGGGGTCTCGGGATCTCCGGTGGCAGCTATGAGCAGGATATGCAGGCTGCCGAGGAGGCTCTGGCCGCTCTCGGGTTCGAGTTGCCCGCTCACTGACCGGACTCAACACGTGCCGTCTGCCCTCGCCATCGAGGGCAGACGGGCTGCGTTCCTCTCCGCCGCATCTGTTCGAACCAAGCCTTGGCGCCTCCGAGGCGTTCCAGCAGCTGTGCGGCCGTTGGGGCGTGGTGCAGCCGATGGGGCGCGTCGGGCCGGCCCTGGACAACGCCGCCTCGGAGTCGTTCCACTCCGTCCTCAAAGTCGAGTACGTCCACCGGCATACGTTCCGTACGCGGGCCGAGGCCCGGCTGAAGACCGCAACGTGGATCGCGGACTTCTACAACACCAAGCGCCGCCACGGCGCGCTGGCGGGAAACCACCCGTCGAGTTCGAACGGATCATCCAGGAAGCGTGAACCCGGACCGATCAGGAAGGCCGGGCCGCATAACCAACGTCCCTACGAAAACTGGGGGTTGACACGAGTGTGGCAGAATTTTGAGGTGACAAAGTCATCTGAAACTCAGGACCTGGTGATCGTGACCGGGGCGTCGACCGGGATGGGCGCCGCCACCGCGCGGGAACTGGCCCGTCGCGGCTTCCATGTGCTCGCCGGCGTGCGACGCGACAGCGACGGCGATGCCCTCGTCGCCGACGGCATCGAGCCAGTGATCCTCGACATCACCGACCAGGACCACATCAGGGCGCTGGTGGCCCGCGTCGACGACGACCCGCAGGGACGCGTCCTGCGGGCGCTGGTCAACAACGCTGGCATCCCCGGTGCCGGGCCGGTAGAAGCGATGCCGCTCGACGAATGGCGGCGCCTATTCGAGGTGAACGTCTTCGGCCATATTGCGATGACCCAGGCTTTGCTTCCCGGACTGGTGCGCAGCAAAGGACGCATCGTCAACATCACCTCGCTGAACGGCAAGCTCTCCATGGCTGGCTACGGCCCCTACGCCAGCACCAAGTTCGCTATGGAGGCAGTGAGCGATGCACTACGCAACGAAGTGGCCCCCTATGGCGTGCAGGTGGTGGTCGTCGAACCGGGCGGCGTCAAGACCAAGTTGGCCGACCATGGCACCGCGGCCCTGAACCGCCTCAGCGCCCGGATGCCCCAGGAGCAGAGCGCGCGCTACGGCGACCTCATGAAGGCGTTGCCCTCCCACATCGCCGCGTTCACCAAGGCCGGCATGACCTCCGACGCCGCAGGCCGGACGATCGCCAAGGCCGTGACCGACCGTAAACCTCGTACGCGCTACACCATCGGCGCGATGGCCACCTTCCTCATCCGCGCCTCCCGCTTCCTTCCTGACCGGATGCTCGACCGGATGACAACCTCCGATCTGCACAAGCACTATCCAGCCCGGACTTGACCTCTAGCCTCGGGCTTTCGCGCGCCCAGCAGACTGGAGGTCTTGATGACGTGGGTGATCTTCGGTCGGAAGCTCGCTGTCTCCTGCCGGTGGAAGTCCGGTCCGGGTAGCTGCCAGGAGGCCCGGGAGCAGACCGGCGGCGTCGGGGGGAAACGCTCGGCGTCGAAGCCCAGTGTCGAAAGCCCTGCAAGGGGGAGCAAAGCAGCGGTCCGTAGCATCACGCGAAGCCTGCGGCGTCGTTGGAGGCCCGCCTCTCGGGGCGGGGACAGGGGGTGCCGCGCCCCCGAAATCAGGGCGAAGGCCATGGAAGCGGCGAAGATCCTGGAGATGCAGCGGTGAAGGACTCCCCGGCGTATGGGGCGCGGAACGTTGCGATGGTGACAGCGGGAACTGGGGAGGCCCTCCCCGGCCCGGCGGCCTGCGGACAGACGCTGCCGGAAGCTGCGCGTCCTATAACCGGGTGCACCCCGGGAAGTGGACGCGGGCCGGGTGGGCGTCGGAGGCGGCCGTAGTACCGCGCTGAGCCGGCGGACAACACAACCCCGGGCCAGGAAAGGGCCACTGCTTCGTCGGTGCGCAGGTTGTCTGGAGGGGATTGATGAGTGCCGTTACGGCTCGGTCCGCCACGTCGGGATCCCCGAAGCTGGATCCGGTCCGAGCCTTGCAGCATGCGCTCTACCGGGCGGCCAAGGCCGATCCCGGGCGGCGGTTCCATGCGCTGGGGGACAAGGTCCACCGCAGGGACATCCTGAGGCGCGCGTGGGTGTGGGTGCGTCGTAATAACGGCGCGCCGGGCATTGGCGCCACCACTCTGGCTGACGTTGAGGAGTAGTCCAAAGCCGGGTCGCCCCGTGGGGGAGAGGCGACGAGGCGGACCTATGATGGCCACATGGTGAGGGATTCCGGCTCCGCGCCGGCTGATGCCGGCTTGAGCAGCCGCGAGGTCATTTTGAACGCAGCTCGCGGGCTCATCGGCGAAAAGGGCTATGACGGCATGGCCATCTCGGATCTGTCCGCGCAGTCCGGGCTTCCGCCCAGCTCGATCTACTATCACTTCGGGAACAAGTTCGGCGTGCTGGCGGCGCTCCTCGAGCGCACCTTCGAGGAACTGCATGCCTTGTTCCCCAATCCGTCCTCCTTCGACGACCTGGCGCCGCTCGAACGTCTTGAAGCGTGGTTCACGGCGGCGTGCAGTTCCCTCGACCGGCGGCCTGACTATCTTCGTCTCTTGGTGGCCATCAGTGTCGGCCCGCAGAAGGACGCCGAGGCGGTGCAGCAGATCGTGCGCCGCATCCGTGACTATGCCCACGCGTCCTGGGTCGATGCCCTCACTCCCATCTTCGCGCCCGACGGCGGCGAAGAGGACGAAGCAGTCGTCGAGCAGTTGGCGATCCTCGGGCGAGCCCTGACGGACGGACTGTCAGTGGCCAACAGCTTCGACGGCATGACATACAGCTCGCAGGTTGCTCCGTTCGTTTCTCTGATCCGCGGTCTGGCGCAGCAGCGGGATGGTGTGGGAGAGCGGAAGCGGTAAGGACAGTCAAGGGCATCTGGTTGCGCCGACGTCTGCAGGTCGACCGGATGCCTCTTCTGTGCGACGCCGCCTCCGCCTGCCGTGTGCACGCAAGACGGGGCGGTGTGCGGGACAGTGCAGTCGGGCACATCGCACGTCACTGGTCGCCACGCGACCGGCCTCCCCGTCTCTGATCGTTCTCGGCTGCTCGCTGCCGTCCGGCTGAGATAGAACGTTCGGTAGGACAGGTGCTTGAGAAAGCGGCTATGGTACGCTCTGTATCGAGCGCTCTATACACGAGCCTGTCGTGTCTGGTGCTCGGCTCTGGTTCGCTCGCCGTCCTGGGTGCGGTGCCGCGCCGCTCGCGCATGACGCGCACCCAAGATGCAGCTACGTGCAAGGGGCTACAGGCTTTCACAACCGCGAAGTCGCCCTGGGCTCCCCAGCATTGCCAAAGCTTCGATTTCGATCGGACCGCCCAGACAGGGGAGACACGCAGTGGAACGCACAGGACGAAAAGTCGCACGTCGGCCACCGCCCGCCCCCATCCTTCGCCGCACCGCACGTCCCACAGGAGGCGCGCCATGTCCTATTGGTCCGTGACCATCCCGACGCAAACCGCTCAAGGAAGCTCCGGCGTTCATGTCTTCATCGTGGTCGCGGAAGGATCGGACCAAGCCCGCGGCCATGCTCTGGCTCGGGCGTCGATGCCTACGTCACGACGACATCGTCGTGATGCGGCTCTGCGCCTTGATGCCTTGACCGTTGCTGAGATAACTACCGAGTGGGGCATGTGATCACGGCACGTCCGTGACGGTCGCCCCTCGAGGGGCAGGCCGCCGCACGGGCTTGACGTGAAACTCCGTGAGGTCCGTCCGTGGAGCGTCACTTCTGCGACGGGCACACCGAGACCTGGTGGGCCGCCGATTTATGCCTGGGCGGCTACGGCCGCACCTCACCCTGCCGCCTGGTAGTGGCCACCACCGACCCAGCCCGGCTGCCGGAGAAGGCCACCTGGTACCTGGCCACCAACCTGCCCCGCTGACGCACCCCACGTCGCCGGCAGCCCGCACCCGTCGGCCCACCTCGCCGAGATCGTCCCCCTCTACGGACTGCGGCCTTGGATCGGGCAGAGCTACAAGCGGATCAAGGGCGAACTCGGCTGGGCCGACTGCCAAGTCCGCTCCGACCGCGCCATCCGCCGACACCAGACCCTGGTCAACTACGCCTTCTCCTTCTGCCGGGACCAGTGGTTCGCCCCCCGGACCGCTGGATGCCACCGCGCCGGACCCGTGCCCCAACGACGGGCCGGAGAGGGGGGCCAACCGAACCCCACCAGCCCCAACTGGCCTGCTGGCCCAAGGCCTTACGCACCATCCGTTCCTGGCTCAGGCCCGCCATCACCCTCAACCGGTCGTGGCGAGCCTGGACGGACAAAGACCCACCCTCCGACCTCCAGCCCCTGATCGACGCGGTCACCACCGGACGTGATGGTTTCCCGATCATCCGGCTCTCCAGTGACGGCAGCGTGAGCGGGTCAGGCTGCTCGCGCAGGACACGCAGCGCCGTTGCAGCGATCTGGCATTTCGCATACCTCCCGGGTCTGGTGTGTCCAAGTCACCTGGCCCCGCAGGGTAGGCCGCCGGCGAGGTGTCCGCTGTTGCGGACCCTTTTCCGACGGCCCCCCACCGAACCGGGCATGCGACTTATCACCGCACCCGGCTCTCCAGCGTCGATTCCACCGAGTCCTGCCGAACGGAAGGTCCGCTGTGGATTCCGCTGTGACAGTCACGGCAGACGATCAGGGCCTTGCGGCGGCGTGATGCCATCTGCTTTGCCCAGTCAGGCTGTTGAACCTGACTCCCGGGGCGGAGGTCACTCAGACGTCGAATGTGGTGCACTTCGACTTCTGTTTGCGCCTTGCAGAGTTCGCAACGGCCGGACATGAGCCGGTCGATGAGTTCTGCGGGACGCTTCCTCCATACCACCGGAAGCTCGTCTTTGAGAGTTACCCTCGTGGTCCTTCGTGCCAGCGAGACTCCGCCCCAACGGGCGACCAGCGGCTTCTTTCCTTTGCCGCGTTCGACTTTGACCTGGAGACCCCTTCGGGGGCCAGCAGGTGTCTGCCAGGTGGCACGGTAGCGATTCCAAACCTTGTTGACGCTGATCTTGTTCTTATGCCCCAGCGTCTTGGTCAGGGAGCGTTCCGTGATCCACCTCAGCAGGCCGAGGCGGTGCCGGTTGTAGGCCAGTTGGTAATACTCCGCGAGGCCCCGGAACTCTGACTGGAACCGCGTGACGATCCGGAAGTCCGAGTCGTGCACGCGCTCCAGCAGGGCGGCCGGTTTACCGCGGCGCATGTAAGGTCTGCATTTTCCGCGCACGACGTCCATTGGCATCTGCCCGTTGATAGAGCGATGACCGTTCCGATCGCGCTTGGCATCGTCGTGCAGGACCACGATTTCGTAAGGAAGCGAGCGGCCTGTGTCCGCCCGTGGGTAACCAAGGTCTTCGGCTCGGAGAGTTCCAGCTTCAACCGGTTCCGCAGGAACTTCCCGATCTTCTCCTTGATATAGTCGGCTTCCCGTCGCGTCCCGGAGAACCCCAGCAGCCAATCGTCCGCGTAACGGACGTAGTGCAGTCGCCGGAAGCCCGGATCATTGGGGTCGTGGGAGGGGAGCCGTTGCAGTTGACGGCGCAACTGCCGTGCTTCCTCCCGCTGTCCGCGCTTCTCCAGTTTCCAGGCGGCCTTGTGTATCCGCATATACGGCAGATACGGCTTGCGGCGGGCCCCCTGGTTGAAGACGGGTAAGAGTGTTGTCTCGACGTACTTGTCCAACCGATCCAGGTAGATATTGGAGAGCAAGGGGCTCAGAACACCCCCTTGTGGCGCACCACTCAGTGTTTCGTGATAGCGCCATTCCTCCAGGTATCCGGCCTGGAGAAGTCCGTCGATCAGCCGCAGGAAGCGACTGTCGTGAATGTCCTCGGCCAGGATGGAGTGCAAGACTCCGTGATCCAGCCGGTCAAAACACTGGGAGATGTCTCCCTCGACGAACCAGGTGACACTACGCCACGTCTCAGATACTTCCGTGAGCGCAGTGTGGCACCCCTTTCCTGGCCTGAAGCCGTGAGAGCGGTCGGAGAACTGCGGCTCGTAATACGCTTCCGGCAGGGAGCGGATCACTTCTTGCAGCAGCTTGTCCGACCACGAAGGCAGACCTAGAGGCCGACGCTTCGTGGGCGATCCCTTCTTGTCGATATATACGCGTCGCACCGGGGTCCATCGGTATCGCTCATACCGCAGCGCATCGATGATCGCCTGAATCTTCTTCAGACTCATGCCATCCACGGTCTCCTGGGTGGAGCCGGGTGTCATAGAGCCGTCATTGCGGTAGATCTTCCCGTAGGCCCGCAAGTACAGCTCCGGGTTGAACAAATGCCGATACAGCCTCTCCAGTGGCAATCCTCTCTTGCCGCGTTCATGGATGATCTCCATCAGGGCTTCGGCTCTCTGCATTACGCGTACCTTGCCTCTCCGGATATCGTGGACACCTGTGCCACTTGGCCCTGTAAGCGGCTCTCCCGCTCTCCCTGGTGGGGCGTAACTCCCACGACTACTACTGGCACTCCGTCACCGTAGGGCTCGCGCCCCTTAGGTGATCCCGAATTCCTCTTGCATTGGACGTATCGAGCGTGACGTAGGCGGCCTGTCCGTTCCCTTGAGTGAGCTCGTTGCCCACCGTCCACCAGCCGGAAGAGTTGGGGCGAAGCAAAGGGGATTCGCCTGATGCTGATGGCTCCGCTCCGGGCGTTGTATGTCGGAGGATGCACATTTCCATCCCTGGGAACTTGGCTTCAAACAGTCTGGTCTTCGCCATATCACACGGACTTTGCGCGGCAGCGCTATAAACGCCTTCACAACGCTCCACGCTTTCCCGCCATGCTGTTGTCCCCTCGCGCTTTCGCGTCCAGGTAAGGCGGGTAGTCCAGAGGCTTCTCCTTCCGAACCTCTACTCTCTGAGAGAGTGATCCAACGCCGAGTTAGACGGCGCAACTTCGCCCTGTGGACGGCTTTCCCATCCGTCCTGGCCGCTCGTGACTTCGGCGACTACCACGGGGCCTCCGTCGTCATAGGACTCACGCCCCCTTAGGTGATCCCACGTTCGCGTGGGCTGTCTGATCCTGCGGTGATGTCATGCCCCTGCGGCTTCCCTCGGGCTTACGGCACAAGATAGATCGTTCGGTCTTGACAGGAGAGTCACGCAGGCCGACGATGTGCGAGATAGAACGTTTAGTCTCGTGGAGGGGTGCTGCTGGCTCGTGCGATTCCCATTGGATAGGTGCCAGGCATGGAGCGAGGGAAGCCGTCACCTCATCCCAATGTGGCTGGTTCCATCACTGAAGCGGCAGCGTCGCCGATGTGCTGATGTTCTGTCGAAAGATCTCTGACCCTCACGACGGCACAGGCACGTAGGGTCGCCGGAGGCACCGTGTTCGTCGCATTCGTCCGTGCATTCAAGACGCCTGACCTGCGCAAGAAACTACTCTTCACACTCGGCATCATCGTGGTGTACCGGATAGGCACCCACGTCCCGATCCTGCGCTATGTGCTCAACCGGATCACTTGGCCGGGGTCGCTGTATCTGGCGCTGATCGCCCTCGTCCCCACCATCGCGCTAGCCACGACCGGGGCGAGCCAGAATTTCCCGTTCGGTGGGACAAGCATCCTGATCATCGTCGGTGTAGGCCTGGAGACGGTGAGGCAGATCGAAAGCCAGCTCCAGCAGCGCCACTATGAAGGCTTCCTGCGCTGAGCGGCGCGCTCCGAACACAAGACCGTTTCCGGAGGCTCTCCTTTGGCCCGACGACAGCTACACCGAGTACCTCGCCGACTGGGCCACCGCGCACCTCGGGCCCGTCCTCGACCTCGTCCGCCGCCGCGAGGACGTCCGGCACTTCCAGGCACTCCCCGCCGCTGGGTCTTCGAAATTGCGAGGGGGCACCGCAGCCGACTCGGAAAAGACTGCGGCAACCGCCCCTCGCGGCCCCGCAGCGCACCTGGAGGAAAACGCACGTGGACCAGGGCCTGCCGTCCACTGCCCTTCGCGTCACCGCTGCCTTTGGCGCCGTTGGCTTCGCCCGGCCTAGCGGAGACGCTCTCCCTGGTGGCGGACGCGCTCGTCGGGCTGTCGTTTCCCCGGTTGATCAAGCCTCCGGCCCCGATCGCAGAACCTTCGCGAATCAACGAAGCGCATGTGGCGGAGCCTGGGCTCGCAGTCATCGAGGTCGCGGCGGCCGAAGAACTACCTCGCGTCCAACAGATTCTTCGGCCATCAACCTGCAGCCTGCGCCGTTCCTCCTGGCTCAGCAGATCCTCAGCGGCCAGGGCACGACCCCGGATCTCCATCGCCGGTCTCGCTCACCCTCGCCCATTACGCCCGCCAAGCCTCGCTTACATCGATGCATCTTCGCCGAAACAACTCTATTAGTCATGAGGAGCCATTCATGCGTGTCTTCCTAACCGGCGGAAGCGGCTTCGTCGGTCAGCACCTGATACACCAGCTGCGCTCTGAGGGCCACACCGTCGTCGCCCTGGCCCGCTCCACCTCGAGTGCACAGAAGGTGGCCGACGCGGGAGCCCAGCCGGTGCAGGGCGACCTGGCCGAGCTCACCGAGCGGGGCGACTCGGCCGCTCACCCAGCCTGGCTGGGATACCTGCACAACGTCGACGCCGTCGTGCATGCCGCCGCCCGAATGGAGTTCTGGGGTGATGATGCGGGTTTCCGTGCCGACAACCACGACCCGACCGTCGCCCTGCACGCAGCTGCGGCCGAGGCGAAAGTACCCCGGTTCGTGTTCATCAGCGCCGCCGGTGTGTCCACCGGCACCCAACGCACCGCCGTGGTCGACGAGAACACCGATAACGGCACCCCCGTCACCGCGTACTGCCGGATCAAGCTGGCTACCGAGAACGCGTTGCGCAGTACCGCGTCGCAAGGGACGACCCTGGTGATCCTGCGGCCACCGTTCATCTGGGGCGCGGGGATGAACATCGCCAAAATGGCCGCCGACGCCGCCAAGGGGCGGTTCCTGTGGATCGACGCCGGCCGCCACATCATGGACTTCATCCATGTCGACAACCTCGCTGACGCCGTCCTGCTGGCCCTTACCCAAGGCCACCACGGCGTTCCCTACTACGTCACCGACGGGACCCCCATGCCGGTCCGCGACTTCTTCACCGCGCTGCTGGCGACCCAGGGTGTTGACGTCTCGGCCAGCCGGAGTGTCCCGTTGGCTGTCGTCGCGCCGATCGCAGCCCTCATGGATGTCAGCGCCCGCCTGCTCCGCAGAAGTACTCCGCCACCACTCACCAACTGGCTGGTCGCCTTCTTGGGCCGCGAGCGCATCTATGACATCAGTGCCGCCCGCAGCGTCCTCGGCTACCGGCCGCGCATCAGACTCGATGCCGGCCTGCTGGAGATGGAAACCCTGGCCCGTCGCTTTCACGCCGATGCGGCGTAGCGGGTGCAACAGTCACAAGCCACCGTCACACCCGCCCCTCTCCTACTACCGCTGTGTCGCCCCCGGCCCGGTGACGCTAGTGCTGTGACCGGAAAGGTTCACCGGCTCGCGACGCCCGGCACGGCACCTGGCGGCGTTGTCGCATCACCCGAGTACATCCAGTACGCGGGTGACGCTCCGCCTTGCGATGCACCGCACCGGACGCCGCGAGCTTCCCGGCAAGCCGTCCCGGCCACAGCACTAGCCGCCTGGTGCCACCGGTGTGGTGCAAGTGACGGGCGAAGGACGGCTCCCAGGCCGCGAATCAGGTACCTGGCCATCGTGCGGCCTTGCCCTTGCGGGTCACGGCCGGGGCGCACCTGCCCGCAACCCGTCAATGACCAGGTCGAGAAGCCGGGCCGCGCGCGGTCGCCAGTCCTCGGTCGGGGGCAACTGCCACAGGCCCGCGATGGCGAGGACGAAGTCGTCGGCGGTGACCCCGGGGCGGATGGTGCCCGCTTCCTCGTTGGTGCGCAGCAGAAGTTCGGCCGCGTCCGCGACGGGTGCGGGGGAGGGCTTCGCGGGGCCGCCCGGTGCGCTGGTGGCGAGGCGGATCGCGTCGGCCAGGCCCGCCTTGGTCATGGCGAACTCGGCCAGCCGGTCCATCCAGGTGCGCAGGGCCTGCGGCGGCGGCAGTTCCTGGAGCAGATGGGCCGCGCTGTCGGCGACCTGCTGCATCTCATGGCGGTAGATCTCCAGGACCAGGGTCTCGCGGTTGGGGAAGTTGCGGTAGAACGTGCCCTGGCCGACCCCCGCCTTCTTGGCGATGGCGCTGAGCGGTGCGTCCGGACACTGCGTCAGCTCACTGAGGGCGACGCACAGGATGCGTTCACGGTTGCGCTGCGCGTCCGAGCGCAGGGGGGTCTCCTTCTTGTGCTGCACTCGTCACTCCTCAAGGCGCGGCATGAGCGTGCCCTTGCTAAGTGGACAGCTGTCCGCTACGTTTCCGGGTATCGGACAGTTGTCCGGTTGGGATCCACTCTAGCTGCGCCCACGGCCCGCACGTCAGTCCGCTGCTTCCGTCAGCGTCGTCCATTTGTTGCCCTGCCGCGTAATTCGTGCCACCCGAGCGTCCTCATCGACGCACCCCCCAGTCCTGACAAGCGCCCCCGATATCACCAGCGCTGCCGCGCTTCATCACGGCGACGCGCACTCCAGGTAGCCGCCCTGTTCCGGCGCCCGAGGCCAGCTCACCCCAAGTACCGTACGTCTGAAGGAAGTTGCTCATGGGTTTATCGACGTCCAGCGTCATCACCCTGCATGTCAACGGCGAGAAGCACACGCTGCCCGTCGACCACCGCACCACCCTGCTCGACGCTCTGCGCGAGCGGCTCGATCTGACCGGCACCAAGAAGGGCTGCGACCAAGGCCAGTGCGGTGCCTGCACTGTTCTGGTCGACGGCCGCAGGACGGTGGCCTGTCTGCAACTCGCGGTCGCGGCCGAAGGACGCGAGATCACCACCATCGAAGGCGTCGCGGACGGCGACCGGCTGCATCCAGTGCAGCAGGCGTTCATCGATCTCGACGGCTACCAGTGCGGCTACTGCACACCCGGACAGATCTGTTCGGCGATCGGCATGCTCGCGGAGCACGCTGCCGGATGGCCGAGCGCCGCTTCCGGTGACATACGTCCGGCGGTCGGGCCGACGCCGCTGACCCCCGAGGAGATCCGCGAGCGCATGAGCGGCAACCTGTGCCGTTGCAGTGCCTACACGTCGATCGTCGAGGCCGTCGCACGAGCCGCCGAGGCCGACGCCTCGTCAGCGGCACGCGTGCCGGAGCAGTCCGGGGAGGCCGCCGTATGAGGGAGTTCGACTACCGCAGGGCGCCCGACGTGTCGGGTGCCGTCGCTCTCCTTGACGACGATCCGGACGCGCGCTACCTCGCCGGCGGCACCAACCTGGTCGACTTGATGAAGAGCGGCGTGGAACGACCCGGCCGCCTCGTCGACGTACGTGAACTGCCCCTGGACCGCATCGAGTCGGCCCCGGACGGCGGACTGCGCATCGGCGCGACGGTCACCAACAGCGACCTCGCCGCCCACCCCGACGTCCGCAGCCGCTACCCGATGCTGACCCAGGCGGTGCTCGCCGGTGCCTCCGGCCAGCTGCGCAACATGGCCACGGTCGGCGGGAACCTCCTCCAGCGCACCCGCTGCGCCTACTTCACCGACACGACCAAGCCGTGCAACAAGCGAGCCCCCGGCAGCGGCTGCCCGGCCCTCAGCGGCGAGCACCACAACCACGCCATCCTCGGTGCGTCCGAGACCTGTGTGGCCGTACACCCCTCCGACATGGCGGTGGCCCTGGCCGCCCTCGACGCCGTCGTGCACTACGAAACCGCCGACGGGCAGGGCGAGTTGCCGCTCGATCAGCTGTATCTGCCCGTCGCCGACACCCCGCACCGTGAGACGGCCCTGCCGACCGGTGCGCTGATCACCGGTGTCTTCCTGCCGCCGGTGCCGGTCGCGGCCCGCTCCCGGTACCGCAAGGTGCGCGAGCGCGCCTCCTACGCCTTCGCGATCGGTTCCGTCGCCGCCGCCCTCGACACCCGTGACGGAGTCGTGCACGACGCGCGCCTCGCGTTCGGCGCCGTGGCCTCCCGGCCCTGGCGCGCCCGTACCGCCGAGCGGGCCCTGATCGGGGCGCCCGCCACCGCCGAGACATACGCGGCCGCCGCTGCAGCCGAACTCGCCGCGGCCCGGCCGCTGCCGCACAACGGATACAAGGTGACCCTGATGCACAACCTGACCGTGGCCGTGCTGAGCGAGCTCGCCGAGGAGGCCGCGCTATGACCACCACCGCACAAGAGGCCGCCGTACGCGCGGTCGGCACCGGTCACGTGAGGGTGGAGGGCCGGGACAAGGTCACCGGCGCGGCACGCTACGCGGGCGACATCCCTTTTACTGAACTCGCTTATGGATGGCTGGTGTTGTCCACCGTGGTGCGGGGCCGCATCCGCGACATCGCCAGCGGTCCCGTCCTTGAGATGCCCGGTGTCGTCGCCGTCCTGGACCACCGCAATGCCCCACGCCTGGAGACCGACTACGTCAGCCTGCTGGGCAGGCCCGACCCCACCTGCGCCGTCTTCCAGCACGACGCTGTGCCCCACCTGGGCTGGCCGGTGGCCCTGGTCGTCGCTCAGACGCCCGAGCAGGCACGGGAAGCGGCCGAGGCCCTGGTCGTCGAGTACGAACCGCTGCCGCACGACATCGAGTTCACCGGGGACCACCCGGACTCCTATCCCGTGGACGGTCACATGCCCGGCGTGACCGACAAGGGCGACCAGGAGGCCGAACTGGCCGCGTCCGCCGCCGTCGTGGACGAGGAGTACACCACGCCGGAGGAACACCACCACCCCATGGAGCCCCACGCGGCGACCGCCCGCTGGGAGGACGGCCGTCTGGAGGTGGTCGACTCCAACCAGGGCGCCACCTGGGTGGTCGGCGAGCTGGCGAACCTGTTCTCGCTGGACCCCGCGTCGATCCGGGTGCGTTCTGAGCACGTCGGCGGCGGGTTCGGCAGCAAGGGCGTACGCGCTCACCAGGTGGCGGCCGTGATGGCGGCGACGGTCCTCCAGCGGCCGGTCCGCGTGGCTCTGACCCGGCCTCAGATGTTCGCGCTGGCCGGCCACCGCAGCCCCACCGTCCAGCGGGTCAGGCTCGGGGCCGACACCGAAGGGCGACTGCGCGCCCTGGACCACCGCTCGGTGAGCCGTACCTCCAAGGTGTACGAGTTCGTCGAGGCGAGCGCGGGCGTGGCGCGGGTGATGTACGACGCCGCCGCCCACCACACCGAGAACCGCGTCGTACGGCGCGACGTGCCCAGCCCCACCTTCATGCGCGGGCCCGGCGAGGCGCCGGGAGCCTTCGCCTTGGAGTCCGCCCTCGACGAACTCGCCGAGAAGTGCGGGATCGACCCGATCGAACTGCGGCTGCGCAACGAGCCGGACAAGGGCCCGGTCTCCGGCCTGCCCTTCGCCACCCGCAACCTGCGCGCCTGCTTCGAGGAGGGCGCACGCCGCTTCGGCTGGGCGCAGCGCGATCCCCGGCCGGGTGTGCGGCGCGACGGCCGCTGGCTGCTGGGCACCGGCACCGCCGCCGCGTCCTTCCCGGCGGGAGCCGCCCCCTCCACCGCCGCCATCACCGCCGAGGCCGACGGCCGCTTCACCGTGCGGATAGCCGCGACCGACATCGGCACAGGCGCACGGACCGCGCTCACCCTCGTCGCGGCCGACGCCCTCGACGTCGCACCGGAGCGGGTGACCGTGCGGATCGGGGACAGCGAGTTCGGCTTCGCGATGATCGCGGGCGGTTCGATGGGCACCCGCTCCTGGTCCATGGCTGTCATCGCGGCCGCCCGCGACCTGCGGGAGCGACTCGTCCCCGGCATGGCGATCCCCGCCGAAGGGATCACCGTGCGCTCGGACACCACCGCGCAGATCGCCGCGCTCGCGAACATGGAACGGCACTCCTACGGCGCGCAGTTCGCCGAGGCCGCCGTGGACCCGGCCACGGGTGAGGTGCGCGTACGCCGCATGCTCGGCATCTTCGCCGCCGGCCGCATCGTCAACCCGCTGACCGCACGCAGCCAGTTCACCGGCGGCATGACCTGGGGCATCTCCATGGCCCTGCACGAGGAAGCCGTGCGCGATCCGGCCTTCGGCGGCCCGGTCGGCGCCGACCTGGCCGGATATCACGTCGCCACGAACGCCGACGTGCCGCGCATCGAGGCCGACTGGGTGGACGACACCGACCCCGACGATCCGGTCGGCATCAAGGGCATCGGCGAGGTGGCCATCGTCGGTGCTGCGGCTGCCATCGCCAACGCCGTCTGGCACGCCACCGGCGTGCGGCATCGCAGCCTGCCCATCCGCCCGAGTCGCGTCCTCACGGCAGGCAGCGATGCTTGACCTGCTGCCGGAGCTGAAGGACTGGCTGGACGATGGCCGTGACGTCGCCGTCGCCACCGTCGTGTCCGTCGGCGGCAGCGCCCCCCGCGGCCCCGGAGCCGCCCTCGCCGTCGACCGGGCCGGCACCGTCATCGGCTCGGTGTCGGGCGGCTGCGTCGAGGGCGCGGTCTACGACCTGTGCGCTCAGGCGCTGGAGACCGGGCAGAGCGCTGTGGAGCGCTTCGGCTACAGCGACGAGGACGCCTTCGCCGTGGGCCTGACCTGCGGCGGCGTCCTCGACGTGATGGTCACACCCGTGTTCGCGAACACGCCGGTCAGGGCATTGGTGAGCTCTGCCCTGGACACCGCGGAACGGGGCGAGCCGGTGGCCCTGGTCCGGGTCGTCGAGGGCCCGCCCGAGCACCTCGGTGCCACTCTGCTCGTCCACAGCGACGGCTCCGCGGAAGGCAGCCTCGGGATCCACGAGGACCTCGACCGCACGGCCGCGGCGCAGGCTCGGGCAGCGCTCGACGCAGGCCGCACGGGCACGGTCGAGCTGTCACCGGACGGCTCGCACTGCCCCGACGGGCTCACCCTGCTCGTGGAAGCCGGCGCACCGCCGCCGCGGATGATCGTCTTCGGTGCGGTCGACTTCGCCGCGGCGCTGGTGCGGGCCGGCAAGTTCTTGGGCTATCACGTCACGGTGTGCGATGCCCGGCCGGTGTTCACCACACAGGCCCGCTTCCCCGAGGCGGACGAGGTCGTCGTGGACTGGCCGCACCGCTATCTGCGGGGCACCCGGACCGACGGACGGACCGTTCTGTGCCTCCTGACGCACGACGCCAAGTTCGACGTCCCCCTGCTGGAGGTCGCGCTGCGGCTCCCGGTCGCCTTCGTGGGCGCGATGGGCTCGCGCCGTACCCACACCGACCGGGACCGTAGGCTGCGTGAAGTAGGCTTGAGCGAGACGGAGTTGACCCGCCTCAGGTCACCCATCGGACTCGACCTCGGGGGCCGTACGCCCGAGGAGACCGCCCTGTCGATCGCGGCGGAGATCGTCGCGGCCCGCAGAGGCGGAACGGGCCGTCCACTGACCGGCACGGCAACACCGATCCACCACAGCGGAACGGCCCACGCCCACCGCTCATCCGGCCGACCTCAACTGCCTGCCGAGGTCGCGGACATCGCTTCCTGAGAGTCATCACGTAATGCTGTGATGTCCGTCCGGTCTGTGTACGGAGCGGGCGCGCCTGGGTGGCGTGTGGCTCAGCCAGGCCCAGGAGGAGGTTGCCGCCGCCACGCAGCGGGTCGAGCGCGCCCGGGTGGCCCGGGAGGAACCCTTGCAGGCGCTCGCCGAGGAGGGCGCGGGCGGTGTGGCCACTGTGCAGGTCGCCGCGGGTGCCGAGGCGGGGCGAAGCCTTGCAAGCCATGCTGGGCTGGATCGTCGATCACCTCGACACCGTGGAAGCCGCCCGATCCCACTACCCCGAGCAACGCGCAGGCAGCGGAGAAGCCCCCGCACGACGTGGCACAGGACGGTGCTGGAGTCCTCGGTCACGAGCACCTTTGCCGATCACCTCCTCGATGTCGTCGCGAGCGCGATCCTGACGAGCGCGGCGAGCCGCGACGCCGAAGGGGATCGTCGCCCACGGGCCCGTAGCCGACATCGTCCCGCGCGGGACCAGTCCCGCGCGGGACCAGTCCCGCGCGGGACCAGCGGACTCGGCTGTGCACTCGGCAAGGAGCGGATTCGACGCCGAGTTCGCCAAAGCGGTCAAGGACCCGGCATCGAGTCGCGCGCTCCCCGGGCTCGGACCGCGACCGCAGCGTGGCGGCTGACGAAGGCGGAGCCGCTGATCAGCGCCTTGTCGGTTCCTGCTGCTCAGTCCTCTTCAGCATGATCTAGCGCGGAACCCCGGGCGTTAACGCCCGGGAGGAAGCGCTTCTCAAGATAGGGGTGACCCGCACGGGTGCACGGGTCCGCACTGTTGGCCTCAGCCGGGACGCTTCTGGTTCTCGATGTA
>NZ_BMQA01000055.1 GCF_014647875.1 Streptomyces brasiliensis | reverse complement strand
GTGCCCGCCCACAATATCTGATCATTTCGGGGCGTCTCACCCGACGATGTCAGAGAGGGGGGCGAGCCGGACAGCGGTGCCCGATGGGCGCCCGGATACCCCACCGATGGTGACGTGTCCGCAGCCAGGCGCTTCCTCGGCACCTGCGCGAACAACGGCGATCCCCAGCCGTTCGGTAACTATGAGATCCGTCGCCGCGAGGACGGCCAGGCGATCGGCGGCCTGGGCTTCCACGGACCCGCGGACGAGAACGGCAGCGTCACGATCGGCTACGGCCTCATCCCGTCAGCACGAGGCAAGGGATACGCCTCCGAAGCCCTGCGCGAACTGCTGCTGTTCGCGCGGGCACGCGGTATCACCCGCGTGAAAGGCGACGCCGACCACGACAACATCGCGTCCCAGCACGTCATGATGGCAGCCGGCATGCGGCCGGCCGGAGAAGACGAACGCGTCAGGTACTTCGAGATCGCCTGGACCAACACGACAGCGATTACCGACCCACGCTCCTAGCGGCCTCTGGAGGGAGCCGCTGACGCCGGGGGGGCGGACGCCTCAGGGAGCGGAATTCCATCGGCACTGGGGCGGTGGCGCGAGGCCGCCGACCACCTGCGCGATGCTCTGGTCCAGTGGCGGAACATCGGCAGGCTCGACGAAGAGGCCTGTGCGCTGTCGAATCTGGGAGAGGCTCTGATCGAACTGGGAGAAACCGAGGAAGCCCGCTCCTGCCTCCGTCAGGCCCTCGCCCTCGGTGACGCGGCCAGACCCAAATTCTTGGAGGCCGCACAGAAGCTCCTGGACTCCCTGCCCACCGAGTGAGGCCCGCTCGCTGCGGACTGGCTGACCAAGCATTACGCGGCAGGCCGGGGTGAGCTGTTACACCGCGATCAGGTCAACAGCACGGAACTTTTCCGACGTAGTCCACACACCCCGGCGGATCACTGCCTGGTTGGGCGGCCTGACAGGCGGACAGAAACCACCTTGTGCGCCATCTGGCGCTGAACTGGGGGAACTTGTGATCGCTTGAAGCGTGGGGCAACGCCTGAGCGGCGAACGAGGAGAAACGCAGCAGCCCGCCCGTATCGAGCGGGCATGCACGCGCCCAGGCACTTCTACGCCTCGGTTCTGCTGGACGCCGGCGAGAACATCAAGGCGTTGAGCAACGGCCTGTTCGAGGGCACCGATCCGGCGCCGGACGGCCCAGAGACGGCCCAGGGCCGATGAGACGCGGTGGGGCCGACGGTCCGCAACCGTCGGCCCCACCCGCCGAATCAGCGGGAAACCCGCCCTGACCTACGCCTACAGCACCGGCAGGTTCTTCCGCAGCTCGAACGCCGTGACCTCGCTGCGGTACTCGTGCCACTCGGCCTGCTTGTTGCGCAGGAAGAAGTCGAAGACGTGCTCGCCCAGCGTTTCCGCGACCAGGTCGCTGCGCTGCATCAGGGTCAGGGCCTCGCCCAGGTTCTGCGGGAGCGGCTCGATGCCCATCGCGCGGCGTTCCGCGTCGGAGAGGGCCCAGACGTCGTCCTCGGCGCCCGGCGGGAGTTCGTAGCCCTCTTCGATGCCCTTGAGGCCCGCGGCGAGGAGGACGGCGTATGCCAGGTACGGGTTCGCGCCCGAGTCCAGGGAGCGGACCTCCACCCGCGCGGAGCCCGTCTTGCCGGGCTTGTACATCGGGACGCGGACGAGGGCACTGCGGTTGTTGTGGCCCCAGCAGATGTACGAGGGGGCCTCGCCGCCCGCGCCCGCCGTGCGCTCGGAGCCGCCCCAGATGCGCTTGTACGAGTTCACCCACTGGTTGGTGACCGCGGAGATCTCGCCCGCGTGCTTGAGCAGGCCCGCGATGAAGGAGCGGCCGACCTTGGAGAGCTGGTACTCGGCGCCCGACTCGTAAAACGCGTTCCGGTCGCCCTCGAACAACGACAGGTGCGTGTGCATGCCGCTGCCCGGGTGCTCGCTGAACGGCTTGGGCATGAACGTCGCCTGCACGCCCTGCTCCAGCGCCACCTGCTTCATGACCAGGCGGAACGTCATGATGTTGTCCGCCGTGGAGAGGGCGTCGGCGTAGCGGAGGTCGATCTCCTGCTGGCCCGGCGCGCCCTCGTGGTGGGAGAACTCGACCGAGATGCCCATCGACTCCAGCATGGTGATCGCCTGGCGGCGGAAGTCCATGCCGACGTTCTGCGGGGTGTGGTCGAAGTAGCCGGAGTTGTCCGCGGGGGTCGGCCGGGTGCCGTCCAGCGGGCGGTCCTTCAGCAGGAAGAACTCGATCTCCGGGTGGGTGTAGAAGGTGAAGCCCAGGTCGGAGGTCTTGGCGAGGGCGCGCTTGAGCACATAGCGCGGGTCCGCGAAGGACGCGGAGCCGTCCGGCATGAGGATGTCGCAGAACATGCGGGCGGTGCCGGGGGTCTCGGCGCGCCAGGGCAGCACCTGGAAGGTGGACGGGTCCGGCTTGGCGATCATGTCGGACTCGTAGACCCGGGCGAAGCCCTCGATCGCGGAGCCGTCGAAGCCGATGCCCTCGTCGAAGGCCTGCTCCAGCTCGGCGGGGGCCACGGCCACGGACTTGAGGAAGCCCAGCACGTCCGTGAACCACAGGCGTACGAACCGGATGTCGCGCTCCTCCAAGGTCCGGAGCACGAACTCCTGCTGCTTGTCCATCTTCCGCTTCCCCATCCTTGCTGGTCAGGCCGCCTGCCCTCGTACACCACGGGAGGCGGTCGGGCACCTGAGCATCCCACCACACCACCGTTTCGTGCGCGTTGCGGACCATGATCGGCCGGCTGACCCGGGTCTGAACGCCCACCTACGGCAGGTGTACCGCTCCGTCGCCCATCTTGCCTGCTCGGACCGGCATCCGTAATGACCGGTCCGGGTCCGTTCGGCTCGGCTGGTCGTGTGGTCTCCAACACTTTAATTTGCATCTCAGATGCAAGTTTAACTAGCGTGCTCATCAGCCGATTCCGAAGGAGTCCCCGATGCTGTCCGAGCAGTCCGCTGCCACCGTCCGTGCCACCCTCCCCGCCGTCGCCGGGTCCCTCGACGTGATCACCGACCGCTTCTACTCCGGGATGTTCGCCGCCCGCCCCGAACTGCTGCGCGACCTGTTCAACCGCGGCAACCAGGCCGCCGGCACCCAGCGCCAGGCCCTGGCCGGGTCCATCGCCGCGTTCGCCACCCACCTGCTGAACCACCCGGACCAGCGCCCGGACGCGATGCTCGGCCGTATCGCGCACAAGCACGCCTCGCTGGGCATCACGCCCGAGCAGTACGCGATCGTCCACGAGCACCTCTTCGCCGCCATCGTGGACGTCCTCGGCGAGGCCGTCACGCCCGAGGTCGCGGCCGCCTGGGACGAGGTCTACTGGCTGATGGCGAACGCCCTGATCGCGCTCGAGAAGCGGCTGTACGAGGAGAGCGGCGGCCACGCCATGCGGCGCTGGGAGGTCGTCGAGCGGGTCACCGAGACCGAGGACGTCGCTTCGTTCCGGCTGCGGCCGGTCGACGGCGGTCCGGTGGCCGGTTTCCGGGCCGGGCAGTACGTCTCCGTGCGCGCCGAACTCCCGGACGGCGCCCGTCAGATACGGCAGTACAGCCTCTCCGGTGCGCCCGGCGAGTCGGTGCGGCAGTTCAGCGTCAAGCGCGTGCGGGGCGAGGACGCGCCCGACGGCGAGGTCTCCAACCACCTCCACGCCAGCGTGCAGGTCGGCAGCGTCCTGGAGCTGTCCGAGCCGTACGGCGACCTCGTCCTCGACAACGCCCCGGGCACCCCGCTGCTGCTGGCCTCCGCGGGCATCGGTGTCACACCCATGATCGCGATGCTGGCCCACCTGGCGGAGACCGGTCACGACGGCCCGGTCACCGTCGTGCACGGCGACCGCTCCCCCGCCGACCACGCGCTGCGGACCGACCACGAGTCGTACACGGAGAAGCTGCCGCAGGCCCGGGCGCACTTCTTCTACGAGCGCGACGCCGAGCCGGGCACCCGCACCGGCCTGGTGGACCTCGACGGCGTCGCGATACCGGCGAACACGCGCGCGTACCTGTGCGGGCCGCTGCCCTTCATGCGCGCGGTGCGCGCCCAGCTGATCTCCCGGGGCGTGGCTCCGGCCGACATCCACTACGAGGTGTTCGGCCCGGACCTCTGGCTGGCGCAGGCGGCCTGAGCGCTCCGCTGGAAGCGCCGCGGCATCCATGAGTGCCGCGACACGCAGTCGATCGTCCGCGGCTCCGCCGCGTGGGCGCGCCCACGCGGCGGAGCCGCATGTCGACACCACCCCGCGCCCCTTCGGGGCGCTCAGTTCCTAAGGGCGCCTGGTGATCCCCAGCAGCAGGGGCCCCGTCGGGGCCGCCGTGACGTCCTCCAGGGTCAGCGTGTCCAGTGAGGCGTAGAACGCCTCCTGGGCCCGCCGCAGAGCGCCGCGCAGCTTGCAGGCGGGGCTCAGGGGGCAGGGGGTGGTGGTGCCGCCCTCGCAGTCGACGACGTCGCCGTCGCCCTCGAAGCGGCGCACCACGGCTCCGACCGAGGCCGTGCGGCCCTTCTCCGTCAGGGAGAGACCGCCGCCCCGGCCGCGCCGGGCGTCGACCAGGCCAAGGTGCTGGAGCTCGGCCACCACCTTCGCGGCATGGGTGTACGGCACGTCCATGTCCTCGGCGACCTGCCGGGTCGTGGGAGTGGACGGGTCCGTGACCGCGAGCCGCATCAGGACCCGCAGTGCCAGATCGGTGGAACGCAGCAGGCGCATACGGGAAGGGTAATAATGCGCATCGCAGACTCCAAATATCGGGTGCATGCCAAGTTCGCGACAACCCGTTGACGTCCGGTTCCCACGGCCTCCCTACGGCAGGACGCCCCCGCCCCCTTACGATCAGTGGGCCCCACCGTCCCCGTCCGTCCCGACGACCCCCAGAAGGACACCGCCATGGGTTCCGGCAAGAAGAGCAACAGCGCGGCACGCAAGGAGCGCATAGAGGAGATGCGGCGCGCCGAGCGTGCCCGCGAACGCCGCAACCGCGCGCTGACCATCGGCGCGAGCGTGGTGGTCGTGGCCGGTCTCGTCGTCGGCGGTGTCGTCCTCGTGCGGTCGCAGTCCGACTCCGACAAGGACAGCGCCGCGAGCGACTCCAAGGGGTCCGGGCACTTCGTCACCGACGCCGACGGCGTGAAGACCTGGTCCGGCGATCTGTCGCGGACCCACGTCACCACGAGCGTGACGTACCCCATGCACCCGCCGGTGGGCGGCAACCACAACCCGGTGTGGCTCAACTGCAACGGCGACGTCTACACCTCCCCCGTCAAGGACGAGAACGCCGTGCACTCGCTGGAGCACGGCGCGGTCTGGGTGACGTACACCGACAAGGCGCCGAAGGCCGACGTGGACGCGCTCGCGGCCAAGGTGAAGCAGACGCCGTACTCGCTGATGAGCCCGTACCAGGACCAGGCGTCGCCGCTCATGCTGTCGGCGTGGGGCCACCAGCTGGCCGTGAAGAGCGCGAGCGACCCGGCCGTGGACAAGTTCTTCTCGACCTACGTCCAGGGCAAGCAGACGCCCGAGCCGGGTGCGTCCTGCACCGGCGGGACGATGAAGTGAGGCGGCACGTCGGCTGGATCGCGGGCGCCGCTGCGGCGGCGCTCGTAGCGGCCGGCGCGATCACCTATGCGGTCGCCGAGGACGGCGGTTCGGGCGCCGGGGTGCCCGCCGCCGACTCCGCGGACGCGGGGTTCGCGCGGGACATGGCGGTCCACCACCAGCAGGCCGTCGAGATGTCGTACATCGTGCGCGACCGCACGAAGGACGAGGAAGTCCGGCGGCTCGCCTACGACATCGCGCAGACGCAGGCCAACCAGCGTGGCATGCTGCTGGGTTGGCTGGACCTGTGGGAACTGCCCAAGGTGTCCGCGAAACCGCCGATGGACTGGATGGGCATGGGCGACATGCCGCCCGGCCAGGACGGCGCGCTGATGCCGGGCATGGCGACGAACGCCGAGCTGAAGAAGCTCGGCACGCTCAGTGACAAGCAGGCGGAGATCTTCTACCTGCAGCTCATGACGGAGCATCACAAGGGCGGCATCCACATGGCCGAGGGATGTGTCGCGAGGTGCACGGTCGGCGTGGAGAAGAAACTCGCCCAAGGGATGGTCGACGCGCAGCAGTCGGAGATCCGGCTGATGTCCGACATGCTCAAGGAGCGCCAGTAGCGCCGCGCTTGTAACACGGCCGTAAGGATGAAAGGCCCAATTCGCCCTGGCCGGCGCTTCTTTGAGGTTCTCTTGACTTTTACGTGCCCCTTGCATGAACGGTTCGTCGTAAGAGTGGCCCTCATCGTGTGATCCATTGCGGGCCACCTGCCGCCGCGGGCCCCCGGTGGATCGGCGACGCCCAACCACTACATGCATGCGAACCGCGATGCAGGGGGTTCTATGAGATCCAACCGTGCCAGAACGCGCGCCGGAGTGAGCCTGGCAGCGACACTGCCGATGCTCGCCGGCGCGCTGGCGTTCGGCATACCCGCAGCGCACGCCTCGGACAGCCCGGCCCGGCACTCGCTCGCGGGCACCAAGCCCGCGTGGGCGACGGCCAAGGCGGACAAGGGCGCCACCTCGGACAAGGCCCGGGTCTCCGCCCGGGTGTACCTGGCCGGCCGGAACGCCTCCGGGCTGGCCGCCTACGCGAAGGCGGTGTCCGACCCGTCCTCGCCGCTGTACGGCAAGTACCTGACCGCCAAGCAGGTGCAGGCGCACTTCGGCGCGACCAAGGCGCAGGTGGCCGCCGTCAAGTCCTGGCTGAACGCGGCCGGGCTGAAGGTCACCGAGGTCACGCAGCACTACGTCGCCGTCACCGGTGACGTGGCCGCCGCCGAGAAGGCGTTCGGCACCCAGCTGCACAACTTCGCCAAGGGTTCGAAGACCTACCGCGCGCCGTCGAAGGCGGCCTCGGTGCCTCAGAGCCTGAAGGGTGCCGTCCTGACCGTGACCGGTCTGGACAGCGCGCCGCACCGGGCGAGCCACCAGGACCAACTGCCGCCGCCGGACGCCGTGTTCAAGAACGCCGGGCCGTTCTCCTCGTACTACGGCTCGAACACCGCGACCACGCTGCCGAGCGCCTACGGCAAGAAGATCCCGTACGCCGTCGAGGGTTACACCGGCAAGCAGCTGCGCGCCGCCTACGGCGCGGGCACGTACACCGGCCGAGGCGTCCGCGTCGCCATCACGGACGCCTATGCCTCGCCGACGATCGCCGTCGACGCGGCCACCTACGCGAACAAGCACGGTGACGCGACCTGGAAGAGCGGTCAGCTGCACCAGGTGCTGCCGAAGAACTACAAGAAGACCGACGAGTGCGGCGCGGCCGGCTGGTACGGCGAGGAGACCCTCGACGTCGAGGCCGTGCACGCGGTCGCGCCGGCCGCGGACGTCACGTACGTGGGCGCCTCGTCCTGCTATGACGACGACCTGCTCGACTCGCTCGGCAAGATCGTCGACAACCACCTGGCCGACATCGTCTCCAACTCCTGGGGCGACATCGAGGCCAACGAGACCCCGGACGTCCAGGCCGCCTACGACCAGGTCTTCCAGCTCGGCGCGGTGGAGGGCATCGGCTTCTACTTCTCCTCCGGCGACAACGGCGACGAGGTCGCCCACACCGGTACGAAGCAGGTCGACACCCCGGCCAACTCGGCGTGGGTGACCGCCGTCGGCGGTACCTCGCTGGCCGTCGGCAAGGGCGACAAGTACCTGTGGGAGACCGGCTGGGGCACCGAGAAGGCGAACCTGTCGGCCGACGGCAAGAGCTGGAACGGTTTCCCGGGCGGGTTCACCTCGGGCGCGGGCGGCGGCACCAGCAGCACGGTGGCCGAGCCGTCGTACCAGAAGGGTGTCGTCCCGAAGGCGCTGGCCACGGCCAACAGCCCGGCCGGCAACCGCGTCGTCCCGGACATCTCGGCGATCGCCGACCCGAACACCGGTTTCAAGGTCGGCCAGACGCAGACCTTCCCGGACGGGTCGCAGCAGTACAGCGAGTACCGGATCGGCGGCACCTCGCTGGCCGCGCCGGTGATCGCGGCCGTCCAGGCCCTGGCGCAGGAGGCTCGCGGCGGCAAGGCCATCGGCTTCGCCAACCCGGTGATCTACGCCAAGTACGGCTCGAAGGCGTACCACGACGTGACGGACAACCCGACGGGCTCCGGCCTGGCGGTCGCCCGCGTCGACTTCGCCAACAGCTTCGACGCCACCGACGGCCTGCTGACCTCGGTCCGCAGCCTCGGCGTCGACAGCTCGCTCAAGGCCGTGACGGGCTACGACGACGTGACCGGCGTGGGTACGCCCGCGAACGGCTACGTCGAGTCGTTCGGACGCCGCTGATCCCCTGGCGGGACTCCTGGGGTGGCGTGGGGTGCACCACACCCCGCGCCACCCCATTGCGTCGCTTTGACGATTACACTGGGCCCGTGCCTCCGTTGAACTTCTGGTCGATCTATCAGCATGGCTTCGCACGCGTCGCAGCGTGTACGGGTCACACCGCCGTCGCGGACCCGCAAGCCAACGCCGAAGCGGTCCTTCGCCACGCGCGCCGGTGCGGCGGGGAGGGGGTCGCCGTCGCCGTCTTCCCGGAGATGGTGCTGTGCGGCTACTCGATCGAGGACCTGCTGCTGCAGGACGCGCTGCTCGATCAGGTCGAGGAGGCGCTCCAAGAGGTGGTGGCCGGGTCGGCGGAGCTGCTGCCGGTCCTCGTCGTCGGCGCCCCGCTGCGCCACCGCAACCGGATCTACAACTGCGCGGTGATCGTGCACCGCGGCCGTGTCCTCGGTGTCGTGCCCAAGTCGTACCCGCCGAACTACCGGGAGTTCTACGAGCGCCGGCAGATCGCCGACGGCGCCGACGAGCGCGGCGGGCCGATCCGTGTCGGCGGCGAGGCCGTACCGTTCGGCGTGGATCTGCTGTTCGCGGCCCAGGACGTTCCCGGTCTCGTGCTGCACGCGGAGATCTGCGAGGACATGTGGGTGCCGGTGCCGCCCAGCGCGGAGGCGGCCCTCGCCGGTGCGACCCTCCTCGTCAATCTTTCGGGCAGTCCGATCACGGTCGGGCGGGCCGAGGACCGCAAGCTGCTGTGCCGCTCGGCGTCCTCCCGCTGCCTCGCCGCGTACGTCTACGCGGCGGCCGGACTGGGCGAGTCGACCACCGACCTGTCCTGGGACGGCCAGACCATGATCTACGAGAACGGCGTGCTGCTGGCCGAGACCGAGCGGTTCCCGCTCGGCGACGAGTACGCGGTGGCCGACGTGGACCTCGACCTCCTGCGGCAGGAGCGGCAGCGGACGGGCACGTTCGACGACAACCGCCGCACTCACCGCGCGCGGACCGACGACTTCCGGACGGTCACGTTCGAGCTCGATCCGCCGCTCACCGACCTGGGGCTGCGCCGTCGCCTGGAGCGTTTCCCGTTCGTGCCGGCCGACCCCGACCGCCTCGCCCTGGACTGCTACGAGGCGTACAACATTCAGGTCGAGGGTCTCCAGCAGCGGTTGGCCGCGATCGGCGGCCCGAAGGTCGTCATCGGGGTGTCCGGCGGCCTCGACTCCACGCACGCCCTGATCGTCGCCGCCCGCGCGATGGACCGAGCCGGCCGCCCGCGCAGCGACATCCTGGCCTTCACGCTGCCCGGCTTCGCCACCAGCGACCACACCAAGGACAACGCCCACAAGCTGATGCGCTCGCTCGGCGTCACCGCGGCCGAGCTGGACATCACGCCCACCGCGCGGCTGATGCTGACGGAGATGGGCCACCCGTTCGCGTCCGGCGAGCCGGTGTACGACGTCACCTTCGAGAACGTGCAGGCCGGGCTGCGCACCGACTACCTGTTCCGGCTGGCCAACCAGCGCGGGGGCATCGTGCTGGGCACCGGAGACCTGTCGGAGCTGGCGCTCGGCTGGTCCACGTACGGCGTGGGCGACCAGATGAGCCACTACAACGTCAACTCGGGCGTGCCGAAGACACTGATCCAGCATCTGATCCGCTGGGTCATCAGCAGCGGTCAGTTCGACGAGGAGACCGGCAAGACGCTCGCCGCGATCCTCGACACCGAAATCAGCCCGGAGCTCGTACCGGGCGAGGAGATGCAGTCCACCGAGTCCAGGATCGGCCCGTACGCGCTGCACGACTTCACGCTCTTCCATGTGCTGCGGTACGGCTTCCGGCCGTCGAAGATCGCCTTCCTGGCTTGGCACGCCTGGCACGATCCGAACGCCGGAGCCTGGCCGCCTGGCTTCCCCGAGGCGAAGCAGGTGGCGTACGACCTGGCGGAGATCCGGCGCTGGCTGGAGGTCTTCTGCCGCCGGTTCTTCGCGTTCGCGCAGTTCAAACGATCGGCCATGCCGAACGGGCCGAAGGTCTCGGCCGGCGGTTCGCTCTCACCGCGCGGCGACTGGCGCGCCCCCTCCGACGGCAACGCACGGGCCTGGCTGCGAGACCTCGCCCGCTTCGACATCCCGGAGGCGGGACGTCACGAGACCGCTTGAGCGACAGTGACGGCGACGACGGCAGGGGGCACCCGATGGTCACCGGGCGCCCCCTCGTCGTGTCCGCGGGTCAGTCGTGCCCCCGGGTCAGTGGGTGAAGCTCTCGGAGTGCTCCGGCAGATGCGTGCAGACCACGCGCTCCCGGCCGGCGTGCTGGACGCCCCGCCGGTCCACGGCGTAGGCCAGGCCGGCCACCGCGAGTCCGAGCACCGCCAGCCCCGCCCCCGCGACCGCCGGTGACGTGACTCCGAAGCCCGCTGCCAGCGCCAGGCCGCCGATCCAGGCGCCGCCCGCGTTGGCGAGGTTGAAGGCCGCCTGGTTGGCGGAGGACGCCAGGGACGGGGCCGCCGATGCCTTTTCCATGACCATCAGCTGGAGCGGCGAACCGGTGATGAACGCCGCCATGCCGAGGAGGGCCACCGCCGGCACCGCGCTCCAGGCGGAGGACATCAGCAGCGGGAACACCGCCAGTACCGCCGCCAGGGACGTCAGGCCGCCGAAGAGGGTACCGCGCATCGAGTGGTCGGCCAGGCGGCCGCCCAGGAGGTTGCCCGCCGTGGCGCCGACGCCGAACAGGGCGAGGAGCAGTGTCACGCTGGTCTCGGCGAAGCCGGCGGCGTCCGTCAGCATCGGCGTGACGTAGCTGTACGCCGCGAACAGGGCGCCGAAACCCGCCACGGTCGTACCGAGCGCGAGCCAGACCGGCAGGGAGCGCAGGGCGGCCAGTTCGCCGCGCAGGCCGACCGTGGGGGCATGGGTGTGGTCGTGGGGGATCAGCAGGGCCAGCGACGCTATCGCCGCGAGGCCGATCACGCTCACCCCGAGGAAGGTCGCCCGCCAGCCCAGGTGCTGGCCGGTGAGGGTGGCGGCCGGGACGCCCGCGATGTTGGCGATCGTCAGGCCCAGGAACATCAGGGAGACCGAGCGGGCCTTGCGCTCGGGCGCGGCCATGCCGGTCGCGACGACCGCGCCGACGCCGAAGAAGGCACCGTGCGGCAGACCGCTCAGGAAGCGGGCGGCGAGCAGCGTCTCGTAGCCGGGGGCGAGCGCGGACAGGGCGTTGCCCGCGACGAACAGGACCATCAGCGAGATGAGGACCGTTCGGCGGGACAGGCGGGCGGTCACGGCCGCGAGCAGCGGGGCGCCGATCACCACGCCCAGCGCGTACGCCGAGACCAGATGACCGGCGGCGGGGATGGAGATGCGCAGGTCGTCCGCGACGTCGGGCAGCAGGCCCATCATCACAAACTCGGTCGTGCCGATGCCGAAGGCGCCGACGGCCAGGGCGAGCAGGGCCAGAGGCATGGAGTGCCTGTGCCTTTCACGGGAGAGCGGAGTCCGTACAGCCTATGTTCAAGTACGGAACAAAGTCTCTCAGGCGCAGTATTCCGGCCGGTTACGGCGACATGTCCGTCAGGACGATGTGTCCACCTTCACACGCGCGGCGATCGGGAGATGGTCGCTGCCCGTCTCGGGCAGGGTCCACGAACTCTCCGGCTCGACACCCTTGACCATGATCTGGTCGATCCGCGCCATCGGGAAGGACGCCGGCCAGCTGAACCCGAAGCCGCTGCCCGCCGCGCCCTGCGTCGAGCGCATCTGGGAGGTCACGGCGTTGAGCGCCCGGTCGTTCATCGTGCCGTTGAGGTCGCCCAGCAGCACGACCTCGTGCAGCCTCTCGTCGGCGATGGCCTCGCCGAGCGCGTCGGCGCTCTTGTCGCGCTGTCGGGCGGTGAACCCGGTCTCCATCTTCACCCGCACCGAGGGAAGGTGGGCGACGTACACCGCGAGCGGTCCGGCCGGGGTCGTCACCGTGGCGCGCATCGCCCGCTTCCAGCCCAGCTTGATGTCGACGGCCCGGACGTCGGTCATCGGGTACTTGCTCCACAGCCCGACCGTGCCGACGACCGCGTGGTACTTGTACGTCGACTTCAGCGCCCGCTCGTAGACCGGCACCGCGGACGCCTGCAGCTCCTCCAGTGCCAGTACGTCCGCGCCGGACGCGGCCACGTCACGGGCCGTACCGGACGGGTCGGGGTTCTCGGCGTTGACGTTGTGGGTGGCCACCATGAGGTTGCCGCCGGAACCGGTCCGGTCCGCGAGCAGCCCGCCGAACAGGTTAAGCCAGACGATCGCGGGCAGCAGCACCGCGATCAGGGCGCTCGCCGACTTCCGGATCAGGCCGAGGACCAGCAGCACCGGGATCAGCAGGCCCAGCCAGGGCAGGAAGGTCTCCGTGAGACTGCCGAGGTTGCCCACGGTGTTGGGGATGCGCGAGTGCAGTCTCAGCACCAGGGCGAGCAGGAGCGCGAGGGCGGCGAGCACGAGGCCCCGGCGCCAGATGCGGGGATCGCCGCGCCAGCCGTCGAGCAGGCGCTTCAGCAGGCGTTTCAGCAGGCGCCGGAGTCTGGAACCCCGGTGCTCGGGCCCCGAGCCGCCGTGGTCCGTCTCCGTCATGTACGCCTGCTGCGCCATACCGTCTGCCTCACTGCCCGCCGTGCACACCGTATCCCCCGGGTCACGACCCTAGGGGATGAACGGTTCCGTTCCGCCGTCGCATGACGGCCGTACGGAAGACCAGGACGATCGAGTCCGCGCCACGGGTTCCGGTTACCGGCCGGACGGGTGGTGGCTGTGACGAAAACCGCACATTCGGGCTACGTCTCCGGGGAGCTGACGGGCCGTAGTCCTTCGAGCACGGTGTCCACGATCTGCTCCGACAGCTCCCCGGGGAGATCGACGTCGGGGCGCATGACGGACCGTACGAGCATGGGGCCGACGAACATGTCGTTGGCCAGCTCGATGTCGACGTCCGTGCGGAGTTCGCCGTTGCGCTGGCCCCGGCGCAGGACCTCGAGGCTCAGGTTGCGCCGGGGCGTTATCACCATCGCGTGGTACGCGGCCCACAGTTTGGGGCTGCTCTTCATCTGCGCCTGGACGTTGTGCAGGATCGCCGACGACCGGTTGACGAGGCCCCGTTGGCGCAGGGATTCGAGCAGCACGACCAGGTCGTCGCGCATCGAGGTGCCGGGGAGTTCGGGGTCGGGGGGTTCGGCGGCGCGCATGACGTCGACGAACAGTTCCTCCTTGCCGCTCCAGCGGCGGTAGATGGTGGCCTTGCCGACGCCGGCCGTGCGCGCGATGCGCTCGATGGAGAGCTCCGAGAGGGGCACGCCCTCCTCCAGGAGTCTCATCGCGCCTTCCAGGATGGCGCGTTCCACGGCCTCGCTGCGCGGGCGGCCCCGGGCGGGACCGCACGGCTGCGGTCGGCTCTCGGCAAGGGTCACGTTTCCCGTCCTTCCACTGTGCTGCGGGAATTGTCCCGCAGCGGCCTCCTTCCCCCGTGACGCCTCTCCGTCCCCGGTCATCGTCAATCGGTGGCGGCGACCAACTCCTGCTCCTGCTTGCCCTCCTGACGCTCCGGCGGCTTGCCCGGCAGGAACAGCGCCGTCACCACGGCGCCGATGATCGCGACGCCGGTCCCGCACAGCGCCGTGACGTGCATGGCGTGCAGGAACGCGTCGTTGGCCGGGCCGACCAGAGCGTTGCCCTGCGGGCCGAGCTTGGCGGCGACACCCAGCGTGGCCTCGATGGACTCGCCCGCGGTGCCCCTCAGGCCCGGCGGCAGCAGGCCGAGCTTGTCCTCGATGCCGGTGCGGTACGAGGTGGCCAGGACCGAGCCCAGCACGGCGATGCCGAGGGCGCCGCCGACCTGGCGGAAGGTGTTGCTGAGTGCGGACGCGGAGCCCGCCTTCTCCCTGGGCAGCGCCTGCATGATGACGACGGACGTCGGCGTCATGATGTGCGCCATGCCGGTGCCCATGAGGAAGAAGACGACCTCGAGGAACCAGATCGGCGTGTCCTTCTCGAAGGTGCCGAAGACCGCCAGGGTCGCTGCGACCAGGATCAGACCGGCGGTCGTGGTGACCTTGTAGCCGAAGCGGTCCACCACCAGACGGGCCCGCGGAGCGAAGATCATCTGTGCGGCGGCCAGCGGCAGCATCAGCAGACCGGACTGCAGCGGCGAGTAGCCGCGCACGCTCTGGGTGTAGAAGACCGAGAAGAAGGTCACGCCCATCAGCGCGAAGAACACGAGCGCGATGGCGCTCATGGCGGCCGAGAAGACCTTGTTCTTGAAATAGGTGACATCGAGCGACGGGTGGGTGCTGCGCTTCTCGAAGATCACGAACCCGGCCAGCACCACAAGACCGGCGGCGATGGTCGCGAGCACCTTGGCGTCCTTGAAGTCGGCCAGCTCGCCACCCTTGATGATGCCGTAGACGAGCAGGACCAGGCCGACGACGGACAGCACCACGCCGACGGGGTCGAGGCGGCCGGGCCTGGGGTCGCGCGAGTCGGGCACGAGCCAGATCATCAGCGCGACGGCGACGATCACGATCGGCACGTTGATCAGGAAGACGGAACCCCACCAGAAGTGGTCGAGCAGCGCGCCGCCGGTGATCGGCCCGATGGCGATGGCGAGACCGACACCGCCCGCCCAGATGCCGATGGCCTTCGGCTGCTCCTCGCGCTCGAAGACGTTCATCAGCACGGCGAGGGTGGCGGGCATGACGAAGGCGGCGCCGAGCGCCATGAGCGCGCGGTAGGCGATGAGCGTGCCCGGGGAGCCGGACTCGGCGGCGAGGGCCGAGCCGACACCGAACACGATCAGACCGCCGAGCAGCACCTTCTTGCGGCCGAGCCGGTCGCCGATGAGACCCGCCGTGAACAAGAGGCCCGCGAAGACGAGGGTGTACGAGTTGATCGCCCACTCGATCTCGCTCTGGGTGGCGCCGAGTCCGGTCGGCGCCGGGGTGGAGATCGTCTTGATCGCGACGTTCAGGATCGAGTTGTCCAGCACGACGATCAGCAGGCTGAGCATGAGGACGCCGAGGATCGCCCAGCGGCGCCGGTGCACCGTTTCGGGTATGCGCCGGGCTGGGGCGGCAGGAGTTGTCATGATGACGACCCTAGGACAATTCCAATACGGCACCGTCTCGTATCTGAATTCCTTTGCCGAGACGTTGCACAGCCCGCCGGCGGCCCACCCGGCGGCGAGCGGGGCACGAGCCCGGTGCGATGGGATGACGTACTGGATCACACGGGGGTCCTCTGGCCCCGACCGGCACGAGGTGCCACCATGGTGGGGATCCGGGGACGCCGTCAGGGCGCCTCGAGATGACCTGAAGGAGCCGTTGCAATGACGCAGCTTTCGGCTGCCCGGACGAAGCCCTCCGACGGCAGCAAGGCGCTGTACGGGGGCAAGGGCACGCGCCGCATCACCGTCCGCGACATCGCCCTCGCCAAGGAGCGGGGCGAGAAGTGGCCCATACTCACCGCGTACGACGCGATGACCGCGTCCGTCTTCGACGAGGCCGGGATCCCGGTGATGCTGGTCGGCGACTCGGCGGGCAACTGCCACCTCGGGTACGAGACGACGGTACCCGTCACCCTCGACGAGATGACCATGCTGTCGGCGGCGGTCGTGCGCGGCACGCAGCGCGCGCTGATCGTCGCCGACCTGCCCTTCGGCTCCTACCAGGAGGGCCCCGTGCAGGCGCTGCGCTCGGCGACCCGGATGGTCAAGGAGGCCGGCGTCGGCGCCGTGAAGCTGGAGGGCGGCGAGCGCTCGCACGACCAGATCCGGCTGCTGGTCGAGTCCGGCATCCCGGTGATGGCCCACATCGGCCTGACCCCGCAGTCCGTCAACGCCATGGGCTACCGGGTCCAGGGGCGTGGCGAGGAGGCGGCCCAGCAGCTGCTGCGCGACGCGAAGGCCGTGCAGGACGCGGGCGCGTTCGCCGTCGTCCTCGAGCTGGTGCCGGCGGAGCTGGCTGCCGAGGTGACGCGCGTGCTGCACATCCCGACGGTCGGCATCGGCGCGGGTCCGCAGACGGACGCGCAGGTGCTGGTGTGGACCGACATGATGGGTCTGACCTCGGGGCGTGTCCCCAAGTTCGTGAAGAAGTACGCCGACCTGCGCGAGGTCATGGGCAACGCGGCGAAGGCCTTCGCGGAGGACGTCGTGGGCGGGACGTTCCCGCTGGAGGAACACTCGGTCCACTGAGCCTGCCGGCTCCCTGAGCCACTGCGGAAACACCACGGACGGCCCGCCGATCTTCCCCCGTCGACGGGCCGTCCCCCTTTTTTGCGCCTGAACCGGCGCCGCTCTCGCGGAGGCGGTTGCTCGCAGTCGCGGTTTCTCGATCGACAGTTGCGGTGCTCGTCGGGGACCCGTCGGCAGCTTGTAGGCCCGTTGTCGGTGGTTTGTCGGTGGGGGGTGGCACCGTCTTGCCCATGACGCGAACCGACAACAACCCAGGCGGCACGAGCCACGCAGTGACCGTGCGGGGGCTGGTCAAGCACTACGGCGAGACCAAGGCACTGGACGGTGTCGATCTGGACGTGCGCGAGGGCACCGTGATGGGTGTGCTCGGGCCGAACGGTGCCGGCAAGACCACCCTCGTACGCATCCTGTCCACCCTCCTCGCCCCGGACGCCGGACAGGCGACCGTGGCCGGATACGACGTCGTACGGCAGCCCAGGCAGCTGCGCCGGGTGATCGGCCTCACCGGGCAGTACGCGTCGGTCGACGAGAAGCTCCCGGGCTGGGAGAACCTGTACCTGATCGGGCGGCTGCTCGACCTGCCGCGCAAGGAGGCCCGCGCCCGGGCCGACGAACTGCTGGAGCGGTTCTCGCTGACCGAGGCCGCGCGGCGCCCGGCGTCCACGTACTCCGGCGGCATGCGGCGACGGCTCGACCTGGCCGCCTCCATGATCGGCCGGCCCCAGGTGCTGTTCCTGGACGAGCCGACCACCGGTCTCGACCCGCGCACCCGCAACGAGGTGTGGGACGAGGTCAAGGCCATGGTCGGGGACGGGGTCACCGTCCTGCTGACCACTCAGTACATGGAGGAGGCCGAACAGCTCGCCTCCGAGCTGACCGTCGTCGACCGAGGCAAGGTCATCGCGGGCGGCCGTATCGAGGAGCTGAAGGCAAAGGTCGGCGGGCGCACGCTGCGGGTACGGCCCACCGATCCGCTGGAGCTGCGCCCGCTCGCCACGATGCTGGACGACCTGGGCATCACCGGGCTCGCCGCCACGACCGTGGACACGGACACCGGCACCCTGCTGGTGCCGGTGCTCAGCGACGAGCAGCTGACCGCGGTGGTCGGCGCTGTCACCGCGCACGGCATCACCATCTCCTCGATCACCACCGAACTGCCCAGCCTGGACGAGGTGTTCCTGTCCCTCACCGGCCACCGGGCCAGTGCCCCGCAGGACGCCACGCCCACCATCGACACCCTCGAAGAGGTCGCCGTATGAGCGCCACCGCCGTGACTCCCACCGACGCCCGTATCCCGCTGCGCGGGCATCTGCGCCACACCGGTGCGCTCATCCGCCGCAATCTGCTGTGGATCCGCCAGGACCCGGAGTCGATGTTCGACGCGCTGCTGATGCCGATCGTGTTCACCCTGCTGTTCGTGTACGTCTTCGGCGGCTCGATCGGCCAGGCGCTGGGCGGCGGTCAGAACCAGTACGTGCAGTACGTCATCCCCGGCATGCTGGCGATGATGAGCATGACGCTGTCCCAGGGCGTCGGCACCGGCTTCAGCCAGGACTTCAACAGCGGTGTCATGGACCGCTTCCGGTCGCTGCCGATCGGGCGCGGCTCGGTGCTGTTCGCGAAGATCGCCGTCGAGCTGGCACGGATGCTGTTCGCGACGGCCGTGCTGATGGTGGTCGCCGTGCTGGTCGGCTTCGACATCACCAACTGGCCGGGCCTGTTCGCGACGGTGGGCCTGTCCGGGCTGTTCGCCTCGTCGATCATGTGGGTGTTCCTCACCCTCGGCGTCGTCCTGAAGAACGCGCAGTCCGTGCAGGCGATGGGCTTCCTGGTGCTGTTCCCGCTGCAGTTCGGCTCGTCGATCTTCGCGCCGACGAACTCGATGCCGAGCTGGCTGCAGCACTTCACCGACTACAACCCGCTGTCCACGCTCGCGGACGCGGCCCGTGGGCTCATGGTGGGCGGCCCGGTGGCCCACGATCTGTGGGTGACGGTGGGCTGGTCGGTGGCGATCACCGCGGTGATGGCTCCCGTGGCGATCCACAAGTTCCGTACCAAGAGCTGACGTTCGGCGCTCCGTGATTCAGACCAGGGCGGTGGCCTCCGCGAGGGAGAGGCCACCGCCCTCGGCGTACGCGGCGTCGTACGCGGCGCCGTCGAGCACGGCCCGCACCCGGGTCTCGGCCCGGTCCCACACCCGGCGTTCGATGGTGGAGACGACGTGGCCGGGCGGCCGCAGGGCCTCGGCGGCGCCCAGGCAGCGCGCGGCGTCGGCGGCGCGGGCCGCGCCGTCGAGGCCGGCCAGGGCCGACGCGGCGACAGTCAGACAGATGGAGTTCAGGTGCGGGGTGATGGCCTGGGACAGCGGGTCGCCGGCGTACCGCAGCGCCGTGCGGATCCGGTCCACGGCGTCCTCGTTACGCCCGTCGAGGGCCTCCACCAGCGCTTCCTGGGCGATGATCATCGCGTCGAAGACGATGAAGTGCGCGATCTTGAACTCCTCGCGCAGCAGCCGGAGTTGTTCGCGCGCATCGGAGAGCCGGCCGGTCAGGGAGAGCCAGCAGGCCAGGAACAGCCGGGCGGCGGGCGTGCCCTCGTTGTGCGTGCCGTCGTTGGCGGCGAGGACCTCGCGCAGCAGGCGCTCGCCGCGCTCGCCCTCGCCGGCCTCGAGGAGCACGGCGCCGAGGCGGGCGCCGAGCACGGCCAGCTGGGCGCGGGCGCCGAGGCGTTCGGCGTGGTCCATGGCGGCTCGGTAGTCGGCGGCGGCCTGCTGGTACTCGCCCTTGCGTTCACGCGACTCACCGCGCGCGGAGAGCGCCTCGGCCGTCCCCCACTCGTCACCGAGGCGGGTGAAGATCTCCAGCGCCTCGTCGGCGTCGCGGGTCGCGTCACCTGCCCAGGCGGTGCGGTTGGCGAGGAGGTTGGCGCGCAGTTGCAGACAGTCGGCCAGCTCCCACTCGTAGCCGGGGGTGTTGCGGCAGGTCTCGACACAGGCGTCGAGGATCTCGTGCAGCCGCTCCGAGCCGCCGGTGAGCATGACGGCGAAGAACCAGACCAGGCCCGGGGACCGGCAGGTCTGCGGCATTCCCGGCTCGTACACCTGGGCGATGACCCGGAGCTTGGTCTGCGCCTCGGGGGTCTGCCACAGCTCCATCTCGGTGTCCATGCAGGCGAGATGGGCGAGATGGACATCGCGCCGGGCCTCGGTGAGGAGTTCGCCGGTGAGCGGGGGCGGGGTGTCGGTGCAGCGCTGCCACACCGGCTCGGCGCGGCGGACCGGCTCGGTGAAGGGGTCCGGGCCGAGGGACATCGCCTCCCGGCACCAGTTGCGGGCCTCGATGCGCAGGTCGCGCATCTGCCAGTACCTGACGAGGGAGAGGACCAGGGACAGCGCCTCCTGTTCGTCGCGCTGGGCGACGGCGTGCCGCAGGGCGGTACGCAGGTTCTCGTACTCCACCTGGAGCCGTTCGACGGCGGCGAGCTGGCCGGGACCGCGCAGCAACGGGTCGGTGGTGCGGGCGAGTTCGCGGAAGTACGTCAGGTGGGCGCGGTCGGCCGCCGTGCGCTGCCCGGACTCGTCGAGGCGATCGGCGGCGTATTCGGCGACGGTCTCCAGGAGCCGGTAGCGCATGGCGCCGTCGGCGGCGGGGGCGGCCACGACGAGGGACTTGTCGACGAGGGAGCCGAGCGTGTCGAGGGCGACCGGGCCACAGACGGCCTCGGCGGCGGGGAGGTCGCAGCCGCCCGCGAAGACCGACAGCCGGCTCAGGACGTCCCGTTCGTCCTCGTCGAGCAGGTCCCAGGACCAGTCGACGACGGCGCGCAGGGTCTGCTGGCGGGGCAGGACGGTGCGGCTGCCGGAGGTGAGCAGCCGGAAGCGGTCGTCGAGCCGGTCGGCGATCTGACGCGGCGTCAGCATGCGTAGCCGGGCGGCGGCCAGCTCGATGCCGAGGGGAAGTCCGTCGAGCCGACGGCAGATCTCGGCGCAGGCCGCGGCGGTCTCCTCGTCGGCCTCGATCCGGAAACCGGGCCGCGCCGCCGCGCCCCGGTCTGCGAGCAGCCGCAGCGCGAACGGCTCGGGCAGCGGCTCCACCGGGCGCAGCAACTCCCCCGGTACGCCGAGGGGTTCGCGGCTCGTGGCCAGCACCGTGAGGCCGGGGCAGCGCTCCAGGAGCCGCTCCACCAGATGAGCCGCCGCGTCCACGACGTGCTCGCAGTTGTCGAGGACGATCAGCATGCGGCGCCGGGCGCAGTGCTCGACGAGCCGCTCCACGGGGTCGTCGTAGCGGTCGGAGACGGCACGCATGCCCTCGGCGCCGGCGCCGTGCAGCACGGTCTCCCGGGCGCCGATCGCGGTGAGCACGGCCTCGGGTACGGCCTCGGGGTCGTCGACGGGCGCCAGCTCGGCCAGCCACACCCCGTCCCTGGCGACGTCCCGCACCCCCTCGGCGACCTCCTGCGACAGCCGCGTCTTCCCGGCACCGCCGGGCCCGAGCAGAGTGACGAGCCGGGCGGCGACCAGATCCTCCCGGATGGCCTCCATGTCGGCCTCCCGGCCCACGAAGGAGGTGAGGCGGGCGCGGAGGTTGGTGGGCCGGGCAGCGGCTCCGGGCTCGGGCCGGGGCCGGGCGGCAGGGTCAGCGGCGGAGGTGAGCAACTCCGCGTGCAGAGAGCGCAGTTCCTGCCCCGGGTCCACGCCGAGCCGGTCCGCGAGCAGGCGGCGTACGTCCTCGTAGGCGGCCAGGGCCTCCGCCGTGCGGCCCGCGTCGCGCAGGGCGCGCAGGCGCAGGGTCTGGAGGGGTTCGTCCAGGGGGTGGCTGTCGCACAGAGCGGTGAGTTCGGGCAGGGCCTGTTCGGCGTGGCCGAGGGCGAGCGCGGCGGTGTGCCGGGCGCGCAGGGCATCGAGGCGGCGCGTGTCCAGGCGGGCGGCCTCGGCCGTGCGGTCGGGCAGGTCGGCGAGGGCGGGACCGTGCCAGAGGGCGAGGGCGTCGTCGAGGACGGTGGCGGCCTTCGCGGGGTCCCCGTCGGCCAGGGCGCGCAGGCCCTCGCCGGTCAGCCGCTCGAAGCGGTGCAGGTCGATGTCGTCCGGGAGGACGGTGAGCCGGTAGCCGCCCTCCGTGGAGGCGACGGCGTCGGCGCCGACAGCCCGGCGCAGCCGTCCGACCAAGGCCTGGAGCGCGGCGGTCGCGTCGACGGGGGTGTCCGCGCCCCACACCTCGTCGACCAGCAGCCCCACCGGCACGGCCCGGCCGGGCCTGAGGGCCAGCACGGTCAGCAGGGCACGCAGCCGTGCCCCGCCCACGGGAACGGCCGTGCCGTCGGGGCGCAGTGCCTGGGTGGTGCCGAGAATGCGATAGCGCACGGGGTCCATTGTCTCCGGTGGTGTCGTGACGGGTCACGGGGTTGCGCGGCGAGGCGTCCCACACCCCCACCCTCCTAGGAACCGAACGCCGGCCGCGAGACGTTTTCAGCGTGCGCCCGGTACGGTCGGGCACGCAGTCCGCGTCCCACCCACAGGAGCCCGCCCCATGACCACCGCCACCACCCGCCGCCAGGGCGACAGCCGGATCAGTCCCGTGTTCATCGGGATCCTGGCGGTCACCGCCGTCGCGGGGTGGGCCACCTGGACCGGGTTCGCCGCGCGGCCGGAGATCGCCGTGTTCCTGTTCGTGACGGCCGCCTGGATCGTATCGCTGTGTCTGCACGAGTACGCGCACGCGCGCACCGCCCTGCACAGCGGGGACATCACGGTCGGCGCCAAGGGCTATCTCACGCTGAACCCGCTGAAGTACACGCACGCCCTGCTCAGCATCGTGCTCCCCGTGATCTTCCTGATCATGGGCGGAATCGGTCTGCCGGGCGGCGCGGTGTTCATCGAGCGCGGTCGCATCCAGGGGCGCTGGCGGCACAGTCTGATCTCGGCTGCGGGGCCCCTGACGAACGTGCTGTTCGCCGCCGTGTGCACCGCGCCGTTCTGGCTGCACGCGCTGGACGGAGTGCCGCTGCAGTTCCGGTTCGCGCTCGCCTTCCTCGCCCTGCTCCAGGTCACGGCGGCGGTCCTGAACTTCCTGCCGGTCCCGGGCCTGGACGGTTACGGCGTGCTCGAGCCGTGGCTGTCGTACAAGGTGAAGCGCCAGGTCGAGCCGTTCGCGCCGTTCGGCCTGCTGTTCGTGTTCGCGCTGCTGTGGCTGCCGTCGGTCAACATCGCGTTCTTCGACCTGATCGACGCGATCCTGCGGGGCCTCGGGGTGAGCGAGCTCGAGACGGCCCTCGGGCGGCAGCTCTACCGGTTCTGGTAGGCGCCCCGGCCGAGCTTGACGTAGTACCACGCCATGTTGGACGACAGCCCCGCGAGCAGCACCCACACGATACCGAGCCAGCTGCCCTGGACGAACGAGACGACGGCCGCGGCGAGCGCGAGGACGCAGACAGCCATTGAGTAGAGGGCGAGGCGGGGCATGTCGGTCGGCTCCTGTCGGGGGACACTGCTGCTTGGCTTGCGGTCACCAGTGTCCCCCATGGGGTCATACGTCCGTGACGCGGAGCCCGGCGTGTGCCTTGTAGCGGCGGTTGACGGAGATCAGGTTCGCGACCAGCGACTCCACCTGGTGCGCGTTGCGCAGCCGGCCGGCGAAGATGCCGCGCATGCCCGGGATGCGTCCGGCCAGCGCCTGGACGGTCTCCACGTCGGCGCGCTCCTCGCCCAGGACCATGACGTCGGTGTCGATCTCCTCGATCTCCGGGTCCTGGAGGAGGACGGCCGACAGATGGTGGAAGGCGGCGGTCACCCGCGAGTCCGGCAGCAGGGCCGCGGCCTGCTCCGCCGCGCTGCCCTCCTCCGGCTTGATCGCGTAGGCGCCCTTCTTGTCGAAGCCGAGCGGGTTGACGCAGTCCACGACGATCTTGCCCGCCAGTTCCTCGCGCAGGGACTCCAGCGTCTTGCCGTGCCCGTCCCAGGGCACGGCGACGATCACCAGGTCGCTGCGGCGCGCGGTCTCGGCGTTGTCGTACCCCTCGACGCCGTGGCCGGTCTCCTCGGCGGCGGCCTGCGCCCGCTCGGCGGCCCGGGAGCCGATGAGCACCTTCTGGCCGGCCCGGGCCAGCCGGTAGGCGAGGCCCTTGCCCTGCGGGCCGGTGCCGCCCAGCACGCCCACGACGAGTCCGGAGACGTCGGGCAGGTCCCAGGGGTCCTTGGCGGGGGCCTTCGCGGGCTGCTGTGCACTGTCACTAGAGGTCATGGGGCGAGCCTACGTCCGCTCCCCAGTCCGCTCAGGTGAGGTACGCCACGGGCACACGGCGGAAGGTGACGGTCTCGTAGGCGCCGAAGTCGCCGGTCTCGTACAGGAGTCCGACGGTGTCCGCGTCCACCCGGGCGAGATCCGAGTAGGCGGCGGGCAGGCCGTCTGCCGTGTGCACCGGACGCCAGGTGGTGCCGCCGTCGGTGGAGGCGCGGATCGTCATCAGGGCGCGGAAGCGGGGGTGGCCGGGACCGGAGTACAGCAGCACGTCGGGGTCGCGGAGCTGGAGGACGCTCGCCTGGCAGACCGGGGCGTCGAGGCCGGCCTGCGGGCGGAAGGGCTTGACCAGCGTCCGGCCGCCGTCCGCCGAGTGGGCGTCGGCCCGGTTGCCGGGGGACCGTGAGTCGGTGCGGGTGTTGAAGTAGACACGGCCGTCGGGGAGTTCGGCGGCAGTGGTCTCGTTGACGTTGACGTATCCGTCGGTGCTGTCGTCGACGTAGCCGAGGTACCAGGTCTCGCCGCGGTCGTCGCTGAGCAGACAGTGGCCGCCGTGGTGGTGGGGTTCGGCGCCGGTGTCGGTGCCGTTGGGCGGCACGGAGTGGTTGCCGGGGACGACGACGCGGCCGGTGCGCAACTGGAGCGTATGGCCGGGGGTGGTGGCGTACCAGCGCCAGCCGGGCCGCTTCACCGACTCGGTGATCTCGCTCGGTGCGGACCAGGTGAGACCGTCGTCGTCACTGTGGCACACCCACACCCGGCGGCCGTCGGCGTCCCCGACCTCGCCGCGCAGGATGGCGGCCTCGGTGGCGTGGCCGGCAGCGCGGACGTGGACGAGCAGGATCCGGCCGGTGTCGAGGACGACGGGGGCGGGGTTCCCGGCGAGGTCGGGGGCACCGGACGCGGCGACCTGGAGCGGGCCCCAGCTACGGCCGCCGTCGGTGGAGCGGCGCAGCACGACGTCGATACGGCCGTGATCCTCGGCGGAGTCGACCCGCCCCTCGCAGAAGGCGAGCAGGGTACCGGCGTGCGAGGCGACGACCGCCGGGATCCGGTAACTGGCGTACCCCTCGTGGCCCGCACGGAAGGGGACGGACACGTCGGTCATGGTGCGACTCTCCTCATCGGTCCTGATCGGTCTCGGATGCTCATAGGTCCCAAGTGACTGCTGTCCCTCCCCGTGCCGGACGAATTCGGGGTGAACTCCGCGTCACGAGTGGCCGGTTGCGGCAATATGCGGTCGTATGGATGCCGTACGGGTCGCGTTGCTGCGCGAAGTGCTCGCCGGGACCGAGTGGTTGGGGGCCACGCGGCGGTTCGCGGGGGTGCTGCGCGGGTCCGTGGTGGCGCACGGGGGCGGGCTGCTGCTCGTGGGCACGCCGGAGTACGAGCCGTGGCACCTGGCGGCGCATCTGGTCGACGAGGCCGCGTGGTCGGGCACACCGGAGCTGGCACCGACTCTCGTACGGCACGACGCGCGCCCCTCGGATCCGGCCCATCTGGCGGTCGGGCCCGGCCGGCTCGGGGCGGCCCGGCGCGGCGAGACGCTGGTGGTCGTGGCCCCCGAGGAACCGGAGCCGCTCCTCGAACGGGTGCATGACGCACGGCGGGCCGGGGTGACGGTGCTGGCCCTGGGCGCGACCGACGGCGATCTCGGCACGATGGCGCACGAGACGCTGGCCGTGCCGGAGGGCGCCGAGCTGGACCTGGACACCGTGCAGCACCTGGTGAGCGCGGCGGCCGGGGAGAACGCGGTGCCGGCCCCGCGGGGCCGGTGGAGCTTCCGGGACCGGCTGTCGAGGCTCGCCGACCAGCTGACCTCTCCCCCGCCGGGAGTCTGGTGACCGGGACGGAGCTTCGGCCGCGCACCCCCGACCACGCGTACTCACGGGAAATGCAGTTGCCCCGCCCCTCCCCCCTCCCGACCATGAACCCTCGTGACGTCCCGTGCTCTCCTTCCCGACCTGGCCCCCTGGCGAGCCTCCGGTGACTTCCGGAAGCTGTGGGTCTCGGGGCTCGTCACCAACTTCGGCAGCTTTCTGACGTTGGTCGCGCTGCCGGTGCAGATGAAGGAGCTGACCGGGTCGGCCGCGGCGGTCGGCGCGATCGGGGCCGTGGAGCTGATCCCGCTGATCGTGTTCGGGCTCTACGGCGGCGCGCTCGCCGACGCGCTCGACAAGCGCAAGCTGATCGTGTGGACGGAGGCCGGGCAGGGCCTGCTGAGCGCCGTCCTGCTCCTGAACGCGCTGCTGCCGCGCCCGCTCGTCTGGCCGCTGTACATCGTCGCCGCCCTCAGCTCTGCCGTCGGCGCGGTCCAGCGTCCCGCGCTCGACTCGCTGTGGCCGCGGATCGTGCCGCACGAACAGCTGCCCGCCGCGGCGGCGCTGAACTCCCTGCGCTGGACGGTCGGCGGCGTGGCGGGCCCGGCCGTCGCCGGTGTCGTGGTGGCGTACGCGGGCCTCGGCTGGGCGTACGCGGCCGATCTGCCGACCTTCGCCGTGTCGGTCGTCCTGATCGTCGGCATCGCGCCCTCCCCCGCCTCCCACGAGGCGGCGAAACCGTCGCTCGGCGCGATCCTCGAAGGCACCCGGTACGCCTGGGGCCGCAAGGAGCTGCTCGGCACGTACGTCGTCGACATCGCGGCGATGCTGCTCGCGATGCCGCTGGCGGTGCTGCCGTTCCTCGCGGACGAACTGCGCGCCGAGTGGTCGCTGGGCCTGATGTACGCCGCCCTGCCGGCCGGGTCCCTGCTGGTGAGCCTGACCAGCGGCTGGGCCTCGCGGGTCCACCGGCACGGGGCCCTGGTCGCCGTCTCGGCCGTGCTGTGGGGGTTGTCGGTGGCCGCGGCGGGCGCCGTCGGGAACGTCTGGCTGGTGCTGCTCTTCCTGACCTTGGCGGGCGGCTTCGACATGGTCAGCGGAATCTTCCGGGCCGCCATGTGGAACCAGACGGTCCCGGACGAGCTGCGCGGGCGGCTCGCCGGGATCGAGCTGCTGTCGTACTCGGCCGGCCCCCAGCTCGGCCAGGTCCGGTCGGGCGGCTTCGCGGCGTGGTTCGGCGTGCGGGCCTCCGTCTGGTCCGGCGGGCTGCTGTGCGCGGGCGCGGTGGGACTGCTGGCGCTGTGCCTGCCGAAGCTGATGACGTACGACGCGCGGACCGACGAGCACGCGGTACGGCTGCGGGAGCGGCGCGCGGCGGCCACGGAGGCCGTGCCTGGCTGATCGGGCCGGCCCGATCGGCGCCGGGCGCCGCCGGCCGCCGTCACTCGTCGTCGGAGTCCCGTGCGGCCGCGTCGTGCCAGCGCGGGTCGTTCTCCCACTCGAGGTTGCGCTCGCGGGCGGTCTGCATCGCGTGCTCGGCCTCCTCACGGGTGGCGTACGGCCCGAAGCGGTCCTTGGCCGGGCACTCCGGGCCCTCCTCGACCTTCTTGTGTTCCAGGCAGTAGTACCACTCGCCCGGCTTGCCGACCGTCCGCTTCTTGAACAAGGGCATGATCCGCTCCTCTCGCCAACGTCATGTTCCCCCATGCCCGGCTGGTTAGACTCGCTGGCATGTCTGGCCAGTCGCTGCTCGTACCAGGGGAGCTGTCTCCCACCCGTTCGGTACCCGGAAACATCCGCCGACCCGAGTACGTCGGCAAGCCCGCGCCGACCCCGTACACCGGTCCGGAGGTGCAGACGCCCGAGACGATCGAGGCGATGCGGGTCGCCGGGCGGATCGCCGCACAAGCGATGGCCGAGGCGGCGAAGATCATCGCGCCGGGGGTCACCACGGACCAGCTGGACAAGGTCGCCCACGACTACATGATCGACCACGGCGCCTACCCGTCCACGCTCGGCTACCGCGGCTTCCCCAAGTCCCTGTGCACCAGCATCAACGAGGTCATCTGCCACGGCATCCCGGACTCGACGGTGCTGCGGGACGGCGACATCGTGAATCTGGACGTCACGGCGTACATCGGCGGGGTGCACGGCGACAACAACGCGACGTACCTGGTCGGAGAAGTGGACGAGGAGTCGCGGCTGCTGGTCGAGCGGACCCGGGAGTCCCTGAACCGCGCGATCAAGGCGGTCCGGCCGGGCCGGCAGATCAACGTCATCGGCCGGGTCATCGAGTCGTACGCCAAGCGCTTCGGCTACGGCGTGGTCCGGGACTTCACCGGGCACGGCATCAACGCGTCGTTCCACTCCGGGCTGATCATCCCGCACTACGACAGCCCGCACGCGACGACCGTGATGCAGCCCGGGATGACGTTCACGATCGAGCCGATGCTGACCCTGGGGACGTACGAGTACGACATGTGGGACGACGGCTGGACGGTCGTGACCAAGGACCGCAGGCGGACGGCCCAGTTCGAGCACACGCTGGTGGTGACGGAGACGGGCGCGGAGATCCTCACGCTGCCGTAGCGCCGCGCTCGCCCGGGCATGGCAAGGGCCCGCTCTCCCCGGAGGGCGGGCCTTCCCCATGCCCGCGACACCTTGCCGACACATTGTCGGTAAACTTGCCGACATCACGTCGGTAAACCGAGGAGAGCCCATGGAGCCGTTCTCGACCCTCATCCGCACCGCCTCCCACGAACAGCACAGGGCGGCGGAGACCTCGACGTTCATGAGCGACCTGCTCGGCGGCCGCCACGGCGTGGCCGCGTACGCGCGCTACACGGAACAGCTGTGGTTCGTGTACGAGGCCCTGGAGGCCGGGACCGCGCGGCTGGCGGCGGACCCGGTGGCCGGCCCCTTCGTGCGGCCCGAGCTGTACCGACTGGCCTCGCTGGAGCGCGACCTGGCACATCTGCGGGGCCCGGACTGGCGGGCGGGACTGAGCGCCCTGCCGGCCACCGAGGCGTACGCGGAACGGGTGCGGGAGTGCGCGGAGCGCTGGCCCGCCGGATACGTCGCGCACCACTACACCCGCTACCTCGGCGATCTCTCGGGCGGGCAGGTCATCCGGGACCGCGCGGAACGCACATGGGGCTTCGTGAACAAGGGCGACGGGGTCCGGTTCTACGTGTTCGAGGAGATCCCCAACCCCGCCGCGTTCAAGCGGGGTTACCGGGAGCTGCTGGACGGGATCAGGGCGGACGACCTGGAGAAGCATCGGATCGTCGCCGAGTGCAGGACCGCGTTCGCCTTGAACACCGGGGTCTTCCGCGCCCTGGGCGACGAGTTCCCGCTGAGCGCCTAGCGTTCCGGCCGGCGCTCCAGCACCACGCGTCCCCCGACCTCCACCCACCCCTCCGGCTGCGGCGCCGTGAGCAGCTGGGAGCCCTTGCCCTGCCGGATGTTGAGCGCGCGGCCCAGGCGGTCCGTGAGGAGCAGGGCCGCCGCGCCCGTGGCCTCGTCCTCGTCGATGCCGTCGTCGCGGCCGGGGAAGGCCCGGGCACGGACGCGGCCCGCGGCCTCGTCCTCCCAGGCCCAGGCGTACACCCACTCGCCCTGCGGCGGCACCGGCAGCGCGTCGACCTCGGCCGCCGTCGGGTACTGGCGCAGGGTGCGCGGCGGGGCCCACTCCGGGCGGGCCTCGATCCAGCTGAACTCACCGTCGAGGCGGGCCCCGACGACACCGGCGGCCGTGACCAGTTCCGGCACGTCGAGGAGCCAGGCCGTGCCGACGCAGGGGTGACCGGCGAAGGGCAGACGCAGGGTGGGCGTGTAGATGTCGATCACGCCGCGCTCGGGGTCGTCAACGAACACGGTCTCGCTGAAGCCGAGTTTCGCCGCGAACTCCTGTCGCGCGTCCCGCTCGGGCAGCACCGAGCCGTCGCGGACGACGCCGAGCTCATTGCCGTAGCCGCCGTTCGGTGCGCAGAAGACGCGCAGTACGTCGTAGTCAGTCACGCGGGCATTCAAACATCGCGGCGGCGGTGCCGGAGGTGAACGACCAACCGGTCGAGGCGTATCCGCAGCCGCGCACCGGGGCCGTCATGGTCTCCCCGAGACGCATCTCTTGACCATCCCTTGACCTGTCCTTGGCGTCTGTTTTGAGCCGTCGCGATCAAGCCGTGCCTGTGATCTTTTCGTGAGAGCTGAATCACGAACCCGGTGGGTATAGGTGAGGCTAGCCTCAGATAAGTTAGGTGAGCCTCACCAGACCGTTCCCGCTTGGAGCATGCATGCGAGCCGTCCGACTCACCGTCACCGCCGCCGCCACGGTGGCTGCCCTGACCGCCCTCTCCGCATGCACGGCCAAGAGCGACGCCAAGGACGGCGACGCCATCCAGGTCACCGCCGCCGACTCGACGTGCGAAACGTCCGCCAAGTCCGTCCCGGCCGGCCAGGTCACGCTGAAGATCGAGAACAAGGGCTCGAAGGCCACCGAGGTCGAGATCCTCTTCCCGGACGACCGGATCGTCTCCGAGAAGGAGAACATCGGCCCGGGCACCAAGTACACGCTGACCGCCGAGGTGAAGGCCGGGTCGTACGAGATCGCCTGCGTGCCCGGCATGAAGGGCCACGGCGTACGGCAGAAGCTGACCGTCACCGGCGGCTCGGCCGCCGCCAAGCGTGACCCGCAGCTGGACAAGGCCGTCGCCGACTACCGCGAGTACGCGCAGGAGCAGGCCGACGCCACGCTGCCGCTCGTCGAGACCTTCGTGAAGGCGATCAAGGACGGCGACCTGGAGGCCGCCAAGAAGGCCTACGCACCCTCGCGCCTGGGCTGGGAACGCACCGAGCCGGTCGCCGAGTCCTTCGGTGACATCGACCCCAAGGTCGACGTCCGCGAGGACGGCCTGGAGGACGGCCAGAAGTGGACCGGCTGGCACCGCCTGGAGAAGTCCCTCTGGCAGGAAAAGAAGATCGGCGCCGAGGAGAAGACCCTCGCCGACCAGCTGTTGACGGACCTGAAGGACTGGCAGGGGCGGGTCGGCAAGGCCGAGATCACCCCGACCTCCATGGCCAACGGCGCCAAGGAGCTGCTGGACGAGGTCGCCACCGGCAAGGTCACCGGCGAGGAGGACCGCTACTCGCACACCGACCTGGTCGACTTCAAGGGCAACGTCGAGGGCGCCCAGAAGGCGTACGAGCTGCTGAAGCCGGTCGCCTCGAAGAACGACTCGGCGCTGACCACCGAGCTGGACAAGCAGTTCGGCGCGCTCGACACGCTGCTCGACAAGTACCGCTCGGACAAGAACTCGTACGAGTTCGTCTCGTACGACAAGGTCACCGAGGACCAGCGCAAGGAGCTGTCGGACGCGGTCAACGCGCTCGCCGAGCCGCTGTCCAAGCTCGCCGCCGCCGTCGTCACGAAGTAGGGCCACCACCATGACCGAGACCCACACAAGCGGTTCGCCCTCGCGCCGCACGCTGATCGGCTGGGGCGGGGCCGGGCTCGCGCTCGGTGCCGCCGTGGCCAGCGGGGCGGTCGCGATGACCGAGGCCGGCAACGACGTGGACCCGGCCGCCGCCGAGACGGGCGGCGCGGTGGAGTTCCACGGCGCCCACCAGGCGGGCATCGCCACCCCGGTGCAGGACCGGCTGCATTTCGCCGCGTTCGACGTGAAGACCGACGACCGCGCCGCGTTCGTGCAGTTGCTGAAGGACTGGACGGCCGCCGCGCGCCGGATGACCGCCGGGCAGGCGGTCGGCGAGGGCGCGTACGGCGGGCTCGCCGAGGCACCGCCGGACGACACCGGTGAGGCCCTCGGGCTCAAGCCGTCGCGGCTGACGCTGACGATCGGCTTCGGACTGTCCCTGTTCGAGAAGTTCGGCCTCGCGGACAAGCGGCCCGAGGCTCTGGTCGACCTGCCCAGGTTCCCCGGCGACAACCTCGACCGGACCCGCACCGGCGGCGATCTGTGCATCCAGGCCTGCGCGGACGACCCACAGGTCGCCGTGCACGCCATCCGCAACCTGGCCCGCATCGGCTTCGGCGAGGTCGCCATCCGCTGGTCCCAGCTCGGCTTCGGCAAGACCTCGTCGACGACACCGGACGCCCAGACCCCGCGCAACCTCATGGGGTTCAAGGACGGCACCCGCAACATCGCGGGCACCGAGACGGACCGGCTGGACAAGTTCGTGTGGGTCGGCGACGGCGACGCGGGCGCGAACTCGGCCTGGATGACCGGTGGTTCGTATCTGGTCGCCCGGCGCATCCGGATGAACATCGAGACCTGGGACCGGACCTCGCTGCAGGAGCAGGAGGACGTCTTCGGCCGCGACAAGGGCGAGGGCGCCCCGGTCGGCAAGGCCAAGGAGCACGACGAGCCGTTCCTCAAGGCGATGAAGCCGGACGCGCACGTGCGGCTCGCGCACCCCGACTCCAACAACGGCATCACGATCCTGCGCCGGGGCTACTCCTTCACCGACGGCACGGACGGCCTCGGCCGGCTCGACGCGGGCCTGTTCTTCCTGGCCTACCAGCGCGACGTCCGCAAGGGCTTCATCCCGCTCCAGCGGCAGCTGTCCGCCAAGGACGCGCTCAACGAGTACATCCAGCACGTGGGTTCGGCCGTGTTCGCCGTCCCGCCCGGCGTCCGCGACAAGGACGACTGGTGGGGGCGCACGCTGATGTCCGAGGAGGCGTAGCCCGTGTTCTCCAACTACCTGATCGGCCTGCGCGAGGGGCTGGAAGCCAGCCTCGTCGTCTGCATCCTGATCGCCTATCTGGTCAAGACGAACCGCAGAGACGCCATCAGGCCCATCTGGATCGGCATCGGCATCGCGATCGCCATCGCGATGGGCTTCGGCTGCGCCCTCGAATTCGGCTCCCAGGAGCTGACGTTCGAGGCGCAGGAGGCACTCGGCGGCTCGCTGTCGATCGTCGCGGTCGGCCTGGTGACCTGGATGGTGTTCTGGATGCGGCGCACCGCCCGGCACCTGAAGTCCGAGCTGCACGGCAAGCTGGACGCCGCGCTGGCGATGGGCACGGGCGCGCTGGTCGCCACCGCGTTCCTCGCCGTGGGCCGAGAGGGTCTGGAGACCGCGCTGTTCGTGTGGGCGTCCGTGCACGCGGCGAGCGACGGCACCCCGCGCCCGCTGATCGGCGTCGCCCTGGGCCTGGCCACCGCGGTCCTGCTGGGCTGGCTGTTCTACCGGGGCGCGCTCAAGATCAACCTGGCCAAGTTCTTCACGTGGACCGGCGGGATGCTGGTCGTCGTGGCGGCGGGCGTGCTGGCGTACGGCTTGCACGACCTGCAGGAGGCCAACTGGGTCCCGGGCATCCGCACCCTGGCCTTCGACATCAGCGACACGATCCCGCCGGACAGCTGGTACGGCACGCTCCTGAAGGGCGTGTTCAACTTCCAGCCCGACCCGACGGTCCTTCAGGTCACGGTGTGGCTGCTGTACTTGATCCCGACGCTCGCCGTCTTCTTCGCCCCGGTAGGGTTCGCCTCCGGGAAGGGGAAGGTGAAGGCTCCTGATGACCAGGGATCGCAGCCCTCGAAGGCTACGTCGGCGTGATCGGAACGCACTGATAGCGGCCTCGATGACCGCTTTGTCACTGACGGCGAGCGGATGTGTGGTGGTGCACGGGGAGCGCGAGGTGCTCCCCGCCACCACCAGGGCCGAGGCCGCGAAGGCCCTTCAGCGGTTCACGGACGCGTACAACGCGGCCGACAAGGCGTACGACAGCTCCCTGGACGAGGACTACGTCACCGGCGCCCTCGCCGACATCGACGGCGCCCGGCTGAAGGCCGGGCACACGAACAACCCCGGCGGCAACAGCGCGCACCAACCGCTGAAACTGTCGGACGCGAAGTTCACCATCCCCAAGAAGGCGGGCTGGCCGCGCTGGTTCCTCGCCGACGCCCACGCCAACAAGGGCGGCGACGCGCGCTGGCTGCTCGTCTTCACCCGCGGCAGCCTGACCGAGCCGTTCCAGGTGGCGTATCTGACGCTGGTCGCCCCGGGCGCCGTACCCGAGTTCACGAAGGACAAGGACGGCTGGGCCGAGGCCGTACCCGCGGCCTCTCCCGAACTGGCCATCCAGCCACGGGACTTGAGCGCGCGCTACACGACCTACCTGAAGAACGGCGGCAGCGGCTTCGCGAAGGGAGCGCACACCAGCGGGTGGCGCGCGCAGCGGACCGAGGACGCCAGCAGGCCGGGGCTGGCCACGCAGTACATCGACGAGCCGCTGACGAACGGCGACTACGCGCCGCTGGCGCTGCGCACGGCGGACGGCGGGGCGCTGGTGTTCTTCACCACGCATCACTACGCGAAACAGACCGCCGCCGCGGGCGCCTCCGTGCCGACCCCGAACCAGGACGTGCAGGCCCTGACGAAGGGCGAGATCAAGCAGTCGCTGACGCTGGAGTTCGTCTCCAACGAGGTCGTCCTGGACCCGAAGCGGGGCACGGGTTCCGGGTCCGACGAGATATCGATGCTGGGGCGTATCCAGGGACTCACGGCCGCCCGGGGCGGATAGCCGTCAGTGGCGCAGGGGCCAGGCCGCCGGTGTGTGGCCGGGTTCCTCACCGGCGTGGCGGGCGCAGGCGTCCGTGAGCGCTTCGAGGAGGCTCAGCGGGTCGGGCAGGGCGTGCTCGGGGCCGCGTACCCAGCGCACCCGCTGGTCGTCGTCGCCGGGGAGCCGGGCGGGCGGTACGAGGACGTACGAGCCGCGGCAGTGCCAGCGCAGGCCGGGGTGCTCGTCCATGGTCTCCGGGTGGCAGTCCAGTTCGCAGGGCCACCACTCGTCCTCGTCCTCGGGTGTGCCCCGGGTGAGGGTGAAGAACAGCAGGCGGCCGTCGTCGCTCTCGGCGACGGGTCCCGTCTCGACCCCGGCGGCGTCGAGCTGCTCCAGGGCCTCGCGGCCGGCCTCCAGCGGGACGTCCAGGACGTCGTGGGTCATGCCGGTCGCGGTGATGAAGTTGGCCTGCGGCTGGTGGCGGGCCCAGCGCTCGATCTGGGCGCGGTCGGTGGTGGACTGCGTCTGCCAGGCGAACGACACCGGGTGCCGGGCCGGGGTGGGACAGCCGACGCGGTCGCAGGAGCAGCGGTACCCGGGAGCGGGATGCGCGGCGGGCGCCAGGGGCAGTCCCGCTTCGGCGGCGGCGAGCAGCAGGGCCTCACGGCCGCCGTCGTCGGCGGCCTCCTGTGGACGGCGTCCGCGCAGCCACTGGGAGAGTCTGCCCTGCCGGCCGTTCCGGCCGCCGAACGTCGCGCTCATCTATCGCCTCGCCTCGCTGTCGTGCGAACACCGTCTCCCATGGTCCCACCATCCTGCGCCCGTACCGACCACGGGCCCGCACCGGGGGCGAGGTCAGCGCGGTGCCAGCCCGTGCAGGGCGTAGTCGACGAGGGTGTCGGTGTACTCGTACGAGATCGGTCCGGTGTGCTGCAGCCAGCGCTGGGCGAGGGGCGAGACGAAGAGTTCGAGGGCGATGCGAGGGTCCACGTCGGGGCGTACGTCCCCCGCATCCTGCGCGGAGCGCAGCCGGTCGACGTACAGCCGGAGCTGGGGTTCGAGGAGCTTGGCCACGAACTCTCGGCCGAGCGGCTCGTTGACCAGCCCCTCGGCGGCCAGGGCGCGGGCCGGGGCCTCGAAGCGGGGGTCGAGCAGCTCGTCGACCGTGGCACGCAGCACGGCCTTGAGGTCGACGGCGAGATCCCCCGTGTCCGGGATCACGTACGGCTCCTGGCCCAGCTCGCGGGCGGTCTGCGCGCCCAGGTCGAGGAAGGCCTCCAGCAGGACGTCCGCCTTGGACGGCCACCAGCGGTAGATGGTCTGCTTCCCGACCCCGGCGCGGGCTGCGATCGCCTCGACGGTGGTCTTCGGATACCCGACCTCGGCGACGAGCGCGAGGGCGGCGTCGTGGATCGCACGACGGGACTTCTCGCTGCGGCGGGTGGCGTCGGGGACGGGCTTGTCGACCATGGGCCGAAGCTATCAGGGGGGTGAGACGGGGCGTCTCGTGACGGAGACGTGGTGGGAGCTACGCGGCCGGGTCCCCGGGCGGCCAGGGGTCGCCCCAGTCCGCGTCCCGCGCGGCCTTGTACAGATCGCCGTGGCGTTTGGTGACCGTCGTGCGGCGCAGCTGCTCGTCGGGCTCGCACAGGTCGAGGAGCACCTGGCCCTTGCGGATCTGCGGGCGCCGGACCACGCGGGCGGGCGCCGGCGTCACCGGCAGGCGGGTGGCGGCGACATAGCTGAACTTCTCGTCCTCGTACGGCAGTGAGCCGCCCTTGACCTGCCGGTGCAGGGAGGAGCGGCTGACCCGCGCGGAGAAGTGGCACCAGTCGGTGCCGGGAACGATCGGGCAGGCGGCGCTGTGCGGGCAGGGGGCGGCGACGTGGAATCCGGCGCGGACCAGCCGGTCGCGGGCCTCGATGACGCGGGCGTAGCCGTCGGGGGTGCCGGCCTCGACGATCACGACGGCCTGCGCGGCGGCCGCGGCGGCGTCGACGAGCGCGGCGCGGTCGGGCTCGGCGAGTTCGTTGAGGACGTAGGAGACCGTGACGAGGTCGGTGGCGTCGAGAGTGAGCGCCGCACCGATCCGGGCGCGCTGCCAGCGGGCGCCGTGCAGGGCCGGGTTGGCGGCGGCGATCTCCCGGCCGAGAGCGAGCGCGGGCTCGGCCCAGTCGAGCACCGTCACCGGGCGGGTGCCGTCCCAGGTGGCACTGACCGCCCAGGTCGCCGCGCCGGTCCCGCCGCCGACGTCCACATGACTGCCCGGCGCCCACCCGGGCACGGCCGCCGCGAACGCGTCCAGCGCCGCGCGCACCGCCTCGAAGGTCGCGGGCATGCGGTAGGCGGCGTAGGCGGCGACGTCGGCACGGTCCCGCAGGATCGGGGCGTCGGTCGGGGTGCGGCCCCGGTAGTTGGCGATCAGCCTCTCGACGGCTCCGGCGGCCTGCTTGGGCGGAAGCCCGTCGAGCAGCCCGGAGAGGGCTGCGCGGAGGTTCTCGGCCGTCGGTACGGGGTCGTTCACCCGAAGATTCTAATATCGGGGCGGTGTGGCGCCCCAAAGGGGCGCGGGGCTGCGTCGATATGCGGCTCCGCCGCGTGGGCGCGACCAGCCACGACGACGCCGCAGCCGCCCGACGACACATGGCGGCACCCCGGATGTCGGCGGCCCCATCAGCAAGGCGTCACCGCCCGCGCCAGTCTCGTCGCCAGTGCCGCCCTCGGCCGGTTGTCCGCCGGCCGTCTCACCGGATGCACCGTGTTGGCCAGGAGGACGAGGAACGTCTGCGTCGTCGGGTCCAGAACCAGGGACGTGCCCGTGAAGCCCGTGTGGCCCGCCGCTCCCCCGCCCGCCAGTTCGCCCATGAACCAGGGCTGGTCCACGGCGAAGCCCAGGCCCGGTGCGGTCAGCAGCAGTTCCACGAAGTCGGGGCCGAGGATGCGCGCGGGGCCGTACGCGCCGCCTCCGAGCAGGGCCCGGCAGAAGACCGCGAGGTCGCGGCCGGTGGAGAACAGGCCCGCGTGACCCGCGACGCCGCCCAGCGCCCACGCGTTCTCGTCGTGGACCACACCCCGCAGCATCCCGCGGTCCGCCTTGGCCCACGGCCGCCGCTGGCACTCCGTGGCGGCCGCGCCGGGGCACGGTCCGAAGCCGGTCACCGTCATCCCGAGCGGCCGCGTGATCCCCTCGTGGACGAGGACATCGAGCGTGCGGCCGGTGGCGCGTTCCAGGACGAACTGGAGCAGCAGCATGTTCAGGTCGGAGTAGAGGTACGTCCCCCGCTCCCTCGTCGGCGCCTCGGACCGCAGCAGCGCGAGCCGCTCCGCGTCGTCCCGGCAGTCGTACAGCGGGAGTTCGGCGCGCAGTCCGGAGGTGTGGGTAAGCACCTGCCGTACGGTGATGCCGTGCACGGCCGCCGCCCGGAACTCCGGCAGGTAGTCGCCGACGAGCGCGTCGATGCCGAGCGTGCGCCGCTCGATCTGCTGCACGGCGGCCACGGACGTGAACAGCTTGGTGAGGGAGGCCAGGTCGAAGGGGGTGTCGACGGTCGTCGGCACCCGGGCCGCGCGCGGCAGTTCGACCCCGGTACCGGTCTCGGGGTCGTACGAGGCGTACCGCACCGCCCAGCCGGCCGCCTCCTGCACGGCGATCACCGGCCCGCGTCCGGCGACCACGACGACGCCCGGCGCCCAAGGGGGCTCACCGGTGGTGAGGTCGTGCGCCTCGCGGACCAGGTGCCGCAGTTCCGTGGGATCGAGCCCGGCCCTCTCCGGTGTGTCGACGCGCAGTCTCGGTGCGCTCAGCTGCCTGCTCCCTCCGCACTCGTACGTGTGTTCCAGGAACGGCACATTCCCATGAAACAGGTCAGCGCCACCAGCGATCCCGCCAGTTGGACGACGGCCATCGGTACGGCGGTGTGCTCACCGGCGACACCGACGAGCGGGGAGGCGATCGCCCCGACGAGGAAGGAGGAGGTGCCGAGGAGCGCGGAGGCGGAGCCGGCCGCGTGCCGGGTGCGCAGCAGGGCGAGCGACTGGGCGTTGGGCAGGGTGACGCCCATCGCCGACACCAGCACGAACAGCGCGGCGGCGACGGGCGCGAGGCCCACATGCCCGAAGGCGCCGGTGGCCATCAGCAGCAGGGCGGTCGCGGCGAGCACGGTGACCACGAGCCCGGCGGCCAGCACCTTGTCCAGGCTCACCCGCCCGACCAGCAGCTTGCCGTTGACCTGCCCGGCGACGACCAGTCCGACCGAGTTCAGCCCGAACAGCAGGCTGAAGGTCTGCGGGGAGGCGCCGTAGATCTCCTGGACCACGAACGGCGAGGCCGCGATGTAGGCGAACAGCGCGGCGAAGGCGAAGCCGCCCGTGAGCATGTAGCCGGTGAAGGGCAGGTCGGCGAGCAGGCCGCGCATGGCGCGCAGGGCCTCGCCGACCCCGCCCACGTGGCGTTCGGCGGGCGGCAGGGTCTCGGGCAGCCGCAGCCAGACGACCGCCGCGAGGACGGCCCCGAGGACGGTCAGGACGACGAACACGCCCCGCCAGTCGGTCACCCGCAGGAGCTGCCCGCCGATCAGCGGGGCCACGATCGGGGCGACGCCGGAGATGAGCATCAGGGTGGAGAAGAAGCGGGCCATCGCCACCCCGTCGTACAGGTCGCGTACGACGGCCCGCGCGATGACGATGCCGGCCGCACCCGCGAGGCCCTGTGCCAGCCGGAAGGCGACCAGGGTCTCGACGTTCGGGGCCAGCGCGCACAGGACGGTGGCGAGCAGGTAGACGGCGAGGCCGGTCAGGAGCGGGCGGCGGCGGCCCCAGCGGTCGCTCATCGGGCCGACCACCAGCTGCCCGAGCGCCATCCCGGCCAGACAGGCGGTGAGCGTGAGCTGGACGGTCGCGGCGGGCGCGTGCAGGGAGCGGGTGACCTCCGGCAGGGACGGGAGGTACATGTCCATCGCGAGCGGGGGTGTGGCGGTGAGCCCGCCGAGGACGAGGGTGACGAGGACGCCGGTACGGCGTGCCGCGCGGCCGGCGGCCCCCCGGGATGCCGATTCCTTCTCCCGTTCCGGTGTCGGCGCCGCCACGTGCTCGGCCATGTGCCCCTCCCCTTCTCGACCGTTTTGTTGAACCGACACCTATGCTCTCAGCTCGTACACAGTGCCGAGGGCACATGAGCGAGGGCGGGCGGGATGGCGGAGCAGAGCATGCGGTGGGGTGTCCTGGCGACGGGCGGGATAGCGGCGGCGTTCGCGGCGGATCTGGTGGATCTGCCGGACGCGGAGATCGTGGCGGTCGCATCGCGGAACCAGGACTCGGCGGACGCGTTCGCGAAGCGGTTCGGGATAGGCCGGGCGTACGGCGACTGGGAGTCGCTGGCACGGGACGAGGACATCGATGTCGTGTACGTCGCCACGCCGCACTCGGCGCACCGGGCGGCGGCCGGTCTGTGTCTGGAGGCCGGGCGGAACGTGCTGTGCGAGAAGGCGTTCACGCTGAACTCGCGCGAGGCCGAGGAACTGGTCGCGCTGGCCAAGGACCACGACAGCTTCCTGATGGAAGCGATGTGGATGTACTGCAACCCCCTGATCCGGCGCCTGAAGTCGCTGACCGAGGACGGCGCGATCGGCGAAGTGCGCACGATCCAGGCCGACTTCGGGCTCGAGGGCCCCTTCCCGTCCGCACACCGGCTGCGCGACCCCGCGCTGGGCGGCGGCGCGCTGCTCGACCTCGGTGTCTACCCGGTGTCGTTCGCACACCTGCTGCTCGGCGAACCGGCGGACGTCACCGCGAGCGCGGTGCTGTCGGATGAGGGCGTCGACCTCCAGACGGGCGCCTTGCTGACGTGGGAGAGCGGGGCGCTGGCCTCTCTGCACTGCTCGGTCGTCGGCGGTACGGGCGTCACCGCGTCGGTGACCGGCTCGCAGGGCCGTATCGACGTGCCGTCCGGCTTCTTCAACCCCGACCGCTTCGTCCTGCACCGCGACGGCCGCGACCCCGAGGAGTTCGCCCTCGACCCGGCCGACGGTCCGCGCCAGACCATGCGGCACGAGGCCGTGGAGGTCATGCGCGCCCTGCGGGCCGGCGAGACCGAGTCGCCGCTCGTCCCGCTGGACGGCACCCTCGCGGTGATGCGCACGCTGGACCGGGTGCGGGAGCGGATCGGGGTGCGCTACCCCGGGGAAGCGTGACCTGAGTCGAGGGGCTCCCTAGTAGGGCTTCGTTAGGTACCCCAACTGCCGTCTAACGGGTAGTGTGTGATCTTGTAT
>NZ_BMQA01000054.1 GCF_014647875.1 Streptomyces brasiliensis | reverse complement strand
GAGGGCGGACACGCCCTCCTGGATACGCGCGCCGGCCCCGTCGTTCAGCGACACCAGCGGCGCGCCGGCCGCGATGGCCATGTCCATGATCTTGTGGATCTTCGTGGCGTGGGCCTCGCCCAGCGCGCCGCCGAAGATGCGGAAGTCGTGGGCGTAGACGAAGACCGTGCGGCCCTCCACCGTGCCCCAGCCGGTGATGACACCGTCGGTGTACGGCTTCTTCGCCTCCAGGCCGAACCCGCTCGCCCGGTGCCGGCGCAACTGCTCGACCTCCTGGAAGGACCCCGGGTCGAGGAGCAGCTCGATGCGCTCCCGGGCCGTCAGCTTGCCCTTGGCGTGCTGCGCCTCGGTCGCCTTCTCGCTGGGGCCCGAGACGGCCTGCGCACGGATCTCGTGCAGCTCCGCGACCCGGCCGCGCGCGTCCGTCGGCTCGCCGGTCGGCTCACCCGTCTTCTCTTCCAAAACGGTCATGTAGCGACCTTACGAAGGACACCGAGGAAAGCGAGCCGTCGACTCCGTACAGTCTCCGGACCGTTTTCCTGGTACCCCTGAACAGAACCACCACGGCATGCAGCCGTTCCGACTGCTCAGAGGGCTCCGCGCTTGTAGAGGTGCCACAAAGCCGTCATCTGCGGGCCACCTCACATTCGCGCACCGCACATGCCATCCCCGGAGTGACACGGCACCTCGAACGGCGGGCGGCGCGGCTCGCCCACGCAGAGCCTAGCGGTACGCCCGACGGCGGCCGCGAGGAGCGCGACCGCCGCCGGGAGCGAATGGGAGTCGGGTGCCCTGCTCAGCAGCCGCCGCAGTTGTAGTAGAGGACGTCCCAGTGGTTGCCCTCGTCGGCGTAGATGTTGCCCGAGCCGGACTGGTACTGCGGTGCTCCGTCGCCGCGCAGGCCGATGTAGGTGAAGTAGTTCTTGATGTACGAGGTGACGCAGGTGTTCTTGCCGTAATCGAGCTTGTAGCCGTTCCAGTGCGAGTAGGTGCCGCTCGCGTGGCCCGTCTCGGTGCCGCCGGTGATGTTGAGCGCGCAGCCGCTGGCCCGCTTGAGGGTCTGCGCGCCCTGCGCGGTGGGGAGGTTGAGCTGCTCGAAGGACGTACACGTGGAGTTGTTGCGGTCAGAGCAGTTGCCGGAGGACGACCAGGTGATGCCGACCTGACGGAACATCGAGGTGGCGGTGGCGTGGCTGATCTTGGTGACGGCGAAGGCGTCGCCGGCGGTGCCGACGACGGCGGCGCCCGGGGCGACGACGAGGGCGAGGGCGGTGAGCGCGGAGCGGAGCGTCATGCGGCGCGACTTCATGGGGACCCTTCCTGCGGACGACCGTGCTTCCTGTGGGGCGGCTGTGCAGGCGGTGCACGGAGATGGTGCCCGAGTTCTACGCGCGTTCGCCAGAGGACGAACGGCATGACTCGGACATGACCAAGTCATGACCCGCCGTAATACCGGAGACACGTTGCGGATGATGTTGAAACTTGAATGGAATAGGGCTAACGTCCCTCTCGTTGGCGTATTTGAATGTTCAACAGAATGCCGCGCGGCTTCCGTTCGGAGCCGCGCCCCGTCCCCCAAAGGAGCACGTCATGGGCATCTTCGGCCGTAAGGACACCGCCCCCGAGACCAGCGCACCCGCGGCGCCGGCTGCCGTCAACCCCGACCTGGCCGCGCTGACCGGCGAGTACACGATCGATGCCGCACACTCCACCTTCGCCTTCGTCGCGCGGCACGCGATGGTCACGAACGTGAAGGGCAAGTTCAACGACGTCGAGGGCACGCTGCAGCTGGACGGCTCCGACCCCGCCAAGTCCACCGCGTCCATCGACATCAAGATGGAGAGCGTCGACACCGGTTCCCCGGACCGTGACGGCCACCTGAAGAGCTCCGACTTCTTCAAGGCCGAGGAGTTCCCGACCATGACCTTCCGTTCCACCAAGGCGGAGGCCCTGGGCGGCGACGACTACCGCATCACCGGTGACCTGGAGATCCTCGGTACGACCAAGCCGATCACGATCGACCTGGAGTTCAACGGCGCGGCCAAGGACCCGTTCGGCAACGAGCGCGTCGGCTTCGAGGGCAAGGCGGAGATCCTTCGCTCGGAGTGGGGCCTGACCTGGAACGCCGCGCTGGAGACGGGTGGCGTCCTGGTGTCCGACAAGATCAAGCTGAACTTCGACATCTCCGCGATCAAGAAGGCGTGATCCCACGGCGTACATCCGCCACCGGACTCGCGTCGGGTCGGAGCGGCCCGGGTCCAGGGCGGCCCGAGGCGGATGGCCCCACGGTCACCGTGAACTCGGGCCACACGAACTGCCCCGGTTCCGCTCGCCGACCGATCGATCTGTGGTCCCGGCGATGGAACGCCTCGCGTGTGCGGGGGTGTTGAAGCGGCAGCCAGGACGGCGATCGCCTGAAGGCCGCCGGCACCCCCACCACCCTCCACGTCCGTGACTCCAGGTCCCCCCACGGCTCTCCCCCACCACCTGGAGCGAGTTCCCGCGCCGTGTCGCCCGCTGAGCGTCACGTGTCGCGCAGTCTGAACAGCACGCCCGCGACCGCCAGTAGCCCCGTCGCGTACGCCGCCAGCACCCCCAGCCCCGGCCACGGGGCGATCGGCAGACGGGCCAGGTCGCGGGTTGCCTGGACGGACAGGGCCGCCGGCATCGGGGCCCAGCGTTGCAGGCGGTGTTGCCAGGTGGGCGAGTGAAGCATGTCCGCCAAGAGCGGGACGACGTACAGCAGGCCCAGGCCCACGGTGACGCCCGCGGCCGTGTCCCTGAGCAGCGTCGCCAGGGCCAGGCCCAGCAGCGCCACCAGCGTGAGCAGTAGGACCGAGCCCACCGCCGCCCGGAGCAGCGGGCCCTGCACCCGCAGGATCCGGCTCGCCGTCCACAGAGAGGTCACGACCGCCACAGCTCCCGCCAGTGCCGTGGGCAGAGCCAGTGCGACCGCCTTGGCCAGTAGCACGCGCCCGCGCACCGGCATCGCCGTCAGCGTCGTACGCATCGTGCCCGTGCCGTACTCCGACCCCATCGACAGCGCGCCGAGCACCAGGCACGTCGACTGGCCCAGCCACACGCCCGTCAGACTCAGCTTCACCGTGTCCTCGTGGCAGGCCTCGAGGGACGGACACACCTCCGTCGTGAGCGAGGAGGCCGCCGCCGCGCCCGCCACCACGGTCAGCACCACCGTCGCCCCCAGCAGCCACCACGTGCTCGGCACCGTGCGGAGCTTCGTCCACTCCGCGTGCAGCCACCTCATGCGTCCCTCCGGCGCAGCCGCCATGCCGCCAGCAGCAGGGCCACGAGTGCGTAGGCCGCCAGGACCAACAGGCCGTGCACCGGTTGCATCGGGTAACAGCCGCTCTCCGGCAGGCAGTTGTTCTCCGCCTGCGGGTAGTACGTCACTCCCTGTTGGATCGCGAACGCCGCCGCCGGGGTCACCCGCAACAGCCAGTGGGCAGCGGGCAGCGGAAGAGCGAAGGCCAGGATCTGGGGAAGGATGACCAGGACGAGTACGGCGGCGATCGTGCCGGCGCTCGTGCGCAGCAGTACGCCCACCGCCAGTGCCAGGACTGCCACCAGCGACAGCAGGGCCGCGCTGCCCACGATCGCGCGCAGGGCCGGGGTGTCCAGGAGGGAGTAGTCGGGGAACTGGGGCGGCTCGTAGCCGTTGGCTCGGAGCGTCGACTGGGCCAGGGTGAAGGCCACCGCCGTCGCCGGCAGGCTCACCGCGAACGTCACCGAGCCGATCACCAGGGTCTTCGCCGCCAGCACCCGTATCCGGCCCGGCGTCGCCGTGAACGTCGTACGGATCAGCCCACGCTTGTATTCACCGGTCATGAAGAGGGCACCGAGCGCGACCATGAACAGGACGCCCACGAAGACCCCCTGGAAGCTCATCTGTACCGTGTCGCCACCGGACTCGTCGGGGGCGATGTCGCCGCGGCCGGTGAGGGTGTGCTCGCCGGAGGCGTCGGTGGTGGTGCGGCCCTGCTCGGCGTCGGCCCGCCTCGGGCCGTTGGGCATCGGACCTCCCACGTCCGTGCTCCGCCATGCGGCGGAGGCAGGCGTTCCGCGCAGCGCCAGGTGGTCGAACGTGCCCGTGACCTTTCCGCCGCCGAACGTCTCACTCGTGCCGCCGAACGAGCGGTGCAGCACCTGGTGTGCGGGGGTGGCCACGAAGATGCCCACTTGGGTGGTGTGCGGGAGGCCGCTCAGTCGTACGTCTCTGATCTTGCGCCAGTGCGTGCCGTCCGTGGAGTCATAGCCGGTGACGCGGTCGCCGGATCGGGTGAGGCGGAGCCAGTGGGGGGCGTCGGCAGCGCTGCCCGGCGTGTCCCCGGTGAAGTTCCACTGCATGCGGATGCCGTGGTCGGGGGTGGTCAGGACGGCTGCGTAGGGAGATCCCGGTTCGAGGTTCGCCTTGATCATGAGTCCGGCCTTCGCCCAGGACTCCAGTGCCCCGCCGTCCGCACTGCGCAGGCCGGTGACGCGGACGGTGACGGTGCCGTCGCCGGTGAGGGGGCGATGGGTGAGGTGGAAGGCGTCGTTGACCACCGTGCCGTCGGGACCGGTGACGACCTGGACGGGACCTTCGCTGTGCGAGCCGCTCGCGCCCAGCTGGGAGATGACGACGGTGACGACTGCCGCGACGGCCAGGACCAGCAGCCGGACACGGACCGTCCAGAACTTCGTCCACTCGGCGCGCAGGAGGTGGCGGAATCCGGCGCGGGCGGGGTGGAGGCGGGAGCGGTACGGGGGGATCGTGGTCGTCATTCGGCAGCCTCGGACTTCCTCGCAGAAGCGAACTCGACCGATTCCCGGGTGAGTTCCATGTAGGCCTCCTCCAACGTCGCACGGTGGGCGGCCACTTCGGCGATGGGGACGTTCGATCCCGTGAGCAGTTCGACGATCCGCTGGGTGGGCATACCGGTGACGGTGAGCGTGTCGCGGTCGGTGACGGCCACCGTGGCGCCTTCGCGAGCCAGTAGCTCCATCGCCTCGGCGCGGGCGCTCGTGCGCAGGCGGACGCGGTCCCCGGAGGCGGCGGCGAGGAGGTCGGCGACCGCCGTTTCGGCGATCAGGCGCCCCCGGCCGATCACCACCAAGTGGTCGGCCGTGTCCTCGAGTTCGCTCATCAGATGGCTGGAGACGAGGATCGCGCGGCCCTCGGAGGCGAGGTCGCGCAGGAGGGTGCGGATCCACTGGATGCCCTCGGGATCCAGGCCGTTGACCGGTTCGTCGAGGAGGAGGACCGGGGGGTCGCCGAGGAGAGCGGCCGCCAGGCCCAGGCGCTGGCGCATGCCCAGGGAGTAGCCGCCCGCCCTGCGCCGTGCCGCCGCGTCCATGCCCACCTGGTCCAGGACCTCGTCCACGCGGCTCATGGGCAGGCCGTGGGAATGGGCGAGCCAGCGCAGATGGTCACGGCCGCGGCGGCTGGGGTGCAGGGCGGCCGCGTCCAGAAGCGCCCCGACCTCCAGGAGGGGGGTCCGCAGGGCGTGGTAGGGACGGCCGCCGATGAGGGCCTCGCCCTCGTCTGCGGCGTCCAGACCGAGGAGCGCCCGCATGGTGGTGGACTTGCCCGCGCCGTTGGGGCCGACGAAGCCGGTGACCATGCCGGGCTCGGCCGTGAACGAGAGGCCGTCGACCGCGAGGGTCCGGCCGAACCGCTTGCGCAGGTTGCGGACTTCGATGGTTGCATCGCTCATGGAGAGGGAGGCTAGGGGCGAGGTACCCGGGTGTCGTCACGCCGGGGAGGTCCCTCACGTGGGGGATGCGCAGGACGGGGGGCTCGGCAGAATGGCGGATGTGGTTGAGGCGACGTCGGTGGGACCGGGGACGTGACGGGGAAGCGCGGGTGGACGGCACTTCGTGTGCGGGGGGCGAAGCAGGCGGCCCCCCTCGCTCTCGCCGTCCTCGCCGTCACGGAAGTCCTCGTCCGCGGCGGCGACGCGCGGGGCGGTTTCGCCACCGTGCTCCTGCTCGCCCTCGCCTCGACGCTTCCGCTCGCTCTCGTCCTGGGTGCCGAGGGGGTCACCCGGGCCGGTGCCACCCTCACGGTGAGCGGTTGCGGCGTGCTGGCGCTCGTGCCGTTCCGGGCGCTCACCGTCGGCGGGATCATCGCCCAGCTGGCCTGCGTGTACGTCCTCGGCCGGACCGGGGCTGCCCGGCCGGCGGGGCTGCTCGTCGTGCCGTACGTCGTCATCGGCCTGACCGGACAGCAGGGGGTCACTCGGGCCGTCGCGGTCCTCGTCGCCACGCTCGCCTCGGCCGCGGCGGCCACGGGGATCGCACACCACGCCCGTTCCGCAGCGCTCGCGCACAGCGCCACTGAACAGGCCTTCGCGGACACGCTGCTCGAGCATGCCGCGCGGGGCGAACGTGCCCGGATCGCACGGGAGTTGCACGACGTCGTCGCCCACCACATCTCCATGATCGCCGTGCAGGCGGAGACCGCCCGGCTGACCACCCCGGGGCTGCCGTCCGAGGGCGCGACCCGGCTGCTGGCCATAGGGGACACGGCGCGCACCGCCCTGACCGAGATGCGACGGCTCCTCGGCGTGCTGCGAGAGGACGCGGATCCGGGGGTGCAGCGGCGTCCGCAGCCGGGGTTGGGGCAGCTCCTCGAACTGGTCGACGAGTCGCGGAACGCGGGCGGCGCTCATACGAGGCTGATCGTCAGCCGACCCGTGGCACCGCTCGATCCCGGTATCGAGGTCACCGCGTACCGGATCGTCCAGGAGGCGCTGACGAACGCGCGCAGGCATGCGCCGGGGGCTGCCGTGGACGTGGAACTCCGCTACGGAAGCGACGACTTGGCGATCCGCGTGCGCGACAACGGTCCCGGACCGGTTCCCGGCCACCCCGGTCACGGGCTCATCGGCATGCGCGAGCGCGCCGCCAGCGCCGGGGGCACCCTGTGCACCGGCCCGGCCCCCGGCGGCGGATTCGTCGTCGAGGCCCGGCTGCCCGTCCGTGCGGGGGTGCTGCACGGATGACCAGGCGTGTCCGTGTCGTCGTCGCCGACGACCACGAGGTCGTGCGGGCCGGGTACGCCGGACTGCTCGCCACCCAGCCGGACTTCAGCGTCGTCGGTACGGCGCGCGACGGCGCCGAGGCAGTGCGTGTGTGCCGGGAGCAGCGGCCCGACGTCGTGCTGATGGACGTGCGGATGCCCGTGATGGATGGAATCCGGGCGACCGCCGAGCTGCGCGGGCCGGACGCGCCGCGCGTGCTGATCCTCACCACCTTCGACCTCGACGAGCATGTGTACGACGCCCTCGCGGCCGGGGCCAGCGGATTCCTGCTCAAGGACGTGACGGCGGAGCGGCTCTTCGACGCCGTGCGGGTCGTGGCCGCGGGCGAGGCGCTGCTCGCGCCCGCGATCACACGGCGGCTGATCGCCGAGTTCGCCCGGCTGCGTCCGAAAGCCCCCGCGCCGGACGCCGGGCTCGCCCTGCTCACCCCGCGCGAGACGGAGGTGCTGCGGCTGCTCGCGCAAGGCCTGTCCAACCCGGAGGTCGCGGGAAGGCTGCGCGTCGGGGAGGAGACGGTGAAGACGCACGTCAGCCGGATCCTGTCCAAGCTGGGGTTGCGGGACCGGACGCAGGCGGTCGTCATGGCGTACGAGTCGGGACTGGTCGTGCCGCGCTCGCCGTAGTCCCTCTCGCGACCGGGAGCAGCGACCAAGCCGCGGCGACGGACAGGGCCGCGCCGAGGGCGATGCCGGCCAGGCGGGTGGGGAGCAGACTCGGTGCGTCCTGGCCGAAGTAGCCGAGCAGGAGCGACAGGGCCGTGGTCATTCCGGCCGCCCAGTAGGCGTGGTTGAGCGGTCGCAGCCACAGGGCGACCGCCAGGACCGCGAACATCACCGTCACCGACGGCCGCCCGGAGATCCCGGCAGCCGCCACCCCGGTGGCCAGCACCGTGCCCGCGCAGGCGCCGACCAGCCGCTCGACTCCCTTGCGCAGGACGTCCGTTCGGCCCCGGTTGCCGCTCGCCGCGACATACGCCGTGAGGACCGGCCACGGCCAGTGGTGGTCGAAGAGAAGCCGGCCGAGGGCGAAGGCCACGGCGACCGCCACCCCATCTGCACGGCCATGCGTGTGCTGGGGCGAGGGCGCAGCCGCGAGGCGCGCCGGCGCCGCACCTCCGCCTCGGGCCCGGCCGGCCACGGGCCGTACCGGTCCCCCACCGCCTGCACCAGCCAGACCGAGCCGCACGCCAGCACCCCGATCAGCGCCGACCACGCCCAGCTCACCAGCGCGCCCTGCGCCTCGGACGGCAGCGCCGGTCCCGGTACCACCAGCAGCGCCACCAGCGGCAAAGTCAGCAGCGTGCCCGCTCTGGTGGCGGCGGGGCCGTACCGCCGTATCCAGATGGCCAGGGAGATCGCGACGGTGTAGACGGCCGCACCCAGCGCGTAGTGCGCGGCGATCAGCCGCCCCGTCAGCGCGCAGACCGCGGCCACCGCGGGCAGCAGCGCGAAGGCCGTGAGCCGCCCCCGCACGTCCGCCGTGCGCTGAGTCCTGGCGAGCGTGACGGTCAGGGCCACCGCCAGCACCACCGCGTCCGTGTGCAGCCCGGCGACGCCCTCCAGCCAGAGGGTGGCGGCCCAGGCAAGCAGCACGGCCGCCATGGTGAGCCCGGCTTCGTACGCGTTGCGTATCAATTTTTCGGTCACTGTGCAGATATTATGGGGATCTTGTGGGAGAGGTAGTAAGTGTTCACGTACAGTTCTGGAGCATGGATCGTCTCTCCGAAGCCGCCCGTCTCCGGCGGGGTGTCGTGCGTCTCAACCGTCGGTTGCGGCAGGAGCGCGGCGAGGGAAGTCTCAGCCCCAACCAGCTCGCCGTCCTCGGCCATCTGCACCGGTACGGTCCCGCCACGCCCGGTGAGATCGCTGCGGCCGAGCGACAGCGGCCGCAGTCGCTCACCCGGGTCTTCGCGGAGCTGGAGTCGGAGGGGCTGATCGTGCGGGAAGCGGGTACGGCCGACCGGCGTCGGTCGCTCCTCACGCTCACCGCCGACGGCCGGCACGCCCTGGAGCGGGACATGCGGGAGCGTGACGCATGGCTCGCCGACGCGCTGGCGTCCCTGGGCGAGACCGAGCGGGGCGTGCTCGACCTCGCGGCGGCCCTGCTCGACCGGCTCGCGGACCTGCCCCCGGCCTAGAAACCCCCGCCGAAGTCCCCTCCCCCGCCGTCGCCGAAGCCGCCGCCGAAGTCCCCGGGATCGAAGTCCGCCCCGGACATGTCCCCGCCCTCGTAGCCTCCCACGCCGAAGTCGCCGTATCCGGTGCCGTAGTCCGCGCCGTACGACGGTGTCGACATCACGCTTCCCAGCAGTGTGCCGACCAGGAGGCCGGGCAGGATGCCACCGCCGAAGTAGCCGCCCGCCCAAGGGCCGTAGGCCGGTCCCGCGTCCCAGTAGGGGCGGCGGCCGTAGTCCGTGTCGACCTCCCGGACCGCCGGGTCGCGGCCGTCGGCGAGGCGGGCCTGGTCGGCGGCGCAGACCGGGACCTCGCGGGGTGCGCCGCCGGGCGGGGTCCAGGCGGCGTCGGCGACCGACGGGCCGTGACGGGGGTCGAAGAAGCACGGCGGGCGGCGCTCCGGGAGCGGCCGGCCCTCTCGGCGTGCGGCCAGTTGCATGAGCGAGAAGCGGCCGTCCTCCAGGGCCTGGGTGACAGCGCGGACGTCCTCGGGCTTCGCTGCCTCCGCCATGCAGGTCTTCGCCTGTTCGTAGGCGTCGAGCGCGCGCTCGTAGTCCGCGCGCATCGCGTCGTCGGCGCCCGCCTCAGCCGGGTGGAAGTCCAGGCGGTCGAGTTCCTCGCCGAACGCGGTGATGTCCTCGTCGACGACCACCCGCAGCCGCTCCAAAGCCGCCCGCTGCTCCTCCTCGTGGCGTCGGCGGCCTCGCCGGACCAGTGCGTACGCGCCCGCGCCGCCCGCGACCACCAGGGCGCCCGCGATGATCAGCGCGGTGCTGGGAACGCCTCCGCCGGCACCGGTCGTCCCCCAGCTCGCGGGCGCCCGGCCGCCCATGCCGGCGAGCGCCCGGTCCGTGAAGTCGGTCAGCTGGGTCGTGGTGTCCTCACCCTGGACGCTGTTCACCAGGTTCTGCACGGCGGTGCGGGAGACGACCGAGGAGTCGGCGCGGGCGTCGAAGCGGTCGCCGAGGCGGATGGCGTAGAGGCCGGTGATGCCGGTGGCGGCGCGCAGATCGGCGAACAGGCTCTGGGTGGGATAGCCGGCGGGCAGGACGGCGATGAACAGGGGCTTGCCCGCACTGCCCGCGTCCTTGATCTGCTTGCCCAGGGCCTTCGCGTCGGCCGCGGGCAGCTCTCGGGAGACCGCCGGGTCGACGTAGACCGGGTTCTTGCGGAGGGCTTCGGCGATGGTGGAGATACTGGTGGCCGCCCCGGCCGACGGCGCGAGCAGGGTCGCGACGACCAGGGTCAGGGCGGCCAGCAGGAGCGCCGGAAGGCTTCGAGTCCGGAGCACGGCCTTCATGCTTCGAAACTACCCGAAGCCTCCCGATTCGAGACATTCAGCCAGGTGTCACCTCATGACGCCCGATAGGCCTCCGTCAGTTTCTGCACGGCCGCCCCGTAGCGCCCGGTCAGCAGCAGATGGTCCGCGTCGGCGAAGGGCTCGGCCACCGCCGCCGTGATCTTCTGCCCCACCTTCGCCTGTACGATCAGCCGCGCCTTGGTGACCAGGGCGCGCCCGGCCTGGTCCGCGCCGGCCCGGTCGGCCGCGCTCGCCGCGATGCCGAGCGCCCGCAGGGTGGCGGCGCCGCCCTCCGGCGTCCGGGTGAGGGTCGTCAGCCCCCAGCCGTAGGGGAACTGCGGGTCGTACGAGGCGTCGCCGACGTTGATCGGCAGCTGGGCCTCGGACTTCGGCCAGGTGACGGGCAGCTGACCGGTGAACGCGCGCTTCCCGTAGAGGACGTCGGCCACGCCGTCGCCCTCGGTGCCCGGCAGCCAGGAGGCCACCAGCGCGTCGATCTCACCGAGCCGGTCGCCGATCAGCTGCGGCCGACCGGAGACGACCAGCACCGCGCACTTCATGGCCGCGCACACCTTGTCCACGGCTGCCTGGTCGGCGGCGGACAGGGAGAGCGAGTGGCCGTTGCCGACGTCGCCCACGCCCTCGGCGTACGGGGTCTCCCCCACCACGACCACGCCGACGTCGTAGCCGGACGTGGCTGCCGAGGCGTCCTTGGAGTACGTGACGTCGCCGCCCGCGTTCTTCAGGCCCTGGAGGATCGTCGTGCCCTGGGTGATGTTGCCGGACGAGCCCTGCCAGGTGATGGTCCAGCCGCCGGTCTGGTTGCCGATGTCGTCGGCGTCGGACCCGGCGACGTACACCTTCTGGCTCTTCTTCAGCGGGAGCAGGCCACCGGAGTTCTTCAGCAGCACCTGCGACTCCGCTGCCGCCTGGCGGGCGACGGCCCGGTGCGCCGCCGAGCCGATGTCCGCGGCGCCGCTGGTGTCGGCGTACGGGTGCTCGAACAGGCCCAGCCGGAACTTCTCGGTGAGGATGCGGGAGACGGCGTCGTCGATCCGCTTCTGACTCACCCGGCCGGCCTTCACCTCGGCGACGAGTGCCGCGCTGAAGTCCTTGTAGGAGTAGGGCACCATCATCATGTCGACGCCCGCGTTGACGGCCGTGCGGACGTGGGAGCCGTAGTCACCGGGCAGTTGGTCGATGGCGTTCCAGTCGCTGATGACGAAGCCGTCGAAGCCCATGCGGCCCTTGAGCACGCCGTTGATCATGTCCGCGCGGGCGTGCATCTTCACCGGGCCCTGGCCGTCGCCCAGGATGTCCAGGGAGGAGTACGACGGCATGACCGTTCCGATCCCCCGGTCCACCGCGGTCTGGTAGGGCGCCAGGTGGACGGCCTCCAACTCCTGCCGGGTGACCTTGGTGACGCCCTGGTCGATCGTGTACGTCCCCGTCGTGGACGAGCCGTACTCGGTGCCGCCGTCGCCGACGAAGTGCTTGGCGGTGGCCAGCACCTTGTCGGCACGGCTCAGGTCCCGTCCGTCGGCCCGCCCCTGAAGACCCTGGATGACGGTCTCCATGGACTCGACGAGCGCCGGATCCTCGCCGAAGGACTCGTAGGAGCGGCCCCAGCGTTCGTCGCGGGTGACACAGAGGCAGGGCGCGAAGTCCCAGGGGACGCCGGTCGCGCGGACCTCGGCCGCCGTCACTGATCCCGTCCGCTCGGCGAGCCCGGGATCCCTGGTGGCGCCGATGCCGATGTTGTGCGGCATGATCGTGGCACCGGCCAGGTTGTTGTGGCCGTGGACCGCGTCCACGCCGTAGATCAGCGGGATCTGGAACCGGGTGGCCTGCGCCCGCAGCTGGAAGGCGTCGATCATCTTCGCCCAGGCCTCGGGGGTGTTGGGCGTCGGCGTGGAGCCGCCGCCGGAGAGCAGCGAGCCGAGGGCGTACGTCGCGATGTCGCCTCCGTTGCCGACCGCGCCGCGCTCGGCCTGCGTCATCTGGCCGGCCTTCTCCTCCAGGGACAGGCGTCCCACGAGGTCCGCGACCCGCTTCTTGACGGGCAACTTGCTGTTCAGGTACGGCAGTCCGTGTGCGTCGATGACGACCTGCGGGGTCTCGGCGGGTGCCTTGGCGCCGGTCACCGTGAGCTTCAGGGGGATCGTCTCGGCGGCCTCGGCCGACTTGTCCTTGAGCGTCGGCACCTTGACGGTCTGCGCGGCGCCCGAGGCCGTGCCGGCCGGGAAGGTGAGGGTGCCGGAGACGGGGGTGTAGTCCTTGCCGGGCTCGGCGGTGCCGCCGGCCGTCTCGTAGGTGACGGTCACCGGCTCGTCGAGCGGGGTGGCGCCGGTGGTGGCCACGGAGAGCTTCACGGTCGCCGTGCCGCCCTCGGTGACGGTGTGGACGGCGGAGTCGGCGGTGACGGAGGCGCGCAGCGACTGGTCGGCCCTGCCGTACAACTCCACGTCGTCCATGGCGAACTGTCCCTGGACGCCGACCGGGAGCGTGAGCGCGTACCCCCACATCCCGGTGAGTCCGAGGACGTGGTCGATGCCGCCGACGGGCTGGTAGTCCGTTCGGTAGGTGAAGTCGGTGAACGGGATCTCGATCTGCTTCCAGCCGGTGAAGTCGTCGGTGAAGGATGTCGTCCAGAGCTCCGAGGCCTCGCCGTTCGCGCCGCCGTCCTTGATCTCGAAGGCGATCTTCTTTCCGTTGTCCTGGCCGTCCCACCAGAAACGGATGCCCTTGTGCGCGGACCAGTCGTGCGCGGGCTCGGTCGCGGCGAAGTCGTGGGTGAAGCCGCCGTAGCCGCTGATGTCGTACGTGCCCGCGAGGACCTTGGCGCCCTCGGGGGCGTCGGCGCGGTCCGCGAACTGCAGGGCCGGCGGGTCGTCGCCGTCGCTGCCCCAGGTGAAGATGCCCTCGGCGGGCTGGGCGGCGAAGGGGACCTCGCCCTCGAAGCGGTCGACGGGGGTCGGCGGTGGGTCGTCGGCGCCGGACGCGGTGCCGGCGGCGGTCAGCGGGATCAGAGCGGCCAGTAGAGCGACGGACGCGAGCAGGGCGGTTCTTCGCATGGACCTTCCCTCGGCTCTCGGGGACTCGCAGAATTCACTCATGACTTAGATCACGACGTGAGTTAACTCGCGGCCCGGAAAGCCGTCAATACTTCACGTCAGAACCGGTACAGACTCAATTCCCGTCCGCATCAGGGGATTTGTTCCTTCGGACCCTGAACGCGCAACCCCTTGACGGGCCCTGGCCGCCGTCATTTACTCACGCCTCGCATGCCTCTCATCCCCCCACCTCCAGAAGGCGGCGCTCCATGAAGAGATCCAGACGAGCGGCCGGGCTGCTCCTCGCCGGGCTGCTCACCACGGCCGGACTCACGGCGGTGACCGCGTCCGCGCACGCGGCGGGCGAGCAGGTGACCGCGTATCTGACCACCACCGACGACTCCGCCGGACGCCATGTGGTCCGTGGGCTCCAGGCCCAGACGCCGTTCGCCTTCCAGTCGGGCACCGGCGGCAGCGGTGAGAACATCACCGTCGACGAGAACACCCGCTACCAGACCTTCACCGGCGGCGGCGCGTCCTTCACGGACACGGCGGCCTGGCTGATGAACAGCAGCGGGGCGCTGTCGCAGGCGACGCGGGACGCGACGATGCGGAAGCTGTTCTCGCCGACGGACGGGATCGGGCTGTCGTTCCTGCGCAACCCGATGGGCGCCTCGGACCTGGCCCGCTTCGGGTACACGTACGACGACGTCCCGGCGGGCCAGACCGACCCGAACCTCACGAAGTTCAGCATCTCCCACGACCTCGCGGACGTCGTGCCGCTGACCAAACAGGCGCTCCAGCTGAACCCGTCCCTGACGGTGATGGCCTCGCCGTGGACGGCGCCGGCCTGGATGAAGGACAGCGGGCAGCTCAACGGCGGCTGGCTGAAGGCGGAGGACTACGGGGCGTACGCCTCGTACTTCGTGAAGTACCTCCAGGCCTACCGCGACCAGGGCGTCGACGTCTCGTACGTGACCCCGCAGAACGAGCCGACGTGCTGCTCGGGCTACCCGTCGATGAGCTGGAACGCGAGCGGGATCCAGTACTTCCTCAAGAGCGAGCTGCTGCCGAAGCTCCAGGCGGCGGGTCTGTCGACGAAGGTACTGGCGCACGACTGGAACTGGGACGTGTACGACTCGTACGCGGCCCTGAGCGTCGACGACCCGTCGATCCGCAACCACCCCAACTTCGGCGGCATCGCCTGGCACGGGTACGGCGGTGACGTCGCCGAGCAGACCACCGTGCACAACCAGTACCCCTCACTGGACGCGTTCGGCACCGAGCACTCGGGCGGCACCTGGATCGCCGACCAGCAGCGCGAGGACATGCTCGACATCGTCGACTACACGCGCAACTGGGCGAAGTCGGTGACCAAGTGGTCGCTGGCCGTGGACCAGAACATGGGCCCGCACAACGGCGGTTGCGGCACCTGCACCGGTCTGATCACCGTGCACGACGGGGACGGCGCGAGCGGGACGGTCGACTACACCGTCGAGTACTACACGATGGGCCATCTGACGAAGTTCGTGCGCCCAGGTGCCCAGCGCATCGCCTCGACGGCATCCTCGGCCGTGCCCAACGTGGCCTGGCGCAACCCCGACGGCTCGAAGGCGCTGATCGCGTACAACGACGCGACGAGCGCCAGGGCGGTCACGATCGGCTGGGGCTCGCAGCACGCCACTTACTCACTGCCGGGCAAGACGTCGGCGACGTTCACCTGGTCCGGCACGCAGTCGGGCGGCGGCAGCCGGAGCGGATCCTTCGTCGGGCTCGCGGGCAAGTGCCTGGACGTGGCCGGCGGTTCGAGCACGAACGGTACGGCGGTGCAGCTCTACGACTGCAACGGCTCGGCGGCCCAGCAGTGGACCGTCCAGGCCGACGGCTCGGTCCAGGCACTCGGCAAGTGCCTGGACGTGACGTCGGCGTCGACGGCGAACGGCGCGAAGGTCCAGCTCTACGACTGCAACGGGACCGGAGCGCAACGGTGGTCGTACAACGCGTCCACGCACGACGTGGTGAACACCGCCGCCGACAAGTGCCTCGACGTGACCGACAACTCCACCGCGAACGGCGCCCGGGCCCAGATCTGGACCTGCACGGGCGCCGCGAACCAGAAGTGGACGCTGCAGTGACGCGAGGCGTGGCGCCCGTCTACTCGGCCGGTTCCACGCCCGCGCGCAGCAGGCCGTAGGTGTACGCGTCCTCCAGGGCCTGCCAGGACGCCGCGATCACGTTCTCCGCCACGCCGACCGTCGACCACTCGCCGGAGCCGTCGGAGGTGGAGATGAGGACGCGGGTCGTGGACTGGGTGCCGTGCTTGCCCTCGAGGATGCGGACCTTGTAGTCGACGAGGTCGAGATTGGCCAGCTGGGGGTAGATCCGTTCGAGCGCCACGCGGAGGGCGCGGTCCAGGGCGTTGACCGGGCCGTTGCCCTCCGCCGTGGCGACGATGCGCTCGCTCTTGGCCCAGAGCTTGACGGTGGCCTCGTTGGCGTGGGTGCCGTCGGGGCGGTCCTCGACGATGGCCCGCCAGGACTCCACGTCGAAGTACTTCAGCGGCTTGCCCTCGGCCTCGGCGCGCAGCAGGAGTTCGAAGCTCGCGTCGGCCGCCTCGTAGGTGTAGCCGCGCAGTTCCCGTTCCTTGACGCGCTCCACCACCCGGCCGACCAGCTCGCGGTCGCCGCCGAGGTCGATGCCGAGCTCCTTGCCCTTCAGCTCGATGGACGCGCGGCCCGCCATGTCGGAGACCAGCATCCGCATGGTGTTGCCGACCTGCACGGGGTCGATGTGCTGGTACAGGTCGGGGTCGACCTTGATCGCGGAGGCGTGCAGGCCCGCCTTGTGGGCGAAGGCCGAGACTCCCACGTACGGCTGATGCGTCGACGGCGTGAGGTTGACGACCTCGGCGATGGCGTGGCTGATCCGCGTCATCTCGCGCAGCCTGCCCTCGGGCACCACCTGCTTGCCGTACTTCAGCTCGAGAGCGGCGACCACCGGGAAGAGGTTGGCGTTGCCGACACGCTCGCCGTAGCCGTTCGCCGTGCACTGGACGTGGGTCGCGCCCGCGTCGACGGCGGCGAGGGTGTTGGCCACCGCGCAGCCGGTGTCGTCCTGGGCGTGGATGCCGAGCCGGGCGCCGGTGTCCGCGAGGACGGTGGAGACGACGGCCTGGACCTGGGCGGGCAGCATGCCGCCGTTGGTGTCGCACAGGACGACGACGTCCGCGCCCGCCTCGGAGGCCGCGCGGACGACGGCCTTGGCGTACTCGGGGTTGGCGCGGTAGCCGTCGAAGAAGTGCTCGCAGTCGACGAAGACCCGGCGGCCCTGCGCACGCAGATGGGACACGGTGTCCCGGACCATCTCCAGGTTCTCGTCGAGCGTGGTGCGCAGCGCCAGCTCCACATGCCGGTCGTGCGACTTGGCGACCAGGGTGATCACCGGGGCGCCGGAGTCCAGGAGCGCCTTGACCTGCGGGTCCTCGGAAGCCTTGGCACCGGCGCGGCGGGTGGCGCCGAAGGCGACCAGCTGGGCGTGCTTGAAGTCGATCTCCTGCCGGGCGCGGGCGAAGAACTCGGTGTCGCGCGGGTTCGCGCCGGGCCAGCCGCCCTCGATGAAGCCGACGCCGAAGTCGTCCAGGTGCCGTGCGATGGCGAGCTTGTCCGCGACGGTGAGGTTGATGCCCTCGCGCTGGGCGCCGTCGCGCAGCGTGGTGTCGAAGACGTGGAACGAGTCGTCGAGCTCGCTGGTTGCCGTCTCGGTCATGGTCTGAACGCTCCTGTGTTGAAAAATCGGTCGTACCGGAATGACCGGCTCCACCGTCCCCCCATGGTCCCTCGCGCTCCGTTCCCGGCTGAATGTGGGCCGGGAAACGAAAAAACCCCTCGCGGGTGCGAGAGGTCTGCGCGCGGGTCGAGGACGACGGTGGCCACCCGTACCTGGTCGTACGTGGCGGTCACTGCGGACCGGCGCGCCTGCTGCCAATAATCGTGGCGAACGAGAGCACGAGGGCAGTCTGGCACAGTCCGCCCCCCGCTCACGGTCCGTCTCAGGATGCGGGCGTCGGGGTGGACGCCTCGCGGGCCTTCACCCGCGCCAGATCCAGGTCCTTGGTCTCCCGCATGGTGATGTACACCACAAGGGATACAGCAGTACAGCCCGCCACGTACCAGGAGAAGCCGGACTCGATTCCGGCGTTCTTGAACCACAGGGCGACGTATTCCGCCGTGCCGCCGAAGAGGGCGTTGGCGACGGCGTACGGCAGGGCCACACCGAGGGCGCGCACACCCGTCGGGAACAGCTCGGCCTTCACACAGGCGTTGATCGAGGTGTATCCGGTGACCACGACGAGGGCGAGCAGGGACAGACCGAGGGCCGGCCAGAAACCGTCCGCGCGCTTGAGCAGGGTCATGATCGGCACGGTGAGGACGGTGGAGCCGACCGCGAAGGTGATCAGCAACGGGCGGCGGCCGATGCGGTCGGACAGGCGCCCGGCGAGCGGCTGGAGACAGGCGAAGACGATCAGCGCGGTGAACGAGACGAGGGTCGCGGTCTCCTTGGACAGCCCTGCGGAGTTCGACAGGTACTTGGTCAGGTACGTGGTGTACGTGTAGTAGGCGACCGTGCCGCCCATGGTCAGCGCGACGACCAGGAACGCCTCCCGCCGGTGCCGCCACAGCGCGCGCAGCGTACCGCGCTCCTCGGCCCCGGAGGTGTCCTCCTCGTACACCTCGGTCTCCAGCATGGTCCGCCGCAGATAGAAGACCACCGCGGCGCCGAGCGCACCCACCACGAAGGGGATGCGCCAGCCGTAGCTGTGCAGCGCCTCGTCCGACATGGTGCGCTGCAGGACGATCAGCAGGCCGAGGCCGACGATCTGGCCGGCGGTCATCGAGACGTACTGGAAGCTGGACGCGAAGCCGCGTCCGCGCGGGTCCGAGGCCTCGGTCAGGTAGGTGGCGCTGGCCGCGTACTCGCCGCCGACCGACAGACCTTGCAGCAGGCGGGCGACGAGCAGGACGAACGCGCCGCCGTATCCGGCGACGGCGTACGTCGGCGCGACGGCGATGAGGATGGCGGACGCGGACATCAGCGTGACGGTCAGGGTGAGTGCGGCTTTACGGCCTCTGCGGTCACCTACCCGGCCCAGCAGCCAGCCGCCGACGGGGCGCATGAAGAACCCGACGGCGAAGATGCCCGCGGTGTTCATCAGCTGGGCGGTGGGGTTGCCGGTGGGGAAGAACGCTCCGGCGAAGTAGGTGGCGAAGCTCGCGTACACGAACCAGTCGAACCACTCGACCATGTTGCCCGCCGAGCCGACCCAGATCCTCTTCCAGTGTTGTCGTCCCATGCGCCGTTACCTGCCCGGTGACGGAGCATGGGATTCCTTTTACGTCCGGGATGGGGAGCGCCCCGAAGGGGCGCGGGGAACTGCGCGAGCAACCACGAAGCACCCGCAGTCACCGAGCGCCGAAAGCCCGACGTCGGCTAGCCACCATCACCAAGAAGCGCGACGCCGATGAACTCCCGTACATGAGCCAGCACTTGCTCCCGATCAGTACCGCGCAACCCGATGGCGACGTGAATCGAGAACCCGTCGAGCAGCGCACGCGTCCTCGTTGCGAAGCGATCCGCGTCGACCGGCCGGAACTCGCCGCGCGAGACGCCCTCGGCGAGCAGGGCGACGAGATCGCGGTGCCAGGCGCCCTCGATCGCGGCCTGGCGGTCGCGCGCGTCGTCGTCCGCGTGCTGCGAGCGGTTCCAGACCTCCAGCCACAGCGTCCAGTGCGGGTCGCGGGGGCCGTCGGGGACGTACAGGTCGACGTAGGCGTCCAGGCGCTCGCGGGCCGAGGCGGCGCGGGTGAGCAGCCGGCCGCGCTCGGCTCCCAGCCTGCCCTCACTCCATTCCAGGGTGCGCAGGAGGAGTTCGTCCTTGGACCCGAAGTAATACATGAGGTGGCCGCTGCTCATGCCGACCTCGTGGCCGAGTGCCGCCATGGTGAGCTTCTCCAGACCGCGCTCGGCGATCATGCCCATGGCGGCGGCGAGGACCTCCTCGCGGGGCGGGGCCTGCCTGCGCCCACCGGCCATGCGCTGCTCCTAGATCCTCGGCTGCTGCTGGGTGATGCAGTGGATACCGCCACCCGCCGAGAAGATCGTACGGGCGTCCACCAGCGTCACGCTCCGCTGCGGGAACAGCCGCCGGAAGATCCCGGCCGCGATCCCGTCGTGCGGGTCGTCGAAGCCGCACAGCACGACGCCGCCGTTGCAGAGGTAGTGGTTGATGTACGAGTAGTCGGCCCAGTCGCCCTCCTCGTCCTTCAGGACGGTGGGGGCCGGGACCTCGACGACCTCCAGAGGGCGGCCCTTCGCGTCGGTCTCGCCGCGCAGGATCTCCAGGTACGCCTGCGAGCGGACGTGGTCAGGGTGGGCCGGGTCCTGCTGGCTGTGCACGACCACCGTGCCCGGACTCACGAAGGCCGCGACGATGTCGACGTGGCCCTGGGTGCCGTACCTGCCGTAGTCGCCGCTCAGGCCGTGCGGGAGCCAGATCGCCTTGGTGGTGCCCAGCTTGGCGTGGATCTCCGCCTCGACCTGCTCGCGCGTCCAGCCGGGGTTGCGGCCGGCGCCGAGCTGGACGGTGTCGGTCAGCAGGACCGTGCCCTCACCGTCGACGTGGATCGCACCGCCCTCGTTGACAAGTGCGCTGCTCTGCACCGGCGCCCCGGCCAGGTCCGCGACATGGCCGGCGATCTTGGAGTCGTGCTCCCAGCGGGCCCAGTCCTGGCCGCCCCAGCCGTTGAACACCCAGTCCACGGCGGTCAGGCGGCCCTCCTCGTCGGTCACGAACGTCGGACCGATGTCGCGCATCCACGCGTCGTCGAGCTCGCGCTCCACCAGCTCGGCGTCGGGGCCGAGCAACGCGCGCGCCGACTCGCCCTGGCCTGGGCCGTGCACCATCGTCACCGGCTCGAAGCGGCGCACGGCACGGGCCACGGCCGCCCAGGCGGTGCGGGCCTCGGCCAGTTCCGCGTCGGTGGTGAAGGTCGGATTGGGGCCGGGCCAGGCCATCCAGGTGCGTTCGTGCGGGGCCCACTCGGGGGGCATACGGAAGGTCATACCGAGTCCTAGAGGAAGTAGAGGCGGTTGAGGGACACCGAGTCGGCGGGCTGCGAGCGGAGGGGCTCACCGTCGAGGGTGACGAGACCGGTGCGCTGCTCGACGTCGACTGCTCCGGTACGGGAGTTGAGGCGCAGGTCGGCGGGCCCGATGCCACGGGTGCCGCGGACGGCGACCCTCCTTCTGCGGGTCGGCATCGAGTCGTTGCCCTGGTCGAGGGCGGCCTGGGCGACGAAGGCGACGGAGAGGTCGGCGGGCGTGGCGCCGTGCGCGCCGAACTGCGGTCCCAGGACGAGGGGTTCGCAGGTGTCGGTGGCCGCGTTCGGGTCGCCGACGACGCCGTACGCCGGGAAGCCGGCCTTCAGGACGAGCTGCGGCTTGGCGCCGAAGTACTCCGGGCGCCACAGCACGATGTCGGCGAGCTTGCCGACCTCGATGGAGCCGACCTCGTGCGAAAGGCCGTGCGCGATAGCGGGATTGACGGTCAGTTTGGCGATGTAGCGCAGGACGCGCTCGTTGTCGTGGTCGTCCGGGGCGCCGAGTTCGGCCTTCATCTTCCCGGCCATCGCGAACGTACGGCGCACGGTCTCGCCGGCGCGGCCCATGCCCTGCGCGTCCGACGAGGTGATGCCGATCGCGCCCAGGTCGTGCAGCACGTCCTCGGCGCCCATCGTCCCGGCGCGGATGCGGTCGCGGGCCATGGCGGCGTCGCCGGGCAGGTCGGTCTTCAGGTCGTGGACGGAGACGATCATGCCGTAGTGCTCGGCGACCGCGTCCCGGCCGAAGGGCAGGGTGGGGTTGGTGGAGGAGCCGATGACGTTCGGGCGGCCTGCCATCTTCAGGACGTTGGGCACGTGTCCGCCGCCGCAGCCCTCGATGTGGAAGGCGTGGATGGTACGGCCCTCCAGCACGCGCAGGGTGTCCTCCACGGACAGGCACTCGTTCAACCCGTCGCTGTGCAGGGCCACTTGGACATCGTGCTCCTCGGCGACCCGCAACGCCGTGTCCAGAGCGCGGGTGTGCGCGCCCATGTCCTCGTGCACCTTGAAACCGGAGGCGCCGCCCTCCGCCAGCGCCTCGACGAGGGGGGCGGCATGGGAGGACGAACCCCGGCCCAGGAAGCCGATGTTGACCGGCCAGGCATCGAAGGCGTTGAACGCGTGCCGCAGCGCCCAGGGCGAGTTGACGCCGACGCCCCACACCGGCCCGAACTCCTGTCCGATGATCGTGGTCACGCCGGACGCCAGCGAGGCCTCCATGATGCGCGGGGACAGCAGGTGGACGTGTGTGTCGACGGCACCGGCGGTGGCGATGAGCCCCTCGGCGGACACGATGGACGTCCCGGTGCCGACGACGACGTCCACGCCGTCGAGGGTGTCTGGGTTCCCGGCCCGCCCGATGCCGCAGATCCGGCCCTCGCGGATACCGATGGAGACCTTCCGGATGCCCTGCACGGCATCGATCACGACGACGTTGCTGATCACGACATCGCAGGTCTCGCGCACGGCGGCGGCCTTGAGGTGCAGACCGTCACGGGCGGTCTTGCCGAACCCGGCGAGGAACTCGTCACCGTGGCGCTGGGCATCCGACTCGACGCGGATCACCAGCCCGGAGTCGCCGAGGCGGACGCGGTCGCCGGCGCGGGGGCCGTGGGTGGCTGCGTACTCGTACGGGTTCACCGGTCGGCTCCCCGGGACTCGGCTCCTTGAGGCCCGGCCGCGTGAGACCCGGCACCCAGATATCCGCAGGCGGCCGCCCGGTGCAGGGCCTCTTCCCTCGCACCCGGCGCGTCCAGGGGCCCGTCGACGAGCCCGGCGAAGCCGATCGCGATCCGGTCGCCGCCGATCGGTACGAGCCCGACCTCGACGCTCTCCCCCGGCCCGAACCGCACCGACGACCCGGCGGGTACGGCGAGGCGCATGCCGTAGGCCTCGGCGCGCGGGAAGTCGAGGCGCGGGTTGGCCTCGAAGAAGTGGAAGTGGGAGGTGACGGAGACGGGGACAGTCGCGGTGTTGGTGACCGTGAGCCGTACGGCCGCCTCCGGCTCGGCGTGTTCGGGGCCCGGCAGCAGGGCGCCCGGGGCCTCGTCGCCCAGCCCACCGCCGCCGATCGGGTCGGAGACGATGGCGAGCCGTGAGCCGTCGTCGAAGACGGCCTCGACGTGGACCTCGGTGACGACGTCGGCGACGCCGGGCAGGACGTCCGCCGGGCCGAGCACGGCGCGGGCGCGCTCGATCGCCTCGGCGAGACGGGCGCCGTCGCGGGCGGCCTCGCAGACGGTGTCGGCGATGAGCGCGGTGGCCTCCGGCACGTTGAGCCTCAGACCGCGGGCCTTGCGGGCGCGGGCCAGCTCTGCGGCGGAGAACAGCAGCAGCCGGTCACGCTCCGTGGGTGTCAGTCTCACGACCCGGCACCTCCTTGCCTTCCTCGATTTAGAACATCACTCTAAACGCGCACTTCATGGATCGGAAACATTGACAGCAAGAATCAACTGCATCACATTGAACGTCGCTCTAAACTTCAGGCGGCCGTCGAAGGAGACCAGCCATGCCGATAGAACAGCGCGGAGTCGACACGATCCCGGACGAGGAACGCACGAGCGGTCCGCGTGACCTCGTGTCGATCCTGCTGGGCTCGAACCTCTGTCTGGGCGTGATCATCTTCGGCTGGCTGCCGCCGTCCTTCGGACTCGGCTGGTGGGCGTCGGTCAGCTCGATCGTCGTGGGCACGCTGGTCGGCACGGTGTTGACGGCCCCGCTGGCGCTGGTCTCCCTGCGCACCGCGACCAACCTGTCCACGTCGTCCGGGGCACAGTTCGGGGTGAGGGGCCGGCTGGTCGGCTCCGTCGTCGGACTGCTCCTCGCCCTCGGCTACACGGCGCTGACGGTATGGATCGGCGGCGACGTGATGGTGAGCGTGCTGGGCCGGCTGTTCGGGCTGCCGGCGGACGGCGGGGCGTACGCCGTCGTCTACGCGGTGCTGGCCGCCGCGACGGTGGCGGGCGCGGTGTACGGGTACCGGGTGCTGCTGGCGATGTCCCGGGTGCTGGCGATCGGCATGACGGCTCTGCTGGTGCTGGGCGTGATCGCGTACGCCCCGCACTTCACGACGGCGGCGCTGCCGGACGCGGGCGGCTACCTGCTGGACGGCTTCTGGCCGACGTGGCTGCTGGCGACGGTGGCGGCGGGCCTGTCCGGCCCGATCGCGTTCATCACGCTGCTCGGCGACTACACGCGCTACATCTCCCCCGCCCGCCACTCCTCACGCCGCGTCCTGCACGCGACGTGGCTGGGCCTGATCCTGGGCCTGCTGGTCCCGCAGCTCTTCGGCACGTTCACGGCGTACGCGGCCCACTCGGCCCTGGACTACGCGGGACCGCTGGTCACCGCGGCCCCCACGTGGTACCTGATCCCGTTGCTGCTGGCCGCCTCCGCGGGCTCGGTGGGCAACGCGGGCCTGATGCTCTACTCGATGGGCCTGGACCTGGATGCGATCCTGCCCCGCGCGTCCCGCGCCCGAGCCACGTGTGCGGTGGCGGTCGTGGCCACCCTCTGCGTCTTCATCGGCCACTACGCCTGGAACGCCCAGTCCGCGATGACGTCGTTCGTCCTCCTGCTGACGGCGATCGGCACCCCCTGGGCGGTCATCGCCCTGATCGGCTTCACCCGCACCCGCGGCGACTACGACCCGGACGCCCTCCAGGTCTTCAACCGCCGCGCCCGGGGCGGGATCTACTGGTACCGGGCGGGCTGGAACATCCCGGCGACGGTGTCCTGGGCGACGGGCGCGGGCATCGGCCTACTGGCGGTCTCACTGCCGTCGCACGAGGGCCCGTTGCTCTCCCTGACGGGCGGAGTGGACTGCAGCTTCCTGCTGTCGGGGCTGGTGGGCGGCCTGGTGTACCTGGCACTCACCCCCCGCCGGACGTCACCCGGCCTCGAGCCCCGGCAGGAACCGGCTCGCGCCGAAAGCCGGCTTTAGGTCGGTGAACCAGGTGGCTCCCTCGTCGTAGGCCGCGAAGAACGGGCGGTCCACCAACGACGGGTCGCGGGCCTGGATCAGATGGAGGACGAAGACCCTTTCGCCGGCCACCTCGGCGACTCCGTCCACGCAGACCTTGCCCGGCATCGCCGACATCACCGGGCCGCGGACCGTGCGGGCGAGGCCGGAGACGCGGGCGTAGGCGTCGCGGAAGATGGCGTGGCCGCGGGCCAGGGGGACTCCGAAGTAACCCTGGGGGCCGGTGTCGCGCTCCACGAACTGGTAGTACGGCACCGCCCCGAGGGTGGTCGTCTCCTCCCACAGTTCCGCCCACGCCTCGGCACTGTCGTTGATCCCGGCCACGAGCGGGCCCTGGCAGCGGATCACGGCGCCCGTGTCCCGCACCCGGCGCATCGCCTCCCGCACCACCGGCGGGCGCAGCTCCTGCGGATGCGTGAAGTGGGCCATCAGCGCGAGGTGGCGGCCGCTTGCGACGACCTTTTCGAACAGGCGCAGCAGATCGTCCGCGTCGCGGTCCGTCGTGAAGCGGCACGGCCAGAAGGCCAGCGACTTGGTGCCGATGCGGATCGAGCGGATCGTGTCGATCTCCAGCAGGGGCTCGACGTAGCGGCTCAGCACGTCGGTGCTCATCACCAGCGGGTCACCGCCCGTGATCAGCGCGCCGGCGACCTCGGGGTGCGCCCGCAGATACCCCGAGGTCGCCGCGATGTCGTCCGTGGCGATCCGCAGGTCCGCCTCACCGACGAACTGAGGCCAGCGGAAGCAGTAGGTGCAGTAGGCGTGGCAGGTCTGGCCCTGGCGAGGGAAGACCAGCACCGTCTCGGGGTACTTGTGCTGAAGCCCCGTCAGGCGACTGCCCTCGTGGACGGGCACGTTGGCGTCCAACTGGCCCGAGGGGTGCGGGTTCAGCCGCATCCGGATCTCATGAGCCGTGCGCTGGATCTCGGCCTTGGGCGCCCCGGAGGACAGCAGCTCCATCATCCGGCGCAGATCGGGCGCGGGCAGCATCCCGGCCTGGGGGAACGTCAGCCGGAAGATCGGGTCGTCGGGCACCGCGGACCAGTCGATCAGCTCGTCGACGACGTACGCGTTCGTACGGAACGGCAGGACCGACGAGACGGCCCGCAGCTCGAGCCGCTCCCCGGACGACAGGTCCACGCGCTGCTGGAGCAGTCCGTCCAGGTCACGGGGTGTGAAGGCGCGGTATCGGGGGCTCGTGCGGGGAGCAAGGTGGAGCGCTGAACTCATCTGTGCGGGCGCCTCATTCCGTGACCAGGACCGCCGGCCGCAATTCGACGAATGCGGTCGCCGACGCATCGTACTTCTCCGCGAAGTGCTGGGTGAGCAGCCCGTGCAGCTCTGTCTCGTCGTCGACGACGAGCAGTTCATGGGCGGTGTCCGGAACAGCCAAGGCCTCACTGTACGCGGAGAGTTGATCGAGGCGGTGGCGTGCCATGTACGACACCAGGTCGTGCCCGGCGACGTACAGGCATTCGTCGACGTGGACGAAGCGGCAGCTGAACTCGCGGCGGCCGTCGGTGGCGTCGACCAGGGTCAGCGGCAGATGGGTGAACCGCTCCATCGGCTTGCTCTGCTGCCACAGCTCGTCGAACCTCTGTTCCACGAACGCGCCGAGCGGGGAACGCACGGCGACCTCGAGCTGCACGCCCTCGCCGGACAGGCGGCCTACGGTGAGGAAGGAGACCAGGGAGCGCTCGTCCCAGCGGTAGAGCGTCACACCGGGCGAGGTCGAACAGAGCCGGACCTCCAGGAACTGCTGGGAGGCGTCGTCGAGCCGGCGCGCGAACTGGCTGAGCGTGCGCAGGTTGCGCAGGATGTCGCGGCGGATGTCGGCGCTCTGCTCGCCCAGTTCGCGTCCGCGCAGTATGACGGCGAGGGAGTCGGGGTCGAGCAGCAGGATCTGCACCCGGGCGCCGTGCGCGGTGGCGGAGCGGACACCGCGGAAGAGACGTTCGGAGTACTGCGGGCCGAACAGGTTGGAGAAGGTGTCCAGCACCTTCACGTTGGACGTGGAGCCGTAGACCTGGGCGCTGAACCACTCGTAGTCGAGCCGGGTGTGCTCCCTGACCCGGCCCTCCTGGGCCCGGGAGATCAGCGGGCCGATCACGAAGACGGTGATGACGACGCCGACGAGGTCGGTGCCCAGGTTGAGGGCCAGGTTCTGGCCGTAGCTCTCCATGGAGGCGGCCCGCCACAGCAGTACTCCGGCGACGGCCGCGAGCAGTACCAGCACGGTCAGGCTCTGCGGGCGCCGCGGGGTCCGTAACGCCCGCATCAGCCAGCGCAGCCGCGGTATCGGCGACCCGTTCACCCGCGCTCCTCCCCCGTCGTGTCCGCACGTGCGGGAAGGCACGATCCCCCGCGGATTCAGTGGATACCCGCGCCGGGCAGCCGATACGCGTCGAACGGGCGGCCGGTGTGGGGCCGCCCGTTCTGGGTGCGTCAGCCCAGCGGGTGCATCCAGCCATGCTTGTCCTCGGTGATGCCGCGCTGGATGTCGAGGAGGGCCTGGCGGAGGCGGGCCGTGGCCTCGCCGGTCTCGCCGCCGGACTGCTTCCACTCGGCGCCGGTGCTGCGCTTGACCGTGCCGACCGGGGTGATGACGGCCGCGGTGCCGCAGGCGAAGACCTCGGTGAGGGTGCCGTCCTCGGAGTCGCGCTGCCACTGGTCGAGGGAGATCCGGCCCTCTTCCGCCGTGTAGCCGAGGTCGCGGGCGACCGTGAGGAGGGAGTCGCGTGTGACGCCCTCGAGGATGGAGCCGGTGAGGGTGGGGGTGACGATCCGGTCGCCGTACACGAAGTACAGGTTCATGCCGCCGAGTTCCTCGACCCACTGGTGCTCGACCGCGTCGAGGTAGCAGACCTGGTCGCAGTCGTGGGTGGCGGCCTCGGCCTGGGCGAGGAGGGAGGCCGCGTAGTTGCCGCCCGTCTTGGCGTCGCCCATGCCGCCGGGGACGGCGCGGACGCGGTCCTCGGAGACCCAGATGGAGACCGGCTTCACACCGCCGGCGAAGTAGGCGCCGGCCGGGGAGGCGATGACCAGGAAGAGGTACTCGTTGGCCGGCTTGACGCCCAGGCCGACCTCCGTCGCAATCATGAAGGGGCGTAGGTAGAGGGACTCCTCGCCGCCGTGCGCGGGCACCCAGTCCTTGTCCTGGCCGACGAGGGCGTCGCAGGCCTCGATGAACGTCTCGACCGGCAGCTCGGGCATGGCCAGGCGCTTGGCGGACCGCTGGAAGCGCTTGGCGTTCTGGTCCGGGCGGAAGGTGGCCACGGAGCCGTCGGGGCGGCGGTAGGCCTTGAGGCCCTCGAAGATCTCCTGGGCGTAGTGCAGGACGTTGGTCGCCGGGTCGAGGGGGATCGGCGCGTACGGAACGAGCTGGCCGTCGTGCCAGCCCCGGCCCTCCGTCCACTTGATCGTCACCATGTGATCGGTGAAGTGGCGGCCGAAGCCGGGGTTGGCCAGGATCGCCTCGCGCTCGCCGGCGGAGGTCGGACGGGCGGAGGGCTTGAGCTCGATCGTGGGCGTCGTCATGAGTGGTTGTCCTTCACCGGTTGTGTGTGACGGGCCGCGCTCAGCCCCGCACGGCCGGTGGCCTGTGCTAGGACGTCCGAGCTTTCCCTCATTCCGCGGCTCCGCGTTCGATTATCGCGCGGCGGCAGGGACAGAAGGAATCGGGGTGAATGCGGCCCAGGGGTCGATGGTGGCACCCGGCGGGGGACATGGGGAAGCCGCCGGGCGCCTGAGCTACCCGACGGCTTCGAAAGGTTTCGCGGCGCGGCGGGTCAGCCGGCTACTCGTACGGAGAGCGCGTCGCCGATCTCCGAGGTGCTGCGGGCGGGCTTGTCGCCGCGCTCCGCGAGGTCCGCGGAGACGGCGTCCTCGATACGTGCCGCCTCCGTGTCGTAGCCGAGGTGGCGCAGCAGGAGGGAGACGGACAGGACCGTGGCCGTGGGGTCGGCCTTGCCCTGGCCGGCGATGTCCGGCGCCGAGCCGTGCACGGGCTCGAACATCGAGGGGAACTCGCCGGACGGGTTGATGTTCCCGCTCGCGGCGACGCCGATGCCGCCGGAGACGGCCGCGGCGAGGTCGGTGATGATGTCGCCGAAGAGGTTGTCGGTGACGATCACGTCGAACCGCTCGGGCTGGGTGACGAGGTAGATCGTCGCCGCGTCGACGTGGATGTAGTCGGTCTCGACCTCGGGGTACTCCGCGGCCACCTTGTTGAAGACATTCGTCCACAGGTGACCGGCGAAGGTCAGCACGTTGTTCTTGTGGACCAGCGTGAGCTTCTTGCGCGGGCGGGCCTGGGCGCGGGCGAAGGCGTCGCGGACCACGCGCTCGACACCGAAGGCCGTATTGACGGAGACCTCGGTGGCGACCTCGTGCTCGGTGCCCTTGCGGATGGTGCCGCCGTTGCCGGTGTACGGACCCTCGGTGCCCTCGCGGACCACGACGAAGTCGATCTCGGGCTGGCCGGCGAGCGGGGTCGCCACACCCGGCAGCAGCTTCGACGGCCGCAGGTTGACGTGGTGGTCGAAGGCGAAGCGGAGCTTGAGCAGGAAGCCGCGCTCGAGGACGCCGGACGGGACCGACGGGTCGCCGATGGCGCCGAGCAGGATGGCGTCGTGCTGCTTCAGGCCGGCGAGGTCGGCATCGGTGAGGGTCTCACCGGTGGCGTGGTAGCGCTTGGCGCCGAAGTCGTACTCCTTGGTCTCCAGCTTCACATCCTGCGGAAGGACGGCGGAGAGGACCTTGAGACCCTCGGCCACGACCTCCTGGCCGATGCCGTCACCGGGAATCACTGCGAGATTGATGCTGCGAGACATGTCGGCACCCTACTCCTCGTCCCATGGGATGACATGGGGTGTCCGCCATACGGACAAGGGGAGGGCACTCCTACGGGTGACGGTGACCTTGGTTCGACCTGTGTTCACCCAGATGTAGGAAGGCTGTTGGGCTCCGCTGGGAACTTCACCCCCATGGCTGTGTTTTCCAGAGGGACACCCCCCGAACCCCCCGTCCCTGACGTCGGCATCCCACCGCACCTCGCCCGGCGGATGAGCATGGCCGAGCAGTACGAGTATCTGCGCACCCGGTTCACCCGGCGCCGGACGCTGGTGACCGCGGGCGCGGTGGCCGGCGGGCTGCTCACCGGCTGCTCGGGGTCGTCCGGTGCGCGCTCCTCCGGCGCCACGGCGAGCCCGGCCCCGGCGACCTCGCACGTCGCGGGCTCCGCCGTCGCCCCCTTCGGCCGCCATCTCGCCTTCGGCGCCGACCCGAAGACCCGGATGCGGATCTCGTGGCAGGTGCCGTTCGCGGTCAAACAGCCGTACGTACGGGTCGGGTTGCGGCCCGACGACCTCGGCCGGCGGATCCCGGCCGAGGTGCGCAACCTGTACACCCCGGGGGTGCAGGGCGTGCGGCCGGCGATCGAGCAGTACTACGTGCACGCGGCCCTGGACGGCCTGCGTCCCGGCACGACGTACTACTACGGCGTCGGCCACGACGGCTGGGACCCGGCGACCCCGGCGCACCGCGCGGGCATCGCGTCCTTCCGTACGGCGCCCGCGACCCCGGAGCGCTTCGTCTTCACGGCCTTCGGCGACCAGGGCGTCTCCGCGGCCGCGAATGCCAACGACCATGTGCTGCTGCGCCAGAAGCCGGCCTTCCATCTGCACGCGGGCGACATCTGCTACGCGAACGTCAACGGCTCAGGCAAGACCTCGGACGGCTACGACCCCCAGTTCTGGGACCTGTTCCTGAAGCAGACCGAGCCGGTGGCGAAGTCGGTGCCGTGGATGGTGACCACCGGCAACCACGACATGGAGGCCTGGTACTCACCGGACGGCTACGGCGGCCAGCTCGCCCGCTTCTCCCTGCCCGACAGCGGCTTCGACCCGCACGCGGCGCCGGGCGTCTACGCGTTCACGTACGGCAACGTCGGCTTCGTGGCGCTGGACGCGAACGACGTGTCGTACGAGATCCCCGCCAACCTCGGCTACACGGGCGGCCGGCAGACACAGTGGCTGGACCGCAGGCTCGGCGAGCTGCGCGCGGCGGCCGACGTCGACTTCGTGGTCGTCTTCTTCCACCACTGCGCCTACTCGACGTCGCAGCACGCCTCGGACGGCGGGATCCGCGCGGAGTGGCTGCCGCTGTTCGCGAAGCACCAGGTGGACCTGGTGATCAACGGGCACAACCATGTGTACGAGCGGACGGACGCCGTGCGCGACGGCGAGGTGGGCCGGGCGGTGCCGGTCGGCGCGGAGACGGATCCGACGCGGGACGGGATCGTGTACGTCACGGCGGGCGGCGGCGGCCGGGACCTGTACGGGTTCCCCTCGGGTGTCGAGGACAGCTACGAGGGTCATGCCACCCGGCACGACGCGGTCAAGAGCTTCCACTGGACGAAGAACCGGACGTCCGAGCCCGAGTCCGTCGAGTGGTCACGGGTGCGGTACACCGGCTTCTCCTTCCTCTCGGTGGAGGCGGAGGCGGGTACGTCCCCGAGACTGAGGGTGTCCGCGCTGGCGCAGAGCGGCAGGCGGATCGATCACTTCGAGGTGCGGCGCGGCCGGTGAGACCGCGCCGCACCCCGTGCGGGTGCGGCTCCCGGATCAGCGGCGCGCGCCGGCTCAGTGGCCGGTCTCGCCCCCGTTGTCACGGCGGTCGAGGGCGCGCTGGAGGGCTGCGGCGGCGTTCTTGCGGTCGGACTCGCTCGTGCGGGAGACGTGGCGGACTCGGCGGCGGACGGTCGTCTCGGCCATGGAAATCGACTCCTTCGACACACCTGGGTGCGGGAAAAGGTGCGGAGAAAAAGGGTTACGAGACTCCCCACTGCTTGACGCGTGGGAGGTGCCCCCAGTCGGGCGGGGAGCGGTGCCGCAGGGGTTGCCTGCACGGGGCCCGGCTCACGACCGCCATTCGCTTGATCGAGCGAGACGTTCGGCTCCTACAAAGTTAAGCGAGGAGCGCGCTTCTGTCTCTACAATTAGTCGGACTTCCTACTATCTGAGACGGCACTTCGGGCCTCACCGCTGTGACCTGCGTTTTCTCGGCCCGGCCCAGAGTCAGAGCACGTCCCCGTCACGCCAGTCGAAGAGCAGCTCGTGCGCGGGGTCGAGTGGTCCGGCGAGGGCGGGCCACACATGGAGGTCGCCCTCCTCGTCGCGCAGGTGGACGGGTCCGTCCGGGGAGAGGGCGCTGATCCGGCCGGGCCACACCTGCCAGCCCCGGGTCCCGTACAGCCGGGCGCCGTCCTCGCTCGCCGACAGGGCACCGAGGTCGTACGCCCGGTCGACGACCCTCTCCAGCGCGCCCATCACGCGGCCGCCATGACCGCTGCGGCGCGCGTCGGGCCGTACGCCCACCGCCTCGACGTATCCGACCCGCAACCAGCGGCCCCGGTGCCGCATCCGGCGCATGACGACCGAGCCGTGGGCGGCGAGGCCGGCGTCGTCGTGGACGAGGGCGTGGATGCCGCCGAGGCCGTGCTCCCAGTCGTGGTCGTCGAAGTGTCCGGCGAAGGCGGCGTCCAGGAGGGCGCGGGCGGCGTGGAGTTCGGCCGGGGTGAGGTCGGCGGTGTGCGCCGTGCGGAGGCGAGTGGTCACAGGGCCGTCCTCACCGCCTCCCGGAAGCCCTTCGGGTCCTCCACCCACGGCAGGTGCCCGGCGTCCGGCAGGATCACCCGGCACACCCGGGGCAGGGCGCGCTCCAGGGAGTCGACGGCGGTGCGGGGGCGGATGTCCCGGGCGCCGTCGACGATCAGCACCGGGACGTCGAGGGACTTGCAGGCGTCGTACAGCTCGGGGGTGCCCCAGACCCGCTCGCGCTCGTCGTTGAGGGCCCGGTTGCACTCGTCGTTGATCGCGAACCACGGGTCGGCCATGCGCCGGGCAGGCTCCAGCGCCCCCGCCCGGTCCTCGAACTCGGCCGACCACTGGAGCACCGCGCGCTCACGCTCCTCGTCCTCCGTCAGCCACGGACGATCCGTCAACTCCTGGAATCGGGCGAGGCGTTCGGGGTGATCGGCAAGACGGGCGCGGAAGTTCGCCCGGTGGGCGGAGTGCCAGTCGGCGTCGGGTCCGATGCCCGTCCCGGCGACGTACACCAGCGTGCTCACCCGCTCCGGGTGGGCCAACGCGTAGCTCAACACCAGCTGCGCGCCCCAGGAATGGCCGAGCAGCGCCATGCGGTCGAGGCCGAAGTGCCGTCGTACGGCGTCCAGATCCGCCACGAACCGCTCGCTCGTCCACGGCCCCGCACACCGCTCGGACCGCCCGCAGCCACGCTGGTCCCAGCGGACCACCGGGGTCACGTCCGCCAGCAGGTCGGTGACGTCCCCGAACATGTCCCACAGGCCGGGCCCGCCGTGGCACAGCACCAGCGGCTCCCCCGGGCCCGAGCGCTCCACCCACAGCCGTGCGCCGTCGTCCGTCTCCACCGTCTCGCTCCCCGTCATGGGGCCAGTGTGCCCCGGATGAAAGGAAGGCGGACATGGAAGCGGGCCGGGAAGCCTGCTCGGGGGTCAGGCTTCCCGGCCCGGGTTCGGGGGCTGGTCAGCCCATGTGCGGGTACGTGTAGTCGGTCGGCGCGACCAGCGTCTCCTTGATGGCGCGGGTCAGGGTCCAGCGCAGCAGGTTCTGCGGGGCGCCGGCCTTGTCGTTGGTGCCGGAGGCACGGCCGCCGCCGAAGGGCTGCTGGCCGACGACGGCGCCGGTCGACTTGTCGTTGATGTAGAAGTTGCCCGCGGCGTAGCGGAGCTTCTCCATCGTGTGGGCCGCGGCGGCACGGTCGTTGGCGATGACCGACCCGGTCAGGGCGTAGTCGGAGACCGACTCCATCTGCTCCAGCATCTCGTCGTACTTGTCGTCCTCGTAGACGTGGACGGCGAGGAACGGGCCGAAGTACTCGGTGCGGAAGACCTCGTTCTCCGGGTCGGTGCACTCGACGACCGTCGGACGGACGAAGTAGCCGACCGAGTCGTCGTAGGAGCCGCCCGCGACGATCGTGCAGGTCGGGTCGGACTCGGCACGGTCGATCGCGGCCTTGTTCTTGGCGAAGGCACGCTCGTCGATGACGGCACCGATGAAGTTCGCCAGGTCGGTGACGTCACCCATGGCCAGACCGTCGACCTCGGCAGCGAACTCCTCCTTGAAGCCGGAGTTCCAGAGGGAGGCCGGGATGTAGGCGCGGGAGGTCGCCGAACACTTCTGGCCCTGGTACTCGAAGGCACCGCGGGTCAGGGCGGTCTTGAGGACGGCACGGTCGGCGCTCGGGTGGGCGACGAGGAAGTCCTTGCCGCCGGTCTCGCCGACGAGACGCGGGTACGAGCGGTACTTCTCGATGTTGTTGCCGACCGTCTTCCACAGGTACTGGAAGGTCTTGGTCGAGCCGGTGAAGTGGATGCCGGCGAGGTCGCGGTGGACCAGGGCCACCTTGGAGACCTCGATGCCGTCGCCGGTGACGAGGTTGATGACGCCCTTGGGCAGACCGGCCTCCTCCAGGAGCTGCAGGAGCAGCACGGCGGCGTGGGTCTGCGTCGGGGACGGCTTCCAGACGACGACGTTGCCCATCAGCGCGGGGGCGGTGGGCAGGTTGCCCGCGATGGCGCTGAAGTTGAACGGCGTGATCGCGTAGACGAAGCCCTCCAGCGGGCGGTGGTCGAGGCGGTTCCAGACGCCCGGGGAGTTGGCCGGGGGCTGCTCGGCCAGGATCTGGCGGGCGTAGTGGACGTTGAAGCGCCAGAAGTCGACCAGCTCGCACGGGGTGTCAATCTCGGCCTGCTGGGCGGTCTTCGACTGGCCGAGCATGGTGGACGCGGCGATGGTCTCGCGCCACGGCCCGGACAGCAGCTCGGCCGCGCGCAGGATGATCGCGGCGCGGTCGTCGAAGGACATGGCGCGCCAGGCGGGCGCGGCGGCCAGGGCCGCGTCGATGGCGTCCTCGGCGTCCTGCTGGGTGGCGTTGCGGAGCGTGCCGATGACGGCCTTGTGGTTGTGCGGCTGGACGACCTGGAAGGCTTCGCCGCCGCCCATGCGCTTCTCGCCGCCGATCGTCATCGGCAGGTCGATCGGGTTCTCGGCCAGCTCCTTGAGCTTGGCCTCGAGACGGGCGCGCTCGGGCGAGCCGGGGGCGTAGCCGTGCACCAGCTCGTTGACCGGGGTGGGGACCTGGGTCACAGCGTCCATGGGTTACCTCTTCCGAGTGATTCTCGGGCTTCAGCACGGGGGCGCCGAAGCAGTTGCGTACGGTGAGCAGCGGTCAGGGCTTGACCGTCACGGACTCGCTGCGGCGAGCCCGTGAGAAACCCCCTCGGGGGCGGAGTCACGGGATCCGTAACTCCTTCCACGGATCTGGGTCCGGCTCAGCCGGCCCCAGGGCGGCGGCTGTTGGCCTCCGAAACTCCTCGGGGACCGACAGTCGCGGCTCATCCAGCGCATCACCCCTTGCTGATCATCGAGCGGACGAAAAAGCGCAGGTTCGCCGGCTTTTCAGCGAGCCTCCGCATGAAGTAGCCGTACCAGTCGGTGCCGTAGGCGGTGTAGACACGCATCCGGTGGCCTTCGGCGGCGAGCCGGAGGTGCTCGTCGCCGCGGATGCCGTAGAGCATCTGGAACTCGTACTCGTCGAGCTTGCGCCCCGCCTTGTGCGCGAGGTCCTGGGCGATGGAGATGAGCCGCGGGTCGTGGGAACCCACCATCGGGTACCCCTCGCCCTCCATCAGCGTCTTCAGGATGCGCACGTACGCCTTGTCGATCTCGTGCTTCTGCTGGTAGGCGACCTCGGCGGGCTCCTTGTACGCGCCCTTCACCAGGCGGACGCGGCTGCCGCTCGCGGCGAGGCGGCGGGCGTCGGCCTCGGTGCGGAAGAGGTAGGCCTGGATGACGCAGCCGGTCTGCGGGAAGTCCTTCCGCAGCTCCTCGTGGATGGCGAACATCGAGTCGAGGGTGGTGTGGTCCTCGGCGTCGAGGGTGACGGTCGTGCCGATGGCGGCGGCGGCCTCGACGACGGGGCGGACGTTCGCGAGGGCCAGCTCGTGGCCGCCAGGGAGGGACTGGCCGAACATGGAGAGCTTCACGGACATCTCGACCCTGGGGCCGAGCTCCAGCTCCTTCAGCCGCTCGACGAGCCGCAGATAGGCGTCGCGGGCGGCGGTGGCCTGCTCGGGGGTGGTGATGTCCTCGCCGACCACGTCCATGGTCAGCTCGAGTCCCTCGGCGGTCAGGTCCTTGATGACCGGCACGATGTCGTCGACGGTCTCACCGGGGATGAAACGGTCGACGACCTGCCTGGTCACCGGGGCCGCCGAGATCAGGCGTCGCATCCGGTCGCTGCGTGACGCGGCGAGAATCACGGGACCCAGCACGGGGCACCTCCACAACAAAGGCCAAGAGAGGGCCGTGACACCGACTCGGGAATGTTCGGGTACGGCACGGAGAACCACCGTGAAACCTAAGGATCCCTCCGATCGTCGGCCATCGACAGCTGTCACGCATCCGTTCCCCGGATCTCAGACAGATGTATGAAGGCGGCGGGGAAGTGCGGGAGAATGCCCGGGTGGCGACGGATACTGGATCTTCTAACCGCGCGGGTGACTACCAGGAGCTGGTGGACGAGATCTCGGAGCTGCTGGGCGCCCCGGCGACCCTGGAGAACCGCGACTTCGAGCTGATCGCCTTCGGTGCGTACGACAGCGAGGGCGAGCTGGACGCGTCGGCACTGGACCCCGTCCGGACCCGCTCGATCCTGACCCGGCGCTCGACTTCGGCCGTCCGCGCGTGGTTCGAGGGCTTCGGCATCACCCGCGCGACGGGACCGGTGCGCATCCCGCCGGCTCCGGAGGCCGGCGTGTACCGGGGACGCATCTGTCTGCCGGTACGCCATCGGGGTGTCGTCCTCGGTTACGTCTGGCTCCTGGACGACGATCCGGGTCCGAGCGAGCGGCAGCTGTCCGCCGCCATGGCGGTCACCACCCGCATCGGCGCGCTCCTCGCGGACGAGGCCCAGGCCGGGGCGGATCTCACCCGTGAGCTGCGCGCGGTCCTGGTCGCCGAGCGCGGCTGGCAGCGGGACATGGCGGTGGCCGAACTCCGTACCGCCCTCGGTGCTCGCGCGGACGCCCCCCACACGCTGGTCTGTGTGGCCCCCTGGCCCTCGGCCGGCCCCGACGACGCGCCCTCGGTCCGCACCCTGCCCGGCGCGACGGCCCTGTGCACGGTCCCGTGGGGCGCGACCGACCAGTCCCTCGCCCTGCTGGTCCGCCTCCGCTCGACGAACACGACGACACCGGCGGTGTCGGCGGCGGCGAGGCTGCTGGAGCGGGCGGAGGGGTTGGGTGGGGGCGCCGACAGGGGCGGGCGCAGCGCCGGGGCCGGGCGGGTCGCCGCCGGGCTCGCCGCTCAGCGCAACGGGCTGGCCGAGTTGGGGCCGGCCTGGCGGGAGGCGGCCGGTGCGGCGCGCGCGGCGCTGGCCGAGCCGAGGTTGGGGCCGGTGGCCGAGTGGACGCTGATCGGGCCGTACCGGATGCTCACCGCGCTGCCCCCGGAGGCCGCCCACGACCCCGTGGTCGCCCCGCTCCGCACCCCGGCCCATCTCGAACTGGCCCGTACCGCCGAGGCGTACCTCGACTGTGCGGGCCAGGCGGGACGTACTGCCGCGGAACTGGGCATCCACCGCCAGACCCTCTACTACCGCCTGTCCCGGGTCGAGCAACTCACGGGCCTGGACCTGGACGACGGCGAGGACCGCCTCCTGCTGCACATGGCGCTGAAGGGGGCTCGTCTCTAGGGCCGACCCCGACACACCTGGGCGCCGCCGGGCTCCGGGACCAACCCCACGTCACCGCTGAGCGGCACCGGCCGGCCCCACGCCCACACCCCCCGTGTCACGCGCCTGTGGCGGCCTCGATGATCCGGCGCAGGCCCTCGGTGAGTACCTCCCCGTCGGGCGCGGTCTTCGCGTCGAACGTCCACTGTGCGATGAGCCCGGTCATCAGCACCAGATAGAAGCGGCCCAGCGTGTCCGCGCTCTCGTCGGAGACCTCCTCCTCCGGCACGCCCATCAGCAGCGATACCAGACCCCGTCCGCCCTCTCGCTGCGCACGGGCCAAGTGTTCGCGCACTTCCGGGAGTTCGATGGTCATGACCTCCATGCTGAGCCGCCAGACGGAGCCGGGCTGGCGCATGGTGTCGACGATGTTCGACCACACCCATCGGAAGCGTTCCAGCGACCCGGGGGCACCCTGCGGCTCGACGGCACCCTCCGCGCCGAAGGCGCCGGACATGTTCTCCACCAGCGCGACGTACGCCTGCGCCAGGAGCGCGTCCTTCGAGCCGTAGTGGTAGCCGATCGAGGCGAGGTTCGTCCCCGACTCCTTGACGATGTCCCGCGCCGTCGTACGCGCGAACCCCTTCTCCAGCAGGCAGCGCTTGGCGCCTTCGAGCAGATCCTCACGGTGTCCCATGCGGGCCAGCCTAGCCCCGATCCATACAGCCGTCCTAGACAAACGATTTATACAGGCGACTTACACAACCGTTCTAGACAAGCGTTTAAGACGCGCGTACATTCGCTGCCATGACGAACCCGACGAGCACCACCACGAACCCGCCCGCACGTGCCGGACGCCGCGAATGGACGGCGCTCGGCGTGCTGATGCTGCCGCTGCTGCTGGTATCGATGGACGTGTCTGTCCTCTACTTCGCCATCCCGGCGATCAGCGCGGACCTGCGGCCGACCGGCACCCAGCAGCTGTGGATCTTCGACATCTACGGCTTCGTCCTGGCCGGCCTGCTGATGACGATGGGATCCCTGGGCGACCGCATCGGCCGGCGCAAGCTCCTGCTCATGGGCGCCACGGCGTTCAGCGCGGCCTCGGTCCTGGCGGCCTACGCGAACAGCCCCGAGACCCTGATCGCGGCTCGCGCGATCCTCGGCGTCGGCGGCGCGACCCTGATGCCCTCGACGATGGCGCTGCTGCGCACGATGTTCACCGACCCCGGTGAGCGCGCCAAGGCCATCGGCCTGTGGTCCGGGGTGATGACCGGCGGGATCGCGCTCGGCTCGGTGATGAGCGGTGTCCTCGTCGAGCACTTCTGGTGGGGCTCGGTGTTCCTGGTGAACCTGCCCGCGATGGCCCTGCTGCTGGTCCTCGGCCCGGTCCTGCTCCCCGAGTCGAAGGACCCGAATCCCGGCCGCTTCGACTGGCTGAGCGTCCCGCTGTCCCTGGCCGCCGTGCTCCCCGTCGTCTACGGCCTCAAGGAGATCCCGTCCGAGGGCTGGAACGTCCGGTACGTCGTCTCGGTGACCGTCGGACTGCTCTTCGCCGCGCTGTTCGTCCGCCGCCAGCGCACGGTGGCCTCGCCGCTGATCTCCCCGGCCCTGTTCCGCGGCCCCGGCTTCACCCCGGCGGTCGTCCTGACCCTGGTCTCGGCGTTCGGGATGATGGGCTCGGCCATCTTCACCACGCAGTATCTGCAGTCGGTGCTCGGCAAGAGCCCGCTCGAGGCGGCCCTGTGGAGCCTGCTCCCGTCGGTGCTGATCGGGGTCGCGGCGCCGGTGACGACGGCGATCGTCCAGAAGGGCGCCGACCGCGGGAAGGTCGTCGCCGCCGGCTTCGCCATCACTGCGGGCGGCTACGCGATGCTCGCCCTCGTCGGCACCGACTCCCTGTGGACGGTCCTCGCCGCCGCGGGTGTGCTGGCCTCCGGTGTCGTCGTGGTGATGTCCCAGCTGACCGACCTGGCGATGGGCACGGCGCCGGTCGAGCGGGCGGGTGCGGCCTCCTCGCTCATGGAGACCGGCACGGAGTTCGGCGGCGCCCTCGGGATGGCGGTCCTCGGCTCCATCGGTACGGCGCTCTACCGCCATGAGATGCCGGCGTCGGCCCCGGCCGAGGCCCGCGAGACACTGAGCGGCGCACTGGCAACGGCCGCCCACCTGCCGGGCCACACGGGCGACGCTCTGGCCACGGCGGCCCGCGAGGCGTTCACCACGGGCATCCACGGAGCGGCGATCGCCGGAGCGATCCTGCTGGCCGCGGCGGCGGTGGCAGCGGCCCTGACCCTGCGGAGGATCCAGGTACGGAAGCCGGCGGAGACGCAGCCCGTGGAGGCCACGGTCTGAGGAACGGCATGGAAAAGGCGCCGGTGGCTGGGATTCCAGCCACCGGCGCCTTCACAGCACTGTTCGCATTTCAGCCCCTCTGGGGTACCCCCTCCGGGGGAGTCCTAGGACGAGGCCGTTCAGGTCGAAGCGGGGGTCTGGGGGCGCCAGCCCCCAGCACACGCCGGCCTCAGACCAGGTTCACCGAACGAGCCGCCGTCGCCCCGATCTCCGCGGCGACCTCGGCCAGGACGCCGGCGGCCACCGTGTCGTCGACCGTCAGCACCGCCAGCGCCTCCCCGCCGACCGCCGCGCGGGCGACCTGCATGCCGGCGATGTTGATACCCGCCTCGCCGAGGATGCGGCCGACGGTGCCGACGACACCGGGACGGTCCTCGTAGCGCAGGACGACCATGTGGTCGGCGAGCGCGAGGTCGACGTCGTAGTCCCCGACGGCGACGATCTTCTGCACGTGCTTCGGGCCGGCCAGCGTGCCGGAGACCGACACCTCCTCGCCGTTGCCCAGCGTGCCGCGCACGGTCACCACGTTGCGGTGCTCGGGCGACTCGGAGCTGGTGGTCAGGCGCACCTCGACGCCCCGCTCCTGGGCGAACAGCGGCGCGTTGACGTAGGACACCGTCTCGGCGACGACGTCCTCGAAGACGCCCTTGAGCGCGGACAGCTCCAGCACCTTCACGTCGTGCTGGGTGATCTCGCCGTACACCTCGACGTCGAGCCGGACGGCCACCTCGCCCGCGAGCGCGGTGAAGATCCGGCCGAGGCGCTCGGCCAGCGGCAGACCCGGCTTGACGTCCTCGGCGATGACACCGCCCTGCACGTTCACCGCGTCCGGGACCAGCTCGCCGGCGAGCGCGAGCCGCACCGACTTGGCGACCGCGATACCCGCCTTCTCCTGCGCCTCGTCCGTCGAGGCGCCGAGGTGCGGGGTGGCCACGACCTGGTCGAACTCGAACAGCGGGGAGTCGGTGCAGGGCTCCTTCGCGTACACGTCGAGGCCCGCGCCGGCGACCCGGCCCTCCTTGAGCGCCGAGTAGAGCGCCTCCTCGTCGACGATGCCGCCGCGCGCGGCGTTGACGATGCGCACGGACGGCTTGACCCTGCGCAGCGCCTCATCGCCGATGAGGCCGAGCGTCTCAGGGGTCTTGGGCAGGTGGACGGTGATGAAGTCGGAGACCTCGAGCAGTTCGTCGAGGGACACCACCTTCACGCCCATCTGCGCGGCCCGGGCAGGCTGGACGTAGGGGTCGTACGCGACGACCTTCATACCGAAGGCGGACATGCGCTGCGCGACGAGCGCGCCGATGCGGCCGAGGCCGACGACGCCGAGGGTCTTCTCGGCGAGCTCCACACCCGTGTACTTGCTGCGCTTCCACTCGCTGTTCTTCAGCGCGGCGTTGGCCTGCGGGATGTTGCGGGCGGTGGCGAGGATGAGACCGCAGGCCAGCTCGGCGGCGGTCACGATGTTGGAGGTCGGGGCGTTGACGACCATGACGCCGGCCTTGGTGGCGGCGGAGACGTCGACGTTGTCGAGGCCGACGCCGGCTCGCGCGACGACCTTGAGCTTGTTCGCAGCGGCGATCGCCTCGGCGTCGACCTTGGTGGCGGAGCGGATCAGGATCGCGTCCACGTCGGCGATGGCGGGGAGCAGTTCGGCCCGGTCGGCGCCGTTGCAGTGCCGGATCTCGAAGTCTGGGCCGAGCGCGTCCACGGTCGCGGGCGACAGCTCTTCGGCGATGAGTACGACGGGTTTCGAGCTCACGTGAGGTCCTCACAAGTCCATTGCATGCGGACGGCCGTCCCGACGGCCGCAGGCGGAGGAGGGGGCTAGCCGCGGAAGACGCACGACGCTGTGGGCCTGACGCGTATGTTGTGCAGCAGTCTAGTAGCGCGGCGGAGGCCGGCTTGCGCCTCTGCGGAAGGATCACCCGTCCGTGGCTGGACGGGGTGGCCAAAGGGGCCGGAGCGGTCCGCCCCGACCCCCTGGCATGCGGCTTACGCCTCTTCGTTCACCCAGCTCATCAGCTTGCGGAGCTGCTTGCCGGTGGTCTCCAGCAGGTGCTCGGAGTCCTGCTGCTTGTACTCGTTGTACTTCTTCAGACCGCCGTGGTACTCGTCCATCCAGTTCCTGG
>NZ_BMQA01000053.1 GCF_014647875.1 Streptomyces brasiliensis | reverse complement strand
GCAGCGCTTGGCCCCCCAGCCCGGCTTGAGCAGTCGCACGTTCATGCACCCCGAGATCGGGCCGATCACCGTGGACAGCGACTTCCTCACCGTACGTGACAGCGACCTCCGGTTGATCGTCTACTCCGGGGCGCAGGACAGCGAGGCGGCAGGGCAGCTCGACCTGCTGAGGACGATCGGCCTGCAGCCGTTCAGCAGCTGACTGCTGCCCTTTCCGGCGTGCGGGCGGGCCGAGGCGGCGGAGGGGTCTCGAGGGCCGCGGTGGGGTCGTCGGCGCGGGCGGCGGCGAGCGAGCTTCCGGCGACATAGCCGCGGGCCTCATGCGGCTCAGGGCAGCGGCTCTCTGGACGAGGTCGAACTCGTCCGAGACCCGCACCCGCAAGGCGATCGACGACGCCTTCACCGAGGAACCAGAGCTGGAAGGCACATCAGTGCCCCCGTCCAAACCAATGTGCCCTGGCCGCCTGACGCCCCCACCCGGCACATGACAAAGGCGGGGCCCGAAAACCCCGCCCGCTACCAGCGAAACCCCAGCTCAGGGCCACACAAGGCAATACGGCTGATGCCCCGCCTCATGCAACCGGTGGCTGAAGTCCTGCCACTCGTGCAGTAGCTGGTACACGTTGAACGCGTCCCGTGGTCCGCCGCGATCCGGGACCGTCGACCAGATGAACGCCGCCGCGCCCACCGCCTCCTCGCCGATGCCGCGGAGGGGGTCGACCACCGTCATCGGGAGTTTGACCACCGCGTAGTCGGGGTGCAGGACGACCAGTTCCAGGGGCGGGACCTTGTGCAGGGGGACGCCCTCGATGCCGGTCAGCACCATCGCGGCCATCGTCTCCGGCTTGATCTTGGTGAACATGCCGTTCATACCGAGTTCGTCGCCGCCGAGTTCCTCGGGGCGCATCGAGATCGGGACACGGGCCGCGGTCGCGCCGTCGGGCGCGCCGAAGTATTTGTACGTCACCCCCACCCGACCACCATTTCTGCTCCCCGCCCTCAGCCGCTCGATCCGACGGTCCGCCCGCTCCGTACGCTCCATACGTCGGTCGTCACGCTCCGACTCAACCGGACCGCCATGTGCCTGACGTGCCTCGTTCGCTTCCTCCGCCTCGCGTCGGTGCCTTCCCTGCCGGGCACGTCGAGGACCCAGGTCATCGGTCCCCTCGCCCAGTCCGCCACCGCGATGCATATCTCCACCCGACTGCTTTTCCAGGACGCCTGGCCCCGACCGCTTTTCTAGGGCGCGTGGGCCCCGCCGCGCAACCCGATCATCGTGTCAGTGACCTCCCCCACGGCCGTCCGCCGAAACGTGCGCGGAAACACCAGTCCGCAGGATCTTCGCAGCCTCTGAACACCATGTCCCGTACGAGCTGTGTGTAACACCTCTCAGTTTCGCAGATGGCGGCGGTCCGGCCACGTGTTTGCCCGGCGCAGCCGCAGGGAGCTGACAGCGTCGGCCTACCCTGAGTAGGTCACTACGCGGACGGGCGTCCGGGTACGTCGAAGAAGGCCGGAATTGGTCCCAGAAGGTCGGAGAAGTCGCAGGTCATGAGTGAATCGCCCGCAGCAGGAGCGTCCCACCCGCCCTACCCCTATGAAGCACCCGTCTCGCAGGCCCTGTTCGACCGTGCGTCCGTCGTCACGCCGGGGGGCGTGAACTCCCCGGTGCGCGCCTTCCGCGCTGTCGGTGGCACGCCCCGGTTCATGGTGTCGGGACGCGGTCCGTATCTGACGGACGCCGACGGGCGCGAGTACGTCGATCTCGTCTGCTCGTGGGGCCCCATGATCCTCGGGCACGCGCACCCCGAGGTGATCGCCGCCGTGCAGGAGGCCGTCGCACGCGGTACGTCCTTCGGTACGCCCGGCGAGGGCGAGGTGGCCCTGGCCGAGGAGATCGTGGCCCGCGTCGAGCCCGTCGAACAGGTACGGCTCGTCAGCAGCGGCACCGAGGCGACCATGAGCGCCATCCGGCTCGCCCGCGGCTTCACCCAGCGCAGCAAGGTGATCAAGTTCGCCGGCTGCTACCACGGCCACGTCGACGCGCTGCTCGCCTCCGCCGGCTCCGGCGTCGCCACCTTCGCGCTGCCCGACACCCCCGGTGTCACCGGCGCCCAGGCCGGCGACACGATCGTCCTGCCGTACAACGACCTCGAGGCCGTGCAGGAGGCCTTCCACCGGCACCCCGGCGAGATCGCCTGCGTCATCACGGAGGCCTCGCCCGGCAACATGGGCGTCGTCCCGCCGGACCCCGGCTTCAACCAGGGACTCAAGGACGCCTGCTCCAAGAACGGCGCCCTCTTCATCTCCGACGAGGTCATGACCGGCTTCCGGACGAGTCGCGCCGGGTGGTACGGCGTCGACGGGGTCAAGCCCGACCTCATGACCTTCGGGAAGGTCATGGGCGGTGGGTTCCCGGCCGCCGCCTTCGGCGGTCGCGCCGACGTCATGGCCCACCTCGCGCCCGCCGGGCCCGTCTACCAGGCCGGGACGCTGTCCGGGAACCCGGTGGCCACGGCCGCGGGTCTCGCCCAGCTGCGGCTGCTCGACGACGCGGCGTACGAGACGGTCGACGCCGTCTCCGCGCAGATCCGGTCCCTCGTCACGGAGGCGCTCTCCAAGGAAGGCGTCGCGCACCAGCTGCAGAACGCCTCCAACATGTTCTCCGTCTTCTTCACCGACCGGAAGGTGCGGACCTACGAGGACGCCAAGCGCCAGGAGTCCTTCCGCTTCACCGCCTTCTTCCACTCGCTGCTGTCGAACGGCGTCTATCTGCCGCCGTCGTCCTTCGAGTCCTGGTTCGTGTCCACGGCCCACGACGAGCGGGCCATCGGGAAGATCGCCGACGCCCTTCCGGCGGCGGCCCGAGCTGCCGCGGAGGCCACCGCGTGAGCACCGACAACGAGATCACCGTCGTCCACCTCATGCGGCACGGCGAGGTCGCCAACCCCGACGGGATCCTCTACGGGCGGCTGCCCGGATACCACCTGTCCGAACTCGGCCGGCAGATGGCCGACCGGGTCGCCGAGCACCTCGCGCCGCGCGACGTGACGTACGTCGTCGCCTCGCCGCTGGAGCGGGCGCAGGAGACCGCGACCCCGATCGCCAAGGCGCACGGGCTCGGCCTGGACACCGACGAGCGGCTCATCGAGGCCGGCAACGTCTTCCAGGGCAAGACCTTCGGCGTGGGCGACGGCGCGCTGCGCAAGCCGGAGAACTGGAAGCACCTCGTCAACCCGTTCAAGCCGTCCTGGGGCGAGCCGTACGTCGACCAGGTCGTACGGATGATGCAGGCGCTGGACGCGGCCAAGGACCGGGCGCGCGGGCACGAGGCGGTGCTGGTGAGTCATCAGCTGCCGATCTGGATCGTGCGGTCGTACGTCGAGAAGCGGCGCCTGTGGCACGACCCGCGCAAGCGGCAGTGCACGCTCGCCTCGCTGACGACGTTCACGTACCAGGGCGACAGGATCGTGTCCGTCGGCTACACCGAGCCCGCCCGCGATCTCGTTCCGGCCCATCTCCTCGCCGGCGCCAAGCCGGTGAAGGGGAAGAGCAAGGCCTTCGGGGCGTAGGTCACATTCGTTACGACAGTTACGAATTACGTGATTCGGCGTGGAACCTCCCCGTTCGTCACGTCCTCTGAGTGGGTGACCACCAGCAGGACGTGACGAATCGGGGAACTCATGCGCACCTTCTCCCGGAGGCGAATACTCGGCGTCGGCGCGGGCGCCACGGCCGCCGCGGCACTCGCCGGCTGCGGAACACCCAAGCCCTCAGACGGATCCACTCATGTGTCCGGTTCCGGGAGCGGGCACTCCGGCACGAGCGATGCGCACGCGGCCCGCCCCATCGGCGACGGCTCCACCTCCTTCACCGGCAATCAGCCCCACCAGCCCGCCGGGCCCGAGCCGCTGGAGCCCGGTCGGACCCCGCCGCAGTTCGTGGTCTTCTCCTGGGACGGCGCCGGCGAGGTCGGCAACGGGCTCTTCACCCGCTTCCTGGACCTCGCCAGGGAGCACGGCGCGAGCATGACCTTCTTCCTCTCGGGGCTGTATCTGCTGCCGGAGTCGAAGAAGCGGCTCTACGACCCGCCGAACAACCCGCGCGGCGCCTCCGACATCGGCTACCTCACCGACGAGCACATCAAGGCCACGCTCACCAATGTGCGCCGCGCCTGGCTCGAGGGCCACGAGATCGGCACCCACTTCAACGGGCACTTCTGCGCGGGCTCCGGCACGGTCGGCAACTGGACGCCCCAGCAGTGGCGCAGCGAGATCGAGCAGGCCAAGTCGTTCGTGAAGGAGTGGCGGACCAACACCGGGTGGAGCGATCTGCCGTCGCTGCCGTTCGACTACGACAAGGAACTGGTCGGCGGGCGTACGCCCTGTCTGCTCGGTCAGGGCGGTCTGCTGCCCACCGCCCGCGAGCTGGGCTGGCGCTACGACGCCTCGTCGCCGGGCGGGCGTCAGGTGTGGCCGGTGAAGACGCAGGGGGTGTGGGACCTGCCGTTGCAGCAGATACCGTTCCCCGGCCGCTCCTTCGAGGTGCTGTCGATGGACTACAACATGCTCGCCAACCAGTCGGTCAACTCGACGAACGCGCCCGCCTACAACTACCCGGGCTGGCGCACCCAGTCCGCCCAGGCGTACATATCCGGATTCGAGCGGGCATATGAGACAAACCGTGCACCCCTCTTCATCGGCAACCACTTCGAGCAGTGGAACGGGGGCATCTACATGGACGCCGTGGAGGAGGCCTTCACCCGCATCGCCCGCGAGAAGGAGAAGGGCGCGGACGTACGGCTCGTCTCCTTCCGGCAGTTCACGGACTGGCTGGACGTGCAGCGGCCCGAGGTACTCGCGAGGCTCCGTACGCTGGACGTCGGACAGCGGCCCGCGGCCGGTTGGAAGGAGTTCCTGACCGCCGCCCCCGCGACCGTCGGAAGCGCTGCCTGAAATGCGGGTTTCCACCCGCAAGGGGGGTGCGCAAGATCCCCGGATCGGACATGCGAAACTTTTCACATGAGTACCCGTAGCCGCGCCGTCCTGCTCAGCGCCGTGGTCGCCGCAGCGGCCCTGACCCTGTCCGCGTGCGGCTCCGGCGGCACCTCCGGCGGCGGTGGCAACACCAACTTCGTGACCGGGAACAACGGCATCGACACGGTCGCGAAGGGGCACCGGGCCGCGGCGCCCGACCTGTCGGGGAAGACGATCGACGGCAAGACCCTGGACGTCGCCGACTACAAGGGCAAGGTCGTCGTCGTCAACATCTGGGGCTCGTGGTGCAGCCCGTGCCGCGCGGAGGGGCCGAACTTCGCCAAGGTCTCCAAGGAGTACGCGACCCGGGGTGTGCAGTTCGTCGGCATCAACACCCGCGACACCAGCACCACCCCGGCGGTCAACTTCGAGAAGGAACAGGGCATCACCTACCCGAGCTTGTACGACCCGACGGGCAAGCTGATGCTCCGCTTCAAGAAGGGCACGCTCAACCCGCAGCTGATCCCGACCACCCTCGTCATCGACCGGGACGGGAAGCTCGCGGCGCGGGCGCTGCAGGCACTCAGCGAGGACGACCTGGTCAAGATGATCAAGCCGGTCCTCGCGGAGAAGTGACGTGAGCGCGATCACGCTGGCCGCCCTCGGGCAGAACGACACCGTCGCCAACGGAGCCCTGCTGCTCGCCCTCCCGATCGCTGTCCTGGGCGGGCTCGTGTCCTTCTTCTCCCCTTGTGTGCTGCCGCTCGTGCCCGGTTACCTCTCGTACGTGACGGGCGTCACCGGCACCGATCTGGCCGACGCCCGTCGCGGCCGGATGACGATGGGCGCTTCGCTGTTCGTGCTGGGCTTCACGGCGGTGTTCGTCTCCGGCGGAGCCCTGTTCGGGTTCTTCGGGCAGACACTCCAGGAGTACAAGGACGTCCTGTCCAAGGTGCTCGGCGTGCTCATGATCCTGCTGGGCGTCTTCTTCATGGGGCTGATGCCATGGCTGACCCAGCGTGAGTTCCGCTTCCACAAGCGGCCGGCCACGGGCCTGATCGGCGCGCCCGTCCTCGGCGCGCTCTTCGGCGTCGGCTGGACGCCCTGCATCGGTCCCACCCTCGCCTCCGTCGTCGGCCTCTCCGCCCAGCAGGCGAGCGCGGGCCGGGGCGCGCTCCTGGCCGTCGCCTACTGCGTGGGCCTGGGCGTGCCGTTCGTGCTCGCCGCGGTCGCCTTCCGCAAGGCCCTCGGCGCCTTCGGCTGGGTCAAGCGCCACTATGTCTGGGTGATGCGCATCGGCGGCACGATGATGATCGTGACCGGTGTGCTGCTGCTGACCGGGGCCTGGGACCGCCTGGTGCAGGAGATGCAGACCTGGTCCAACGGCTTCACTGTGGGGATCTGACGCGATGAGCAACACCACCACCGACACCTCGCCGGACGGGGCCGAGGACCAGGACCTCGGCGCCGCCGGGGCCCAGCTGTCCACCGCCCCCCGGGAGGAACCCCAGCTGCCCGGACTGGGCGTCATCGGCTGGGCCCGCTGGTTCTGGCGTCAGCTCACCTCCATGCGGGTCGCGCTGCTGCTGCTTCTGCTGCTGTCGCTCGGCGCGATCCCCGGCTCGCTGATCCCGCAGACCGGCATCGACATCACCAAGGTCGAGGACTTCCGCAAGTCCCACACGGTGCTCGCGCCGATCTACGACAAGCTCGGCCTCTTCCACGTCTACAGCTCGGTGTGGTTCTCCGCGATCTACATCCTGCTGTTCGTCTCCCTCATCGGCTGCATCGTGCCCCGCACCTGGCAGTTCGTGGGCCAGCTGCGCGGCCGTCCGCCGGGCGCGCCGAAGCGGCTGACCCGGCTGCCCGCCTACACCACCTGGCGCACCGAGGCCGACCCCGAGCAGGTGCGCGCGGCCGCTCTCGCCCTGCTGAAGAAGCGCCGCTTCCGGGCGCACGCCGCCGGCGACTCGGTCGCCGCCGAGAAGGGCTACGTCCGTGAGCTGGGCAACCTGGCCTTCCACGTCGCGCTGATCGTGCTGCTGACCGCCTTCGCCTGGGGCCAGATGTTCAAGTCGGACGGCACCAAGCTGGTCGTCGAGGGCGACGGGTTCTCCAACTCGATCCTGCAGTACGACGACTTCAAGTCCGGCAGCCTCTTCACCAACGACGACCTGGCGCCGTTCAGCTTCGACCTCAAGGACTTCAAGGGCACCTACGAGCTGACCGGCCCCAACCGCGGCACCCCGCGCCTCTACCAGGCCACGATGAAGTACAGCCAGGGCGCCTACGGCAAGGAGAAGTCGACCACCGTCAAGGTCAACAGCCCGCTGAAGATCGGCGACGCCAAGGTCTACCTGGTCAGCCACGGCTACGCACCCGTCATCACCGTCCGCGACGGCAAGGGCGACGTCGTCTACCAGGACGCCGTACCGCTGCTGCCGCTCGACGGGAACGTCACCTCCACCGGCGTGGTCAAGGTGATGGACGGCTACAAGAACGCCGAGGGCGTCACCGAGCAGCTCGGCATCAAGGCGTTCCTGCTGCCGACCTACGGCGGGGCCGGCCAGGAGACCGCGTCGACGTTCCCCGCGCTGCTGAACCCGGTGCTCAACCTGGAGCCGTACCACGGCGACCTGGGCGTCGACTCGGGCATCCCGCAGAGCGTGTACCAGCTCAACAAGAACCACATGAAGGACTACAAGGACTCCGACGGCAAGCAGCTGCGGACCAACCTCAAGCCCGGCGAGACGCTGACGCTGCCGAACGGCGCCGGGTCGGTCACCTTCGAGAAGCAGATCAAGGAATGGGCCGGCTTCGAGATCGTCCAGGAACCCGGCAGCGGCTGGGCGCTGGGCGGTGCCGTCGCCGCGATCCTCGGTCTCGCCGCCTCCCTGTTCATCCAGCGCCGCCGCGTCTGGGTGCGGGCCGTGCGCGGCGCCGACGGCGTCACCGTCGTCGAGATGGCCGGACTCGGCCGCAGCGAGTCCGCCAAGGTGCCCGAGGAACTGGGCGACCTCGCCGGAACCCTTTACGACCAGGCGCCCGGGGCCCCCGACCCCGACCCCGACCCTTCACCCACCCCCGACCCCCAAGTCGTACCTGCCGAAGGGGCTGAGAAGCAGTGACTTCCGCCGCCACGACCGAACTCGCCGTCGCGACCAACGAACACCTCGCGAGCATCAGCAACACGCTGATCTACTCCGCGATGGCCGTCTACACGCTGGCCTTCTTCGCCTACATCGCCGAGTGGCTGCTGGGCAGCCGCAGCAAGGTCGGCCGCACGGCCGCCGCGCTGACCGCGGACGCCACGAAGAAGGCCGCCGCGCCCGCCGTCACCGTCAAGAAGGCGGGCAGCACGGCCGTGCTGGAGCGGCCGAAGGTCGTCGTCCGGTCCGCGGCCGGCGCCCGGGACGTGCCGGACGGTCCCGGCGCCCACGGCGGTGACGAGCAGGGCGACATGTACGGCCGGATCGCCGTCTCCCTCACCGTGCTCGCGTTCCTCGTGGAGCTGGCCGGCGTGATCGCCCGTGCGGCCTCGGTGGAGCGGGCGCCGTGGGGCAACATGTACGAGTTCAACATCACGTTCTCCACGGTCGCCGTCGGCGTCTATCTCGCGCTGCTGGCGCTGAAGAAGAACATCCGCTGGCTGGGCCTGTTCCTGATCACCACGGTCCTGCTCGACCTGGGCCTCGCGGTCACCGTCCTGTACACGGCGAGTGACCAGCTGGTCCCGGCGCTCCACTCGTACTGGCTGTACATCCACGTCTCCACGGCGATCTTCTGCGGCGCGGTCTTCTACGTCGGCGCGGTCGCGACGATCCTCTACCTGTTCAAGGACTCGTACGAGAACAAGCTGCTCGGCGGCGGCACGCCCGGGAAGTTCGCGACCTCGGTCCTGGAGCGGCTGCCCGCGTCCGCCTCGCTCGACAAGTTCGCCTACCGCGTCAACGCCGCCGTCTTCCCGCTGTGGACGTTCACGATCATCGCGGGCGCGATCTGGGCGGGTGACGCCTGGGGCCGCTACTGGAACTGGGACCCGAAGGAGACCTGGTCCTTCATCACCTGGGTCGCGTACGCCTGCTATCTGCACGCCCGCGCCACCGCCGGCTGGAAGGGCCGCAAGGCCGCCTATCTCGCGCTGATCGCGTTCGGCTGCTGGCTGTTCAACTACTACGGCGTCAACATCTTCGTGAGCGGCAAGCACTCCTACGCGGGCGTGTAAGGCCCCGTGCACCGAAGGCCGGTTCCTGTGACGCGGGTCACGGGAACCGGCCTTCGTCGTACGACAGGTATCCGCAACGTCAAGGACTCGGTGGGCCGGGAAGGCGTCGCGGTCACCCGCGGGAGCCGGGGTGTCCGCGAGGAGCTGATCTTCGACGGGAGGACCCATGTGTTCCTCGGCGGGCGCCTGCTCGACGAGCAGGGCAGGACGGTCGGGACGAGCGCTGTGCTCGTCCGCGCCGTCGTGGACAAGGCGGGCCGGCGTCCGTAAGGGCGTGCGGAACGCTCCGTGACGGGTCAGGCTGGAAGCATGACCGGTTCCATCGAACAGGGCACCAGCCGGACCGACGGGAACACGCACCTCCTGCACTTCCTGGTGCGCATCCCGAGACCCATGGAGAAGGTCTGGCCGGCGGTGGCCACCCCGGAGGGGCTCGCGGGGTGGTTCACGCAGGCGGACGTGCTCGAGCCCCGGCTGGGCGGCGCGGTCACGCTGCGTGGTCTGGGGGAGGGGCGGGTCACGGCGTGGGACGTGGACCGGGTCGCCGAGTACACGCTGGAGGGCGACCGGATCCGCTTCCATCTGGAACGGGACGGGGACACGGCGAGCACCCTCCGGTTCACGCACGAGTTCCGGGGCGGGCAGGAGACGGAGTCCCGCTGGCGGACCCGCTTCGAAAAACTGATCGAATCCGTGGCGGTCCCCTAGGCGGACCTGACGGTGATCGAGTCGAGCTTCTCCCGCAGATACACGTGCGAGTCGACGGGCGGATACGCCACGCGGCCCACCGGCGCCGGCACGGACTCGACGCGCGTGCCCGGTGTGCACTCGCCGAAGTAGACCAGCGACATCAACTCCTCGGCGGGCGCGTCCGCGGGCGGCGGCAGCACCCGGTGCCGCCCGGACCGCCACCGGTCACCGGTCCAACGGGCCATCAGATCACCGATGTTGATCGTGAACGCGTCCGGATCGAAGGGCGCGTCCTCCCAGCCGCCCACGTCGGTGAACACCTGCAGCCCGCCCTTGCCCGCCTGCCGGTCGAGGACGGTCACCGTCCCGAAGTCGGTGTGCGGCCCGATCCGGAACTGCCCGGGCTCGGGCGCGCCGGTCACGTCGGTCCCCGGATACCAGTTGATATTGAAGCCGTACGTCGGATGGTCCATGTGCCGCGTGAAGAAGTCCGGTTCGAGCCCGAGGGCGTATCCGAGGAGAGACAGGAGCGTCTTCTCCAGCTCGGCCATGTGCCGCAGGTACTCCGCGCAGAGCCCGTGGAGTTCGGGCACTTCGGTGGGCCACACGTTGGGCGCGTACCACTCGGCGTCGACCGCCGGGTCGTCGAAGGGTTCGTGCGTCGCGAAGGTCAGCGACTCCTTCAGGTCGGGTGGCGTCTCGGTGCCCTCCGAGTACCCGTTGGCCTCGGCGCCGGGGCCGAGCCAGCCCCGGCCGCCGACCTTGGCCTCGTAGGCGGCCTTCACCTCGGCGGGGAGCAGGAAGAACGTGCGGGCGGCCGTGCGGATCGCGGCGCGCAGGGCCGGGTCGACGCCGTGCCCGGTGACGAGCAGGAAGCCGGCCGTCCGGAGGGCCTCGTCGACGGTACGGGCGAGGCCGGCGCGGGCCTCGGCGTCTCCGAAGAGCCAGGGCCGCAGATCGATCGTGGGGATGCGGGGCTGTTCCTGAGGCTCACTCACCGATGTCCTCGTTCCAGAGTGCCTGGTTGTCCTTGATGAAGGCGCGCATCATGCCGACGCACTCGGGGTCGTCCAGGAGCAGGATCTCCACGCCGTGCTCGGCCAGCCAGTCGTGGCCGCCGTGGAAGGTGGCAGCCTCGCCGATCACGACGCGCGAGATGCCGAACTGGCGGACCAGACCACTGCAGTACCAGCACGGCGAGAGGGTGGTGACCATGGTCGTCCCCCGGTACGACCGCTGCCGTCCGGCCGCGCGGAAGGCGGACGTCTCGGCGTGCATCGAGGGGTCGTCGTCCTGGACGCGGCGGTTGTGGCCGCGGCCGAGGAGCGTGCCGTCGGAACCGTAGAGGGCCGCGCCGATCGGGATGCCGCCCTCGGCGAGCCCGGCGCGGGCCTCGGCGACGGCGGTGGCGAGCCATGAGCGTGCCTGTGCCTGATCCATGTCTTCCACTCTCCCCCTCGAACCCGCGTTGCTCGCGTTTTCGGAGGAGCGGGGCGGGTGCGAGCGGTGGCGTGAAGTGGGCGGCGAACGGCCGGGGCGGGTCAGGTAAAGGGAGGTGAAACCTGGTCTGTACGCTGGCCCGATCGTCGCCGCGTGAGCGGCAGTTGGGCCACGGGTGGGTGGAGGAACGGTCATGGTTGCTGCTCCGGTGCTGGACGAGCTGCGGGAGGTGTGCCAGCCGCAGGCCAAGCTGGCGAGCCGCAATGGGGAGCACTGGGCCGGGCGGCTGTACATGCGCAAGCTCTCCCTGCGCTTCACCCGCCAGCTGGTGCGCACGCCCGTCACGCCGGACCAGCTGACCTGGACGATGGTGGTGTGCGGGGTGGCGGCCGGCGCCGCGCTGGCGATACCGGGCCTGACCGGGGCCGTCCTCGCCGTGATCCTGATGCAGCTGTTCCTCCTCTTCGACTGCGTGGACGGCGAGGTCGCCCGCTGGAAGGGGCAGAACAGCGCGGCCGGCATCTACGTCGACCGCCTGGGTGCCTACCTCGCGGACGCGGCGCTGATGGCGGGCGCCGGGTACCGGGCGGCGGAGAACGGCTTCGGCGGCTGGCTGTCGATCGGCCTGGCCACGGCCCTCGGCGTCGTCCTGCTGAAGGCCTCGACCGACCTGGTGGACGTGGCCCGCGCGCGGCGCGGCCTCGGCGTCGCCGACGACGAGTCGACGCGCCCGCGCTCCCAGGGCGTCGCGAACGTACGGCGGCTGGCGGCGGCCTTCAAGATCCACCGAGTGACGAACGGCATCGAGGCGTCCCTGGTGCTGCTGGTCGCGGCGATCGCGGACGTGGCCTCCGGCGGGATCGAGCCGACGCGCTGGGCACTCGGCGCCCTCGCCGTGATCACCTGGGTGATGGTCCCGGCCCACCTCCTGTCGATCCTGTCGTCGTCGCGCCTGCGCTGAGCCTCTCGAGTACCGCGTAGTCAGCGAACGTACGGCGGTAGCGCAGGTGCCGGGTTTCCTGGGTGTGGCGGCGCTGCCACTCCTCGACCTGGTCCGGGGCGGGGTGCGGGCCTGACGTGGCGCCGCAGCCGGACTCGTCGCCCGAGACGCAGCGGGCCTCGTACTCCGGGTGGGCCGTGGGGTCCTGGGCAATGACGTACGGGGCGTAGCGGAAGAGCCGACGGCCCGTCCAGGAACGGGCGTTGGCGGCCCGAACGCCCGCGGCCACGCGTTCCTCCTGCGTCGCCGGGCGGATCAGTCCCGGGTCCGCTTCCCATTCCCGGCCGCCTCCCACCGGGCGCAGCATCACGTACGGGCCCGCCTTGCCGCGAAACTCGCCCACCTTGCCCGTACGCGGGTCGTAGACGAACGTTCCCGTTTCCATGCGTCACCTCGTTACTCTGGGTGTATCGAGCGTCGCCCACGGGAATCGCCCGTATCAATGCTTCACGCGTGCCACTGGGCCGCTGTCACAGAGGGGGCCTGTCCTGTGACCCGAAACGCCGTTCTCTTCGGGGAGGTGCTCCGGCACTTCCGTGAGACCGCGGTCCTTACGCAGGAGGCGGTGGCCAGGGAGATTCCCTGCGACCGGTCCCATGTGGCCCGGGTGGAGGCGGGGACGAGGGTTCCGCACGACACGTTCGCCAAGAAGTGCGACGAACTGCTGGGTACGGGTGGGGTGTTGCTGCGGTTGTGGGGGCGGATCGACTGGTATCCGCAGGTGGAGCATCCGGATTGGTTCAAGCGGCGCGCGGAGATGGATGCGGTGGCGACATCTCTGCGGGAATACCAAGAGCGCGTCGTCCCTGGCTTGTTACAGACAGAGGGCTATGCACGGGCGCTGTTCTCGCGGGTCGTGAGCGGCGACGAGCTGGAGGAGCGCGTTCGAGCCCGACTCAGCCGACAGCAACGCTTCGTGTCTGGCGGCGGGCCGCTGTACGTCGTTGTCCTGGACGAGAGCTGTCTACGCAACGTGGTGGGGAGTCCGGGCGTCATGCGGGAACAGTGCGCGCACCTGCTCAGCGTCGGAACCCGCCCCAACATTCGTATTCAGGTGGCACCAGCCGCGCGTTACGGCCTTGTCCGTCCTAGCAGCTCCATGTCCTTGATCACGCTGCCGGACGGGCATCAGTGGGTCTACTCCGAATCCCTCGACCGCGGCCATTTCCGCGACGATCCGGCCGTCTTCGCCGGTCACAGTCAGACCTATGATGTGCTCAGGGCGGACGCCCTGTCGGCTCCCGAGTCCGCCGCTGTGATCAGCGACGCGATGGAGAGGTACGAGCAGCATGGACCGGCACGAACTCAGCGCCGCGGCCTGGATCAAGAGCAGCTACAGCGACGCCAACGGCGGCAACTGCATAGAAATCACCCGCGATTTCCCCGCAACCGTCCCCATCCGTGACAGCAAAACCCCCACCGGCCCCACCCTGTTGATCTCCCGGAGGGCCTGGTCGGAGTTCGTGGCGTCCCTTTCCTAGAGCCGGAGCAGCAGCTTCCCGGTGCTGGTCCGAGCGCCCATCAGCCGGTGCGCCTCAACCGCCTCCTCCAGGGTGAACTCGGCCGTCACCGGCAGGGACACCGTGCCGTCGACCGCCGTCGCGAAGGCGCGTTCGGCCAGGTCACGGAGCCGGTCCGGGGCCGTCTTCGCCAGGGTCAGGATGGAGAAGCCGGCGACCGAGATGCCGAGGGGATAGAGCTCGGGCTGCCCCACGCTCCACGGCGCCTCCGAGCTCGCGTTGCCGAAGGAGACCAGGCGGCCGAAGACGGCCAGTGAGGCCAGGCTCGCGCGCAGGGTCGCGCCGCCCACGGGGTCGAGGGCGAGGTCGACGCCCCGGCCGCCGGTCGCCTCCAGCACCGGTTCCTGGAAGGCGCCGACGAACACCTCGTCGTAGCCGTGCTCACGCGCGTACGCCGCCTTGGGCGCCGAGGACACCACGCCGAACACCGCCCCCGCGCCTGCGGCCCGCGCCAACTGCCCGACCACCGTGCCCACTCCGCCCGCCGCGCCCTGGACGAGGAGCGTCTCGCCGGGCTGGAGACGGCCCACCGAGTGGACCAGGGCGTACGCCGTCGGCAGTACCGTCGGCAAGGTGGCCGCCGTGCGCAGGTCGACGCCGGACGGCACCGGGAAGACCGTCGTCGCGTCGGCCACGACCACATCGGCGTACGCGCCGCCCTCGGTCAGGGCCGCAACCTCCTGGCCGACGGTCAGTCCCTCGACCCCGGCGCCCACCGCGCGGACACGGCCGGAGGCCTCCAGACCCGGGACGAAGGGCAGGACCGGCACCCGGTAGCCCTCCGAACGGGCCTTCAGATCAGCGAAGTTCACGCCGGTGTACGCCACGTCGACGCTCACCTGACCGGGCCCCGGTTCGGGGACCTCGGCCGCCACGACCTTCAGTACCTCGGGACCGCCGTACTCCTGGAACTCGACCGCGCGCATGGCACACCAGCATCCTTCACTGAGTGTTCGGTGAGAGGCGAACACTCGCGAGTGTATGGTTTTCATCGAACACTCGGCAACCGTGACACGGCGAGGAGGACGGCGTGGCCACCGCCAGTCATCGGACCGCCCCCGAGCACATCCACCCCGAGGACGTCTCCGTCCAGACCGCCCTCGCGGCACTGGCCGATCCCGTACGGCTCAGTCTCGTCAGGGAGTTGGCGGGTTCAGTGGAGTGGTCGCGCAGCTGCGGCAGTTTCGACGTGCCGGTCGGCAAGGCGGCACTCAGCCATCACTTCGCCGTACTGCGCGGCGCGGGCCTCGTCGAGCAGCGGGACGAGGGGCCGAGGCGGGTCAACCGGCTGCGCAGGGCCGAGTTCGAGGCACGTTTCCCGGGGCTGCTGGAGCTCGTTCTGCGGGACGACCCGGCCGTCTGAACGTCCTCGCCCCCTCCGGCGTCCCAGTCACGGACCCGGAGCGGAGGAGGGGACATGAACAAGCGCGCACGGTCCGTCATGTGGCTCGGCGTGGCCCTCGCGGTCGTCGCCGTAGCCGTGGCGGCCGCTCTGACCGTGGACGGACTGCGGAACCTGGGCGCCGACGACGGTGGCGGTCTCCGCAAGGGCGACGCCGGGACGAAGTGTGTCGGCACCCGTCCCGTCAGCAGCCTTCCCGACGGACGCGGCGTGACCGCCGCCCTGCGCCTCGTCATGCGCATCGATCAGGTGGCGCCCCGGCGCCACCCCGACGTCTTCACCGGGCTCGCCGTCGACGAGGACGACCAGGCCGCCGACGTGTGGCGCATTCCCTCCGACGCCTTCGACGCCGAGATCTGCGGCCTCGCCGTACGGGGCACGACCGTCCGGCTGCACGACACCGACGTGAACCGCAAGACGCTCGACGCCCTCTCCGATCGCGTCGTGGCCGACACGAAGCGCTGGGACGGCACCTTCGCCATGCGCGAAGTCGGCGTGGACGAGCGCGGGTTCGTCCGTGTCGGGGTCGACGATCCCGACACGGCCACGCCGCTCATCGAGAAGGCGTACGGGGAGGAGAACGCCCGGTACATCAGGGTGGTGCACGAGGAGCCGGCTCACGACGACGTCGGCGGCACTCCCGTCTGAGCACCGCGTGAACGGACTCCGGTGCCGCGCAGCCTCAGCTGTCCTTCGGCTCCCCGCCCGTCTCCTTGCGGCGCAGTTCCTCCTCGCGGCGGCGCAGGTCGGCCTCCCAGTTCTTCAGGAGCTGCTCGTCGCGCTTGTTCACCTCGGCGAGGGAGCGCAGGAACGCGGGGTCGTCGTCCGGGGCGACCTGGTCGAAGCGGTGGTTGGCGTGCCACTCCGAGGGGGTGCGGCCGCTCACCGGCGGTTGCCGGACCTTGCCCGCGGCGAGCCAGACGATCGGGCCGACGATCCAGAAGAGCAGGATGATGAACACCCAGGCGATCTTGGGTAGGTGCCGTGCCTCGTCCTCGGGCGTGTTCAGGCAGTCGATGAGCGCGAAGATCGTCAGCGCCAGCGGCACGAGGTACATCAGCAGCCTGAACATGGCGGAAAAGCCCCCTGGAATTGATGGTTGGGCCCTCACCCGGCCCCGTGACGGGGCCAGGGTAGCGGCTCGGGGATACTGGACCCCATGGCTTACGACGATCTTCGCTCCCTGCTCAGGGCGCTGGAGCGCGAGGGCGACCTCAAGCGCATCAAGGCCGAGGTCGACCCGTATCTGGAGGTCGGGGAGATCGTCGACCGGGTGCAGAAGGCCCAGGGGCCCGCGCTGCTCTTCGAGAACGTGAAGGGCTCGGCGATGCCCCTCGCGATGAACGTCTTCGGGACCGACCGGCGCCTGCTCAAGGCCCTCGGCCTGAAGTCGTACGGCGAGATCAGCGACAAGATCGGCGGCCTGCTGCGGCCCGAGCTGCCGCACGGCTTCGTCGGTGTGCGCGAGGCCTTCGGGAAGCTCGGCGCGATGGCGCACGTCCCGCCGAAGAAGGTGAAGTCCGACAGCGCCCCGGTGCAGGAGGTCGTCCTGCACGGCGACGAGGTCGACCTGGACCGGCTCCCGGCGCTGTTCACCTGGCCCCAGGACGGCGGTTCCTTCTTCAACCTCGGGCTCACCCACACCAAGGACCCGGAGACGGGCATCCGCAACCTCGGCCTGTACCGGCTCCAGCGCCACGACAAGCGCACCATCGGCATGCACTGGCAGATCCACAAGGACAGCCGCAGCCACTACCAGGTGGCCGCGAAGAGGGGCGAGCGGCTGCCGGTCGCCATCGCCTTCGGCTGCCCGCCCGCCGTGACGTACGCCTCCACCGCGCCGCTGCCCGGCGACATCGACGAGTACCTCTTCGCCGGGTTCATCGCGGGCAAGCGGATCGAGATGGTCGACTGCAAGACCGTGCCGCTCCAGGTCCCGGCGAACGCCGAGGTCGTCCTGGAGGGCTGGCTGGAGCCCGGCGAGATGCTGCCGGAGGGTCCCTTCGGCGACCACACCGGCTTCTACACCCCGCAGGAGCCCTTCCCGGCGCTGCGGATCGACTGCGTGACGATGCGGCGCCGACCGCTGCTGCAATCGATCGTCGTAGGCCGGCCCCCGACGGAGGACGGACCTCTCGGCCGTGCGACGGAGCGGTTCTTCCTCCCGCTCCTCAAGATCATCGTTCCGGACATCGTGGACTACCACCTGCCCGAGGCCGGTGGTTTCCACAACTGTGCGATCATCTCGATCGACAAGAGGTACCCGAAGCATGCCCAGAAGGTGATGCATGCGGTCTGGGGGGCGCACATGATGTCCCTGACCAAACTGATCGTGGTCGTCGACGCCGACTGCGATGTGCACGATCTGCACGAGGTTGCCTGGCGGGCCCTCGGCAACACGGACTACGCCCGTGACCTCACGGTCGTGGAAGGTCCCGTCGATCACCTCGACCACGCCTCCTACCAGCAGTTCTGGGGCGGCAAGGCGGGGATCGACGCGACCAGGAAGTGGCCCGAGGAGGGCTATACCCGGGACGGCGGCTGGCCCGAGATGGTGCTGTCCGACCCGCAGACGGCGGCGAAGGTCGACCGCCGGTGGAAGGAGTACGGCCTGTGAGCAGCGCCTCCGCTGCGATTTCGCAGCCAGGACGCACAAAGGCGTTCCTGCGCCTGGTGATGATCGAACACTCCGTCTTCGCGCTGCCCTTCGCGTACATCGCTTCGCTGACCGCGATGTTCGAGTGGGACAGGAACATCCACTGGGGCCGGCTGCTCCTGGTCACCATTTGCATGGTGGGGCTGCGCACGTTCGCGATGGCCGTCAACCGGATCATCGACCGCGAGATCGACGCCCGCAACCCGCGCACCGCGCACCGCGAGTTGGTCACCGGCGCGATGTCCGTACGGCACGCCTGGACCGGCGCGCTGATCGCCCTGGTGATCTTCCTGGGCGCGGCGGCCCTGCTCAACCCGCTGTGTCTGGCCCTGGCGCCCATCGCGGTGATCCCGATGGTGGTGTACCCGTACGGCAAGAGGTTCACGAACTTCCCGCAGGCCATCCTGGGTCTCGCGCAGTCGATGGGCCCGGTCGGCGGCTGGCTGGCGATCAGCGGCGAGTGGTCCTGGACCGCGATGATCCTGGGCCTGGCCGTCGGCATCTGGATCGGCGGCTTCGACCTGATCTACGCCTGCCAGGACGTCGAGACCGACCGGGCGATCGGCGTCCTGTCCGTCCCGGCCCGCTTCGGCATCCCGGCGGCGATCTGGGGCGCCCGCGCCTGCCACCTCGTGACCACGGCCCTGTTCGTCTGGTACGCCCTGGCCACCGACGCCGGCGCCTTCTTCTGGCTGGGTCTGATCGTCGTCGCGGTCGCGTTCGGCTACGAGCACACGATCGTGCGGCCGCATGACCTGTCACGGCTGAACAGGGCGTTCTTCAGCGTCAACGGGTTCATCGGAATCGCCCTGTTCGTCTGCGCGCTGCTCGATCTTCTGGTTCGGGGTCTGACCGTCTGAATGCGGTGCGGCCCCGATCTCGCGGCCTCCCGAACCACCTGATCTCCGATCCTCGTACGGGCCACCTCGTCACGCTCCGGAATCCCGGCCCCGGTTCCCCTCCCGTGGATCCCGAGGCAGCCGACCGGTCCTGAGTACATCCCGTCTCACCGGTACGCTCAAGGTGTGAACGCAGGAGAAAGGCAGCGCACGCCTTGGATCGTAGGGGTGTCCGGTGCCTCCGGTACGCCCTATGCAGCCGCCGTGCTGCGCGCGCTCCTCGCCGCCGGCGAGCACGTGGACCTGGTGGTCAGCCGGGCCTCGCGGCTCACGCTGCTCGACGAGACCGGCATCGCCTTCCGGGACGCCCACTGGCAGGACGACCTGGGTGAATGGCTGTCGCGCGGGGCCGACGGGAAGCCCCTCGCGTTCGCCGGGGACCTCGACGCGGTGCGGTACTGGAACGCAGGCGACCTCGCCGCCGGCCCGTCCTCGGGGTCGTACCCGGCGAAGGGCATGTTGATCGTGCCCGCCTCCACCGCCGCCGTGGCCGGTGTCGCGCTCGGCCTGTCGAAGGACCTGCTGCAACGGGCGGCGAGCGTGACCCTGAAGGAGCGGCGCACGCTGGTGGTGTCCGTACGGGAGACCCCGCTGAACGGCCAGACGCTGCGGCACCTGGTGACCCTGGACGACGCGGGCGCGACCGTCGTACCCGCCTCGCCGGCCTTCTACGCGGGAGCGACCCACATCCAGGACCTGGTGGACTTCGTCGCGGGACGGGTCCTCGACGCGGCGGGTGTGGCGCACGGCCTCTACCGCCGCTGGGCGGGCGACCTCGGCGGCGCCTCGCGGACCGAGTGAGCATCACACGGCCTCCGCGGCACTCATGACTTCGTGAACTCTGCAGGATTCTCATCGGAAGGCTTCGATCGCATGGACGCGGTGGACAGGCAGCTCATCCAGGCTCTGAGGGAGAACGGCCGGGCCTCCTACGCGGAGCTGGGACGCCTCGTCGGTCTGTCGGGACCCAGCGTCACCGACCGCATCAACCGGCTCGAGGCGGCCGGCGTCATCACCGGCTACCGCGCCACCGTGGACGCCGCGTCGCTCGGCCTCGGTGTCACCGCCCTGATCGGCATCTCGCTCTCCGACGCCGCCGACCACGAGGACGTGGCGCGCAGGCTCAAGGACCTGTCCGAGATCGAGGACTGCTGGTTCATCGCGGGCGACGACTCCTTCATGCTCAAGGTCCGCGCGACCGACGTCGACGGCCTGGAGCGGATCATCCGGCGGCTCAGCGGCACCAAGGGCGTCTCCCGGACCCGTACCACGATCGTGCTGTCCACGAAGTGGGAGAACCGGGTCGGGGAACTTCCCGAAGAGGTCTAGGCGCGAAGCGCCGTATGGGGGCACCTCCCGCCCGAAGGGTGGGGGCGTACGGTTGGGGGTCGTCGGAGAAAGGTGTGGGCATGGACGTCGGGCTCAAGCGCGAGCTGGAGGACAAGGTACGGGAGGGCGTGCGCCTGACCCGTGAGGACGGCATCGCGCTGTACGAGTCGGACGACCTGGCCTGGCTCGGCGGACTCGCGCACGAGGTGCGGACGCGGAAGAACGGCGACGTCGTCCACTTCAACGTCAACCGCCACCTCAACATGACGAACGTGTGCACCGCGTCCTGCGCGTACTGCTCGTTCCAGCGCAAGCCGGGCGAGAAGGACGCGTACACGATGCGCATCGAGGAGGCGGTGAAGCTCGCCAAGGCGATGGAGTCGGAGAACCTCACCGAGCTGCACATCGTCAACGGCCTGCACCCGAACCTGCCCTGGCGCTACTACCCGCGTTCGCTGCGCGAGCTGAAGGCCGCCCTTCCGAACGTCTCGCTGAAGGCGTTCACCGCGACCGAGATCCACCACTTCGAGACGATCTCCGGCCTGAGCGCCTCCGAGATCCTCGACGAACTGATCGACGCCGGCCTGGAGTCGCTCACCGGCGGCGGTGCGGAGATCTTCGACTGGGAGGTCCGGCAGCACATCGTCGACCACCGGACCCACTGGGAGGACTGGTCGCGCATCCACCGCCTGGCGCACGAGAAGGGCCTCAAGACTCCGTGCACCATGCTCTACGGCCACATCGAGGAGCCGCGCCACCGCGTGGACCACGTGCTCAGGCTCCGTGAGCTGCAGGACGAGACGAACGGCTTCCAGGTCTTCATCCCGCTGCGCTACCAGCACGACTTCGTCGACATGAAGGACGGCAAGATCCGCAACCGCCTCCAGGCCCGGACGCAGATGGCGACCGGTGCCGAGGCCCTCAAGACCTTCGCGGTCTCGCGGCTGCTGTTCGACAACGTCCCGCACGTCAAGGTCTTCTGGGTGATGCACGGTGTGCAGACCGCGCAGCTGGCGCTGCAGCACGGTGCGGACGACATGGACGGCTCGGTCGTCGAGTACAAGATCACGCACGACGCGGACAACTTCGGCACGCCGAACAAGCTCACCCGCGAGGACCTGCTGGACCTCATCCGCGAGGCGGGCTTCCGTCCGGTGGAGCGCAACACGCGCTACGAGATCATCCGCGAGTACGACGGTCCCGACCCGCTGCTCCGCGAGTCGCCGCAGCCGATGCGGGTGTGACGCGGTGGCCCTGACCTTCGAGCTGGACCCGGCGGTCACGCCCGCCCTGCGGGACGGCGTGCTCACGCTGTGGGCCGACGTGTCGAACGCGGGCGGCTCCGTCGGGTTCGTACCGCCCGTGACCGCCGACGACATACGCCCCGAGCTGCTGCGGCACCTCACGGCCATGGCCGAGGGCCGCACCCGGCTGCTGGTGGGCCGGGACGAGACCGGGGCGGTCGCCGCGACGGCGTTCATCACGCACAACACCCACCGGCTGATGCGGCACTGGGTGTGGCTCTACACGGTGATGGTGCACCCCGGCCACCAGGGCCGCGGCTACGGCCGCGACCTGCTCGCGGCGGCGGAGCGGGCCGTCTCGGGATGGGACGGCATACAGGCGATACGGCTCACCTGCCGGGGCGGGACCGGCCTCGAGCGCTTCTACGCCTCCTGCGGTTACAAGGAGGTCGGTCGGGTGCCGGGCGCGATCCGCGTCGCGCCGGGTGACGACCGCGACGACATCACGATGCTGCTGCCGCTGCTGTGACCGCGCGGACCCGCCTGCAAGATCGGGTCCGCGCCGTGCTTCACTGGACGGTGCCCCATTTAGGATTCTTACGATTCGGAAGACTGGATTGAGATGCTTCGCTACACGCTGATGCGCCTCGGCATCTTCGCCGGCTGCTTCGTGGTCGTCTGGGGAGCCGTCTACTCCGGGATCTTCCCGCGTGGCTTCGGCGACGCCAACTTCCTGTGGGTGCTGCTGCTCTCCATGGTGCTCTCGGCGCCGATCAGCTGGGTGGTGCTGCGCAAGGAGCGGGACCGGGCGTCGGTGCGGATCGTGCAGAAGGTCGACCGGGTGAAGGCCAACCTGGAGGCCAACCGCAACCAGGAGGACGTGGCCGACGACGCGGCGCGGGCGCAGGGCCAGACCTCCTGACCGGCCCGGGTGCCGCGGGGCCCAACTAGTCTTGCCCCATGGGTGCCGTGAAGACCAAGCGGATGCCGCGGGCGGTCCGGGAGCAGCAGATGCTGGACGCCGCCGTGCGGACCTTCGGGCGGCGCGGGTACATGGCCGCGTCGATGGACGAGATCGCCGAACTGGCGGGCGTGTCCAAGCCATTGGTGTATCTGTACCTGAATTCCAAGGAATCCCTCTTCACGGCGTGCATCCGTCGTGAGGCCCGGGCGCTGACGGAGGCCGTGCGCACGGGAGTACGGCCGGACCTGCCGGCCGACCGCCAACTCTGGGACGGACTCCAGGCGTTCTTCGCGCACACCGCCGAGCATCCCGACGGCTGGTCGGTCCTCCACCTTCAGGCACGCACCCACGGTGATCCCTTCGCCGCCGAGGTCAGGGCGATGCGCGAGGAGATCGTCGCGTTCGTCACCGAGCTGATCGTGGTCGCGGCCCGCGAGGCTCACAGCGACCCGGACCTGCCGGAGCGGGAGGTCGCGGGCCTGGCCGAGGCCCTGGTGGGCGCGGCGGAGTCCCTCGCGGCCTGGACGAACGCCACCCCGGGCGCCACGGCCCGCCAGTCAGCGTCCACCCTGATGAACTTCGCATGGGCGGGCCTGTCCAACCTGATGGACGGACGGCCCTGGTCTCCGCCCGTCGACGAGGTGTCGTAGACACCCCCCGGCCGTCAGGCGAGCGGGGTCACCTCGCCCGTCATGTGCACCCTCCCCCGCCCCTCGCCTCGCTCGAGCGGGGGGATCCCCATCCCGCCCCGCAGTTCGAAGCGCCCGCCGTCCGCCGTGTACTGCACCGTGCCAGGCAGCAGCACCGGAGCTCTGAACTCCACCCGGACCGACGCCGCTTGGGGCACTCCGTGTGCGGCCAGGCAGCGGGCCGCCGTCCACATGCCGTGGGCGATGGCACGGGGGAAGCCGAAGAGGCGGGCGGTGAGCGGGTGGAGGTGGATGGGGTTGCGGTCGCCGGACGCGGCGCCGTATCGCCGGCCCACGTCCCCGGCGATACGCCACTCCTCGACGAGGGGCAGCGGCTCCGGGGCCGTGCGGGGTCTATCGGCCGCCGGGGCGTCCGTCCGGTGCCGCGCGAGATACGTGCTCGTCGACTCCCATACGACGTCCCCGCCGGACCGCATCTCGGTGACCACCGTGGCCTCGGTCCCGCGTCGGTGCGGCGCCAATCCGGCCACGTGCACGGTGAGTTCGTACTCCCCGGTGGCCGGCAGGGCGGCGCGACGGGTGATCTCGATCGACGTGTGGACCAGGCCGAGCAGCGGCAGCGGGAAGTCCCGGCCGCTCATCAGACGCATCGCCAGCGGGAAGCCCAGGACGTGCGGATACGTGACGGGGAGCGCGTCGTCCTCGCAGGCGAAACCGCACACGCGCTCATAAGCGGCCAGCCGGGCCAGGTCGACGCGGACGCCCGGCAGCAGCAGGCGGGTGCGGGGGAAGCCGGCGTCCGGGGCCGGCCGTCTGAAGGGGGAGCGCAGGGCGCCGCGGGCCAGGAGCGGCGCGAGTGCGGGGGAGGTGGCGAGCGTGACCGGGGTCATCACGCCCCCAGCAGGCTCTGGCCGCAGACCCGCACGACCTGCCCGTTGACCGTGCCGGAGGCCGGGTGGGCGAGCCAGGCGGTGGTCTCGGCGACGTCGGCGGGCAGACCGCCCTGGGCGAGGGAGTTCATACGGCGTCCCGCCTCCCGGATGAAGAGAGGGATCGCCGCCGTCATCCGCGTCTCGATGAACCCGGGCGCCACCGCGTTGACCGTCACCCCGCGCTCGGCGAGCGCCCGGGGAGCGAGCGCCCGTACCAGGCCGGCCACGCCAGCCTTGCTCGCGCCGTAGTTCGTCTGCCCCGCGTTCCCGGCGAGCCCCGCGATGGACGCGGTGGTGACGATCCGGCCTCCGGAGTGCAGAGCACCGCTCGCCAGCAGCGCGTCCGTCGTGCGCAGCACACTGCCGAGATTGACCTCCAGCACCGAACTCCAGCGATCGCCGGGCATGTTGACCAGTCGCCGGTCCCGGGTGATGCCCGCGTTGTGCACCAGGACGTCAAGCCCGTCGGGTAGTGCCGCCGCGATGCGCTCACCGGCGTCGGACGCGGTGATGTCGAGCGCGAGCGCGGTGCCGCCGAGCCGTTCGGCGACCCCGCGGGCGTCGGGCTCGTCGGCCGGTACGTCCAGGACGACGACATGGGCGCCGTCCCTGGCCAGCGTCTCGGCGACCGCCTCGCCGATGCCGCGCGCGGCGCCGGTGACCAGGGCGGTGCGCCCGGCGAGGGGGCGGTCCCAGTCGGCGGGGGCGGTGACCTCGCCCGCGTCGATACAGATCATCTGTCCGCTGACGTAGGCGGACCTGGGGGAGAGCAGGAAGCGGAGGGTGGACTCGGCGGCGGTCGCGTCGGTGAGCCGGAGGAGGTTGACGGTCCTGCCCCGGCCGATCTCCTTGCCGAGCGAGCGCGTGAAGCCCTCCAGGGCCTGCTGCGCGGCGGACTGATGGTGGTCGGCGGGGTCGAGCGGGGAGCCGAGGACCAGGACGCGGCCACTCGTGGCGACGGACCGTACGACGGGGTGGAGGGCAGCGTGCACCTCGGCGAGGGTGTCGACGTCACGCACTCCGGTGGCGTCGAGGACGACGGCCGCGGGCTGGTTCTCGCCGCGTGTGAGCCCCGTACGGTCAAGGACGGGAGTGAGGTCGAGGTCGGACTTGCCGGCCGTGAGGTGCAGCAAGTCGCCCGCGAGTGCGGGGGCTTCGGCCGACCAGCGCTTCAGCTGCGCGGGCTGCGGCAGGCCGAGCCTGCGGGCCAGGAAGCGGCCCGGCGCGGTGCCGGTGAGGCTGAGATAGCGGTCGGCCATGTCGGGAACTCCCACGGGGGTTCGGGCGTAGTGCCCGGTCTGCTTACTCTGGAGTAAGGTTACCGGAGGTAATCCTACGTGACGGTGGAGGAGCAGGTCGAGATGAGTCCCCTGGAGCCCCCGCGGACCCGCCGCGTCGCGGTGATCGGCGGCACGCGTATCCCGTTCGCCCGCTCCGACGGCCCCTACGCCACCGCCTCCGACCAGGAGATGCTCACCGCGGCCCTGGACGGCCTGGTGGAGCGGTACGGACTCGAAACCCCGGGCGCGGTCGGCGAGTTCGTGGCCGGGGCGGTCCTCAAGCACAGCCGGGACTTCAATCTGGCCCGCGAGACCGTCCTCGGCTCGAAGCTCGACGCGCGCACCCCCGCGTACGACATCCAGCAGGCCTGCGGCACCGGACTCCAGGCGGTCGTCGCCGCCGCCAACAAGATCGCCCTCGGCCAGACCGAGGCGGCGATCGCGGGCGGCGCGGACACCGCGAGCGATGCACCGCTGGGCGTCAACGACGACCTGCGCCGCATCCTCCTGGAGGCCAGGCGGGCGAAGTCGTTCGCGGGCCGTGTGAGGGCGTTCGCGAAGGTCCGGCCCGGCCATCTCGTCCCCGACATCCCGCGCAACGCCGAGCCGCGCACCGGACTGTCGATGGGCGAGCACGCGGCGGTGACGGCACGGGCCTGGGGAATCACGCGGGAGGCCCAGGACGAGCTGGCGGCGACGAGCCACCAGCGCCTTGCGGCGGCGTACGAGCGGGGCTTCTTCCAGGACCTGGTGATCCCCTTCCGCGGCCTGGCCCGCGACCAGAACCTCCGTCCGGGCTCGACGGTGGAGAAACTGGCCGCCCTGAAGCCGGTGTTCGGCACCGACGCCCCCGGCCCCACGATGACGGCGGGCAATTCGACCCCGCTCACGGACGGAGCGGCGCTGGTCCTCGTCGCCTCCGAGGAGTGGGCGGCGGAGCGGGGCCTGGAGCCGCTGGCGCACCTCACGGTGTACGAGACGGCGGCCGTGGACTTCGTGCACGGTGATGTCGAGGGCGGTGCGGACGGCCTGCTGATGGCGCCGGCGCACGCGGTGCCGCGGATGCTGGAGCGGGCCGGTCTCGGCCTGGAGGACTTCGACCTCGTCGAGATCCACGAGGCGTTCGCGTCCCAGGTGCTGGCCACGCTGGCGGCCTGGGAGAAGCGAGGGCTGGCACCGGTGGACCGGGCCCGCCTCAACGTGGCGGGCTCCTCGCTCGCCACCGGCCACCCCTTCGCCGCGACCGGAGCCCGGATCGTGGCGACGCTGGCCAAGCTGTTGGCCGAACGGGACGGCCCTGCACGGGGGTTGATCTCGATCTGCGCGGCCGGCGGCCAGGGCGTGACGGCGATCCTGGAGCGAACGTGAACGTTCCTCACGTAACCGCCGATGTTGCACACATCCGTCCCCGTCCCCTCCCCGAAACCGCACACCCCCACCACAGCGGGGCCGTACGATCGCGTGCCTGACTGCCGGTAACTCCCCGCCGCGGCCGCTACCGGTGAACGCCTCGGTGTCCGAGGCACGTACGTCATGCAGCAAGCAGTTCGCAGCTGCACGCTCTAGGAGCCGCCCCCGTGTCCACCCCGTACCCGACCGCTCATGTCTCCACCGGGGCCACGGTCTCGGCCGTCGACTACGACGGTCTGCCGATCCTCGTCGAACCCGCGATCCAGCGATTGAGCGGGTCGGTCCGGGAGGTGTCCGTACCGCCGTTCGCGCCGCCGGTGAAGCACGGGTCGCTGGCCGACCTGCCGTTCGACAACGCGGAGCAGGATCCGGGGGCGGTCGTCCTCAGCCGCCGTACGGGGGCGGGTCGTTGGGAGGACGTGACGGCGACGCGGTTCGCGGAAGAGGTGCTCGCGGTCTCCAAGGGCCTGATCGCCGAGGGGCTGGTCCCCGGCGACCGGGTCGCCGTCATGGCCCGCACCACCTACGAGTGGACCCTCCTCGACTTCGCGGCCTGGGCGGCCGGCCTGGTGACGGTGCCGATCTACCCCACCTCGTCCGTCTTCCAGACCCGCTGGATCCTCCAGGACTCGGGCGCGGTCGCCCTGGTGACGGAGACGGCGGGCCAGGCGGCCGCCATCGGCCCCGAACTCCAGCACCTCCCCGACCTGCGGCACCTGTGGGTCATGGAGAAGGACCACGTGAAGCGGCTCGCCGAACTCGGCACGACCGACGTCCCGGAGTCCGAAGTCGCCGTACGCCGGGGCATGCTGGGCCCGGACACCCTCGCCACCCTCATCTACACCTCCGGAACGACAGGCCGCCCCAAGGGCTGCGCCCTCTCGCACGGCAACTTCTTCGCCGAGGTCGACAACGCGATCGAACTCCTCTACCCGATCTTCAAGACGAGGACGAGCGAGGAGCCGTCGGTCCTCCTCTTCCTGCCGATGTCCCACGTCTTCGGCCGCATGGTCGCGATCGCGTGCGTCCGGGCCCGGGTACGGCTCGGCCACGCCCCCAGCATCAAGGCCGAGGACCTGCTGCCCGACCTGGCCGCCTTCCAGCCGACGTGTCTGGTGACCATCCCGTACATGCTGGAGAAGGTCTTCAACTCCGCGCGTGCCAAGGCGGAGAAGGGCGGCCGCGTCTCGTCCTTCGACCGCGCCGCCTCGGTGGCCATCCGCTACGGCGAGGCACTGGAGGCCCGCCAGACCGGCACCGGTCACGGCCCGGGCCGCGCCCTGCGCACGGCCCGCGGCTTCTTCGATCCGCTGGTCTACCGCCGTATCCGCAACGCCATGGGCGGCCACGTCAAGTACGCCATCTGCGGCGGCTCACCGCTCGGCCGCCGGCTCGGCGCCTTCTACGCCGGGGCGGGCATCGAGATCTTCGAGGGCTACGGCCTCACGGAGACGACCGGCGCCTCCACGGTCACCCCACCCCTCAAACCCCGTCTGGGCACGGTCGGTTGGCCACTGCCCGGCACGAAGGTCCGCATCGCGGCGGACGGCGAGATCTTCGTCGGCGGCGAACACGTCCTGCGCGGCTACTGGGATCCGGCGGCGGGCGGAGTGGTCCCCGCGACCCGGGACGGCTGGCTGCCGACGGGGGACATCGGCGAATTCGACGACGAGGGCTACCTCACCATCACCGGCCGCAAGAAGGAACTGCTCATCACGGCCGGCGGCAAGTCGGTGGCCCCGGCCCCCATGGAGAACTGGCTCCGCGCGCACCCGCTGATCTCCCAGTGCATGCTCGTCGGCGACGCCCGCCCCTACGTCACCGCCCTGTTCACCCTGGACATCGACGGCATCACCCACTGGCGCCAGATGAACGGCAAGCACCCGGTCCCCCCGGAACTCCTGGTCGACGACCCCGATCTGACGGCGATCCTGCAACGAGCGGTGGACGAGGCCAACCGCATGGTCTCCCGTCCCGAGTCGATCAGGAAGTTCGCGATCCTCCCGGTCGACTTCATGGAGGAGGCGGGCCATCTGACCCCGTCGATGAAACTGCGCAGGACCCAGATCATGCGGGACTTCGCGGGGGTGGTGGAGGAGCTGTACGGCGACTAGTGCTGTGGCCGGACTTACGTCGCTGGTAATCGATCGGGCCGCGGGAGCGTGTGACGATCGACGCACAGGGACAGCCCGCCGCCCCGAAGGGAAGCCGCCATGACCGCCTACGCCATCGCCCACCTCCGGGAGGCCGCCCCGCACCCGGAGATCGCCGAGTACATCGATCGCATCACGGCCACCTTCGAGCCGTACGGCGGCCGCTTCCTCGTCCACGGCACGCAGCACGAGGTGAGGGAGGGCACGTGGCCGGGCCACGTGGTGGTGATCGGTTTCCCCGGCATCACGGAGGCCCGCGCCTGGTGGGACTCCCCGGCGTACCAGCAGATCGCCCCCCTCCGCTCCCGCCACAGCGAGGGCGACATCATCCTGGTCGAGGGCGTCCCGGAGGGCTACGACCCCGCGACCACGGCGAAGGCCCTGCGGGAGGCACTGCCTGCCGAGTGGGCACCCTTCAACGAGGCCCGAACCCCCTCGCCCGCCCTTCCACCACATGGTCGGCGAAGGCCCGCACCGGTGGGCTGAGCGCGTCCCAGCGGCGCACCGCCCAGCCGACCGGCAGGGGGCGCAGCCCGGGGAGGGGGATCAGCCGCAGTTCGCCGGTGCCGGGCACGGTCAGGCCCGGGAGGGCCGGCACCACCGCACGCCCCACTCCCAGTTCCGCCAGCAGCAGTGCCGTGTCCCAGTCGGCGACGCTCGTGTCGTAGGCGAACCGCACCCCCGACTCGGCGCACGCGGCCTCCAGATGGGCCGACGACGCAGAGTTGGGCGGCAGCCGGATCAGGCGTACGTCCTTCAACTCCCCGGCCTCCAGCCGCGGCCGTCCGGCCAGTGGGTCGTCCGCCCGCACCGCCAGCACCCAGGGCAGTTCGACCACCGCCCGCTGTTCGATCCCGCGCACCGGCGGACCGAGCGTGATCCAGGCCAGGTCGAGCGTCCCGTCGGCCAGCGCATCGAAGCTGCCGCGGCCCGAACTGACCGTCCGGAACTCCAGGTTGACTTGGGGATGCCGACGGCGGAAGGTGACCACCGCGTCCGACATGAAGTGCCGTACCGTCGTCGCCCCGGTCGCCACACGCACGTACCCGTCGTGACCGTCGACCAGGTCCCGCAGCCGTCGTACGGCCAGGTCGAGCCCGGAGATGCCCTCGGCCGCCGCGGCCTCGAGGAGCCGCCCCGCCGGGGTCGGCAGCACCCCGCGGGACTGCCTCTCCAGCAGCGCGACACCCGTCTCCCGCTCCAGCCGCTTCACGTGCTGGCTCACCGCCGACTGCGTGCACCCGAGGTCCCGGGCCACCGCACTGAGGCTCCCGGCCCGGCACACCGCCACGAACACACGCAGATCGTCGAGCGTCACAACCTCCAAGCTAACACTTGGGGTTGGCGACAAATCCCAAGGATTGACTCGACTCGAAGCCTGCACGACGATCTCTGGCAGGGCCCAGGCGGCAACCCGCTCCACCCGCTCCCGCCGTTGTCCGGACCAGCGCGGGGGTGGCGTCGGAGCGGGTGCCGACCGCATGTCACCGACCACAGGGAGGAGGCCCCGACGCCGTGTCCGGAGACCCCGTCGCCCAAGCCGAGGCGTTCCTGCGGCAGTTCGGCGCCGACGCCGTCCCCCACCCGGGCGGCACCCTCCTCGCCCACCTCCTGCGCGTCCGCGCCCGCCTCGCCGGCTGGGGCGCACGCCCCGCTCTCCAACTCGCCGGCCTCTGCCACGCCGCGTACGGCACCGACGGCTTCCCGACCGGCCTGCTCACGCCGGCCCGCCGCGGCGAACTCGCGGCAGTGATCGGGACGGAGGCCGAGACGATCGTGTACGTCTACGCGAGCTGCGACCGGAAGGCCACCTACCCGACCCTCACGGACGCCGGCTCGCCCTTCCACGACCGCTTCACGGGTGAGCGCACCCGGTTCCCCGCTCCCCGTCTGCTCCCCGACTTCGCCGAGCTCACCGCCGCCAACGAACTCGACCTCGCCGACGAGAGCGCTGCCTTCAGGGAGCGATACGGTCCCGACCTGCTCGCCCTCTTCACCCGCTTCCGCAGCCTCCTGACCGAACCGGCCTGGTGTGACTGCGCCGGCGTCCTGTCCCGCTCCTGACGGTCACCCCACCCCCAGCAGGCGCAGCACCCCCGCCGTCCCCAGTACGACCACCGCGAACGGTGCCCGGCGCCATGCCAGTGCCGCCCCCACCAGCACACCGGCCGGACGCGCCCAGCCCGCGAAGCCGCCGGCCTCGGTGAGCGCGCCGGTCGCCAGGAGGGCGGTGAGCAGCGCCATCGCGCCCGCCGCTGCCAGTTCCTGGACGCGTGCGGGGATCTCCGCCCTGCCGTGCAGTACCGGGCCGACCAGGCGGAAGGCGTACGTGCCCACGGCCAGGGCGAGGATCACGGCGAACGTTCCGTTCATGCGGTGACCTCCTCGGCGCGTCCGTGGAGCAGCAGGCCGCACAGCGACAGGAGTACCGGCACCCCGGCCGGGACCATGGCTGTCACCGCCAGGGCCGGCGCCGCGCCGAGCAGTGCCGCCCGGCGGACGGCCGTGTCGCCGCGCCGGGCCGGGAGGACCAGGGCGACGAGTACGGCGGGAATGCGGCGTCGAGGCCGTAGCGGGCGGTGTCGCCGAGTGCGCTTCCGGCGAGGGCTCCGATCAGTACGCCGGTGTTCCACGCGGCGAACAGGCCGAGTCCCGAGATCCAGAACGCCTTGCGGCGCCGTGGCGGATCCGGCTGGGCGAGGGCGAAGGCCACCGTTTCGTCGGTCACCAGGTGGGTGTCGAGGAAGCGGGTCGTGCGGCCGGGGCCGAGGAGGTCGGCGACCGCGAGGCCGAAGGCGGCCGTGCGGATGTCGAGGAGCAGGCCCGTGGCCGCGGCCGCCAGGGGTCCGCACCCGGCGAGCAGCACGCCGACCGCACTGAACTGGGCCGAGCCCGCGTACACGATCAGCGACATCAGGAGCGGGACCCACGCCGGGAGCCCGCCCGCCACGGACACGGCGCCGAAGGAGACACCGCCGACACCGCCGGCCAGCCGGACGAAGGAGCTGTGGCGCACCAGGGAGCGGGTGCCGCCCGCAGCGCACCGCCCCGCCTTCCGCCCGACTGGATCGCCGCGTCGCTCAAGCGCGAGCGCGCCCGGGTCGGCCTCTCCCTGTCCGAGCCGGCCAAACGCGCCGGCATCGCGAAGTCCACGCTGTCCCAGTTGGAGGCGGCGAGCGGCGATCCGAGCATGGAGACGATCTGGGCGCTGGGCGTGGCGCTCGGGGTGCCGTTCGCCGCGCTGGTCGAACCGCCGGCGTCGACGGTGCGCGTGATCCGCGCGGGGAAGGGTCCCGCGGTCGCCTCCGAGCAGGCCGATTACGTCGCCACGCTGCTGTCGGCGAGCCCGCCCGGCGCGCGGCGGGACATCTACCACCTGCGGGCGGAGCCGGGTGGGGCGCGCGAATCGGAGCCGCACATTCCGGGAACGGTCGAGCATCTGATCGTGAGCACGGGAAAAGTGAAGGCCGGACCGCGCGGCGAGACCGTCGAACTGAACCCCGGGGATTACCTGACGTACCGGGGGACGTGCCGCACTCGTACGAGGCACTGGAGCCCGGCATCACCTTCGTGCTCGTCATGCAGCACGTATGAAGGGTGAACGGGGAACGGCCTGCCGGAAATGAAGGGGTGAAAAGGCGGGTGAAAAGGGCAGGAGCCCCGTCGCCGGAAGGCGCGGGGCTCCTTGGGTACTGCACTCGTGCTGCGATCAGACCGCGGCTCAGACGGGGGTGACGTTCTCCGCCTGCGGGCCCTTCGGACCCTGCGTGACATCGAAGCTCACCTGCTGGTTCTCCTCGAGGGAGCGGAAGCCAGAGGCGTTGATCGCGGAGTAGTGAACGAAGACGTCGGGGCCGCCGCCTTCCTGGGCGATGAAGCCAAAGCCCTTTTCGGCGTTGAACCACTTAACGGTTCCGGTAGCCATAAGCCCTCCTTGGGCTCAAAAGGGTCGCCCTGCTCCAGAACCTGCAAGTGTGAAACAGCCGCACAAGTGCATATGTCTGAAAACGACGAGAGCCCGCGGTCACATGCTCCGCAGGCTCTGTACTGCAAGGGAAACCAAACTGCAACTTGCGGCGAGCCTAGCACGCGGGCAGCCGAAAGCGATAGAGGTCAAGATCACGTCACCCGGACGTTTGAAAGGTCTGCCGGAGGGGTTGACGGTGGGGCCGGTCTCAGCACCGTACCCCATGGGGTCTAGTCTCGCGATGTGGACAATTCTCGCACTCGGCCGCGCGTCGGCCACATCCAGTTCCTGAACTGCCTGCCCCTGTACTGGGGGCTCGCGAGAACCGGCACCCTCCTCGACTTCGAGCTCACCAAGGACACCCCGGAGAAGCTCAGCGAGCAGCTGGTGCGGGGGGACCTCGACATCGGGCCCATCACCCTCGTCGAGTTCCTCAAGAACGCGGACGACCTGGTGGCCTTCCCCGACATCGCTGTCGGCTGCGACGGTCCGGTCATGTCCTGCGTGATCGTCTCGCAGGTCCCGCTCGACCGGCTGGACGGCGCCCGCGTCGCCCTCGGCTCGACCTCCCGCACCTCCGTCCGCCTCGCCCAGCTGCTGCTGGCCGAGCGCTACGGCGTACGGCCCGACTACTACACCTGCCCGCCCGACCTCAGCCTGATGATGCAGGAGGCCGACGCGGCGGTCCTGATCGGCGACGCGGCGCTCAGGGCCAATCTGCTGGACGGCCCGCGCTACGGCCTCGCCGTGCATGACCTGGGCGCACTGTGGAAGGAGTGGACGGGGCTGCCGTTCGTCTTCGCGGTCTGGGCCGCCCGCCGCGACTATCTGGAGCGCGAGCCGTTCGTCACCCGCAAGGTCCACGAGGCCTTCCTCGCCTCCCGCAACCTCTCCCTGGAGGAGGTCGGCAAGGTCGCCGAGCAGGCGGCCCGCTGGGAGGCGTTCGACGAGCGCGTCCTCGAGAAGTACTTCACGACCCTCGACTTCCGCTTCGGCGGTCCGCAGCTCGCGGCGGTCGCGGAGTTCGCGCGCCGCGTGGGCCCGACGACGGGGTTCCCGGCGGACGTGAAGGTGGACTTGCTGGAGCCGTGAGGCCGGCGGCGGCTGCCCGGCACTACCCTGCTGACGAAGGCGTGACGGGGGAGAGGGGGCGCCATGCAGCCGCTCGCGGCCGACGAGCCGACCGCCGTCGGTCCCTACCGGCTTCTCGGCCGGCTCGGTTCCGGCGGTATGGGTCGGGTCTATCTGGGGCGGAGCGCGGGCGGGCGCACGGTCGCGGTGAAGATCGTGCATCCGCACTACGCGTTCGACGAGGAGTTCCGCGCCCGCTTCCGGCGCGAGGTCGATGCGGCCCGCCGGGTCGGCGGCGCCTGGACGGCGCCGGTCCTGGACGCGGACCCGGAGGCCCCCGTGCCCTGGGTGGCCACCGCGTACGCGGCGGGCCCGTCGCTGGCCGCCGCGGTGGCGTCCGGCGGTCCGCTGCCCGAGCACACGGTACGGGTCCTGGGCGCGGGTCTGGCCGAAGCGCTCACGGCCGTCCACGAGCTGGGCCTGGTCCACCGGGACGTGAAGCCGTCCAACGTGCTGCTCACCGTCGACGGCCCCCTCCTGATCGATTTCGGCATCGCCCGCGCCGCGGACGGCACGGCCTCCCTCACCTCGTCCGGCGTGTCCATCGGCTCACCCGGCTACATGTCCCCCGAACAGATCCTGGGCAAGGGCGTCACGGGAGCGGCGGACGTCTTCTCGCTGGGCGCGGTGCTGGCGTACGCGACGATGGGTGAACCCCCGTTCCCCGGCGACTCGTCGGCCGCCCTCCTCTACAAGGTCGTCCACGAGCAGCCCGAACTCAGCGCAATGAGCGGTGAGTTGAGGGAGGTGGCGGAGGCATGCCTGACGAAGACACCGGAAGCGCGGCCCGCACCGGGCGAGTTGGCCCGCCGACTCGCCCCCGAGGGCGCGGCGAGGCTGGTGGCGGCGGGCTGGCTGCCGGGCGCGCTGGTGGAGCAGGTGAGCCGAAGTGCCGTACAGCTGCTCAACCTGGAGTCGACGGAGGTGACTCCGTCGGGGCCGGTGGGATTCAGCCGGGCGGCGGTGGGAGAGTTCGGGCCGGCGCCGGAGATGCCGGGGCCGGGAACGGTCGTACCCGGACCACCGAGGGGCGCGTCAACTGCCGTACCCGCCCTGGAAGACGTGCCACCGCCCCGATACGCCGGCGCGCCGACCGCCGTCCCCGAACCCAGGGACGCACCGCCCGCGGAACGGTCCCCCGGCAAGGTGTCCGTGAGCGTCGCGGCCACGTCCGCTCCCGGAGAGGGCGGACGCGGACGCCGGGTGAGCTGCACGGTGGCCCTGGCGGTAGCCGGGGCGCTGGCCGCGGTGGCCGTGGGAATGGGCTTCCTGGTCCGCCCCCTGATCGGCGGGAACGACGACGCGGGCGGGGACACCGCGGCCGACCCCCCCGCGTCGAGCGCCTTCGCCACCCCGGGCGACGGCACCGCACCCACAGCCGTCCCCTCCCGCTACCTCGGCACATGGGAGGGCCAGGGCACCGCCCTCGACGGCAACCTGCCGATCGGCACCTTCCGCCTGACGGTCCACCGGGCGGGTGCGGGCGAGGAGTTGGGCCGCCTGGTGCAGACCGACCAACTCGGCGGCACGTGCACGGACGTACTCACCCTGAAGAAGGTGACGAGAACACAGCTCGTGGCGACATCCGTGGGCGCGAAGACCAATCACGACGGCTGCGACCCGACGCCGCACGCGGTTCAACTCACCCCGGTCGGCGACGATCTGAAGTACACGTCGGACAGCTCGGCGGAGGGGAATCCGACGTCGCGGATGTCACGCGTCGACTAGTGCTGTGGCCGGCAAACCTTCCCGGCCACAGCACTGGCGGCCGTCCGGTGCCACGGGCCGCCGCCCGCGCTCGTACCGCTGAGACCCGACGCCGCCTTCCTCCGCTACGGCCTCGCCGGCCCGCCGCTCACCCCGGAACGACCACCGTCCGCAGCTCCCCGTCGCCCAGGTGCAGCATGCCCTTGCCGGGAGTCACCTGGCCGCCCACCATGCTGCGCGACAGCCGTACGCCGATGAGGTCGCCGCTGGACGACTCCTGCGGGGAGAGCAGGATGCCGCGGCGCGCCTTCTTGGCGTCGACCTGCCAGCCCGAGAAGCCGCTGCAGACGTCCTCCTCGTCACCTGCGATGACGAGGGCGAGGCCGCGTTCGGCGCCGCGCGAGACGATGCGCTTCATATGGGACTCGGCGTCGAGGTCCTCGAGGATCTCCCCGTCGTCGACGAGGACGGCGATCGGCTCCTCCAGTGACGCCGAGTCGATGACCTCCTCGAACTCGTCCTCGTCGATGTCGTCACCGGTGAAGACCTTCAACACGCCGTCCGTGCCGTCGAGTCCGCGCAGCGGCGACTGGCGCGGGGCCGCGATCACGAGCCGTATGCCCTGGGCGAGGAAGGACTGGGCGAAGTTCAGCAGGACGGTCGAGCGGCCGGACTTCGCCGGACCCGCGACGACGAACGCCGGGACGCCCTCGGCGAGGTCGGGCCCGAAACCCACGATCTCGTCACCGCCGATGCCCACCAGCCCCCACAGCCGGGACCGGGAGGCCTCCGGGTCGCGCATCTCCCACGCCTCGGGGAAGGAGATACGGCTCGGGAGGCTGTCCACGCGGAACGGGCGCCGGGAGCGCGGCACGCCGGCGTCCCGCGCCGTCGCCGCCTCGCCGATCGCCGCGATCGCCGCCGCCTGGCCCTGACCCGTGGTGTCCTCCGCGAGCAGCGCGAACTGGGTCTCTGTACCGGATTCGTTGCGGAAGGCACGCCCCGGCGGGATCTCCTCCGGCACCTTGCGTGTGGGGATGCCCAGCGTGGAGAAGTCGCTGCGGTCGGCGAGCCTGAGGCCGTACTTGTCCTCGGTGAGCGTGGCGATGCGGCCGACCAGAAGCGTGCGGTCACCGGTCAGCACGAGGTGGATGCCGACGCTCGCGCCCTCGCGCATGATCGTCGTCAGCTCGTCGGTCAGCGACCCGTGGTCGATCTCGCCGAGCGTGGGTACCCAGCCCTCCCAGCGGTCGAGCAGCACGACGATGTGCGGCAGCCGCTCGTCCTCGCCGGCCGCGGCCCGTTGCTCGCCGATGTCCGCGAACCCCTTCTCCGCCAACAGGTCCTGGCGGCGGCCGAGTTCACCCTTGAGTCGGTTGACCAGCCGGATCACGCGTTCGGTCTGGTTGCGACCGACGACCGCGCCGCAGTGCGGCAGGCGGGTCAGCGCGTTCAGTGCGCCGTTGCCGCAGTCGATGCCGTACATGTGCACGTCCGCGACAGAATGCGTGCGGGCCAGGGAGCCCGCGATGGTGCGCAGCACCTGGGAGCGGCCGCTGCGCGGAGCGCCGCCGATCATCAGATGGCCGAAGGACGCGAAGTCCACCACGACCGGGCGGCGCGCCTGGTCGGCGGGCAGGTCCTCCACACCGTACGGCGCCGGCGGCAGCTTTCCGGGGGCGAGCGCCGGGACCGGCGCCTCGATCTCGTCGAGGAGCAGCTTCTCGGAGAGCGCGTCCAGCCACGGCTTGTGCTGGGCCGGGATACCGAGGGCCCGGTCGGCCTCGCGTACGGCGTCGACGAGCACCTTGAGGTCGGTGATCTCCTCGTCCTCGCGCGCCTCGCTCTTCGGCTTCACCAGCGCGGCCCGGCCCAGATCCTCCCAGGTCAGCTCCCCGACCCAGGGCGCGAGCGCGGTGGGGTCGGCGGCGCCGGGCCGGCGGCCACCGACGCGGCCCGACTGGAAGGGGACCAGGGAGGCGTGCCCGAGCCGGACGTACGCCCGGCCCGGCGTGTTCTTCGAGATGTGCCCGGCCTCGGGCGAGTCGATGACGTCGGACGACTCGCCGCCGTCCGTGACACGCAGGGCGATACGGAGGTTGGTGTTGGCGCGGATCTCCGGGGAGACGACACCGGACGGCCGCTGGGTGGCGAGGAGGAGATGGATGCCGAGGGACCGGCCCCGCTGGGCGATGTTCACGAGCCCCGTCACGAAGTCGGGCAGGTCGCGCACCATGGACGCGAACTCGTCGATGACGATGAGGAGTCGGGGCACCGGCGCATGGGACGGATCCCTGCGCACGAGATCCTGGTAGTCCTCGATGTCCTTGGCGTCGGCCGCGGCCAGGATGTGCTCGCGCCGCTTCAGCTCGGCCCCCAGCGACTCCAGGGCGCGCTCGACGAGATGGGCGTCGAGGTCGGTGACCATGCCGACGGTGTGCGGCAGCTTCACACAGTCCTTGAACGCCGAGCCACCCTTGTAGTCGACGAGCACGAACGTCATGTTCTCGGGCGTGTTGGCCACGGCCAGCGACGCGACGATGGTCTGCAGCAGCTCTGACTTGCCGGAACCGGTGGTACCGGCGATCAGACCGTGCGGGCCGTCCTTGCGCATGTCGATGCCGAACGGGCCGTCGTACGACTCACCGATCACCGCGAGCGTGGACTGCCCGCCCATCCTCCAGCGCGCGACGATGGCATCACGGGTGGGCGGCTCCAGCTGGAGCACGTCGAGGAGCCGGCTCGAGCCGGGCAGGGCCGAGTCCTCGGTCTCGCCGCTGATGTCGCGGAGCGCGGACAGGGAGCGGGCCAGCCGCAGACACCACGGCGCGGAGACGAAGTCGGGCCGTACGTCCTTGATGCGCTCCGCGCCCGCCTCCTCGACGCGTAGCCTCAACTCCTGTACTTGTACGGCACGTTCGGGCTCCGTGCCAGCCGCGTGCCACGCCTGGAAGGACGGGAAGCCTCCGGCGACGTGCTTCGGCTGGACCGCCTGCTGCGTCTGGCTGTCGTACTCCTGGGCCTTGGGCTCCGCGACGACGAACGCCTGGCACTCGCCCGGCAGGAACCGCTCCTCGGCGTCCAGGCAGATGGCGTACATCGCGACGGCCGGCCCCTCGCGCAGGATCCGTACGACACCGGGCAGCGACCGCAGCCGCCGCGACCCGTCCCACACGACCACGATGTCCGGCTCGCTGAAGCTGACGCCCTGGCCGCGGTTCTGCTCGGCGGCCTTCTTGCGCGCGTCGAGGACCTGCGTCAGCTCGCCGATCCGGGCGCCGGCCGTCTCGGCGTCGGTACCGATGAGGACGTTGACGTCCTGCCCGCCGGACGGCCGGGCGTGCGGCAGCCAGCGCACCCAGTCCCAGCCGGCCTGGGCACTGTTCTCGCTGAGCACATAGAACTGCACGTCCATCGGGCTGTGCAGCGCGGCGGTCTGGGCCACGGCCCAACGCCCCATCGCCCGGGCGGAGTCCCCGGGCCCGGCCATGCCGATGACGCCGAGTGAGCGTAGCGACAGGGCGACGGGGGCGTCCTCGATGTTCCAGGTGACCTGGCGGCGGTGATCGTCCTGCTCGGGATCGTCGAGGACGACCTCGGTGGGCATCCGCCCGGTCCCGACGCGGACGAGCAGATGATCGCGGTCGGTGCGCCGCCGCTCCCACAGCCGTGTCCGAGGCCCGGTCCCGAGGGAGAGGACGGTGGCGGGATCGGGAACGGCATTGCGCCGATCGAGCCGCTCGGCGGTCAAGGCGTCCTGGGCGTCCTTCTCGATCCGCTCCTTCTGCTCCTTGTACTCCTTGACCTGCTTCGCATGGGACTTGCGCCCGTGCTTCTTGTCCATGAAGTAGTTGGCGAACAGCATGATGGGGCTGAGCCCCGCCATGATCAGGTAGTACCAGCGGTGGAAGATCAGCACGGAGACGACGGACCCGACGAGCGGCGTGAGCGCCATCAGCCAGGGCAGCGGCCGCGCCTCGTACTCCCGCGGCGGGCTCGGCAGCCGGAACTTGGTCTGCCGGTCCGGGGGGCGCAGCCGGGGCGGCCGGTTGTAGTCGAGGCCGACACCGTCGTCCGACCACTTCAGGGCCGCGTTCGGCGGGGTGTAGCGGGCGAGTTCGAGCAGGGTGTTGCCGACCGCGATCTGGGCGCCGAGGGGCCAGTCGCTGCCGTCGAGCTTCTCACCGTCGAGGGTGACGCCGTCCTTGTCCTGGTGCACGGCGACTTGGCAGGTGCCATCGGTTGCAACTGACAACGTGAGGGCGCGGGCGTCGAGTTCGGGGTCGTCGATCCGGATGTACGACGCCGGCCCGCTGCCGATGTCGTACCGCCCGACACCGAGCCGGTGCACGAACCCGGCGACGGGTCCGCCGACGACGCGCAGCTCGACGAGACCGGTGGGCTCACCCGGCAGACACCCGGCGGGATCCTGAAGGCTGACGACGGCACCCTCGCGCAGCGGCGACCCGACGACGGTCGCGGAGGGATCGACGGCGTACCCGTCCACGTACACGAGAGGCGCACCGCCGGCGGGAACCTGATGGTGCTGCCCGATGGGAATGACCTGAGCCCCGCCGACCCCGACGTGTTTGGCCAGCTCCTGGGCGATGTCCCCGACGGTGGACTCGGGATCGGCATCGAGTACGACATCGGCAGAGCCCCCGCCGAACGGGTCGACGACGGTCAGAGTCAGGCGCACGCTTGTCCTCCCCAAGCCGCTGTGTCCGCTTCCCTCTCGCAGGTCACAGTCGGAAGCGACGATATCCGCTGACGGGTGTTCGGGGGCAATGGGGAGGCGAGACACGGCACGGTCTCGTGCACCCCCGGCGCACCTTGTCCGAGCCGCCGCACCTCGCGCTCGCTGCCGCCCGGTTTCTCCCATCTGTTCCTTCCCGAAGGCAACGGCATATGCACGCGCTCACGACGTCCTGTTCACAGATCCGGGATGTGCGGCCCGAGTTGACCCCCGTAAGCTGCTCCCTCGAAAGCGGACGATCACACCGATGGAACCAAGCGGCCCATCCGTTGCGTCCGCGGACAGGGAGCCACGGGGGTTGGCCCTGCGGCGTGTTGAAGAGGGAGCGGCTTCATGGCCAAGGACCTTGACGTCACATACCAGGACATGCGGGATGCGGCCAAGCATGTCGTGAAGGAGAAGGAAAAGCTCCAGGAGAAGCTCGACGGCCTCCGCAAGTACATCGCGAACCTGGTCGAGTCCGGCTACGTCACCAAGAGCTCGTCGAAGGCGTTCGACGAGAACTTCGACGAGTTCGTCCGCGGCACGAAGGACACCCTCGACGGGCTTGACGGCATGGGGGACTACCTGACCAACGCTGCCGACAAGTTCGAGCAGATCGACGAGGAGTTGGCCAAGTCGGCCAAGAGCAAGTAGGGGCGAGATGCCTGCCCGGTGCGGCGGTGGATGCTGAACGTACCGGGCAGGCGTCCTGCCGCCCGGCGCTCGTCAGCTGTCGGGGAGGGGCTGCCGGAGCAGATACATGTGGAGGTCGCTGCGGAGTTCTTCCGTGTCGACTCGCAGCCAGGATCCGTCACGGAAACGGATCAGCAGCATCCTCGTCTCGAACTCGCCGAAGAAGGGGTCGACGAGGGTTGCCTCGACGGCGGGAAGGCGGGCGACGATCTGCATGTGCTTCTCCCGTCCGACGCTGACGCGCTGCGGTGGAGCCGCCAGGACGATCCCTTCCTGGGTCGCAAGCAGCAGTCGCTGGTGGTGGGTGGAGTGGCTGTACCAACGCAGCAGGAACTGCCCGGCGTTGCCGTGCCAGCTCCCGTCGAAGACCTTGTCGAGGCCTTGTTGGGCGATGGTGGCGTCCCGGCGCTTGTCGTCCTCCTTCTTGGCCCGCCACCGTTCCTTTTCTTCCTTCGTGTCGAGGGATCGCTTGATGGCTTCTTCCGCATCGGACAGAAGACTCAACAACATGAGGAGGGGTATGAACGGTGCACCGAGCACCGCGCCGATCAGGCCCAGTGGGGGCAGTCGGGCAGGGCGGAGGCAGGGGTTTCCAGCAGCCTGGAGTACGTCCGCCGGGGGCTGAGGGATCTTGTCGATGCAGCACCATTCGCCTGCTTCGGCGTGGATACCAAGGCGGTCCGTTGCCACGTGCTGTGTGCCCCTACGTGTCACGTCAAGACTCTCCTTGCCGATGCGGAACGGGATCGGTGTGCCGAGAGCGTATCTCGTACCGCGCGTCATGAGGAGTGAGGGAGTCCGCATTCGCGTCAGGGCTCGTCAGATTCCACCGAGAACAGCCATAGAGCCATAGAGAGGCATTCTTCATGGGGGACCACGTAAAGGCGGATCTCGCCGCCATCAAGCAGTGCTCACGCGATCTGACCAAGATCCATGGCGAGTTCGAGCGGCACGGCAATCCTGCGGGCGAGTACGGTCAGGCGGTAGGCCACGGCGGTCTCAAGGACGCCTTCTCAGAATTCGGGGACACCTGGAAGAAAACCCGGAAGAAACTGATGAAGGAACTTGAGCAGCTGGCCGAGTTCACCCGGACCGCCGCCAAGGCGTACGACGACATCGACCATGAGCTGGCCAAGGCCATCCGGGACGCCAAGGCGCAGAGCAAGGGGAAGAAATGAGCAGGACGGACTCCGACTGGCCGCCTCTGTGGCATGACGACCCGACGCCGGGCGACCCCGAGGAAGTAGCTGAACTGGGGCGCAAGTTGCGCAAGATGGCCGACATGATCGATGAGCAGTCCCGGGTCATCAAGGCGCTTGCCTCGGTGGAAGGTTGGGACAGTGAGGCCGGAAAAGGATTCCATGAGCTTGCCGATGGCACGGCGGACAAGTTGAAGAAGTCCTTCGAGCGCTATGACGAGGCTGCCAAGGCCATCGGCGAGGAGGTGCTCGAAGGGAGTTCGGAGCAGTTCTCCAGTGAAATGCGCCGCGCGCAGCGGAAGGCGGACAAGGCGCTTGCTGATTATCGTGAGGCCAAAGTCGACCACGACCTCGCGGACAGTGAGGTGAAGAAGTTCATCGACAAGTATCCCGCACACGATATTCCCGCTGCGGAGAAGGAAGAGTACGAGCGCTGGGTCAAGAAGCGCGACGAGGCCCTGCATTGCATCGGTGACGCACGCAGGGCGGTGAAGGACGCCAGGGACATCTATGACGACGCGGGGGACAAAGCCGCCCGTCATATCAAGAACGTCGTGCACCACGACGCGGTCCGGGACCCGGGCGGCTTCATGAACTTCCTTGCGGACTGGGCGGATACGATGTCCAACATCTCGGCCGTACTGTCCGTACTTGCAGTGGTTTGCGCCTTCGTCCCGCCGCTTCAGTTCCTGGTTCCCATATTCGCGACCCTAGCCGTGTTGACCAGCGCGGCCGCGCTCGCCGGCCACGCGTACGACATGACTGTGCGCGGCGGGAAGGTCGACTGGCTGAAGCTGGGCGCCGATGCGCTGGGAGTGCTGCCCGGGCTCGGTGCACTGAAGGGGTTCAAGGCCCTCAAGGGTGTCAAGGGACTGGCGAAGTTCAGGTTCAGTGGCTTGGCCGCACTGGACGGTGTTGGGCACAACTTCCTGAACGGGGTCAGCGTCAAGCTCGTCAACAAGGTTCTGGGCAGGACGGCGCGTAACGCGCTGATCGAGGGCAAGAAGATCACGGGTGTGATCAAGGGGGCGGGTCTCGCGAGCGCCTTGCACAGGATGCTCAGCGGTGAGAACGGCGAGAAGACCGGATACCAGGAACCGCCGAAAGCCCCCGCGCCTGGCCCCTCGCCGTCGCCCTCACCAGGCCCCGCCCCGAGCGTCTCACCGAAGACGTTCCACGCGGCCCTGGCGGCGTAGGGTGCCTGCGCCCGTTCAAGGAGGGCAGATGACATGAGTGACAAGCACGAGTTCGGCCAATGGGAGTTCATCGGTCGCCGGGGTGGTGAGGTCGTCACCTTGGTCCGCGGCTCGGTGATCGCCGCTGTGCCCGAGGCGAAGCAGGCCGCGGAGGAGGCTGGACAGGAGCTGCGGTTCGACTTCCGGGATGACCGCGCGGTGCTCGACATGTTGCGCCGGCGTCACCTCGACGAAGAGGACATGTTCAAGGCCGGCTTTGCTCATGGAGTGCCCCTGGCCCTCGTGGGCTTCGGGGTAGTGATCTACTGGGGCGGCGTGGCTCAGTACTGGGAGACCGCTGCCGCCCGCAACGTCTATCTGACGGCCGCCGCGGCAGTTGTGGCGACTCAGCTCTTCTTCTTCGTGCGCAGTGCGTTGTTGCACTGGGGCGATCCGGTCCAGCAGAACCTACGGGCCCGGGCGCGAAAGTACCGGGAGATCGCACACCTCGCCCGACGGGGAGGAGCCGACGTACCGGCCCACTACCCGCACTACGGCCCCTACCCTTTCGCTGCGAAATTCCATCCCGAAGTGGCTGATCGCGAACCGTATGAGAGCGAAGGCGCAGATGACCGCTGACACCGTTGATGAAGCTCAGCACAGCCTCACGGGAAGTGACGGTGTCGAGGTTCGCTGGATCATGCCCGAAGGATTCTTCGAGTTGCCTTTCGAGGCGGACGGCCTGGACGAGCTCGCCGACCAATTGGTCGAGTTGTCCAAGCGTGCGCTGCCAGGCGCTGATGAGGAAGTCCAACTGCAATGGGCTGCCATGTGTGCTGCACACTACGACGAGTTCATAGAGGCGGGCGTGCAGTACGCCGGTTTCGTCACGACGGAAGTCGACGGCGTCCGCTGTACGGCTACGGTCAACGTCAGCCTCATGGATCTCGTGGATGAGCGAGTCGGCGGCGATCCGGCTGGATTTATCGCATCCACGATGCGGCACCTGGGGCTCGGACAGATCGACGAGGTACGGCTGCCCTGCGGTCCAGCCGTGACGTGTGTAGGCAACCGGTCCACCAGCATTGACGGCAACCTGACGCAATCAGGGCAGGACGAGCCGATATGGACATCTTTCATACAGGTCCAGGTTCCGCTGAACAACGGGACCGTGCTGCTGATGGAGATGGGGACACCGACGGTTGAAGGATGGGACGTCTTCTCCGCCATGTTCGCCGGCGTCGTGAAGAGCGTTCGCTTCTTCGGCACCCAAGGAGCCCCCTTGGTGATGCCAGGGTGAAGGAGTCGCTGAAAGCCGACGTTTCGTCACGGGCGGCCATCCCGAGTGACTACAGACTGCTGGTTCCGCGGGAGTGGTTCCGCATCGACCTCATGCAGGAGCGTTGGCGGGGTCAACTCAGAAGCCGTATCTCAACCGAACTTGATCGTTTGATTCCTGCTGGTCAGGCATGGTTTC
>NZ_BMQA01000052.1 GCF_014647875.1 Streptomyces brasiliensis | reverse complement strand
ATGCGGCCAACCCGCACCAACCCCCGAACCCCACCACCGGACCTAACAAAGCCCTACTAGAGGCCCACGTCCCGGCTGCGGATGTCGTCCAGCGACTCCCGGCGGACCAGGAGCCTGGCGATGCCCGCGTTCACGGCGGCCACCGGCGGGCGGCCGACCAGGTTGTATCCGGAGGCCATGGACAGCTGGTATGCGCCGGCCACCGGTACGGCCAGCAGGTCTCCGGGGCGTACGTCGTCGGGGAGTTCGACGTCGGAGGCGAGCACGTCGCCCGCCTCGCAGTGCCGGCCGACGACGGTCACCAGGGTGTTGGGGGCGGCGCTGGACCGGCCGATCAGGCGGGGCGCGTACCGCACGCCGTACAGCGCGGGCCGCGGGTTGTCGCTCATGCCGCCGTCGACGGCGACGAAGGTGTGGTCGCCGGTGCGCTTGACGGCGAGCACGTGATAGAGAGCAACGCCCGCCGGGCCCACGATGGCCCGGCCCGGCTCGATGATCAGCCGGGGCACGGCGAGTCCGGCCGCCGCGCACGACTCGGCCAGCTCGGTGCGCACCTTGCGGGCCAGCGTCGTCAGGTCGAGGGCCTCCTCGCCCGGTCGGTAGGCGATGCCGTGGCCGCCGCCCAGGTCGAGTTCGGGCAGCACCAGGCCATGCTGCCGGTGCAGGCTCGCCATCAGCCCGACGATCCGGCGGACGGCGGCGAGATACGGCTTGATGCTGGTGATCTGCGATCCCAAGTGGCAGTGCAGACCGGTGAGTTCGAGCTGCGGTTGGTCCAGGATGCGGGCGATGGCGTGCTGGGCGTAGCCGTCGCGGATGGACAGGCCGAACTTCTGGTCCTCGGTGCCGGTGCGGATCTTCTCGTGGCCGCCCGCAGTGATGCCGGGCACCACACGGACCATGACCTTCTGGTGGCCGTCGGGGCCGACGGCGGCGGCCAGCCGGGCGATCTCCGACGGGCTGTCGATCACGATCCGGCCCACGCCCAGCCGCAGCGCGCTCTCCAGGTCGCGCGGCGACTTCGCGTTGCCGTGCAGCACGATCTTCTCGGGCGGGAACCCGGTGGTCACCGCCAGCTCCAGCTCACCGGCCGAGCAGACGTCCAGGCCCAGGCCCTCCTCGTCCATCCAGTGGACCATGGCCCGGCACAGGAACGCCTTGGCCGCGTAGAGGACTTCGGCGTCGGGAAAGGCGTGCCGGTAGGTGCGGCAGCGCTCGCGGACCTCGCTCTCGTCGAGGACGTAGACCGGGGTGCCGAAGCGGTGCGCCACCTCGGCGAGGGACACGCCGCCCACGGCCAGGTCGCCCGGCCGGGGTTCGGTGGTGGAGGCGGGCCACACCGTCAGGTCGGCGGGTGTGGTGACGGTGGGTTCGTGCAGTGTCGTCATCGGGAACTCCCCCTCTCACGCGGCCCGCAGGGCCACGGCGGGCGCGACGCGCAGGACTGCTGCGACGGGCGACGGGGCCGGTGCCGAGAACTGGGGGTCGATCGTCAGGTTGGTGATGCCGAGCGGAGCGGTCAGCGCGCGCAGCGCGGGCTCGGCGAGACGGATCCAGGCCTGGTCGGGGCCGAGGGTCGCGGCCAGGTTGTGTGCGGAGGTGAAACCGACCGCCGTGCGGTCACCGAGGGGGGTGCGGAACAGCCGCGCCGCGTACCCCGCTGGTCCCGGCCGGACCGGTACGTACAGGGGCCCGGCCGGGGAGCGATGAGAAGGCTCCGGGTCTTCACCGCACAAGAGTTCTGTCATGGGATGCCTCCTGGAGGATCCGGGTGTGCGTCGACGGATCGACCGCACGAGTGGCTGATGTGCCCCGGCCGCGGGAAGGCGGGACCGGGGCTCGTCCTCGACGCTATGCCCGGCCCAACTGGTCACCCAGGCCTCATGACGGGATGCTGACGGCGTTCCGGGCAACGCTGACGTGCTGCTGACAGACCGGTCCCTTGACGCAGTCGGAGGCCATCAGAAGGACGCCAAGAAGTGCTCCGCGGACTGGTCGAGGCGCCCGTCCGGGAGTGTGATGGAAGAGGTCCTGTCTGCCAGGAGCCGCCCCGGGGGATGCCCGCGGGCACTAGCGAAGATCGGTGAAGTCATGTCCGATGACGACGGTCCCCAGGTCCCTCGTGTCGTGGTCGGCGTGAGCGGCTCGCTCGGGAGCGTGACGGCGCTGTACCGGGGCACCGCAGAGGCCCGGAGGCGCGGTGCCGAGCTCTGGCCCGTGCTGGCGTGGGAACCGCCCGGCGGGGAGCTTGCGGCGCGCCGCTCACCTGCCTCGGACCTGATGGTGGACGAGTGGCTGCGCCTGGCCCGGCGGCAACTGGCCGCGGTGCTCAATGACGTCTTCGGCGGCGGCGAGCCCGGCGTACCGCTGCACGCCCTCATCGTTCGTGGCACGCCCGGGCGCGCTCTCGTGGAGACCGCGTGCCGCGAGGACGACCTCCTGGTCGTCGGCGCGGGGCGACGCGGCTGGCACCGCGCCTTCTCCGGCTGGGTCACCCGCTACTGCCTCGCTCACGCCACCTGCCCGGTCCTCGCGGTGCCGCCCTCCCCACTGGAGTCCGAACTGGCGTCCGTGCACCGGCGCAACACCTGGCGGCTGCGGATGGATCCGCGGCATGTGCTGTAGCAGCACCGGCTTACGAGGTCATCGCCGCCGACAGGTCTGGTCGCTCCGGTCGGCGCCCTGGTGCCAGGGGCAGACTCAGTACCATCGTCAGTCCGCCGCCGGGAGTGTCCTCGGCGTTCAGCGTGCCGCCCATGGCCTCGGTGAAACCACGGGCCACCGCGAGACCCAGGCCCACGCCGGCGCCGCCCGGAGAGTCGCCGTGGCGCTGGAAGGGCTCGAAGATGCGGTCCTTGGCCTCGTCGGGGACGCCCGGCCCGCGGTCCACGACCCGCACCTCCACCCGGTCGGCGATGGAGCTCGCCTTGACCACGACGGGCGCGCCCCCGGGGCTGTACTTGACCGCGTTCTCGACGACGTTGGCCACGACGCGCTCCAGCAGCCCCTTGTCCACGTGGACCATGGGCAGCGTCTCGGGGACGTCCAGCTCCACGGTGCCGTCCGGCACACCACCCAGCGCCATCGGCACCACCTCGTCCAGGTCGGCCTCCCGGACGATGGGCGTGACCGTGCCCGTCTGGAGCCGGGACATGTCGAGCAGGTTGCCCACCAGATGGTCGAGCCGGTCGGCGCCCGCCTCGATCGCCTCCAGGAGTTCCGCCCGGTCCTCCTCCGACCAGACCACGTCGTGCGAACGCAGGGAGGAGACCGACGCCTTGATCCCGGCCAGGGGCGTACGGAGATCGTGGCTGACGGCGGCCAGCAGCGCGGTGCGGATGCGGTTGCCCTCGGCCAGTTCCTTGGCCTGGTCCGCCTCCTCCTGCAGTCGCCGGCGCTCCAGCACGACGGCCGCCTGGGCGGCGAACGCCGCGAGCACCCGCCGGTCGGAGGCCGGCAGCATCCGCCCCGACAGCGCGAGCGCCATGTGGTCCCCAACCGGTACGTCGACGTCCGCATCCTCGGGCGACTGGCAGGGCTGCAGCCCCACGCTGCCCGCGCACGTCCAGGGTGCCGTGTCCCCCTCGCGCTCCAGCAGGGCCACGGACTCCAGGCCGAAGGTCTCCCTGACCCGCTCGAGCAGCTCCTCCAGGCCGGTCTCCCCGCGCAGCACGTTGCCGGCGAGGAAGGAGAGGATCTCCGACTCGGCGCGCAGCCGGGCCGCCTGGTGGGTGCGCCGGGCCGCGAGGTCCACCACCGAGGCCACCGACACGGCGACCCCGACGAAGACCGCGATCGCGACGACGTTCTTCGGATCGGCGACGGTGAACGTGTGGATCGGCGGTGTGAAGAACCAGTTGAGCAGCAGAGAGCCCACCACGGCCGAGGCGAGCGCCGGCAGGAGTCCGCCGAGCAGGGCCGCTGCCACCGTCAGCGCCAGGAACAGCAGCATGTCGTTGGCCAGGCCGATCGCCGGGCTCATACCGGCCAGCACAAGGGTCAGCAGGGCGGGGCCGAGCACACCGACCAGCCAGCCCGCGACGATCCGCGACCGGCCGAGCCGCGCGCCCCGGGCCACCGGCAGTCCGCGCCCCTTCCCCACCTCGGCGTGCGTGATCAGGTGGACGTCGAGGTCGGGACCCGATTCCCGGGCGACCGTGGCGCCGACGCCGGGCCCGAAGACGTACTGCCAGGCCTTGCGCCGGGACACACCCAGCACGATCTGTGTCGCGTTCACCCCGCGCGCGAAGTCCAGCAGCGCGGCCGGGACGTCGTCACCGACGACGTGGTGGAAAGTGCCGCCGAGGTCCTCGACCAGGGCGCGCTGGACGGCCAGTTCCTTCGGCGAGGCGGCCGACAGTCCGTCGCTGCGGGCGATGTAGACCGCCAGCACCTCACCGCCGGCGCCCTTCTCCGCGAGCCGTACGGCCCGGCGGATCAGTGTCCGCCCCTCCGGACCGCCGGTCAGGCCCACCACGATCCGCTCGCGCGAGCCCCAGATCTTCGAGACCTGGTGTTCAGTGCGGTATTCGTTGAGGTACTCGTCGACCCGGTCGGCCACCCACAGCAGCGCCAGTTCACGCAGGGCGGTCAGATTGCCGGGGCGGAAGTAGTTGGACAGGGCCGCGTCGACCTTGTCCGACTGGTAGATGTTGCCGTGCGCCATACGGCGGCGCAGCGCCTGCGGCGACATGTCGACCAGCTCGATCTGGTCCGCCCGCCGCACCACCTCGTCGGGAACCGTCTCCTGCTGCCGTATGCCGGTGATCGACTCGACGACGTCGCCGAGTGACTCCAGATGCTGGATGTTGACGGTCGACACCACGTCGATCCCGGCCGCCAGCAGCTCCTCCACGTCCTGCCAGCGCTTGGCGTTGCGCGAGCCCGGGATGTTGGTGTGCGGCAGTTCGTCGACCAGGGCGACCTGCGGGTGGCGCGCGAGGACGGCGTCGACGTCCATCTCCGTGAACACGGAGCCGCGGTACTCGATTTCCTTGCGCGGCACCTGCTCCAGGCCGTGGAGCATCACTTCGGTGCGCGGCCGGTCGTGGTGCTCCACCAAGGCCACCACGCAGTCGGTGCCCCGCTCGATCCGGCGGTGGGCCTCGGACAGCATCGCGTAGGTCTTGCCCACGCCCGGTGCCGCGCCGAGGTAGATCCGAAGCCTGCCGCGTGCCATGTCATCCTTCGAAGCGGTAGCCCATGCCGGGCTCGGTGATCAGATACCTGGGGTGCGAGGGGTCCGACTCGAGTTTGCGGCGGAGCTGGGCCATGTAGACCCTCAGGTAATTGGTCTTGTTGCTCTGCGGTCCGCCCCAAACCTCACTGAGGAGGTGTTTCTGGGTGATGAGACGGCCCGGGTTGGTGACCAGGATCTCGAGCAGGTGCCACTCGGTTGGGGTGAGACGCACGTCGCGGCCGGAACGCACCACCTTCTTCGCGAGCAGGTCGATGGTGAAGTCGTCCGTCTCCACCAGGGTCGTCTCAGCGGACGGCGGCCCGTCCTCGGTACGGCGTACGGCGGCCCTGAGGCGGGCCATCAACTCGTCCATGCTGAACGGCTTGGTGATGTAGTCGTCGGCACCCGCGTCCAGCGCGGCGACCTTCTCGTCGGACGCCCGGCGCGCCGACAGCACCAGGATCGGTACCCGGGTCCAGCCACGCAGTGCCCTGATGACGTCGACCCCGTCCATGTCGGGCAGTCCGAGGTCGAGCATCACCACGTCCGGCTGACGCGCGGCCGCCAGCCGGAGGGCCGAGGCGCCGTCGGGCGCCGCGTCCACTCCGTACCGGCGTGCCTGCATGTTGATCACGAGTGCCCGTACGAGCTGTGGGTCGTCTTCCACGACCAGCACTCGGGTCATCAGTTGCCCTTGATCAGTTCCTTGAGCGCGATGTTGAGTTCGAGGACGTTCACACGAGGCTCGCCCATGAAGCCGAGCATGCGGCCCTGGGTGTGGTCCTTCACGAGCTTCTCCACCTGCCCGACGGGCAGCCCGTTCTTCTCGGCGACCCGGTGGACCTGGATCTCCGCGTACTGCGGGGAGATGCTCGGGTCCAGGCCGGAACCGGAGGAGGTCACCGCGTCGGCGGGCACCTGCGACACCTTGACGGTGTAGCCGGGCACCGAGTTGTCCTTGACGACGGCGGCCTGAGCGTCCTTCACCTGCTGGACGAGCACCTTGTTGTCGGCGGCGAGGTTGGTGGCGCCGGACAGCAGCAGCTTGTACTGGGTGTTCACGCTGTTGCTGCCGAGACCGTTGGCCGGGCGGCCCTGAAACCACTTCAGGTCGGGGTCCGGCGTCTCCTGCCCCTTCTTCAGTGGCAGGTTGTACGACTGGCCGATCAGGGACGACCCGACGACTCGGCCGTCCGACTTGATCTCGGAGCCGTTCGCCTTGTTGTTGAACAGCCCCTGGGCGATGCCGGTGACGACCAGCGGGTAGATGACGCCGGTCACCACGGTCAGCACGAGGAGGGCTCGCAGGCCCGCCCCGAGCAACCGGGCGGTGTTCGTGATGGAGTTGTTCATGGCGATCAGCCGATTCCGGGGATGAGGGAGATGATCATGTCGATGATCTTGATGCCGATGAAGGGGGCTATCAGGCCGCCGAGGCCGTAGATACCCAGGTTGCGACGGAGCATCTTGTCGGCGCTCACCGGCCTGTATTGCACGCCCCGCAGGGCGAGCGGCACCAGCACGATGATGATCAGCGCGTTGAAGACGACCGCGGACAGAATCGCGGAGTCCGGCGAGGACAGTGCCATGATGTTCAGCTTGTCCAGGCCCGGGTAGACCACGGCGAACATCGCCGGGATGATCGCGAAGTACTTCGCCACGTCGTTGGCGATGGAGAACGTCGTCAGCGCGCCACGGGTGATCAGCAACTGCTTGCCGATCTCCACGATCTCGATCAGCTTGGTCGGGTTGGAGTCGAGGTCGACCATGTTGCCGGCCTCCTTGGCGGCCGACGTGCCCGTGTTCATCGCCACGCCGACGTCAGCCTGTGCCAGCGCCGGGGCGTCGTTCGTGCCGTCACCGGTCATCGCGACGAGCTTGCCGCCGGCCTGCTCCCGCTTGATGAGGGCCATCTTGTCCTCGGGAGTGGCCTCGGCGAGGAAGTCGTCGACGCCCGCCTCCTCGGCGATCGCCTTGGCCGTCAGCGGGTTGTCGCCCGTGATCATGACGGTCTTGATGCCCATGCGGCGCAGCTCGTCGAACCGCTCCCGCATGCCGTCCTTGACGATGTCCTTGAGGTGGATGACACCGAGCACCCGGGCCCCGTGGGCGTCGTCGACGGCGACGAGCAGCGGGGTGCCGCCCGCGCCGGCGATCTGGTCGGTCAACTCCTGAGCGTCTTCGGCGACTTCGCCGCCACGGTCACGCACCCAGGCGATGACGGAAGCGGTCGCGCCCTTGCGGATGCTGCGCCCGTCCACGTCCACGCCCGACATCCGGGTCTGAGCGGTGAACCCGATCCACTCGGCCTGCGTCAGCTCGCCCTGGTGCCGCTCGCGCAGCCCGTACCTCTCCTTCGCCAGCACCACTACGGAACGGCCCTCGGGCGTCTCGTCGGACAGCGACGACAGCTGGGCGGCGTCCGCCACCTCGGCGCCGGTCACCCCCTGCACCGGCACGAATTCGGACGCACGGCGGTTGCCGAGCGTGATGGTGCCGGTCTTGTCGAGCAGCAGGGTGGAGACGTCACCGGCGGCCTCGACCGCACGGCCGGACATCGCCAGGACGTTGCGCTGGACCAGGCGGTCCATGCCCGCGATACCGATGGCGGACAGCAGCGCGCCGATCGTGGTCGGGATCAGGCAGACCAGCAGGGCCACCAGCACGACCATCGTCAGGTGCGTGCCCGCGTAGTCGGCGAACGGCGGGAGCGTAGCGCACGCCAGCAGGAAGACGATCGTCAGCGACGCCAGCAGGATGTTGAGCGCGATCTCGTTCGGTGTCTTCTGCCGTGCCGCGCCCTCGACGAGGTTGATCATCCGGTCGATGAAGGTCTCGCCCGGCTTTGTCGTGACCTTGATGACGATGCGGTCGGACAGGACCTTCGTACCGCCGGTGACCGCGGACCGGTCACCGCCGGACTCGCGGATCACCGGAGCCGACTCACCGGTGATCGCCGACTCGTCGACCGACGCGACGCCCTCGACGACGTCGCCGTCGCCGGGGATCACGTCGCCCGCCTCACAGACGACCAGGTCGCCGACGCGCAGCTCGGTGCCCGGCACCCGCTCCTCGCTTCTGCCGTCTTTGAGGAGCCGGCGCGCCACGGTGTCCGTCTTGGCCTTGCGCAGGGTGTCCGCCTGTGCCTTGCCGCGGCCCTCGGCGACCGCCTCCGCCAGGTTGGCGAAGATGACGGTCAGCCAGAGCCAGGCGCTGATCGCCCAGCCGAACCAGTCGCTGGGATCCGTGAAGGAGAACACCGTGGTCAGCACGGAGCCGATCCACACCACGAACATCACGGGGGACTTGATCATCACCCGCGGGTCGAGCTTGCGGAAGGCGTCCGGCAGCGACTTGACCAGCTGCTTGGGATCGAAGATTCCCGCGCCGACACGGCCCTCGGGGGACTTGTGACCGGTGGGTACGTCGCTGTGCGGCGCCCGGGTCGGAGTGGCTGTGGACATGGAGTCCTCTTGCTTCTGTATGCGAGTGGTCATCACGCCAGCCCCTCGGCCAGCGGCCCGAGCGCGAGCGCCGGGAAGTAGGTCAGACCGACGATGATCAGAATGGCGCCCACCAGCAGTCCGGTGAACATCGGCTTCTCCGTGCGCAGGGTGCCTGCGGTGACGGGCACCGGCTTCTGTTCGGCCAGCGAGCCGGCCAGCGCCAGGACGAACACCATCGGCAGGAAGCGCCCGAGCAGCATCGCGAGTCCGGTCATGGTGTTGAACCAGTCGGTGTTCGCGTTCAGGCCCGCGAAGGCCGAACCGTTGTTGTTCGCGGCGGACGTGAAGGCATAAAGGACTTCGGAGAAGCCGTGCGCCCCCGGGTTGAGCATCGAATTCGGTGGTGTGGGCAGCGCCATGGAGAGCGCGGAGAACACGAGCACCAGCGCCGGGGTGATCAGGATGTAGACGGCCGCCAGTTTGATCTCGCGGGAGCCGATCTTCTTGCCCAGGTACTCGGGCGTGCGGCCGACCATCAGACCGGCGATGAACACGGCGATGATCGCGATGATCAGCATGCCGTAGAGGCCGGAGCCGACGCCGCCGGGCGCGATCTCGCCGAGCATCATGCCGAGCATGGTGATGCCGCCGCCGAAGCCGGTGAACGACGAGTGGAAGGAGTCGACCGCGCCGGTCGAGGTGAGCGTCGTCGCCACCGCGAAGATCGACGAGCCGCCGACGCCGAAGCGGACCTCCTTGCCCTCCAGCGCACCGCCGGCGATCTGCAGGGCGCCTTCGTGGTGGGCGAACTCGGTCCACATCATCAGGGCGGTGAAGCCCAGCCAGATGGTGCCCATGGCCGCGAGGATCGCGTAGCCCTGCTTGACCGAGCCGACCATGATGCCGAAGGTGCGGGTCAGCGAGAACGGGATGACCAGGATCAGGAAGATCTCGACGAGGTTCGTGAACGGGGTGGGGTTCTCGAAGGGATGGGCACTGTTGGCGTTGAAGTAGCCGCCGCCGTTCGTGCCCAGCTCCTTGATGACCTCCTGCGAGGCGACCGCACCGCCGTTCCACTGCTGCGAGCCGCCCATGAACTGGCCGACCTCGTGGATGCCGGAGAAGTTCTGGATGGCGCCGCACGCGACCAGGACGATCGCCGCGACGAAGGCGATCGGAACCAGGATGCGGACCGTGCCGCGCACCAGGTCGGCCCAGAAGTTGCCCAGCTCGCCGGTGCGCGAGCGGGCGAAGCCGCGCACGAGAGCTATCGCGACCGCGATACCGACGGCGGCCGAGACGAAGTTCTGCACGGCCAGACCGGCGGTCTGCACGACGTGGCCCATGGCCTGCTCGCCGTAGTACGACTGCCAGTTGGTGTTGGCGACGAACGACGTGGCGGTGTTGAACGCCTGCGCCGGCTCGATCGCGGAGAATCCCAGCGAACCGGGCAGGACGCCCTGGAGCCGCTGCAGCAGGTAGAGGAAGAGGACGCCCACGACGGAGAAGCTGAGGACGCCGCGCAGGTAGGCGGGCCAGCGCATCTCCGTGTCGGGGTTGGCACCGATGCCCTTGTAGATCCACTTCTCGACACGCAAGTGCTTGTCGGAGGAGTAGACCTTGGCCATGTAGTTGCCGAGGGGGACGTAGACGATCGCCAGCGCCCCTACGAGGGCGAGCAGCTGGAGGATGCCTGCGAGTACGGGACCCATGGTCAGTCTCAGAACCTCTCCGGGAAGATCAGGGCGAGGACGAGATAGCCCAGCAGGGCGACGGCCACAACCAGGCCGACGATGTTCTCGGCGGTCACAGCTTCGTCACCCCCTTGGCGACGAGAGCCACCAGCGCGAAGACCGCGATCGTGGTGACGACGAAGGCCAGATCGGCCATCGTGAACTCCTGGGATGAGGTTCGAATCGGACGTGGACTGTTAGAGGAAACCCTGCTTCTGGCCGGATCCGACTCCCGTTGACGGCTCCCTTACGGCCGCGTTTACGCCTTTGACGGGACTCTTACGTCCGCCTGGCCGACCTGCAAGCAGGGGCCGCCATCCGGGGCCGGAATGCGTCAGGACAGCCGGAATCGCAGTCGGCAGATCACGGCGTCCGTCTCCCGCCGTACGGCGTGCGCGACGACGGCACCCCGCTGGTTCTGCAGCAGCCGCTGCCACAGCCGCTCGGGCTCCGTCTCCGGGATCAGGACGGTGACCCGGGTGGCCGGTTCCGCCGCGGCGACCTCACGGACGTACGCGGCGATGGGGCGGCCCAGGGTGCGACGGGCGCAGTTCAGCCGGATCAGCGGCACCCCGGGGTCCCATTCGGCCCAGGCGCGCTCCAGGGCGTGCAGGTGAGCCCGGTCCTCGGGGTCGGGGTGGCACACGGTGACCGCGCGGACCTCGTCGCCGAGCGAGGCGGCCGCGCTGAGGGCCTCGGAGGTGAGCCGGGAGATCGAGGACACGGGCACGATCACGACCGAGCGCTCCCGGTGCGGGGTCCCGGGCACACGGCCCAGGCCCAGGCGCTCGCCGATCCGTGCGTAGGCGCGGTGCACGGCGCGGAAGGCCGCCACGAGCAGCGGCAGGGCGACCACGATCAGCCAGGCGCCGTCCGCGAACTTGCTCGCCGTGACCACGACCGCCGAGACGCCGGTGAGGACGGCACCGAAGCCGTTGAGCAGCGCCTTGCCGCGCCATCCGGGGCCGCGCTGGAGGCGCCAGTGCCGGACCATGCCGACCTGGGCGATGGTGAACCCGATGAACACCCCGATGGCGAACAGCGGCACGAGGGTGTTGGTGTCGCCGCCGGAGAACACCAGCAGTGCTGCGGAGACGAGGGCCAGGGCGAGCACGCCGTGGCGGTGGACCTGGCGGTCGGCCTTCAGGGCGAAGACGTGCGGCAGGTAGTTGTCCCTGGCGAGCAGCTTCAGCAGCACGGGCAGGCCGCCGAAGGAGGTGTTCGCGGACAGCGCCAGCAGGATCATCGTGGCGAACTGGATGACGTAGAACGCGGCGTTGTGACCGAGCGAGGCGTCAGCGAGCTGGGCGAGGACGGTGACGCCCTCGACCGGCTGGAGATGGAAGCGGGAGATCAGTACCGACAGGCCGATCAGCATCACGCCGAGCACCGCACCGAGGGCGACCTCCGCGCGCTGGGCGCGTTTGACGCGCGGGACGCGGAAGGAAGGGACGGCGTTGGCGATGGCCTCGACACCGGTCAGTGCCGAGCACCCGGAGGCGAAAGCTTTCAGCAGGAGCAGAGCGCCCACGGTCGTGGCGTTGTCCGCGAGGACGGAGGAGTGCCCGGCCGCGGTCGCGGTACTCACCGGCGAGGACCGGAACAGGCCCACGACGATCAGCACGAAGACCGAGCCGACGAACACCGCGGTCGGCACGATGAAGACCTTCGCCGACTCCACGATGCCGCGCAGGTTGACCGCCGTGATCAGCGCGAGCACGGCCAGGCACAGCCACAGCCGCTCGTCGTACAGGGCCGGGAACGCGGAGGTCAGGGCGGCCACGCCGGCTGTGACGGCGACGGCGACGTTCAGGACGTAGTCCAGGACCAGGGAGGCGGCCGCCACCAGGCTGGTGCGGGCACCCAGGTGCGTCCTGGCGACGGCGTACGAACCGCCGCCGTCCGGGAAGGCCGCGATCACCTGCCGGTACGAGGCGACGAGCACCGCGAGCAGCGCGGCGATGGCCAGCGTGACGGGCAGCGTGAAGCCCAGGCCGTGCGCACCGGCGGCGGCCAGGACGAGGACGATCGCCTCGGGGCCGTAGGCCACCGACGCCATGGCGTCCAGCGACAGTGCGGCGAGACCGGTGACGGCGGTGAGGCGATGCCGTTCGCCGGTATCGGGCGGCTCGTCGCCGGCGGGGACGGCGCCCGGTTCGGCGGTCAGTACGGCCATGAGCGGGTGCTCCTTCATAACCACGGGGATGTACGTCCGCGCGCGGACGGGCCGCGCGCGGTGCACCAAGGTTGTGTCCCGCCGCGGACGGCTCCCGCCGCCCCTTGCGCGTTCTTCGCGCGAAGCCCGCCGACCCTGACGTGCCCTTGACGCCGTTGTGACGCGGATTACGCACCCGCACGCTGCCCAGGCGTCAAGAAAGGCCGCCCGCTCGTCAGAGTCGTGTCAAGGCACGCTGCCCCACACACGCCCGGCCTCTACCGTCTGCGCCATGGAGCACCCCGAGGACGCGCGACGCGACGTGCTGGACGCACAGCCATCGGAGAACACGGCTGTGGCCCACGACCGCCGCTGGGCCGGAAACCTGCACAGCGCGGTCCGCTGTGCGGCTGCGCTGCTCCTGACGCTGTTCCTCATCGACTGGGGTGCCGGCAGCCTCTCCTGGTGGCGCAGTGCCCTGTGGGTCACGCTCGCGTGGCTGCTGTTCGTGGTGCTCTTCCCGGCGCGGGTCCGCGCGGGTGAGGGCTGGCTGAGCTCCCGCCGCCTGCTGCGCACCCGCCGGGTCCGCACCGACCTGCTGGTGTCGGTGCGCTGCCTGGACGGCGTCGCCCAGCGGCTCGTCCTGCGCGACTCCTTCGGCGAGCGGGTCGAGATCGACCCCCAGGTCCTGGTGGACAACCCCGACCTCTGGTACCGCCTCGACGAGGACGCCCGGAAGTCGGAGTCGGCCGGGATCCTGCTGTGCGGGACGACGGCGCTGCACCGCGTGTCGGAACGCATCGACCGGGTGACCGCGCAGAACGTGTTCAGGGCGTCCGGGCTGGAGTAGCCGCGCGCCGGGACCGCTCAGCGGCGGAGCGCCGGTCCCGACGTGTCCAGGGCCGCCCCCGCGTGGTCGGCCAGCGTCACCGCGACCAGCCGGGCCTGGAGCGGGGGCACCGGTCCCGGGCCCGAGGTGAGCATGAAGCGGCCGAGGTAGTGCTCGTTGCCGTACGCCCTCAGTTCGATCTCGCCCTCGGGCCAGCCGGCAGTGTCCACGTCCCAGTTGCGGCGGCCGGTCGTGACACCGCCGTCCTGCTCCAGGCGCGGCGGTTGCCCGAGGAGCGTGCCGTACTCGAAGCGGCAGCCGCGCAGGCCGAGGAGTTCGGTCAGTTCGCGGCGGACGTGGTCGACCACGGTGTCGCCGGACCGGGCGGACTGGACGAGGTCGGCGGTGGCGTGGATGCGCGCGAGATAGCCCGCGTCCGTCACCGTGATCACCTCCAGCCGCCGGGCACGCATGGCGAGCTGGGACACGATCAGGCCGACCGCCAGCAGCAGGACGGCCGTCTCGACGTCGGCGGAGGCGGTGATGTCGAAGGTGTTGTACGGGCGGGTGAAGAAGAAGTCGAACCAGGCGGCCGCGGACAGGGCGGCGACGGCGCCCGCCGTACGGCTGCCCAGCGCGGCGACCGCGACGACCACCACGACGAGGACGAGGGCGGCGTTGGTGTGTGACAGGTGCGTGCGGAAGGGCACGAGGACGAGCGCGACCAGGAACGGGGCGAGGAGGCTCGCGACCAGGGCGACGCGTTCGCGCGGCGGCCGGACCGCCGGCCGCTGACGGCCCGCGGAACGGTAGGGGCTGCGGATGCCGGTCACGGTGCTCACGGGGCACCTCCTACGCTCTGCGCACCCTGCGGATGCGGCTGTGGTTCGGGTTCGGCCGCCTCGGCCAGGGGCAGCGAGACGACCATGGTCAGCCCGCCGCCGGGGGTGTCCTCGGGGGTGAGCGTGCCGGACATGGCCTCGGTCAGCCCGCGGGCGAGCGCGAGCCCCAGGCCGAGTCCGGTGGTGTTGTCGGTGTCGCCGAGCCGCTGGAAGGGCTCGAAGAGGCGGTCCCGGCCCGTCGCCGGCAGCCCGGGCCCCCGGTCCACGACACGGAGTTCCGCCCGCTCCGCCAGCACGCTCGCGGTGATCAGCACCTTGGTGCCGGGCGGGGTGTGGCGGTCCGCGTTGCCTGCCAGGTTGGCGATGACGCGCTCCAGCAGGGGCGGGTCCGCCAGCACGGCAGGCAGGTGCTCGAGGTCGCCGTGGACCTCGACCCCGGGAATGTCCGCGAGCGCCGCCGGGAGGACCTCCTCGAGTCCGGTGGGCCGCAGGTTCAGCGTCAGCGCGCCCGCCTCGAGGCGGCTGAGGTCGAGGAGGTTCTCCACCAGCCGGCTCAGTTTGGCCATGGACTCTTCGGCGGTGGTGAGCAGTTCCTCACGGTCCTCGGCCGAGAACTGGACCTCGCTGCTGCGCAGGGAGGTGACTGCGGCCCAGCCCGCGGCGAGCGGAGTGCGCAGGTCGTGTCCGACGGCTCGCAGCAGCGCGGTACGCATCCGGTCGGCGGCCCTGACCGGCTCCACCTCGGCGGCGGCCTCGGCGAGCCGGGCCCGCTCGACGGCGGAGCCCACGTGCGCGGCGAATGCGGCCAGCACCCGCCGCTCGGACGAGGACGGCGTACGGCCGCGCAGGACAAGGTGGTTGCCGGGCCCGGCGGGCACGACGGTCGTCCCCTGGCTGTCGCCGGCCCCTTCGCCGGCCCCATGGGCATCGGGCGGTTCGTGGACGAGTTCCGCGGAATCCATGCCGAAGGTCTCGCGGGTGCGCTCCAGCAGGGCCGGGATCGTCTGCCCACCGCGCACGATGCTGCCCGCCAGCGAGGACATGGTCTCCGCCTCGGCGGTGGCCCGGGCCGCGCGCCGCGACAGGCGCAGTGAGCGGTCGACCACGGCGGCGACCGTAGCAGCCACCACCGCGAACACCCCGAGCGCCAGCAGGGCGTTGGGATCGTTCAGCGTGAACTGCCCGATGGGCGGTATGAACCAGTAGTTGAGCAGCAGTGAGGCCGTGACCGACGCGATCACCGCGGACGTGACCCCGCCGATGCAGGCCACTCCGACCACGGTGAGCAGGAACAGCAGGGCCTCGCTGGTCAGATTCAGGGTGCCGCGCACCTGGGCCAGCACGAAGGTGAGCAGCACCGGCAGCACGAGCCCCGCGACCGGGCCCGCTATCAGGCGCCGGGTGGACAGGGTGCGCCGCCGGGACGGCAGCAGGGTGCCGCGCCCCGCCCGCTCGTGGGTGACCCGGTGGACGTCGATGTCCCCGGACAGCTCGGTGACGGTCTCTCCCGTGCCCGGCCCGGTGAGGAACCGCTCCAGACGGCCGCGGCGGCTCGTGCCGAGGACGAGCTGGGTGGCGTTCTCGGCCTGCGCGAAGTCCACGAGGGCGGTGGCCACGTCGTCGCCGACGACCGAGTGGTAGCTGCCGCCGAGGTCCTCCACGAGCCTGCGCTGCCGGGCCAGGGAGGCGTGCGAGACACCGGCGGCGAGCCCGTCGCTGCGCGCCACATGCACGGCGAGGAGATCGCCGCCCGCGGACCGGTCGGCGATGCGGGCGGCCCGCCGTACGAGCGTGTCGCCCTCCGGGCCGCCGGTCAGGGCGACCACCACCCGCTCCCGGGTCTCCCAGACGCCGCCGATGGCGTGCTCGGCCCGGTAGGTCTGGAGCGCCTCGTCGACGCGATCGGCCACCCACAGCAGCGCCAGCTGTCGCAGCGCGGTCAGATTGCCGGGGCGGAAGTAGTTGGCCAGGGCCGCGTCGACCTTCTCGGGGGCGTAGATGTTGCCGTGGGCCATGCGGCGGCGCAGGCCCTCGGGCGGGATGTCGACGAGTTCGATCTGCCGGGCCCGGCGGACGACCTCGTCCGGCACCGTTTCGTGCTGCGGCACCCCGGTGATCTTCTCGACGACGTCCCTGAGGGATTCCAGGTGCTGGATGTTGACCGCGGTGATGACGTCGATGCCGACGGCGAGGAGTTCCTCGATGTCCTGCCAGCGCTTGGGCCGGCGGCCGCCGCCGGGCACGTTGGTGTGCGCGAACTCGTCCACGATCGCGACCTGGGGGCGGCGGGCGAGGACGGCGTCGATGTCCATCTCCTCGAACTCCCCGCCGCGGTAGCCGCACCGCAGCCGGGGCACGACCTCCAGACCGTCGCACATTGCCTGGGTCCGCGGCCGGCCGTGGCACTCCACGAACCCGACCACCACATCGGCGCCGCGGGACGCACGCCGCCGTGCCTCGTCGAGCATGCGGTAGGTCTTGCCGACCCCTGGTGCCGCTCCGAGGTAGACCTTCAGTCGTCCGCGCGGTACGTCGTTCATCACCTCACAGACAAGCGCGCCCCGGGGGCCCCGGCAGCGGTCTTGACGCGTCCCTGGCGCCGCTGACGTGGAAGTTGACACCGCTTTGACGGGCCGCGGCCGGACAAGGTGAAGGCGGTGTGCCGGGAGGTCTGTTCGGCCGGGGAGCCATGGTGGCTCCCGATCGGGCCCCAGGGAGGCGGCATGCGCAGCGTCGGGACGGTTCTCGCACTCGTGGTGCCGGCCACGGTCGTGGCGATCTTCGCCCGCCGATGGCGGACGCCCGCGCCGTCCCTGCTGGTGGTCGCGGGCCGCGCCGTGGCGCTGCTGCCGGGTGCCCCGGAGATCGGGAGCTGTCGGAGCTGGAGGCCGCACCGGGCGTGGTCCTCGACCGGCTCCGCCGCGGTCTCGACGCGCGCCGGACGTTGCCCGCGACCGCCTGGCCGAGGGCAACGGCAACGACGCGCCCGTCCAGCCCGCCGACCTGGTCCACCGCCGACTGCGCGCGACCTGATGCCAGTGGAGACGGCCAGACTGCAACGGCTCTACGCCGAGCACGCGATCAGCGGCACCACCCGCAGATGCCTCCAGCGGTCCCTGGACCTGGAGGAGGCGAGACTCGCGGACGCGTGAGGCCGCGGGCTCAGCGGAACTCGGCCAACCGGGGGCGCAGACCGAGTCCGGTGAGCCCGGCGGCGAGCAGCAGCAGACCGCAGGTCCAGGGCAGTTGGCCGGTGAGGTCGGAGCGGCCGGCCGCGACCGACGACACGTAGTGGGCCCGGTTGATGCCGGTGACCTCGTCCAGAGCGGCCATCCACGCCCCGAAGTGCGCGTTGGAGGTCCCCGGCTCCCAGCCCATGCAGAACTCCGCGGCCTCCCGCTCCCTGCCCTCCGCGAGCAGAGCCCGGATCTTCCGGTCGTCCCGCTGGTACACGGCGTAGGCCTCCACCGTCCTCTCGGCGGCGGCCCGCTCGCCGTCGAAGGTGATGTTGTCGAGCTCGCGCCGGAACTCGCCGGTGAAGCGCAGGTCCCGGTGATCGGTGCGATAGGCGTCCCAGGTGGTGGCGAGTTCGGCGTCGTACGTCGAGAGCGTGGCCCCCTCGATGCCGTACAGCCGCTGGGACTTGGCGAGGAACGACGCCTCGTACCGGTCGCGGCGACCGGGGTCGAGGAGGTAGCGGCTCTCGTCGGCGTTGGCGTCGTAGGCGATGGCCCGCGCGCGCGAGAGCGCGACGACGGAGTCGAAGGCGTCGTGCCGGGCCACGCGCAGGTGCTCCGCGGAGGCGGACAGCACCTGCCCGCCCAGGATGACGGCGGTCAGCACGCAGACGGTGGCGGCCAGGACGCCGGGGTTGACGATCCGCCGGAAGCGCCAGGTCAGATACCACTGCAGAGCGCCGAGGACGACGAGGAGCAGCAGCCCAAGGACGAGGACGACGGTGAGCTGGGTGGCGAGGGTGGAGCGGGCGGAGGCGTACTCAGTGTCGAAGGCCGCGTTGTTGGAGGACACCAACTCCCGGGATGCGGGCAGGAGTCCGCTGTCCAGCAGGTCGGTGGCGGTGCGGTAGTCGGCGAGCGCGGCCTGCTTGCCGCCGCGGCGGCCGTCGTTCTCCAGGGCGCGGCCGATGAGTTCCTGGTATGCGGCGAAGTCGTCGTTGAGGGACTCCACGGTCTTCTCGTCGGCCCTGTCGCCCTGGGCGGCGACCGCGAGGGCACGCAGGTCGTGGCCGATCTCGCGGCGGGCGTCGGCGTAGAAGCCGACGGCCTTGCGGTACGGCGTCCACAGCCGTCCCTCGCCCGCGTCACCGCTGGACAGCAGGATGTTGGCCGCTTGCGCGTCCATGTCGTCCAGGGCCAACTCGAGGCCGGCGGCGCTGGTGGTGCGGGGTGCGTCGCGCTGGGACACGGCGTCCCAGGTGCTGTTGGTGGCGAGCCCGGCCGCGAGCAGCAGCACGGCCAGAGCGGCGGCGAGCAGGACCGTGGCCGCGCGCAGGAGGCGCAGTCGCGCGGGCACTGTGGCCCAGTAGCGGCGGCGCAGAGCGGCCCGCGCGGCCACGGTCTGTCGGCGGCGGGGCGACCCCGGCCCGTCCGTCCGCGGCTCCCCTCCCGGCCGCGGTGCGGGCCGGCCACCGGACGGGGCGGCCACTGGCCGTGGCCGCGCGCCGGCCTCCGTCCGAGGCTCGTGCGATGTACCGGCCGTGATGGTCACGGTCCCTCCCACTCACGCCACGGACGGTCGCCCGCCCCCCATGCCGACGAGTCTGCGACCGGATCCGGCCACACCCGTTCGGCCTTGACGCGCTTCTGACGGCTTCTCATGTGGGTTTGACACGACCTTGATGGCACCGGCGAACGGGCCGTACGAGAACCGCAAAGGTCCGTGCTGAGCAGGGAGGCCGGACCCCCGTCCGGGGATAGGTTCACGGTCGGCCGCCCGAAGAGGCCGCGGGCGTCAGCGGCCTCACGGCTGTGGAATCCCCTGTCCGACACGGATCGGGGGCGGCCGGGCGCACGGCGTCCGCGTCGTCGTCCCTCACCGGGCGAGCGTGCGCAGCCGTGCGGTGCCGGGCTCCGGCACCGCACGGTCCCCGCGGCCACCGTCACCCCTGTCACCCGAAGGTCTCCATGTTGCGCGCCGCTCCAGAGCAGGCCCAGCCGTCCCGTCCGCAGCGTCCCTCCCGGCCCGTGCCGGACAAGGGACCGAGACGCCGCACACCGAGCGGCCTCTTCGAACCCGCCCAGCTCGTCCTCTCGTTCCCCGACGCTCTGCGCAAGCTGCACCCGCGGACCCTGGTCAAGAACCCGGTCCTGTTCGTGGTGTCCGTCGGTGCGGCCCTGACCACCGTGTCCGCGCTGCTGCACCCCGCGGTCTTCACCTGGGTCATCAGCGTCTGGCTGTGGCTGACCGTGGTCTTCGCCAACCTGGCCGAGTCGGTCGCCGAGGGTCGCGGCAAGGCGCAGGCCGATTCCCTGCGCAGAGCCCGTACCGGCACGGTGGCGCTACGGCTCCTCGACTGGCGCTACGGCACGAACGTGCACACCGCCCGCACCGAGGCGGTCGCCGCCACCGAACTCAAGCCGCTGGACGTCGTGCTCGTGGAGGCGGGCGAGACGATCCCGGCGGACGGCGACGTCGTCGACGGCGTCGCGGCCGTGGACGAGTCGGCGGTCACCGGCGAGTCGGCGCCCGTGATCCGCGAGTCGGGCGGCGACCGCAGCGGCGTCACGGGCGGCACCAGGGTCCTGTCGGACCGGATCGTCGTCCGCGTCGGCGCACGTCCGGGGCACAGCTTCCTGGACCGGATGATCGCCCTCGTGGAGGGCGCGTCGCGGCAGAAGACGCCGAACGAGATCGCCCTGAACATCCTGCTCGCCTCGCTGACGATCATCTTCCTGCTGGTCGTCGTGACGCTCCAGCCGATGGCCGGGTACGCCGACGCGGCCCAGTCGACGACCGTGCTCGTCGCGCTGCTGGTCACGCTCATCCCGACGACGATCGGCGCCCTGCTGTCCGCGATCGGCATCGCGGGCATGGACCGGCTGGTGCAGCGCAACGTCCTCGCCATGTCGGGCCGGGCCGTCGAGGCCGCGGGCGACGTCAACACCCTGCTGCTCGACAAGACCGGCACCATCACCCTCGGCAACCGCGCCGCCGCCGCGTTCGTGCCGCTGCCCGGTGTCGACGAACCCCGGCTCGCGCAGGCGGCCCAGCTGTCCTCACTGGCCGACGCGACGCCCGAGGGCCGCTCCATCGTCGTGCTGGCCAAGCAGCGGTTCGGGCTGCGGGCGCCTGTGGAGGGCGAGCTGCCGAACGCCCGCTGGGTGCGGTTCAGCGCGCAGACCCGGATGAGCGGCGTCGACCTGCGCTGGGACGACGGCGCGGTGTGCGCGATCCGCAAGGGGGCCGCCCAGCAGGTGATCGAGTGGGTACAGATGTACGGCGGCCATGTCCCGCCCCAGGCGCGCATGTTCGCGGACACCGTGGCCGCGTCCGGCGGTACGCCGCTGCTGGTGGCTGTGCACGACGGGGACGGGCCGCGCGTGCTCGGCCTGGTCCATCTGAAGGACGTCGTCAAGGACGGCATCCGGGAACGCTTCGCGCAACTGCGCCGGATGGGCATCCGCACGGTCATGGTCATCGGCGACAACCCCGTCACCGCCCGGGCGATCGCCGAGGAGGCGGGCGTCGACGACTTCCTCGCCGAGGCCACTCCCGAGGACAAGCTCGCGCTCATCAAGCGCGAGCAGGCCGGCGGCAAGCTCGTCGCGATGACCGGTGACGGCACCAACGACGCTCCCGCGCTGGCACAGGCGGACGTCGGCGTGGCGATGAACACGGGCACATCGGCCGCCAAGGAGGCCGGCAACATGGTCGACCTCGAATCCAACCCGACCAAGCTCATCGAGATCATCGAGATAGGCAAGCAACTCCTCATCACCCGGGGGGCGTTGACCACCTTCTCCATCACGAACGATGTCGCCAAGTACTTCGCGATCCTCCCGGCGATGTTCGCCGGCGCCTACCCGGGACTCGACGTGATGCGCCTGCACAGTCCGACCTCCGCGATCGCCTCCGCGATCATCTTCAACGCGCTGATCATCGTGGCGCTGATCCCGCTCGCGCTGCGCGGCGTGCGCTACACCCCCTCCTCGGCGCACGACCTGCTGCGGCGCAATCTGCTCGTGTACGGAGTCGGCGGTCTGGTGCTGCCGTTCGTGGGCATCAAACTGATCGACCTGCTGATCTCCGGGGTGCCGGGTCTCGGCTGAACCTCGACAGCGGCCTGCCGTCCGTCAAGAGCGCGTATGCACACGTCAGAAGGCCGTCAGAGTACGGCACGTCCGCTTGTCCGGGGTGTGCGCAACGGCTTCCATGGGACCTGTGAACAGCGCCTGGCTCCTCTTCGACCGGCCGCCGAGTCCCGCTCGGCCGCTGCGTCGTCCGCCGCGCTGCCCGGAAGCGCCCGCGTCCCGCTGACGCGCCTTCGCCTTCCGTGACCCGCGAGGCGCCGTGACTCCGTCCGGCGTCCCTCTTCCTTCCCCTTCACCCGGCACGTCCGCCGCCCCCGCACGGGGCCGCGGCGCATGCCCGCAACCCCGGATGGGATCATGTCCGACTCCAGCCTTTCGTCCTGCACCGTCCTGGTCACCGGAGCAACCACCGGCATCGGCCACGAGACGGCGCGGCAACTCGCCGAACGCGGTGCCACCGTGCTGCTGCACGGCCGTACCGCCGAGGAGGCGCTGGCCGCCGCCGACCGGCTCGTCGCCACCGCCGGCATCGACGGCGGCCGACTGTGCACGTACGCCGCCGCCGACCGGCTCGTCGCCACCGCCGGCATCGACGGCGGCCGACTGTGCACGTACGCCGCCGACTTCACGCACCTCGACGAGGTCGAGAGCCTCGCGCACAAGGTGGTCGCCGAGCACCCGCACCTGGACGTGCTCGTGAACAACGCCGGCATGGCCGCGCCGGAGCGGCACACCGTCACGGCGGACGGCAACGAGATCGCCTTCCAGGTCAACTTCCTCGCCCACTACCTGCTCACCTGCCTGCTCGAGCCGGCGCTGACCAGCGATCCGGGCGGCCGGGTGGTCAACGTGTCCTCCTCGCTGCACCGCACCGCGTCCATCCAGTGGTCCGACCCGAACCGGGCCCGCCGCTACTCCCGGCTCGCCGCGTACGCCCAGGCACAACTGGCCCTCACGGTGTTCGCGGCCGACCCGCGTGTCACGGCCGTCTCGGTGCACCCGGGTGTCTGCGACACGGCGCTGCTCTCGCTCTACGCGCACGAGGGCGTCTCGCCCGCCGAGGGCGCCACCCACGTGGTCCGGCTGTGCGACCCGGCCGTCGAGATCGTCAACGGCGCCTACTACGACCGCGCCGAGCGCGTCGGCCCGGCCCCGGCGGCGACCGAGGACCGCACGGTCAAGCGCCTCAACAAGGTGTCGTAGGTCATGACGCTCGGTGTCCGGTTCCGAGACATCCGACCGACGCCACCCCTACAGCCCAAGCCCCTGCTTTCGCCTCATCACGCCCGCTTCTTGATGCGCTGCCATCGCCTGTCCGGCCATTCTTAACGGAAGCTTGACGTCTATGGACCCTCGATCCGTGGGCCTATACGTCACGCTCTGTTTAACCTGGTGCGGCCGTCCGCGTGATGGCCGGGAACATACTGAGCCGCACAAGGAGCAGGCCGATGGCCACGACCGAACACCACCCGCCTCCCAGTCGCCTGCGCGCGTGGATGCTGGAAGGTCTGTCCGACATGGGCAAGGCCGGCGGTCGTCAGGGGCCACACGCCGAGCCGCAGCCGGCGCACGAGGGCCAGCGCTGGTGGCGGGTGATGTGCCTGACCGGCGTGGACTACTTCTCGACCCTCGGCTACCAGCCCGGCATCGCCGCCCTGGCGGCCGGTCTGCTGTCGCCGATCGCGACCATCGTGCTGGTCATAGTCACCCTGGCGGGCGCCCTGCCCGTCTATCGTCGGGTGGCCGAGGAGAGCCCGCACGGCCAGGGCTCCATCGCCATGCTGGAGCGGCTGCTGTCCTTCTGGCAGGGCAAGCTGTTCGTGCTGACGCTCCTCGGCTTCGCCGCCACCGACTTCCTGATCACGATCACCCTGTCGGCCGCCGACGCCTCCACCCACCTGGTGGAGAACCCGCATCTGACCGGCGTCCTGCACGGCCACCAGATGGAGATCACCCTGTTCCTGATCGCCCTGCTCGGCGCGGTGTTCCTCAAGGGCTTCCTGGAGGCCATCGGCGTCGCAGCCACCCTGGTCGGCATCTACCTCGGACTGAACGTCGTCGTGGTCGTGAGCGGCCTGTGGCACGTGCTCACCGCCGAGCACGTGGTCACGGACTGGACCTCCGCCCTGACCACGGAACACGGCAACATCTTCGTCATGATCGGCTTGGCCCTGATCGTCTTCCCCAAGCTCGCGCTCGGCCTCTCCGGCTTCGAGACCGGCGTAGCCGTCATGCCGCACGTCGAGGGCGATCCGGGTGACACCGAGGAGAAGCCGACCGGCCGGATCCGCGACGCCAAGAAGCTGCTGACCACTGCGGCCCTCATCATGAGCGGCTTCCTGATCACCACCAGCTTCATCACCACGCTGCTCATCCCGGAGAACGAGTTCAAGTCCGGCGGCCAGGCCAACGGCCGCGCGCTCGCATACCTCGCGCACGAGTACCTGGGCAACGCCTTCGGCACCGTCTACGACGTCTCGACCATCGCGATCCTGTGGTTCGCCGGCGCGTCCGCGATGGCGGGGCTGCTCAGCCTGATGCCGCGCTATCTGCCCCGCTACGGCATGGCCCCGCACTGGGCCCGCGCGGTGCGCCCCATGGTCATCGTTTTCACCCTGATCGCCTTCCTGGTCACCTGGATCTTCGACGCCAACGTCGACGCCCAGGGCGGTGCGTACGCAACCGGTGTCCTGGTCCTGATCAGCTCGGCGGCGATCGCAGTGACCATCGCCGCGCGCAAGGCCGGACAGCGCCACTGGTCCATCGCGTTCGCGGTGATCTCGGCGGTGTTCCTGTACACGACCGTCGTGAACGTCATCGAGCGACCCGACGGTGTGAAGATCGGTGCCTGCTTCATCGCGGGCATCATCCTGGTCTCGCTGCTGTCCCGGCTGGCGCGGGCCTTCGAGCTCCGCGTGACCAGCGTGTCGCTCGACCCGATGGCGGAACGTTTCGTCCGTGACATGGCCAGTCGCAAGATGCGCTTCATCGCCAACGAGCCCGACCGCAGGGACAAGGCCGAGTACCGCGACAAGGTCGAGCAGATCCGGCGGGACAACGAAATGCCGGAACAGGAGGACTTCATCTTCGTCGAGGTCACGGTCACCGACCCCTCCGAGTTCGAGGCGAGCCTGACCGTGCGTGGCGAGGTCATGCACAACCGCTACCGCGTCCTGACCCTGGAGTCCGCCTCCATCCCGAACGCCCTGGCGGCGTTGCTCCTCCACGTCCGCGACGAGACGGGCTGCACCCCGCACATCTACTTCGAATGGACCGAGGGCGGCCCGTTCGCCAATTTCCTGCGCTTCTTCCTGTTCGGTCAGGGCGAGGTGGCCCCGGTGACCCGAGAGGTCCTGCGCGAGGCGGAACCGGACCCCGCCCGGCGCCCGCGCGTCCACACGGGCTGAACCTCCGACGAGCGATCGGGCCGACGGGGCGAAGGGGATGCCCGAGCTGCGAGGGCGACCGGCACCGCACGGGCGGCAGCGCGAGAGCACCCCGGCACCGTTACGGCGTTGCACCCCACAGGCGGTGCTCAGGGAGTCGGGGGCTTACCTGACGAACCCCCGCCGTGCCGGGCGTGCCACCACCCGGCCGTAGCTCAGCCGCCCGCCCACCTCCACCCGCAGGACTGCCGGTGTCCCCGGATCACCGGCCGGCCGCGCCTTGATCTTGGCATAGCCGATGACCAGCGAGTCGGTGTCCACGACGACGCCCGGCCGGGTCACCAGACGCAGCGTGCCTCCGCGCATGTCCAGGTCGATGCGCAGGGTGTCGTGGGTGATCACGGCGCGGGTGAAATCGAGCGTCACATCGCCCCAGGCCGAGTCGATCTCCATGCGTCGCGGCACCACCCAGCCCTCGCCGCGCACGGCGGAGCCGCCCTGCTGCTCGATGCGGGCGACGTCCTTGACCCGGGTCGGCCCGGCCGTCGCGGGAAGGTCCGCCGTCAGCGCGCCCAGCTCCGCCTGCGTGCGCGCCGAAAGCGCGGCCTCCACGCGCTCGTCGAGTTCAGCGGCGGACAGCCTGCCGTCCCCCGCGGCGGCGGTCAGGACATCCACCACGTGGTCCCGGTCCGCATGGGAGGCCCTCAGCTCGGGCGACGCACCCGGAGGCACGAGTTCAGCCGACATACCCTCACTCCGATCGGTCTCCACAGCCACGGCCACACATTAACGCTATATCGCGTTATACCCAACGGTCGGCCCCATGTCCACGGTTCCCGCCACCGGCCCTATCGTGACCGGCATGCAGTCCTACACGATCGGCCAGGCGGCGCGGCTGCTCGGCGTGAGCCCGGACACCGCCCGCCGCTGGGCCGACGCCGGCCGGGTGACCACCCATCGCGACGAGGCCGGGCGGCGTCTCATCGACGGCCGGGACCTCGCCGCGTTCTCGGTGGAGCTGGCCAGGTCCGGGACAGGCGACGAGGACGCGCCGTACACCTCGGTCCGCAACGCGTTCCCCGGGATCGTCACCGCGATCAAGCTCGGTGACGTCGCCGCCCAGGTGGAGATCCAGGCGGGCCCGCATCGGCTGGTCTCGCTGCTGACGCGGGAGGCCGTCGAGGAACTCGGCCTGGAGGTCGGCATGGAGGCCACCGCCCGCGTGAAGTCGACGAACGTGCACATCGACCGCGTCTGAGCGGTGGCCCCGCCGCTCAGGACCTGACCGAGTAGGAGTGCGCCCCGGTCCCGGCGAGCGCGCCGCCGTCCACGATCAGGTACTCGTCACGGACCGGCCGCCGCGCGAACCACGACTCCAGGATCTCCCGCGTACCGGCCGCGTACCGCGCCTGCGCCGACAGCGACGAGCCGGAGATGTGCGGGGTCATGCCGTGGTGCGGCATCGTCCGCCAGGGGTGGTCGGCCGGGGCGGGCTGCGGGTACCACACGTCACCCCCGTACCCCGCCAACTGCCCACTGCGCAGCGCCCGGTCGACGGCGTCCCGGTCGACGATCCGGGCCCGCGCGGTGTTGATGAGATAGGCGCCGCGCTTCATCGTGCCGAACAGTTCGTCCCCGAACAGCCCCTCCGTCTCCGCATGCAGGGGAGCGTTGACGGTCACGACGTCGCAGAACGGCACCAGCTCCGCCGCGCTCTCGTGGAAGGTCAGCCCCAGCTCCTCCTCCACCTCGCGCGGCAGCCGGTACCGGTCGGTGTAGTGCAGCTTCACATCGAACGGCGCGAGCCGCCGCAGCACCGCGAGCCCGATCCGCCCGGCGGCCACCGTGCCGACCTGCATGCCCTCCAGGTCGTACGAACGGGCCACGCAGTCAGCGATGTTCCAGCCGCCGTCGAGGACGACCCGGTGCGAGGGCAGGTAGTTTCGCACCAGTGAGAGGATCGTCATCACCACGTGCTCGGCGACGCTGATGCTGTTGCAGTACGTCACCTCGGCGACCGTCACGCCATGCGCGATGGCGGCGTCGAGGTCGACGTGGTCGGAGCCGATGCCGGCGGTGACGGCGAGCTTGAGATTCTTGGCGGCTGCGATGCGGTCCGCCGTCAGGTAGGCGGGCCAGAACGGCTGGGAGACGACGATGTCCGCGTCCACCAGCTCACGGTCGAAGACGGACCCGTCGCTGTCCTTGTCGGAGGTGACGACGAGGGTGTGCCCGGCCTTCTCCAGGAAGGACCGCAGACCGAGTTCACCGGAGACGCTGCCCAGCAGATGGCCCGGAGCGAAGTCGATCGCCTCGGGTGTGGGCGTGGTCTGGCCGCCCGGGTAGTGGTCGATGACGGGGAGGTCGTCACGGGCGTACGCGGTCGGGTATCCGTCGGTCGGGTCGTCGTACAGGACGCAGAGCACCTTGGCCATGGTCGCGGCTCCTCAACTGCCTTGTGGGAAGGTGCGTTTCACGATCCTCGCGGGCGAACGCCCAGGTCAAAGCGAATCTGGTTATGCCGGGATAGCCCGCGGCTATCAGCCGTGGCCGTCCAGGTAGGTGCGCAGCAGGTCGTCCAGCGCGTCCCGCACCCCGGCCTCCCGCGCCACCGTCACCAGCGCCTCGGCGAGCACCGGCCGGGGTTCGCTGCGGGCCACGACCAGCCCGATCCGCGGCCCGTGCGCCGGTCCCGTCAACGGCACCACCCGCATCCCCTCCGGTACTCCGAACATGTGCAGCCACGCGTGCGAGATCACGCTGGACCAACGCCCGCCGGACAGATGCGCGTACAGCCCGGCCACGCTGTCCGACTCGATCGCCGCCTCGGCCGTGGCGCCGTCGGCCGCGAAGCACTCGTCGACGATGCGGCGGTTGCGCATCCGCGGGCTCAGCAGGCACAGCGGCAGGGCGGCGGCCTGAGCCTCGCCATGGACGCGCCGGCGAGCGGACCGTCGACGGGGGTGAGCAGGACGTACCGCTCCTCGTACAGCGGAAAGGGCCGCACGTGCCGCAGCGCGTCGTCGTCCAGGTACGTCATCGCCGCGCCGAGCTCGAACTCGGTGAGCCCGTGGGTGATGTCGGCCGACGACAGCGACTCGAGGGCGACCCGGGCGCGTGGATGCCGGTCGCAGAACGGGGTGGTGAGCAGCGAGGCGGCGGGCAGCGCGGTGGGCACGACCCCCAGTCGCAGCGTGCCGCTGAGCCCGCCGCGCAGTGCCGACAGCTCCTGGCGCAGCCCGTCCCGCTCGGCGAGGATCCGGTGTGCCCACGCCAGCACCATCTCGCCCTCCGGCGTCAGCCCCTCGTACCGTCTGCCGCGCCGCACGATCGGCACGTCCAGCTCGTGTTCGAGGCGGCGTATCGCGGCCGACAGCGAGGGCTGCGAGACGTAGCAGACGGCCGCCGCCCGCGCGAAGTGGCGCTCCCGGGCGAGGGCGACGAGGTACTCCAGCTGACGCAACAGCATGCATGGCCTCCGCGGACCACAGGACGGTTCGACCGGCCCGCACCGAGGACCGCCGCACGCCTCACGCGGTCGCCGCCGCCTCCGGCTGCCGGTAACGGTAGGCGCCGTCCACCCGGATCGCGTTGATGCCGCTGATGTGCCGGGCCCCGCAGCGGTCCTGCGGGAGCACGAGCTGGGGTCCGGCCCGGTCGAGCGCGGTGTCGTCGATGCTGACGGCGAGCAGGACAGGGGCATGGGCGAAGTCCGGGTCGATCTCGGCCCAGGACAGCAGGACATGGTGCCCGTCCGTCCCCGCGAGGGCGATGAGGAAGCGCAGCCGGTCCTTGCGCCGGGCCGGGTCGAAGCGGGGTCCCGCCTCGGCCAGGACGTCGTACAGGCGCGGACCGGCGAACGTGTGGTGCTGGATTCCACTGGTGGCGCACTCGAAGGCGACCTTCACCTGGTGCTGGGGCCAGCCGAGCAGATCCGGCACGGTCAGACGGGCCGGTCGGGCCAGGTCGCCGGTCAGAGCGACTTCCGCGAGCGTCACGTGCCACCACCTCCCGGATGACGGTACCCGGAGGAGGGCACCGTACAAACGCACATGCATACCCAAGTCGGCCATTGACCCAGCTCATGCGATGTGAAAGAAGACTTCTACCTAGCAGATGCGGCAGTATCATCATCACCACACGGTCCCAGCCCGGCCGTGGAAGGGCGCGACAGTGTTTCCCGAAGACTCAGAGGAGTAGATCCGTGATGACCCGTTCCGCGCGCCGGACCCGACGAACGCTGCAGGTGGCCGGTGCCGGAGTCGCCGCCCTGCTGGCCCTGAGCGCCTGCTCCTCCTCCGACGATTCGTCCTCGTCGGGGTCCTCGGGCACGTCCGACGCCTCGTCCTCCGCGTCACCGAAGCTGTCCGGAACCGTCACCGTCTTCGCCGCCGCGTCGCTCAAGGAGAGCTTCACGGCGCTGGGCAAGGAGTTCGAGAAGGAGCACCCGGGCACCAAGGTCACCTTCAACTTCGGCGGCAGCGACACCCTTGCCGCGAGCATCACCGGCGGCGCCCCGGCCGACGTCTTCGCCGCCGCGAGCCCCAAGACGATGGCGATCGTCACGGACAAGGGCGACGCGTCCGGCACGCCCGCCACCTTCGTCCGCAACCAGCTCGAGATCGCCACCCTGCCCGGCAACCCGGACAAGGTCGCCTCTCTGAAGGACCTCACCAAGTCCGGTCTGAAGGTCATCCTGTGCGACAAGACCGTGCCGTGCGGCGCCGCCGCGCAGAAGGCCCTGGAGGCGAGCGGACTGAAGCTCACCCCGGTGTCGTACGAGCAGGACGTCAAGTCCGCCCTCAACAAGGTGGTCCTGAAGGAGGCCGACGCCGCGGTCGTCTACAAGACCGATGTGAAGGCGGCGGGTGGCAAGGTGGAGGGCGTGGAGTTCCCCGAGTCGGCCAAGGCCATCAATGACTACCCGATCGCCCTGCTGAAGGACGCTCCGAACGCGGCGGCGGCCAAGGAGTTCATCGCGCTGGTCCAGTCCGCCGAAGGGCAGCAGGCCCTGAGCGAGGCCGGGTTCCTCAAGCCGTGACGACGCTCGACAAGTCCGGTGCCGCGGCCGACACCCTCACGGGCGGCCCGCGGCGCCGGCGCGGCCGGAGGACGGTACCGCTCCCCCTCCTGCTCCCCGGTGTTCTGGCGCTGGCCTTCCTGCTCCTCCCACTGATCGCCCTGCTCCTGAGGGCCCCCTGGAGCAGCCTGCCCGATCAGCTGACCAGCACCGAGGTGTGGCAGGCCCTCCAGCTGTCCCTCGTCACCGCGACCGCCGCGACCGCCGTCAGCCTGGTCCTGGGCGTCCCCCTGGCCTGGTTGCTGGCGCGCACGGAGTTCCCGGGGCGCGGTCTCGTGCGCGCCCTGGTGACCCTGCCGCTGGTCCTGCCGCCGGTGGTGGGCGGTGTGGCGCTCCTGCTGGCCCTCGGCCGCAACGGCGTGGTCGGCAAGCTGCTGGACTCCTGGTTCGGGATCACGCTGCCCTTCACCACGGCGGGCGTCGTGATCGCCGAGGCGTTCGTGGCGATGCCGTTCCTCGTCATCAGCGTCGAGGGCACCCTGCGCGCGGCCGACCCCCGCTTCGAGGAGGCGGCCACCACCCTGGGCGCCTCCCGCTTCACCGCGTTCCGCCGGGTCACGCTCCCACTCATCGCCCCCGGCATCGCGGCGGGCGCGGTACTGGCCTGGGCCCGCGCACTGGGCGAGTTCGGCGCGACGATCACCTTCGCCGGCAACTTCCCCGGCCGCACCCAGACCATGCCCCTCGCGGTGTACCTGGCCCTGCAGAACGACCCCGAAGCGGCGATCTCCCTCAGCCTGGTCCTGCTGGCCGTCTCCATCGCGGTCCTGGCGGGTCTGCGGGATCGATGGATGACGGCGTCGTGACGGCGGTCGGCACGCGGCGACGGACATGCGCGGAGCAGCCCGCGCCGGTCATGACATCAGTCGGTACGACACGACGGGCACGCGAGACGAGGCGCGCGACTGGCCGCCGTACACGCGGGAGTGGGCCGGTCACTCGGCCTGCGGTGTGCCGGCGCAGGGTCGCCGACGCCCGGATACCGCGCCCGACGGCCGCTCACAACGCCGCAACCGGAACCGCACGAGCCGCCGCGACCGTACGACGCCCCCACCTCTCCCCACGCGCCGCCTCGTCCCACCCCGCCCGGCAACAGACCCGCCGCGCCACCCACCGCCGTACGATCGCCGGTGCGACCGCGTCCGCCCCCGGGGCCCCGGCACTCTCCACCTCACCCCACACTCCCCCGCCCACCTCCTGGATGTGCGCCCCATGACCCACACCGACGACACCACCGCCGGCCTCGCCGCCGCAGGCGACCGCGCGCGGGGTGACGGGCTGGACGCCCGGCTCGTCGTCGACCGCGGGGTGTTCCGGCTCGACATCGCGCTGCGCGCGGCGCCCGGTGACGTCGTGGCGTTGCTGGGTCCCAACGGCGCAGGAAAAACCACGGCGTTGCGCGCGCTCGCCGGGCTCGTCCCGCTCACCGGAGGTCATCTACGGCTGGACGGCGCCTCGTTGGATCGCACTCCGCCTGAATCCCGGCCCGTCGGCGTCGTCTTCCAGGACTATCTGCTCTTTCCGCATCTGTCCGCACTGGACAACGTGGCCTTCGGGCCGCGCTGCCACGGCGCGAGCAAGGCGGAGGCCCGCGCCCTGGCAGCGGCGTGGCTGGCGCGGATGGGTCTCGCCGAGCACGCGGGCGCCAAGCCCCGCCGCCTCTCCGGCGGTCAGGCCCAGCGCGTCGCCCTGGCCCGCGCCCTGGCCACGAGCCCCCGGCTGCTGCTCCTGGACGAGCCCCTGGCCGCCCTCGACGCCCGCACCCGCCTCGACGTGCGGGCCCAACTACGGCGTCATCTGGCCGAGTTCGAGGCGGTGGCCGTGCTGGTGACGCACGATCCGCTGGACGCCATGGTGCTCGCCGACCGGCTGGTCGTGGTCGAGGACGGCCGGGTCGTCCAGGAGGGCGGCCCGTCCGAGATCGCCCGGCATCCGCGCACGGACTACATCGCGCAACTGGTGGGCCTGAACCTGTACCGGGGCCGCGCCGAGGGCCACACGGTCGCGCTGGACGCCGGCCCCGCCATCACCACGACCGAAGAACTCTCCGGCCCGGCGTTCGTGGCGTTCCCGCCGGGTGCCGTCACCCTCTACCGGGACCGGCCCACCGGGTCGAGTGCCCGCAACCTCTGGCGCTGCGAGGTGGCGGGGATGGAGACCCACGGCGACCAGATCCGTGCGGACCTCACCGGCGAACTCCCCCTCGCCGCCGACCTGACCACGGTCGCCGCCGCCGAACTCGACCTGCATCCGGGCGCAGCGGTCTGGGCAACGGTCAAGGCGACGCAGACCCACGCATACCCGGCATAAGACTCGCAGAGGCCTACCGTTGATGCTCATGACCCTGAGCATCCGCAATCAACTCCCCGGCACCGTCACCACCGTCACCCCGGGTGAGGTGATGGCCACCGTCGGGATCCGGCTCACCGGCGGGCAACTCCTGACCGCGGCGATCACCCAGGAAGCCGTGACCGACCTCGGTCTCGCCCCCGGCGCCGCCGTGCGGGCCCTGGTGAAGTCGACCGAGGTCGCGCTAGCCACCGGCCCGGTGGAGGGCCTGTCGATCCGCAACCAGATTCCGGGCACCGTCACCGACATCGCGACCGGTGGGGCGATGGCCGCGGTGAAACTGGCCGTCGACGGCGGCGCGCTGACCGCCGCCGTGACCAAGGACGCCGTCGACGACCTCGCCCTGACGACCGGCTCGACGGCCGTCGCCCTGATCAAGTCGACCGAGGTCTCCGTCGCCAAGGCCTGACGCACACGAGGGCTCCCGCCCGGCGACCGGGTGGGAGCCCTCGCTGAGTGCTTGGATCAGTCCTCGTACGCGTCCAGCGGCGGGCAGGAGCAGACCAGGTTGCGGTCGCCGAAGGCCTGGTCGATACGGCGCACCGGCGGCCAGTACTTGTCGGCGGCCGAGACACCGGCCGGGAAGACGGCTTCCTCACGGCTGTAGGCGTGCGCCCACTCCCCGCCCAGCGCGGCCGCGGTGTGCGGGGCGCCCCGCAGCGGGTTGTCGTCCGCGGGCCACTCACCCGAGCCGACCTTCTCTGTCTCCGCGCGGATGGCGATCATCGCCTCGCAGAACCGGTCCAGTTCGGTCAGGTCCTCGGACTCGGTCGGCTCGATCATCAGCGTGCCGGCCACCGGGAAGGACATCGTCGGTGCGTGGAAGCCGTAGTCGATCAGCCGCTTGGCGATGTCGTCCACGGTCACGCCGGTCGCCTTGGTCAGCGGGCGCAGGTCGATGATGCACTCGTGCGCGACCAGCCCGCCGGGGCCGGTGTAGAGCACGGGGAAGTGCGGCTCGAGGCGCTTGGCGATGTAGTTCGCGGAGAGCACGGCCACCTGTGTGGCGCGCTTGAGGCCCTCGCCGCCCATGAGCCGGACGTACGCCCACGAGATCGGCAGGATGCCGGCCGAGCCCCACGGCGCGGCCGAGATCGGGCCGATGCCCGTCTCCGGACCGGCCGACGGCTGCAGCGGGTGGTTCGGCAGGTACGGCGCGAGGTGTGCGCGCACACCGACCGGGCCGACGCCCGGACCGCCGCCGCCGTGCGGGATGCAGAACGTCTTGTGCAGGTTCAGGTGCGAGACGTCGCCGCCGAAGTGGCCGGGCTTGGCGAGGCCGACCAGGGCGTTGAGGTTGGCGCCGTCGACGTAGACCTGGCCGCCGGCCTCGTGGACCTGGGCACAGATGTCTGCGACGTGCTCCTCGAACACACCGTGCGTCGACGGGTACGTGATCATCAGCACGGCCAGCTCGTCGCGGTGCTGCTCGATCTTCGCCCGCAGGTCCTCGACGTCGACCTCCCCGTCCTCGGCGGTCTTCACGACGACGACCTTCATGCCGGCCATGACGGCGCTGGCCGCGTTGGTGCCGTGCGCGGAGGACGGGATGAGGCAGACGGTGCGCTGCTCGTCGCCGTTGGCGCGGTGGTAGCCGCGGACGGCCAGCAGACCGGCCAGCTCGCCCTGCGAACCGGCGTTGGGCTGCAGCGACACCTTGTCGTACCCGGTGACCTCCGCGAGCCGCTCCTCCAGTTCCTGGATGAGCGTGAGGTAGCCCTGCGCCTGCTCCGCGGGCACGAAGGGGTGCAGCTGCCCGAACTCGGGCCAGGTGACCGGCTCCATCTCGGTGGTCGCGTTGAGCTTCATGGTGCAGGAGCCCAGCGGGATCATGCCGCGGTCGAGCGCGTAGTCGCGGTCGGCCAGCTTGCGCAGGTAGCGCAGCATCGCGGTCTCGGAGCGGTGCTGGTGGAAGACCGGGTGCGTGAGGAAGCCGGAGGTGCGCAGCCGTGCGGCCGGCAGCGTGTCCTCGGCGGCGGCGTCGAGCGCCTCGATGTCTCCCTCGACCCCGAACGCGGTCCATACGGCGCCGAGCTGTGCGCGCGTGGTGGTCTCGTCGCAGGCGATCGACACGGTGTCGGCGTCGACGAGGCGCAGGTTGACCCCGTTGTCGCGCGCGGTGGCCACGATGTCGGCGGCCCGGCCCGCGGCCCTTACGGTCAAGGTGTCGAAGTAGGCGCCGTGGACGACCTCGGCCCCGCCCGCGGTGAGCCCGGCGGCGATGATCGTGGCGTAGCGGTGGGTGCGCCGCGCGATCGACTTCAGGCCCTCGGGGCCGTGGTAGACGGCGTACATGCCCGCCATCACCGCGAGGAGCACCTGCGCGGTACAGATGTTACTGGTCGCCTTCTCGCGGCGGATGTGCTGCTCACGCGTCTGGAGGGCGAGGCGGTACGCCTTGTGCCCGTCGGCGTCCACGGACACGCCCACGAGGCGGCCGGGCAGGCTGCGCGCGAACTTCTCGTGGACGGCCATGTAGCCGGCGTGCGGCCCGCCGAAGCCCATCGGCACGCCGAAGCGCTGCGTGGTGCCGACGGCGATGTCGGCGCCCAGCTCGCCGGGCGAGGTCAGCAGGGTGAGCGCGAGCAGGTCGGCGGCGACGGTGACGAGCGCGCCGAGCTCGTGCGCCTGGTCGACGACCGGCTTGATGTCACGTACGGCGCCGGAGGCACCCGGGTACTGGATCAGCACGCCGTTGATCTCACGCGCGGCTATGTCGGCCGGGATGCCGTCGCTCAGGTCGGCGACGACGACCTCGACGCCGGCCGGCTCGGCGCGGGTCTCGATGACCGCGATGGTCTGCGGCAGCGCGTCCGCGTCGACCAGGAAGAGGCCCTTCTTGTTCTTGCCCATGCGCCGGGACAGCGCCACGGCTTCGGCGGCCGCGGTGCCCTCGTCCAGGAGGGAGGCGCCCGAGGTCGGCAGCCCGGTGAGGTCGGCGACCATGGTCTGGAAGTTCAGCAGAGCTTCGAGGCGGCCCTGGGAGATCTCCGGCTGGTACGGCGTGTAGGCCGTGTACCAGGCCGGGTTCTCCATGACGTTGCGCAGGATGACGGGCGGCGTGAAGGTGCCGTAGTACCCGAGACCGATCATCGAGCCGAGGACCTGGTTGCGGTCCGCGAGGGAGCGCAGTTCGGCCAGCACCTCGGCCTCGGTGCGCGCGTCCGGCAGGTCCAGCGCGTCGGCGTTCTTGATCACATCCGGCACCGCGGCAGCGGTCAGCTCGTCGAGGGAGCCGTAACCCACCTGCGCGAGCATCTTGGCCCGCGCCTCCTGGTCGGGCCCGATGTGGCGCTGCTCGAAGGGGATGCCCTGTTCGAGCTCGGAGAGCGGAATGCGAGGGGCGGTCATGGCGGCGGCCTCCTGGTCTGACGCGACCTTCGAGGGGCACCCCGGCGCGGGTACCCCGACGGCCTCCCCCTCTGTCATCTCAACCTGAGAGCTTCACCGGATGCCCGAAGGCTCCGGCTTTCACCGTCGGTGAGAGCGGAAGCCGTCGACACCCGCTCTGCTTTCCAGAGTGACCTCGTCCGTGCGGTACGTGGGCCTGAGAGATTCCGGGGAGGATTTGCTCCTTCGGCGCCTCCGGTGATCTCCGGAGGACTCTCCCGCACGGGGTCAGCAGCCGCTTGCCAGAGTACCAGCGAGGCCGAACGCCGGGGCTTCGAGTGGCCGCGTTCGCGAATGTGCTCTTTTGTAGTGCTTACGGATGATTTGCGACCAAGAGGAGGGCCCGTGCAGACCGACATCGATCCGCGCAACCTGATCGGCCGCAAGGCGTTCGACCGCAATGGCACCAAGATCGGCACGATCGACGAGGTGTACCTCGACGATGCGACGGGCGTGCCGGAGTGGGCGGCCATACGCACCGGTCTCTTCTCGCGCGACGCCTTCGTCCCCCTCGAGCCGAGCGAGCTGATCGAGGGCACCTTGCGCATCCCCTTCGAACGCGCCCTCATCAAGGACGCTCCCGATTTCGGCGTGGGCCGCCACCTCTCACCGGAACAGGAACTCCAGCTCTACCACCACTACGGCCTGGACGTGGCCCCGGCCCCCAAGGTTCCCGACCACGACTTCGGCAAGCTGGCGGGCACGGACGAAACCTGACCCCGATGGACCCCCCGCCCGGCCGGTAGCGCTGCCCTCGCCCACGGACGCTCTCCGACTTCCCTCAGCGCTACGGCCAAGGCCCAGAACTCGTCAGAAACACACCATCCAGCTGATCCGCTCACGAATCCGACACCGCGCACACCCGCGCGACTCCCACACCCTGCATCGCTTCGGGCCCCCAGCGGGCTGCCGGCTTCGCGCGCTCCTTGAACCCGCTCACACCTTGCACCGCCCCGCATACCCCTCGGGTCCCGCCCACGGCTCGTCGTGTCCATGCACCCCCGAATCCCCCAACGGCCCACCCGCCCCGCACACCCCCGGATCCCACTCGCGACTCGCGCCGCGCACCGTTCACGGACCCAGTCAACCGGTCTCGGTCCAGACCCCCTACGGGCGCCGCCCGGACTCCCCCGTCGCACGCCCGCGTCTGGCCACCGGTGCCTTCCGTCTCACTCCACATCACCCGCCGCGGCGCCCACACCGTTCGCGGCACCCTCAAGGCGCACGTCAGCCGCCCTCTCGCCGCCAGCCTCTCCCGCCGGAACCAGCGGCAGCGGATCCGCGCGTTCCAAGTCGGGGTCGTCGACGCGGAACGTCCGAACCCGGCCCGGCTCCGAGTCGGGTGTCTCGAAGCGCACGGTGACCCGGCCCAGCCCGCTGCCCTGCACCCAGCCATGCCCGTACTCCGTGTGGCGCACGTCGTGCCCCGAGGGCCAGTGCCGCTCGGCAGGCGTCTCCTCGGCCACGGGCTCCGCCACCGTCTCCTCCGCCGCCGGGTCGGCCCGCACCCCCGCCGCCTGGGCGAACAGGTCCTCCTGCGTGTAGTCGGCCAGGCCGGACACGCCCACCCCGAGCAGCCGCACCCCACCCGTGGTGTCCACAGAGTCCAGCAGACGCGAGGCGGCCTCCCGCACCACCGCCGGATCGTCCGTCGGCCCCCGCAGCGTCTCCGACCGGGTCAGGGTCGAGAAGTCGTACCGCCGCACCTTGAGCACGATGGTCCGGCCCGACAGCCCGGCCCCGCGCAGCCGCCGCACGCACCGGTCGGCCAGCCGCTGCACCTCGAGACCGACCCGGATCCGGTCGTGGATGTCCACGTCGTACGTGTCCTCGACCGACACCGACTTGGTCTCCCGCTCGGCCACCACGGGCCGCTCGTCCTGCGCCAGCGCCATGGCGTAGAGGGCGTGTCCATGGGCCTTTCCGACCAGCCGTACCAACTCGTCCTCCCCCGCCTCGGCCAGTTCGTCGACTGTGGTGATCCCGGCGCGCCGCAGATGGTCCCCGGTCGCCGGTCCCACCCCCGGCAGGGTCCGCACCGACATCGGGCCGAGCAGCGCCCGCTCCGTGCCCGGCTCGATCAGCACCAGCCCGTCGGGCTTGGCCTCCTCGGAGGCGATCTTCGCGAGCATCTTGGAGGCGGCGAGCCCCACCGACCCCGTGAGCCCCGTGGCAGCCCGTATGTCCGCGCGCAGCTTCACCCCGGCCAGCCGCGCCGACGGCTCGTCCCAGGCCGTTCCCCCGGCCTCCAGGTCCACGAATGCCTCGTCCAGGCTCAGCGGCTCCACCAGCGGCGACAGCTCCCGCAGCAGCGCCATCACCTGCTCGCTGATCGACCGGTAGAGACCGAAGCGCGGCACGAGATACGCGGCGTTCGGAGCCAGCCTGCGCGCCTGCGCCATGGGCATCGCCGAGTGGACTCCGAAGACCCGTGCCTCGTACGACGCGGTGGCGACCACCCCGCGCGGCCCGAGCCCGCCCACGACGACGGCCTTCCCGCGCAGGCTCGGCTTGGACGCCTGCTCCACCGAGGCGAAGAAGGCATCCATGTCGAGATGCAGGATCGTGGGCGCGTTTCTCACATCTCCGATGCTGCACCACACCACTGACAATGCCCCGGCACAGGGCCGGGGCACGACCATGGGTCCTGCGGGACCGTCCCCTCAGACGGCTCGGTTGCGCCGCCGCGCCAGCTCGTCCGCCGGGTTGTGGCCGACGAGTGTCTCACCGGTGTCGATCCGCTCTCCGTGCAGCTGGGAGAGGGCGCTCTCCACGTCCCGCCACACCACGCCCACGGCGATCCCGAAGATGCCCTGGCCGCCCTGGAGCAGGGCGTGGACCTCGTCGGGAGAGGTGCACTCGTAGACGGTGGCGCCGTCACTCATGAGCGTCATGCGCTCAAGGTCGCGGAAACCGCGTTCCCTGAGGTGCTGGACAGCGGTGCGGATGTTCTGCAGCGAGACCCCGGTGTCCAGGAACCGCTTCACGATCTTCAGGACGACGACGTCACGAAAGCTGTACAGCCGCTGCGTGCCCGACCCGTAGGCGGGCCGTACACTCGGCTCCACGAGCCGCGTACGGGCCCAGTAGTCCAACTGTCGATAGGTGATGCCGGCGGCCGCACAGGCCGTCGGACCGCGGTAACCGATCTCCTCGGACGCCATGGACGCCGCCCCTCCGCCGCTCGGCACGGCCGTCGGCCGTTGCGGGGCGTGATCAGCCGCGCTTCCGTGAAGCTGGTACGGACCGCGCTCCCCGAAACCGCGTCCGGGGGCACCCCCAGCCGTACCGTCGCCGCTGCTGCTCACGCCGACCTCCGTCCTTGACCTGCCTTCTCGACGGTAGGCAGTCACCAGGGGTGCGTCAACGATCGCCACACTCGGCACGCCGAGTGATAATCACCCTAGGAGTGGTTTTCCGTGCCCCACCGCGGGGAAAGGCTAGCCGAATGCGCTCGCGGGGAGGCGTAGGACGCTCTCAATGGCCCCTGGCAATTGCCCGGCGTCGGCGTGCGCCGGGTCCGGGGTGACTCGGAGCGGACCATGGATCCGCCGGGCCGACCGGCCGTCTCACTGGCTGCTGGTCCCGAAGTCCTCGGGCGAGATCTGGTCGAGGAACTCCCGGAACTTCTCCACCTCGTCCTCCTGCTCGTCCGGAATCGCGATGCCGGCGTCGTCGAGCACCGTGTCGCTGCCGTAGATCGGCGTTCCGGTGCGCAGGGCCAGCGCTATGGCGTCGGACGGGCGCGCACTCACCTCGACGCCGCTGGCGAAGACCAGTTCCGCGTAGAAGACGCCCTCACGCAGGTCCGTGATGCGCACTTCGCTGAGCTCCTGGCCGACGGCTTCCAGCACGTCCTTGAAAAGGTCGTGGGTCAGCGGTCGCGCGGGCGCCATCCCCTGCTGGGCAAAGGCGATCGCCGTCGCCTCCCCCGGACCGATCCAGATGGGGAGGTACCGGTCGCCGCCCACTTCACGCAGGAGCACGATCGGTTGGTTGGAGGGCATTTCCACCCGGACACCTACGACATCGAGCTCGTTCACACAGCAACCCTAGGCCGTGCCCGGGACGTTTGGGTAGTCGGGCAGGGAACGGGCGCCGGATCCGGCGCCCGGGACGCCCGCGCCACTCATGGCAGATGCACGCCGAGCGCGGTCTTCACGAGGGCGGCGTGCAGTCTGACGGTGAGCGCAGCCAGCTCCTCCGCACGCTCCTGGGCATGGGCCCTGGTCTGCGGATTGCGGTGGCGCTTGAGGGGGGCAACCACCTGGTCGACGAGCCCTGCCTCGCGGTCGGCGGCGGCCTTCATCACCCGGAGATGGCGCGGCTCGATCCCGAACCGCCCCAGCTCGGCGACGAGCGAGGCCACGGTGACCACCTCCGCGTCGTAGGCCCCGTCCTCCAGCGGAGCGATGAGCCCGTAGGACTCCCATTCCCGCAGGTCGCTCTCCTCGATCTCCGCAGCCGCCAACAGCTCGTGCCGCCCGATCCTGGCCGCCGCGGGCGCCTCGGGCGGCTCCGTGAGCGCCCGTCCTTCCCGCTGGCGCCCCACGAGCGGCAACTGGACGGCCTCACCGCGCTCCAGGGCGTCCAGGTACTCCCGGATGACCTTGAGCGGCAGATAATGGTCCCGCTGCATCCTGAGCACATGCGCCAGGCGCTCGACGTCCCCGGCACTGAACTTGCGGTACCCCGAAGGAGTCCGCTGCGGCTCGATGAGGCCCTCCGACTCCAGGAAGCGGATCTTGGAGATGGTCACCTCGGGGAACTCGTCTCGCAGCACGTTGAGCACCGTGCCGATGCTCATCAGCTCGCCGTCCATGGCGGCGGGGCCGTGTCCGGCACCGCCGCTCGGTGTTCGCAGCATGGACCTTCCCCGGGGTCCTCCCACGGACGGAGTCCGAGGGAGGTCAGATGCCCTGCCGGCTCGCGTAGAACACCAGCCGGTACTTGCCGATCTGCACCTCGTCACCGTTCGACAGAGCGACCTGGTCGATCCGCTCGCGGTTGACGTACGTGCCGTTCAGACTGCCCACGTCGGCCACCGTGAAGGAACCGTCCGGAGAGCGCCGGAACTCCACATGGCGACGCGAGACCGTCACGTCGTCGAGGAAGATGTCGCTCTGCGGATGGCGGCCGGCCGTGGTCAGCTCACCGTCCAGCAGGAATCGGCTGCCGGAATTGGGACCGCGACGCACCACCAGGAGCGCGGAGCCGACCGGCAGCGCGTCGACGGCCGCCTGCGCCTCGGGCGAGAGCGTGGGCACCTGGGTCTGACCGGTGACCTCCGCATCGTAGGCCTCGAGACCGGAGATGGAGATGGTGGACGTCGTCTCGGACGCACGCTCCGGGCTCGCGCCGGCACGCAGCGGCGCACCGCAGTTGGAACAGAAGCGGGCGTTCTGCGCGTTGCGGTTACCGCACCTCGTACACACCAGGACCGACATGGACGGATCCTCCTGCCACGGCTGCCCCGCCGGGGCATTGGACGCGTACGGGTCGGGGGCAAACCCTCCACCCGCACTTGAGGTTGGCGGTTGCCCGAAACCTATGCCGCCGGGCTGGGCAGGGTCAACAGACGGCGCGCCCTGGCCTCCGGAAATGTCACCGCCCGGACCAGCCACCTGGTCGCGGAACAGCGGGCGCCGGCCTTCGTCGGGCTGTGCGCGATGACGAGCGGTCGCGTTGTCGCTGCCCTCTCGCGCGCTCTTGCCGAACAACTTCGCAAACAACTTCACGGGCGATTCCCCTTGACCGAAACAGACCCGCCCGTGGGGCAGGACGAACCCTGATTGCATACACCGGCCGACCCGGACATCTTCACAACGTCCGTATCCACCAGACAGTTTCCACCACGCACCTCCCGTTCGGTGCGCCGACCCCCCGCAACCTCATGCCCCTGCCGGACGTCCCCCATGCACCGCCGGTTCACTGCGAGGACGACCGAGCGTAGTCAGGCCGCTTCGCCGCTCGCAAGGCGTCGACGACGATCTTGGTGGAGCGCTCCACGGTCACGGTGGCCTGCTCCTTCTCAAGAGTCTGCACCACGCCTCCGGGAATGTTGAGCGCCGGTTCGAGGTCCTGCGGCTTGCCGATGACCTTGAAACGATAAGGGGCGTTGATCTTGTTCCCGTCCACGCTCACCGTCTTGCCCGAGTCGGTCAGATAGGTGCCCGCGACGACCCGTACCCCGTTCACCTCGATCGCCTCCGCGCCGGCCGCGCGCAGCTCCTGGATCGCGTCGAGCAGCATGTCCGCCTGGACCGTCCCCTTCGTGTCGTCGATCGTCATCGTGATGCCGGGACCCTCGGCGGCCACGGTGCCCGCCAGAATGCCGAGTTGCCGCTCCTTCTCGGCCGTCTGCTTGCGCGCCTCCGACGCCTGGTCGGAGCTGCTCTGCAGTTCCTGACGCTGCTTCTCGAGTCCCGTCTTCTCGTCCTCAAGACGCTGAGTACGGTCGTCGAGTTCATCCAGGATGCGAACGAGATCTTCCTGACGCGCGCCGCGCAGCGCGCTGTCGCTGTCGCTGTTCGACGCCACCTGCACGGCGAGGCCGAAGCCGAGGCCGAACAGCAGCACGGCGACGATGAGTTGGGCCCGGCTGACGCGCGGCGGCCACAGACCCTTGACCAGCCGCTGGCGACCGGTCAGCGCCGACTCCGGCGCCTCCTGGGCAGCCTGGCCGTGTTCGGGGACCGACGCGGGCACCTCTTCGGGCAGTTCCCTGCGCAGCCTGTTCTCCGGCTGCTCGTCCTGGTTGCTCATCGGTCTCACGCCCGGAACACGTGCCGCCGGATCGCCGCGGCGTTGGAGAAGATACGGATACCGAGGACGACCACCACACCGGTGGACAGCTGCGCACCGACGCCCAACTTGTCGCCCAGGAAAACGATCAGGGCGGCCACGACGACGTTCGACAGGAACGACACCACGAAGACCTTGTCGTCGAAGATGCCGTCGAGCATGGCCCGAAGGCCGCCGAAGACGGCGTCGAGCGCCGCGACGACGGCGATCGGCAGATAAGGCTCGACGACCGCCGGAACCTCAGGCCGGACCAACAGGCCGGCCACGACTCCCACGACGAGGCCCAGTACGGCGATCACGATGTGCCCTTCTCAGTGCTCGGCTGTGCGGTACGTACGATCACACTCGGTGCGGCGGGCAGCCGGAGGTCACTCTCCGTGGAGATACCGGTCCGGATCCCGAAGTTCTCTTCCAGGGCGTTCAGATACAGCCCGTCGGCGCTGTTCTGGAACCTGTTGCTCAGCCGTTTCCCGTCCCCCACCGCCAGCACCGTGTAGGGCGGCACCAGCGGCTTGTTGTCGACCAGTATCGCGTCACCCGCGGCCCTGATCGCGGACAGGGCGGTCAGTCGCCGCCCGTTGATGGAGACGGCCTCGGCACCGGAGGCCCACAGTCCGTTCACGACGCGTTGCATGTCGCGGTCGCGCACCCGGCCGGTGTCGGAGAAGCCGGAGGTCTCGCGGGGGTTGGTGCCGTCGCCGCCTGTGCTGGCTTCCTTGGCGTCGTTCACGACCAGCTTCACACCGGGGCCGTGCACCGCCGTGGCGCCGGACAGCACGCCCACCAGATCCGCCTGCGCGCTGCCGCCGCTCGTCCGCAGTGCCGCCCGCTGACGGGCACTGACGTCGTCGCGCAGCTCGTCCACCGTGCCCTCGAGCTTGTCCGCCGCCGCAGTCTCCTGGTCGATGCGGTCGATCAGCTCCTGGCGCTCCTTGGCGACGACGGGCGCGGCCACGCGTGCCTGTGCCGCACCAACGGTCACGACGAGCGCGGCGAGGACCAGACCGGCCGCGAGACCGAGCTTGGCCCTGAGAGTCTTCGGCATGCCGCCCTCGCCCCAGTTCTCCTTCCGGGCGGCGGCCTCGGCGTACCCGTCGTCGAGGCTGTGGTCCATGACGTTGGTGATCAACGACATGGAGGCGTCCGGACGCGGAGGCCGCGCGGGTGTGCTCCGAACGGGGGGTTGCTGCGGCATGCCGCACATCGTCGCATGTCGCGACCAGTACCTCCGAATGGCCCCACCGGCGTGCCGGACAGGCCCCCTTGGGGACACTTGTCCGGCACGCACGCGTGCAGACCGTTTTACCGCCCGGCGCTGTCCACGATCGCCGACCACTCGTCGAGAAGGGCCTGCGCAGAGGCATCGTCGGGGCCCTCGGCCCACAGATGGGTGACCGCCTCGGCCGGGTCGGGCAGCACCATCACCCAGCGTCCGTCGGCCTCCACGACCCGCACACCGTCCGTGGTGTCGACGGAGCGCTCTCCGGCCGCCTCGACGACACGCCGCATCACCAGACCCTTGACAGCCCACGGGGTCGCCAGGTCCCGCTTGAGGACGTGCGCCCGCGGGATCCGGGCGTCGATCTGGCTGAGAGTGAGCTGGGTGCGCGCCACCAGTCCGATCAGCCGGACGAAGGCCGCCGTACCGTCGTAGACGCCGCTGAACTCCGGGACGATGAACCCGCCCTTGCCGTCACCGCCGAAAATGGTCCCTTCCTCGCGCCCCACGCGCGTGAGGTCGTCGGGAGAGGTCGTGGTCCATTCGACCTGGGTGCCGTGGTACGCGGCCACCTGCTCGGCGATCCTGGTCGTGGTCACCGGCAGCGCCACGCGCCCGCTGCGCCGCTCTGCGGCCACCAGGTCGAGCATCACGAGCAGCGCCCGGTCGTCCTCGATGATGCGGCCCCTCTCGTCGACCAGGGACAGCCGCTCGCCCACAGGGTCGAACCGGACACCGAACGCGGCCCTGGAGGACGCCACGATCTCGCCGAGCCGCACCAGCCCCGACCGCCGCACATCGGCGGTCTCCGTGGGCCGCGCCTCGTCCAGACCGGGGTTGATGGTCAGCGAGTCGACCCCGAGCTTGCCGAGCAGGCTCGGCAGGACGAGCCCGGCACTGCCGTTGGAGGCGTCCACGACGACCTTGAGGCCCGACTCGGCGACCCCCGTCGTGTCGACGTTCCGCAGCAACGACCCGGTGTACGAGTCGAACACACTGGCCGGGAAGTACAGGTCGCCGATCTCGCCGGGGAACGCACGCCGGTACTCCTGCCGCGCGAATATCCGGTCCAGCTTCCGCTGGCCGCCCTGGGAGAGGTCGGCGCCCTGTCCGTCGAAGAACATGATGTCGACGGAGTCCGGCACACCCGGCGAGGTCCGGATCATGATGCCGCCGGCGCTGCCGCGCGCGGTCTGCTGCCGGGCCACGGGCAGCGGGACGTTCTCCAGATCCCGTACGTCGATGGCGCTGGCCTGAAGAGCCGAGATGACCGCCCGCTTGAGCGCCCGGGCGCCGCGGGAGTGGTCGCGGGCCGTGGTGACAGTGGATCCCTTCTTGAGCGTGGTCGCGTACGCGCCGGCCAGCCGCACGGCCAGTTCGGGCGTGATCTCCACGTTCAGGATCCCGGACACCCCGCGGGCGCCGAACAGGTGGGCCTGGCCCCGGGATTCCCAGATGACCGAGGTGTTGACGAAGGCGCCGGCCTCGATCGTCTTGAAGGGATAGACGCGTACGTTGCCCTGAACGATCGATTCTTCACCGATCAGGCATTCGTCACCGATGACCGCGCCGTCCTCGATCCGGGCCGCCCGCATGATGTCGGTGTTCTTTCCGACGACACAGCCCCGCAGATTGCTGTGCTGCCCGACGTACACGTTGTCGTGCACGACGGCCCTGTGCAGGAACGCGCCACTCTTCACGACCACGTTGGATCCGACGACGGTGTGCTCGCGAATTTCGGCGCCCGCCTCGACCTTGGCGTAGTCGCCGATGTAGAGGGGACCGCGGAGCACGGCATCGGGATGCACTTCCGCACCCTCGGCCACCCACACACCGGGCGAGATTTCGAAGCCGTCGAGTTCGACGTCGACCTTGCCTTCGAGCACATCCGCCTGCGCCTTCACGTACGACTCGTGCGTGCCGACGTCCTCCCAATACCCCTCGGCTACATAGCCGTAGACCGGCTTGCCCTCCTTCATCAACTGCGGGAAGACATCACCGGACCAGTCGACGGGAACGTCCGGCTCGACATAGCTGAACACTTCGGGCTCCATGACATAGATGCCCGTGTTCACCGTGTCGGAGAAGACCTGCCCCCAGGTCGGCTTCTCGAGGAAGCGCTCGACCTTTCCTTCTTCGTCGACGATGGTTATGCCGAACTCCAGCGGATTGGGCACTCGCGTCAGACACACGGTGACGAGCGCGCCCTTTTCCTTGTGGAAATTGATCAGCTCGGTGAGGTCGAAGTCGGTCAGTGCATCACCGGAGATGACCAGGAAAGCATCGTCCTTCAACGCCGCTTCGGCGTTCTTGACGCTTCCGGCGGTACCGAGTGGCTTCTCCTCATTGGCATAGGTGAGCTCCATTCCGAGCTCCTCGCCATCACCGAAGTAGTTCTTGACGAGCGAGGCCAGGAACTGCACGGTTACAACGGTCTCGGTGAGCCCATGCCTTTTGAGCAGCCTCAGCACATGCTCCATGATGGGGCGGTTCGCCACAGGCAGGAGCGGCTTGGGCATGCTCGAGGTCATTGGGCGAAGGCGAGTGCCTTCGCCACCGGCCATCACGACGGCCTTCATGTCGGAAGCGTCCTCCTCCAAGAGACGACGGTCTAGCCGACTTCACCCGTCAAGATTGTCCCGCACTTTTCCGTCGAGGGCCATCGAGCCACTACGTCCGGACAATCGCCGAGCTCAATCGGACATGGCGTCCGCACGGACCAGACGGCGGACTTGCACCACGTAGAGCACTCCTGCCCACCAGTAGAGCGTTGTACCCCACCCTGCGAACGCCCATCCGAAAATAGCAGCGAGTGACGAGATCCATCCACTTCCGTCACTGAGCAACAGCAGCGGAAACGCGTACATGAGATTGAAGGTCGCGGCCTTCCCCAGGAAGTTCACCTGCGGCGGCGGATAGCCGTGCCGCCTGAGGATGCCCACCATGACCAGCAGAACCAGTTCGCGCGCCAGCAGTACGGCGGTCAACCACAGGGGCAGGATCTCGCGCCAGGTGAGCCCGACCAACGTCGAAAGAATGTAGAGCCGGTCAGCGGCCGGGTCGAGAAGCCGGCCGAGGCTGCTGATCTGGTTCCAGCGGCGCGCGAGTTTGCCGTCCAGGTAGTCACTGATTCCACTCAGCGCGAGCACCAGGAGAGCCCAACCGTCGCTCTTGGGACCGCCGAACTCCGGCCTGAGGATGAGCCACAGGAAGACGGGTACGCCGACGAGCCGCGCCATGCTGAGGATGTTGGGGATGGTGAGGACCCGGTCCGTCTGGACACGGGTCTCCTGGACCTCCACCCGGGGGCCTCCTGTGGGAAACGAACCAACGATGCCCCCTGACCTTACCTCAACGCAAAAAAGCTCTGGCTCCTGGGCTGTATGCCCAAGAGCCAGAGCTTCAAAGGGAGTTCGGCGGTGTCCTACTCTCCCACAGGGTCCCCCCTGCAGTACCATCGGCGCTGTAAGG
>NZ_BMQA01000051.1 GCF_014647875.1 Streptomyces brasiliensis | reverse complement strand
CCGCACCTGGCCCTGGGCCGACGCGTTCACCCTCGCCTGGAGGCGCACCACCGAACTTCCTGCCTGTACCTGACGGCCGGTCACCACCCCGACAGCACCGGAGAGGAGAGGACCGCAGCACCCTCGGGCCCGTGGAACCCGACGCCCCGCGGCGTCACGCGACGACCCGTCCCTACACGGCAAGGGACATAACGGGCAGCCAGCCGCACACAGCGACGCCGTCACACCGCTGAAGAATCGAGGCCAATCAGTGAGCTTCCTCCGGATCGGCACGACGTGCCTCACTCAATCCAGCGACGCAGCAGGGGCAGCACGATATCGGGAATGGCGGACTTGACCATGCAGTCGGAAGCTCCCGACTCGATCGCCATCTCCCGATTGCTCTTCATCGCCGTGGCGGTCACCGCGATGATCGCTAGTCCGGCGAACGCAGGCATGTCACGGATCGCTGTGATTGTTGCCAAGCCGTCCGCACCGGGTGTCACGATGTCGATCAGGGCGACCGCCACGTCGTCTTGTTGCTGCAGAACTTCGATGGCCTCGCGACCGTTCTCGGCGTACAGCACGTTCAGTCCGCACTGTTCCAGGACAGCGGTGATCGAAAAGAGGTGGCGAATGTCGTCGTCGACGATCAGCACTTTCTCACCGCCGAATGGGATATCCGAGCGGGGCCTTTTCCCTGCAGGCTGCTCTAGATTGCCCCATCGATCAGGCCCGGAGGCGTCGGGGCCACGTGGCGGGAAGAGTGCGGATACATCGTCGTGAGCCTCTGCCAGGGCGAACGTGCGCGGTGGCAGTTTACTCGGGCGTAGCGGCAGGTAGATGGTGAAGCTGGAACCGCGTCCCGGTTCGCTCTGTGCATGGATCTCACCGCCGAGCAGCCGCACGACCTCCCGTGCGATAGATAGGCCCAGGCCCGTACCGCCGTACGTTCGGCTGATCATGTCGTCCGCCTGCGTGAACGCTTCAAAGATCACCGGCAGTTTGTCGGCCGCGATCCCGATGCCGGTGTCGGTCACGGAGAAGGCGACCAGTTCGCCATCGGGGCGTGAGAGAGAACCGGCCTCCAGTAGCTGTTCCCGTATGGCCATCGGGATATCTGGGCCGGCGGGCAGGACGGCCAGTTCCACCGATCCGGACTCGGTGAACTTCACCGCGTTGAAGAGCAGCTCGCGTACTGCCTGCAGCAGCCGCTGCTCATCGATGAGAAGTGTGTCAGGAAGGACGGACGCGACGCGCACGGTGAAGGCAAGCTTCTTCTCTGTCGTGAGTGGTCGGAACGTGGCCTCAAGGCTGTGGGCGAGCTGTGCAAGCGGCGCGCTTGTGGCCGTAACGTCCATCTTGCCTGATTCGGCCATCGAAAGGTCGAGGACGTCTTTGATCAGCTGAAGGATATCTCTGCCGGTGGAGAGGATCGTCTGGGCGAACTCGAGCTGCTTCTGCGAGAGGTTTCCCTCTGAATCTTCGGTGAGTAACTTAGCCAGAAGCAAGAGGGAGTTGAGGGGGGTCCGTAATTTGTGCGACATATTGGCGATGAACTCGGACTTAAAGCGCATAGAGACAGCTAGCTGCTCGGCGCGCTCCTCCAGGACCTCACGCGCCATCTCGATTTCAGTGTACTTTACCTCGATGTCGCGGTTTCGCTGCGCTAAAATTTCGGCCTGTTCCTCCAGTTTGACATTGGATTCATGTAGGTACCTCTGTCGCACCTCCAGTTCGGCCGATCGTTCACGAAGTTGCTCGGTCAGTTCCTGGGATTCGCTCAGCAGTTGTTGGGTCTTCTGCTGTTCGAGAATGACTACGCTACTGAGCTCGATGAGATCGGCGACGTCGTGAGGGATATCAGGTTGGCGTTCATCCAGCCATCGCTGTGCCTCGGCTACTCGGGTGGCGGACAGCACGTCTCCGTCTCGGGCACGTTCTTCCATCATTGTCAGCCATTGCTGGAAGTCCGCGTCTTCTTCGACCCATGCGGACAGCCTGCTCCACTCGCGGATCAGGGCCTCGTGGGCGATTTCAGCCGTCCCGGGGCCATCGGATCCCAGGATGACCAGACGGCGGTCTGGGTCCGCGAGCAGTTGGGCGATGTACCAGTCATTTCCGAGATAGGAACGGTCTGCTGTAACGCGGACGGCGCTGGAGGATCCGCCACGGGCGCGGATCATGGAAAGGAGTGCGCGTCGGATGCGTGGTTCGTCCAAGCGGAGTTGGTGTCGTAGCCAGTGGTAGGCCTTCTCTGCATGCTGGTTCAGTGCTCCGGATACGCCTCCGAGGCCGTGATAGCTGTCGAAGGTGATCTGGCGTTCCCGCTGCAAGGGCCACAGCTCGGTCAGGGTGAACTCCAGCAGTGGCAGGCTTCCCGCTGCCTTGCTGGCTTCGGAAGCGATCTCTTCGGCCAGCCCTGGGCTGAAGACCACGCCGGCAAGCTGCGCAGGCTCCACGATCACGCGCGTCAGTGCGGCCTCGTCCAGCGGAGAGACGTTCAACTGTCGGTCCTGCAGCCGGGGGCCAATATGGGGCAGTTCCAGCAAATCGGGAAGGAAATCGGCGCGCAGTGTGCAGACCAGACGGACGTTCGCATCCTGCACCGTGTCCGGGGGCGGGAACAGATGCTGCAGGAATCCCAGCGCCTTCTCCGTGTCCGGACTCGCGCTCAACACTTCCTCGAACTGATCCCCGATGAGAGCCAGACGCTTGCCCGTCAGCAGCGCAACCCGCGAAGCCACCGGCCAGAAGCCGTCTTTCCGCAGGACCTGGGCACGGTGGTCCAGCTGCTCAAGAGAATGGTTTGCTCCAGGATGCTCAAGATCCAGCAGGGCACGGGCAACCGACTCGTACGGGGTTACCCCCGGTCGGAAGGAGGCCACGCTCCACCCGTCGGCCGAGAGCGCGGGCTGCAGACCTGCCGCAACAAGGGAGGACTTGCCTACCCCGGAAGGACCCGTGACCACAACGAGTGGCTGCCCCTTGACCATGTCCCGGAGCCGTTTGACCTCACGCTCACGCCCCACGAACACGCCGGCCTGAGCGTCCGCGGCCGTGAACGCCTGAAGTCCTCGGTACGGACAAGGCGGCAGCACCAACCGGCCCAGAGCCTCGGGCCATACCGCCGCCACTTCCGACAGCGGTACCGCATAGGCATCTTGCGCCACGCCTCCCCTGCTGGCGATTGCGAGCATTCCCACTGCTGCGTCGCCCCAGCGATCCGTCGCCACGACCGGCGAGCCGCTGTACCCGGGCTGAGCTCGCAAAGCTGCCTCGGCACGGGCGTCGAGCTGGATCAAGCCACCGCCAACCGATCCCCGAATGGAGCAAGTGGCCCAAGCACCCTTGTCTCTTCGATCGGGGGTGCTCGGATAGCCGAACACCGACACCTGCGCGTCGGGGGCCTGGCCTATGCGCGCGTCGACCAATCGCGCTGCCCCCGCGCCGACCGGCAGCGTGTCTCCGCCGACAACCACCAAACCCGCTACATCACGTCCGGAGGTGCCTGATCCTTCAGGCGGATCCCATGCCGCCACCCGGCAGTTGCGCAGCGGTGCGCCGTCAATGTCGCCGAGAAGCACGAACTCGACCTGAACGCGTGCGCCGTCGTGAGGGCGTTCACGGTGGTGCTTCTCGCGGCCGAGCGCCGCGTTGACGACGTGCGCGCACGTGACAATGTACCGGTCTCCCACAACGAACCCGAGGCCGATAGGAGCCCCCGAGGCTGGTGACCGGATCGCTACGATGAAACCCTCCCGCCGGGCATGCACCTGGATCAGGAGTTCTTCCAAACCACCCGGACGGCGAAGTTCACCTCTGTTGTTCCCTTGGCGATGATCACGCCGCTTTCGCCGCCGATCTTCAGCCCGAACTGGATTTCCATCTCATCCGGCTTGAGTTCTCGGACCGTCTCGGAGACCTGCGACAAAGCTGGCCTCACACGGTCCAGCGCTTCGCGGAGCGACGTTTGGGCGCGTACCACCAGGCCATCGTCCGCTGCAAGTTCCAGATCCGAGCCCCCCAAGCCGGGCTCACTCTCGAAGACGGCAGTGGCTTCGCCATCACCGTCCACCGCCATCATGACGAGCTCCGCCACAGTGCCCCCTAGCGCCCCGTCGGCCCCAAGCCGTGGGGCCGGCAACGATTCTTCTCATCCTGTGCTACCGGACACTGACGTCGCAGGGAAATCCAAGAGAGAACCGGACAGTATCGAGCCACTGTCATGCCAAGAGGCACATAGCTGACGGCGCGGAACCCGCAGCATCTGTGTCCGCGAGTAGGGTCGGCGTGGGAGCCGGGGGTGGCTCCGCCGCCCGCCTCTTGTACCTCCCGCTGTCTCCCCTTGCCCTACTTCATAAAGACTGGGAGCCGGCGGAGTGCGTCCCACTGGGCGCGGGGAGGCCGACGCCCGGTGGGGACCGGAGTTATTCGCTGAGCAGCTGGTGGGGAAGGCGGCGTCGGCCGGGCCGGAACCTCCCACTGCTCGTGTTCGCTGCGCGTCTTCGCCTCCCGGACGGACGTACTGTCTCCTACGGCGGCACTACCTGCGGGGTGCCCGCCCCTGGCGTGGTCTGTGCGGAGACGGCCCGAGTTCGCCGCTCTGCAAAAGCAGGTCCGGGCGGCTTTGGAGAGGAAGCCTCGCAAGGAGCCCGACCTTGCTCGTCGCGACGGGCGATCGCTGTGCAACGGCCGCGCCGCTCCGCACTGAGCCCTCCAACTGCTTCCGATCTTTCCTGAAAGGCATACTGCTGATGATGACGACAACCACCCAGCGACTTCTCGACCTCGCCGCGGCCGCACCGGCCAGCCACAGCGAGGACCTCTTGCTGCTCCTGCGCGAAGCGAGCGAGCTGTACCAGCAGGGTTTCGCCAGCCTGCGCCACGCGGTGGCGGCACGCTTCGCCGGACTGCCCGGCGAAGACCTGGCGGCTGCCGCGACTGCAGCCGGCATGCCGTGCGACGCGTCCCAGGACCGCGACGAGCTGCTCCTGCTGCTCGCCCTGACCGAGTGGGAGATGACCCCGGCGGCCCTGGCCTACACGGAGATGGCCGAGGACGCGGCCCGCCGCGGTGTGTGCCTGATCCCGGAGGTATGACCTCGTAGTTCTTGCGCCGCCCGGGAAAACCTGGGCAGCGTACTGGACCCCCACCCCAAACTCCTGCCATTATGTGAGTTGCGAGCCGGGCAGGCCGGCTCACTTCTGACAGGACGGACATCTCCGCCATGACCTCGCGCCGTGAGCCTCGCCTGGCCGACGCTGCCGAGATCGCGGCTGAGCAGGGCCTGACGCCCGCACGGATCAGCGGCCTCTACAACGAGCGCGCCGAAAACGCGGTCGGCGTGCCATTCCCTGAAATCGCGGACATGCGCGGCCGTGCCCGCCTGTGGGACCACGCGGCGGTCACCGAGTGGTTCGCCAACCGCTCACAGGCGCGGCTTCGCGGGCACACACCGCCTGCCCGTGACCCCGAGGAGCTGCTGAACGGGGCGGAGGCCGCGAGGTTCCTGGGCTACAAGAACCCCAACCAGGTCACCACCTTCGTCCGCGACCACCCCGGGTACTTCCCCGACCCGGACGTCGTCGAAGAGATGGGAACCGCCGACAACCCCTACCGCCGGCAGCTGTGGCGCGTGCAGACCTTGCTGGACTGGATGGCCACCCGGCCCGGCCGCGGCAAGCACGCAGGCGCCAAGCGTGCGGCCCCCACGCTGCCCGACGTACCTGTCGACGGTGACCCTGACGAACTCCTGGGAGCGACGCAGGCAGCCGCACTGCTGAAGTTCAAGAGCATCAACTCCTTCTCCAGCAGCCTCTCCCAGGGCAACCTGCCCTTGCTGGAAACGCCTGATGCGGTCACGGAGAAGGGCGGGCGCCGGCGGTGGACACGCCGGCGGATCCTCGAGCAGGCCGCCCAGCGCAGTTCCGGGAGATAGGAAGCCGGCGGTGGGCATCGCCCACCGCCCCACAGACGCGGCATCCGGTTACGGGTCGTTGGTCCCTTGCGGGCCGGATGTCGCCCGATGGCCGGCATGGCGTGGCTCGCCACCACGCCCCGCAGCAGCCTCGGCTGCTGCGGACCGGCCATCGCCGCGCCTCTCCGCCTGTCTCCACCTGTGTCCTGGCGTGCGGGCGCGGCCCACGGTCGGGGTACGAGGGTCGACCACGGCGCAGACCGCGAGGCCGTTTCGAGTTCGTGACCATGGTCGGGGCCGCGTGGTCGGGGGTCTGGTCGGGGCCCACGGTTTTCCTCAGCAGTACGGAACTTCTGACGGAGACCGTCACGGCCCGCGGAGAGGAACACTGCATGACCAGCGCCGCACGTCCGGCGACGAGATTGGCCCCAAGCCCCGCTGAGCCCCTGGCCCACCAGGTGCTGGCCGCGCTCGCCCAGCACCGCATCGCCACCACCAGCCAGTTGCGCCGCATGCTGCGACCGGACGGCACGCGGCAGGTGATGTCCCGCGTCCTGAACAGACTGCGCTCCGACGGCTTCGTCGACTGCACGGTCCTGCCGGACGCGAACCGTTCACGTACCAACGCCTGGTACCTCACGCAGGAAGGGGCGCGCCTGACCCGGGACCTGCCCGTCCTGCGCGGCCGTCCTCCCTACCCCATCACCTCGACCACCGCCGCATCCCTGAAGACCCCTCACACCCTCGCCGTCGTACGCGCCCATCTGGCTTTCGCCGAAGACGCCCGTCGGCTCGGGCACGAGCACGGCCCCTGGGACTGGACCCCGGAAGTGTCCCACTCGATCGGCGAGGGCGAGCGGGTCGTCGCCGATGCCCTCATGTACTACACCGCCGCCGAGAGCGAACGCCGGCGAAAGCTGCACGCGTTCGTGGAAGTCGATCGCAGCACCATGAGCAGCGGGCGGCTGGCCGCGAAACTGATCGAGTACGCCCGCCTGTTCCAGTACGAGGCCCAGCCCGTCGGTCGACGCAGGCAGGCCGACCAAGGTCCTGCCTGGCTCCGCTGGTATCCGGTCTTTCCCCGCGTGCTCTTCGTACTCACTGGTGCTTCCCGAGCCAGACTCGAGAATCGCGTGAGCGATCTCCAGGCGATGACTGCCCAGCACCCCCTCGTAGCGGCCCTCGCCCGCGAAGTCCGGCTCGCAGCCGCCGTACTGGAAGACCTTGAACAACACGGTCCCACCCAGGCCATGTGGGTGCCTCTCGCCGGCGGAAGGCCACGCCCATGGACGGACCTGTGAGTCCCCCCGTCCTGCCCGCCGAGCGCACCGAAACCGATCCTGATGCGGCCCTCATTCAGCAGGCCATGGATGCTGTTGCCTCTCGTGTCGAGAGCCTGGAGGCCGAGGCCGACCAGTTGCGTCACCGTCTGGCAGAAGAGTCGGAGATCGAAGCGACGCGGCAGCGGGCGTCGAGCATGCCGATGCCGACCGTCGGGCGGCTCTGCGACGCGAGGAAGTGCTCGACATCGTCGCGCGCGCAGAAGCCGGCAGGGAGATTCGAAGGACTCTGAGGCCCTGCGGCAGCTGGCCTCGAACACCGGCTTCCACCCGATGCTGCTCTCGGCGGCAATCGACGTGAACAACATCCAGCAGAGGCGGGCGATCCAAAAGCTCAGAAGCGCTCTCGGAGATCTGGCGGGCCGCCAGATCGTGCTGTTCGGGATGGCGTTCAAGCCGGGCACCGACGACATGCGCGAGGCGCCGTCGACGGTGCTGGCCGCGCGGCTGCTCGCCGAGGGTGCCAGCGTGCGGTGCTGGGACCCGCTGGCCCGGCCCGCCGAGGCGGCACCGTGGCGGTATGCGAGCCCAGAGGAGGCGCTGGACGGTGCGGATGCCGCGGTCGTGGTCACGGAGTGGTCGCAGCTACTGAGCTCGGCATTTCAGGGTGACGATTCGTCGGGTTCTCCGCAGGCCGACCGAGGCTGGCCTCTGCGCCGTCTTGGCTCCTCGTTGGGGTCGGCCTCTCCTTCGGCCCGCCGCGTCGTTCTGCGCGGAGGGGTCAGCCGGACCGAAAGAGTCTGCGCCCGTCGGAGGAGCTCGGCTAACGTGACGTGCATGGAATGCTTCGCCTCCGGGCGCACCCGCCACTGAGGGCTCACTCGCCGCCGACATCCGGCGCGAGCGAGCCCGTCGATGGCTTTCCTCCGGTTATCGACTCCTCAGCGAGAGGCGCATTCTGTGATCATCCGTGCCTGCGAGCCGCGTGACCTTCCGCGGCTGACCGAGCTCACCATCGAGACGTTCGGGCCGTTCTACGAGGACTCCTTCCGGCCCCTGGTCGGCGACGTCATTTTCACGCGGCAGCACGGCCAGTGGCGCGAGGACTACCAAACCCTCCTCGCCACACTGCACGACCCGGAGCACAACAAGCACGTTGCCGTCGCGGACATCGACGGGGTGATCGCTGGCTACGTGGGATGGGAGATCGACCTCTCACGCGAGCACGGGTGCATCAGCATCCTGGCCGTCGACGCGCACCACCGCCGCGACCATCTGGGCACCGAGCTGTGCGAACACACCTTCAGCCATATGCGTGCCCAGGGAGCGGTGTACGTCGAAATCGGAACAGGCGGCGACGAGTTCCACGTCCAGGCCAGAGCGTTGTACGAAAGCCTCGGTTGCATCAAGCTGCCTGCGGCTGTCTACTTCCGCGAGCTGTAGCCCCGAGCATCCAGGGCCACCCACAAGTCCGCCTGGCGATGCAGGGCCCGGCCGTGAGCGATGGCTCGACCAGGGTCATCCGCTCCAGGGGACGCGCGCGAGGACGAGCCCGCGGACCTCGGCGGCTCCGGACGCCCGGAGCCGGAGCGCGACGTGCTGGAGCTGGGACCCGCTGGTGAAGACATCGTCGACCAGCAGGATCGTGGCCCCCTTGATGTCGCCCGTGTCGCCGGTCCACGTCAGCGCGGCTGCGTGCGCGGCCGCGGCCGTGCGCTTGTCGTCCAGGCTCTTGTTGGCCGAGCGGGGCGTCTCGGTCTCCTTGATCAGGCGGTGCGCGTCCGGTGGACTGAGCGGGAGGGCGTGGGTGACGTCCTCGGTGTAGGCGGCATTCATGATCGCCTCGATGTGCTGGATCGGCTGGCGACCGGCAGCGGTCGGGTTGCCGACGACGTGGTCGACGCCCTCCATCTGCTCGGGGTGGCTCTCCATCCAGCCGACCAGCAGCCTGCCGAAGATCATCGCCCAGCCGTGCGCCCCGTCGTACTTGAGTCGGTGGATCTTGTCGCGGAGGGCTCCGGAGTACACGGCCACCGCGTCGACGCGGGAGAACCCCCGCTGGGAGACCGGCAGCGCACAGAGCCGGTTGCCGCACGGTCTGCCGGGCGCGACGGCCTGGGAGCAGACCGAGCAGTGGCTGTCGGAGACGGGCTGCAGGGTGCGCCCAGCGCAGTCGGAGCACAGGCGTGCGGTGCCGGTGACGACGTAAGCGCACACCGGGCACTCGGGAAAGCCTGCCGGTTCGGGCAGACCTGTCGTCACAGGCCGGCCAAGGCGAGCTGCTGTCGCTGCTGGCCGGCGCGCTAAATGTCGGCGGCACGTGCAAGGCGTTCGGTGATGTCGCTGGACTGGGTGACCAGGATCGCCCGGTCCTCGTCGACCATCTTCTTGGCCCAGGGCTGGGCGTCGGCGAGGGACCTGATCAGGAAAACGAGCTTGCCGTGCTCGGCGGCCAGACGTGCCTGCATCTTGGCGCCGGAGGTGCTGGAGGCTTCGATCACGACGCTGCCCAGCGTGGTGCCGGAGGTGACGACGTTGCGGCGCGGGAACGTGTACTTCGCCGGGGGGCTGGTCGGCCAGAACTGGCTCACCAGCGCGCCGCCGGAGGCGAGGATGGCCTTGGCGAGCGGCCGGTTCTCGGCCGGGTAGATGGGCGCAGCAATGCCGGTGCCCATGACGGCGAAGGTGCGGCCCCCGGCAGTGAGGGTGGCTTGGTGGGCGGCGGCGTCGATGCCCTTGGCGAGTCCGCTGGCGATCACGACGTCGTGTTCGACGAGCTCGCGGGCCATCCGGGCGGCCCGCCTCAGTCCGTCCTCGGAGGCCTGGCGGGTGCCGACGACAGCAATGGAGCGGGCGTCGCACGGGTCAAGCTCGCCGCGGTAGAAGAGGAACGGCGGGAGGTTGCCGATCATGCGCAGGTTCGCCGGGTAGTCCGCGTCGAGGACAGTGACCAGACGGGCGCCCGCCTTCCCGGCCGCGGCCAGCTCGTCGTCGACGCGTGCGCGGGCGTCGTCGAGACCGGCGGTCAGGCCCTGCTGCAGCAGGGGCCGGTTCTTGGCGGCGGCGCCGGAGTCCTCGCGCAGCTGCCCGTCCATGAGCACGGCCAGGCCCTCGGGGCTCTGGGCGCTGCGTGCCAGCAGGCTCCAGTCGAGGGTGGAGCTGCCGATGCGCAGCGCGCACAGCGTCAGCAGATCGTGCTGGTCGGCCGTGATATCGAGGTTCATCAGGGTGTCCTTCTACTCGCGGCCCCAGGATGTTCGAAGGATGAAGCGGTGTACTCGGGCCACCCCCATCATGGCGTACACGGGCCGCGTAGGGGCAGGAAGGGGTGCGGGAGGACCGGAAACGCCGGATAAGGCGCTGGCTCAGTCGACGTTCTGCGCGGCGGCAACGAAGTGGGCCACGGTGGTCGTCAAGGAGCCCTCCGGGCCCGGGCCCGCGGTTCCGGCGACGGCTATCTTCGTCGAGAGCTTGTGCGCTAATCCCGCAGAGGTTCAGGGGTGCTGTGCGAGGCATCGCGGGCAGTGGAAGGCCCCGCCCATCCGCCACGGGGGGGGAGCGGACAGACGGGGCCGGTCTCGAGGCCGTCAGAGGGTGACGCGCCAGTCGCCGCGGGCCAGCCGGGTACGTCCGTCCGGCGTGATCAGGACCCGGGCACCGCGCACCGGCAGTTCGCCGTGCTCCAGCCAGTACGACCGGATGCCGTCCAGAACGTCCCAGAGCCGTTGCGGACCGCTCTGATGGACCAGTGGTGCCGCCGTGCCGCGCGCAACCGCCCGCGCCCACGACCCGTCGGGGTGTGCCATCCACGCCGTGCGCGTGCCGTTGGCGTCTTGCGAGTAGCCGGTCTGTACCCCGGGCGCGAGCAGTTCCAGCATGCTCGCCACGTCCCAGGCCTCGCCGACGTCGAGCACAGGGAACTGGCCCTCGGTCACCGCCTCGCCCTCGCCGGTCTTCGCCGCCTCCAGCAGTCCGTCCGGGAGGGGAGCGTAGTCGTCGCCGGTGCGCGTGGGCATGAACCCGGCCCGCTCCCAGGCGATACGCCCGTACGCCGTGCCGTCGAACCGCTTGACCGCTTCGATGATGAGCGAGGTGCCGGCGATGGTTGCCACCAGACGGCCGCCCGTCCGCAGTGCGCCCAGCCAGCTGGGCGGTACCGGCCGTACGCCGACCGTCGCCATGATCCGATCGTACTCGCCGTCGATCGGCCCGGTCGCGTCGACAGCGGCCAGTGTCGGCTTCAGCCCCAGGGATCCGAGGCGATCGCGCGCCGCATCAATCAGGTACGGGTCGACGTCCAGGCTGGTGACCCGGTTCTCGCCGAGGCGCTTGGCCGCGAGAGCAGTGCCGTACCCGGAGCCCGTGCCGACTTCCAGCAGGTCCTGGCCGTCCTGGAGACGGCCGTGCTGGAACATCTGAACGACGAGGCTCGGGAGGGTCGCCGACGACGTCGGCCGGCCTTCCGGATGGTCGTCCGGCCCGGCGTGATCGGCGTGCAGCGGTCCAACGCGTGTGATCAGCGACCGGTCGCGGTAGGCGCCATGGAGCCAGGCCTCATTGTCGGGGCGCGGCGCGCACAGCGTCCACGTACCGTCCTGGCGCTCCCACCAGCGCGGGACGAAGACGTGTCGCGGGGTGTTCGCGACCAGAGGCCGCCAGCGGGAGCCGTCGTCTGTCGCCTCGTCGGCGAGGTGTGCCGCGTGGGTGTTCCAGATCATGCCGTCGTCTCCAGCACGGGAGCAGGTGCGTAGAACGAAGGCTCGCACGCTTCGGTGTTGGCCGGGTCGCAGTCGCCGGAGTCGTCGGGCGGGCAGGCTGCCCGGGGCATCGGGATGGTGCTGGTCAGCTGCTGCCAGCGGTCGCTGCTCAGGATGTCGGCGAGGGGCTGCTCACGGACGTTGGCGGCGACGAGGAAGCGGGACAGGATGCAGCCGGAGACCTGGCCGTTGGGGTCGATGGAGACGCGGTGGCGGAAGCAACGGCCGCACAGCTCGGAAGTGCTCGGGACGGCGGTGTCCGATTCAGCGGCGCGGCCGACCTTGCGGACGCGGTCCACCTGGATGCGGGTCACGCCGAGCTGCCGCAGCTCCTCCTGCGCCTCGGCGACGCGCTGTCCATCAAGGACGTCGACGATGCCGACGCGCAGTGGGATGCCGCGGCGCAGGGCCTCGGTGATGTTGCCGCGGGTGCGCTGGTGACTGCCGGTACCGTTGGTGATCCGCTCGTGCTCCTCGGCCCGGTCGCTGTAGTAGCTGGTGGCCAGGCACACGCCGGGCTTCTCGAACACCCTCCACAGGCCAGGCCGGACGTGGGTGAGGTTGGAGTACACCTCCACCCGGAGGCCGGTGTCCAGGGCGTGGTCGATGTACTGCGGCAGGTACGGCGCCAGCGTGGGCTCGCCACCGATGAACTGCACGGCGGGAATGCCGAGTTCAGCGATGTCACTGATGACTTGGGTCCAGTCGTCGCGCGTCATGGCGCCGGGGCTGGCCTTCGGCCCGGAGGCGGTGCAGCAGTGACTGCACGTCAGCTGGCAGCGGCCAGTGATCTCGAGTTCGACGGAGAGGATCGCGCTGGCGGGTAAGTCCTTCATCTGCGGCTCAGCGGCTGTGACCATGGGCATCTCCTGACTGATGCAACGGGATGGAACCCGCCCCGAGGCTCGACCTGTCCAGGGTTGGGGCCCGGGGGCGGGAGTCGTGTGGACTCCACCCGCCGTGTCTTGCGGAGCACGGCGGGAGAGGCGATCTGGGGCTGCAACCCTGACCCTGCGGTCGCCTGGGGCCTCTCCGAGGCGGGGCTCGTCAGCGTCGCCGGATCGTATTGGCGCAGCTGGCGTGGATGCGGCCAGCCTGCTTCGCCCTACCGGAGGGGCTGATCTGGTCGTACGGCACGGATTCGTCGCCGTCCTGGATCGGCTTGTCGCATGCCAGGCACATCACGACGCCGCACAGGATGTCGTAGTGGTCGCACAGCGCCATGACCGACCGGGCCAGTCGCGTCACCCGCTCCACTTCGCCGCGCAGGCCCGGACGTTCAATCAGGTCGAGCCGCCGGCGGGCCTCCCCGACCCCGGCCAGGGCCGCCATGGCAGGCGCGTCGGTGGCGGCCGTCCGTCCCGTGAGCTGTTCGATCTGCGGGATCAGCTGCCACAGGAAGCGGAAGAACTGCTGCGCATCGCGCTGCACGTATTCGTATCGCGGCAGGGCCACCGACACGTCGCCGAGGAAACGGCTGGCAGCGGCTCTCATACCGGCCGTGTCCAACTGCCTATTGGAGTCCAGGGTATTGCTCACCGTGCTGCCGCCTTTCCGGGCGTGCAGCGCGGGCTCTCGCACCGCGGGTACGCGTTCACCTGAGGCAGGGCCTGGCGGCCGTGGTCGGTGCAGGCAACGGTGCCGCGGTCTTCGCTGATCAGTCCGTACCGATCGACCCGGTACACGCGGATCGTCATCTTGACGCTGGGCTTTCTCGGAGCTGTAGCGTTCGTCATGTCGACGCTCCCTCTGGTGTTTGAGCGTTGACCACTCCCGGGGCCGTTCGGGCGGTCGCCGGGTTTGATCTGTCACGGATCCAGCGTCGTCCCATCGATGCAACTCAGGGATGACCAGTGGGGGTTACCGAGGCGATAATACACTCGTTCTCGGTTCGGTACGGCGCGACGATGCGCATACGATCTCTCCGGAAGTTGGCCCCATGGACGCCACCACCCCCGGCCCGCTCGCCCCCGAGGTTCTCGACAGAGACGATCTGAAGCGAGCCCTGGCAGAGCACGACTTCGCCGCAGCTTTCTCGCTCATCAAGAAGTGGGGCGGCCTGTCCCAGAACCGAATCGCGTCGGCCTGCCAGCTCACTCCCGGCAAGGTCTCGACCATCATCAGCGGCCAGCAGCAGGTCACCAGCTTCGACGTGATCTGCCGCATCGCTGACGGCTTACGCATCCCCGGCCGCATGGTGGGCGTCGCCGACCGGCCCTGGGAGAGACAGCCCGACGCCCCGGACCCTCCGACTCCCCCGGCCGCACGGTCAACCGACGACGCGCCCTGGCGCCCCACAGCGACCGTGCACTTGGCCGCTGACCTCACCAGGAGCGACCTCGTCATGGACCGCCGCATGGCAACCCGTGCCCTGGCCGGCGCCGCACTGTCCGGCGCCGCACTGCTTGACTCCCTCGAGGGCTGGCTCCAGCCGGCCCTGGCAGCAGAACCGAGCCGCCACGGCGGCCGCATCGGACGGCAGGAAGTCGAAGAACTCGCAGCGACGGCACGGGCCTTCCGCGCCTGGGACCACCGGTTCGGCGGCGGCCTGCGTCGCAAAGCCGTCGTCGGCCAGCTCAACGAAGTGGCCGGCCATCTCGAAGAGCATCAGGCGCCGGCCGTCGAGCGGGGCCTGTTCCGGGTGATGGCCTACCTCGGCGGCACCGCGGCGACCATGGCCTGGGACTCGGGCCTCCAGAAGCAGGCACAGTCCTACTACCTCCTGGCGCTGCGCGCCGCGCACGCGGGAGGCGATGCGGCGTTCGGCGTCAACGTGCTTGCTGGCATGGCGCGGCAGATGCTGTACCAGGAGCGGCCGCAAGACGCTCTCGAACTCGTGCACCTCGCGCACAAGGGCGCGAAGAAGGCTGCCGTTCCCCGCGTCCGCGCCATGCTCCACACGCGGGAGGCGTGGTCGTACGCGGCGATGGGCCGGGCCGCGGCGTTCCGGCGGGCTACGGATGAGGCCACCGAGGCCCTCGCCGAAGCAGACAGCGGCGAAGACCCGTACTGGATCACATACTTCGACGAGGCCGAGCTGACAGGAGTCACCGGCGGCCGTCTCCTGGACATGGCCCGCAGCGACCCGCACCAGCATGCCGAGGCAGCAGCCGACAGCATCAGCGACGCGCTGACGACACGCGGCGCCGAGGCCGGCCGCAGCCACGCCCTCGACATGATCGGCCTCGCCGAGTGCCACTTCCTGATGGGCGACATGACCAGTGCGGTCGACCAGACGCACCGCGCGGTCGACGCGGCCGCCCGCACCCAGTCCAGCCGCGTCCGCACACAGCTCGGCCAGTTGTACCCGTACACGGTGGGCCGGTCACCATCGCGTACGGTCGGCGAAGCGCGGGCGAGGATCCGCGAAGTGCTGTCGAGCTGAAGGAGCAATGTGACCACGTTCGCTGTGACCGGGCACATGGACCTGACCGAGCCGAGTGCCGAGCTGGTGCGCGCAGCCCTGCGGAAGCTGCTCGCCGAGCACGCTGACGGGGACCTGGTCGGGGTGTCGTGTATTGCGCGCGGCTCCGACTCTCTGTTTGCCGAGGCGCTGCTCGATGTCGGCGGCCGCCTGGTCGTGGTGCTTCCCTCGCGCGACTACCGGGAGGCGAAGGTCAAGCCGGATCACGCGCCCGTCTTCGACCGGCTCATCGAGGCAGCCTCGGAGGTTGTGGTTCTCGACCACGACCACGCCAACCGGGCGGCCTACGAGGACGCCAACAGCGAGGTGCTGAGGAGAGCGGAGCGGCTCGTAGCTGTCTGGGACGGCTCGCCGCCGAGCCCGAAGGGCGCTGGCACGGCGGACACGGTGCTTGAGGCCCGCGACGCCGGACTGCACGTCGACGTTGTCTGGCCGGAGGGCGCCGCCCGCCAGGGCTGAGGCTGGCGGTCTCTACAGCTGATAGCCGTACACCCGGGCCCGCTCAGCCCCGCGGCCCGGGCACGCAGCCGGGCCCCCGGGCGTTACTCAGATCCACTCGCCCTCATCGACCACATCCTCCACAGCGAGGGGACCCATCCTGAAACCACCGTATTCACAAGCTCGTTGATATCTCGCACACGATGTCAACGAGCCCAGTCACGCTCCGCTACCACCGAATCTGAAACAGGCCGTCAAGTTGACACACCCGCCGATCCGAAGCTCTTGCTCGCCGGCGAGCGAGCCTTCGCGACAGAGCAAGTGCCGAGTTGGGGACGGCTGCTTCATCCGCTGGCGGGTTCCACGGCCGCATCTCGGGTTCGTGTGCTGCCGGTGCGGGTTTTCTGACTCCGGTGGGGCAGGGCGGGGTTGAAGGCGCGGGTGATGTGGCGGGTCCAGGTCGGAGTAGCGGCGATGATGAAGCCGATGCGGTCGGCGAAGCGGGGTCCGGGAACAGGGATTTCGACGCCGGGGTGGCGCAGGTAGCCGCGGGTGACGGCGCGGGCGACGAAGTTGGTGATGGCGTCGGCGCGGTGGGTGCGGGGGCGCAACGAGGCCCAGCCCGTCGGCCGACGCAGCCTGGCTCCGCTGGTATCCGGTCTTTCCCCGCGTGCTCTTCATACTCACCGGTGCTTCCCGAGCCAGACTCGAGAACCGCGTGAGCGATCTCCAGGCGATGACTGCCCAGCACCCCCTCGTAGCGGCCCTCGCCCGCGAAGTCCGGCTCGCAGCCGCCGTACTGGAAGACCTTGAACAACACGGTCCCGCCCAGGCCGTATGGGCACCTCTCGCCGGCGGAAGGCCACGCCCATGGACGGACTTGTGAGTACCCCATCCCCGTGTGTCTGATCATTCTTCCTCGCTCAGACCCCGAACAGCACACCGTCTACTGGACGGTGCCGACTTGCACACTGCCCGGAGAGGTTCGCCACCCTCTGTCCGAGCGTCCTGCCTCCGCTGCGCGACCCGGACGCCGCCGAACTGGATGATGACGACAAAGAGGAGTGACCGTGACCGCAGAACCGGGAAGCTGACGGACACAACGAAAGCCCATGTACTACGGTCAGCTTGACCGCGATTGTGCGACGGGAGCTTCCGGAGCGGGCGATGTACCGAGGCTCGGCGCGAGGACCCGGAAGAAGAGGGTGGAGCATGCTGGAGCAGGCATTGGCCGCACTGGCGACCGCAGGTGGAACTGCCGTGGTCCAGGCAGCGGGAACCGACGCCTGGACCGGCATGCGGCAGGCCGTGGCGCTTTGGTTCGGCCGGGGCGACACCCAGCGTGAGCAGGCAGAACTGGAACGCCTAGACCAAACTGCGGGCGAACTGCAGACCGCGGACGGTGACGCTGCCGAGCGGGCACGCATTCGCCTGGAAGCCGCGTGGCAGGCCCGCATCGAAGCCCTGCTGGAAGGCCTGGACGACACCGAGCGGGCTCCTGCCGCCGAGCAACTGCGCACCCTGGTCGCCCACCACACACCCAGCACAGACGTAACGGCCAGCCAGAGGGGGGTGGCCGTCGGCGGGAACGTGGACATCCGGGCCGACCACGGGTCTGCGGCTGCCTGGAGCATGGGCGATGTGACCCTGGGAAACCCTCCGCAGCCGGGACCGCCCCAGGGCTGAGCGGGCCCGGCACCACCCCAGCCCCGAGCCGCGCTCCCTCCATCGCGGTCACAGCCGCGCAGGGAGGGGTCGCTGCCTACCGCATCGACCAGTTCCACCAGCACTTCGCTGCGAAGCGGGACGGCGCTCGACTCGATCGTCCTCGGCCGGTCGGGTCGTGGACCGCGCAGCAACTCGGCGTCCACCCCGCCATCCACGGCACCGGCCCGAGCGGCAGTCAACGCCCGCAGGTTGCCGACAACTCGTTCGTACTCCCGGACTACCTCGAACGCCCCCACGACTGGCAGCTGAGCAAACACCTGGTCACGGCAGCCGCCACCGAACGGGCCATGCTGGTGCTCGTACGCGGTGGGTCCTGCACAGGCAAGACCCGTACCGCCTTCGAGGCCGTCCGCGCCTGTCTGCCGGACTGGCAACTGGTCTTCCCAAAGAACGCCAGCATGCTCTTGGCCCTGCTCAACGATGACGCCCTCGCCCCACGCACCGTCCTGTGGCTCAACGAAGCGCAGAACTTCCTCACCGGGACCGACGCACAGGAGGCCGCCGCCGCGTTGCACAGCCGCCTGGACGCCCCGGGACCGGTCGTGGTCCTGGGCACGCTGTGGCCCGAATATCACCGCGCCCTGACCGCAACCCCGCTCCCCGGCCCCGACCCGGGCGCGGACACCCATCGCAATGCCCGCGCCCTGCTGAACCAGGCAGTACTGGTCGACGTCCCGGCATCCTTCACCACGCGGGCCCTTAAAGATCCTCGCGCCCAGCACGACCGCTCACTGGCCGACGCCGTGCGCACCAGCACCGGCGGGAGGATCACCCAGACCCTCGCGGCGGGCCCGGAACTAGTCGGCCACTACGAAGAAGCCGTCGGACCCCACGGCTCTTACGGCCATGCCGTCATCACCTCGGCCATGGACGCCCTCCGCCTCGGCCACACCTCCCACCTGCCGGCCGCACTCCTCAAGGCGGCCGCCCCCGGGTACCTGACCGCAGAGCAGCGCGCCGCCGCCGACCCCGACACCTGGTTCGCCCATGCTCTCGAATATGCGAGGACAAAGATCAAGGGCGTGGCCGCCGCCCTGGAACCTGTCGCCAACCCCGACGGCATGGGCGCCCTCCCCGGCGTCTATCGCCTCAACGATTACCTCGACCACCACGCCCGCACCACTCGCCGCTATGCCTTCCCCCCAGAATCCTTCTGGGCCGCCGCCCGGGACCACGCGGCCAGCGCGGCAGATCTGAACGCCCTCGCGGACGCGGCCAAATGGCGGTGCCGTTACCGCATCGCGACAGATCTGTACCGGCGGGCGGCCGACGCCGGAGACGCCTGGGCCCTGATGGAGCTGGCGCGGCTGCGCGAGCAGGCCGGGGATGCCGACGGCGCCCAGCGGCTATACCAACAGGCAGCTGACGTCGGAGAGCCCAGGGTTCTGTGGGAGCTGGCGCAGCTGCGCGAGAAGGCCGGGGATACCGACGGCGCCCAGCGGCTGTATCGGCGGGCGGCCGACGCCGGAGACGACTGGTCCTTGATGGAGCTGGCGCGGCTGCGCGAGCAGGCCGGGGATGCCGACGGCGCCCAGCGGCTATACCAACAGGCCATCGACGCCGGAGACAGCGAGGTCCTGCTGGAGCTGGCGCGGCGACGCAAGCAGGCTGGGGATGCCGACGACGCCCAGCGGCTATACCAACAGGCCATCGACGCCGGAGGGTCCCAGCCCCTGTGGGAACGGGCGCCACGCGGATATGAGCTGGCCGGGCTCCCCTCGCGGCTCACCCGTTCCTTCGATCAGCCGCTCGAAGAAAAGGGCATCCAGACGCTGAAATCCCGGGCGCTGTTATGCGAGCGGTCCGGGGACCTCGACGGTGCCGAGCGCCTGTCCCAGAAGGCCGTCAACGGAAGAAGCCACCAGGCCCTGCGAAATCTGGCGCGACTACGCGAGCGAGCCGGGGACACCGACGGCGCGGAAAGATTGCGGCGATTCGGCCTGGAAGCTGACGGGACGCCATCCCAGCCGTGGTGAGAAAGCGGCATATGGCACTGGTGGGCTGGTACCCGACGGTCTCGAACGCGCGGGAGATCTCGGATTCGGCGGCCCTACCGCCGGGTCCGGACCAGCTTCCAAGCATGGTGCGGGCTTCGGTGACGGCGCGCTGGCACTTACCGGCGCATGTCGAGGGCGTCGAGGTCGGCGCGGCGCTGCTCGGTCAACTTGGCAGTCCGGCGACGGTGTTGTCCAGAAATCCGCCCAGCCGAACCGCACCGCAAACCCGTGTGCCGGTCCTCGGCCGGCTGCTGGCCGAGGACCTTCGTGTGCTTCGTGCCGAACATCACCTGGCATCTGTGGAGTTGATCGGGGGCAGCAGGCCGTCGCCGGGCCACAGGGGAGATCCTGCTTCCGCCCAGGCCAGGTGCTTGCCGGCCTCGACGAGGACCTCGATCCGGTCGGCGGGCCCGTACGCCTGGTGCTTCCCGGTCGTCGGGTCGACGGCGCGGACCTCGCTGCGCGGACCGGCGCACACCAGGGCGCGGGCGATGCCCGGCAGGCCCAGGCTGAGGGCGTCGCAGCCATGGTCGCGGACGAGTTGCAGCAGGTCTTCGGTGACCGCCTCCCAGTCGCCGACCTCCGGCCAGCGCGCGCCGCCGTCCAGTTCGTGGGTGAGCGTGGACAGCGGCACGATCTCGCCCGGCCGGCGGCCGCGGACGAGGCGGTCGTGGATGCGGGCGCCGTCGGGCTGCCGGAGGTGAGGGTGGAGCAGGGAGGCTGCGGCCACCACGGTGGTATTGATCTCCTGGACGGCGGCCGGGTAGTAGGGCTCGTGCGCGAAGAGGAGATAGACGTCCCAAGTGGGGACAGCCAGGCCGTGTTCGGGCTGGGCCATGGGGAGAGTTCCCTTCTGCAGCGGCGGGTTGGGTGCGTGACGAGGTGCCGGAGGGGTCGTCGGCCGGGCGCCCGGCGGGTACGGGCCCAGGGGCCGTCCGGGGTCGCAGTCCTGGTTCGTGCCGACGGTGCCGTCCGTTGTGGTGTGCTTGAGGATCTGGGCGGCCTGGTGGGCGAGTTGGAGCATCAGGCGTTCGCGGGTGATGAGGCCGTCTGAGGCCGCGCGGGTGTCCCGGGTCTGGAGCAGGTCTGCGGCGTCCCACAGCAGGTTGTGGCCGACCTCGGCCGAGCGGCGCAGTTCGTAGCGGTCGCTGACGGCTGCGGCCTGGACGAGGTCGGTGTGCAGGGCGGCGAGGCGCTGGAGGTAGCGGCAGGCGCCGTCGCCTTCGACGATGCGGACGTGTTCACGGGCCCGGGCGTCCAGGCGGTCCGGGAGGTGCTCGGCGAGCAGCGGGGCGAGGAGCATCGCGGGCAGGGCGACGTCGACCCGGACTCCGTGACGCGTGGCGAACAGCCCGGCGAGCAGGCTGACGAGGGCGACGGCGACGGTGGAGAACCGCAGCGAGCCGGGCACGGCGCCGACGGCGATGCGCTGGGCGGGGCGCCGGGTCAGCCAGCGCAGGGCCAGGCGCTGTACACGGGTCGCGGCCGGGGTGAGCACCCCGACCTGGTGGGGAGTCTGGGGCCGGCTGCCGTCGCCGGGAACGGTCCAGGCGAACCAGCCCCACCCAGTGCGCTCGTAGACGAGCACGGGCTCGCAGGCGGACGAGCAGGTGCCGTCTTGGACGTGGCCGGACCGCCGCGCACGGGAGCGTTCCTTCTCCCACTGCCCCGGATCACGGCTGAAGGGGCGCTCATGGTGTGCGGCCGCCGTCGGCGGCGGCGTGTGGAGAGTGTCGTTCACGAGGTACTTCCTTCCGGTTGGTCGGTGAAGGCGGAGGCGCACGTGGTGCAGCGGCCTTCGCCGTCGGGGTGGGCGCGGCGGGGTGTGGGGCCCGGGCAGGTGCGGCAGAGCGGCCAGCCGAGGCAGGCAGGGCAGAGGTCTTCGCCGGGGGCGGTTCCTGGAACGCCGCAGCCGGCGCATTCGACGAGGGCCCGGTGGGTCAGGGCCTCGCTCACCGTCCGTGCGGCGGCGGACGTCGCGGACCGCGGCGGCGGTTCGTCCCACTCGAGCGCGTCGTGGGGGTCGGCCGCGATGGCGGGCGGCGGATAGGCCTGGGCGGCGCGCAGGCGGGAGGCGATGATCGCGCCGACCGTGGTCCGCACCGGGTTCGGCAGCGGCCGGTCGGCGATGACGTGCCACAGCTGCTCGCGGCTCCAGCCGGCCTCCAGCATCACGGTCGCGACGCGGCCCTGATCGGTCAGGACCTGTCCGGTCAGTAGCAGCTCGGGGCGGGCGGCTCCGAGGTCGAGCAGCAGGCGGATCCCGGGGTGCATCTCATCCGCCGCAGGCGCGGGCGGCGGGGGCGCCGGTGTATCCGGCTGATGCGTCCGTCCCTGTGCCGGCGTGGCTTCGCTGCGGCACGGACGGAGGGGTCTGGTGTTCTGCTTGTTGGTCTTCTTTCTGTTGGTGTTCTTAGTGGGGCGATCAGCCAACGTAGGGTCATCCACTGGTGGAAAACCCGACTCTGGTTGCGACCTGGGGTTTTGCAGAGCGGGCAGGTCGGTGATGAAATACGCCGCCGCGCCGAGGGTGCCGTCTGGGCCGCGCTCGCGTTCCCGCACCAGGAAGCCGTGCTTCTCCAGCTCCCTCAGCCCGCTCTTGACGGCTGCCTCACCGTCGCGGCCACGGCGGGCGATGTCGGTGACGGTCATCCGCCAGCCGTCCCGATGCGTGGAGAGCAGTCCGAACAGACCCTTGGCCTTGAAGGACAACTGCGTGTCGCGGAAGAGCCCGTTGGCGATCTGGGTAAACTGATCGGCCGCCATCACGCCCCGGCGGATCCCCGCCGGGAGGCCGTCGGTGTGCCCGGTCTCAGGGGCCGGGACCACCAAGTCGGCTTCGATCAGCACGATGTCCAAGGTGGCCGGGCGGTCCGTAATGCAGTAGACGATCTCGCCGAGGGTGCCGTCCGGGCGGCGCAGACGTTCACGGATCAGGTAGCCGTGCGCCTCGAGCTCCTGCAGGCCGGTACGTACCGCTTCCCGTCCGTCCGGGCCCAGGCGAACGAGGTCGGCGACCGTCACCTGCCAGCCGTTCCTGTGCGTACTGACGTACCCGAAGATCCCCTTCGCTTTGAACGACAGCCGTGCGTCACGGAACAGCGCGTTGGCGATCTGGGTGAACTGATCGGCCGCCATGACGCCGCGGCGGATCCCTGCCCCGAAACGGCTCACCGCCGTGCCTGCGACGCATGCAGCGGGCAGTGGCCACGGCAGCGCACCGGGCCGCCTGCCGAGGTGAGGCGGTCGGCGGGCCCGGGTGCGCGGGCGTGCGTGGGTTCCATGGCGTCAGCTCAGCCGCTGACCCCGACCAGGCTGACGGCCACGAGCCCCGACCATCGGTCACGATCCGGCAACGTAGCCGTCTAGCTGCCGTGGTCGGGCTCATGGTCGGGCCGACCACGCACCTTCAGCCCGGGTGCTCAGCAATTGCGCAGCCCCGGACGGGCGTTGCGCAATCGGGCTGCGCAACCGGTCGAGTTCCTGCGCAGTCAGGTGGCGCGGTGCGGCTGCGCACTCCGTCCCGAGGCAGCTGATCTTCTGTTGTACGGGTCCGGGTTACAGGTCGTCGGGCAAGAGGCGGAATGCCTTGTGTCCGGTCAGGGGCCGGATCATGCGGAAGTGCCGGTCGGCGGTGAACAGGACCTCGGTTCGGTAGGCGGCGGCCAGAGCAACGTTCATTGCGTCGGTTAGTCCGACGCCTTTGCCCTGGTCGGCATCGGCGTAGCCTTCGGCGACTGCGATTGCCGCGCTCAGGTGCGCAGCAAGGGGTGGGATCTCGAAGCGGCGCATGGCCGTGTTGCGTTCGATGAACCGTGCTGCGGTGAGGGCTTTGTGGGCTCCGCCCCGTGTCGAGATCAGGTAGTCCAGTTCGGCCAGGACCATGGGGGAGATGACGAGGTGGCTGACTGCTGCGAGGGCTTCTTTGTGCGCGTCATGGCCAGTGAGCTTCGGATCGAGGAGGCGGTACAGGGCGTTGGTGTCGGCAATTGCGATCATGGTCAGGCGCCCATTCCCTTGAGCGTCTCCTCGATCTCGTCGTCAGTGAGGTCGGGAAGACCGAGGTCGGGAAGGTCGATGGCCCCCATGGGGTCCGTGGGATGCGGGGGGATGTCTTCGTCGTTGATCGGCACCACTCGGGCCACCGCGACGCCGTTCTTGGTGACCGTAACGGTCTCCCCGCGCGCTGCTGCAGCGAGGATCTGCGAGGACTTCTGGTTGAATTCCCGAGCCGTGGTTTCCATGTAGTACATGTTACTACATCATGCTGGGCGAGGGAGTCCCACAACGCAAGGCGGCAGGCCGGTTCATCGGGGTGCAATGGCTTCCGCGGCCCTGGGCACCGACCGGACGGATTTGCGGCCTACCACGAGCAGGCCCTTAAGGAGGGTGCCCCATGACGAGGGCTGCAGCAGGTAAGGCGACCTCAGTCCCTCCTCGCGACGTCCGCTGCGAGGAGGCGAAGCAACCGAACACCGAACACCTGGCCGCAGAGGCAGCGCAGAAAGGGTCAGCACCTGCGGGCGCAGGCTCCCCATTCCTCACGACCCGATCGCACGCCCCGAGACGTGCCGTGCGCAACGGGGCTGCGCAACCACTCGGGATGGTGGCCGTGCGGCATGAAGGCTTCGCAGCCGGCACAGCCCTGACCCCGAACCCCTCGGCACCCGGGGGTGCGTACGAGAATCGGCGCCGCGCACGGGAAGGCCACGAAGAACATGCAGGATCGCAGCCGGACCACCAGTTCTGCAGAATGTAGAAATTTACGCCAGAATGCAGATATGAGTGTCCTTACCATCCGGGACGTGCCCGAAGACCAGATCCGCGTCCTCAAGACTCGTGCTGCCCAGGCCGGGCAGTCCCTCCAGGCGTACATGCAGGAACTGATCGCCAGGGAGGCCACCAAACCAACCATGAGGGAGATGGCTGCACGGCTGGAGCGCGAAGCCGCCGCGGAATACACCACCGATGACGTCCTGGCAGCGATCGACGAGGGGCGGCTGGGCCGTTGATCGTCATCGGCACATCGGCGCTAGTGATCTTCCTGACCCATTACGGCGCCGCCGGCAGCGCCGTCCGCAAGCGCGTCGGCGAAACCGGCACCGTCTACGCCCCCACCCTGATCGATTACGAATTCCAATCGGCGCTGCTGGAGATGCAGCGCAGCGGCAAGCTCACCGAGAAGCAGGTGGCCAAGGCCATGGCCGACTTCACGGCACTGCCCTTGGACAAGCACGACACCCTCGCCCTGTGGGAACGAGTCCGCACCCTCCACGCCAACCTGAGCGCCTACGACGCACAGTACGTCGCGCTCGCCGAATCCCTCGGCGTCCCGTTGATCACCTGCGACGGACGGATCAAACGCAGCGGCGCAGCAAAGTGCGACATCGAGGTCTTCGGCTCGAACTGACCCCAACAACCCACGGGCAAGTGGGAAGCGGCCGGGTCACAGCAACCGCCGACGCGGCCCCGGCACCCAAGGCCTCCCCAGAGGCAACGCCGGTGCGGGCGAGGCCTTCCACGCCCTCAGCTCACCTGGCACCCCGGCCACGCCGCCACCCACAGCCCCCGACCACCGGTCACGCATCCGGCACCATGCGCGCCCGACAGCCACGGTCGGGCTCATGGTCGGGCCGACCACGCCACCTTCAGCCCGGGCGCTCAGCAATTGCGCAGCCCCGGACGGGCGTTGCGCAATCGGGCTGCGCAACCGGCCCGGGGCTCCTGCGCAGTCGAGCTGTGCCGGGGCGGCTGCGCAGTCCGTCCGAGAGTTCCTGATCTTCTCTTGCGCAGGTCTGTCTGGCGCACTGCGCAGGCGTCTGTCGCGGCCCCGTCGGCTTCCGTCTGCACATGGGTGTCCGGGTCCGGTGGCCGAGCAGTACATGATCGCACACCAGTCGTCGGTCCGGGGAACGTGCGCCGGACGCGATGGCCTGTCGCCAGCTCGCGGCTGACCTGTGGTCGGGGTCATGGTCGGCCCGACCATGACCCCGACCACGGCTTTTGTGTCCTCATCGTGACCGTGGTTGGGGGTTCGTGGTCGGGGGTCGGGTCGGGGCCCGCGGGTTTTCTCGAGGTCAGCAACATCCGTTCTGACCTGGGAGTTCGACCATGCCTCCTGGCAAGCAGGCCTCACAGAGCCAGGCCGCTGCTCCGACGGCGGCCGGCGCCCGGCTGGAGGCGATGCGCCGCCGCGTACGCCTCTCATGCGTGGCGGTCTGGACCGTCATCGCCGCCGGCCCCATCGCCCTGTGCGTCGCCGTCGCCTCCACCCCGACCACGGTCGCGGCGGCCCCCGCGGCCAAGCCCACCACCGTGCGCACCGCGGCGGCCGCCGCCGACCCGGGCGGCTATGCGCAGGTGTTCGTCGGCGCGTGGCTGCGCAGCAGCGCGGACGACGCGACGAGTGCGCAGGCGCGGCTTGCGCAGTCGATGGCGCCCGACGTCGATCTGCCCGACCCGGCCGCCGATGCGCAGGCGGCGCCTCAGTCCGTGACGGCGGTGCGCAGTGCGCAGCAAGGGGCCGGCGCGTGGTCGGTGACGGTGGCTGCGCAGTACGCCGACGGGTCGGTGCGGTATTACGCGGTGCCGGTGGCCGCCGACCGTACGGGCGCCTCGTTCACGGTGACCGGGGCGCCCGGCGTGGTCGCCGGTCCGGCCCGGGCCGAGGTGCCGGCGTTGCCGTACGCCGTGACCGTCCCCGAGGGGGATCTGTCGTCTGCCGTCGGGGAGTTCCTTGCCGCCTACCTGACCGGAGCCGGTGAGGTCGACCGCTACCTCGCGCCCGGGGCGAAGCTCGCTGCCGTCTCCCCCGCCCCGTACCAGACGGTCACTGTCCAGCATGTGTCCGCCGTCGAGGACGCTGCGGCCGCTGAGCAGGTCGCGGCCGACGGCACCAAGGTCCGCGTCCGCGTGGCGGTGGAGGCCCGGGATGACGCCGGGCGCTGGCCGTTGGCGTACGAGCTCATGCTCAGGGCGCGCTCCGGCCGGTGGGAAGTCGCCGCGCTGGCCTCCGGCACGGTCCAGGACGGGGGCGGGCGGTGAACACGATGCACCACCTGATCCTCGCTGGGCAGCTCAACGACCTCGGCGACAGCTGGATCACCATGTTCAAGGACTGGGCGACCAAGGGCCTGCAGGCCGGTCTTGTCGTCCTTGTCGTCGTCATCATGATCCAGAAGTTCAGCCTCAAGGCAGGGATCGGCGCCCTGCTGCTCATGGTGATCGCGCTGGGTCTGTACAACGCGCGCAACGACCTGGCGAACATGTTCACCGACGAGGTGAACAACCCGTCCAAGGGCGCGCCCGCCGTCCCCGGCATCGTCCACACCGAACTCCCCGCCTCCGGTGACCACGCGCCGGGCGTCGGAGGGTGGCTGTGACCGCGGCCGCGGCACGGGTGGGCCGCTTCTACACCACCGCCCGCCGCCACCCCTGGGTGCTGGGCAAGGTCGCCGACTGGAAGATCCCCCTCGGCCCGTACACGCCCGCGCAGATCGCGCTCGCCGTCGCCGGCGGCTTCCTCCTGGTCAAGACCATCGGTTGGTGGTCGTGGATGGGGCCGGTCCCCATCATCGGGTGGGTCCTGGTCATCTGGGCGGTGCGCCGGCCGAAGATCCGAGGCCGCGTTCCGATGCAGGCCGCGCTCGGCTGGGTGCTGCTTGGCTGGCAGCCCCGTGGAGGGCGGATCGGCGGGCGGGCCGCCCGCGACCGCGCGCCCCGACCGCTGCTCGGCGGCTTCACCATCGAAGGCGCACCCACGCCGGTCTCCTCTGCGAAAGCCGCACCAGCGCGGCCAGTCCAGGGGCCGCATCCGCGCCGGACCGTCATTCGTTCGTCCGGGCGCCGCACGAACCCGGCTACTCCCGCCGTGCCGGCGGGGCTGGTGTCGGGTGTGCAGCAGTTGCTCGCGCTCGCCCAGCAGAGCGGGGGTGCGCGGTGAGGGTGCCGATCCGTCATATTGCCGGGCACCTGGTGTGGTCGGTGCAGGGCAGCGTGTGGGCCGTCTACCGCCTTCGCCCCGGGCCGGACGCGCAGGGACAACGTGAGGAGACCGTCCAGGGCACCTACGTGCCCGCCGCCGTCCGCGACGAACAGCTCGCCAGGATCACGCACTTGGTGCGGTCGCTGTCCGGGGCTCCGCGGCTGTACGGCATGTGCGCGCAGGTCGACCCGGGTGAGATCGCCCTGCGCATGATCGAGGGCATCGAACCGGCCGAGCAGGCACCGGGCGCAGGCGTGCATCCGTGGGTGGAGAACGTCGAGGCCACCCTGGACCTCCTGGACGAGCAGGAGATGCACCGCCGCACCCTGTGGCTGGCCGTCCCCCTGCAAACAGGTGCCGCGGGCGGACAGGTTGCCGCGTCGCTGGGAGCAATGTGGGCCGAGGTCGCGCCACTGCTCGGCATGCGCCCGGCGCCGGTGGCCCGGCGCGAGGTGAGCGCGTATCGCGAGCAGGCCTCGCGGGTGGAGGCAGCGCTCGCCGGCGGCATCGCCTTCCGCCCGGCCCGCCCGGCGGAGATCGTGTGGATGATCCAGCACGCCCTCCACCGCGGCCTCGCCGAGCCGCTGCTGGCCGAAGCCGAGAGCAGCGAGCTGTATGGCGGGCAGATCCGTGACGGCGTGCTGCGCTCCCCCAGCTACGCCGACCTCGGCCAGGTCCGCCTGCAGGAAGGCGGCATCGACCCCGACCTCGACGACGTCAGCGAACTCAAGAGCGCGGGCCGGATCACGCGGTCGGGCCGCACGGCCTGGTGGCGAGTGAACACCGGCTCGCCGCTCGGGCGGCGCTGGCTGCAGGTCGAGTCCAACAACGGCGTGGGCTACCAAGCACAGTTGGCGCTGGCCGAATGCCCGCCCGCCGTCAGCCAGGACGCCGCCGACCTGTTCGCCCAGCTGGAGATGCTCGACTTCCCCGTCGACTACACCGTCGACCTCACGCTGGTGCCCGCGGAGAAGGCGCGGGATCAGGTGCGGCGCAAGAAGAACGAACTGATCGACCAGGCCGACCAGTACGACGCCCGCCCCACCGGCATGCCCGCCTCACTCACGGAGGCTGCCCGCGACCTGGGCGAGCTCGACGCCCGCCTGTCGCGCACCAGCGTGGAGGTCGAGGTGCAGTCGGTCACCGTGCTGACGGTGTGGGGGCCGACCGCCGCCGTGTGCGACGCCCGGGCGCGTGCCCTGGCCGCGCTGCTCGGCGGCGCCGACTACCGCGCCGTGCGCCCGGCTGGCCTGCAGGAGGCCCTGTTCACCCTCGGGCTGCCCGGCACCGTACAGCCTGGCGTCGTACGGGAGTTCACCCAGCATCAGATCAGCGAGGACTGGGCGCTGGGCGGGGCCTTCACCGCCGCGGAGGTCGGCGACCCCAACGGCATGGTCCTCGGCATCGACCTCGACAGCGGCACCACCCGCCCCGTCATGATCAACGTCGCCGATGCGCCCAAGATCGACGCCTCGGCCTCCATGGGCATCGTCGGCGATCTCGGCGCCGGCAAGAGCGTGCTGCAGAAGCTGATCGCGGAGGCGGTGTGGGCGCGCGGCGGCTGCGCGATCTGCATCGACCGCACCCCCGTGCGCGAATGGGCCAGCTTCGCCCGCACCGCCGCCAAGGGCCGCTGCCAGATCGTCGACGCCGCCCAGGCCGAGGTGTCCATCGACCCGCTGCGCATGTTCGACGGCCCCGAAGGCCGCCACTACGCCCTGTCCTACCTCACCCTGCAGCTCGGCATCGGCCCGATGAGCACCAACGGCGAAGTCCTCCACCACGCCGTCGAGCAAGCCGCCACCAGTGCGCAGCCGTCCATGCACCGCGTTCTAGAGGTCCTCGAGGAAATGGCCACGAGCGAGGCGGGCAAGCGGCAGGACGCGGCCGCCACCCTCGCCGGCCTCATCCGCGTGGTCGCCACCAACTCCCTGGCGGCGATGGTGTTCGACCCGACACTGCCCCCGGTGCGGCTGGACGCCTCCAGCACCTCCGACATGATCGTGATCACCACGACCGGCCTGAAGCTGCCCCCGAAGGCCGCGTTCGCCAACCCCGAGATCCTGCACCAGCAGCCGCTGGAGGCGCTGATCGGCCGCGCGGTGCTCTACCTGATCGCCGCGATCGCCCGGCAGACCGCCTTCGAGGACCCCGAGCGGTTCACCGCCGTCGTCCTGGACGAGCTGTACTGGCTCACCTCGTCCGCCGAGGGCACTGCCCTGGTCCACGAGATCCTCCACGACGGCCGCAAGCACGGCGCCGGCCTCCTGGCGGGCTCACACGACGCCGAGGAACTCGGCCCGGACCGCGGGCTGATGGCCTACCGCGCACTCGCCCGCACCACCGACCGCGAACGCGCCCGCCGCGGCCTGGAGTTCGTCAGCCTCGACCCGAACGACGACGCACTGCTGCGGCTGGTGACCACCGGCCTGTCCCCCGTCGGCCAGAAGGGCCGGGAGGGCGAGTTCCTGCTGACCTGCCCCCGGCAGAACACCGGCCGCATCAAGGTCACCATCCCCCGCATCGCGCGGATCGCCACGTCCGTCACCACTACCCCGGGACGGCGCACCAGCGCTACCTCGCCCTCCGTGCCCAAGCCGCCCGCGGGCGAGGCCGTCGAGACCCGTCCGAAGGAACACGCCTGATGACCACTTCATCCTGGGACCGCTCCCGGCGCGTTGCCGCAGCCGCGAGCGTCCTCACCGTGATCGCCGTCGTCGCCGGCGCGATCACCCTCACCCTCGGAGTGAGCCTGCCGGAGGCATGGTGGCCGCACACCGGACAGGCCTTCGCCGCCGACACCCGCACCGCGCACCACGATCCCTGCGCCACGATCGCCGGCCCCGCCAAGGCGTACTGCGGGCGCGGCACCACGACCACTGGTGCCGCCCAGCAGGACGTGGCCGGTGCAGCGTGGAGGCTGGTGCCCGCCGGTGCCGGGGTGGCCGCCCTGGTGATCTGGCGGCGCCCTAACACCGCCACCGGGCAAGGGCGGCGTTGACGTGTTCCGTCCAGACCGCGCGACCCTGCGTTCGGCCGGGTTCGTCGTCCTGCTCACCGGCGTGTTCCTCCTGGTCAACAGCCAGGTCGTGTACGCGGCGGGCAGCAACAGCGAGACCGGAGACCTGCTCGCCCCCTTGAACATCACCTCCTCCGAGGGGGTGCCGATCGACGGCTACGACCTGAACGCCGAGGGCGGCTCCATCGTCGACTTCAAGGGCCAGGCCCTGGCCTTCGCCCTCTCCGGTCTGTTCACCCTGATCCGGCTGCTCGTCGGTCTGGCCGGGTGGGCGATCGAGGTCGCCTTCCGCTTCCCGCTGCTGAAGATCCTCACCCGCCCCGCACAGAAGGTCGCCGACACCTACACCCACATCGTCGTCGACACCCTCGGGCTGAAAGGCCTGCTGCTGGCCTGGGCGTTCGTCTTCGCCGCCTTCATGATCGTGCGTGGCCGGGTCGGCCGCGGTCTGGGCGAAATCTTCCTCACCCTGCTCATCGGGGCGATCGCCGCCTCCGCCCTCATCCGCCCCGACACCCTCCTCGGCCCGGGCGGCCCGCTGGGGCAATCCCAGCAGGTGGCCGCCGAGGTCGCCCACCAAAGCGTCGACTCCTACGACTGGGGCGGCAAAATCGCCAGCCGCGGCCCGTGCGACGGCATGGCCGGCAACGCCGAGATCAAGTGCGAGGAGCGCGAAGCGGAACAGCCCATCTCCGCACAGGACGTGGCCCGCCCCCTGCAGGACTCGATCACCAACGCGCTGATCGTCAAGCCGTACATGCTGCTCGAGTACGGGCGCATCCTCGACCCCGCCAAGGCGTCCAATCGCAAGGCCTATGCCGTCCATCTGATGTGGGTGTCCGGCAACTACAAGGCCTCTGCCAGCGGCAGCGACGGGAGCGGGAAGGCCGACTGCGGTGCGCTCGCCAAACCGGCGCAGAAGGACTGCGAAGAGGAGAACAAGAAGAAGGACCCCTGCAGCCTGGTCAAAGGACCGGCCAAGAAGTGGTGCCGGAAGGGCACCAGCGACACCCCCACCCGTGACGACCTGCCCAGCCTCACCCTGGGCGGTCAGCTGCTGGACACGGCCAGCCCTGTCGTCAGCGAGGAGGACCAGGAGTTCGCCGCGTTCCTCGCCGACATGAAGCAGGCCGGCGACGTCGGCAAGGCATGCGCCGCCTACGCGGAAAAACCCACCTGGTGGCGGGTCGGCGGCGCCCTCCTGCTGCTGATCGCCGCGCTGTTCATCTGCGGCATGCTGCTGTCCAGCGCGATCATCCTGCTCGGCACCCAAGGCGTGTGCGCCGCGGCCGCCGCCGTGGGCGGCGTCACCTTCATCGCGGGCATGCTGCCCGGGCCCGCCCGCCAGTCGGTGTGGAAATGGCTGTCCCTGTGGGGCATCGCGATCCTGGCCGTGGTCGGGATCTGCGCGTTCGTACCGTTCTTCGGCATCGCCGTCGACGCCACCATCACCAACGGCCCCGACCTGATGGTCGAGCGGATCCTGCTCATCGACGTCCTCGCCATCGCCGGCGCCGCCGGGCACCGCCGCCTGCTGACCTCGATCACGTCCTTCGGCCATCGCATGGCCATGCGGATGCGCTACGCCAAGGTCGGCGGCACCCACCTGCCCGGCGACACCTCCGAGCTCGGCGCCGCGCTCGCCATGAACTCCCCCGCCGGACTGGGCGGTTACGGCGGCGGACTGCGCGCCTTCACCGGCTCAGGCGGCGGCAGGTTCGGGATGCTCGGCACCCGTCAGAGGCTGATGGGCGCGCTCACCTCCCTGACCGACGGGGCGGGCATGCCGGTGAACACCGGCGGCCTCCTCGCCGATGCCACCACCGAAGCCGGACGCGGTCTGGCCCCGCTCACCGCAGCCGCGGCCGTGGGCGGGCTGGGAGCACGGCTCGGGGGGAAGGGCGCGTACGGGCTGCTGATCGGCCGGCGGCCGGACAGGGAACAGTTGGCCAAGTGGCGCAAGCCGACCGCCGACGGCGACCCGGGATCGAGCGGGCCGTCGGACGGCGGAGACAGCGACCTAGACGGCACAGGGCCGCGGCGGCCCGCAGGCCCGCCCGACCGGTACCGCAACGAGCAGGGACAGGTCGTCGACCGGAACACCGGCCAGGTGCTGCACGACCAGAACAGCGACCGCACGCTGCTGTCGACGCGCGCGCACAACCGGCTGGTCCGCTTCCGCGGGTACCGCATCCTGCACCGCACCGGCCGCACCGCGTACGGGGCGACGGCCGGTCTGCCGGCCAACGTACGCCGAGCCCGGTCCGGGGGCTCGCGCTATGCCCAGGACGCCCGCCAGCAGGTGCGGGTATGGGGCAACACCGTCCGCGAGGACAGCCGCGCGTGGGCCGACACAAGCCGTCACGTAGCGAGGGCCGTGCGGGACCACACCGACGACAGCGGCGGGACGGGCCCCTTCGCCAGTCGCCGTCTGCCGACTCGCCCGGCACCAGCCCCGCGTCCGACCACTTCCTCCCAGCCCCCGGCCCGCACCGGGACGGAGTCTGCTGCCGAACCCAGTGCCCGGCCGACCGCCCCGCCGGCGTCTCCGACCCGGATCGGAGGCGGTGCGCCCCGGCGTCCGGCTGGCCCGGGACCGGATAGGTCCGGGCCGGTCTTCCCCGGCGGCGGTGGCGCCCGCAGCAGCACCCGTGACGAGGCGCGCGCCCGGTTCCAAGAGCTGATGCGCAGGACGGCGCCCGACGCCGAGCGCCTGCGCCAGGAGCGGAACCGGCAGTCGGAGGACGGTGAGGACGAGTGAGGGCGCGCCGGCGCCGCCTGGCGCGGTGGGGGTGTGTGGTGGTGCTGTTGCTGTTCGCCGCGGTGTGCTGTGCCGCACCGGTAGGCAATGCGATCAGCGCGTACGTCGCGCTGAAGACGGGCGCGCAGGACGACGGCGGGATCGCCGAGGGCGGCAGCGCAGCGGACATCCCACCCCGGATGCTGACCGCGTACAAGAAGGCCGTCCAAAAGGTCGGCACGTACATGCCGAAATGCCAGGGCATGCGCTGGCCAATCCTCGCCGGAATCGCCAAAGTCGAGTCCAACCACGCCATCGGCCGCACCATCACCGACAACGGCGACATCCGCCCCAAGATCTACGGAGTGCTCCTCAACGGCTCCGGCCAGGGCGGCAACACCACCGCCTTCCCCGACACCGACAACGGCCGCTGGGACAGCACCGCAAACGGGGAGCGCGCAGTCGGCCCGTTCCAGTTCCTGCCCTCCACGTGGCAGTTGATCGGCAAGGACGCAGGCGGCGACAAGATAGCCGACCCGCACAACGCCGACGACGCCGCGCTCGGAGTTGCCATCTACCTGTGCGGCAACGGACGGGACCTGACCAAGCGCGCCCAGCTCCAAGCCGCGATCCAGCAGTACAACCACTCGAACGAGTACGTCGCCAATGTGCTGGGCTGGATCGACCAATACACGGCGGCCGCCAAGGACCCGGACTTGAAGAACCTCTCCGGGAAGGTCCGCACCGTCATCGCGGCGGCGCTCTCCCAGCGCGGTGTGCCGTACTCGTGGGGCGGCGGCAACGCGAGCGGCCCGTCGTACGGGATCTGCTGCACCCGCAGCGGCAAGAGCGGCGCCCGCATCAAGGGCTTCGACTGCTCGGGCCTGACAACCTACGCCTACGCCAAGGCCGGCGTCCGGCTGCCGCGCACCGCGGCCGCGCAAGCCGGTGTCGGCCAGCGCATCCCCGCCAGCCTCGGCACCAACGCGCTCAAGCCGGGTGACCTCGTCTTCTACGCCTACGCCTCCGGCCGGGACTCGACGATCTATCACGTCGGCATCTACGTCGGGGGTGGCCAGATGATCAATGCCGCCCGGCCGGGGACCGTGGTCCGGCTGGACGCGGTTAGCGCCATGTCGGGCTTCGCGGGAGGTGCCCGGCTGCTATGACAGCGTCCTCGGCGCGCCCGCCGCGCCTGCTGCTGACCGCCACCCTGCTCCTGGCCGTGGTGGGGGTGGTCCTGTTGGCCATGCCGGACAAGCCCAGCGCATCCGCTCCCCCGCTGTCCGAAGCCGCTCCGCCGGACCGCTCTTCATCTCCTTCTCCTCATGCGCGTCCTACGGCCGAGGCCGGCATCCCCGGGGCAGTCACCACCACCGCGGCGACCACCCAGTCGGCCCTCCCGTCGCCGCTGCCTCCCCACGGCGAGGGAGTGGCCGGCGATCGGGTCATCCAACAGGCCCTGGAAACCGCCTGGCTGTCGGACCTTGACCCACGAGACGAGCGGCAGCTGCTCGCTGCCGCCCGTGCGCTGCTCCGGGCGGACGCCACGGGAATCGGCCGCGCCAGATGGCCCGCGTACTTCGGCGACGCGGATCAGGCGATCGCTCCGGCGTTCGCTGCCGCCCGATTCCGTGTCCAGGCAGCCATCGCCCGCCGCGACGGCAGTTCCGATCGGGCCGTGGTGCACCTGGTGTGGGCGGGCACCGACCGCGGCGGCACATACACCGACGGCCGTATCACCGACCTGCACTTCACCCGCACGATCTCAACGAAGAAAGGGGGCTCCCCGTGGGCTCCGCAGCCCCGCACGTGACCGGACGGGCCTATGAGACGGCGGCCGGTCACGCACTCGGCCTGCTCACCAACCTGCTGGACGCCGCCGACTGGTTCTACGACCACTGGTACCTGCTCGCCACGGCCATCGCCGCGTGCTGGGGCGTGGGCGAGATGGTCATACGCCGGCTCGCGGCCAAGGCTTCAGCCGAGCGGATGGCCCTGGAGCTCGTGGCCACCCGGCACTTCGACCCAAGCCTCGAGCAGATCTTCCGCCGTGGTGTCCAGCTCGCCCGCGCGTCCACGGCCATGCCCTGGTGGGCACCCCGCCGGGCAAAGGCCGTACAGATCCGGCTGCGCGCGGACGGCAGCACGCCGCTGCGCTACCGCATCGAGGGCCCGGCGGGCGGTGAACGGCTCCTGTCCATCACACCGTTCGGCCCGGACGTCACCGTCAACCGGGCCAGGCCAATCGTCGACCCGCCGAGGAAACACACCGTGCGCGCCGAGTTCATCCTGCGCGGCAAACCCACTGCCCCGCTGCGCGAGGTGCCCCTCACCCCCGACCCGCTTCAGCCGCTCGTCGACGCCGTGGCCGACCTGCGCGCCGAACTCGGCGACCTCGCCGAGATCCGGCTCGACATCCAACGCGCCCCGAAATGGGCACTGCGAGCACGGCGGATGCAGCTCATGGGCGCCGCACGCCGCTCCGAACGCCGCGAAGCCCAGCGAGCCACGCGCTGGCTGCGGCAGGACGCCCACGGCATCGAGGACTCCCTGGGCTGGCAGCTGCAACAACTGCTCACCGACAAGCCCGCATCCGGTGCCGGGCGGCGGCTGGTCATGCCGCCAGTGCCCCGCCGGGTAGAACCGGCCGAGGCGCTGGGCAAGCTCGCCGAGGACGACCACCTGGTCCGCGTCCAGCTGCTGGTGATGTGCGCCTCGAACACCGAAGGCCGCGCCCAAGCAAGGCTCGCCCAACTCCAGGCCGCCTTCGACGTGTTCGGCGGGCGCTCGCGGTGGGCCATGCGCGGCTGGCGGCTCGGGCCGTGGCGGATCGGCGCCGACCACTGGCCCACCCGGCGCGGCTTCGAGCGCCGCTGGAGCCTGGGTCACTGCCAGCCCCCGCGCGCGAACTGGGTGAGGCTGGAGGAACTGACGGGCCTGCTCAAGCCCCCCACCGTGCACTGCCGTCTGCCCGTACTCGCCGGTGAGCTGCCGACCTTCGCCTTCGGCGAACCCGAGTTGCTGCTGCAGGGCATCTACCGTGGCCCGGACGGCCGCGAGCGGCTGGTCGCCACCCACGCCGAGGAGACCCTGTTCGAGGTCGGGGTCGGCAAGGCGGGCGGCGGCAAGACCGAGCGGGCCCTGGCACAGGCGATCGGCTGGGCACACGCCGGCGGCGGGCTGGTCTTCGTCGACCCGCACCGCGACTCCTGGCCGCGCGCCCTGCCGTTCCTGGCTCACGACCATCTGATGCCGCGGATCGCGCTGGTCGACCTCAACGGGCTCGGGCCCAACCCGCGGGTGAGTTCGTGGAATCCGCTGGGGATGCACCACGGGCAGGCAGCGCATGAGGTCGTCGAGGCGATCGCCGACGCCTACGCCTCCGCACTGGCCTGGGACGACGCGACCGCCCCGCGTGCGCTCACCATCCTCACCGCCGCGCTCACCGTCCTCGTCGCCGTCAACGAGGCGGCCTGCCAGGCCGGCCGGCCCGAGGACCAGGCCACGATCTTCCACGTGCGGGCCCTGCTCACCGACACCGCCTTCCGCAAGACGGCGCTCACCGCGGTGGCGAACCAGCTGGATGAGGAGACCCGCGCCTGGTGGAAGTCGGTGTTCCCGACCCTGCCGCCCGACGCCTTCGCCGTCGTCCTCAACCCCATCGCCCGGCTCGCCGCCAACCCCATCACCCGGGCGTTCCTCGGCCAGCCGGTAGGCATCTACAACATCCGTGCGGCGATGGACTCGCGGATGATCGTGTGGGTGTGCCCGGGCGGTAACGGGCCGACCGATCGCCTGGTGACCGCACTGCTCGCCCACGATCTGCTGCGGGCTGCGCGCTCGAGGCGCGATACCCCGGAAGAGCAGCGGGTGCCGTTCCGCCCGTACTTCGACGAGCTGATCACGCTCACCGGGGCGGCCCCGGAGACCATCGCCGCAATGTTCGAGGATCTCCGCAAGTACAAGTGCCACATCCACGGCATGACCCAGCTGCTGTCCCGACTCCCCACCCCGGTGCGACTGTCCCTCGTGCAGAACGCGTCCACACTGGCCACCACCGCCGGCTCCAAGTCCGCAATCGCACCCATCACCGCCGAGTGGGGCGACAACCCCAGCCCCGACCGGGTCGCCACCATGGAACGGTTCGAGCACTACATCTCCATGAACGTCCACGGCCGCCGCATCGGCCCCATCCACCTGCGCGGACCCCACCTCGACGACACCTTCGCCGCCCAGGCCCGCCCACAACAGGCCAGTGCGTTGGAGAGAGCCGCCCAGACGAACGCCCAAGCACTCCCGCTGGCCCAACTCACCGACCGCGCCACCAGGCAACTCGGCCGCGTCACCGCCTTCCTCGCCGAGCACTCCCCTGCTGACACAACCGTTCAGCCCTCGAACGAAAAGGAGAAGGAGTTCGGATGACCGCCGCCCAGCCGAAAAGCCCTAGGACGGCAGGCTTCACGCCCAGCCCCGTCGAAGCTCTCGCCCATCAACTCCCCGCCACACTCGCCCAGCACCGCATAGCCTCCACCAACCAACTGCACGTCCTGCTGCGCCCCGACCGCTCCCGCCAGTCAGTCTCCGAGCGGCTGAACAACCTCCTCGGCAAGCGCCTGGCCGACGTCGTCGTGCTGCCCAGTCCCACCACACCCGGGTCTGGTACCTCACACCGAAGGGACCCACCTCACTCGGGACTGACCCGCACTGCGAGGTCGTCCGCCGTATCCGATCACCTCAGCAACGGCCGCCTCATTCAAGACCCCGCACACCCTCACAACCATGCGGACGCACCTGACGTTCGTCGCCGATGCCCGCCACCGCGGCGACGAACACGGCACCTCGACTGGACCCCCGAGGTCTCCCACCCGCTCAGCGACGGCGAGGATCATCACGGACGCGGTGATGCACTTCGAACTCCGCGCGGAAGACGTGACAGAGGAACTCGGCCATTCCGCCCGGGCATTCGGACCAGCGCCCGCCGCCCCGGCTCCACACCACCACGGGCCACTTGTCAGGCTCTTCGCCGTCGGCCCACCAGCACAGCATGTCCGCGCTGGAGTCCAGGCCCCAGGTGACGAGTCGTGGCTTGGGGAGCTCGCCACGTCTCCTCCGCGTTCCGTAACTCCTCGGCCATCCCCATGTACGCGGGACCGCCGTCGAAGCCACCCCGGGGTTCGGCGAGCAGCACGCTCAGGTGGCCGTCGATCGTGCCCGCGCCGTACTCGGCCATGAACTTCTTGAAGTCGCCGGGGAAGGGGGTGCCGATTCGCTTCCACGGCACCCCAGTCCACCGTGTCGCCCGCCCCCAGGTGGGAGGGCAGGACACTCCTCAGCTCATCGAACCAGGTCAAGACCTCACCGCCTCTCGGGTCGGGCATTGCGGTGGCAAGCTGGTCGGTTCCGGAAGGCCGGTGCGGCTGTCGGTGACCGTGCGAGGTTCTTCCAGCCCTTGCCAGGAGCAGACAAGCCGCTGGTCGGCATGTGCGACTCGGCCCGCTGCCCGCAAGCCATCCACCATATTGGGCACCGGCCGGTGTGGGCCTCCAGCGCACAGAACAAGAAGGTGATTATCGGCAGGATCGGACTCGGGCATAAGGACGGCGTCGTACTTCACGTACTCCCCGCCAACAGTGCCGTGGTCGGTGGACGCTGCGGTGTTGCCCAGTGCGTCGAAGGCGGTGGTCGTCTTACGATTCGTCGCGTCGGTGATCTCGGACCGGTGCTCTACACCCCGCGCCAGCTCTCGAACCCATGGCGCTCCCCTGCTGAGAGTCGTTCACTGAACGGGTCCGCTTCGCCGGTCAGGGCCGCGACGAAGAATGACGCCATGTCGCCGTCGAACACGGTCCAACGGCTCACCCCGTGGGGTGTCTGCCTCCGGAAGACAGCGACCTGCCAGTCATCGGGAGCGCCCTCGCGCAGCCAGAAGGCGACATCGCTACTGGCCGTGTCCGCGAAGGGCAGCAGGGGCGGCAGAGCGCCTCCGGGCAGGAGGGCGCCCAGTTCTTCGCGGTCGCGGTCCGAGAGGGCGGGGTCAACTCGGTCCAGAAGATCCCCGTACGCCGAGCCGGGGACCGGGGGCGTGCTGACCGACAGGTACTCGTCGATCTCGCCGCCGCCGTACGACTCCACGAACTCCCGGTAGTCGGCCGGCAGCACCAGTCCCGTCGTCCGTTCGATCTCATCCCAGTCCACCGCGTCGCCGCTGGAGACTGGCGGCGAGAGCAGCTCGCGCAGGCGGGCGACAGCAGGGTGGAGCATGCGGAGGGTTCCCTTCGGGTGTGGGGCGGAGGGTCGAGCTCATCGTTGCCCTGGCATGGGAACGTCAGCGCCGGTGCGGCTGTCGATCGCGGTCATCCCGAGGTGGATCAGCCTCGGAACCTGGCGAAGTCGGTGAGCGGCAGCCCACGTGTGTTCAGCTTCCCGGGCGGCGGAGCCGTCGTCTCGACCGGGTCACCCGGCTGCCAGGCGTCCGAGCTCCACTCCGGTGTGGGGGACGGGCGCGGTGGCGCGGGCGGTGCTGTCGAGCGCGGGCTTCTCTATGCCGGAGGGGATGTCACCAGGCGTGTGGCAGTGGGGTCGACGTCGGGGGCGCATGTGAGGGTCGGAAGCTCGTGGTGCGGCAGACCGTTCATTTCGATGTTGACCCGGCTGAGGAGGTGCGCGGACTGGACGGACTGGCCATCGGCGATCGCAGCGTAGAACCGGGCGGCGTAGGTGATGGCGTCGTCGTCGCCGATGGAGTCGGACATGCCAATGGCGAAAGGAACGGTGTCGACCAGGTTCTTGGTCTGGGCAGCGGAGTGACAGGAGTTGAACTGGAGGAACTAGCACAAGACACGCTGCCCGACCTGGACAACATCGGTGGAGGCATCAACGTGCGGCCAGGACAGTTCGGGGATGACGATGAACTCGACGCCGGGCAGGGTGGGATGGCCAGGCCCGTCGTCCAGGGCCACGAAGACCCCAAACCGTTCGATCGCCGCGACGGTGCCAGACAGGATGTCGCCGCGGTGCAGTGACTCCAGGAACGCCCAGAGTTCCGGGCTCTCAGACTGCCAATCCATGCCCGCCACCCTGGCACACGAGGTCGTGCGCCAGCCATGCCCTCAAGCTGAAGCCACCGTCCGCCGTCCCGCTGTTCCTCAACCGTCGGCACCTTGATCGCCCGGACAAGTCCTAGCCGCAAAGTGATGGCCACACGTGAAGCAGACGGGCTGCAACGCCTGACTTCTACGCTCGCCCGGAGCCCGGCCACTAGGGTCGCGGCATGACTGACTATGTGCAGGTGTCGACGGCCACACCCGCCCGTGAGCAGGCCGTGAAGCTCGCGAAGGGCGCGGTTCACGGTCGGCTTGCGGCAGGCTCCCAGATCATCGGCCCGGTCTCCTCGGTATTCTGGCACCTGGGGGAGTTCGGCGAGGGCGAGGAGTGGCGGCTGCTGCTGACGACGACGCGCGACCGCTACCCGGATCTGGAGAAGTACCTCCTGGAGAACCACCCCTGGGACAACCCGGAGGTCATCGCCGTGCCCATCGAGCACGGCGCGCAGCGCTGCCTTGAGTGGATCGCGAACAGCGTCACGCCGTAGCGGGCCTACGCCACATCGGCTTTCTGGAGCACGTCCCGGACCGCGGTCACGTCCTGGTGCTGGCGGAGCTGGTCCAGCACGGGGGTAAGGCGCTGCCGGGGGCGAACCGATGCGATGCCGGTTGCCAGGTCGAGGGCACGGCCCGTCACGGTGGCGGCCTCCTCGACCTCGCCGGCGCTGAGGTAGGCGTCCGCGAGCCACGACAGGTAGAGGGCCTTGTCGCGGGCGTTGTGGTCGCTGTAGGCATCCAGGGCCTTGGTGAGAATCGGGACGGCCCGGAGCGGCCGGCGCAACTCCGTCCAGCAGCGGCCAGTCATGATGTGCAGCTCCGTCGAGTCGACCCACACCGCCCAGTCCGGCTGCGGCTCGCCGTCCGGCTGCTCGTCAAGCGCGGCCCGCGCCGCCTCGAGGGCCCGCTCCGTACGGTCCGCCTGGCCTGCGACCGCACAGGCCCACGCCATCCGCTCATGTAGGAGGGCTTGAACTGCCGCGGGTGTGGCGGCGGTGATGGTCGCGCAGCTTGCCGCGGCGATCTCCACGGCCTTGCGGTGGTCAGCGGTCTGATAGGCAAGGAACGCAAAGCCGTTGCCGAGGAGGTCTGCGTCGCCGGCCTCGCGCGCCGCTGTCTTGCTCTCCTCGTACAGACTCGCCGCTTCGGCGTGGCGGCCGCCGTCGAATGCCGCCCATCCGGCCTGCTGGGCCTGCTCCGCGAGGAGGGACTGAAGGCGTTGGCGGGACTCCCCGGTGAAGGAGGCCGTGCGCAGGAGTCTCTTGGTGTCCTGGTACTCGCCGATATACACGCGGTAGGTGTCACCGCCGCCGAGAAATTCATCCAGGCGCCGCAACCGGACCGTGCGCTCGCGTAGCCGCTGGACGTACCCGTTGGTGATCCGCCGGGGCTCGGGCGGCCGGTGGAGGGCTGGCAGGGCGGCGGCCAGGCCTGTGCGGGTAGCGGCCTGGAGGATGGTACGGCGGCGCACGCTGGTGGGTCCGATCTCTGAGTCGTACGGGTGCACAGGAAGCCCGTCCATCTCCCAAGGGCGGGGAGCCAGCCCCACCATGCTGCCGGGGACGCGTAATGCGTCCGCGATCTGCACGACCTTGTCGAAGGTCGTGATCCGTCCGACGCCGCGTGCGAGCGTGCCGACTCGTTCCGGCTTGATGTCGCATTCGGCGGCTACCCGGGAGTAGCTGATCCCCGCCCGGTCGCGCGCCACCCGGAAAACAGTCCCGAAGTCATGTTCAGCCAAGGCGCGTTGGACTTCCTCATCGTCGAGGAGTTCCCGGGGCAGGGCGGTGGGCGGCTGATAGGTCATGGCACTTCCTGCTCGCCTGAGTCTGAGGGACGACCAATCCAGGTGTGTACCCATCATGGGTATACCCGGCGCCGGGACGCGCATGGTTCGACGGAAATCCAACCTGTACGCGAACGCGAAAGTGCCCCTTGGCCGGTGTGGGTCGGCCGCGGGGCATGACGACTGCAAGGGAGTCGCCGTGCATGAGCGTAGCCAACCGAGGCGTAGAGCACGAGGGTTGACGGAAGCCGCATCCCCGGATCCATCGTGCCGTGAGCCGGCCGTGACGCGGGGAGCCGAGCGCGCGCTCTCCGTCGAACACTGGCTGCTGTCGGCGGCCGAGACCCCGGGCCGGGCTCGTGCGGAGTGGGAGGAGTCCGGCCGCGCACTGCTGCGGTGCGGGGGCATCTTCTCGGCCGTACGCCTGAGCGCGCGGCTCGTGTATGCGGTGACGCAGACGACGTGCCTCGCCGACATCGACAACTACCTGGCGCGCGCCCTGCACGGCGGACCCGTCTTCCTCGACCAGCTCACCCACCGCTACTACGTCCTGGTGGGGGCGAGCACACGGTACCGGTCCGAGTGGGACCAGCCCCGCTGCGAAGACGCCGAGTTCATCGGCCGTGGCCACTTCCTGGGCGTGCCGCCGGTGCAGGCGACGACACCGGAGGCGGGCCCCTCCTACTGGTGCGTCCCGATGGACAGCCTCGGTGACCTGACGCGCCCGGATGCGGTCACACAACTGCTGTCCGTCGGCCGCTTCCAGCTGACTTCCCGCGGCGAGAGGGCGACCGGTGAGTGACGTCGAGAGCGGGACGCGAGTGTCCCCGGCCGCCCGGCCGTCAGCGGTGGCATACGGCCCCACGGTCAAGTGCCGCCGCATGTACGCCGAGGACGGCTCGGAGGTCCGCTGCCGGATGCTGCCGCGCGAGACGGCATCGGTGCCGGTGGCCCGCCAGTTCGTACGCGAGGCCGTCACGGACTGGGAGCTGGCCGGGCTGGCGGCGGACGTAGCACTCGTCGTGACCGAGCTGACCGCCAACGCGGCCGTGCACGCCTGCGCCGAGGCGATCCAGGTGACCGTGCGCCTCCTCACCGCCGGACGGGTGCGGGTGGCCGTGACGGACCGCAGCCGTCAAATGCCCGCGTTGAAGGCCGTGGGCGCCGATGCCGTCGACGGTCGCGGCCTCACCCTCGTCGACTCCGTCTGCCTCGACTGGGGCGTCGACCGGTTCCCGTGGGGGAAACGGGTCTGGGCCGAACTGGAGGTGCCACGTGTCGCCTGACCCCAGCCTGAACCGGCACGACAGCAGCGAGGTCCCGATGTTCGCCACCTGCACCGGGCAGGCGGTCTGCCTCGCCGTCGTGCTCTCCCTCGCTGCCACACTCGCCTTCGCGATAGCAGCCGGATAGCCGTGTTAGTCGAGTGGATCAAAGGCGGCTGATGTTCCGCCTCGTTCCGTCCAGTTCGCACGCCCCGGAGTCCGCGAAGCACACCGCGTCCGTGGCGCGCTTTCCCCGCCTACTGGAGCCCTCCATGTCTTCCACCACTTATCGGTACGTACCCCGATGGGAACCGCCGCTGCCTGCGGAGAAGCTGCGGGTCGTACTCGCGAAGGTGCGCGGCTGGGACCCCTTACACCTGCCGTCGATCTACGACGACCTGAACGCGGTGCTGGGTGAGCACACGCCGGCCGTCGACGAGGTCGACGAGCTCGGAGAGCGGCTGCGCGGCGCCCTCGCGCAACTCGGCTGCATAGCCGTGGCTGACCCCCACGACGAGCCGGACACCGCGACGCTCGCGCTTGTCGAGCGCAGCCGAGCACTGCGCGCCGAGGAGACATCCGGCGGATACCGGCAGGGCCTCGGACTCATACGGCGGATGGCGTGGACGACGGCTGACCTCATCGACCAAATGGTTCAGACACGGCAGATCAGCGACGTCGACTGACAGATCGCGCCCCCAATGACTCCCGCGCGGTCAAGACCAGGCAAGACGGGCCGCGCGGGCCGGGCCGGTCCCTTTACGTCCCCCTGCGAGGGACCGGCCCACTCACCCACCCTGCAACTGCCACACAGGAGAGATGCGATGTTCGTCCACTCCGACCGTCTGCCCACAAGCACGGCGGTCCCGCAGGGCACCACGACCCCGAGGCCGTGGGGCATCAGCCGCATGGCGCCGTACCCGACGATGACCCCCGGCTACTCCCGGGCCGAGCTGAACCCGAACACGCAGACCGCCGTGTTCTTCGACGGCTTCGGCCAGGTGATGGAGATGCCCGGCCACGGCACCAGTACCGGCACCTCCCCGTCCACGGGAACCAGCCCCGACGGCAACGGCTCCACCCAGGACAGCGACACGGGGAGCGACAGCGACCAGTGAGTGATCCGCGTCCGGTGTTGGTCGTCACCAGCCTGCACGACCCCACCGCCGACGTGGTGATCAGCGAGCTGCACGGCCGGGGCATCCCGGTCGTGCGGTTCGACTCGGGGGACTTCCCCTCATCACTGTCGGTGGAGGCAGAGATCACCCAGGACGGCATCCGGGGAAGCATCAACACCCCCTCCCGCACCGCCGACCTGGCCAACGTCCGCGCGCTCTACTACCGCCGCCCGACCGGCTTCGCCTTCCCGCACCTCGACGAGCAAGACGCACAGTTCGCCATCACCCAGGCCCGGTACGGCCTCGGAGGCGTGATCGCGTCGCTTCCCGACTGCCTGTATGTGAACCACCCGCACTACATCGGAGACGCGGACTTCTCTGGGGGTCTGAGCCGTGAGGAGGTTCTGGAGACTGCGTTTCTGCAGTTCACAGGCTGCTGAGTGGAAGCTATCGATTGCAACAGGTGTGGTGCAAGGTGGTGGGGCCGAGTTCACCCTTGCGAGGCTGTGGCGTGGGTGCTGTTGTCCGTTCGGGTTCGACAAGGTAGGGGGAGCACAGGCGAAAACCGGTGGACACTGCTGCTCCGTGCGTCCTAGCCTCGCCGAGGTTCGAAGATCCGCACGTCCGGATGAGGTGCATTTGATGACGGTCCAGGCAACGACGGCCAGCTCCAACAGGCCGTCCCCCGCGCACGTCATGACCTCATCGGACGTAAGGACTCCCAACAGTGGATCTTCCACGTAGCTTCACCATCCGCGAGAGCAGCCACCGCGTTCACAACCCGTTCACCAGCGAGAAGCTGGCTGCCCTGGGGCAGGCGCTGCACTTGGCCCCCGGGACGCGCGCGCTCGACCTCGCCAGCGGATCGGGCGAGATGCTGTGCACCTGGGCGCACGCCCACCGCATCGTCGGCACCGGAGTGGACATCAGCACCGAGTTCACGGCCAGGGCCCAAGCCCGGGCATCCGAGCTCGGTGTTGCCGGTCAGGTGGTCTTCATCCACGGCGATGCGTCTGGCCATGTCGCGGACGAACCCGTCGACCTCGCCGCGTGCATCGGCGCAACCTGGATCGGCAACGGAGTCGCTGGCACGATTGAGCTGTTGCGTCGCAGCCTCCGCCCCGATGGCATGCTGCTGATCGGCGAGCCGTACTGGCGTCAGGACCCCCCGGACCAGCACACCGTCGAAGCGTGCCACGCCAGCAGCAAAGACGACTTCCGACTGCTGCCTGAGCTGATCGAGCAGTTCGGTGAACTGGGTTACGACGTAGTCGAAATGATGCTCGCCGACCAGGACAGCTGGGATCGGTATCGGGCTGCGCAGTGGTTCAACATCCGACGCTGGCTCGACTCGAATCCCGATGACGAGTTGGCCGCCGAGTTGAGAGCCGAACTCTCCCGAGAACCAGCCCGCTATGCCAGGTACGAGCGTGAGTACCTCGGTTGGGGGGTCTTCGCTCTCATGGGCCGCTGACATTCACGTCGAGGCCGGGTCCGGCGGCATGCTGCCGGACCCGGTTGCCCGTGTGGTTCATGACGCGCGGGCAGGACGAGCCTGGCGGGTCAGCGGTTCAGCCGGGTCATCAGGTCGCGGTTGGCGGCGCGCGCGGCCTGCAGTTCCTCGGTGCGTTCCTCCAACTGCAGCTGCAGATCAACGGCTTGTTGCTCCAGAGCTGTGATACGGAGCTTGAGTCGTTCGATGTCGTCCGGGGCTCCGAGCCCGGACTCGCGCCAGGCTTGCTCGCCAAGGAGCTGGGAGAGCTTCTTCTCCAGTTGCTTCACCCGGGCATCCAGCCGGGCGGAGCGTTGCTGGCTGTTGGCGAGGTCGGCCAGCAGGGAGGCCCGGCTGGCGGCCGGTCCGCTGCCGGGCCCGGCAGCGGGCTGGGCTGCGGCGGTGTGGAGCTGGGCGAGCAGGTCGCGGTGGCGGTAGAGGAAGGTGCGGTCCACCCCGGCCCGGCGGGCGATGGCCGAGACACTGATCTCCTCGCCTGTGGCCTGGGCGTCGTGGAGCGCGGTGAGGACGCGCTGGCGGCGGCGGGCTGAGTCGGCGCGTCGGCCTTCGGCCAGGTGGGAGGTGCTGTCGGTGTTCATGCGGGACGCTCCGGTCGGATGTCGGGCAGGGGCTGGCGGATGCGGGGCATGCCCAGGTGGACGGCACGGTTCTTGCGGACGGCGGTGACGGCCTGGTCGATCTGGTCGCGTTCCTCGGGGCTGAGGCCGTCGAGGTCTTCCTTGACGCGGCGGATGAGCCGCCTCACCCGAGTGATCTCCTCGTCCGAGGGCATGGCCTCGGCCTTGGCCCAGGCGTCGGCCTCGGTCATGGCAGCGAGCCGTTCCCGGTTGCGGAGCAGGTCGTCGAGGTATGCCTGGAGTTCGGGCAGGTAGGAGACGTCGGTGCGGAAGTGGTCACAGCCCACGCAGCGGAAGCGGATGGGGCAGTGGTCGCCGCCGGCCTGCACGTTGCTGGGCTCGTTGCAGGTGCCGAAGGGGACGGCGACCTCGCCGATCGCGCGGCGGGTGTGCTCGGTGTCCAGCAGTGCCTTGGCCTGCCGCCAGGCCTGGTTGCCGTGGCGGTCGAACTGCATGGCGGCGACCTTGTCCACCGCGTTGCGGCGGCGTTGTTCGCCGACCCGGTAGTAGCCCTTGGTGACGTCCATGCTCTGGTGGTCCATCAAATCGGGTCTTCATAGTTGAGCGGTGCGGAGGTGCCCGCGGGCTCGGCGGGTGGTGACGCAGCGTGTCCGAAGTCGTTGATTGGTCGCGTTCCTGAACCCGAACGCGTTGCGGGCGGTCAGCTTGATCACG
>NZ_BMQA01000050.1 GCF_014647875.1 Streptomyces brasiliensis | reverse complement strand
GCGGGCACGGCCGGTTCTGAGGGGGCTCCGGCGCAGCAATGCGCCGGAGCTACCCGACGAATTCGCCGGGCATCGCACCCCCGACGGCCTCCAGCGGTTACTGAACGGAGCGACCTGGGACGCCGACGACGTCCGCGACGACCTGCAGTCATACGTCGCCAAGCACCTCGGCGACGACGCCGGGGTACTCGTCATCGACGACACCGGCTTCGTCAAGAAGGGCACCACCTCTGCCGGGGTGCAGGGCCAATACTCCGGTACCGGCGGACGCACCGAGAATTGCCAGATTGGCGTCTTCGCCGCCTACGCCACCAGCACCAGCACCAGCACCAGCACCAGCCGCACGTTGGTAGATCGGGAGCTGTACCTGCCCAGGTCCTGGACGGACGACCGCGAGCGCTGCCGGGCGGCGAAGGTCCCCGACGAACGTGGCTTCGCCACCAAAGGAGAGCTGGCCAAGCGCCTCGTGCTGCGGGCCCTGGCCTTCTCCTCCTCGGCAGCGGCCTTCTCCAGGGCGGTAAGGAGGTCCTGGTCCAGGTGCATCCCGGCGGCGTCGTGGTGAGCGCGCGCGGTGGTGGAGTCGATGCTGACCAGGGACAGGTCCACCTCGCCCCGCTTCGCTGCTTCCGCGATCAGGCCCTCCAGCAGGGCCTCGAAGACGCCCGCGTCACGCCACTGCCGGAAGCGGTTGTGCACAGTGGACCAGGCGCCGAACTCCTGCGGCATCTCCCGCCACTGCCCGCCGGTCTTGAACCGCCAGATCACCCCCTCGAACTGCTGCCGCAGCCGCTCGGGATACGGGCCGTACTCGCCGATCGGCACGTACGGCCCGATGAACTCCCATTCCTCGTCAGTCAGTTGCCCTCGCGTCACGCAAGAAGACCTACCGACCCAGGCCCCGTCGCGAGGGCGATTCCCGCAAATTGATCACGACTCGATACGCGCCCTAATGATCAACTACTGGCGCGGGACACCAGCGCAGGACAGGCACGTCCTCGACCTGCCTAGTGCGGCCTCAGCCCGTCGACGACGACGGTGAGCATGCGGTCGAGTTGGGCGCGCTGCTCGAGCGCACCGGCCACGGAGAGCACGCCGGCGAGGATGCTGCCGACGTCGACCGGATCGATGTCGCTGCGCAGCTCTCCTGCCTCGGCGCCGGCCTCGAGCACCATCCCCAGGACTTGCTGGACCTCATCGCAGACCGGTCCGGTGCCGAAGCGTCCGGAAGCGCTCATGGCGACCAGGGCTTCGCAGATGCCGCGCCGTTCGCCCGCCCACTCGGCGAAGTGGCGCATCCAGGTGTGGAGAGCCTGTGCAGGCTGCTCGGTAGCCAGGAGGACTCGCGCGTCATCGCGCAGAGGGCGGATCTGGTCGCGGTAGACCTCTTCGACCAGGTCCTCTCGGGTGGGGAAGTGTCGGTAGAGGGTGCCGGTTCCCACGCCCGCGCGTTTGGCGATCGCGTCCAGCGAGATCGCCTGTCCGGAGGCGAAAGCCTCAGCGGCCGTGACGATCAGGTGCTCTCGGTTGCGTTGGGCATCGGCGCGCAGGGTGCTTCGTGGAGGTGTCATGGCCTTCGCGATCGGGAGTGTCGGGTGAGGTGCGGGGAACGAATCGGAGACATCTCCGGTTAGTGTACAGTGACGCAAGCGGAGACCCCTCCGGTTACTGATGATGTCCGACCCTGCCCGCTCGACGAAAGGCCCCCCATGCCCGCAGCGCTCATCACCGGCGGTACCACCGGAATCGGCAGAGCGACCGCCGAACTACTGCACGCCCGTGGCTACCAGGTCGCTGTCACCGGACAGAACCCCGATTCCCTCGCGCGAGCAAGGCTCGAGCTTCCCGACGACGTACTCGTCGTCCAATCCGACGCACGTGTTCTGGCCGACACCGACGCTCTCGTGGCGACGGTGTCCGAACGTTTCGGGTCTCTCGACCTGCTGTTCCTCAACGCCGGGATCTTCCGCCCCGCACCGGTCGACGATGTGACGGAGGAGTCGTTCGACGAGCAGGTCGACGTCAACTTCAAGGGCCAGTACTTCACCCTCCAGAAGGCCCTTCCGCTCATGAACGACGGCGGATCGATCGTGCTGACCGTGGGCATCGGAGCCCGTCGCGGCAGCCCTGGCGCCACGCTGGGGGCGGCGACGCGCGGCGCGTTGCTGGCGATGCTGCCTTCGCTCGCGCTCGAACTGGCTCCGCGCAGGATCCGCGTCAACGCCGTGAGTCCCGGGGCGACCGAGACCCCGTTGTTCGACAAGTTGGGAGTTCCCCAGAGCGGCCGGGACGCCATGCGCACGAAGATCCCGTTCGAGCGCTTTGGATCCGGCCAGGAAATCGCGGAAGTCGTCGCCTTCCTCGCCTCGGACGCCGCCGGCTACGTCACCGGTCAGGACGTCGCCGTGGCCGGCGGCTACGGGCTCGGCGCCTGAAACTCGGGTGAGCCGACCACTGATCCGCACCTCTCGAACGCCACGAACCACAACTAACAGGAGAACACGATGCCACTCACTCTCGACACCTACCGACTGCTGGGCCGTTCCGGACTGCGGGTCTCACCGCTGGCGCTGGGCACGGCGACGTTCGGCACCGAGTGGGGCTGGGGCGCCGAACGCGAGGAGGCGCGCAAGCTCTTCGACCGCTACACCGAGCTCGGCGGCAACTTCTTCGACACCGCCAGCACCTACACCAACGGCAGTTCCGAGCGACTGCTGGGCGAGTTCACCCGCACCAACCGCGACGGACTGGTGCTGGCGACGAAGTACTCGACGCTGCGCCAGCCCGGTGACCCCAATTCCGGGGGTACGCACCGCAAGAGCATGCTGGCGTCGGTGGAAGCCAGCCTGCGGCAGCTGAACACCGACTACATCGATCTGCTCTATCTGAACGTCTGGGACTTCAGGACGCCGGTGGAGGAGATCCTGCGCGGCCTGGACGACCTGGTGAGGCAGGGCAAGGTTCTGTACGTGGCGATCTCCAGCGCCCCGGCCTGGCAGGTGTCGCGCATGCAGACGATCGCCGACCTGCGCGGCTGGTCGCCGCTGGTCGCGCTGGAGATCGAGTACAGCCTGATCGAGCGTACCGGGGAGCGTGACCTGATCCCCATGGCACGCGAGATGGGACTGGGCGTGGTCCCCTTCTCTCCGCTGGGCGGCGGGTTGCTCACCGGCAAGTACAGCCGGGAGGACCTGAACCCGACGGGCCCGGTCGCCGGCGAAACCGCCAGCAGCCGCAAGAGCCTCAACGCCGCCCTGGGAATGGTTACCGAACGTACCCTCGCCATCGCCGATGCGGTGAAGGAGGTGGCCTCGGAGCTGGGCCGCACACCCGCCCAGGTCGCACTGGCCTGGACCCTGCACTCCCCGGGCGTGACGGCACCCATCATCGGCGCCCGCACCATCGCGCAGCTGGAGGACAACCTGGGTGCCCTGCAGGTCGACCTCACTCCTTCCCAGCTGGCCCGCCTCGACGAGGTCAGCGCCATCGACCTCGGCATTCCGCACGGCCTGCTCGCCAGCGATCACATCCGCACGGTCACCTCAGGTGACATGAAGATCGAAACCCGCCGCTGATTCACTTCATGAACGGCGACATCCAGACATACCACCACGTTTTTGGCGATGGAACGGAGCAACCTCGGCATGGGTAACTACAGCGACAAGAATGTCGTGATCACGGGTGGCAGCAGCGGCATGGGGCTCGCGGTAGCAGAGCTGCTGGTGCAAGGCGGAGCCCGCGTGGTGATCACCGGCCGGTCTCAGGCCAAGCTCGACGCGGCGCGCGAGCGGCTCGGCGAGAATGCCGTGGCCGTCCGGGCCGATGTGGCCTCACTGTCCGACCTGGATACGCTCGCCGACCGTGTGAAGAGCGAGCTCGGCTCGATCGAGGCTCTGTTCGTCAACGCCGGCATCTCACCCCTCACGCCCCTCGAGTCGACGACCGAGGAGATGTACGACGAACTATTCGCGATCAACGTCAAGGGCGCCTTCTTCACTGTGCAGAAGCTCGCCCCGCTGCTGAGCACGAACGCCGGCGTCGTCCTCACCACCTCGATCGCGAACGTCATCGGCTTGGTCGACACCAGCATCTACTCGGCCGGCAAAGCGGCGCTGCGCTCGATGGCCCGCACCTTCTCCCGCGAGCTGCTTCCGCGAGGAATTCGTGTCAATGCGATCAGCCCGGGTCCCATCGACTCGGGGATTCTGGAAACGATGAACTTGTCCAAAGAGGCCGCCGACCAGTTCAGGGCGGAGCGGACCGCGAGCAACCCCATGAAGCGTTACGGCACCGTCGAGGAGTTCGCCAAGGCGGCCGCATTCCTCGCCTTCGACGCCACGTACACCACCGGCATCGAGCTGGCCGTGGACGGCGGCGAAACCCAGCTCTGAGCTCGCCCTGCCGTCCCGCCACAGGCTCAGGCCCGGCTACGACCGACCGAGAGACTTCCATCATGACCGTCCAGGGACCATACGCCGTCGTCCTGCGCGAGCATCGTGGGGATCTGGCTCAGCCGCCCAGCTCACTGCTCGAGGTGGTCACGCTCCCTCCGCAGAAGCTGGCCGCCGGCCAGGTCCGGGTGCGGAACCTGTACCAACAGGTGATCGCGGCGAGCGGCGACCTGATGTTCGAGACCGCTCAAATCCGGGTGCCCGCCTTCCGGGTCGGCGAGCCGGTCTACGGCACCGCGATCGGCACGGTCGTCGAGTCACGCGCCGACGGTAGGCAGCCCGTGAAGCCGAGGGCCTTGATCTGTACGACCAGGGTTACACCGTGGAGGCGGCACCTCTGATGCGGAACCTGGTGGGGCACGCCTACGCGATGAACTGACTGGCCGACAGCGGCGAGCCAGCCGTTGCAGCGCTCACTGATCACTGGAACGAACACCGGCGGAAGCTCGCCAAGAACGTGAACGAGACCTGGAACCTCCCTGAGCCGGCCCCGCGCCTTCAGCGGACCCGATTGTGTTCGCCAACCCTGAGAGTGAGGTCTTCTCGGCAACCTGGCGGTTGCGGTGCGTGATCATACCTCGGGCGGCGGGGTGGTGACCTGGCGTCAGACATGGGTGGTCGGGTGGCCCGGAGGGGTTTCGCCTCCGGGCCACCCGACCACGTCTGCTCGCACCGGTGCGACCTAAATCCGTGCCGAAGACGCGGGCCGCGACCTGGTGGGACCACACCGGACCCCAGGCGCGCCCGCTCCGTACACAGACCGGACGGACATCACAGCGTTACGTGATGACTCTCAGCGTTTCACGGCGGTGTAGGTCAGGTGGGTCACCCGGGACGATGCGTCCGTGCGGGCCTGGTCCAGCGCGAGGCGGGCGGGGTCCACGCGGTCGAACAGGCGGATGCCGGTGCCGAACAGGACGGGTGCGAGCGTAATCGAGAACTCGTCGATCAGGCCGCTGTCCAGGTACTCCTGGATCGTCTCGGCACCTCCGGCGATGCGCACGTCGCGGTCGCCGGCGGCCTCGCGGGCCTGGAGCAGCGCGCTCTCGATGCCGTCGTTGACGAAGTGGAAGGTGGTGCCGCCCGGCCGCTCCCACGGGTCACGCTTGGTGTGGGTGACGACGAACACCGGGGTGTGGAACGGCGCCTCCTCCGGCCATGCCAGCTCGCCGCCGTCGAACATGCGCTTGCCCATGACGCTCGCACCGGTGCGCTCGTACGTCGCCCGTGCGATGTCGTTGTCGAGTCCTTCCTCGCCGCCCTCGCCGAGCTTGAGGTTCTCCCGGAACCACCGCTGCGGGAACAGCCATGCCTGCAGCTCCGACCACTTCGTCATCCAGCGCTGGGCCCTCGGGTCGTTCTGACCTTCGGGCGAGAATACGTACTCGACGGGCACGGCCTCGGGCGCCATGAAGCCGTCCAGTGACATCGTCACGCTGAAGAACACCTTCCCGGCCATCAGCGCACCGTCCCTTCCTGCCCGGTCTCCTGCTCAGTCATGGGCTCGCCGGCGGTCGCCGGCCCGCGGCCCGTGGACCGTTCCCGGGCGACCTCCGCGACGTAGGCCGCCAGGTTGCGCAGCGTCTGCTCGCCGCTCTCGATCGCGTGGTACTTCTCCACGGCCTCGTCGCGGAGTTCCTTGGTGGGGAACACCGCGCGCATCACGATCCGGGTCTGCTCGCCGGCCGGCTCGAAGGTCAGTACCGACTCGAAGGCGTTCGGATCGTCGCGGGACTCGCCGTGCAGCAGCGCGATCCGCTCCGGCGGGACGATCTCCCGCCAGGTGATCCACTCCTGGTAGTCGGTCCCGTCCGGCCCGTGCATCACGAAGTCCCACTCCCCGCCGACGCGGAACTCGAAGGACCGCGTGTTGGTGGTGAAGCCCTCCGGTCCCCACCACCGCGACAGGTGCCGGACTCGCGTGAACGCCTCGAACACCAGCTCCCGCGGGGCGCCGATCACCCGGGAGATCACGATCTCGCGGTCCGCGGTCGCGTGCGCAGCCTCGCCGCCGCTACTGGTCGTCGCCATCGTGTGGTCCCTCCTGCCTTGCCTGCTTCAACTCCTGCACGTACTCGTCCAGCCGGTCGAAGCTCTCGCTCCAGAACCGCTCGAAGCCGCCCACCCACTCGTGGACCGGCCGCAGCCCGCGGGCGTCCAGGCCGTACAGCCGCTGCTTGCCCGCCCCGCGGACCCGCACGAGCCCGACCTCCCGGAGGACCCGCAGGTGCTTGGATGCCTGCGGCTGGGTCATCCCCAGGTTCCGCGCCAGGTCGGTCACCGGCCGCTCGCCGCCCCGCAGCAGCACCAGGATCTCCCGCCGCTGCGGTTCGGCGATCGCGTTGAACGCGTCCGAGGTCGTCGCCGCTCGTGCCATGACGCCATCATATGCCTATATCGGAATGCGTCAACGCACCGTCGCCCGGCCGCGTCACAGGAGGGGCTGTGTGACGCATGACGGGCTGGAACTGTCAGGCAGGTGGAAGACCGCTGCGAGGTCCGTCGCCCATCCTGCGCGAGCAGCCGGACGGAACGGCGCTACCTCAACTCGACCGGCCTGTCACCAACGTCATCCCCCGCAACACCTAGGCGGCGGCGCCCGCCTGGCGGGTCTACTCGGGCTGTGGGTCAGGGAGTAGGCGCGGGCGGCGACAGCAGCGGCCAGCCTCGCCACGGCGGTTGACGGGCTTTCAGCGGCATGCGGGGCCCGCTCGGCGATCATTGCGGCGGTCTGCGGGGCGCCGTAGTTGATCGGGACCACCGCCGCACGGACGAGCACCCATGCCTGCAGCTGGCGGTCCCCGGCTTCCTGAGCAGTCGCGGCGGCGGTCGAGAACCAGTCCTGGGCTTGCTTCTGGGCGTCGAGGTCGTGGAGCACGATCGCGATCATCCCTGCCATCTGCCCGGCGGTGACGTGCACTCGGACTCGCGTCACGACGGGTTGCGGGATGTCGAGGAGCGGGCGGATCTCGGCGACGTCGGCCACGAGGTCGGCAAGGACCTGCGGCGGGACTGCAGATCATTCGGCGTAACTCCCGATCACAAGTGGCAACGGGCACGAGCCCGGGACCGGCCGCGCCGGCCGCCGTCCCCCGAGAAGTGCTCCCGGTTGCCGCGGTCAGCGCACCTGGCGGCCGGCCGGGATGCCGCCGGCCGGGTCGCCGCGCAGCAGCCACACCGGGTTGGACAGCGCGATGGCCTCTCCCGTGGCGCTGCGGACCTCGACCCGGACGAACCGGGGCGCGTTGGTGTCGATCGTCAGGTCCAGGTAGCCCTTGGCGAGGTCGGAGGACGCGAACTCGCGGAAGGTCGTTCCGGGCTCCGGAACGGACGGGCCGGCGCCGTCGACGGTGCCCTGCACCACCCGGAGCACGCTGCCGGCCGGAAGACTGTTGGCCAGTACCCGCAATTGCGGGTCAGGGCGTTGGACACCGTGACCGAGCCCATGGGTGCGGCGCCGTCGACGAGCAGGCCGAGCGTTCCGGCGAACAGCGCGGGGTTGCCGAAGTACACGTTGCCGGCCGAGAGTGCGGGAAGCAGGTCGCTCAGCTCGCGGCTGCCGGCATAGGCCCAGGGGTTGCCTTCGCCGGCACCGAACGCGGCACCTGAGGCCGACAGTACCCACGGCTCCTCGTCCGGTCCGGCCAGCAGCACAGAGCCGTCTTCGAAGCCTCCGGCAACGGCCTGAAGATGCCCTTCGTGCCAGCGGACAAGGGTCGAGCCCGTCACGGCACCAGGACGCCGTCGTCCTGGCACACGAGCGCAGCGCCATGGCAGCCGGGCAGCGCGAGGTGCCAGTGGCGTCGCCCGGATCCGTGACGGCCTCGCGGCCAACTACCGCGACTGATCCCGGTGGGCGCCACACCTCATCGCCCGGGCGTGGTGTAAATCGTCGTGTCGCAGGTAGACGTACTACAGAACGACTTCCTGAGGAGGTGGATCGGATGCGGTTCCTCGGACTGCTCCTCCTTGCGGCAGCGGGCGCTTTCACGGCCCTGGCGATCGCCGACAACCTGTCCGGCGGCCCGGACTACGCCGTGTCGGTACTCGGACACCACATCGCCACTCTCGGACCGCTCGCCATCTTCTGCTCTGGCCTCGCACTGGCGCTCATCTTCTGCCTGGGCATCGCCCTCATGGCCGGCGCGACGACACACCACCACCGGAGGAGCCCGCGTCTGCGCAGGGCACACGGCACCACCACGGTCGGCCCGATGGCGGGGAGCTGACGCCCGGCGTTCCCGTGATTGCGAGGGCCGGCGGCGTTCGATAACGCCTCGAACACGGGCGGAGCTGTGCGTCACATACCGTGCCGCCGCTACCGTGAAAGCGTCCTGACCGCCCGAGCCCACCAGGGGGAGGCATCGTGCTCGGCCCGTACCGCTACTTTTGCCCGGCCTGTGGGCTGGAGTCCGACCCCTTCCTCCTCAAGAGCAAGGCGGACGACGTCGGCGAAACCCACCGCGACCAAAGGGACGGCGGATTGCACCCGGTGGTGGGGCGAATGCGCCCTCGCCCTCGAATGGCGCGCACCCCAGGGTGGCGAGCGCAGCGCGGTTCTCGCCTTCGCCGTGATCATGCTCCTCACGTTCGGGCAAAGTGCGTCGGTCTCGTCTGACCGCCACAGCAGAAAGGCGCCGCTCCCTGGGGCAGGGCTTCGGCAAAGTCGAGTGGTGTCCGGTTCGTGACGATGTGCCAGCTGACGGAGCTCTGGGAAGGACACGGGTTTCCAAGAGGTCGATGCCCGTGTCCGAGTGGCTCAGGTCCCGCGACACCTGCTCGTACTCCGTGATGTCCACTTCACCCAGTAGGGTCCGGGCCTGCAGGGCTATTCGATCCCAGGCTTCGAGGAGCTGGACAGGGATCGTAGACACTCGCATGTCCCGTAGGGCAGGACTTGGCCTTGATGGCCGTGACGCCTCGGCTGAACGACAACTTGGGAAGCTGCGGTCGATTGCGGATGGCTTGAGTGCTGACCCGGGCGAACGGCCGGGCTGCGGCCTCGTCAGAGGAGTCTGCATTCACGGTGATTCACCGCTCTATCTGGCGCGCCTGTGGTGCGCCCTTCGCGACAGCCGACAGTCTCCCGCTGCCAGATCCGAGTGCCAGGATGGCCGGCATGGAAGAGGACGCGTTCTGGGCGCTGCTCGAAGAGTTCCGACCGGCCGGGCCTGACCCTGATGCCGACCGCCTCGCGACGGCCCTTACCGCGCGGCTGACGGCCGGACCGGTGTCCTTGGTAACCGGATTCGCCGAGCACTTGGCCTGGGCGCTGTACTGATTGGACCTCCAGAAATACGACCGGGGCCTCTCTGGCGACGCGTTCCTCTACACGCGTGCGGCCGTCGTCGCCGACGGCCCCGACGCCTATCCGCGGGTGCTAAGGAACCCCGCGACCTTCACCTGGCTCACAGAGGTGCTTCGGTGAGCAGCTGTGACGTGGTGGAGCTCGGCGCGGTTTCCGTGCAGGGATGGGCGCCGTTTCCACGTAGCAGCAGCCGCACCGACGACGTCACGGGCTCGGACACGGAGGGATGTGTCCGGCACCGCCGCGCGCGGCCACCGCCGTCGCGCGGCCGCGAGATTTTCGACTGCCGACGGTGCCGAGCTCGCGACCTGGGCGTGCACGCCCTTCGAATCGCGGTGCGCGGTGCTTCTCCGCCAGCCCTGTGGCGTACCTCACGGCGACAAACGGTCAGAGGATCGTCTGGTCGCCGGCAGAAGGCCGTCCTGGAGGCATGCGCCGCCTGCGTGTTCCACGGTGAAGACGCGGGTCGTGACCCGCGTCGTGGTGTAGCGGATCAAGCGTTACGCGTTCCGGTTCAAGGCCCCACGTACGTTCGAAGAAGCGACGGTCCACGAGGCGCCTTGCTGAGGCGAGTTGAACGCCCGGTCGCGCGCAGCCACCTCCGCCGACCTGCGGATTTAGGCGATTTGATCAACTACACCACCCGGCAGGACGCCATCAAGACGCGGGCCACACCGGGAAATAGCGGTTCAACGCCACGTCGTACTCGCCCGCCGGACCGATCAGGAAGGGCTGACCTCGGGCCTCCCGGGTCGTCCAGCCGCTGATCGAGACCGGCGGACAAGGCGCCGAACCCCCGCATCAACAGGGTCACTTCGCGTGGCCAGTCAGGTCTCGGCGGGTGAAGTGAATGGGACGGGTCTGCCTCATGGGCTCGCGGCGCTCAGGGGCGCTCGACCAGCCTCGTACCGAAGGATTCGACCGCAAGGTACGGGTTGAGGTGGGGGTGACGGCTGGCGACGGCGAGATCCCGCCAGTACCGCTGAAGCACGTTGGAGGTGTTGAATCCGCTCGCACCATGCAGGTCGAGCATGCGCTCAACCGCGGCCCGGCAGTCACGGCCGGCGTCCGCGAGTTCCATCTTCAGACGGGGCATGTCGGCTTCGGACACGTCGGAGGCGTCCACGGCCCGTGCGATCGCAAACATGGTCCGTTCAGCACGATTCACCAGGTGGGTCGCCTCCGCCAACCACTGCCGGGCCCCAGAGGACTCACCCATGCGGGAGTACGCGCTCATGAACGGCTTCCTGTCCGACGCGAACATCGCGTCGATCGCATCGAGTGCGCCCCTGGCAGCCCCCACCACAGGGCCCAGCGCCGTCATTGCGTAGAGCAACATGTCCTCCACGAGGAAGGGGGCTGCGGGCATGACGTGCTCGGCTGGCACCAGTACGTGCTCAGCGACCAGGGTGTGACTGCCCGTGGCGCGCATACCGGCCATGTGCCAGGTCCGCTCGACAGTCAGATCTGCCACCGGTACGGCAGCGAACGAAAACTTGCCCTCCACCATCAGGGCAAGTCCGGCCCAGACCGCGTCTTCACACCCCGAGACATTCAGCCAGCGGCCACTGACGCGGACGCCTTCAGGCACGCGCTCGCCCAGGCCGGCGGGAACGCCTGACCCGCAGAAGAGCACGTCCGGGTCGGCAAAGAGAGACTCGCGCACCGACGAATCCGGGAAACTCCTGACAGCGAGGTTCTTCGAGGTCACGCACGTACCAGCGATCCAGGCCGTGGACGGGCAAGACCGGCCCAGGTCGCTCAGGCACCGGGCCACGCTCTCCGCACCTGCCCAGGCTCCCCCGTACTCCCGCGGTGTCCGCAACGCGAAAACCCCGTCTCTGCGCAGCGCGTCCAGGCTCTCCATGGCGGGTCGATCCGCTGCTTCCGCCTTCTCCGCCTGGGTTCGGAGAATCTCGCTCGTCTTGTGCTCGGGAGCATAATCGATCATGTTTCAAACCTAACCACCGGCCGCGGCACCGGACCATACGCGAGCCGCACCGGTTCATACGAGGCTGAACTACGGCACCGCTAAAATCGGCTACATGGACCTGGTGAGTGAGGTAGTCCGCACCGTTCGGGTCGGGAAGCCCGGCAGCCGTGTGATCAGACAGTCCGATTCCCAAGGCGTTCGGTTCCCCCCTTTCGACGGCATCGGCTTCCATGTCGTCCTGCGCGGCACCTGCTGGCTGATCTCCGAAGACGAGGAACCGGCCCCCCTGAAACCGGGCGATGTCGTGCTCATCACCTCCGGTGCCGCACATGGCCTCAGCCACGTCCCCTGCATGCTGAAAGACCTGTCACCGGTAGTGACGAGCCCCGTTCCGCGGAAGCCGGGGCCGTTCGGCTTCGAGTTCCTGTGCGGCGTCTACCACCTAGAGCGCGGCCGCACCCCGCAATACCTCCGCGCCCTGCCCGACCTGATCACAGTGTCGCCGGATTACGACCGCCTACCTCAGATGCGAGCCCTGATCGACCTCCTCAGCACGGATGCCTCCGAGGCGTACATGGGCACGGCGGCGACGCTCCCCGCGCTGCTGGACCTGATCCTGGTCCACACGCTCCGTCAGTGGCACGAGCAGTACGGCTCGGCCGAGTGGTCACGAACTGACGACCCCGCGATTGCCGCCGTCCTACGGGAAATCCACAAGAACCCGCAGCAGCAGTGGACGGTAGACCGGTTGAGCGAGGTGGCTGGGCTACCCCGCACGGTGTTCGCCCGACGCTTCACCGCAGGAGTGGGCCAGCCACCAATGTCCTACCTGATCAGCTGGCGGTTGAGTCTCGGTGCGCGGCTGCTCCGGGAGACCGACGCCACGCTGGCAACGATTGCTCGCGAAGTCGGGTACTCGACAGAGTTCGCCTTCTCCGGAGCATTCACTCGCGAGTACGGCGTGTCACCCGGCCGCTTCCGGCGTACTCCGACCACCACCTACATCTCATCGACGACGAATCGCCCTAACCCACAGGCGCCGAGTGAAGAATTGCCTCAATCGAGCTGACCGACCCGGTCGAGACCGAACCCGACGGCCGGCCACCCGCCATCGGCCCTGGCGTCCGACAGGACGAGACGACCTCGGCGACCGGCTGGACGGCCATAAGCAGCCAGCCACTTGGGCGCAACTCCTCCCCTGAAAAAACAGGGGGAGCCGCTGCCCTCGCCGGGCGTGCAATGCGCCCAGCGGCGGGCAGCGCTCGCCGAGCTTGGCACCGAATGAGCGGGGTCCACGCCGTCCCGCAAAGCGATCTTCAGAAAACGTGTCAGCCCGGCTTGGTGACGATGTCCGCAACCTGGTCCGGCATCGGCAGGGACGGCGAGTGGGAGGCGTCCAGCGCCACCACGGAGGTCGAGCTGTTCGGGAAAGCGGCATCGGCTTCCGCGATGCACCTGCGCTGCACCGCCGGGCGTAACGACTCGTTCTGGACCGGGCGGCAGTTCACCTCGGCCGAGCAGATGCAGGCCGAAGCCCTGACCTGGGCGAGCGGGACTGCAGGCCGCAGGCAGTGCCGGCCGCTGGGAGGCGCCTCATCATGGACCGCGGCTGCTGCATGTGGACCATGATCGACTTCAGTACCGCCGAAGGCCGCATCTGGGACTGGGATCCCAACGACTGTTGCGTCCTGGTCCCCCACTACGTTGTCCCTCGCCCGAGGGCTCACGGGCTGGCTGGAAGGCTGGATGGTCCCAGGGCCGTATTCCCCGTTTCGCATACACGCTGACGGCTGCCCATCTCCGGGGAGTACGCCCGGTAGACGGTGATCGTGGACGCTGTGTGGGGCGCGCGGATCCTGCGTTGCGGTTCGTCCATGCCGTACAGGGTCAGGCCACCGACTTCCGTCGGCCATCGATTTCTGGCTGTGTCAAGGATAGTGCGGCGCTTGAGTAGGACGCCCCGGTTCGTCGTCGGCGGGCTGTCGACCCGACGTGCCTCTGCGTCTGTCGAGCAGGTGGCGGACGCGCGCCAGTCGTGGGCGGGTGGTCAACGTGGTGGCGACGATGTGTCCCGAACCACCGCCCAGGCCCGCGCCCGGATGGGTGGAGGCGCCGATGTGCCACAAGCCGTGGATCGGGGTCGCGTGCCGCCCGCACGTGGGTGACGGACGCCACCAGAAGTCCTGATCCAGCTCCGCGGCACCACCGTAGGGATCGCCGCTGACCGCGTTCGGGTTGTGCTCGGCGAGCTGCACAGGTGTGATCACATCGACCGCGAGAACCTTGTCGTACACGTCAGGTGCGTGCAAGGCGATCCGGGCCATGACACGGTCGGTGTACCCCTGGGCCAGGGCTGGGCTCCAGCCCTCGGTGGTGTCCAGTTCGCCGCCCGCGTCTCCGACAGGTGCGAACGGAACCTCCTGGAGCTGCAGCCAGAGCGCGGCGGCGCCCGCAGGGACACGGGTCGGGTCCAGCAGGTACTGCTGCCCGACGACCACCGTGGGCCGCCTGGGCAGCAGCCCCGCCTCCGCTTCCGCGCACGCGATGCCGGTGCTGGCCGAACCGTCTGTCAGATGGAGGATCGGTACCTGGCCCAGACGTTCGTCCCGCCAGCCGATCGGCTCGGACAGCGCGACATGGATCTGCATCGCGCCCCGCCCGTAGCGGAAACGCGCGGCGGCGTCACGCACCGCGGGAGCCACCGCGGACTCCGGCAGGAGACTGCCGTACAACGCGGTGGGGGTCACCGAAGCGAGTACGGCCCGGCGTGCCCGGACGACCCCCCGGTCGGTCACCACGCCTGCGGCGCGGCCGTCCTCGACGAGGACGGTCTCGACACGCGTGCCGATTTCCACGCGTACGCCGAGCGAGTCGAGCAACGACAGGAACGCGTCGAGGAACCGGCCGGCACCTCCGGCCACCACCGGCACGCCGAACCCGTGCAGGGTGGCGGCGAGCAGCGGCATCATCAGTGCGCCCGACGCGTGGTCCGGCGCCAGCCCGGCGTGCAGCAGCCACGGGGAGAACAGATGGTCCACCTCGTACCCCGAGAACCGGGTACGAGCGTAGGCGCGACCGCTGGTGGCCAGCGAGCGCAGCCACTGCTCGGTGCCGGCGCGCCCGCCGGTGCGGAACAGGCCGGCCGCGTGGCGCAGGAACGCGGTCGAGCGCGGCTCGCTGCCCATCAGCCCGCCGATCGCAGCCATGTTGTCGCCGATCCGCTCCAACTCGGCGAGATACGCCGCCCGGTCGGCCTCCTGCGCGAAGCCCGCCGCCGTACGTTCCGGATCCCGGTGCGCCAGGGTGACCCGACCGTCGTCGGCCACGCTCGCCGTGACCCATTCCTCGGTGTTGCAGTAGCTCAGTCCGTGCGCGCGCAGCAGCGGGCCGAGGCGTGCGAAGGCAGCGCCGGAGACGAACAGCGGGTGCCAGGAGGAATAGGTGTCGTGCACGTAGCCGGGCAACGTGCACTCCTCGGCCGCGATGAATCCACCGATGCGCTCGGCCCGCTCCACGAGGACCACCGACCACCCGGCCAGGGCGAGCTCGGCCGAGGCGACCAGACCGTTGATGCCCGAGCCGACGACCACAGCATCCACGTCAACCACCTGCCCACCTCTTCCCGTGGCGTTTTGGATGCCCATAGGCACCCTATGGGCGATTGCACTGCGGTGCCCACACGCACCGCCGCCGCCGTCGTGTTGCGGACGCCGCAGTAGTACCCGGCCTTGTCGTTGCGGTACCGCCACGGCAGCGCGTCCACATAGCCGTCGACCAGCTTGAACTGCTCAGGCCCGCCTCGTTCCGGTCCTGCAGGTGGAGGTAGTCCGCCGGCAGGTGCCGCAGTTCGGGCAGGCGCGGGTGCGCGCGTCGGCGATCGCCGCGTCGACGCGCGCGCACATCTCCGGCGTGCGGTCGGCCTCGGTGTCGTCCGACTCGTCGTGCTCGACGTGCGCGATGAGCGGCAGAGCCGTCAGCAGCGAACCGGGAGGCCCCTGCGCCGCCGCCCGCTCGGCAAAGTCGAACGCCAGCCGCTGCAAGCCGCGCCACTTCGCGCACCAGCGCTCCAGCGCCGAGAAGTGCGCCTCGTAGTGGTGTGGGGCACGCGTGACGATCTCCGCCCACAGCCTGTCCATCTCGGAGTTCGGACAGCCGAGGCCGAGCGCCACCCATATCTCCGTGATGCACGGCGTCGGGTCGTCGGGGTTGAGCGTCGCGGCCTGATGAGGATCTGCGAATTTCCCCGGGGCGGATCCGCGCCTCAGGTTGTTGGATCTCGAATGGCCTGAGGGCTCTTGGGGCCAGGCATAGCGCACTGCGGGTCAGGGAGCGGGCGTTGAGGGCCCGCGGAGGACAATCGGTTCTGCGGCCTCGGCGCGGGCGCGGGCCAGAGCGCCCTCGACCTCGTCGCGCGGCGATCCGAGCTGGAATACGCGACAAGCCCACCAGTCCCGAGGCCGACCAACGAGTCCCTTCCCGGTCCAGGGAAGGGACTCGACTGGTCGCGCGGGCAAGCATGAGCCCAGGACGCCGGGTGGGGCAGTTCGAAGACCTCGCTCAGACCACCACTTGATCACGACTCAATACGCGCCCTAAGCCGGTCGTCGTTGCACAGCATCGGCGATGACCGCTGTCACGAGCTTGTTGACGACTGCCGTGGCCGGCGGGCCGGGGTCGCGGTCTGCGAACAGAAGATGCCCTCCACCGACCAGGGAGAGGGTGAGTGAGTCGATGTCGGCGTCGGCCGCGATGCGGCGCAGTTCACGCTCGTCGGCGAGATAAGCGGAGATCGCGGTCGTGGCCTGGGCAAGGATCGCGATGCCGCCTCCGGGCCTGGCTTGCCGCAGCCGTGCGCGCAGCTCGTCCCGGAAGGTGATGAGCGGGATGATTGCCACCGGAATCGGTCCGAACAAGGTGGTCAGCGCGCTGGTGAGGTTGTCGGCCACCGTGCCGGTGCCGGCGGACTCGCGCAGCGCACTCGCCTGCGTCTCAAGCTGCGCGGCCCGGTCGAGCACGAGGTCGGTGAGGAAGGCGTCGAAGTCGGTGAAGTGCCGATGCAGGACGCCTTTGGCGCAGCCCGCCTCGTCGGTGACGGCCCGGCTGGTCAGCCCGTTCGGCCCGTCCCGCAGAAGTACCCGTTCGGCGGCTTCGAACAGCTGCTGCCGTGCGTCGCGAAGATGCACCCCAGTCGGCACTTACAGATCCTCTCGTGCGTCGCTCCGCTGACATTCTTTGCCCAGTGGGCGCACGCCCACTAAGGTGGGCGCATGCCCATTCTACCGCGAGAGCAACCAGAACCGTCTCCGGCGGAGCCGCATAGGGCCCGGCGGATGGCCGAATCGTTCGGCGCGGACGCGCAACGCTACGATCAAGCCCGGCCCGGCTACCCCGATGCATTGGTGGCGCGGATCGTCGCCGGAAGCCCCGGTCCTGACGTGCTCGACGTCGGCTGCGGCACCGGCATCGCAGCCCGCCAGTTCCAGGCCGCCGGCTGCTCCGTGCTCGGTGTCGAGCCCGATGCGCGGATGGCCGACTTCGCGCGAGCCCGTGGCCTGCAGGTCGAGGTGGCGGCCTTCGAAGCCTGGCAGTCGGCCGGTCGGACGTTCGACGCGGTCATCGCCGCTCAGTCGTGGCACTGGGTGGATCCGGTCGCCGGCGCCGTGAAGGCTGCACGCGTGTTGCGTCCAGGGGGACGGCTGGCGATCTTCGGGCACGTGTACGAGCCGCCTGCTGAGGTGGCCGAACCGTTCGCCGCTGCCTACCGGCGGGCGGCGCCCGACTCCCCGCTCAACAGCCAACCGGCCCGACGTCCGCTCGACCTCTACCAGGCGGCGTACGCGAAGTTCGCCGACAAGATCCGCGAGACCGAACAGTTCAACGATCCCGAACAGTGGCGATTCGACTGGGAGCAGTCCTACACGCGCGACCAATGGCTGGACCTACTACCCACCACCGGTGGTCTCACTCAACTCCGTCCCGATCAGCTGGCCGAGATACTGGACGCGGTCGGGGGCGCCATCGACTCCCTGGGTGGGCGCTTCACGATGAACTACACCACCCTGGCCGCGACCGCCGTACGCGCTACCACCTCCTGAGTCCATCCGCCGAGTCGTCGCCGACCTAGGAATCCGCGCGGACATTCGACGCGCTCGACGGGTCCGGGCACGGTCACAGGCAGCAGGTCGAGCCGCTTGTCGATTTCGAGGCGGAAGGTGCCGTGCCGGTTGACGTTCGACCAGAACAGTGTGGTGGGGCCCCGCCGGTCCTCGTCCGACAGCTTCTGCGCCCAGGCCGGTTCGGCGAGAACCTGCTGCAGCAGCAGGGTGGTGATGTGCACAAGACTCGACTGGAGCAGGTGGAGCGCGAGCATCGAGGTCTCGGCGTGCTCCTTGTCCGGGCCGGTCAGGGCACCGTCCTTGCCGTAGTGCAGCACGGTGTTCGCGCTGTTCCAGTTCTCCACGACCTGGAGCGCGCCGTGGATCTCTCGGCGCAGGCCGGGGCTGGCGAGGTAGCCGCAGGCGAAGATCGTGCGCACTGCACGGCCGAGTCGAGCGCGGCGTAGGTGGGATGCTTCGGACCGTCGCGGGTGAAGCGCCGCAATACCTGCTCGGCCTCCGCCGTCCCTAGGCGCAGGGCGGTGGCGTACTTGACCATCTGGTCGTACTGCGGGGCGATCAGATCCCAGCGGATCGGCCGCGTCAGAGAGCCGCCCAGCGCGGGCCAGCCGGGCGGGTCGTCGTCAGGGCGGTACAGGCGGATGCTGCCGATGTTCTTCAGCCTCGGCAGCAGGCGGAAGTTGAGCAGCTCGGTGATGGCGAACCCGACGACGCTCGCGCCGTGAGTGTCGACGTAGTTGGACTCGATCTCGGCGTCCGTGCAGTGCAGCAGCAGGCCCTCGATCATCGCCGCGACTTCGGACGACGAACAGCTCTTGAGCTGGGAGTAGATGCAGACGTTCCTCTTCTCGACGTGCCAGTACACCATCACGCCGTTGCCGCCGTAGCGGGCGTGGTACTCGGTCATGAAGTTCGAGGACCAGGACCCGAACTTCTTGGAGTCCGAGGCGCACGCCGTGCCGCGGCCGCACCATGCGGTGTCCCGGACGGCAAAGGTGGCGTTCACCAGCTTCGTCACGGCGGCGCGCAGGTTGTCGACGGTGATGAAGTACCGGCGCACGTGCCGCAGCGCGGCCTCGGTCTCGCCATGCTCGCCGGTCGCCACGATCGCGCGGATGCCCATGTTCGTGCCCAGCGCGAAGAGCGCGAGCAGCAGACGGCGCTGGAGGGTGGCACGGCCGATGCGCTTGTAAGCGGCGACGGAGGCGAACTCGTCGGTGAAGCCGGTCGCGACGTCGGCGTTCTTCAGCACGTCCAGCAGATCGAGGACGCCCCAACGGCGTACGACCTCCTCCTGCAGGGCCTGGAGCCAGTGGGCTCGTCCAGCTTCTCCAGCTTCGGCGCAGTGATCCACGGCTCACCCTTGCGGGTGGTGACCTTCGCCCCGGAGGCGGCGCTGTCGGAGCCGTCCGGCATTCGTGCGGCGGGTGATGTTCCCGGTGGTCGGCAGGGAGAAGACGTTCAAGGCCCTGGCGGCGGAGGCCGCGGCGAACGAAGCCCACTACAAGGCCCGGGTCCGCACGGTGCTGCGCTCGTCGTACTCGGCGCACCGGCGGCGGATGCTCGCGCCGCTGCTGAAAGCGCTGGGGCTGAAGTGCAACAACACCGCGTACCGCCTGGTGATGGACGCGGTCGACCTGCTCAAGCGGTACCCGGAGCAGCCGCTGGGGGAGGGCGCGTTCTTCGACCCGGCGGAGACGGTGCCGCTGGAGGGGGTGGTTCCCGATCAGTGGCGGGCGACGGTCGTGGACGACAAGGGCCGCGTCGAGCGCATCCCGGACGAGTCGTGCACGCTGGTGTCGCTGCGGGACGCGCTGCGCCGGCGGGGGATCTGGCTGGTGGGTGCGGACCGGTGGCGCAACCCGGACGACGACCTGCCCACCGACTACGAGGACGTCCACTACGCCGCCCTGGGCCAGCCGCAGGACGCCGGCGACCAGGGCAGGCTGCGGGCCTCGCTGGACCGCTTCGACCGCGCCTTGGCCGAGGGCACCACAGGCGGGGTGGCGATCGTCAAGAGGCACGGCGGGCCGTGGATCCGCGTCTCCCCGCGCGGCATGCAGGAGGAGCCGGAGTCCCTGGTCGCCATCACGGGGCAGGCCATCTGTGGTCCCGTCTCAGGGACGTCTGACCGATCTCACCGGAGCTTGACGATGGTTTCCCCGCCGACAGGTGTGGCCCGGACAGGGCGGCGTCAGAGCGGGGGTGCGGTGGAGAGAGTGCCCGTCCAGGCAGACGCGACCGGCTCGGATTTGCGCTGCTGAAGGAGTGCCGCAGTGTCCTTGACTCGGCCGAGGTCGATGAGGTGGCCCACCAGAGAGCCGCAGTTGGTGGGGACGTGTGGTTCCAGGACGGCGACAGCCTCCTCGGTCCGACCGGTCTCGGCGAGCAGGTCGGAGATGATCCAGGTGGCCGAACCGACCAGGTTCGCGATCTCCACCAGGCCATCACTGATCGAGGTCAGCCCCGCGTGATACGCCTCTCGCATCGCGTGACCACCGTCCCAGTCGCCTCTTCGCCGGCCTGCGCAGCGCGTCTCATCCTTTCGGGCGACTCCACTCCACAGCTTTCGTGCCCGATCAGTAGGGTGCTCGTTTCCGGCAGCATGACCAGGTGTGGGCCACTGGGTGTACGAGTTCTCGGGTTGCCCCGGCTCGGCGGACTACTGGCAGATCACGGATGATGAAGAGCCGGGCGATGTGATGCTGCGTGAACGCCCAAGCGGTCTTGGCATCGTGGACGGGTTCGTACGGGAGAGCGTCGACGACCTGATGATGGTGGCCCGCTTTCGGTAGGTGACCAGCGCAGACTCGTCCACGGTGGCACCGACGGTGCTGCAGGCGTCCGGGGATTCGTCCCTTGCGCGGCGGGATGCGCGGCCAGTGCGTACGGGCAGCGAGCTGGACACCAGCGATTCCGCGTAAGGAGCTTCCCGAGCCCGCGTTCGAGCTGCCGTCGTGGCTGTGCGCGACCGCCATCGCGCACAGCCGTTCTCCTACTCCTCGGTGGTGGGTTCTTCAGCCCCGGTCTCCTCGGCCGCGGTGGTCGCGGGCTCTTCAGCTCCCGTCTCCGCCGCCTCGGGGGCCGACTCTTCGCCCTCCGCAGGGCCGGCTTCAGTCGTGGCCGCTGGCTCCTCGGGGGTGGGTTCTTCAGCCCCGGTCTCCTCGGCCGCGGTGGTCGCGGGCTCTTCAGCTCCCGTCTCCGCCGCCTCGGGGGCCGACTCTTCGCCCTCCGCAGGGCCGGCTTCAGTCGTGGCCGCTGGCTCCTCGGGGGTGGTCTCCGCCTCTGTCCCTTCGGCCGCAGTGGGCTCCTGCTCGGTGTCGCTCACGTGCTCACCGCCTTCCCGTACTGACAGGCAGGAAGAGGATCAGGTGTCGCCCGGTCGGACGATCGTCATGATGCGGAATTCATTACTCATGATGCCACCGAACAGTGCGATTTGTGGACTACCGCGAGGTTAGCCGGAATGTTTCGGAAACGTGCCGTAGGCCGCTGCGATCAACCGCGACGGCGGGCGGCGGGGCCACGTGAGGCGACGGGCCGGGTGACCGCGTCGACGCCGGGTCGCGCGTACCGCTCCAGGGAGCGGACGGAGGCATGGCGGGAGCGGGCCAGCAGCATCGGGGTTGAGGTGCCGTCTTCCGTATCGTGGGTCAGCGCGCTGTGGCGGAGCCGGTGGCGTGTCCACCCCTCCAGGTCGTCGAAGTCGTCGAGGCCGACGAGGGTGTTGGCCGGCAGCCGCCTGCTCTGCTCGAAGATCTCTTCCGCCCGGCGGTAGGACAGCCTTGCGGCCGGTGACCGGGCTGGTGTCCAGGGTCGGGGTGCGGGCGGGGGCTTTGCGGTCGGTGGGAAAGAGCGGGCCGTGGGTGCGGCCGGCGATGAGCCGGGGCAGGCACTGGGCGGTGCCGGACTGCCAGTGAATCCACTCGAGCGCCCCGCCCTCGGAGACGACCCGCCCGCGCTTGTCGGCGGGGAACAGCTCCTCGATGTTCAGGCACAGGATGTGCCTTCGTGCGGTCCGGCGGTGCCGGGCTGCGCTCGATCCCGAGCGTGGGGTCGGCCGTGATCCATCCTTGGGCCTGCCACCAGCCGATCGCCTTGGGCGCGTTGGACAGTTCGAGGTTGACGGTGTCGGCGTCCATCTCGTCCGCTCGCGCCGCCGCGAGCTCGGCGAGCGCCTCCGGCAGGTCCGCGTCGTCGAGTGCCGCGAGGTCGAAGGGCGCAGGCTTCGCGCCGGGGCGGGCCGGTACGCTCGCCGGATCCGATCGGGGGGATTCCTTGCTTCTGAGCGGCTCGCCCGATTGCGGCCGGGGCGACGTCGCCATAGCTTCAGCGCGTCGGAATCATTCCGAAACAGCCGATATATACCTCTATGTCGGCTTCCCCATGGCATCGAATGGAGCCTTCATGTCGGTGATGACCGCTACCCCGCCCCTGCAGCAGTTCGGCCAGCAGATGGGTGGCCCGCAGCAGCAGCTCGCGCAGGTCGTCCAGCAGACGATCCAGCAGGCCTGCCTGCAGGCGAGCCAGCAGATCGCGCAGCGCATGCAGCAGACGCTGCAGCAGATCCAGCAGGTCCAGCAGCAGCTGCAGCAGCAGGGCCTGGCCCACCAGGCCCACCCGTACCTGGCTGTCGCCCTGCACCACACCCTGCACCAGGGCGTACGCAGCGCTGTGGAGCAGTCCGTGCAGCAGGCGCTGCCGACCGCGATCCTGACGCTGGTGCAGCAGAGCCAGCAGGGCCAGGGACAGCAGCAGTGGGGCGGCGGCTTCGGCCAGCAGTCGATGGGCCAGCCGTACCCGCAGCAGTACCAGCAGCCCGGCTTCGGCCAGGCGGGTCAGCCCTTCGGTATCGGCTGACATAGGGCGGCGTGCTGTGCGGTGTGCCCGGGAGCGATTCCCGGGCACACCGCACAGCCGTGGAAGCACAAGCAGGCCTTCGGCTCCCGAAGCTACGGCGAAGTGACAGGTGGCCGAGAGTGAGGTTCTGGCGTCCGATCCCTGATCGGACTTGGCGCCGGTAGCGTGCCGCCGACTACGTGATGCGAAGGGCAGGACCGCGGTGGCGAAGCGGTGGGTCCGGTCGAGGTCGACGTGGACGACGACAAGGTGACCCGGGTGGTCACCCTGCCGGAGGAGGTCCACGAGGATCGACGACATGGGCCATTTCCTCATCTGCGAGGAGAAGTTCGTGCGCGGGAATGGCGACGGGCAGCCTCGGGTGTACGCGTTCTGTGTGGTCGCGCCTTGCTGGGAGCATCCTCAGTTCCGGGTCGGCGGCCCGGTGAACTGGCTGAACACTGCGGAGTGGGAAGAGGGCTTCGACCTGACCGGGGCCGACGACCGGTGCACGGAGATCAACCCGTACGGCCTGCGTGAGAGGCAGTCGGCGCTTGAAGTAGCCCCGACACGTCACGGGCCGGGCCGGGCCGGGCCGGGCCGGGGCCGACGCGCGTGACACGCGCTTGCGCACAGTGACAGACCGCCGGTCTTCGGCGAGGGGCAGGAGGTCCGGGCAGCCCGCCGTTCGGCTGCTGCCTGCATGTCAACGTGATCTGTCCGACGGCAGTTGGGGTCCTTGTTCTGGGCGCGACCCATGTCGAAGCAGAAGCGGGGCAGGATGCACCTCGGTACCGGGCCCTCGTGCGGCGGGTCCGGTGTTACTGAGCGGCAGTGGATGGCCCCCGACTCAAGGGCTGTGGCCTCTCACCCTGTGGGCAGTGTTGCCGGATTCCGGCTTCGAGTCAGCCGCGGACCCGGCGTTCTCCGCGGCACTGCGGGACGCCACGGCCGGGATGCCGGCCCGGCTGTGGATCACCGGCTACCTGCTGGGCCCGATCCCCACCGACGCCTGGCCCAACGGCGAAATGGCCCGCGCCCTGCTCCAGGCGCTGGAAACACCATGCGGACGACCGCAGCCTCGCCGACGACCTGCACCAGGCAGGACTGGGCCCTCACAGCGACCCACCAGACGGGGAGCCGAGCTGGTGTGCGAGTGACGGGACGGCTGCTGCCTCGCTGATCGCACGCGATCGCACTGCAGGGGCGTGGCGCAGGCCGGGCCGAAAGCGGCCCCCATCCCGGTCGCTCACGACCAGGGCGCGTCGCCCCCTGGACTGATCGTCAACGCGCCCCTCGGGCGACTCCGTCGCATGGCGGTATGTCCTGGAATGTGTTCTTGGCCGGTTGGTGGTTTGCTGCTCGGTGGCGGCGGGTCGGGTCCTGCCGGTCGCCGTTTCGTCTGCTTCCACAGAACTCGAGGAGGAGCCCGCATGTCGGTCTACACCCCCCAGCAGGTCGGCCAGCCGCAGACCCAGCAGCCCTACGGCCAGCAGGAGCTGCCGGGCCAACCGGCGGTCACGCAGCCGCTGTACGGGCAGCAGCCGTGGGACCAGTTCGGCCAGCAGCAGTTCGCTCAGCAGGTGCTGCAGCAGCAGGTGCCGCTGCTGGTGACGGAGGTGTCGCTCAGGTGTGCGGCTACGGCCGTCGCGGCGATGGTGGAGCAGCTGCGAATGGACCCGCAGATCCTGATGGCCATCCAGGCGCAGGGGCAGATCCCGCCGCACGCCTGGAGCAGCGTCCTGACCGAGTGTGCGCGCCGTATCGCACCCGTCGTGCACACCGCGCTCACGCAGATCACCGGCCGGAGCCCCGTCAACGGCCATGGGCCGCAGCCGCAGTTCGGGCAGGTTCCCGGCCTCCAGCCGCAGATCCCGTTCGGCCAGTTCCAGGGCCACGGTGGCTTCGGACAGCTGTCGCCGCTGAGCATGTGAACCCTCGGCCGGGCGGCGCTTGCTCCCCTTTTCCCCGTGGGCGAGCAGGGCGCTGCCCGGCCCGATGCTGCCGCGCCAGGCTGGCGAAGCGACGGCGCGGTGACACGTCGGCCGGGGGAACGTAGGCACGCCCGCTCCCCCGGCCGACGGGCTGCTTGATGATCCAAGGCGTGCGGCGACTTCTTCGTGCGAGACGGCGGTTGGGTGATGAGTGAACAGCAAGGCGGCAACAACATGAAGCCGGGCAGTGGCGGCAAGGGCGGGAAGACCCCGCGTGCGCAAGGCGCGGCGGGCGAGGCTGGGCAGCAGCGGTCGGCCGTGGGTGCGGCGGGCGGTCAGGGCGAGCAGCGGCATGAACCGGCCAAGCAGACACAGCCGCAGCCCGACGGGCGGGGTGTGCGGGCGGGGTGGAGACGGTACCTGGTCGCGCCCCGGTCCCTGGGACTGCTTCCGCACGGGGTGCCGCCGATCGAGTTCTCGGCGCTGTTCGCGCTGCTGGAGGAAGACCCCGATGTGGAGCTTCTGACGCAGGTGCGGCCGTCGCGCCAGCGGGGTCTGGGGGCGATCGCCGAGCCGCACCCGGCCTGCCCGCCGGTGGCGGTCGTGAGGATGCCGCAGGAGCGGGCCCGTGCCCTGGCGGCGAACCCACAGGTGGTCGTGGAGACCGACCAGCCCCTGTCCTACACCCCGATCCCACCGGTGGGCCTGAGCCCGGCGCCGGTGATCGACCCCATGCTGGCCGTCACCCTGGAGGAACCCCAGCAGCTCACGCTGCGCGTGATGGGCAGCGACCAGGACGAGGTGCACGGGGCGCACGTGTGGGCGATCGGCAGCGGCGGGCCGGTGCACGGCGTCACCGGCCCGGACGGCCGGGTGGTGCTGACTCTGGCCACGGACACCCCGGAGACCCTGCAGGCCCTCTACGTCCGCCCGCTGGCCGGCTACTGGCCCACACGCACCGGTAGCCCCCAACCTGTCAACGGGGAGGCGGTCGTTACGGTGCAGGCCCTGTCGGACACGTTCGAGGGCTTCCCGGGCCGGGCGCTGACCGGCTGGGGCATGCAGGCGATGCGGCTGCATCAGATTCCCCCGACCTACCGGGGGCACGGCATCAGGGTCGCGCTGCTGGACTCGGGAGTGAACACCGGCCATCCGGATCTGAAGGACACCGTCCAGCACGGGCACGACTTCACCGGCGCCACCGACGGCACCTGGGGCGTGGACGTGACCGGGCATGGTACGTGGTGCGCCGGCATCATCGCGGCGGCGGACAACCGCACCGGCATCGCCGGGATCGCGGCGGAGGCCGAGCTGCACGCGCTGAAACTGTTTCCCGGCGGGCACCTCAGCGACCTGCTCGCAGCGATCGAGTACTGCATCACCCACGACATCGACATCGCCCAGCTCAGCCTCGCCTACCCCGTACCGTCCCAGCTGGCCGCCTGGAAACTCGCCGATGCGCACGCCGCGGGGATCACCGTCATCGCCCCGGCCGGCGACACCGCAGGACCCCTCACCCACCCGGCCACCCTGCCCGGGATCCTGGCGGTGGGGGCGCTCGCACACACCGGCACCTACCCCACCAGCAGCCCGCTCGCTGCCACGCAGCCACCGTGGCCCGGCCCGTACCCGGCGCCGTTCACCCCCACCGCGCCCGGCGTGGACCTCATCGCCCCGGGCGCAGCGGTGATCACCACCGCGCTGGGTGACGGCTACACGCCGGCCGACGGCACCGCGGTCGCCGCTGCCCACGTCACCGGGCTAGCCGCCCTGCTCCTCGCCCACCACGACCGCCTGCGCACCCAGGTCACGCCCCGCACCGCCGAGCGCGCCGACCACCTGTACGGGCTGCTGCGCACCGCCTGCCGGCCCCTGCCGGGCGCGGACCCCCGCACAGGCGCCGGGATCGCCGACGCGCCCACCGCTCTAGGTATCCCCACCAGCTGGCAGCCCGACCCGTACGCGGCCGTCGGCCGTGCCTGGCCCGAAGCCTGAACACAGCCCTGTCGTAGGGTCGGGGCACGATCACGGCCTCCACTGTTCCGTCCCCGCCGCCTCCTCACAGGCAAGGCGCCGGGGACGGAAACCCCCGTTCGCCCCCGCCCGGCTCACCCAAGCCCGGCGTCTCGCCCAGGTCCGGCCGCGGACGGGAGACGCGCGTCTCGTACTGACCCACCGCCACCGGCGGTGACGCCAAGGGCGTCGGCCACGTCCTTCTCGGTCAGCCCATTACCTTCCTCGTAGAGCCCGGTTCGGGCTCGTGGCCTCCAGGGCCGGTATGACTCGTTGCCCCTGTCCTTGATGATCCGGGGGTGCTGTCGCCGGTCCTGGCGGCACCGGTTGATCGCTGATGGAAGCGTGTCCGCCGACAGGCAAGGCTGCGTAATGTGGCTGCCGATCTCCGGTGCCCGGGCGGGCCACACTCCCTACGGCCAAGGCTCCTTGCAGCACTTGGAGGTCCGCCACCGAGCACACACCCGCGTCGAGGACCGCATCCGCTGCGGCAAGGCCACCGGCTTCGGCCGCTTCCCCTCCCGCCACTTCGCGCTCAAACACGGCCTGGCTGAAGTCGGCCCTGACCGCCGTCGACCTGCTCGTCTGGACCCAGACCCTGCTACTGAAAGGCGAGTTGGCCACCGCAGAGCCCAAGAAGTGAGGCAGCTCAGCCTCCGCCCATCCGTCCAGCGCCGCAGCGGCGCGGTGAACCACCCGTCATCGCGGGCAGTGCGGGCCGCGATCAGGGGGTGAGGTGGGTGCTGCATCGCGAGCCAAGCAGTGCGCCAGCCACCGTTGCATCGTCACTGCGGCCGCTGCCTGATAGGTCCGGGGGCGCCATCGCCGATGCCGGGCAGTGGACAGGAACCACTACGCCCCTACCAGACCTCACACCGCGTCATCCGCAGTCTTCGTGAACGTCGGTGCACGCACCACCTGGTGTTCAACGTCTTCGCGCTGAAGTCGCGCATCAGTAGGTCCGGGGCGGGAGGCGCGGTCTTGTCCGCGATCGTGGTGCGCTTCTTGTGCCGCAGATGCCGGCCGACGATGTGGTTGGCGCGCATCAGCCGGGCCACCCGCTTGCGGTTGATCCTCCGCCCGCGCGAGCGGAGTTCGGCATGCACGCGCGGGGCGCCGACGGCGCCGTGGTGTCCGGCGTGGATGGCGCGGATCTCAGCGACTGCCCGGTCCTCGGCCGCCTGGCGCTCGGCGCGTGCCGGTGCGGTGACCTGGTGCCGGTATCACGAAGATCCTCCCGTTCGGTGTTTTCGTCCGGCTCGCTCGCGACGTGGAGGGTCTTCTCCACGTCTCCGAGCTGACCAGCACGCCTGACGAAAGCCCTGACCAGCTCGTGAGCGAGGGCGACCAGACCACGGTGCGGGTTGCGGAAGTTGACCTTCCACGGCACCGCGTAAGGCTCTGCGCCGTTGCTGAGAACCTCTGATTCCTGAGACCTAGCGGCCGTTTCTCATCGCTGTGCGGCCTCGGGAAAGCCCAGCCTGTCCAGCAGCGCGTCAAACAGTTCCTCCACGAAGGTCTGCTGGGAACGCAGCAGGTCCTCGATCTCCGACTGCCCTGCCGCGTCTCCGACGCCGGCCGCTGCTGCCCACGCCAGAGCGCCTTGAGCAGAGGTCGGCACCTCAGCGTCAAGCTCAGCGCGCTTGCGCTGCACGGCCTCGTTGAACTCCGGTGTGTTCACCCACATGCTCTGGTCGTACAAGTCCTCGGGTTCCTCTGCCCACAGCGCTGCGGCCACCTGAAGGTTCAGACATGCTTGCCAGTTCTGTCCGTCGGCGCTCATCCCGGTGACGAGGGCGACGTCGCTGTCGTAGACGTCAGCGACGCAAGCCGCCTGCCCGGTGCACTCCACCAGGGCGCAGAGATCCTCTTCTTCCCATAGGCCGTGATCAAGCTGGAGTGTCTGCCAGCCCTGCGGCCGCGGCGGCCACGCGTGCACAGTCTCCTTCAGCTCCCGGTGAATGCCGTTGAAAGCCGATGCCTCCAGCAGTGAGCGCTCACTGCGGCCGAAGACCAGGTGGCCCGAAAATCCCACGGTTGCCCTCCTCAACGACGATGCCTGCACGATAGGGCCTGGCACAGACATTGACCGGGCCACATTCCTGGGCTGATCCGGGAAGCGCCACTTTCAAGAGGTCCAGGCCCGGCAGGAGCGCGTGCAGACGTTGCCGGATCCTACGGGGGTCTTGCCCTGCCGGGTCACGTCAGGTCAGGGCGTCGGATCGTGGTGCGACGGGGTCGCGGCTGCGCCGACCTCGTCTCACCCGCGGTCTTGACGACCTTGACCTCCAGCAGGTCGTTCGGCTGGCAGTCGAGGATGTCGCACAGCGCCGCGAGGGTGTCCATCGACAGTCGCTGAGGCGGCTGCGTCACCAGTCGGAACACCTGCTCCCGGGACAGGTGAACGCCCCTCTCTGCGAGAAGCGGAACCAGCGCGGAGGTCTGGAACATTCCCTTCTCCGCCATGCGCAGCCGCAGGTGCCAGACGACGCCCGTCTTGCGGATCAGGCCGGCTCCTCCCACAGATCGCCGTGGCGTTCCTTCAGGGCCCGCTCCAGCAGCCGGTTGCGGTAGTCGTCCGAGACCCCGGTGTAGATCGCGGTCGTGCTGGCGTAGCCGTGACCGACCTGTTCTTGCACGAACCGCTCCGCTCAGGACGACTCAGTGCGGCCAGGGGGCGGTGCCGCCGTCGACGCCGAGGGTCATGCCGGTGACGTAGCTTGCGCGGTCGCTGAGGAGCCAGGCAGCGGCTTCGGCGATCTCGTCCGGTTGGCCAGGGCGGCCCAGGGCGGCGAGGGAGCTGAGGTGCTCGACGATGCTCGGGTCGCGCTGCTGCCAGGAGACCATCATCTCGGTCATCGTGGCGCCTGGCGCGAGGGCGTTGACGCGGACACCGTCGCGGCCGTATTCGGCTGCGGCGGCGCGGCTCAACGCGATTACGGCGGCCTTCGTCGCCCCGTACACACTCTGCCCGGCAGCGCCGAAGGTGCCTCCAATGCTGCTGATGTTCACGATCGAGCCACCAGCGGCGCCCTCCGCGGTCATCGCCTGCAGTTCGGCGCGCATCGCCAGCCACACGCCCTTGAAGTTGGTCTCGAGGACGGAGTCGAAGGTCTCGAACGTGACCTCGGCGAGGCGGCCGCCGCCCTGGGTTCGGCCGGCGTTGTTCAGGGCACCGTCAAGGCGCCCCCACCTCTCGACCGCGGCCGCGACGGCTCGTTGCAGTTCGCCGGCGTCGGTGGTGTCGGCCTGAACGGCGAGGACGTTGCCTCCGTCGGCGGTGATGTCCTCGGCGACACGGTCAAGTTCGGCTTTGCGGCGGGCGGTGATGACGACGTTCGCGCTTTCGCGGGCGAACAGAAGCGCGGCGGACTTGCCGATACCGGACGAGGCGCCGGTGATGAGGATGGTCTTGCCAGCGAGCAGATCGGTCATGGGTGTTGCTCCATCGTGCGGGTTCTCGCTCGGTCCGGGGCCGGATCGGTGAGGAGTCAGTTATGTGCCCGGTCCGCGACGAGCGCATGGATGAGCGCGTCGCGGACGACGGCGGACGTCGCATCGTTGTCGCCGTTGTCGGGGTTCGCGGCGACGGCGTGGGCGACGCCGCGTAGGGCGGCGCGCAGCGCGTTCGTCGCCAGCGCCGCAGTGATCCCGGGCCGGAGGGCGCCTGCCTGCTCGAGCTCGTCGAAACCGGCGCGCAGCAGCGCACTGCTTCGTTCGACCTGGCTCGGCAGCGGGCCCGATGTCGGGTACATCGCCGGGTAGAGATTCGGGTAGGCGAGCGCGAACGCGATGTGCGCGTCCCATCCTGCGGCAACGCGGGCACGCGGGTCCGCGTCATCCACCGGGGTAGCGGTGTCCTTGCGGTGGAAGTACTCCTCGAACGCCGCATCGACGACCGCGCGGATCAGTCCCGACCGGTCGCCGAAGTGGTGGTACAGCGACGGGGCCTGCACACGTGCGGCGGTGCACACCGCACGCGTGGAGACCGCGTCGACACCGTCACGTGTGGCGATCTCGAAGGCGGCGGCGAGCAGTCGTTCGCGGGCGCCACCGACTGTATTCTGTAGCATCGCTACAATGTAGCACCGCTATAGACGCTGAGGCAACACGGCTCCCGGTGCGCGGCTATGAGGCCGCGCAGGTAGGCGACCGGTCATGGTTGGCGTTGGGGGCGTGTATTCCAGCGATGAGTGGTCCAGGCTCGACGGATGAGGCTACGGACGGTGATGATCGTGTCGGCGAGGTCGAAGAAGGCCTCGATGACGCTGACCCGCCGTTCGTAGCAGCGTGCGAGCCGGTGGAAGGCGTTCTGCCAGGCGTGGGTGCGCTCGACGTGCCACCGCTGGGTGGCCTGGACCGGTGCCTTGGCCCCCGTCCAAGCGATTAGGCCGTGCAGCCCGCGCTCGCCGAGCAGGGTGCGCGACTTCGCCGAGTCGTATCCGGCGTCGAGGTGCACGGTGATCTCGTCCGGTAGTGGCCCAAGTTCGGTCAGCAAGTCCGGAGTCGCCGCCGGCAGTGGCGAGTCGTGGCGGTTGGCGCCGGCCAGGACGCGGCCGAGCGGGATGCCGTAGCCGTCGGTCATGCCCGACCGCTTCATGCCTTGCTTACCCCGGTCGACCGGCGAACGTCCGGCCGCCTCGCCGCCGCTGGGGGCCTTGGTGATGGCGCCGTCCACGGAGATCTGGCCCAGGAGGAGACCGACGATGCGGCCATAGGCGTCGAGCGCGATCTGCTTCAGCCGGGCGAATAGCTCCAGGCGTATCCACTCGTCCCGGCGGCCTCGGATCGTGGTGGCCGAACATGTGGAGTCCGCGATCGCCTCGTAGGAGCAGCCGAAGCGAAGGACTTGCAGCAGCTTGTCGAAGACGATCCGGTCGCCGATCCGGCGTCGGTGGCAGCCCAGCGGGTGGCCGGAGCGAACTCGGGCCGCTGCGGCAGCAGTGCGGCGAATTGGTCCCGGAGCGGGCCGGTCAGCCATGAGGGAAGGACGGGCACAGGTCTCCCCGACGGTCACAGAGTGTCGCAACTCCGTGAACGTCGGGACCTGTGCCCGCTCTACTGCCGGGCTCCCCACGCCGCCTATCTGCGCGAGCTCTTGGCTTTACTTGACGGGCTCCGCGTTGACCCCGGTGAGCAGCAGGTGGCCGGCGTCGACCGGGATGGTGACCCCGGTGACCGTGGCAGCCAGGTCGGAGTTGAGGTAGAGGGCGGTGTCGGCGATGACCTGCGGGTCGAGGAAGGTGGCGCCCTTGAGCGCGTGGAAGTGGTAGCCGCCTTCGATCATGTCGGCCTCGGTGCCGCCCTCGTGGCCGGCGAACATGTCCCACGCCGCCTGGTGGTCGGTCATCGGGGTCTTGATGGCTCCGGGGCTGATGGCGTTGCAGCGAACCCCGTGTGGGGCGAGCTCGAGTGCGATGTTCTTCATCAGCCCGATGACGCCGTGCTTGGCCGAGACGTAGTGGGCGTAGTTCAGGCCAGGCTCCAGGCCGTTGGTCGAGGAGGTGATGACGATGGAGCCCGTCTGGCGTTCGATCATATGCGGGGCGACGGCCTTCGCGGACTTCCACACGCCGGTGAGGTTGACGCCGATCATCTCCTCCCACTGCTGATCGGTGAGCTCCCAGAACGGTGCCTGGGTCCAGATCCCGGCGTTGGCGATCAGGATGTCGATCTTGCCGAACTCCGCGATGCCTCGCTGGACCGTCTCGTCCAGGTCGGACTGGTCGCGGACGTCGGTCTCAAGGGCCAGCGCGACCTTGCCGTGGGCCTTGACCTGGTCGACCGTCTCGGCGAGATCGCCCGAGGTGGCCATCTGGTAGGGCACGGTGGGTAGTTGCCGCGCGATGTCGGTGACGATGACCTCGGCCCCCTCGCGCGCGCAGGTCACCGCGTGCGAGCGGCCCTGGCCGCGAGCGGCGCCGGTGATCAGCGCGACCTTGCCGTCCAGCAGTCCCATTGCGGGGTCTCCTCTCGTCAGAGTGCGCCGCCCGCGTCGATGACGTGCGTGGCTCCGGTGACGTAGCAGCCCTCGTCGGAGACCAGGTAGAGCACCGCGTTGCTGATGTCGCTGGGTTCGAGCGCGGCGACCGGGAGGCGGTTGAGTGTACGGGCCGCTTCCTCGAAGTCCGCGCGGGTGGGGCTGTCCAGGTCGGGCCGGAACAGCCGGTAGGTGGCGTCGTTGAGGATCATCTCGGTGGCCACCGTCGTCGGGTGCACGGTGTTGACCCGGATGCGGTGCGGGGCGAGCTCCTTCGCCATGATCTTCATCAGCATCACCAGGCCGGCCTTCGCAGCGCTGTAGTGCGCGGTGTTCTCATTGGCGTAGATCGCCGCCAGAGAACTGGTGATGACTACTGCGCCCCCGCGCCCGCCACTGATGATGTGCGGAACCGACACCTTGAGCGTCTTCCAGACGCCGGTGAGGTTGATGTCGATCATGTCCTGCCAGGTCTGCTCGCTCATCTCGAGCGTGGGCGCCGGGCTGGAGATGCCGGCGTTCGCCAGCACGATGTCCAGCCGCCCGAACTCGGCCACGCCGTGGTCGACTGCCTTGGTCAGCGCGGCAACGTCACGGACGTCGGCGTCTACGGCGATGATGCGCCGACCCGTCGCCTCGACCTGGCGGACCGTTTCGGCGAGATCTTCGGCGGTGGCGAGGGGATAGGGGACGCTGTCGACCTTCGCGGTGGTGTCGACCGCGATGATGTCGGCGCCTTCGTGCGCCAGCCGCAGCGCGTGACTTCGCCCTTGGCCCCTGGCGGCCCCGGTGACGAACGCGACCTTGCCCTCAACTCGCCCCATGAGGCGTCCTCCTGACATCGACACTGACATCCGGATCGCTGCTCGCAGAGGTTATGGCGCACTGTGACATAAGTAAACCCCTCAGAGCGCCGCGACTTCGCCGTGCAATCATGGAGGCATGGCAACCTCGACGGGCATGCGGGGCCGGACCAGCGGCAATCTCGGCGGGCGCCCCGCTCTGACCAGCGCGCATCGGCTGGCCGAGGTCGCGCAGGAACTGTTCCTCACCAAGGGCTTCGCCGAGACAACGATCGCGGACATCACCGCTGCCGCCGGGGTGAGCCAGCGGACGTTCTTCCGCTATTTCACCACCAAGGCCGATGTGCTGTGGGTGGAGACGTCTGCCGAGCAAGCCCGCCTGCAGGCACTGCTGGATGCCGCGCCGCCGGAGGAGCCGTATCACGAGGTGCTCTACCGCGCGATTCCGGCCGCTCTCCATCATCCGCCGGAGGAGCACACGTGGGCGCTGCATCGCGCGCAGCTGCTGCTGACGGCTCCCGCAGTGCAGGCCCAGGCAGCCGCCCGGTACGCGGAGTGGCGCGCCTCAGTCACCAGGTTCGCCGCCGCCCGGCTCGACTCACCCCCCGACGACCTGCTTCCCACGGCGGTCGGCGCCGCTGCGCTCACCGCCACCCTCACCGCCCACGAGTACTGGATCACCCACCCCACCGACGACCTCCCCACCCTGCTCGAACGACTGCTCCAACTCCTGATCCCGCGACCGGACGGCAGTCCCTCGGGCGCGACCTGACAGTGGTTTCTTTTCAGCTTGACTCTGAACGCTCCTAAGGTCGTGTCCTGCGCCCAGGGCCTCCACCAGATGAAGGAGGCCAGCGACGCCTACGGCTGGGACGTCGAACTCGCCGCCGTCGCTTCCGTCTGGCGTGCCGGCTACATCATCCGCGCCGCGTTCCTGGACCGTGTCCGCGACGCCTACACCGCCGCCCCCTGCCCAGCCTCCTCGCCGATCCAGGATTCGCACACGAAGTCGGCAACGCCCAGCTTCCCTGGCGCCTGGTCGTATCCCACGCCGCCCGCGACGGCGTCCCCGTCCCCGCCGCCCTCACCCACTACAACACCCTGCGCACACCCCGACTGCCGGCCGCTCTCACCCAGGCCCAGCGCGATCACTTCGGCGCTCACACCTACCGCCGAACCGACCGCGCCGGCAGCTTGCACACCCGCTGAGGTGACCGCAAGTCGCTCGTCGCGCAGTTCTCGGAATTCAGGGGCAGTCAGGTCAGGTTCCGGTCAGCACGGTCGGTGGTGGAGCAGGGTGGCCCGTAGCTCGTTCTCGGTGATCTGCTCAGCGGGGCGGTGGAGCGTCCAGCGATGGGCCTCGCCGTCCATGGGCAGCACCTCGACGACGGTTTCCAGCGGTGGGTGGCCGACGTCGCCACAGATGAGTTGGCGGATTATGACGGCGGTGTCGTCGTCCAGGCTGAGCAGGGCGCGTACGGCATCCTTGAGTTCGCGGAGGTGCGGGCTCGGCCAGGCGATTCCTGGGCGCGGTTCCAGGTACATGGGGGTACTCCTTGGTTCCGGAATGAGGGGCGGGCTGCGCAGATAGCGCTGGTGAGGTCGACGGTGTGTTCGGCGGCGAAGCCGATGTCGCAAGCGTTGCGACTGGCCCTCTCGGCGATGTCGGTGTCCGCGGGCGGGGTGTGCTGCAGCCGCGGCACGGCTGGGGGTGGCGGTGCCGGTCGGCGGGACGCAGCCGGTGCGCCCCGCCGGCCTGTCTGTTCGCGTATGGCATCCACACCGCTGTCCGCCTGCGGCTCGCGAGCGTGGCAGAGAGTGGTCGGTGGTCAGGCCGAGCGAGGGGGTTTCGGCAAGCAGCAGGGCGTGCAGTGCCTGGGCCGACACGAGATCCTGGCAACCGGTGAGCACCCGCGTGATCGACCTGCGCTGCCGTGTCGTTCTGTCGTGGTAACTCGGGGTGCGGCGGTGTGTGGCTTTGCCGGTCCCGCCGCACCCCGAGCCGGAACGCAGGCATCCCGGGCGGCTTCGTGGTGGTGGTTCAGTTGGGTGGTGTGCGGGTGGTGGCTCAGTTGGGTGTCCTGACGGGCGGTCGGGCAGCGCGGGGTTGTCTGGTCACGGTCACCTGCCAGATGGCGAGGAACAGCAGCGTGCCGGTTTCGGCGAGGAGGCTGAGGACGGCTTGTGGCTCGGGCTGCAGACCGTGCTCGGTGAATCCGAACACGCCTACGGTACGCGAAGCGGTGAAGCCGCCGAGGGCGCCGAGCGCGACAACTGCCGCGGCGGTTCGCAGCAGCAGGGGTGGTGTCCCGACCAGCAGCAGGGCAGCGAGGGCGAAGGAAGCACTGGCCTGGAGCAGGAACAGGGGGCCGATGATGTGGATGAAGCGGTACTCGTCGATGTAGAGCTGGGCGTGGATGTATCCGCTGGCAGCGAGGGTTGCAGCGGTCGCTGACCGCAGGGTGGGGGCGAGGAATCTCCGGGTGTTCATGCCAGCCTCTGATCCTTGATGGCCAGTTCGCGGTCGCCTTGGCGGTAGCCGACGCTGCGGATGCCGAGTGCGTCTTTGAGCTGCCGGGCAGGGACGACCTGCGGGGTGGGGGCGGGGGCGCGGCCCGGTTTGGGCAGGGGGTAGGCGGTGGTGGTGGCGGAGTGGAAGGTGATGTTGCCCTCTGTCTTGGTGAACAGCTGGTGGACGTGCCCGTTGAGACAGGTGACGGAGGAGAAGCGGCGCAGGAGGGCGATGACCTTGAGGGCGTCGTCGGTGCTCCAGCCCCACTGCGGGTACATGGCGAACAGCGGGATGTGGCTGAAGACCACGATGGGGGTGTCCGACGACAGTCCGGCGATGTCCTTGCGAACGAAGTCGATCTGTTCGTTGCCGAGGTGGCCGAGCTTCTCCAGGCTCAGGGTGTTGACCAGGGCGATGAAGTGCACGCCGTGGGTGTCGAAGCTGTACCAGCCATCGCCGAGCGTGCCCATGCCGAAGGTCCGCCGGTAGGCGCGGCCTGCATCGCCGATGGAGTCGTGCTCGCCCGGCACGGTGAAGATGCGGTCTGTCGTCATTCCGGCCATCAGCTGCTTGACTTGGTCGAACTGCCCGGCCGTGGACAGGTGGGTCAGGTCGCCGCTGTGCATGACGAAGTCCGGTCTGAATCCGAGCGAGTTGACCTGGTTGATCGCTTTGGTGAATGAGCCGACCACGTCCATGTTCGCCGGGCCCTGGAATCCGATATGGCTGTCGGAGACCTGCACGAACCGCAGCGCGCCGCTTCCAGCTGCAACGGCCCCGGCGGCGGCCCCGGCGTTGGTGCCCCGGGAGTCCGCGATGTGGCTGATCACCTCTCCGCTGGCCACGGTCAGCACCACCGCGCCGCCGAACCACCCTGCATGCCGGAGGAGTTGACGCCGATTCATACCGTGTTCGGTATCGGGCTGACCGGCGTCTCCGGCCGATGCCTCGTCGTGACTGTCGTAGTAGTCGGTCATCAGGTCACCTCCACGGTGCCGGTCATGAACGGATGGATGGTGCAGAGGTAGGCGTAGGTGCCGGGCTTGGTGAACGTGTAGCTGTAGGTGGCGTGGGTGGCCAGGGTGGCCGAATGCAACGGGCCGCCCGATCCTGCGCTGGTGACGGTGTGGGCGTCGGTGTCCTGGTTGGTCCAGGTCACCGTCGTGCCCACTTTGACCTTCAGCGTGGCCGGGGAGAAGGCGAAGTTCTTGATCGCCACGGCGTTCCCGGTCACCGGTGCGGCTGGCACGCCCGTGCTCGAGGGAGTCATGGGCATGCTCATGCTGGGCATCGGCGAGGCGCCGGAAGCGGAGCCCGCCGTGTTCCCTGGCCCCGTGGCTCCGGGCATGCCTGCCGTCTGGTGCTGACCCGGTCCGGGTGTGATGGCGCCGGCTCCGGTGGACGAGGAATGCAACGGCTGGCCGCATGAACTGAGAAGCCCCAGCGCGCCGGCAGTGGCGATGGAGGCGACGGCCAGCCCGGCCGCAGTCCGTGATCGACGGCCTGGTGTGCGAAAGTTCAGGTACATGGTGTCCGTTCCTCACTGGTCAGGCGGAGACGGGGACTGCTTCGGCTGGGCGCACGCAACCGCAGGGATGTGTGTGGATGCCGGGTTCATGGGCGCGTGCGCCTTACGGACCCAGCGATCGAGCACTGGCCGAGGCTGTGCGGTGGCGCCGACTTCGATGCGCGGGGGCGGGGGCGGGGTGAGCGTGGCCGGCGCCAGAAGTGCGTGCGTCGCGTGGTGTTTTTCGGTCACCTCTGGTCCATCCTTTGTCGCATGGGGAATCGATGAGGAATTGCGCCTAAGTCGGCTCTTGTCCGGCTCCACGGACGGCGGGGTTCTCACGGTTCGGTAGATATGCAGTTTTTGTGAGACCTCTTGGTATCGCCGCAGATCAGCTGGCCCCCTGAGGGCCGCACACACTTGGTCCTTGTGGTGTCGCAAGGCCTGGCATGGGCGTATCGCCCGCGGCGCTCTCAGAGTGTCACCAGTACCGCGCCCTGCGTTACACGACAAAGCGGTACATGTGCGCGATGATCGGCTTATGCCCTGGAGTTCCCGAAAGCGTGGCCCAAGGACCGATCCGGATCGCTCCGCGCACCGTGACTCTGGTAAAGGGACCCTTTCGACCGCAGATGAGGAACTGCTGCGCACCCTGTACGCGGAGCACGCAGGAGCCCTGTTCCACTACGTGCTGCGACTGACCTCAGGAGATCGGCAATGGGCGGAGGATGTGGTGCAGGAGACAATGCTGCGAGCGTGGCAGCATCCCGCCGCGTTCGACCCCGCACGCGGCCCGGCCCGGGCATGGCTGTGTACGGTCGCCCGGCACCTGGTCATCGACGCCCACCGGGCCCGGCAGGCCAGGCCGGCCGAGGCCGGCGGCGAGGTGCTGGAGCGAGCCGCCGAGCAGAAACCTGGCGAGGACGAGATCGAGCAGGCACTGCAGAGCTGGGCGGTTGCCGACGCGGTCCGGTCGCTGTCCCCGGACCACCGCGCCGTCCTGCTGGAGACCTACTACCGTGGCCGGACCATGGCGGAGGCCGCGCAGGTGCTGGGCATCCCGCTGGGCACCGTGAAGTCGCGAACGTACTACGCCCTGCACGCCCTGCGGCTGGCGCTGCAGGAACGGGGGATCGAGCCATGACCGTGGCGGGCAAGAGGTGGCGACCATGAGTGCGGAGCACGACGCCCTCCGGCTGGCGCTGGGAGGATACGTCCTGAGCACGCTGCCCTCAGCGGAAATGGAACGGGTGCGCATCCACCTCGCGGAATGCGCCGAATGCCGGGCCGAACACACCCAGCTGGTGGGATTGCCTGCGCTGCTGGCGACGGTGACCGAAGCCGAAATTTCAGGCCAGACGGTGCCGACGACCGACGGGGACCTGGCCGACCGGCTAGTGGCACGGGCAGCCGAAGGCGCGCAGGGCTCCCCGCCCGAACGGCCCGCCACGCCCGCGGTGTCGCAGGTGCCAGAGGGGGGTGTGCTGGAGAGGCTGCTCCAGCAGGCCACGTCCCGGCGCCGCAGGACCTGGCGTCTGCAACTGGCCGGCGCTGCCGCCTCGCTGACGTTGATCGCGGCAGCGGCCGGCGGCACATGGCTGGCGGCTGTCGGATCCGTGGGCAGTCAGGCGACGCCGCCTGGGCCGACCGCGCCGACTGCCTGGCGCACCTTCTCCGGAAGCGATCCCGCCACCGGCGTCTCCGCCTCGGTGAAGGCCTGGCCCTCTGCCTGGGGCAGTGTCCTGCAGGTCTCCGCCAAGGGGGCACCCGCCGGAATCACCTGCCGGCTGCAGGCGGTCGGGCCCGGCGGATCCAGGACGGACGTCGCTACCTGGCGGGCAGGCACGTACCCTCCCGGCACCACGATCCCAGGAGCGGTCGCCATGTCCCCGGGAGCCATCGAGTACTTCGAGATCCACGCAGACAACGGTCAGAAGCTGGTCACAATCCGGGCGTGACGCGACCACAGCTGTCGGGTGTGAGCGCACGGAGGCACAAGAGGCCAAGAAGACGTCGCCACCGAAGGGTCGTGCCGCGGGCCGAGGGGGGGCTGGCCAGCCGACAAGAAGCGAGCCGCCTCAAGCCGGTGGACCAGGCTGAAGGAGCGCGCTGAGGACGTGCAGCCGATGACCATCAGAGTCCTTTTGAGGGGAGCACCGAAGGCGAGCACGAGCCGAACCCGCGCTTTCTCGGCACGGTGGCGCAGGAGCTGGCTGAGGCGCAGCGGCACCTCGCGACGTTCCCCCAACGCACCGGCCGCCGAACCAAGGCGCACCGGGCCGCCGCGCGGAAGGTCGCCAACGTGTACGCCAAGGCCCGCAGGAAGCGTCTCGACTTCCACCACAAGACCGCTCGCGCGCTGATCCGCGACCACGACGTGATCGCGCACGAGCGACTGAACACGGCGGGCATGACCAAGACGGCTGCGCCCAAGCCCGACCCGGGCCAGGACGGCGCGTTCCGCCCGAACGGCGCCGCCGCCAGGGCCGGCCTGAACAAGAGCATCCTGGACGCGGGTTGGGGGTCCTTCAGTCCTGGGTGGAGTCACCGGGAGGAGGCCGAAGCCGGCGCCCTGGTCCTTCTCGCGGCGCGCCGACGGTTTCCGGGCCCTGGTCACCCTCACCCCCGGCTCCAACGAATCGGCCCAGTCCTCAGCCGACTTGATGCGTGAGTGCGCCGACGGGGCGTGCACTCCCCGTCCGAGTGGTCGGTTTCGCCGCCCTGGTCTTTACGACGGCCCGGCCGAGGTGTTCTCCCCTCCCCCGCGCGAGCAGCGGTATGCGGTTCACCAAACGGCCGGCGACCTCGAGTCTCCTTTTCCTCCGAAGTCCGTGCAGCCCGGAGGAGAGGATCCAGGATGTCTGCACGCCGAGTGTCGCGACCGAGCCGAGACGTGGGCATGCAGGTTCGTCCGGCTCTACGGCGTGAGTTCCCGCAAGGCCGTCCGGGAGATCACGGGCGAGGAGACCGAGCCGTCGGTTCCTGGTTCGGCCGAGTACGGCATCGAGCTCTGACAGAGGCGAGTGAGTCCAGCCAGGCCGCTGGCATTGACAGGCTCGCAAGAGGTTGAACAAAAGGGGCGAATGACTCGAACCGTTCGGCATGCGTCGCCCGTGGAACTCAATGAGCGCGCCCATGCAGGATCCCGCCCACCGACCGCCCCGAAGTTGTTGGCGGTCTCCCCCGTTCCGGCCTCCGCACATCCACAGAAGAGCCAGAAGACCATGTTTGTGACCGATTCTCCCAGCCCGAGTTCACTGCTCGGCCAGCCCTGCCGGCACCAGGCGCTGCTCACCCTGCCCGCGCAGGAGGCGCACGTCTCCGCCGCTCGTCACTTCGCGGCCGATCTGCTGGAGACCTGGAGTGTGCCCGCAAGCGAGCGGGACTCCGCCGTTCTCATCGTCGACGAACTCGCCGCCAACGCCGCGCAGTACGGCCACGAGCGCATGACCCTGCTACTCGTCCTCGACCACGGCACTCTGCACATTGTGGTCACTGACTCCGGCACGACCGTGGAACACCATCGCCCCGACATCGCCCCCGACGAACACGGCCGCGGCACCGGCATCGTCCAGTACCTCGCTCAGTCGACCGAAGTCCACCAGACACGCAGCGGCCGCGAAGTCCGCGCCTGCCTGAGGTGCTCGCCATGACCGGGCCGGACGTTCCGCACGAGCTGCGACCCCCTGCCGGGGCCGGCACTGCCGCACAGCGACGGGTCACCGGGGGCAGCTGCGACGCCGGGTCACCCGACGACCCGCCGAGTGGGCCTTCGCGACCCACAGGCCGTGCCCCATCGACGGCTGCTCGAGCCCGGCCCCAGGTACCCAGGCGGTCCGCGGCACACCCGTCGACCCTTGATTCACGACGGCCCCGGCCACGACACGGTGCTGTGTCAACGCTGCGGTACCAGCCCCTACGAACCGGCGGAGGTATGAGCGTGAACGCCACCCCGAACAGCGGCGAAGGCATCAGCGCCCCGCCCCCGCACGAGGCGTACGCGAATGCGCCGGACCTGCGCCGCGAGATGCACCAAGTGCTCGCTCTCGGGGCCGAATGCGACGGCCGCCAGGCCAGGCCCGTCACCGGCCCCCCGGTCGATGCGACGGCCGCCGAACGCGCCTGGCGGCTACGCCAGGCCGCCCTCATGGACCGGATGGCCCTGGACGACCCCGGCCCCGGCCCGGTCGCAGCCGCCGCAGAAACCGCCGAACAACTCGTCCTGCACGACCGCCGCCATCCCGACCTGGTGGCCGGCCCGCACCACCCCGACGCGATCACGCTCGCCCCCAGCCGCCGTCTCTACGTCCGCCAGGAATACGCCGCCTGGACGGCCGCCGGGCGCCCCAGGATCTGAATCGACCCCGACCCGACAGGAAGAAGGAGACATGCACCGCAAGGACATCGACACCCGGCCCGCCCCCGCAGCAGCCGGCCAACTCCACTCGCCTCGCCTTCCACGCCCGACAGCCACGCGTGAACATCGCGCCAGTCGGCGACAGGAACGGTCACTCCAGGGAAAGCCGATGAACGCACCGTGGTCGAACGCGAAGACCCATCGGCTGTTCCAGGTGCCCGAACGTGGTTGCTTGCAGGGGCAGCGGCTGGGCCTCCATCCGGCCCAAACGCCCCCGCACACTCCGCGGGCCGGGCAGCCGGCGCAGGTGGCCATGCAGGTCACAGGCAGCGAACTGCGCCTCGCCGTACGCCCGTTGCCGGTCGAGCTCGGCGACGAATTCACTTGCGAGGCCTGGCTGGACGACCCCGTGGGAATCTCCCGATGGCGCGGGCGGCGGACACCGGTGAAACCGCCGTGCCAAGTGCACCGGGATACCTCCTCCCAGGCGCCCGCGCACGAGACCGCGGGTGCGGGCACGGACGCCGGCCTGCCCAGCCACTTCCTGCGTATCCCCTTCTGCGACGACGAGTGCTGGCCATCCGCCGGTGCAGAGTCCTGCCGGGTCGTGGACATCGACCGCGTCCAGCAGCGTGATGTCCCGGCCGAGTGCGGCCGGGACGCGGAGGGGGAACTCTTCGCCGTATCGGCGGACGGGCAACCGTGCTGGACGCGCCCGCCCGCGGCGGCGAGCCGTCGTCCGCGGCCAAAGGTGTGCGCCTTCCGCCGCGTCAACCTTCCGCAAGGCCCGGTCGTGGGCTGGACGCTTCTTCGGGCGGCGGCCGGGGCTCTGCGCGCGCCCGGAGAGCCATGGGGGCATGCTGGGGGCAGCAAGACACGATGTGCCGCGGGCGCTCCCGCTCCCACCGATGCCGCGCAGGAACAAGCGGCACGGATCGCCGAGGCAGGTATGAAGGCCGACGCGTTCGAAGGGGTGGTGTGACGATGTTCCGCAATGCGCTGGAGCCCTGGCACCTGCTGATCCTGGTCGCGGTGGTGGTTTTGATCTTCGGCTCGAAGAAACTACCCGACACGGCCCGGGCGCTGGGCAAGTCCATGCGGATCCTCAAGAGCGAGACCAAGGCCATGAAGGACGACGGCGCGTCAAACGAGCCACGCCCCGAGCCCGAGCCTGCACCGGGACAGCGGACGATCCCGGGCGCTCCCGGAGACACCGCCACCACCCGCACCGCGCCCACGGACAGCACGACCAGCCACGGAGGCTGAGCCCGGTCCTGCGCGCTCCTGGCTCATCCCCGCACGAGACGCTGCCCGAAGCCTCTTCGGCCGGCTCACCTCTCGCACTGTCGGGCCGCCCGCGTCGTTGTCTGCGGCATAGGCCGACGTCTTGGCCGGAGCAGCGCTGTTTCCCGGCCCGAGCGCGGCGCGTGACAGTGGACGGTCCGAGGACCTTCGTGAGCCGTCCATCCTCGGGCCGGGCAAGGCAGATCAGCTCGCAGTAAGTGGTGCCGACCTGGACCAACTGCCTCCTGGACGCGCTACCGGCCGCAACCGGCGCCGTGGCGAGCCCGCGCCCCACCGGGTGACGGAGACCGATCAAGTACTAACGCAGGGCCGGTTGTCTCCGGTCTGCCGCACGAGATGAGGACGTGGCGTGCCCCAGTCGGCCCGCAACAAGGAGAAGGATCCCGAGGGGCGGATGCCGCTCGCGGAGCACCTTCGTGAGCTCCGCAACCGGCTCGCCAAGGCCGTCCTTGCCATCCTGGTCGTCACGATCGCCGCGGCCTTCTACTACAAGGGCCTCGTGAACTTCTTGACCAGGCCGGTGCTGGACTCGGTCGGCTGCCCGACGTCCTTCGCCGATCTGGCCAAGCAGACCGCGGACACCACCTGCGCGCGGATCACGATCAGCGGTCTGCTCGCACCCTTCACCCTGGCGCTGAAGGTGTCCCTGATGGCTGGCGTCGTGCTGGCCTCGCCGGTATGGCTGTACCAGCTGTGGGCGTTCGTTGCCCCCGGCCTGCACAAGCACGAGCGGAAATACGCCTACGCGTTCGTCGGCGCGGGCGTCCCGCTGTTCTTCGGCGGCGCCTTCTTCGCCTACAAGGTGCTGCCCACGACCGCGAAGGTGTTGATCGGCTTCACCCCGCACGGGGTGGACAACCTGCTGCCGTTGGACGATCTGCTCGACCTCGTCACCCGCATGGTGGTCGTCTTTGGTCTCTCCTTCGAGATGCCGCTGCTGCTGGTGATGCTGAACCTCACCGGAGTGCTGTCCGGCCGGAGGATGCTCGGCTGGTGGCGCGGCATGATCATGGGGATCACGGTCTTTTCGGCTGTGGCGACGCCGAGCACGGACCCGCTGACCATGCTGGCGCTGGCCGCGCCGATCTGGGCGTTCTATTTCGCCGCCGTTGTCTTTTCGCTTCTCAATGACCGGCGCAAGGCCCGAAGAGAGGCAGAGGGACCCGGCGACGGCGAGATCTCCGACCTCGACCTCACGCCGCAGGACATCGGCAAAGTGGAATCGGTGTCCGCCGGCCAGGCCCTGCCCGCGCAGCCGGACGCTGACGACGACCGCGCCGACGGTGAGACGACGTGACCTGAGGGGCGTAGCGCCTCAAAACCCCTTCACCGCAGCTGACCTCGGGCGATGCCCCCGACCGCAGTCCCGCATGATCGGGTCTCATGCTCCTACAGATGATCAAGCTGCCCGCCGGTACAGGCCGTAGGTCACGAGTAGGTCGGTGCACGCCTTCCCTGCGGAGCCGATCACACAGCGATCAGGGGGATCTTCGGGCCAATCTTGACGATGTCCTCGGGATAGGACGCAACCACCGCATGGTGGCGGGCGTTGGCGTGCAGCACCACGAACACGTCAACGACATCAGGGTGCCCGCGCTCGGCAATCTTGCGGCCCACTGCCCTCGCGTCCTCCAGCCCGTACCCGACAATATCGAGCTTCGCCCTGAACAGGAAACCGGACAGCAGCGCCTGGCAAGGACCGCCTCGCCAGGCCTGCACGCTGACCACGGTCGGCACCGATACCGTCATGCCCTCGGCGATCGCCCGGCGGACCAGCCCGACGACCCGGGCCTCGCCTCTCGATCGCGATCAGCGCACCGGTGTCGAGCATCAACCCCTTCCCGCGGCACTCGCATCTGGCTGCGCGGCGCTCCGCGAACTGCGCCTCGATCCACGCCTCATCGGCCGATGACGGGTCCCCACCTCGGCGAAATATGCGTCGAAGAACCGGTCGGACCGTCGCTGCGCCAGCGCGCCGGCGATCGCCCGCGACGCGAACTCCGAGGTCTCCCCCTTGCCGGGCGTGAGCGGCTTCAGTTCCTCCGCCTGTTCATCCGGCAACGAAATCGTCAGCTTTACAAGCCCCGGATCATCGACGGCTGCCTGGCAGGGACAGGCTTGGCACTGCCCGGTCCTGCGCGCGCCCGCCTCCCGGACCGCTACTGTCGCATCGGGATCTCGTGACCATCCCCGGGACGAACCCGAGAACAGCCGCGTGATCGGAGAACGGGGATTCGGGAGTACGGCCCCGACCGGGTCGAGGTCTGTACCGCCCCGCCGGTCAGAGCTCTCCCGGCGAGGACGCGGCCTTGCTGCGCGACGGAGCCGTACCGTGCGAGGCCGTGAGCGCCGGCGCCTGACGTGGCATGAAAAACAGCGCGATCACGGCGACCGCGCAGCAGCCGGCGATGTACCAGCTGATCCCTGTGCTGGAGCCGGTGTGCTCGAGGATCGCCGCCGCGATGAGCGGCGCTGGTCCGCCCGCGATCACCGAGGCGAGTTGATATCCGATCCCGGCACCGCTGTAGCGGACGTTGGTCCCGAACCCCTCGGCGATCAGTGCGGCCTGGGGACCGTACTGGATGTCGTGGAAGACCAGGGAGAGCACAATCGCGAGGAGTACGAGACCGGAGCTGCCGGTGTTGAGCAGACCGAAGTACGGGAACGCGAACAGCCCGGTGCAGCAGATACCGATGGCGTAGACCAGGCGCCGCCCGAAACGGTCGGACAGGTGGCCGAAGAGCGGGACGGTGATCAACCCGACTGCCGCCGCGACGAGCGTGTCGTTCAGCAGGTCGCCTCTGGGGATACTCAGCTTCTGCGTTCCATAGGTGAGCACGAAGGTGATGAAGAGGTAGAAGGGCGCCTGCTCCGACATCCGGACGAAGGCAGAGGTCAGCACGGCGCGCGGCTGGTGCCGCAGCACGCGCCAGACCGGCTGGCGCACCACCACGCGCTCCTGCTTCACCTCGGTGAAGGCCGGACTCTCCAGCACGCGCAGCCGCACATAGAGCCCGATGCCGATCAGTACGACGCTGGCGAGGAAGGGTATCCGCCAGCCCCAGCTGTCGAAGCCGTCGCCGGACATCGCGTTCGTCATCTTGACCATGCCCGTCGAGGCGAGAAGACCCAGCGGTACGCCGAGCTGCGGCCAGCTGGCCATCAGCCCGCGGCGGCGCTCGTCGCCCCATTCCATCGACAGCAGGACCGAGCCGCCCCATTCGCCGCCTACACCGATGCCCTGGGCGATCCGCAACAGGACCAGCAGTACGGGTGCGGCGAGGCCGATGGAGGCATAGCCCGGCAGTACACCGATGAGGAAAGTGCTGGCCCCCATCAGGACGAGGGTGGTCACGAGTGTGGACTTGCGGCCGATCCGGTCTCCGACGTGCCCGAAGATCGCGGCCCCCAGCGGACGGGCCGCGAAGCCGACGAACTGCGTGCCGAACGAGGCGAGCACCCCGGTGTACGGGTCCGAGCCGGGGAAGAACACGTGGGGAAACACCAGAGCGGCGGCAGTGCCGTAGAGGAAGAAGTCGTACCACTCGATCGCGGTGCCCACCGTGCTGGCGACCACGGCACGGCGGCGGTGTCTGTACATCCCTTCGGGGACGGTGGTGGCAGAGGGCGCAGGTGCGGTCATGACGCCTCCCGGGCAACTGGTTGAACCACTGGACCAATGAGTGAATTGCGGTGAGGGTGCTACCCTGCTGCGGACATGTCAAGGGGGCGCGTGGCCGTGAGTGAGGGCGCATCACCAAGCGGCCGACCGCCCCGGCCGCGCCGCCTGCAACTGCCTGTCATCTGCCCTGCCGCATCCAGGCGTTGAAGCAGAGCATGGAGCACCGCGCACACCGCATCCGAGGTGTCCGCGAGCCGCAATCCCGCCGCCGTCCGGCACGTCCGCGGCCGACACGGGCCGCCGCTCGACGGCCTCCGCCGTGGCCTGGACGTCATCGGTCCGGAAGCACACCGTCCAGGCGCTGATCAGTCCGTGGCCTCTGCCTGCCAGCCCAGCAATTTGACGTGGCCGACGGTCACCACGTGGTGGTGCATCGAGTGCGCGGCAGCCTCCTGGTCACCCGCGCGTATCGCCTCGGCGATGCCGCGGTGCTGTTCCAGCGACAGCGCCGGGCGTCCGGGCTGACGCAGTGACTCGGCACGGCTCTCGGCGATGGGCAGCGCGATCTCCGCCATGAAAGCGGCGAGCAGCGCACTGTGGGCGGCCGCGGTGACAGCGGCGTGGAAGCGTTTGTCCTCGGAGATGCCGAGTTCGCCGCGGTCGATGGCCTCGGCCATGGCCGTCAGGGCCGCGTCGATCTCCCGAAGGTCCTCGTCGGTGCGGCGTGCGGCTGCGAGCGCGGCGAGTTTGGTCTCCAGCGCGTCCCGGGCGTCCAGGACGTCCGGGAGCCGGCGCCGCCGGTCGATCATCGTCTCCAGGGGTTCGGCGTCAAGCCGGTCGCGCAGCAGATATGTGCCGCCGCCGTGCCGCACCGCGACCAGGCCCTGCACCTCGAGGGCGACGATGGCCTGCCGTACCGAAGTGCGGCTGACGCCCAGCCGCTCGGCGAGCTCACGCTCCGGGGGCAGGTTGTCCCCCGCGTGCAGGTGTTCCCGCTCCACGTACTCCCGCAGCCTCGCGACCACCTGCTCGTAGATGCGCGGCCGTGTCAGTGGGCGCAGCGACTCCGTCACAGACACAGGTCCCTTCCCCGATGGGGTCCCCCCGAACCACGAAGCTGCCCCCTCGGCAACTGTTCGGTCCCCAACTGAGCACTGTAGCCCAGCGGTCCAGCTCAATCTGCCCTGTCGGGATCACGCTCCCAGAGAGTGGGGCCCACCCGACGCGCAAGATGGTCGACGCCTCCTGGTACAGGGGGTCTTCCGCGCTATACACGACTGGCTCCAGATCGAGCCGGACCGCCGGTTCCACGACCTCGTCGCAGGGTCGCGGCCGGAACAGCGCAGCGGGCTCCAGCGCCCCGAGAACGCCGGATTCCATCACGTAGGCATAGATCCACCCGTCGCGGCGGCGTGTGATCACCTTCGAAGGGCGCACAGGAATCATCCGCCGAAGCCAACGCCCAGTTCAGACTGGCCGACAGCCGGGATCGGTGGGCGCGCCGCCCTCCTAGTAGGGCTTCGTTAGGTACCCCAACTTCCGTCTAACGGGTAGTGTGTGATCTTGTAT